>NZ_WVQU01000001.1:0-1659825 GCF_013110575.1 Ruegeria sp. HKCCD7559
CGTCGGTCAGCCAAAACAGATCAGACATGTTCACCGCCCGTTTTTCGAACCGTGAGTCACGCAACCCCGCTGAAATCAATGGGTCCTGACCCTAGCTCGAGATCTCGACCCGACATTCGAGACCACCGAGGGTACTGGAAGCGCCCAAAATCAGATGGGTGTCATAAGCTTTCAGCAAATCGACTGCTATTGTCAGTCCTAGCCCGCTGCCGGTGACCGATGTGTCCAAACGACCGCCGGACCGAAGTGCATCGCGGCGGGCGTCTTCCGGAATCCCGGGGCCGTCGTCTTCGATGCTGATTTCGATGCAACCGGGGTTGCGCTTGGCCGTCAAGCGTACACTTTTCCGGCACCACTTGACTGCGTTGTCCAGCAAGTTGCCCAACACCTCTTCAATATCTTGTGCATCCATGCGTACCCAGAGACCGGGGTCACGCACGATCTGCAGAGATTTGCCTTCGCGATCCGCTATTGTTGCAAACAGCCGTTCCAGCCTGTCGATAGCGTTTGTCAAATCCGTTCTCGAATGGGTTAAGTCCGCGGTATGCAAGGCTCTCAATCTGGCGAGAGATCGGCTCAATTGAGCATCGATCCGGTCCAACGCCTCCCGCGCGGTGCCCGTTGCAACTCCTGCACCGGAAAGCGTTTCCAGTTCGTTCCGCAAAATTGTGGCAGGAGTTTTCAAAGCGTGGGCCAAGTCGGCTGCCTGACGGCGAGATCCTGACACGATCTCACGATTCCGACGCAGAAGTTTGTTCAGGTCTTCAACCAGTGGAGCGACCTCTTCCGGATAATCAGCTGGTCTGAGATCTTCATCCTGATCCCAGCGATGCGCGACATCGGAACGCAATCTTCTTAAAGGCCCAAGTATGATAGTCATCAATAGAAGAGATCCGGCCACCCCTATCAGACCGACAAGGGCAAATACGGGCAATAGGCTTTGTTGTGCGGCACGGCGTTCGGCGGCAAGTTGAACCCGACTTTCGGCGACACTTACGCCCCAGACAGAGCCGTCTTCGTACGTGATTTTTTGAAAGGCACTGCGCAGGACCTCACCTTCGGGGCCATTCGTAGTCCACAGTGTTGGCGTATCTGGGTTGCCGGAAGGCTCGGCGATAACTTCGTCAAACAGTGACGCAGACGTAAAGATTTCTCCTTCGTCGTTGCTAACTTGCCAGTATCTACCAGAGTATGGAGAACTGTAAGCCGGATCGAACATCAGATCCCGGAGTGAATCGGGGCTTTGGGTGGTGACGCTCAATCCCACTACAAGCTGTGTGTGGCGGTCCAACAAAGCAGTGTCGAAGCGATCTGATACGCGGTTGTTGATGTAAGAAAAGACGGCAAGTGTACCTAATCCAACAGACACGGCTCCGGATGCAAAGCCTCCTAACAATGCCCGTTGACGCAGTGACAACATCAGGCAGAGTCAATCATATATCCGCGGCCCCGTACCGTTGTAATCAAGTCGGAGCCAAGTTTTTTGCGCAGACGGGTTATGAAGACTGCAATGGTATTGGAATCCCTGTCGCCGTCGTATTCATAGATATGTTCAGAAAGCTCGGTTCTTGAAATCATGCGCCCGGCATTGAGGGCCAGATAGGTAAACACAGCGATTTCCTGAGCCGTTAGATCGATCGGAACGCCATCAACCGTCACGCGCCCGTTGCGCGTATCCAGAACGACGTTACCCATCTCGATCACCGGGTTCAACTGGCCACTTTGCCGCCGCAAAATGGCGCGGACCCGGGCCGCCAGTTCTGGCATGTGGAACGGTTTGGTCATGTAGTCGTCCGCACCGGCATCAAGCCCATCGACACGCTCACTCCAGCCATCGCGGGCGGTGAGTATCAGAACCGGAGTTTGCACGCCCGAACCACGCCACTCGCGCAGCACCGAGATACCGTCCCGTTCCGGCAGGCCGATATCCAGAATGATCACGTCGTACGGTTCGGTCGCGCCCAGATGTAACGCGTCGAGACCGTTGTTTACCACATCCACTACGCGACCTTCGGCATTCAACAGCTTTTTGATCTGATCGCAGAGGTGCGGTTCATCTTCTGCAAGCAAAACTCTCATGCACCAGCACTATATGCGCGTGTCTCGAAGTTTAAACATCATCTTTTTCCGCCGCTGTTTCCCCCGCCATTGCCGCCGGAGTTTCCACCACCGTTGCCGCCGCTGTTTCCCCCGCCATTGCCGCCGGAGTTTCCACCACCGTTGCCGCCGCTGTTTCCCCCGCCATTACCGCCGGAGTTTCCGCCACCGTTGCCGCCGCTGTTTCCCCCGCCGTTACCGCCGGAGTTTCCGCCACCGTTACCACCGCTGTTACCGTTGCCGCCACGGTTTCCATTGATGCCATTGTTCGCCGACTTCCCTTGCGATGCAGCAGCAGGATTGCCTGGCGCTGTCTTGGCAGCTTCAGTTACCTGCCGCCCAACACTTGACCGATTGGGTACAACAACACCAGTTTTTGCATTGACGATAACGCTGATTATCTTTCCATTCGGCTTTTTGACCAGAATTCGATAATAGACTTCATCTGTCTGAAAGGCACGCGCATTAACTGGGGTGCCGCCAAAAACTCGCTCTACACCCTTGATAACCTTTTTAAGCCGAATGGCTTGTCCCGAACTTGTCGCCTTGCGTAACTCCGCCTGCTTCAGTTCGCGGGCAGCCGCATCGCTTTCTCCGGGCTGGAGAACCGCGAAAAGGCAGGCAAGGATCAAAAGCTTTTTCATCTTCGGTACTTTTTACGGCACTGACGCCCGATCAACCTAACGAAGGTTACATGAACCGTTGATGAACGACCAGTTTCCCGTGGGTTCAACATCAATGGGGTTAGATGACAAAAACTAGGACAAGAACCCGGCAAGGACATACGGCCTGTCGGAATCAAGTTTGTAATAGCGCTGACGACAGAAACTCAAAATTGAACAACGAGAAACGCCATGAAAAACACAATGACCGGATTGTTGAAAACCTCAGCTGTTGCCATCGCCCTGATGAGTTCCGCCGCGCTCGTTGGGGCGGTCGCCTTTCCTGATTCTGCCTACGCGAAAGGCGGCAACGGAAAAGGCGGCGGCAACGGCGGAGGAAACAGCGGCGGCAACGGTGGCGGCAACGGAGGCGGTAACGGTGGCGGTCACGGCGGAGGGAACTCTGGCGGTAATGGCGGTGGGAACGGAAATGGCCATGGTAGCGGAAATGACGGAGCCGGAAACAGTAGTGGCAAAGGTTTAGGAAAGGGCGCATCCAAAAATGCAGGAAAGTCTGCAACTGGCAAGACAAGTAACAAAGCAACTGGAATCTCAGGATCGCGATCCCAATCTTCAAAAGGGAAAAAATTCTCTTTGAAAGAGATATTTGGTGGCAGGAAGTCCAAGGCCAATAAACCCAAATCCAAAGCAACGAAAACCGCGCGAACAATCACGTCATCGCCTACGGTCACCAGTTCAGTGCGCCCGGAAAAGCGTCCGACAGGACACAAAATGGCTTCGTTACTTGGGGCTCATCCGTCAGAGTTGGGCGCGTTG
Organism: Ruegeria sp. HKCCD7559; assembly: GCF_013110575.1. Classification (NCBI taxonomy): domain Bacteria; kingdom Pseudomonadati; phylum Pseudomonadota; class Alphaproteobacteria; order Rhodobacterales; family Roseobacteraceae; genus Ruegeria; species Ruegeria sp. HKCCD7559. The sequence goes on from NZ_WVQU01000001.1 coordinate 3,537, forward strand.
AACGCAGCAAATGCGAGTGAGACGGCCCTACTGAACGCCGCACCCAACTCACGAGTCGGCCGAATTGCTACTTATCGTGAAACGGTATTGGCTGGCGATGATCTGCGGGCGGCGCTGGAGGAGCAGCAGGATCTTCTGGACGGGATGACGCCGCCAGATCGTTCTGTTTCTGAAATCGAACAGGATCTTGAAGCGGCACAAACTGATGTTCAGGAAAAGCAGGATCGTGTGACCGAACTTGAAGAGGCGCTGGAAGACGCTGGTGGCACCGACCCAGACATCGAGGCAGCGCTTGAGGAAGCAAACAACGATCTACAGGACGCCATCGACACGGCTGAAAGTTTGGAAACCGAGAAACAGGATGCTGTCGAATATGAAGAAGCGGTTGCTGAGGTCGAGGACTTGACTGAGGCTGTTGAAGATCAAGGGCTGACTGAACGCGAAGCACTGGAAAACGCGGCAAACAAGCCCGTTACAGACGAGGTTGAGGCGGCAGTAAAATCACTGCTTGGGTTAGATGGCTAACAGTATTGGCTTGTTATTCTGCAAGCCGATGGTGGCCGGGTCGACCATGTCTTTACCACGAGCATGGCCGGCCCGGCGTCGTGTCGACACCACCTGACTAGATGGATGGAGATACGCTTTTAGCGTCGTGAACGCATTGAGGTTTCTCAATAATAGACCCGCTCCGATACGGAGCGGGCTTTGCAGTATCCTGATTTGGTCGCCGTAACCTGGAAGCGTGATGGCTTGTAATCGTCGTTTCAGGCGTCCTTGTTTGTCTCATCCAGTCGCTTGTTGTTAATGATGTCAGTTAGTGCATTCTCGATAGGAGGGAAGCGATTGGTGCTCGAATTTTCGGCGTTGGAACGCGCGCCGTGAACGGCGACATTTGAGGACTGCATAGTTGCAGGAACACAAGGCTCAACCCCAATGGCAGACTTGATCATTCTTTTCCCCTTCGACAAAGACGGGCTTTTTTTAGATAGCCCTGCGGGGAGTAGTATGAGCTAAACACTTTGAACACTCAGAGAATACATTGTTCACGTTCGGTTAATGTTGTCGCCCCGGTGTGAACAAAAGGTTGGGGGTAATCTTGCTGCTTGGAATAACCCGCCAATCAGGCGAACCCATCCAGCAGTGGCATTATTTGAGCAGGGCGGTTCAAAGAATGCTGTTGTTTTTAATCGGTATTGCGCTTCTTAGCTGGTACCGTTGTTCTGGATTCATGGAAACCGCCTTGCCAGCGGTGACATGTTTATTCGAGATGCTGCGGTATTTTATGTGGTACTCTTAGATTCAGATTATTAAAAATCTTATAAAAACATAAAATTATGATATTTATTCGAAGACTCCTCGGTCCGCCACTGGTTTCCTCTCGCCCAACGATTGGCGGCGACTTGCTGCGCCCAAATTCACAAGGCGCTGTTCTGCCTGTTCCTAAGCAAGTCCGGTGGCCAATCTTTGCAGGGCCGTCTCATTTTGATCTTTGTCAAGGTTGAACGCGGGCCGCCGAGATACAGTCACCAATGTATCAGGAGGTCTTGCATGGAAAGACTGGTCGAAATTGGGCGGACATTTGTTCAGGCGATGCGTGATCGCAATGGCTTGGCAAGTGTTGACGAGATGTACGCGGAAAACGCTCAGTCCATAGAGGCGGTTGTGCCTCCGGTGCGGCAATTTCGGATTACAAAGGGTCGCGACGCCATCAAGGCAAAGCGGGAAGATTGGCTGAAAACGCATGAAATCCAAACGCTTACGGCAGATGGCCCTTTTGTTCATCCGCCCAATCGCTTTGGGGTGCGTTTCAATGCCGAGGTCGTGCAGAAAGACACCGGACAACGAATGAACCTTAGCGAAATTGCCATTTATTCAGTTGAGGATGGCAAGATTGTATTGGAAGAGTTCTTTATGTTGCCAATATAGCGAACGGTACCTGGCAACACGGCTTCCCAAGCGCTCGCTGCCATTTCAGGAAGCCTCGCCAGGTCCGGCGCTGCAATCAAGTACGTCCAATCAAAATGGGCGGTTGACTGGTCGGTCCGGGGCCTGGTGGGCAGATGGAATTAGGTTTGCAGCATTTTAGCACTCTGCCCGGATCGGAGAACCCAGATGACCGAACTCTCACCTGACAGGCTGTCTGCCGAGGTCGGGGTTTGTGCGGCAGATACCGACGAGAATGCCCCGCCACACCCCTATGAGAAACTTGACCGCGCAACGCGCGCGGCCCTTGCCCGTGCCACCGCCGGTGTTTCCCCGCATTCGATAATGGCCACCTGGATCGATTGGGCCCTGCACCTGGGTCGTTCCCCCGGCCGCCAGCTTGAACTGACAGAACGCGCGGCACGCGATGCGGCCAAACTCTGGGTCTATGCCAGCGAGATGGCGACCGGCGCGAAGGCCACTCCGCCTTTTCAGCCATGTAAGCAGGATCACCGTTTTAATGCGCCCGGCTGGCAAAAGGCGCCGTTTTCCCTTTGGCAGCAGGCTTTTCTGAGCGCACAGGATTGGTGGCAGGCCGCAACGGACGAAATGCCCGGCATCGCCCCCCGCGACGCCGAACGCGGGCAATTTCAGGTTCGTCAGGCACTTGATCTTGTCTCTCCTTCGAACTTCCCGTGGTCAAACCCGGAAATCATCAATCGCACCTTTCAGACCGGCGGTCGCAATTTGATAGAGGGCGCCGCTCACTTTCTTGAGGATGTTGCCCATACCATAACGCAACAGCACGAACCTGCCCCTGAGGGTTATGAAATCGGTAAAGACATTGCCGCGACCCCCGGCAGGGTTGTTTATCGCAACGCGCTGTTCGAGCTGATTCAATACACACCAAGCACCAAGCGCGTGCAGGCGGAACCGATCCTTTTCGTGCCTGCATGGATCATGAAATATTATGTGCTCGATCTGTCCCCGGAAAACTCCATGGTGCGGCATCTGGTCGAGCAGGGCTTTACCGTGTTCATGATTTCCTGGGTCAACCCCACCGCTGATCAGGCTGATCTCAGCCTCGAGGATTATCGCCTGAACGGTGTCATGGCCGCGATCGAGGCCATCGAGAAAATCGTTCCGGGCCAAAAGATCCACGCCAATGGGTATTGCCTTGGCGGCACACTTCTGGCGGTTGCTGCCGCGGTGATGCAACGCGATGGCGATGACAGGCTTGCAAGCGTTACGCTGATGGCGGCGCAGGTTGATTTTGCCGAAGCCGGTGAGCTTTTGCTGTTTATCGATGACAGCCAGGTCGCTTTTGTAGAAGACCTGATGTGGTTGCAGGGCTATCTTGACCGCCCTCAGATGACGCGAACTTTTACGACAATCCGCGCCGAGGATCTGATCTATGCCCGGGCTGTCCGTCGCTATTTTCTGGGTGAAGACGACCTGCCTACGGAGCTGACCGTCTGGAACAATGACACGACCCGGATGCCGGCGCGAATGCATTCCGAATATTTGCGCGGTCTGTTCCTGGAAAACCGGCTGAGCGCTGGGCGCTTTTCTGTCGAAGGTCGGGTCGTTGCGCTCAAGGATATACGCGTACCCATGTTTGTGGTCGGAACGGAGTCCGACCATATTGCCCCGTGGCGATCAGTGTACAAAATTCGGCTGTTTACCGACGGAGACCTCACCTTCGTGCTGACCAACGGTGGTCACAATGGCGGCATCCTGAGCGAGCCGGGGCACAAGCACCGCCACTATCGGTTGGGCCACAGGCCGGCGGACGCGCTGTATACCTCGCCGGATGAGTGGTTCGAGTCGGCCGAAGTAAAGCAAGGTTCCTGGTGGCCTGCGATGGTGGATTGGATCAAAGACCGTTCATCGGGCGAAACCGCGCCGCCGCCGATGGGCGGAAAGCGAAGGGGGGCTGAAAACCTGCCCAAAGCGCCGGGCAGCTACATTCTTCAGGCCTGAAACCGGCGGCGAAGGTCAGACCCGTCAGTGCCCGGTCGATCTCCTTTGGACATCCTGCGCAAGCCCTTCAGGTGAAGTTGAGATTTTGGTCGCTCGGTTGGATCTGGGACTTTGCGATGGATCAAGCCTTGCTGCGGCGCAGGTGTGTTATCGTGCAGGTCGTCGAAACCCTGTGCCACATTTGCGGGTTAGTCGAAGGCCAAGCCCGCAATTTGCAACGAAAAGAGGCAATACACAGATGATTTCGGGCGGATGTATCTGGAGAGTTGGACCATGACACGCGCAATGGTTTTGAACGAGCCCGGCCGCGCGCTGAGACTGGAAGACATCGAACTTCCGACGCCGGGCCCTCATGACATCGAAATCCAGATCGAGGCTTGTGGTGTTTGCCGAACGGATCTTCACATCGTCGATGGTGACCTCGAACATCCTGAACTTCCACTGGTTCCGGGCCACGAAATCGTTGGGCGGATCGTGCGAAAGGGGGATGCCGTTACAGGGCTGGATGCCGGTCAGCGCGTGGGTGTGCCATGGCTTGGATCCACATGTGGGAAATGTCCGTATTGCCATCGCGCACAGGAAAACCTGTGTGACGCGCCGGTGTTCACGGGATACACGCGAAACGGAGGATTTGCCGAAGCCTGCCTTGCGGATGCACGGTATGTTTTTGCCCTGCCAGAGGTTGCCGATCCGGTTGCACTGGCGCCGTTGTTATGTGCCGGGCTTATCGGGTTTCGCTGTCTGCGAATGGCCCAGGATGCCAAGGAAATCGGCTTTTATGGCTTCGGAGCTGCCGCGCATATCCTTGCACAACTGGCCGTCTGGCAGGGCCGGAATGTATATGCGCTGACCCGGCCCGGCGATATCGAGGCACAGGAGTTTGCGCGTGATCTTGGTGCGGTTTGGTCTGGTGGGTCTGACGAGCGACCACCGGTGGAACTGGATGCTGCAATCATATTCGCACCTGTCGGGGCCCTTGTGCCCAAAGCGCTGCAAGCTGTCCGCAAGGGCGGCCGCGTGGTTTGCGGCGGAATTCACATGAGCGACATTCCGTCCTTTCCCTACAGCGATCTTTGGGGGGAACGCCAAATCCTGTCTGTCGCAAACCTGACGCGCCAGGATGGTGAGGCGTTTTTTGCAATGGCCCAAGCCGCTGGCATCCAGACACGGACCCAAAGATATTCACTGAAGGACGCCAACACAGCCCTCGCGGATCTGAGCGCCGGACGATTGCAAGGGGCAGCGGTATTGGTTCCCTGACCAATGGTCTGTCGCGCCCCGCACCGGCTTGACAAGTCACAGCGGACGTCAGCATCCGAAATTAGGGTGGTGCCTTAGGCAAACGGATCCTGATCGTGGAATGGACGAAACACCGGAACACGAAAGACCGCTCAGCGTACTGGGATGTCGCCCACGCGTGCAGGATATGATCATACCGGCGGACTCGTGGACGATCATGCGCCAACAATCAAACTGGACCGTCAGATGAGCGAAGAGCTTGTTTCCATTCAGTGTGTTGAAAATGCTGGCTTTGTATTGCAAATCGGCTTTTGGTGCCGCAGAGAACGAATATTGGTGTCATCCCTGACAACCGTGTCATTGATATTTACATTTAAATATATGAAAAATATGTATTTAAATTAAATCAAACAAAAAAGTTTTTCAAACGATCTTGGTTTTCGTCAAGACGTTTACAAAATTTTGTTTCAAATCCAGTAATTTGTTGTGAAATTTTCCACCGCCTTTCCATTATTGAAATGCACATAAGTGCGCTTTCGTCTGCTGGAAGAGGAGCCAGACGACGAGAGAAAGGGAAATGGGAGGAATTAATGACCAATAAATCTGTCACACGCCGCGGCGTGTTGAAGTCTGGTGCCGTTGCAGGCACCGGTCTGGCCCTGCCTACGATCTTCACGGCTTCGTCGGCGGCCGCTTACACCAACGAACCAACCGGAGGGTCCGTGACCCTGGGCTTCAATGTTCCCCAGACCGGGCCGTATGCGGAAGAGGGCAATGACGAGCTGCTGGCGCAACAGCTGGCGGTGGAACACCTGAACGGAGAGGGTGACGGCGGTTGCCTGAACACCTTCACGTCGAAGGCGCTGAAGGGCAATGGCATCCTCGGCAAGAAGGTCGAGTTCGTCACAGGTGACACCCAGACCAAGTCAGACGCCGCACGTGCGTCCGCAAAGTCGATGATCGAAAAAGACGGTGCGATCATGATCAACGGCGGGTCGTCCTCGGGCGTGGCCGTTGCGGTTCAGGGCCTGTGTCAAGAAGCGGGTGTGATCTTTATGGCGGGTCTGACCCACGCCAACGACACGACCGGCAAGGACAAGAAGGCCAATGGTTTCCGCCATTTCTTCAACGCCTACATGTCGGGCGCTGCGCTTGCGCCGGTGCTGGCGGCCGAGATGGGCAACGACCGCCGCGCCTATCACCTGACGGCGGACTACAACTGGGGCTGGACCCAGGAAGAGTCGATCGTCGCCTCGACCGAAGCCCTGGGATGGGAAACGGTCAACACCGTCAAAACGCCGCTCGCGTCAACAGACTTCTCGTCCTACATCACTCCGGTTCTGAACTCGGGCGCGGATGTTCTGGTTCTGAACCACTATGGCGGCAATATGGTGAATTCGCTGACCAACGCGATTCAGTTCGGCCTGCTCGACAAAGTTGCCAACGGCAAGGACTTCAAGATCGTCGTGCCGCTGTATTCGGAGCTGATGGCCGCCGGTGCGGGCGAGAACATCAAGGGCGTGCTGGGTTCAATGAACTGGAACTGGCAGTTGCAGGATGAAGGCACAAAAGCCTTCGTGAAATCCTTCGGCGAGAAATACGGCAAGCCGCCGTCCAACTCGGCCCAGACCTGCTATGCTCAGGTTCTGCTGTACGCGGATGCGTGCGAGCGCGCCGGCACCTTCAACCCATGCGGCGTCGTCGAGGCCCTGGAAGGCTTCGAGTTCGACGGGCTGGGTAACGGTCCGACCCTGTACCGCGCCGATGACCACCAGTGCTTCAAAGACGTGCTGGTCGTGCGTGGCAACATGAACCCGACCAACGCCTATGACACGCTGGAGATCGTCGAGATCACCCCACGCGCGCAGGTCGAATACGATCCGGAGCATCCGATGTTTGCCGGTGGCGCACTGGGTGAGTGTAACCCGGGCGCATAAGACCGCGTATCAAAGTCTGGCTGCCAAAATGGTGGCCAGACATCTACAGCAGGGTTGATCCTGTTGTGCCACTCAATTCACACTGACCAACCCTGAGGTGGGCCAATGGACGCCATCCTATTGCAAATTCTGAACGGTCTGGACAAAGGGTCGGCTTATGCGCTGATTGCGCTAGGGCTGACGCTTATTTTTGGGACGCTCGGCGTTGTGAACTTTGCCCATGGGGCCCTGTTCATGATCGGTGCGTTCTGTGCCGTCACTTTGCAAAAGCTCATGAACCTGAGCTTTGTAACCATCGACGAGAGCCAAACCGACTTTCTTGGCAACCCGCTGAAAGTGGAAACCCCTTATGTCGAGGCATGGTTCGGCCCGGAGTTTGGTGCGACGATCATCGACTGGTCCGTTCCATTGGCAATCCTGTTTGCGATCCCGATCATGCTGGCGGTTGGCTATGTGATGGAACGCGGGCTTATCAAGCATTTCTACAAGCGCCCCCACGCGGACCAGATCCTTGTCACGTTCGGCCTGGCGATCGTGTTGCAGGAAATCGTAAAGTACTTCTTCGGTGCCAACCCCATTCAGACGCCGCCGCCCGACGCGCTGAGTGGCTCTATCGACCTCGGCACGATGATCGGGTTTGATCCCAACGCGATCATCTACCCGATCTGGCGCCTGGTCTATTTTGGCTTTGCGGTTGCCATTATCGGTGCCGTCTTCTCATTCCTGCAATTCACCACCTTCGGCATGGTTGTGCGCGCCGGCATGGCGGATCGCGAAACTGTGGGTTTGCTGGGGATCAATATCGACCGGCGTTTTACGATCATGTTCGGTATCGCTGCCGCGGTGGCCGGTTTGGCGGGCGTCATGTACGGGCCGCTCAACCCACCAAACTATCACATGGGGATGGATTTTCTGGTCCTCAGCTTCGTTGTGGTTGTCGTTGGTGGCATGGGTTCTCTTCCCGGCGCGGTGCTGGCTGGCTTTCTGCTGGGCATTCTCGAAAGCTTCGCCTCTACGACCTGGGCCACAACGACGATCCCGGGCATCAACCAAATCATCATCTACCTTGTTGCCATTATTGTGCTGCTCACACGCCCGCGCGGTTTGATGGGACGCAAAGGCGTGATGGAGGAATAATCGATGTTGGGACTGAACAAAAAAGATACCAGCCTGCTGATCATCGTCGGCATCCTGACGATGCTGGCACCCTTCATCCTGAATCCGTTCCCGGAAGGCAGCGCCATGGCGCAGTTCAACGCGGGCTATCCGGATCTGATGCAGCGTTTTGTGATTTTCGGCATCTTTGCCATCGGCTTCAACATCCTGTTCGGCCTTACCGGATACCTGTCATTCGGACACGCGGCCTTTCTGGGCGTTGGATCCTATTCCGCCGTATGGATGTTTAAGCTGCTGAGTTACAACATCATCCCGGCCATCGCACTCAGCGTTGTGGTCGCCGGGGTATTCTCATTGCTGATCGGATTTGTCAGCCTGCGCCGGTCGGGCATCTATTTTTCGATCCTCACGCTGGCCTTCGCCCAGATGAGCTTTGCGTTGGCTTACTCGGTGTTGTCCAACCCCAAGTTCAACTTGACGAACGGGGAAACGGGATTGCAGGTTTACGCGGATGATCCACAGATTCTGCAAGGGGCGAACTCGCCGGACCTGCCGCATCTGTTCGGGTTGCCGATGCGCGCAACCTACACGCTGGACGTGGGCGCATGGAGTTTTGATTTCAACGCGGGATACTATCTGTGTGCGGTGATCATGATGGTGGTATTCTATCTGTCCATCCGAATTTTTCGTTCACCTTTCGGGATGATGCTGCGGGCCGTCAAATCAAACCAGCAGCGGATGAACTACACTGGCCTGAACTCGAAACCGTACACGCTGGCAGCTTTTGTCATCTCGGGCATGTATGCCGGCCTGGCTGGTGGGCTGATGGCCGCAATGGACCCGCTGGCAGGTGCCGAACGCATGCAGTGGACCGCATCGGGCGAGGTCGTTCTGATGACGATCCTGGGCGGCACCGGCACACTGATCGGGCCGGTGCTGGGTGCAGGCTTCATCAAGTACTTCGAAAATATTTTCTCGAAGATCAACGACAACGTGTTGCACAGCTGGTTTGCATTCCTGCCTGACGGGCTGGAGGACGCTGTGGTTTTCTTGATCCATCCGTTCATCGGCAAGGGATGGCATCTGACGCTGGGCATTCTTTTCATGCTTGTCGTTATCTACTTGCCGGGTGGTCTTGTCGAAGGTGGTCAGCGTTTGCTGAACCGGCTCAAGCGCAAGAAATCAAAATCCGACGACGCGACGTCGGGCAAAACGGAACCGGCGGAATAAGGGGCGAGCCATGGCAATTCTAAGAGTCAAAGACGTCAGCAAGCGCTTCGGCGGCCTCAAGGCGCTCACGGATGTGAGTCTCAGCGTCGAGGAGAATTCGGTTCACGCAATCATCGGGCCCAATGGTGCGGGCAAGTCGACCTTGCTGAATTGTCTGGTCGGCAAGCTCATGCCAGATACCGGGTCCGTATTGTTCGACAACGCATCGGTCTTGGGGCTTGAACCCTTCCAGATCAACCAGATGGGCATAAGCCGCGTGTTTCAAACACCAGAGATTTTTGGTGAATTGACGGTGATGGAGAACATGTTGATTCCGATCTTCGCCATGCGGGATGGCGCGTTCCGGATGCATGCATACGAGACCATCGCCAACGAAAAAGCTGTTGTTGAACAGGCCGAAGCCATGCTGGAAGAGATGAACATGGCCGACAAGCGTGAGATGCATGCGGCCTCGCTGTCGCGCGGCGACAAGCGCCGGCTCGAGATTGGCATGTGCCTCAGCCAGAATCCGAGGCTGTTGCTGCTGGACGAACCGACGGCGGGGATGGCGAGGGCGGATACCAACAACACGATCGACCTGCTGAAACAGATCAAGGAAGAACGCGACATCACCATCGCGATCATCGAGCATGACATGCATGTTGTCTTCAGCCTTGCCGAACGCATCACTGTTCTGGCCCAGGGGACACCCCTGGTTGAAGATACTCCTGAAAACATCCGCGGAAACCCAAAGGTTCGCGAAGCCTATCTGGGCGAGGCTGCGTAAGGAAACGCTATGAACGAGAAACCTGACTTTTCGAAAAACGCCAATCTGGCCAGCACCGCCCCTGCGTTTCTTTCCGTTTGGGATATGCACTCCTATTACGGAGAAAGCTATATCGTGCAGGGTGTCAGCTTCAATGTGCATGAAGGCGAGATTCTTGCTCTTCTTGGGCGAAACGGTGCGGGCAAAACCTCGACACTGCGCTCGATTGCAAGGGTCGCAGAACCCGAAGTAAGACATGGCGAAATCTGGTTGGACCACAAACCGCTGCACAACATGACAAGCTATGAAGCAGCAGCGGCTGGCCTTGGCCTTGTACCGGAAGACAGGCGCATTATTCCCGGCTTGACAGTCGAAGAAAATCTGCAACTTGCACAGATTGCTCCTCCGATCGGATGGTCCCTTGAACGGCTTTACGAGCTGTTTCCGCGTCTCGGTGAGCGCAGGAAGCAGGAAGGGATTACATTGTCGGGTGGCGAACAGCAGATGCTGTCAATCGCCAGAGCGCTTGCCAGGGACATCAAGGTACTGCTTTTGGATGAGCCGTATGAAGGTTTGGCGCCTGTTATCGTCGACGAAATCGAAAAAACCCTCATACATGTCAAGCAGCAGGGTATGACCACGATCATCGTTGAACAGAACGCCGTGCGCGCTTTGGAGTTGGCGGACCGCGCGATCATTCTTGACACCGGTACCATCGTGTTCGACGGAACGGCAAAAGAAGTGCTTGAGGACACCAGTCTTCGTGAGGAGTATCTGGCGATCTGAGCGTTGTTCTGATTGGCAAACAGACCCGATGGGTATCACCAGTTCGTGGCTCACCATGACCCGCGTTCAGGGCAGATACTGCCCATTCGCGCGATCAAAGGTGTTTCACCCCAAAAAATGATGATCGTCGGCTCAAACCCGAATGCGGGTTTGCGGCATTAGGTTCTGTCGGGCCTGCGCTGAATGCGCGCCTCATGCAACGCGCCCCAAAGGACGAGGGGCAAGTTTGCAATGCTTCGCGACATCCGCCACTGCGCCGACCAGAAGATTGCGCCGCGGTGTTCCAGGTCGTTGTGCAATGGATAAGAAAGTCAGGCTCTGCCCCTGGGCTGCCAGTGCCTTCGCCGCAGGGGCCTGCAAGCCGAACCTTCCCCAAATCATTTCGGGCAACCGTTTGATCGTGTGCCCATGGTTTCGATCGATCTGCAAACGCGCCGACGAAATCTGTGCCCGGAGTTGGGCAGTGGGTCTCGCTTTACTTCCGGCTTGTACTATCCGGCTGGCCCATTTCGGCTTCCGGTTCCCAGCACCTTCACTTCCAGCCAGTGGAACATCAGGGCAATAATACCGGCAACGAGAATGTAGAATACGGCCAGCAGGATGAGCGGCTCGTAGATGATGAACGTGTCGGACCGCACCCGCGATGACACGGCATAGATATCAACCACCGTAATCGTGGCGACCAAGGGCGTCGCCTTCAACTGGAGGATGGTTTCACCGCCCAGGGTTGGCAGAACGTTGCGGATTGCCTGCGGTAGCCAGATGCGGCGGAACATTGTCAGCCTGGGCATGCCAAACGCCCTTGCCGCCTCCAGCTGACCTTTGGCGACGCCTTTGAAGGCTCCGCGCATTACCTCACCTTCGTAGCCGGCATAAGAAAGCGTTAGTGCCAGCACCGCATAAGGCCAGGCCTGACGCAGATACGGCCAAAGCTCGGACGATCGTATCCAGGGGAATTGAGGGAACAATGAGCCGAGGCCATAATACAGCAACCAAAGCTGCAAAAGCAGGGGTGTGCCCCGAATGATGGTGCAAAACGCCTTGGCGGGGGCCGCAAGGTACCAGGGTCCAACGGCCTGGGCCAACCCGAGTGGTACGGCCAGCAGAAATCCGAGAACGACGGTGACAACAAGCAGCCAGAGCGTGGTCCAGATTCCCTGCAAGGCAAGCGGGGCGTATTTTGGCAACCAGTCCCATCGCAAAGACATGGCACACCAGATTACGATCCCGGCAAAGATCAGCATCATCACGATGCGATGGGGTTGCATCAAAGACCTGAGATCGATCATCTGCCACCTCCTTTCAGAGAAGGTTGACCGCGACGCGCCCATTTTTCGATCCGCGCGAAGATGGCGCCCGAAAACAGGGTGACCATGAGATAGAGAAAACCCGCCGCCAGAAAGAAGGTGAAATAGGCGCGTGTGCTGCTGGCGGCCTGCCGGGTTTCCAGTGTCAGTTCGTTGAATCCCACGACCGCGAGCAGGGCGGTGTCCTTGGTGGCGATCAGCCACAAGTTGGCCAGGCCGGGTACGGCAAAGCTCATCATAGCGGGGATCGTCACGCGGCGCATGGTCATGAAGGCGGGCATCCCGTAGGATTTGGCGGCCTCGATCTGTCCGGGTGGAACCGCCTGTATGGCTCCGCGCAGGATCTCGGTTGCATATGCGCCCTGTACAACGCCCAGAACCCAAATGCCCGCAGCGACGCCATTGACCTCGACCCGACCTCCACCCATTGCAGCAGAGATTTTGTTGATGATGTCAGATCCCACGTAATACAGGATCAGGATCAGGACCAGTTCCGGCACGGCCCGGATCACGGTCGTGTAGATGGCAAGAAGATCGCGCGTGACCTTCCCGCCATAAAGCTTGCCATAGGCTCCGAACAATCCGATCACGAGGCCGAGCGCATATGCACCAAAAGCGATCTGCAATGAGTGGGACAATCCGCGCAGCAGATTGCCCCCCCAACCCGGTGGCGACAGCGACAGAAGCTCTGCGCTCTGCGCCAATCCAAGCGATTCCAACAGTCCGGTCACGGCAGCCGCTTAGTAGATGCTGGCCGAGAAATAGTTCGAAGTGATCTTCTCGTGCGTTCCATCGGCAAGAATTGCCGCGATGCCCTTGTTCAGCGCTGCAAGCAGGTCATCGTCGCCCTTGCGAACACCCGCACCAACACCCCGGCCCAGGATGGCCGGATCATCTGCGACGGCGCCTTTGATTTCACAGCATACCCCGGCATCCGAGTTCACGAAGTCCGCCATGGCGATACTGTCGGCCTGAGTGGCGTCAATACGACCTGCGAACAGGTCCTGGTTGGCCTCATCCTGAGTTTGATAAACCTTCAGTTCGGAATCCTTGAAATATTCCTGCGCATAAGCCTGGTGGATGGTCGACGCCTGAACGCCGACAACCTTACCGGCCAGCGACTCGGGGGTCGCTTCGATATCCATCGATTTGTCCGCGACGATGACGGCAGGTGTGTTGTAGTAAGGATCGCTGAAATCAATGGTTTTCAGCCGCTCTTCGGTGATCGACATAGACGCCATGATGGCGTCGATCTGCTGTCCGGTCAGCGACGGGATGATACCATCCCAGGCGACCGGCGTGATGACACAGTCAAGTTCCGCAGCAGCGCAGACCGCATTGATAACATCGATCTCCCAGCCGACCCAATTGCCTGAACTGTCCAGCGACGCGAATGGCGGGTAAGGTTCGGCTGCGATGCCGATCTTGACCTCTTCTGCACTGGCGATACCAGCCGAAAGGACAGCGGCGGCAAGGCCGGACGCGAGCAGTTTCTTGACGTTCATTTTGATACTCCCTTTTGGTTTATTTGTTTTGTTATTCCGATTCAGGCGACCGAGCTGAGGAACTGCTTCAGGCGCTCTGATTTTGGGTTTCCGAAGACCTCGGCAGGTGGGCCCTGCTCTTCGATGCGGCCCTCGAAGAGATAGACAACGTGGTCTGCGACTTCGCGTGCGAATTTCATTTCATGGGTGACAAGCAGCATTGTGCGCCCTTCGGCGGCAAGATCGCGGATCACGGTCAGAACTTCGCCAACAAGCTCGGGATCAAGCGCCGACGTCGGTTCATCGAAAAGCATCACCGAAGGATCGACCGCAAGCGCCCGGGCAATGGCGGCGCGCTGTTGCTGACCACCCGAAAGATAGGCCGGATAGGTGTCAGCCTTGTCGCCAAGGCCCACCCGCGTCAGCAATTCATGCGCCCGTGCGATCGCCTGGGCCTTTGGCACCCTGAGCACATGCACTGGCACTTCGATCACGTTTTCCAGAAGCGTGCGGTGTGTCCACAGATTGAACTGCTGGAAAACCATGGCCAGACGCGTGCGGATACGTTCGATCTGGCGGCGGTTGGAGGGGCTGCCATCGGTGTGCATTTCAACGGGTTCCCCGCCGATGGTTATCTTTCCGGAACTCGGCGTTTCCAGAAAGTTGATGCAGCGCAGCATGGTGGATTTTCCAGAGCCTGACCCCCCGATAATGGCAACAACATCCCCCTTGTTTGCGGTCAGGGATACGCCTTTCAAAACCTCCAGCGTGCCAAAGGATTTGTGCAGATCCTCAACCTTGATCGCTTCGTCGGGCGTGGTTGTTTCGGGTGCGGGTGAAACTGCTTTGGCTGTGTCCATATCCAAGAATCTTCTGATTTCAGCTTGCAGTAAGCCCCGAATCTCGCAATTATGCAAGTGTATAATAACTCCGTGCCATGGATGACACTGACGTGCAGGACGAAAGCCGCAAATTCAAACGTGAGTCTGCCGAGGTTCGCCGCGAGGCGCTGATTCTGGCGACTTTGGACCTGATCGCCGAGATGGGCGTTCGGGGTGCCACGGTGCGCGAGATCGCAGCCCGTGCGAATGTGACCCAAGGTTTGATCCGGCACTATTTCTCATCCAAGGACGAACTGGTTCAGGCGGCATATGAGCACCACATGAATACGCTGACGGACCAGACAGCGGCGTCATCAGGAACCGGAAGCGCGGTTTCTCAGTTGACCAACTTCGTCGACGCGTCACTGCGACAGCCGATCGTCGATCCAAGCGCCGTGGCGTTGTGGGCGGGTTTCCTGAACAAGGTGCAGCATGACCCGAAAATGCAGCGCATTCACCAGCGAACCTATGACTATTTCCGGGATCACCTCGAGAAGCTGATCGTCGCGGCATTGCAGGAAGCCGGGCGTTCGGTTGACGCGTCAGAGGCAATGCAACTGGCCATCGCCTGCAACGCGGTGATCGACGGCCTGTGGCTGGAAGGGGGCGCGCTTCCGGATGCGTTTTCCGAAGGCCAGCTGGCGCGGATCGGTTTGGATTCCGTCAGCGCCATCGTCGGGATTCCATTGACCAAAGGGGTGGAGCAGTCATGAAGACCACATCGGTGACAGAACGGTTGGCGGGCTTGGGTGGCGCCAAATGGGGCGTACATCTGAAAGCCCGCGACCTTATCAAGGCCGGAGCGGACATCGTCGAAATGACGATAGGAGAACCGGACGTTCCGGTGCCGGACGTGCTGGTCGAAGCCACCGTTGCATCATTGCGGGCGCAGCGGACAGGGTACTCCAACGGGCGCGGTGAAGCAGGGCTGCTTGACGCTCTGGCTGCGCGCTATTCTGCCTCTCGCGGGCGGGCTTTCGAGCCCGGGAATTTTCTGTGCTTTCCCGGCACGCAAACCGCCCTTTTCGCAGCCATGGCCGGGGTCGCCGAGGCGGGCGACGAAGTTCTGGTCGGCGACCCGATGTACGCGACCTATGAAGGTGTCATTCGTGCATCCGGGGCCGAGATGGTACCCGTACCGCTGCGGCCCGAGAAAGGGTTTCGCATGCAGGCCGCAGATATCGCGGCCCGCATCACTCCGCGCAGCCGCGCCATTCTTCTGACAACACCGCATAACCCGACTGGCGCGATCCTGACCGCCGCGGACATTGCCGAGATCGGGCAGCTGGCGATTGCGCGTGATTTGTGGATCATCTCGGACGAGGTCTATGAAGAACTGATCTTTGACGGTGCACGATTTGTTTCACCATTGGCAGATCCGGAACTGGCGGAACGTGTCATTGGCGTATCATCCATCTCGAAGTCTCATGCCGCTCCGGGGTTCCGCAGTGGCTGGTGTGTCGGGCCCGCCGCGTTCTGCGAAGCGCTGCTGCCCTATTCCGAAACCATGCTTTTTGGCAATCAGCCGTTTATCGCGGACATGACCGAAAAAGCGATCCGTGACGGGTCCGAGGTTGCCCCCGGGATGGCCGCCCGCTTTTCTGGCCGCGCCACCCTGTTGGCCGATCGTCTTGAAGCTGAAACGGATCTGATTGTTCACCGGCCCGAAGCGGGAATGTTCGCACTCATCAATGTCTCTGCCACCGGGCTGGATGGCGAAGCCTATGCCTGGGATCTGCTCCAGGCCGGGGTGGCCGTCATGCCGGGATCCGCCTTTGGTGACAGCCTGAAGGACTGGGTGCGGGTCGCTTTGACGATCAATGACACGGATTTTGGTACTGCGGTTTCCCGTATCATCGATCACGCCAACAGCAAATCACGCGAGGTCGCATGAGCGGTATGACAATTGGCGAAGCTCTGGTTGCCGGGCTGCGCCAGCGGGATGTGACCTGCGTCTTCGGAATTCCGGGCGTTCACACGGTGGAACTGTACCGAGGGCTTGCCGCTTCAGGCATACGACATGTGACGCCCAGACACGAACAGGGGGCGGGTTTCATGGCCGATGGCTATGCCCGTGTGTCGGGTAAACCGGGTGTTGCCTTTGTGATCACCGGCCCCGGATTGACCAATACGCTGACGCCGATGGCGCAGGCGCGGGCCGATTCAATACCGATGCTGGTGGTGTCCGGCGTCAACAAAACCGGATCGCTTGGCAAGGGCTTGGGGCATCTGCACGAATTGCCGGACCAAATCGGGCTGGCGAAAACGGTTGCGTTGGTGTCCGAACAGGTCACCGGCCCCAGCGCTCTGGCCCCGGTTTTGGACCGCGTTTTTCACGGCCTCAGCAATGGTCGCTGCGGGCCGGCGCATATCGAGGTTCCGTTGGATGTCGCAGCGGCGTACTATCAGGAAACAGCAGTCGAGACGCCTGACCCTGATCCTCCGGTCAGCCCGGCATTGATTAGACAGGCCGCAGGGCAACTGACTGAGGCAAAGAAAGTCGTCATTCTGGCGGGCGGCGGCGCGAAACGTGCCGAGGCGGGATTGCAAGCACTGGCCGAAGCTCTGGGTGCCCCTGTTGTGCAAACCGTCAACGCGCGCGGCTTGATGCACGGACATGCCCTGACCGTTCCGGCCAGCCCCAGCCTGAACGCGGTGCGCGCATTGCTGGAAAGCGCCGATTGCGTTCTGGCCTTGGGAACCGAGCTGGGGCCAACTGATTATGACATGTATGCCACCGGCCAGTTTGCGAAACTGCCAAACCTGATACGGGTTGATCGGTGCAGCGATCAGCTTTCGCGGCATGATGCAGCGATTGCCATTCAAGGTGACGTAGGCTTGGTTGTGCCAGCGCTGTGTAAGGCCCTGCCGCAGAGGGCACGGCAAAGCGACGGTGCGGACCGTGCCAGAAAAACGCGCGATGCGGCCTGGCAGGAGATTGGTCCGGATTATCGCAAACAGGTGGAGATACTGAATGCGATGCGCTCGGCGTCTCCGGATGCTCTGATGGTCGGGGATTCCACCCAGCCAATTTATGCTGGCAATCTTTACTATGACCACGACCGGGCTGGCGGCTGGTTCAATGCGGCAACGGGCTATGGTGCGCTTGGTTATGGCATACCCGCAGCCATCGGTGCGTCGATTGCCGATCCAACGGCGCGGGTAATATGCATCGTCGGTGATGGCGGGGCGCAGTTTTCTATGCCGGAAGCAATGGCCGCAGTAGACGAAAACCTGCCGGTCACGTTCGTGATCTGGAACAATCACGGGTACCGGGAAATCGCCACATCGATGCAGGATGCAGGCGTGACGGTCATTGGATGTGACCCCACACCCCCCGATTTTGCAGCAACGGCCAGATCCTTTGGCATTCCACACATCAGGGTTCCCGAAAAGCCCCAGTCCATCGCGCAAGCGTTACGCGAAACGGCGTCCATGGGCGGGCCCGCGATGATCGAAGTCACCGCCCGAAAATTCGAACCTCAGAGAGATTGAAGCATGTCAGACCCAACTTTTGAGTTTTCCCGCGCCATCACCCGGCGCCCGGCACCGACCATCGCTGACGGATTGCGCGCAGAAGATATCGGAAACCCGGATTTCGATGGGATGACGGCCGCG
The DNA here is from genome assembly GCF_013110575.1 of Ruegeria sp. HKCCD7559. Lineage (NCBI taxonomy): Bacteria > Pseudomonadati > Pseudomonadota > Alphaproteobacteria > Rhodobacterales > Roseobacteraceae > Ruegeria > Ruegeria sp. HKCCD7559. The sequence continues at coordinate 21,786 of NZ_WVQU01000001.1, forward strand.
CATGGGGCATACGTGGCAGCACTGAAAAGCACCGGGGCCGAGGTGATCGAGCTTGATCCCCTGGATGCGTTCCCTGACGCGCAGTTTGTGGAAGATACGGCCCTGTGCCTGCCGCAGGGTGCTGTGCTGATGCGGCCGGGCGCGCCTTCGCGGATGGGGGAAGTGGCCGAGATCGCCCCGGCACTGCGGACCTGCTATGAAACGGTCACACAGATCAATGGTCCCGGCCATATCGAGGGTGGAGACATCCTTGTAACCGGCCGCGAAATTCTTGTGGGCCGGTCAGACCGCACTGACGCGGAAGGTGTTGAGGAACTGGCGAAAATCACCTCGGAATGGGGTCACAAACTGCGGGAAGTGTTCACACCCGAGGGCGTTTTGCACTTCAAAACGGATTGTTCGCTGATGGATGCCGAGACGATCCTTGCGACCCGGCGATTGGACGCTTCGGGCTGTTTTGAAGGCTACCGGGTGCTGCATGTAGCTGACGGCGAGGAGGCGGCGGCAAACGCGATTAGGTTCAACAATCTGGTGCTGATGGCCGCTGGGTTTCCGCGCACCGCAGAGATGCTGGACCGCGAAGGCTATGAGGTCGTTGAAATTGACAATACCGATTGTGCAAAGCTTGATGGTGGCATGTCCTGTCTTTCATTAAGGTTCTGAGGGGCAGCTGCAGGGTTCAGACCCCAGTGAGTTCGGCAGGTCGCGTGTTGATGGTTCGAAAGACAGGCGGTGAGCAAGCTTGATTTCTTACGGTTGACCGGCGGGCAGGTGGCACTGTTTGAACCCTGTTTGCCAAAGCCCAATGGCTAGGCCCCGCGGCAAGGGTCGGCGGGCCCTGAGTGGGATTGTCTTCCTTGTTCGCATCGGATCGTGCACCGCCGCTGCCGTTGCTGCACACTGCGCGCGCACCGGTGTCTGGCCCGCTCTAATGGCCCGAATTCGGAAGCGCCAGAACACTCGTGAGTGTTGCCGTTGTTGCCAGCACCACCAACACCATCAATGCCTCAACCTGGATGGAGCGGGCGAGGCGTTGCGCTGCCTTGACCTCTCCACCTTGCATGGCCGGAACAAATCGGAGCTTGTTTGCGGCGGCAAGAAACAACAGCAGCGCCACAAAAAACACTTTGAGCAACAACGCCTGCCCGTAGCCAGTGAACAGCAGCTCTTGGAGATTGCCGACAAGCAACCAGGCCATCCAAAGGCCCGCCACGATCAACGCCGGCACAAGCCAAGTGGCAGCTTGCCCAAAGACATGACCGAGTTCAGCAGCATCCTTCAGGTGTTCAGGAGCAAGGGCCAGATTCCGCAGCGGGCTGAAGATGCCCACCCAGAAAGCTACACACAACAGGTGCAGCAGGAGCAGGAGCTGGATACCAAAGCTCTCCAGTTCCGGCACGTGCCCGATCTGCGCAAACGACCACAGAGCGATCGTGCCACCCAACAGCGCGATCCACTGACCAAAGCGAGGAACGGACAGCCCCACAAGGATCAACGATGCGCCAGAAAGGCGATAAACAAGTGCGTCGCCCACGGATGTCTGCCACAGCAGGCCAAGCATCTTCGGATCGACCATGCCGTCAACCCCGCCTGTCAAGGCGGCCCCACGAAGCAAGAAGCCAACTGCTGTCGCGACAAGAGCAAGCCATGCCAAGGCCCTGGCATGGCGCGTCATCGCAAGGTTCACCGGCGCGACAAGGCCGGAATAGAGGCATCCAACAATCACAAGCCCGGCGGAGCCCGCAAAGCCGATGTAGAGCACCAGCTTTGCAAGGATCGCGCCAATCGCCCAGATGTCTGGCATGCTCAATCCACGGTAAAGGAAAACGCGCCCTGCATCGCATGGCCGTCTTCACCCAAACCGCGCCATTCGATGACATAGGTGCCCGTTCCATTGCTCGGCAGTGGGATCGTGAACGCCTGACCAAAAATTGTCTGGTCACCCAAATCCAAGCTTACTGCCGAGTGTTCTTCATGGGCCATCTCTATCCGTGTCAGCCGGATGTTTTTTGAGAAGTTGAGGCCAATTTCAGCAGGCACATCCGTTATCCTGGAGCCGTTGGCAGGGGTTGTTTCTTCGACCTTGGAATGCGCCAGTGCGCCGTTGGCAAGCGCAACCATAAGCGCAATTGTCATGATCTTCTTCATTGGGTTACCCTCAGTTTATTCCGTTGGCACGCTGGATTTCGCGAATGTAGGCGATCACCATGGCAACGTCACCTCGTGTCAGCCCCTCCACGGGCGGCATGTCGCCAAATTGCCAATGGTGGCTTCTTACACCTTGTGAAACCGCCCTCTGAAAGGCTTCATCCGCATGGTGACTGGGTTCGTATATTTTGTGGATCAGGGGCGGCCCCGCACCCTCTACACCGACCGCGTTGGCGCCGTGGCATGACGCGCAGGAGACCTCAAAAACACGCTGGCCGATTGCGGCATTGCCTTCGATGGTCGGCATCCGAATTGCGACCATGGCGTCGCCTATGCGTGTTTCATGCGGTGTGGCTTCTTCGATTCCGCCGGGGCGAAGAGTTATGAAAGCGGCGACCGCAGCGACAGTGCATGCGCCGATTAGAAAGTGACTTTTATTCATGGATTGGTCCTGACATTTTGGAAGCTGGTAACGCTGCGGCACATCGCGAACAGCCGCACGTGCTGGTCGCGTACATCCGCAGGGAATTGCGCTGCTTCAAAGGTCAGGGGGCCTGTAGATTGCGCCCGGTTCACTCAGCTTGACTTGGGTTCCAGCATGGAGCTCCGGGTCAGTATCACGCCGACCCTTGGTATCTTCACTGACTTGGAACGGCAATGCAACGGCTTGGCAGATAAAGGGATTGCACTCTCCGGTTTCGGAACTCTCCGGATCATGATGATGACCTGAAGCCGAGACGTCTTCGCTCGTTGCCAATGCAGAGTGTTCGGAAGGTTGCGTATGGTGCTCACAGTGAAGGCCCACGCAGCCCTTCGACAGCGCGTGCGCAACACCGCCAATGCCGGTCAGGATGACCAGAACGCCAACCAATAGAACAAGTGAATATCGCCGGATGACCATGGTGCTGGACGCTAATGCACGGGAGCGCCCGTGACAACGCCATACAGTTCATCCCCCCGGAACAAGATCGCTTACTGGTGGTCTGAGATGCAAAATAGCAAACCGTGTCTGCGATGCGGTTTTGTGCGCTGCATTCTCACCTTAGTCTTCATGGCCCAATTCGCAGTATCGAATGGTATCAATCATGCGCTCCCTCTGAGACTCATTGAAAAGGCTGAATTTATCCCACGCGCCTTTGTCCTTGCCAAAGCACTCTTGAGACCCCGGGCATCATTGTGCGTAGTTCATGCCCGACTGTTATTTGTGCTTTTTGTCTGACGTCAGCGCCAATGGGACAGTTTAGGTCGATTTAATAAGAGAGGGTTTCTGGCACATCGTAACCACCAAGGAGTGGAGATGAGACAGAAACCCGGAACCAAGCAAAGCCACGGTGAGAAGGTCGTCAAAGACATCCGTCGCGCCACACGCAAACAGTATTCAGCGGAGGAGAAGATCAGGATCGTGCTGGACGGCCTGAAGGGCGAGGATAGCATTGCTGAGCTGTGCCGCCGCGAAGGCATTGCCCAGAGCCTGTATTACAGTTGGTCCAAGGAATTCCTTGAGGCTGGAAAGAAGCGTCTGGCTGGCGACACGGCCCGTGCAGCTACTTCGACCGAAGTCAAAGACCTGCGTCGGGAATCCCGCGATTTGAAAGAGGCCGTCGCTGAGCAGGCCTTGGAACTTCGACTGCTCGAAAAAGAGCATGATTGCGCCCTCTCGGCAGCATGCTTTGCATGCGCCTGTCAGGTGACAGATGGGGGCGACGACGAATGAGGTACCCCGCATCTGAGAAACTGGAGATCATCCGCCTCGTCGAAGGCTCGCACCTGCCGACAGGGCGCACGTTGGACAAGCTCGGTATTCCTAGAACGACCTTCTATCGCTGGTACGACCGGTATCTGGCCGGTGGCCCCGAAGCGCTTGAGGATCGCAGTCCCAAGCCATCGCGGGTCTGGAACCGCATTCCCGAGCCGGTTCGTGAGAAGGTCAAGGACCTGGCCCTGAAGGAAAGCGATCTGTCGCCACGTGAGCTGGCCGTGCGCTTCACCGACGTGGAAAAGTATTTTGTGTCAGAGGCTTCGGTCTATCGCATCCTCAAGTCCTACAACCTGATCACCAGCCCATCCTATGTGGTTCTGTCCGCCGCTGACAAGTTCCACGACAAGACCACACGGCCGAACCAGCTCTGGCAGACCGACTTCACCTACCTGAAAGTGATCGGCTGGGGCTGGTTCTACCTATCGACGATCCTCGACGACTACAGCCGTTACATCATCGCGTGGAAGCTCTGCACGACGATGAAGGCCTGCGACGTAACCGACACGTTGGACCTGGCGCTGCAAGCCTCAGGGGGCGATCAGGCGACGGTCCTGCACAAACCAAGGCTGCTCAGTGACAACGGGTCCAGTTACATCTCCAGCGAGTTGGCCGATTGGCTGGAATATCGGCAGATGGATCATGTTCGAGGTGCCCCGTATCACCCGCAAACTCAGGGGTAGATCGAGCGATGGCATCAGACTTTGAAAAACCGCATCCTGCTGGAAAACTGCTACCTGCCCAGTGATCTCCGGCAAAAGATCGATGCCTTCGTCGATCACTATAAAGTGACCGTTGTGAAAGGCAGCTTTGACGGGCCGCATTGCAGCATTACCCAAGCGAATCCAAAGTATGCTATGGGCCGGCCACAGAACTTTGCGGAGCCCGTCAGACGCCCGGCGGATCGGCGTCGCGAGAGTGAGGTAACGATAAACAGTGATCCCCTGACCACATGTGAAGCCATCCAGATGGCAATCTGTGTCGAATTCAGAATTTCACTGTCGCAATTCACCGGCGCCGGTCGGACAAGGGATGTGACTGTTCAACGCCTTCTCCCGGCCCGGATGATCAGGGCGCGAACAAACACGAGCCTACCAGAGATTCCAATGGCGTCTGGCTTCACCTCTCTCGGGTGGAGGTGGGTGGCGAAATCGGTCAGATCGGCATTGCCACGGTGCCCGAGTGGTTGGCTATCGAGAAGGAATTGATTTAACTGATTTCGATCTGCGTCATTCGCTTGCACAATTTGACCGATCGGCGTTGAATTTCACACATTGAGGTGAGTGGATTAAAAGCCTTGTCCTGGTGACTCTTTCGACTCGGGACTGGTCGCATCCGCAGAATACGGCCTCGGTGTTGTCTGGTTCAACGGGAACAGGCCCGATGGATTGTGGGCCGGCGTTTAGTGTGTAGCGATTTGCCACATCGTTAGAGTTCACTAAGCAATCAGGAAACCTTTTCATGAAAACGTCAAGAAGCTGCTCTGGTTCAACTCCGTCGGTTTTGAAATCCGAACAAAACAACAATGCAGTAGGTTTCCCAGACTCCCAGTCGACCGCTACTCCCTCGGAACGCATCAATGCCAACATATCGTTCGCATACGCATAACCGGGCCCGCCTTCTGAAACATCTCGGAATCGTGGATCGTATTGGGGCGGTTCCGATGGAAGAAGCAGTGCAAGTAATCCAGCTACTGAAGACCCCCCATAGAGAAAGAACTTTATAACTTCTTTGACGGCGTCATCTCTAATGTCCTGAAATATTTTGACTATGTACCAAATAAGGCGCTTGAACGGATTGCTCCAACTTGGGGGGGGATCGGGTGCGTGGTCTCCATCCCCGCCACCGTTACCATTGTCGCCACCCCCACCGTCGCCGCCGTGGCTAACTTCGTCTCGATCTCCTGTATCGCCGCTACCGCCTGTTTCACGGTCGGCTAATTTGGGGTTTTGTTCGATCGCATTGGGTTTCGACTTTCTTTCGTCTTCATCAGTCATCGGGAATTCTCTACCGGCAGGAAAAGGATTTCGACTGAACTTCCGCGCTCATTCACAAATACCAGTTGAGGTAGGAATAACTCTTCAACGGTCACATTGCCTTTCAAAAAACTGTTTAAGCTCTCCAAAGCATCCGGGGGAGACGCCACCCACGCACATCGTGCACCGAAAAAAGACAAGTCCGCATCATGGGCGTCTCCAAAGAAGATGGCTTGACCTTCCTTTAACGCAGTCATGCGAATGCAGGCTTCTATACCTTCTTGGGCTTCGCTCGTTAGTAGCTCGTCGTCAGGCGTATCCTCTGGTGATGCGGCAGCCAGCAACAGCGCGATGCTTTTTGCAATGTCTTCGGAGTTCGTTGAACTCCCACTCGAAATAGCGTTTCTAGCTAAATCGAGAGCATTGAATACCTCCGATTGGGGAGGGCTCCCTGCCGTCACACCTTCTACCGAGAAGCGACATATCTTACTGCTGGTATCGACGGCTATAGTCATGGAAAGACTGTCCGGCCATCCGATCCTTGCTTCACTGTCCACAGCATTGCACACGTCTCGGGCGGCATAAGCCTGGTCAAAGAAGATCGTAGAAAAAATAATTGTTAAGAGTCCAAAACAATATCGATACATTTAATCACCCAAAAAACAAAAAATTCTTAATTGCCTGAAATTACCACAAAACTCGGTAATTTGACACTTTCATCAGAGGACACCGTTCGTGACTGGCATCGTTTAAGGTTAACGTTGATAAAAGGAGTCCTGCCGATTCATAACTTGGCACAATAGAGAGGTGCGCCCTACAAGATGTAGTGGCGCATTTTACGTTTCAGGGAGGCAGTTATGCACCCGCGCCGGGGAAAGCCCGACATTCCGAAATTCTCAGATTTCCATGGGGACGCGCCTCGGACAGCCCATGGTCACAGATTCTCCGGGCGCGCAGGTAGAGTGGGCGACGGCCCTAGGTGCCAGAGGGGACGTGAAACAGGTCAGTAGGCACAGGTTGCTGGTTCAAGTCCTGCTCGCCATGGCGGTAGCTCAAGGGGATAGAGCGGTGCTGAATACCTGCCCATGAATTCCACCCCAACTAACTTGTTTGGGGTAGCCCGTCAGCCCTGGTTGGCGGGTTTTACTATTCAAAGCCAACCCTCCGGATTCTTCCCCTAGGTCACTGAGAACTGGCTTTGACTAACACAGTTGCGGGTCGCATGCAGCGCCCGAAAGGTCGCGTTGGCCAGAAAATGGAAGAAACACGCGAGTTAATGGAAGAACTATGGAGAGTTTTTCAAGTGCGGGATGGTGGAGCCTAGGGGAGTCGAACCCCTGACCTCTTGCATGCCATGCAAGCGCTCTCCCAACTGAGCTAAGGCCCCATCTAAGTACCGCTGATGCGGTGGACGGACGTTTAGGAGACAGTGACGACGAGTGCAAGTCCAAAAATGGAATCGAACGCGAATTTCCGCACTAAGCTGTCCGTGGAACGAAAAAGGCGACCCTGTGGTCGCCTTTGACTTGATCAGTTTTCGTCTTCCGAAGACATGTCGGTGATATCATCCAGCGACACGTCATCACTGGTGTCATCATCGTCATCCAGCAGATCGTCATCCAGTTCGACGTCGACAGAGTCGTCGTCATCCAGAACCAGATCCTCTTCCGACGCGTTTTCACGCGCTTTGACCGAGGCGGCATCTTCTGCATCGGCCGCGATCATGCGGCTTTTGGATGTTTCAAGCTCCACGATCTCGCCAGTGTAGGGGCTGATGATCGGGTCCTTGTTCAGGTCGTAGAATCGCTTACCGGTGGTCGGGCAAACGCGCTTTACGCCCCATTCTTCCTTGGGCATGTCAAATCCCCTTGATATCAGGTGAGTCGTCTAAATGATTCAGCTCACCTGCCACAGGCAGAGAGCACTGTCAAAGTCTTTGCGCAAGAGAGGTCGCGATATGGGAAAGCATGCACTGCCAGGGACACCACCGGTGCCGCTGAGGCTGCGCAAATCCGCCCGGGCGCGGCGCATCAGTTTGCGAATTTCTCAACTGGATGGCAGGGTTACGCTGACCTATCCGGTCGGTGTGCCTGAATCCGAGGCGCTGAGTTTCGCACGTACCAAGGAAGAGTGGATTCGCCAGCATTTGCAGGACAGGCCGGAAACGGCCGTGGTGCAGTTCGGACAGAGAATACCGATTGAAGGCATTGTCCGGCGAATCGTGCCCGCCAAGGGTCGGCGTGTTCAGTTGATGGCGGATGAGGTCGCAGTGCCCGAAGGGGCCGAGGCGCGCAGATTGGCCCGGTTTCTGAAGGAATTGGCGCGGGATCGATTGATCGGCGCGTGTGATGATTACGCGGCAATGCTGGGGCGGTCGTACAGCACGCTCGGCCTGCGCGACACGCGGTCACGTTGGGGATCATGCAGTTCACAGGGTGGATTGATGTTCTCGTGGCGGCTCATTCTCGCGCCGTCCGAGGTGCTGCGCTATGTGGCCGCGCATGAAGTGGCGCATCTTGTCGAGATGAACCACTCGCCCGCGTTCTGGGAACAGGTGGAAAGCATTTTCGGCCCCTGCCAGCAACCCCGCCGCTGGTTGCGTGACAATGGGGCAGAGCTGCATCGTTACAGGTTTGACGCAAAGCCGAGTTGACCTTGCACTGTTTTGTGATCACATAAGCGGATGTTGAGCACACGCCCGTCTGACACCCAAACTGCCACTCATGACCGGGTGTACCGAGCCCTGAGGTCTCGAATCATGCATGGTGAGATGGCGCCGGGACAGGCGCTGACCTTGCGTGGCATCGGCAAGGAATTCGGCGTCTCGATGACCCCGGCGCGAGAGGCCGTGCGCCGTCTGGCCGCCGAGGGGGCTTTGTTCCTGTCCAATTCCGGCCGGGTCTCGACACCTGAGTTGACCAACGACCGGATAGAAGAATTGGCGGCGTTGCGCGCGTTGCTGGAAGTCGAGCTGGCCAGCCGGGCTTTGCCCCGGGCGCATATTGCGCTGATCGACCGCTTGCAGACCATCAACATGACCGTTGCCGAGATGGTGACCAAGCGGGACGCGGTTGGGTACATCCGTTCAAATCTGGAATTTCACCGCACCCTTTACCTGCGCGCTCAGGCGCCCGCGATGTTGGCCATTGCCGAAACGGTCTGGCTGCAACTCGGGCCGACGATGAGGGCGCTTTACGGGCGTCTCAGGCGCACTGAGCCACCGCATTATCACAAGCTGATCATTGCGGCCCTCAAGGCCGGGGACGAACCGGGCTTGCGCCTGGCGGTCCGTTCGGACGTGACGCAGGGATTGCGCTTGCTGGTGAGCTGAGCGGCATCCCGCCGACATTCCCGCGCCTACTGCTCAAGGTTTCACCGTTCTGGCCTGTTCAGTCCGACTGGGTTACTCTTGAGGCAAATCACAAACAAGAGCAGACCACAGCCATGATCACTCGACGGACTTTTTCCATTTGCCTTGGATCAACATTGTTGGCCGCCTGCACGGGTGGCGGTGCGCCATCCAGCGCGCCTGCATCGCGTATGCGGGCTGTTCCCAATGCGGGTTGGGATGCCTGGGTTGCCGGGTTCAAGGGCAGGGCGGCATCGCAAGGTATTTCACAATCCACGATTGACCGCGCCTTTCAGGGGGCAGGGTATCTGCCCGATGTAATCGAGCGCGACCGCAATCAGGTAGAGTTCAAACGCTCGCTCGAAGACTACCTGGCCATTGCCGCTTCGGACGAGCGGATCAGCACCGGCCAGAAGATGCTGCGGCAATACAACGGGACGCTGTCGCAGATCGAGGCGCAGTACGGGGTGGACAAGGAAATCGTCGTTGCAGTGTGGGGGCTGGAAAGCCGCTATGGCGCGCGTCGCGGCGATGTGCCCGTTGTGTCAGCCCTGTCGACGCTGGCCTATGACGGGCGGCGTGGTCAGTTCTTTGAAAGCCAGTTGATCGCGGCGCTCAAGATCCTTCAGAATGGTGACACCACGCCAGACAGGATGACCGGCAGCTGGGCCGGTGCGATGGGGCACACGCAGTTCATTCCAACCTCTTACCTGGCCTATGCCGTGGATTTCACCGGCGACGGGCGGCGCGATATCTGGTCGGACGATCCGACGGATTCGCTGGCTTCGACCGCTGCTTACCTGTCGCGCGCAGGCTGGGTGCGGGGGCAGCCTTGGGGGGGCGAGGTCGGAACCGTTTCCGGCACGCCGGTCGCCGTGCTGCAACCGCAGAAACCCGGGCCGCGCATTGCCGTCTTCCGCAATTTTCAGGTCATCAAGCGCTATAACAATTCGGACAGTTACGCGATCGGGGTCGGTCATCTGGCGGACAGAATCGCCGGTGGCGCGCCGTTTCAGGCCTCGTTCGGGCCAGATGCAAACGGTCTGACATTGGACGACCGCAAGGAATTGCAACGGCGGCTGACATCCCAAGGGTATGATACGAAAGGCGCGGATGGGGTGATCGGCAAAAACACGACGTCTGCCATCAGCGCGTATCAAAGCGCCAATGGCCTGGCGGTCACCGGAGAACCCTCGGTTGCGTTGTTGCGCAGGTTGGGCGGCTGACGGTTACGCCGCCAACCCTTTCGAGCCGATATCGAGGAATTTTTGACGGCGGTCCTGTATCAGGGTCGCCGCGTCTTTGCCGTCCAGTTCCGCCAGCATATCGGTGAGAGCCGTGCGTACAGCCTCGACAGCGGCCGGACGATCGCGATGCGCGCCGCCCTTGGGTTCAGGGATGATCCGGTCGCAAACGCCAAGCTTGTGAAGATCCTGAGCGGTCAGACGCAGCGCCTCGGCTGCTTCACGCATCTTTTCTGCATCTTTCCAAAGAATCGATGCGCAACCTTCCGGCGAGATCACCGAATAGACCGAGTGTTCCAGCATTGCCACGCGGTTGGCGGAGGCAAAGGCCACGGCCCCGCCCGAGCCGCCTTCGCCGATGATGACCGACACCAGGGGCACGCCGATCTTCAGACACATCTGGGTCGAGCGGGCAATCGCTTCGGACTGACCGCGTTCCTCGGCGCCTTTGCCGGGATAGGCGCCCGCGGTGTCGATCAGGGTGATCACTGGCAGGCCGAACCGCCCGGCCATCTCCATCAGCCGGACCGCCTTGCGATAGCCTTCGGGACGGGCCATGCCGAAATTTCGTTCGATCCGCGATTTGGTGTCGCTGCCTTTTTCATGGCCGATCACCATGACGGGTTGATCGTTGAAACGTGCAAGCCCGCCGATCACCGCCAGATCATCGGCAAAATTGCGATCTCCGGCCAGAGGGGTGAATTCGGTAAACAGGGCATTGACGTAATCGTTGCAATGCGGGCGTTCCGGGTGTCGGGCGACCTGGCATTTCCGCCATGGGGTCAGGTCGGCATAAAGCTCATCCAGAAGCTTGGCGGCTTTGGCGTCCAACGCGGCGGCTTCTTCGGTTACGTCCATCTCTTCGTTGGTGCGGGCCAACGCACGCAGTTCTTCAGCCTTGCCTTCAATTTCAGCCAGCGGTTTTTCGAAATCCAGATACTGGGTCATGACGCCTCTCAACGCGAAAGTTCCCTGCTATATGGCCTGACGGTGCTCCGGATGCAACTCGGCAAGGAAGATGTTCGATTTCAGATGGGCGACTGGAAAAACGGATACTGATGGCCACCGCCAAGAAAGACCCCGCGCTGCGCGCTCTGGCCTGCACCCACGACAAACTAACGCGGCGTCTGACCCTGTACCCACCCGACACCGCGCCCGAGGATGTGCTGGCCGAAACCTGTCTGGGTCAACTGGGCCAGAGAACGGGATAGAGCGAGGCCACAAGCAGCACCGCCATTGTCCAGTTGAACGCAACCAGCCTGCGCGGGTTCGTCAGCACCCGCGACATCTGCTGCCCGAGAAAGGTCCATGTGCTCACCGATGGCAGGTTGACCGCCCCGAAAACCAACGCCACAAGCGCAATCGCATGCAGGGTCTGACTGGGCGTGTAAGCGGTTGTGGCGGTCAGGGCCATGGCCCAGGCTTTGGGGTTCACCCACTGAAAGGCGGCGGCTTGCAAAAACGTCATGGGTGTCCCCGCTGCCAAATCGCCTGCGGCTGGCGCGGCATGCGCGATCTTCCATGCCAGATAAAGCAGATAGATCACCGATACGACCTTCAGCACTGAATAGCTGACCGGGTACCGGTCAAAGACCTGAACCAGCCCTGCACCGACCAGCAGCACCATGAGCGTGAAGCCAAGGCCAATGCCCAGCATATGCGGGATCGAACGCCGAAAGCCGAAATTCGCACCCGATGCCATCAGCATCAGATTGTTCGGCCCGGGCGTAATGGATGTCACGAAGGCAAAAGCGATGAGCGCCAGAAGGATGTCGTAAGTCATGCTGCGAAGTATCGTCTGACCGGCAGCAAATGAAATTGCTTTTTCGTGCGCATTTCCGCTATTTCTGCAACTTATGATGAAGAATGATCGGATAAATCGCCAGATATTGCACGAACTGACCCGTGATGGGCGCATCAGCAATCTGGAGTTGGCCGAACGGGTCGGGCTGTCTCCGTCCGCCTGCCTGCGTCGCGTTCAAGAGCTCGAGAAGGCCGGCGTAATCACAGGCTATCGTGCGGTTCTGAAACCGGCCGCGATGGGTGTCGGCTTTGTCGCCTATATCGGGGTCGGTCTTGGTGAACACACGAAAGCGGCGCAAGAGGGGTTCGAGCGGGCCCTGCAACAAGCCCCCGAAGTGGTCGAATGCCACAACATAACCGGTACAATCGAATACCTGCTGCGTGTCGAATGCGCCGATCTGCCGTCCTACAAGAGCTTCCATACCGAGGTGCTGGGAACGCTGCCTCATGTCACGTCGATCACATCCTATGTGGTCATGGGGTCACCCAAGGATCTGCGTGCTTAACCACTGGAAATGTGAAGCCACACTCTCTTGCAGCGCAAATTTTCAGGGCCTAGTGTCATTGTAATGACGTTGCCAGGGGAAACGCCCAGCCAAAACGGCACGCAAACAGGGAGATTACGATGAAACTCGTTCGAACAGTGGCGACCGCAGTTGCCATCTCGGTCATTGCCGGGGCTGCTTTGTCTGCCCCGTTGAAACTGCAACCTGCCAATCCACAGCCATCTCCGAAGGCGGGGTTGAATGTCAAATACTCTGGTACAGGCAATCAACACAAGAAGATCCGGGATCTGAGTCAGGCAAAAAGCATGCTGTCTAAGGCGAAGCCCGGAAAGCCGTTGCGCGGGTTGGACTACAGGGACACCAGCAAGGGTGAGGATGTCTTGACCTTCGACCAAGCCTACAACGTTGCCGCCGAGGTCACAGGCTATATGCGCTTTGACTCACCTGGCGTTTACGAGCTGGAAACCTGGTCGAATGACGGGATAGAGGCTTGGGTTGGCGGTCAGCAGATTGGCCGGGTAAATGGCATTCAGGGCTGTGAAGCCAATCAACGCACCGAAGTGGAAGTGCCCAAGGCGGGCTGGTATCCATTGAAGATCGTCTATTTCCAGAAACTGGGAACCTCTTGCCTGATGATGAAGTCAGGAAAGAAGGGGGAACGCTTCACATGGACGCCCAATGACGTTTTTGGCCGTTGAAGAATTTGAAAGGGGCGCTCGATGGAGCGCCCTTTTTATGGCTTAGCAGCCCGCCGCAATCAGTTCGGCCTGCGCCACGATGACTTCGGCCTGCTTGATTGAGGCGATGTCGACAAGGCGGCCTTTATAGACGGTTGCACCCTCACCGTTGGCTTTGGCCTGTTCCATTGCGGCCAGGATTTCGCGCGCCTCGGAAACGGCCTCATCCGACGGGGTAAAGACCTGATTGGCCAGTGCAATCTGCTTGGGGTGGATCGCCCATTTGCCGACCATGCCCAGCGTGGCCGAGCGTTTCGCCTGAGCGATGTATCCCTCATCATCGCTGAAATCCCCGAATGGCCCATCCACTGGCAGCACCCCATGGGTGCGGCAGGCGGCAACGATGGCGGCTTGGGCCCAGTGCCACGGATCGGACCAGTGTTTTTCACCCTCGCGCAGCATGTAATAGTTTTCCTGTGTGCCGCCGATGCCCGTGGTCTGCATTCCCATCGAGGCCGCAAAATCTGCGGCTCCAAGGCTCATGGCCTGCAAGCGGGGAGAGGAGGCTGCGATCTCTTCCACATGCGCGATACCGGCTGCGGATTCGATAATGACCTCGAAGCTGATCGGTTTGGTCCGGCCCCTGGCGCGTTCAATGGCGGTGACAAGGGCATCCACGGCATAGACATCCGATGCGCAGCCGACTTTGGGAATCATGATCTGGTCCAGGCGGTCGCCTGCCTGCTCCAACACGTCGACAACGTCACGATACCAATAGGGGGTATCCAATCCGTTGATGCGAACGGACATGTATTTGTTGCCCCAATCAACAGTGTTCAGGGCTTCGATGACATTGGCGCGGGCTATGTCCTTGTCCGAAGGCGCAACCGAATCCTCAAGGTCAAGGTTGATCACATCCGCAGCAGAAGCTGCCATTTTCGGGAACAGTTTGGTATTCGATCCCGGACCAAACAGTTGGCAGCGATTGGGTCGTGCAGGCGCGGCGGGTTGGATGCGAAAGCTCATCTGGACCTCGTGTGGGTAATGAAATTGCGATATTCTCGCCCAATGAGGTATTAAATTGCGCAACCTGGCGCAAGGGAGATTGTGCATCTGCGGCAATGCGGGTGCAGAATGCTGCGTGTCAGCAGCTGGGAAGTGGTGATTAAAGTTTAATCATTTTAAAAACTTCGAAGAATTTTGCGTCTTTTGTGTCCGTGGCGCAAGAATGTCGCGTACCTGCCGTGTTTGGCGGACCAAAACGCGAAACGCTCGTTTAAACGCTTCTCTAGCTTAGGCCGGAATCAAAGGAGTGACCGCAATGATCGAGACACCGTACCTGCTGTTTTTGGGCGATGCGCCCGACCAATTGGCGGCCAAAGTGGCTGTGGGCATCAAGGATTGGCGCCCGGAAAACGCCGTCGGCCAATATCGTATGGACGGCTGCAAGGCTGATCTGGGTCTGAAGGATATGACCCTGACCGAGGCCAAAGCGGCCGGCGCTAAAACGCTGGTTATCGGTGTCGCCAACCGTGGCGGTGTGATCAGCAATGCCTGGAAAGAAGTTTTGATTGAAGCGCTGGAAATGGGCTTTGATCTGGCTTCGGGCTTGCACAACCTGCTGCGCGATGAAGGTGATCTTGTTGCCGCGGCACAAACGCATGGTTGCACCTTGCATGACGTGCGTGTGCCGACTGTCGGATACCCGATCGCAAATGGCCGCAAGCGCACTGGCAAGCGTTGCCTCGCAGTCGGAACCGATTGCTCGGCAGGCAAGATGTACACGGCGATGTCGATGGATGCCGAGATGCGCAAGCGCGGCATGAAATCCACATTCCGTGCCACGGGCCAGACAGGCATCCTGATCACCGGGCAGGGTGTTCCGCTGGACGCGGTCATTGCAGACTTCATGGCTGGCTCGGTCGAATATCTGACACCGGACAATGACGAGGATCACTGGGACCACATTGAAGGGCAGGGGTCGCTGTTCCATGTCTCTTATTCGGGTGTGACCATGGCGCTGATCCATGGCGGGCAGCCCGACGCACTGATCCTGTGCCACGAACCGACCCGGACCCATATGCGTGGTCTGCCCGAGTATTCCCTGCCGACATTGGCGCAATTGCGTGACACGGCCCTGCCGCTGGCGCGGATTGCAAATCCGGCCTGTCAGGTTGCGGGTGTGTCGGTCAACACGCAGAACTTGAGCGAAGGCGACGCCAAGGCTTATCTGGCCAAGGTCGAGGAAGAGCTGGGTCTGCCCGCAACCGACCCGTTCCGCTTCGGTGCCGGTAAGCTGGTGGACGCGCTGGCCGCAATGTGATCTGAACAATGCGCCGGTGGCGGGGGTGTTTCGCCTCCGGCGTGAGTATTCCGGAAAAGATGAAGGAGCGGGTGCGTGCAGATAGAGGTCTCTCGCGATGTGTTTCAGTTGGCGCAGGTGTTTACCATCTCGCGCGGGTCACGGACCGAAGCAAAGGTGCTGACGGTGCAGGTGTCGGACGGAACGCATCAGGGCTGGGGCGAATGCGTCCCTTATGCGCGTTATGACGAAACGCTCGAGTCGGTCGAGGCCGAGATCGCCGGTCTGCCTGCTGAGTTTAGCCGTCGGTCGCTGATGGACCTGCTGCCTGCCGGTGCCGCCCGGAACGCCGTGGATTGTGCTTTGTGGGATCTGGAAAGCAAGCGCGCAGGAAAACGCGCCTGGGATTTGGCGGGCCTGCCGGTGCCCGGACCCGAGATCACGGCCTATACTCTGTCGTTGGATACTCCGGAGGCAATGCAGTCTCAGGCGGCCGAGAACGCGCACCGCCCGCTTCTGAAGATCAAGCTGGGCACGCCAGATGACATGCCCCGGCTCGAGGCCGTGCGCGCAGGTGCTCCGAACGCCAGGATCATCGTGGATGCGAACGAAGGCTGGTCGGCCGAGGTTTACGCCGACCTCGCCCCGCATCTTGTGCGTTTGGGCGTGGCACTGGTCGAGCAGCCATTGCCGGCCGGTGACGACGACGCTTTGATCGGAATGGACCGCCCGGTGCCCGTCTGCGCCGACGAGTCCTGCCATGATCGCGCCAGCCTGCCCGGGCTTAAGGGGAAATACGATGTCATCAACATCAAACTCGACAAGACCGGTGGCCTGACCGAGGCGCTTGAACTGCGCAAAGCCGCAATCGCGGAAGGGTATGACATCATGGTCGGCTGCATGGTTGGCAGTTCGCTTGCCATGGCACCCGCGACACTGTTGGCGCAGGGTGCGGTGGTGACGGACCTTGACGGCCCGCTTCTGTTGGCCGAAGACCGCGACACCCCGCTGATTTTTGACGACGCCGGAGTTCACCCGCCCGAAGCGGCGCTCTGGGGCTGAGGAGACAAACATGACCCGAACCGTTTATGTAAATGGCGAATACCTGCCCGAGACCGAGGCCAAGGTATCCATCTTTGACCGTGGCTTCCTGTTTGCAGACGCGGTTTACGAAGTGACCAGTGTGCTGGATGGCAAGCTGATCGATTTCGAGGGCCACGCGGTGCGCCTGAAGCGGTCTCTGGACGAGCTGGAGATGGCCGAGCCCTGCACCAAGGAAGAGCTGCTGGAAATCCACCGCAAGCTGGTTGATCTGAATGGCATCGAAGAGGGCCTGGTCTACCTTCAGGTTTCGCGCGGCAGTGACGGCGACCGGGATTTTGTCTTCCCTTCGGCCGATACCAAGCCAAGCCTCGTTCTGTTCACCCAGAACAAGCCCGGGCTGGCTGACAGCCCGGCGGCACGGAAAGGTGCCAAGATCATCTCTATCGAGGACATCCGTTGGGGCCGCCGCGACATCAAAACCGTGCAACTGCTTTACCCCTCGATGGGCAAGATGATGGCCAAGAAAGCGGGGTGCGACGATGCATGGCTGGTCGAGGACGGCTTTGTAACCGAGGGCACCAGCAACAACGCCTATTTCGTCAAGAACGGCAAGATCGTGACTCGCCCGCTGTCCAACGACATCCTGCACGGGATCACTCGCAAGGCCGTGCTGCGCATGGCAGCCGAAGCACAGATGGAAGTTGAAGAGCGGCTGTTTACCATCGACGAAGCCAAAGAGGCTGATGAGGCCTTCACGACCTCGGCCAGTGCTTTCGTGATGCCGGTGGTGGAAATTGACGGAGTCACGCTGGGTGATGGTACACCCGGTCCGATTGCCAAACGCCTTCGTGAAATTTACCTGGATGAAAGCCGAAAGGCCGCGATCTGAAGAAACACCATGTTGGACGGCGTTGCAGCAGACTGCAGCGGCGCCGTGTCGACATCAGTCGGGTCCAAGGGGCCGTGAATTTCGCTGTAAATCCCGCCAAGCATGAACAGTTCACATACGGCTTTCGGCCGAAAGGCAGGTCACTTACAAGGTTGAGCCGGAACACTGGTATTATCGTCGGACCAGTTCCTGCTGTGTCACAGGAATATGGTTGAAGGCGGGGTTACCCGACCTTGAAAGGGCTCAGGCTTTCCTGAAACTGTTCGATGAATTCCAGCGTTACCAATGACGGTTGCTTCAAAATTGGACGCACTAACGAGAGGGTATGCGTCAAAGACGGCTTGAATGGCCGATAACTCAATCCCCTCGACGTGTATTGGACAGCATCCAGTTCGCTAACGACCGAGACACCGACACCTTCCAGCGCCAATTCACATGCTGCCGTGAACTGCCTGACCTCGATATGCGAGTTCAATTCGACATTGGCATGTTGAAACACTTTTGAAAGCCGCCCGAAAAAGTCGCTGTCGCGTCGGGTGTGGATGATTTTGCTGTGTGCGAGATCCGCCGGAGTAATTTCGGACAGGCCTTCCAACTCGTGCCCAGTGGGGAACACGCACACCGTGCGAACGTCGATGTTCCTGCTTTCTACGGCCGGATGACCGTGAAAGCTGTCAGTGATTCCGAAATCATACTGCTCGCCGATCATCCATTCCAGAATGCGTTCAGGTCTGTCAGGTTCGATCGTCAGGGTGACACCGGGCCGATCCTTCAGGAAACCGGCAACGACTTTGGGCAAATGGCTGGTGGCAAATCCCGGCAGGCACGCGACACGGATGTGCCCTGCTTTGCGTT
Source organism: Ruegeria sp. HKCCD7559 (assembly GCF_013110575.1). Classification (NCBI taxonomy): domain Bacteria; kingdom Pseudomonadati; phylum Pseudomonadota; class Alphaproteobacteria; order Rhodobacterales; family Roseobacteraceae; genus Ruegeria; species Ruegeria sp. HKCCD7559. Next base: position 40,335 of record NZ_WVQU01000001.1, read on the forward strand.
GCGTGATATCCTGGCTGACATCCGAAATCTGTCTCATCAATTCGAGAACGCGCTCGACACTTGGCAAGAGATAGCGAACCTCCTGCGTTGGCACCAATCGGCCTTCCCGGCGGTCAAAAAGCTGAAACCCAAGCGATTTTTCGAGATCGGACAGCAATCTGCTGACAGCTGGCTGGGTCACGCCCAGATCAGCCGCTGCGGCCGTGACAGACCCGTTGGTGGTCACGGCCATCAGGGCCTCCAACTGCCGAACTCTCAGAATTTGACTCATTGCTGATCCCGATCTGCTGCGCCATTTCATAACACTATGTTATTTTTTCACCAAGTAGATAGGCCTTGAATTATATTTTTGTAACGTTAACGTCGTGAAATCGTCATGTGGGCCGTTTACGCGTTGCGGTCGGTATTCAACGAAGCATCAACCCTGATGCATGGGAGGAATCATGAAAAAGAATCTGCTTGGCGCTCTTGCCATCACCACGGCCTTGTCCCCCTTGGCGGCAATGGCGCAAACCGAAGTCCAGTTCTGGCATGCCTTCACCGGTCGCCTTGGGGAACTTGTCAAGGGACAGGTTGAAGAATTCAACGCCAGTCAGGATGAGTTCGTCGTGGTCGAAAGCCACAAGGGCAACTACTCGGAAACCCTGAATGCCGGGATTGCTGCATTCCGGGCCGGTGAACAACCACATATTCTGATGGTGTTCGAAGTCGGCACAGCGACAATGATGTCAGCCAAAGGGGCGATCAAGCCGGTCTATGAAGTGATGGCCGAAAGCGGCGCGTCTTTTGATCCCGACGCGTATATTGGCGCAGTCAAAGGCTACTACACAACCACTGACGGAGAGATGCTGTCGCTTCCCTTCAACTCCTCGACGCCGGTCCTGTGGGTCAACCGCGATGCCATGCAAGCGGCAGGCGTTGATCCGGACACGGATCTGTCCACTTGGGAAAAAGTCGGCGAAGTGCTCGAGCAGCTGAAGGCAGGTGGCGCGGATTGCCCGCTGGTGACAGCATGGCAAAGCTGGATTCACCTTGAAAACCTTTCAGCCTATCACGATGTTCCCTTTGCCTCACGTGACAACGGATTTGCCGGTCTGGATACCGAGCTGATGCTGAACGGTCCGGTGCAGGTCGCACACCTGACCGCGATGGGTGACTGGGCCAAGGATGGCAAGTTCATCTATACCGGCCGCAGAAACGAAGGTGGTGCGAACTTCCGGTCAGGCGAGTGCGCATTGTTCACCGAAAGTTCGGCCGGATACGCCGGCATCAAGGCAGAGGCTGAGTTTGATTTCGACGTGCGTCCGCTGCCCTATTGGGAATCCGTAACCAGTGAGCCGCAAAACACCATCATCGGTGGCGCGTCTCTTTGGGTAATGGAGGGTCATGAGCCGGAAGAGTACAAGGGCGTCGGAGAGTTCCTGAGCTTCCTGTCATCACCTGACGTACAAGCGGCCTGGCACCAGAACACCGGTTACCTTCCAATCACGACAGAAGCGGGTGAGGTTACGCGTGCCGCCGGTTTTTATGACGAAAACCCGGGCACCGACGTCGCAGTGATCCAGATGACCACGAAAGAGCCGACCGCAAATTCGAAAGGCTTGCGCTTGGGATCGTTCGACCAGATCCGGGGCATCATCGACGAAGAGCTTGAGGCGATCTGGTCCGGTGAGAAGACCGCTCAGGAAGCGATGGACAGCGCGAAGGAGCGCGGCGATGCGTTGCTGCGCCGGTTCGAATCCGCCAATCAATAAGTCGTAACGTCATGCGGGCCCTTTCGGGGCCCGCATTTTCTTTCTTCGGTGGGTTTTCAGGATGGAAAAACGCGTCACCTTTCGCGGCTGGCTGTTGCCATTGGCGTTGATCGCCCCTCAGGTCATCATTTCCGCTGTTTTCTTTTTCTATCCCGCCGGTCAGGCCATCTGGCAGTCGCTGTTCATACCTGACCCGTTCGGGCTGTCCTCCCAGTTCGTGGGGCTCGGCAACTTTGAATTCCTGCTGAGTGACAAGTTTTATCGCGCCTCCTTCGTGACGACGGCGGTGTTTTCCACGCTGGTCACGTTGTGCTCGATGATCCCTGCCTTGTTTCTTGCGGTCATTGCGGATCGATTGATCAAAGGGTCCGGGGTCTATCGGACGTTGCTGATCTGGCCCTACGCTGTTGCCCCTGCGGTTGCGGGCGTTCTGTGGCTGTTCATGTTCAACACGCGCGTCGGCGTCGTGTCATGGTATCTTGGCCAGCTTGGATATGATTGGAACCACGTTCTGAACGGCACCGAAGCCATGGGGCTGGTGGTCGTTGCCTCTGCCTGGGGGCGCATAAGCTATAACTTCCTGTTCTTTTTCGCTGCCCTGCAATCCGTTCCAAGATCCGTGATCGAGGCGGCGGCGATTGACGGCGCGCATTTCTGGCGCCGATTCTTCACGATCGTGCTGCCGCTGCTGTCGCCGACGGCGTTCTTCTTGCTGGTGGTGAACGTCGTTTATGCCTTCTTCGAGACCTTTGGCGTGATCCACACGATCACCGGCGGCGGGCCGCAACAGTCGACAACAATTCTTGTCTACAAGGTATTCTCGGACGGGTTTGTGGGGCAGGACCTCGGCTCGTCTTCGGCGCAATCGGTCATCTTGCTGATCGTCGTCGGCCTGTTGACGGTCATCCAGTTCAAATACGTGGAAAAGAGGGTGCATTACTAATGGCGGCCCAACAGCACGGAATGGTCGAAAAACGCGGCGCGGGCATCTGGTTGTCCCATGCCCTCATGATCCTCGGTGTCCTGATCATATTTTTCCCGATATGGCTTGCCTTCGTGGCTTCGACCGTGACCCAGGCCGAGATCGTCTCGCCACCGATGCCTGTCGTGCCCGGCGATCAGTTCTGGGTGAACTACAAGGCGGCGCTGTTCTCGGGGGTAAATGTGCCCGTTGCCACGATGCTGTTCAACAGTCTGGTGATGGCAATCGGAATTGCAGTCGGCAAAATCATCATCTCACTGCTGTCCGCTTTCGCGATTGTCTATTTCCGCTTTCCCGGACGAACGACGTTCTTCTGGCTGATCTTCCTGACCCTGATGCTGCCGGTCGAAGTCCGCATCGTTCCGACGTTCGAAGTTGTCGCCGGGTTCGGCATGCTCAACAGCTATTACGGGCTGATCTTTCCCCTGATTGCCTCGGCCACGGCAACCTTCCTGTTCCGTCAGTTCTTTCTGACCATCCCCGATGAGCTTGCCGAGGCAGCCCGGGTCGACGGCGCGCGACCGATGCGGTTTTTCATCGATATCGTCGTCCCCATGAGCAGGACCAACATCGCCGCACTGTTCGTGATCCTGTTCATCTATGGGTGGAACCAATATCTTTGGCCGCTGCTGATCACGACCGATCCCGAAATGAATACCATCGTGATGGGTATCAAGCAGATGTTCCCGTCCGGTGACGACTTTGCGCATTGGCCGACGATCATGGCGACGTCCATTCTGGCGATGATCCCACCGGTCATCGTGGTGGTGTCGATGCAAAAGCTCTTTGTCCGTGGCCTTGTCGATAGCGAGAAGTAAGAAATGGCAACAGTTACCCTAGAGAATGTCAAAAAGAGCTTTGGCCCGACGGATGTGATCCACGGCGTTGATGTCGATATCGCCGATGGAGAGTTCATCGTGATCGTCGGCCCGTCAGGCTGCGGCAAGTCCACATTGTTGCGGATGGTGGCGGGGCTGGAAACGGTCACGTCCGGGGAAATCCGGATCGGCGGTGAACGCGCCAATGACAAAGAGCCCATGGATCGCGACATCGCCATGGTGTTCCAGAACTACGCGCTCTATCCACATATGTCCGTGCGTCAGAACATGGGGTATGGCCTGAAGATCGCGGGGCTGCCCAAGGCTCAGATCGATCAAAAGGTGACCCAGGCGGCTAAGCTGTTGCAGCTTGAACCTTTGCTGGATCGCAAGCCCAGGCAATTGTCCGGCGGTCAGCGCCAGAGGGTCGCGATGGGCCGGGCCATTGTCCGCGAGCCCGCTGTTTTCCTGTTTGACGAGCCGCTCTCGAACCTGGATGCCAAGCTTCGTGTTCAGATGCGTCTGGAAATACGCGAACTTCAGGAAAAACTTGGGATCACGTCACTTTACGTCACGCATGACCAGGTCGAAGCAATGACGATGGCGGACAGGATGATCGTGATGAACGGCGGCATCGCCGAACAGATAGGCACGCCGCTCGAGGTCTATGAAACTCCACAAACGCTGTTTGCCGCGCAATTCATCGGCAGCCCGGCAATGAACATATTCGAAGCACGGCGCCAAAACGGGGCGGTCAAGATCGGAGAAATCGAAGTCGGCCCCTCTGGGGGTCCGGACTGCGCCGTGAAGCTTGGCATAAGACCGGAGCACCTGTTGTCGGATGACAACGGCCCGCTTGAAGCCGCGATTCAGATGGCTGAACCGCTTGGGGCCAACACGTTGCTGCACGGTCACCTGTCGGGCTCTGAAAGCGCGATCACGGCAAGCCTTCCCGGTGTCCACCCGATCGAAGGACGCCATCCGATTATGCGGTTCTCGGTGGCACCTGAGAACATGCATTTGTTTGACCACGCGACAGGCAAAAGGCTGGAAGGCTGATGGCGTCTCAACAGGTTGAGGCCTTTCGCGGCGGGGAGAACCTGATCCGGGTCGTGGGGCATCGAGGGGCACGGGGCGTGTTGCCTGAAAACAGCATGATCGGCTTCGACTTTTCACTTTCCATCGGCGTCCCGCTTCTTGAATTTGACGTTGTCCTGACAGCCGATGATGTGCCGGTCATTACGCACAATCATCGTCTGCATTCGGCCAGTTTCCGTGATTGCAATGGCCTGTTTCTGACCGGGGAAGAGCCAAAAGTTTCCTCGCTGACTTACGAACAGATCCGACAATTCGATATTGGGCGTCTGGACGGCCATTCCGCCTATGGCCAACGCTTCCCGGATCAGGCGCAAATAGACGATGTTCGTGTTCCAAGGCTGTTGGATCTGCTCGATTTGGTCAATGACCCGAATTACAGTGATGCCCATTTGATGCTCGAGCTGAAGTCGGACCCCGACGTGGCCCATGATGCGCTTTACCGGGAAAACTTTGTCCGCAGAGTACTTCGGGATGTTCGCGGCAAGGGTTTATCTTCGCGCGCGGTGCTTCACAGTTTTGATTGGAACCTGTTGGCGGAGTGTCAGAGGCAAGCTCCGGAAATACCTTCATCCTACCTAACGCAACTTCCGGATAATGCCGACGATGTTGGCGAGGATTCCTCAAAATCCGTTTGCCCGGACTTTCGTGGCCGTCGCGACGAAATTCCAAACTTGGTAAAGCAGGCTGGCGGTTCGCTTTGGTGCCCGTACTTTGCGGATGTAACACCCGAAAACGTCAAGCGCGCAAAAGAGCTGGGCCTGTGCGTCGTCGTGTGGACAGTCAATGAACACGAAGATATCGGCAGGATGATCGATCTGGGAGTGGACGCAATCGTATCCGACTATCCCGGGCGGGTTCAAAGACAACTGTCGGAGTCAGGCTTCCGTTGGCAGTAGCGTACCGGTGATCCCGGCACCCCGAGGGTGACGTGGATGAATTTCTTGCGCCGATTGAAAATTGCCTCAAACAAAGGCCCTTCAGCCCGTTATCGCTCAGGATCAGTATGTTTTTTCAACATGATTTGATGAGAGCCTTTGCTCAGGACACCGTTCTTGGGCCCGCGGCTGACGGAAATCCGGAACGCTGCCCCCATTTCTCTGAGCGTCACGCTTGCGGTTGTCGGGATAGTGTTCCGTACCTTTGGGCGATGAAGAAGAATTGATACCTGCACATCAGTTCGTTCAATGCCATCAGGTTTATTTGGTATTGGTTTCGGCCATCGCTGGTCACAACCGTCATCGACGGGCCGGCGCCCCTGACGAACAGCGCCAAAAATTGAGTCACATTAACAACAATCTTGGGTTTGCTACAGTTCTGTCTCTTTTCCGCCGGAATTTGTGCTGATAAGGAAAAAATTGAGTGTTGGGGTGTTGGTAAGTGCGAGTGGGCAGATGAGAGCCGGAACAAACGGTCAAATAGCTATTACTTGGTGTCAGACGGAAATTGATGGGCTAGAAGACGCGCCCCTTTCCTGTATGACGGTCGGAGCAGCATGGTCATGGCGTGGACAAGCAATCGTCATGAGTGAGACTGCCGAGCAAAGCATCGGAAAAATCGGAAATGTCGGGGGCGTTTCCAGCCCGGTGACCAGCCACTTTCCTATTGTCCGCGAGATTTCGGGCGATGTGACCGGAACCCTTACCCTTACCAACGGTGCGCAGAAGTTCTCTGCCAAGCTTGTTGCCGATGGCAACGATACGTCGCGGGCTCTTGTGTTCGAAGGCGCTTGCCCGCCACGGGACGAAGAGTTCTGGATTGTCGAAGTGACCGAGCTTGCGATGATCCCAAACCCCGCCGCGAAAAGCGGCGCGACGGTAGTTTCTTTCCCGACCTCAAACTAGGACTTCAAGCCGCCGCCTGGCGGTTTGGGTGCGGAGCCCGGTCCGCTGGTTGTCTGCCCTGATCGTTTTTCTGAATTTTGCGGGATGTTGTGTTGACTCCGCCAGCATTGCGGATATAAGCGCGGCTTCATTGGTGTTGGTGGCCCCCGCAAGGGGATGCCTGTCATGGGGGAGACCTCAAGAGGACAACGCCCTTCATAGTGGCCCGTCAGGGCTTCGACCTAACGAAGGAGATCAGCCGTGACCAAACGCACGTCTGCCAAGTACAAAATCGACCGCCGGATGGGCGAAAACATCTGGGGTCGTCCGAAATCCCCAGTCAACCGTCGCGAATACGGCCCCGGCCAGCATGGCCAGCGCCGCAAGGGCAAACTGTCTGACTTCGGTCTGCAACTGCGCGCCAAGCAGAAGCTGAAAGGCTACTACGGCGACCTGACCGAGAAGCAGTTCCGCCGCATCTACGCTGAAGCCGAGCGTGTAAAGGGCGACACTGGTGAGAACCTGATCGGCCTGCTGGAACGCCGCCTGGACGCTGTGGTCTACCGCGCCAAGTTTGTCGCAACTGTTTTTGCCGCGCGCCAGTTCGTGAACCACGGCCACGTCAAAGTGAACGGCAAGCGTGTCAACATCCCGTCCTACCGCGTCAAAGAAGGTGACGTGATCGAGGTGCGTGACAAATCCAAACAACTGGCTGTTGTCCTGGAAGCCGTCGCACTGGCCGAGCGTGACGTTCCTGACTACATCGACGCCGATCACTCGAAAATGACCGCGACGTTCGTGCGCGCGCCGGGCCTCAGCGATGTGCCTTACCCGGTCGTCATGGAACCGAACCTGGTCGTCGAATTCTACGCGAAGAACTGATCTTCGCCGAAATCGAATTCCGAAAGGCCGCGCTTTTGCGCGGTCTTTTTTTTGGTTTGCCCATGGCGCAGCCGTCATCGCGACATTGCCTGCGACTCCTTAGGGTGTTTTTGGGCAAATGAAGTGCGTGTCAGATCGGCAGGGGCCTGCCTTCGGCGATCGCTTCCATCGCGAAATACGAGGTCACGCTGTCCAGCTCGACCTTTTCGATCAATCGTTGATAGACCTTGTCATATGACGACATGTCCTGCGTTACGACTTTCAGCTGATAGTCGTAATCCCCTCCGATCCGATGAAAATCCACGACTTCCGGGATTGTCAGAACATGGCTCCGAAACGCCTGAAGCCACTGGGCAGAGTGGTGTCGGGTGCGGAGCATGACGAAGACCACAAGGCTCAACCCCAGTTCTTCTCGTGCGATGCGGGCCGTGGATCCGATCAGCACACCGTTTTCGTTCAGGGCCTTCAAGCGCCGCCAGCAGGCATTCTGGGACAGGCCAACCCGATCCGCCAATTCCCGCTGTGACAGGGTGGCGTCCTTTTGCAGCTCTTTCAGTATGCGTGTATCAATTTGATCTATTTTTGATGCCATAACTGATCATATGACACAAAAATTCAAAAATCCACGCAAAGATATGTGAAGTTTCCTCGGGCCAGAAATATCACATTGGTATGGCAGTAAGGAGCCAATGCCATGACCCTGTCCAAATTCCGTGCGGAACTCTGTTCCACCGCTCACAATTCAAATCTGCGCGATGGGCTGATCGGCGAGAACGTTCTGATCCCGGGTCTGCTTGGAGACGTGCCGCTTGTCTATGCGGATTACGTCGCTTCGGGCCGCGCGTTGCGGCAGGTCGAGGATTTTGTGGCGCAGGACGTTTTGCCGTTTTACGCAAACAGTCACACCGAGGCCTCCTACTGTGGGTCCTACATGACACGTCTGCGCCGCGAAGCGCGGGCGGAAATAGCCCGCATTGTTGGTGCTCGGGAAGAGGACGCGGTGATCTTTACCGGGTCCGGCGCCACTGCGGGGCTCAATCGGTTGGTCAGCCTGCTAGGGGTGGCAGAGGCTGACCAGCCGATTGTCTTGATCGGACCGTATGAACATCACTCAAACATTCTGCCGTGGCGCGAAAGCAAGGCATGTGTCATCGAAATCCCCGAGGCCGAGGGCGGTGGCGTGGACCTGCATGCGCTGAAAGCCGCGCTGGAGGCCCATGTGGATGCCGATTTGGTGGTCGGATCGTTTTCTGCCGCGTCCAACGTAACGGGCATTGTCACCGATCCTGATCCGGTCACGCGGATGCTCAAGGCGTATGGTGCCTTGGCCGTTTGGGACTATGCCGGTGGTGGGCCTTATCTGCCGATGGACATGGGGTCCGAAGGGGCCCGCAAGGATGCGATCGTGGTTTCGCCGCACAAGTTTCCCGGTGGCCCGGGCGCATCAGGCGTTTTGGTGGTGAACCAATCGGCCGTTAAACGGACGTGCCCCAGCTGGCCCGGCGGTGGAACCGTAAGTTTCGTTTCACCGTGGCGGCATGACTACAGCACCGATCTGTCCACCCGGGAAGAGGCCGGGACGCCCAACGTGATCGGAGACATTCGTGCGGCGCTGGCCTTCATCGTCAAGGATGTCGTCGGAACGGACGAAATCGCCCGGCGTGAAGCGCAGTACAATCAAATGGCGCTGGACGGCTGGAAGAACAACCCGAACCTGACCCTGCTTGGGGTCGAAAAAGCGCACCGTCTGCCGATCTTTTCCTTCCTGGTGAGCGACAATGCGGGCCAGCCCGTGCACCAGCAGCTGTTTACGCGGATGCTCAGCGATATCTACGGCATTCAGGCGCGGGGCGGCTGTGCCTGTGCCGGACCCTACGCCCACCGCTTGCTGGGGATCGATCAGGCAACGTCAGAGGCGCTGCACGCTGCCTTGTCCGCTGGGGAAGAAATGAAAAAACCCGGCTGGGTGCGCCTGAATTTCTCATATCTGATGAGCGAAGAGACGGTTCAGTTCATCATCGACAGCGTCAATGACCTGTCGCACCGGACCGAAGAATTCACGCCTTACTACAACGCTGACCCGGCAACAGCGCGCTTCAAGGCCGCATGAGGGAATTGCCGCTTTTCTCAACCCTTTGAGACAGGTATGAGAGGCCCATTCAACGGAGCCTCTCATGACCAAGATCACCCCACAACCCGGCATTATGGACATCGCGCTGTATCAGGGCGGTCAGTCGTATGTGGCGGGAGTGGAGCATGTGATCAAGCTGAGCTCGAACGAGAACCCGTTTGGACCCAGCCCCAAGGCCATAGAGGCGGTGCGCGACAGCGCGGCCACTCTGCATCGTTATCCCAGCACCGACCACGCGAGCCTGCGCGCGGCCATCGGCGCACGCCATGGGCTGGACCCGGCGCGGATCATCTGCGGTGTCGGCAGCGACGAGGTATTGCAATTCGTCGCCCAGGCCTACGCGGGGCCGGGGGACGAGGTGATCTATACCGAGCACGGGTTTTCCATGTACCCGATCATCGCCCGCATGGCCGGCGCGACGCCGGTCATGGTGGCCGAACGTGACCGCAAGGTGGATGTGGATGCCATTCTCGCCGCGGTAACGGGGCAGACGCGGATCGTGTTTGTCACCAACCCCGGAAATCCAACTTCGACCATGATCCCGAACGACGAACTGGAACGTCTGGCGCTGGGTCTGCCCGACACCTGCCTGATGGTTCTTGATGGCGCTTATGCGGAGTTTGTCGATGGGTTCGATGGCGGGGCGTCGCTGGTTGACGCCCATGAGAATGTAATCATGACGCGCACCTTCTCAAAAGTGTACGGGCTGGGCGGTATGCGTGTCGGATGGGGCTATGCGCACCGCCCGATCATCGACGTGCTGAACCGGGTGCGCCAGCCCTTCAACCTGTCAATGACCGCATTGGCGGCGGCTGAAGCTGCGGTAAACGATGTGGAATTCCTGACCTTCTGTCAGGCCGAAAACGCGCGCCTTCGTGTGTGGCTGGCCGATCAATTGGCCAAGACAGGCGTGCCGTCGGACCCGTCCTGCACCAACTTCATCCTAACGCGTTTTGCCGATCAGGCCGAGGCCGAGGCCTGCGATGACTACCTGAAAACGCAGGGTTTGATTGTCCGCCGGGTTGCAGGCTACAACCTGCCGAACGCCTTGCGGATCACCGTGGGCGACGAAGAAGCCTGCCGCCGTGTGGTTGCGGCGATCACTGCATTCAAAGAGGGCGCAGCATGAGCCAGATTTACGACCGCGTTGCGCTGATCGGGCTGGGCCTGATTGCTTCGTCCATGTTCTGGGCGATGAAACGTGCAGGGCTGGCCGGGGAAGTGACGGGTTATGCCCGGTCTGAAAAGTCCCGTGAAACCGCGCGCAGGATCGGATTGTGTGACCGTGTTTGCGACACGGCACGCGAGGCGGTTGAAGGCGCCGATCTTGTCGTGCTCTGCGTGCCTGTGGGGGCTATGGGCGCAGTTGCAGAAGAAATTGCACCCGTGCTGAAACCCGGTGCCACCGTTACGGATGTGGGTTCGGTCAAGCGGGGCGTCATTCGGGCGGTACAGCCTCATATCCCCGACGGAGTGCATTTCGTTCCCGCGCATCCCTTGGCAGGGACCGAGCATTCCGGCCCTGAATCCGGGTTTGCCGAACTGTTTGACAATCGCTGGTGCCTGTTGGTCCCGGTCGAGGGTTCGGACCCGGATGCCATTGCCCGTCTGCGCGCGCTCTGGGAGGGCATGGGGTCGAATGTCGATGAGATGGATGCGGATCACCACGATCTGGTCCTCGCCGTAACGTCCCATGCGCCGCACCTGATTGCCTACACGATGGTTGGCGTGGCCGACGATCTGCGACGGGTAACCGACAGCGAAGTCATCAAATATTCGGCCGCCGGCTTCCGCGACTTCACCCGGATTGCCGCGTCCGACCCGATCATGTGGCGGGATGTGTTCCTGTCCAACAAGGATGCGACGCTGGAAATCCTGGGCCGGTTCACCGAAGAGCTTTTTGCCCTGCAACGCGCCATACGCACTGGCGACGGCGATCATTTGTTTGACTACTTCACCCGCACCCGTGCTATTCGTCGCGGCATCATCGATGCCGGGCAGGATACGGATGCGCCGGACTTTGGGCGGGGAAAGGCAAGTTCATGAGACTGCGCTGGGGGCATATTCTGATCGGGGTCGTGGCTTTGAGCGCCGCGCCGGTTCATGCCGCGCCCCTTGACCAGTCTTTGGTGCCCCTCATGCGCCCTTTGACTGTTCAGCAGGCTGTCAGCGCGCCTGCCCCTTCTGACATTGCCAACCTGCGTCCGGTTTCGCGTCCGGTTTCGCCGCAAGTCACGGCTGCGGCGGCGCGCCCGTCGGAGCTGCCACTTCTGGGGCCGGACACATCCTTGATGCCTTATTTGCGACCCGAGTCTGTCGAGCAGCAGGTGTTGTTCAAAAGGCGCAAGCTGCGCAAAGGGTCTGTTTGCGGGGATATTGCCATTCAAGGCAAACCTGTTGGCCGTGTGGGCAGCAAGAATTCAGCCTGTGGTGTCAAGGATGCGGTGCAGATCACCTCGGTTTCGGGTGTGATGCTCAGCCGCCCCTCGACGATGGATTGCGGCACCGCCATTGCGTTGAACAAGTGGGTCGACAAGACCGTCAAACCCACCTTCAAACGCCGCGGGCCCGTGGTCGAGCTGCAAATCGCCGCCCATTATGCCTGCCGAACCCGCAACAACCGCAAAGGTGCGCGGATATCCGAACATGGTAAGGGTCGTGCGATCGATATCTCAGGTTTCAAAATGGCTGACGGTGAGGTGGTGACCGTCCTGAACGGGTGGCGCAAGAACCCGTCTCAGAAACAGCTCAAGAAGATCTGGCGCGGGGCGTGCGGCCCGTTTGGTACCGTGCTGGGGCCGAATTCCGATCGCTATCACAAGGATCATTTCCACCTTGATACGGCCCGCTATCGCAGCGGACCTTACTGCCGTTAACGCAGGATCAGGCGCGGGGCAGGGCCCAAAGGCAATGGCCCGAGCGCCACGAAACCATCGCGGAAATTCAGTTGCAGATCCAGCGCGTTGGGGTTTCCGCCCAGCCCTGCCAGAAAGTTCAGCCCTCGGGTGACGGGATCAACGGCCTGATCGGGCAGGGCACCCGCCGCGTTTGCCATTGCGATCATATCCCGCCAGTTTTCGGCTTTGACGGCAATCTCTCCGGTCGGGATACCTTGGGCGTCCACATCCAGATCGCCGGTCGCGAACAGGCGCAGCTCACCCCATTTGATCTCGGCCAGACGCAGATCGATGGCCACGGGCTGCGGACGGCTGTCTTCGAGGGCGGACCGGCTCCAAACCTTGTCGAAAGTGGTGACCATATCCAGTTCCAGCGTCTCAAAGCTTTGCGGTAATGAACTTGCGGAATGCATCAGGGCCCGCAGTTTTTCCCCCGGTGTAAACCCATCCGCGCGGGCCGTGATGGAATAGGCTTCTGAAATTGGCGTTTGTTCCATGATCAGGCTCAGCGTGTCGCCCGAGGCCAGCGTGGTGGAGTTTTCCGTCACCGACCAGGCCTCGGCCGTCAAAGCCATTTTCTCCAGCACGAGTGAGACGCCGGGCTGCAATTGCAGCTCGGCCAGCAATTCGTCGGCCACGATTGTTGATGTCTGGTCGAAATATGACAGGCGTTGCGGTGTGTCCGCGAACCGCAATATCTGACGGCCGGGCCAGATGGCGGGGCTTTTGAATTCGATCCAATCCGCGCTCCATGCCGTGCCGTTCACCGGATCCGCCAGCGCCGGATTGTTCAGACGGGTCATGTGGTGGGTCGGATAGCCCGCTGTCGCGACATTCGAGAAATCCGCTTGCCAGCCGCGCGCCTCCTGCTGTTCGAACCAGCCAGTGATCGCAGAGCGCAGGCCATACCCGGCCACGAACCAATAGGCGCTCCATGCCAGGGAAACAAAAATCAACACTCGTATCATACGCATTCGAAAGGCCCTTTTTCCCGCCTTGGAATTGATGTTTATAGGCCGAAACAGGCGAGGACCAGTGCAATGACGATGTGGGTATTCGGATATGGATCGCTGCTGTGGAATCCGGGCTTTCCGGTGGCACGCAGTGAACGCGCGACACTTCATGGTTATTCCCGCTCCTTCTGCATGAGCTCGATCCACCACCGCGGGACCGAAGAAAAACCGGGCCTGGTGCTGGCACTGGACGAACAGGAGAACGCAAGTTGCACCGGTTTGGCCCTTGCGGTCGAGGCGGGTCACGAAGACCGTACGCTGCACGAGCTGCGCGAGCGCGAGCTGATTTCCTCGGCCTATGTTGAACGTATGCTGGATGTGCACCTGGAAAACGGCGAAATCGTTAATGCCGTTACCTATGTGATCGATGCCGACCACGTCCAGTATTGCGGCGGGATGCCGTTGGAGGAACAGGCCCGGATCATCGCTCATGCGGTTGGCGGGCGCGGTCCGAATGACGAATACCTTTACAACACCGTAGAACATCTGGCCGAGATCGGGCTGCGTGACCATGATCTTGAGTGGTTGGCGCAACGGGTGCGCGACATCACCGCATAAACTCTTGGCGTCACGCGCGGAATCCCGCTAGATTCGACGCAAAGCAGGCAAATACCGGGAACCACGCGCATGGCGCAGGCACATCAGGGCGCGAGACCCCATTTCTCGCATCCCATTCGACAAATTCTGTTGATGTTGATGGCGATCGGCTTGTCCGGGCTGGGCGTGTTTCTGGCACTGCCTTACGTATTGCCGGTTTTCTATGCCAATCCGTATCTGAATGGTTTCATTCTGATCGTATTTCTTATCGGCGTCCTCGCTTGTTTTTATCAGGTTACGCAACTGATCGGGTCCGTGCGCTGGATCGAGGCCTTTGTCGGGGGCGTCGTTCGCGAAGATGCGCGTACACCGCAATTGCTGGCGCCTTTGGCTTCGCTGCTGCGGGAGAGAGGCGCGCGCTCACAGATCAGTTCCACCTCAACCCGGTCCATTCTGGACTCCGTGGCCGAGCGTGTCGAAGAAGAACGGGAAATCACGCGTTATATAACCAATGTTCTGATCTATTTGGGTCTGCTGGGTACATTCTTTGGCCTGGCGACAACCGTTCCAGCCATTGTCGACACCATCCGCAGCCTGAACCCGCAGGAAGGCGAAGAGGGGCTGGCCGTCTTCAATCGCCTGATGACCGGACTCGAGGCGCAGTTGCAGGGGATGGGCGTTGCGTTCGGGTCCTCTCTGCTGGGTTTGGCGGGATCGCTGATTGTTGGTCTGCTCGAAGTGTTTGCCGGGCACGGGCAGAACCGCTTTTATCGCGAGCTCGAAGAATGGCTGTCCTCGATCACCCGCGTCGGATTTGCCGGCGGTGAAGAGGGCGGGGCAGAGATCGCCGTACTGACACCTGTGCTGGATGCCATGTCCGAACAGATGGATGCGTTGCAGGATCTGTTTGCCGCTCAGGAAAGCGAGCGGGCTGAGGTTTCGGCCAAGCTGGGGCAACTGGTCGATGTGATTGCCGAGATGAACAATCGCCAGGCCAATACCGAAAGCGTCACTTCGGCTCTGGAGCGTGTTGCGCTGGGGCAGGATGCGTTGCTTGACCACATGCGCGAACACGGTGCAGGCGATGGCATCGATGCCGAAAGCCGGATGCGCCTGCGCTCGATGGACGTGCAGTTGCTGCGCATTCTCGAAGAGATTTCGGCGGGTCGTCAGGAAAGCATGAACGAATTCCGCAAGGATATCGAACTGCTGGTCAAGGCCCTGACCCTGCCGCGGGGCGCGGTGCGCACCACGCCGGAAGGAGAGTAACCCATGGCGCTGTCCCGCCGCACCGGTCAACGCTTCCAGGGCTCGGTCTGGCCCGGATTCGTGGACGCGATGACCGGGCTGCTGATGGTGCTGACATTCGTTTTGACCATCTTCATGGTGATTCAGTTCGTTCTGCGCGAAACCATTTCGGGTCAGGAAGACGAACTGACGACGCTGGCAGACGAGGTTGCTGCGCTTGCGGGCGCGCTGGGTTTGGAAGAGCGTGAAAACAGCCGCTTGCAGGCAAGGCTGGGTGCGTTGAACACGACGCTGTCGCAGGCCGAAGACGATCTGGCGCAAGCGCAGTCGCTGATCGCCTCTCTGACCACCGAACGCGACCGTCAGGCCGCCGCGTTGGATCAGGCGCAGACCCGTATCACGAATTTCGAAGCACAGGTTGCGGCGCTGCTTGCCGAGCAAGAACAGGCTTTGGGCGACATCGCAGCGCTTGAGACTGAGCGCGAGCAATTGCTGACGGAACAAGAGGCGCTGAACCTTGCCCTTGCACAAAGTCGCGAGGAAATCGATGCGCAGACGGAAGCTGCCCGATTGGCAGCCGCCCGCCGCGAGGCACTGGAAGCATTGGTTGCGGATCTGGAGCAAAGCGGCGATGAACGCGCGGCGGAAATCGCTACCCTTGAACAGCAACTGAGCGATGAAGAAGCCGCCCGCCTGGCCGAAGCCGCTGCTGCCGAGGCATTGCGAAACCGCCTTCAGGATGCGGATGCCGAGCTGACGGCCATGACGCTCGCGTTGGAGGCACAACGCAAAGAGGCCGAAGATACGCTGACCCTTCTGGCCGCCGCGCAAGCCGCGCGGGCCGAGCTTGAGCGACAATTCGGCGACGTGAATCCTGATGAATTGCGCGCCGAACTTGAAGCCGCCCTGGAGGCGCAAACGCAAGCGCAGGCGGATGCTGATGAACAACGCACCCTGGCCGAACAAAGGCAGGCTTTGCTGGCTCTGGCAGAATCGACATTGTCGGAAGAGAAAGAAATCTCAGCCGAGGCCCAGCGTGAGGCGGCTCTTCTCAACCAGCAGATTGCCGCGCTGCGCGGGCAGTTGGGGTCCTTGCAGGCCCTGCTGGACGATTTCGAAGAGCGCAACGAGGCCGCCGAGATCCAAATCCAGACTTTGGGTCAGGACCTGAATGCCGCGCTGGCCCGTGCCGCTTCGGAAGAACGCCGCCGCCGCCTGCTGGAAGAAGCCGAGCGCCTGCGTCTCGAGGCCGAGGCCGAAGCACTGGCCGGTCAAAATGAGGAACTGGCAGCGCAGGCGGAAGATCTGCAACGCTATCGTTCGGAATTTTTTGGACGTCTCCGGGATGTCCTTGGCGATCAGGAAGGTGTGCGGATTGAAGGTGACCGCTTTGTCTTTTCATCCGAGGTTTTGTTTCCGACAGGATCAGCCGTGCTGTCCGCGGAAGGGCAGCAGGAGGTTGCGAAAGTTGCGAACATCCTGCGCAGTGTCGCCGCTGAAATTCCGCCCGGTCTGAACTGGGTGATCCGGGTCGACGGCCATACCGACAACGTTCCGCTGGCCGGTTCGGGCCGATACCGGGACAACTGGGAACTCAGCCAGGGTCGCGCGTTGTCTGTTGTGCGCTATATGGTCGACGCGCTGGGCATCCCACCCAATCGTCTGGCGGCAAACGGGTTTGGTGAATTCCAGCCGGTCAATCCGGCTGACACGCCCGAGGCGCGGGCACAGAACCGCCGGATCGAGCTGAAACTCACGGAAAGATAGCAAACCTTGCCTCTTGCCTCGGTAATCTGCGTGATGGGGTCAAACCGATTACCGTCTGCCAAAGCGAAAGCTTTGATCCGGAGTGCCCATGAAGCAGCGGGGTACCACGGGGTAATCTTCGGTCAGAAAATACGCATAGGTTCCTGAAGGGTATTCTGCTGAAACGGTGAAGGCGCCGTTGCATTGGTCCAAATTGCCGTGACCCTGAACAAAAACGTAGTCCTCGTTGAAGGTGCCGTCATGCCGCCCGCCCGGCGCAGCGCCACCCGGCCGGTTGCCGGGTTTCAGACGATAGGACGACGTCATTTCGGTCACTTTGCCCCCTACGACGCCAGTGACGGCATATATCGGGAAACCATCTGCGGCATAGCCGATCAAGGGTGAATGCTCGGACGGTGACCATCCCAGCAGCTTGACCAACCCTGTCGGTACACCGTGATAGTGATACTTTCCACTCGGCTGTACATGGGCATAATTGGCGTCCAACCCCAAGGAAACAGCGCCACCCAAGGCATTGTAGGACCACCCGGACCTGGGGTCGCCATGCCAGAACTCGGCCGCCTGCGGGTCGAACACAACCCCGTTGAGTGACACGCCAAAGTTCCACCCCATTTGCAGCGGCGTGATTGCACCTTTGGTCGTTGGATTTGCAGGCAATTTCAACTTGACCTTCTGCTGTTCGATCTGGTGCGGATTGCCTTGGTTTGGAAACCGGCCAACCAGATGATCAGGAATGCCGTTGCCCGTCACTTTGATTTTTCCGCCTTTTTCTTTCACCGAGGCGCTGCTTTTCCCGGGGTTTTCGGTTGCGGGCACCAACCTCAGCGTTTCTGCGGTCGTTTCGTCGTGATAGCGAAACCTGTGCTGTGCAGTTGCCACAGCGGCAACGGCGGATAGGGCAAAGGCGGCGCCCCAGAGAATTGAAATTTTGCTCACGTGTCGATCCCTGTCTTGCGTTCATCATTGAAGATGACACGCGGCAGAAGTCTTTTTCCGTCGCACTTTATGCTGCCAGCAGAGAAAAAGCCCGGCGATGGGGATCGTCGGGCTTTGAAGGAGTTGTCTGTTTTCCGGTCAGTCTGCCGTCAACAGAGGTGGTTTGTCTCCTGAAATGCGCCGTTGGTCCGGGCCAAGAATTTCAAGATCCAGTTCGCCCTTCTTGACCGAGACACGAACCACGCCGCCCTTGGCCAGCTTGCCGAACAACAGCTCTTCGGCCAGCGGCTTCTTGATGTGCTCCTGAATGACACGACCCAGCGGGCGTGCACCCATCTTGTCGTCATATCCCTTGTCGGCCAGCCACTCGGCAGCTTTTGGGGTCAGGTCGATGGTCACGCCACGATCCAGCAGTTGTGCCTCAAGCTGTAGGACGAATTTCTCGACCACCTGCAAAATGACCTCTTTCGGCAGCGGTGCGAAGGAGATCACGGCATCCAGACGGTTGCGGAATTCCGGTGTGAACATGCGTTCGATCGCGGCCGTGTCTTCGCCTTCGCGCCGATCGCGACCGAAGCCGATGGCGGCTTTGGCCTGTTCCTGCGCGCCCGCGTTCGAGGTCATGATCAGCACCACGTTGCGGAAATTCACCGTGCGGCCGTTGTGATCGGTCAACTCGCCATGGTCCATCACCTGCAGCAGGATGTTGAACACGTCCGGGTGGGCCTTTTCGATCTCATCCAGCAGCAACACGCAGTGCGGATGCTGGTCAACACCGTCGGTCAGCAAACCACCCTGATCAAACCCGACATAGCCCGGAGGGGCACCGATCAGGCGGCTGACGGCATGTTTCTCCATGTATTCCGACATGTCGAAACGCAGCAGTTCCACACCCAGGGTATCTGCAAGCTGTTTCGCCACCTCGGTCTTGCCAACCCCCGTCGGACCGGCAAACAGATAGTTGCCGATGGGTTTTTCAGGTTCGCGCAGACCGGCGCGGGCCAGTTTGATCGCGCTGGACAGCGCCTCGATTGCCAGATCCTGACCAAACACCACCCGTTTCAGCGATGCTTCGAGGTCTTTCAGCACCAACGCATCATCCTTGGTGACGTTCTTGGGCGGAATGCGCGCGATCTTGGCGACAACCGCCTCGATCTCTTTGACGCCAATGGTCTTGCGCCGCTTGCTTTCCGCGACCAGATGCTGCGCCGCGCCGGCCTCGTCGATCACATCGATGGCCTTGTCGGGCAGCTTGCGGTCGTTGATGTAACGCGCCGACAGTTCGACCGCCGTCTTGATCGCATCGGCGGTGTATTTGATGTCATGATGCTCTTCGAAATAAGGCTTCAGCCCGCGCAAGATCTTTACGCTGTCTTCTACCGAAGGCTCGTTCACGTCGATCTTCTGGAACCGGCGGCTCAGCGCACGGTCCTTCTCGAAGTGCTGACGGAACTCTTTGTAGGTGGTCGAGCCCATGGTGCGCAGTTTGCCGCCCTGAAGCGCAGGCTTCAGCAGGTTCGAGGCATCCATAGCCCCACCCGAGGTCGCCCCGGCACCGATCACGGTATGGATTTCGTCGATGAACAACACCGCGTCCGGGTGATCCTCCAGTTCGGTCACAACCGCTTTCAGACGTTCTTCGAAATCACCGCGATAGCGGGTTCCGGCCAGCAGCGCGCCCATGTCCAAGGAATAGATCGTGGTATTGGCCAGCACATCGGGGGCCTCGCCACCGACGATCTTGTGCGCAAGGCCTTCTGCGATGGCGGTCTTGCCCACACCTGGATCCCCCACCAGCAGCGGGTTGTTCTTGCGGCGGCGGCACAGCACCTGGATGCAGCGTTCCACCTCATCCGAGCGTCCGATCAGCGGATCGACATCGCCAGCTCGAGCCTTGGCGTTCAGATCCACGCAGTATTTTCCCAGCGCGCTTTCTTTCTGTTCGGCTTCGCCGGATGTGGTCTGGGCGTCTTCTTCCACCTGATCCGCACCGGATACCGAGCGGCTTTCGCCATAGGCAGGATCCTTGGCGACGCCATGCGCGATGAAATTGACCGCGTCGTAACGGGTCATGTCCTGCTCTTGCAGGAAATAGGCGGCATTGCTTTCGCGTTCGGCGAATATGGCGACCAGAACGTTGGCGCCGGTCACTTCGGTCCGGCCCGAGCTTTGAACGTGGATCGCGGCGCGCTGAATGACGCGCTGGAATGCTGCGGTGGGTACGGCTTCGGATCCGTCGATATCCGTGACCAGATTCGAAAGATCCTCGTCGATGAACTCCACCAAAGTGCTGCGCAGCTCGTCCAGATCGACACTGCACGCTTTCATGACGCGCACGGCATCGGGTTCTTCCAGAAGGGCCAGCAGCAAATGCTCCAGCGTTGCGAATTCATGGCGCCGTTCATTCGCAGCCGCCAGGGCCGCGTGTATGGCTTGTTCCAGTGTGCTCGAGAATGAAGGCACGCGGGTGCTCCTCTGTCTTGGGTCAGAAGGGGGCGGTTTCTTGGCCGGAACCCCATCCCAACCATGTCCTCATACTATTAGAGTTTGGTTGATCGTGGCCCGGCTTCAAGGGTTTTCTTTCACTTGACAGTCACATTTGTTGTGACCGTGGCCCTGAAGAGGAGCAAATAGGCATCAGAACCGGTCTTTTCTAGCCCGAATTTCGGCAAAAACGGCCTCGGGGTCAGCGCCCACCATACCCAATTTCGCCTGAATCGCCGGATCGGTGGCCCTCAGGAACGGATTTGTGGCCTTTTCAAGGGCCAGAGTCGAAGGAACAGTGGCTTTCCCGGCCGCACGCGCGCGGTCGATATCCGCAATGCGATCTTTCAAGGCTTGGTTTTCGGGATCGACTGTAATCGCGAATTTGGCGTTGGATTGTGTGTATTCATGCCCTGAACAGACCAAAGTGTCGTCCGGCAGGGCGGCCAGCTTGTTCAAAGAGGCCCACATTTGCGCGGGTGTGCCCTCGAACAGGCGCCCACAACCCAGCGCCATCAGGCTGTCGGCGGTGAACACGGCGGAACTCTGCGGCATGTAAAACGCGATATGGCCATCCGTATGCCCGGAAACGTCCAGAACCTGCGCCGGTTCGCCGCCTATCTCGAAACTGTCGCCCTCTTTGACCTGCTGATCCATCGGTGGCAGGCGGTTTGCGTCAGCGGCGGCTCCGATGACCTTTGCCGGTTGTTTGGCCAATATCCCCGCAAGCCCGTCCACGTGATCCCAGTGATGATGGGTCAACAGCACATGTGACAGCGTCCACCCCCGGTCATCCAACGCCTTCAGGACCGGTGCGGTCTCGGGCGCGTCGATCAGGGCGGTCTGGCCAGTGACGGCGTCATGCGTCAGAAAGGCGTAATTGTCGCTCAGGCACGGGATTGTAACGATTTCAAGAGGCATGGCCTTTTGCCCTTTCATTGCTAGACTGCGCCCAGCTAAGCCGATTGACCGGATGTCCGCAATGCATCTTGATGTACAGGATCTGAGGAACTTCTATTACCGCAGCACGTTGGGGCGTGCGGCGCAGGCGGCTATTCGCGGGCGTCTGATCGAGCTTTGGCCGGAAGCAAAAGGCCAGACAGTGGCGGGATTCGGTTTCGCGGTGCCTTTGCTGCGCCCTTACCTGTCGGATGCGCGCCGGGTCATCGGGTTGATGCCGGGACCACAGGGCGTGATGCCATGGCCGGCAGGCATGCCCAACGTTTCGGTCCTGACCGAAGAAACCCTCTGGCCGATCGAGACCGGCCATGTGGACAAGCTTGTGGTGATGCATGGGCTGGAAACGTCGGAACGGCCAAACCAGTTGCTTGACGAATGTTGGCGCGTGCTGGGCCCCGGTGGCCGGGCCGTCTTCATCGTTCCAAACCGGGCGGGTCTGTGGTCACGGTCGGACAAGACCCCGTTCGGGTACGGGCGCCCGTACTCTGCAACTCAGCTGGAAAACCAGCTTAAGGCGCATCACTTCCTGCCCGAGGTGCATTGCTCGGCCTTGTATATGCCTCCGTCGTTCCGGCGATTCTGGTTGAAATCCGGCAACCTGATCGAAAAGACCGGCCAGCGGATTCCGACGGTGATGGCGGGTGGGGTGCTGATGGTGGAAGTCAGCAAACATATCCGCCCGCCAAGCGGCAGCGTGACCAAAGACGCGGTCAAAAGACCGATCAAAGCGCTGGACGGCTTGCTGAAGCCCGCCTGAGACCCCGGGCAATTCCACGCGAAAAATTGAGGAAAAAAAGTCACAGGAATCGCAAAAACCTGCATATTCGTAACATTTTTCAACTGGGCCAATGTGTTCAAACCGTCGCACTTGCCGTAAGTTAATGAAAAATAACAATTTGTGGATAAATCCGTTACCGCTATAGCGTATTGCTTGGTTGGTTCGGCTCTGCTACATCCCCGGTGATTTTGATCCCCGACCGTCTGGCCGGGGTTTCTTCACGCCCCCGGGGTAGCTGCCGCACGCGAATTCGGGGCCCAAAATATCGGAAGGGTGGACGTGTCCGAACCAGCTTCGATTTCCACTGGCATCGCCGAGCGCTATGCCACCGCGGTCTTCGAGATCGCAAAAGAGAACAACGACCTTGCAGGTCTGGAATCCGGCATCAATGATCTGGCAGCCGCGCTGGACGACAGTGCAGAGCTGCGCGACCTGATCGCATCGCCGCTGGTTTCCCGCGCTGAACAGGAAGGCGCGATCACTGCGATCGCAGACAAGATGGGTCTGAACGCCATCCTGCGCAACACGCTGGGTCTGATGGCGCAGAAGCGTCGCCTGTTCGTCGTGCCGCAACTGCTGAAGGTTCTGCGCGACATGCTGGCTGATGAGCGTGGCGAAGTGACCGCGGATGTCGCCTCGGCCAAGGCGCTGACCAAGACGCAAATGGAAAAACTGTCCAAGACGCTGTCCGAGCGTGTGGGCAAGACCGTAACTATCAATGCGACCGTGGATGAAAGCCTCATCGGCGGTCTTGTCGTTAAAGTGGGCTCGAAAATGATCGACAGTTCGATCCGTTCGAAGCTGAACTCCCTACAGAATGCAATGAAAGAGGTCGGATAAATGGGAATCCAAGCTGCAGAGATTTCTGCAATCCTGAAGGACCAGATCAAGAATTTTGGTCAGGAAGCCGAAGTGGCCGAGATCGGTCGCGTGCTGAGCGTCGGTGACGGGATTGCCCGTGTATACGGTCTGGACAATGTGCAAGCCGGTGAGATGGTCGAATTCCCCGGCGGCATCATGGGCATGGCGCTGAACCTGGAAAGCGACAATGTCGGTGTCGTTATCTTCGGTTCCGACCGTGACATCAAAGAAGGTGACACCGTCAAGCGTACCAACTCGATCGTGGACGTTCCGATCGGTGACGAGCTGCTGGGCCGCGTTGTGGACGGTCTGGGCAACCCGCTGGACGGCAAAGGCCCGATCAACGCAACCAAGCGTGGCGTTGCAGACGTAAAAGCGCCCGGCATCATCCCGCGTAAATCGGTTCACGAGCCGATGGCAACCGGCCTGAAATCGGTTGACGCGATGATCCCGATCGGCCGTGGCCAGCGTGAGCTGATCATTGGTGACCGTCAGACCGGCAAAACCGCCGTTGCTCTGGACGCCATCCTGAACCAGAAAACCTACAACGACGCAGCAGGCGACGACGAGTCGAAGAAACTGTACTGCGTTTACGTAGCGATCGGTCAAAAGCGTTCGACCGTTGCGCAGCTGGTGAAGAAACTGGAAGAGTCCGGTGCGATTGAATACTCGATCGTTGTGGCCGCAACCGCTTCGGACCCGGCACCGATGCAGTTCCTGGCACCCTACGCCGCAACTGCGATGGCTGAATACTTCCGCGACAACGGCCGCCATGCGCTGATCATCTATGATGACCTGTCGAAACAGGCTGTGTCTTATCGTCAGATGTCGCTGCTGCTGCGTCGTCCGCCCGGACGTGAAGCCTATCCTGGCGACGTTTTCTACCTCCACTCCCGTCTGCTGGAACGTTCGGCGAAGCTGAACGAAGACTTCGGCGCGGGTTCGCTGACCGCTCTGCCGGTTATCGAAACTCAGGGTGGTGACGTTTCGGCGTTTATTCCAACCAACGTGATCTCGATCACCGACGGCCAGATCTTCCTGGAAACCGAACTGTTCTATCAGGGCATCCGTCCTGCCGTGAACACCGGTCTGTCGGTTTCGCGTGTGGGCTCTTCGGCCCAGACCAACTCGATGAAGTCGGTTGCGGGTCCGGTTAAACTGGAACTGGCTCAGTACCGCGAAATGGCGGCCTTTGCGCAGTTCGGTTCAGACCTCGACGCCGCAACCCAGCAGCTGCTGAACCGTGGTGCGCGTCTGACCGAGCTGATGAAACAGCCGCAGTACTCGCCGCTGACCAACGCTGAAATCGTCTGCGTCATCTTCGCAGGTACCAATGGTTACCTCGACAAGATCGATGTGTCCGACGTTGGCCGTTACGAAGCTGGCCTGCTGGCGCACCTGCGTGGCAAGCACGCGGATCTGCTTCAGTGGATCACGGACGAAGACCCCAAGATCAAGGGTGACGCTTCCGACAAGATCAAGGCTGCGCTGGACGAATACGCCGCAACCTTCGCTTAAGGGAGAGGCGGGCATATGCCAAATCTTAAGGACCTTAAAAACAGGATCGAGTCGGTCAAATCGACCCGCAAGATCACCAAGGCCATGCAGATGGTCGCGGCTGCAAAACTGCGCCGCGCCCAGGAATCTGCCGAAGCGTCGCGCCCCTATGCCGAGCGGTTCAATGCCGTGATGGCAGGGCTGGCGGCTTCGGTCGGGGGCAGCGACAGCGCCCCCAAGCTGCTCCGTGGTACGGGCAGTGACGATGTCCATCTGCTGGTTGTCATGACAGCTGAACGCGGCCTCTGCGGCGGCTTCAACTCGAACATCGCCAAGCTGGCCCGCCAAAAGGCGGAAGAGCTGCGCCTGAAAGGCAAGACGGTCAAGGTTCTGACTGTCGGCAAGAAGGGCCGCGACGCGCTCAAGCGTGATTTTGGCGATCTGTTCGTTGGACATATCGACCTGAGCGAGGTCAAGCGCATTGGGTACAACAACGCGCAAGACATCGCCAAGGACGTCCTGTCTCGCTTTGACGCGGGTGAGTTCGACGTTGCCACGATCTTCTACTCGAAGTTCGTCAACGTCGTGACCCAGATCCCGACGGCGCAGCAGGTCATCCCCGCCTCGTTCGAGGGCGAAGCGGCGGGTGACGACAGCGGTGCCATCTTCGATTACGAGCCCAGCGAAGAAGCCATTCTGGCCGACCTGCTGCCCAAGGGGGTTGCGACTGCGATCTTCTCGGCTCTGCTCGAAAACGGAGCGTCTGAACAGGGTGCACGGATGTCCGCGATGGACAACGCGACACGCAACGCGGGTGAGATGATCGACAAGCTGACGATCCAGTTCAACCGCTCGCGTCAGGCCGTGATCACCAACGAGCTGATTGAAATTATTTCCGGCGCCGAAGCGCTGTAAGAAAACCGGAGACGAAACATGGCGAATGCAAAAGGCAAAGTCACACAGATCATCGGGGCCGTCGTCGACGTGCACTTCGAAGATCAGCTGCCTGAAATTCTGAACGCGCTGGAAACCACCAACAACGGCAAGCGCCTGGTGTTGGAAGTTGCTCAGCACCTGGGTGAAAACACTGTCCGCACCATTGCGATGGACGCGACCGAAGGTCTGGTCCGCGGCGAGGCCGTGACCGACACCGGCGCACCGATCTCGGTTCCGGTCGGCAACGCCACCCTGGGCCGCATCCTGAACGTGGTCGGCGAACCGATCGACGAAAAGGGCCCGGTCGAAGCCACCGAAACCCGCGCCATCCACCAGCCCGCGCCCGAGTTCGACGAACAGTCGACCGAGTCGGAAATTTTGGTGACAGGCATCAAGGTCGTTGACCTGCTGGCCCCCTACGCCAAAGGCGGTAAGATCGGCCTGTTCGGCGGTGCCGGCGTTGGTAAAACCGTTCTGATCATGGAACTGATCAACAACATCGCAAAAGTGCACTCGGGCTTCTCGGTGTTCGCGGGTGTTGGTGAACGGACCCGTGAAGGGAACGACCTGTACCACGAGATGATCGAATCGAACGTGATCAAGCCCGACAACCTGTCGGAAAGCCAAGTGGCCCTGGTGTACGGTCAGATGAACGAGCCTCCGGGTGCGCGTGCACGTGTCGCTCTGACCGGTCTGACCCTGGCGGAACAGTTCCGTGACCAGTCCGGTACCGACGTTCTGTTCTTCGTCGACAACATCTTCCGCTTTACGCAGGCGGGTTCCGAGGTGTCGGCTCTGCTAGGTCGTATTCCTTCGGCCGTGGGCTACCAGCCAACACTGGCCACCGACATGGGCGCTCTGCAGGAACGCATCACCTCGACCAAGTCGGGCTCGATCACGTCTGTTCAGGCGATCTACGTGCCCGCGGACGACCTGACCGACCCTGCGCCGGCAACCTCGTTTGCCCACCTTGACGCGACCACCGTTCTCAACCGTGCGATCTCGGAAAAGGGTATCTACCCGGCGGTTGACCCGCTCGACTCGACCTCGCGTCTGCTTGACCCGGCCATCGTTGGTGAAGAGCACTACAAGGTTGCGACGGACGTTCAGCAGATCCTCCAGCGCTACAAGTCGCTACAGGACATCATCGCCATCCTTGGCATGGACGAACTGTCGGAAGAGGACAAACTGACCGTGGCCCGTGCCCGTAAGATCGAACGCTTCCTGTCGCAGCCGTTCGACGTGGCCGAAGTCTTCACCGGTTCGCCCGGCGTTCAGGTTCCTCTGGATGTGACCATCGCGTCGTTCAAGGCCGTTGTGGCCGGCGAATACGATCACCTGCCCGAAGCGGCCTTCCTGATGGTTGGTGGCATCGACGAAGTGATCGCCAAAGCGGAGAAGATGGCCGCAGAAGCCGCCTAAGGAGTATCCCTGATGGCAAACACGATGCAATTCGACCTCGTCAGCCCCGAGCGGAGCCTTGCTTCGCTTCAGGCGAGCGCGGTCCAGATTCCCGGCGCGGACGGGGACATGACGGCGATGCCCGATCATGCCCCCACCATCACCACGCTGCGCCCCGGTCTGCTCAAGGTCGAGGCACCCGAAGGGTCCAGCGAATACCTGGTCACCGGCGGGTTTGCCCAGATCAACGGCGACAGCCTGTCAGTTCTGGCCGAAAAGGCCATCCCGGTGGCGGAAGTAACCCGCGCGCATCTGGACGAGCTGATCGCCGAGGCACGCGCCTCGCACGAGGTGGCGAAGGAAAACGGCGAACAGACCATTGTCGACGATGCAGCCAAGCTGCTGGCCGACATGGAAGCGCTTGGAACGCATATGAGCCTGTAACGGGCCCACTAGTGAAAAATTTGAGCGGCCTCGCAATTGCGGGGCCGTTTTTTTGTCGTGCTTTTGCCGAAATGCCGGGGTAAGTTGCGGGAATTCAAGAATAATGATGATAAGATGAAAAAGTTTCTAACCCATCCCATTGGAATTGAGCAGGGTGAAAATGTCCTGTTCTCGGAGTTTGCCGAAGGCGGCGATATGTGGACCGGGCAGGGGCCGCGTGAACGCCGCGCAAACATTCGGTTCAAAGAAGCATTTCGGACCCCGCCTATGGTGCAGATCGGGATCTCGCTGTGGGATGTCGACACGTCCTCGGCGCTGCGCGCAGAGGTTCAGGCCGAACATATCACTGCCGAGGGTTTTGACGCAGTATTCCGGACCTGGTCCGACACTCGGATTGCTCGCATCCGGGCAAGCTGGACCGCGATAGGAGAGGTGGCACACCCGGACGACTGGAATATATCCTGATCCGGGTTCGCCATGTTTTCAGGCGTTTGAACGACTGATTGGGTTCAGTCGTCCTGCGCTTCGATCATGTCCACGCGTGTGGCGTGGCGGCCGCCTTCGAATTCGGCATTCAGAAACGCGTCAACGATGTCCAGCGCCAGACCCTCACCGACAACCCGCGCGCCAATCGACAGCATGTTGGCGTTGTTGTGCTGGCGGATCATGCGGGCCGAGAATGCGTCGGAACAAACGCCACAGCGAATGCCGGGCACTTTGTTCGCAGCCATCATGATACCCTGCCCAGTGCCGCAGAGGACGATACCCAAGCTGCAATCGCCCGAGGCAACGGCCTGCGCTGCGGCCTTGCCGTGCTTGGGGTAATGGGTGCTTTCCGGGGTTGTCGGGCCGATATCAACCACGTCCCAACCTTGCTGTGCGATGTGGTTGGCCACGGACTGGCGCAGCTCGATCGCCGCGTGATCGCTGGAAAGAACAATACGTTTGTTGGCAGTCATGGAGGTGATTCCACTTGTGTCGCCGATCGCGCCCCATGGTCAGATATCCGCGCAATCGGTATTTCAGATATCAGGGGGCGACATGTTTGGCCGCCCCTGTTGCTCAATCCATCTGATACATGGATTCGTAGATTGGGGTCAGCGTCTTGTCTTCGAACAGCGAAGACACACTGGTTCCGTTCCAGATGTTCAGGATCGCCTGGGTGAAGATCGGCGCAGTCGGAACGATGCGGATGTTCTTTGCCTTCAAAATCTCTTTGGTCGGCTGGATCGTGTCGGTCAACACCAGCGACTTCATAACCGAGTTCGTCACCCGCTCGACCGCGGGGCCGCTCATGACACCATGCGTGATGTACGAATGAACTTCCTTGGCGCCATTGTCCAACAGGACCTGCGCGGCCTTGCAAAGTGTTCCGGCGGTGTCACACATATCGTCGACGATCAGGCAGATCTTGTCCTTCACATCTCCGATAACGGTCATTTCAGCGACTTCGCCTGCTTTCTCGCGCCGCTTGTCAACGATCGACAAGGGGGCGTTGATGCGCTTGGCCAGTTCACGCGCGCGCGCCACGCCGCCCACGTCGGGTGAAACCACCATGATCTCATCCAGATTGTCCTTGAACTGGTTTTTGACATCCAGCGCAAAGATCGGCGAGGCGTACAGATTGTCGACGGGCATATCGAAAAACCCCTGAATCTGCGCGGCATGAAGATCCATCGTCAGAATCCGCTCGATCCCTGCGCCGGTCAGCATATTGGCCACCAGCTTGGCGCTGATGGGCGTGCGGGCCTTGGTGCGGCGATCCTGGCGGGCATAGCCGAAATAGGGGATCACGGCCGTGATCCGTTGCGCCGACGAGCGGCGCAGTGCGTCGGCGATGATCAGCAGCTCCATCAGGTTGTCGTTGGCCGGGTTCGAGGTCGGCTGGATAATGAACATATCCTCGCCGCGTACGTTCTCGAACACTTCGACGAAGATCTCGCCATCGTTGAACCGTTCGACGCGTGCATCGACCAATCCCTGGTCGACACCGCGATACAGGCTCATGCGACGGGCGATGGTTTTGGCAAGTGGAAGGTTGGCGTTCCCAGCGATAAGCTTGGGTTCGTGAAGTGTCGGCATCGGCTGAGGTCCCCGGGCAGCAATGGCAATGTGACAGATTCGTGATGTTGACACCGCTTAGCATGGCCTTACCGTCCCGCAAAGGTAACGCAGCGGAGAAAGTGAACATGACCCGGATTGACTACTTTTTTGCGACAATTTCGCCCTACAGCTATCTTGCGGGGAACCGGCTGGAAGAGATTGCGGCGAAACACGACGCAACGATTAACTACAAGCCGCTGGACATCATGGCCCTGTTCGCACGTACCGGGGGCACGCCGCCGAAAGACCGTCATGTATCGCGCATCGAATACCGCGCTCAAGAGTTGCTGCGCCAATCGAAGAATCTGGGGATGGAGTTCAACCTGCAACCGGCGCACTGGCCGACCAACATGGCGCCGTCCTCCTATGCGATCATCGCCGCGATCAAGGATGGTTCGGGCGACGTGGGCAAGTTGTGCCAGTTGATACTGCGCGCCTGCTGGGCCGAAGAAAAGGACGTCGCTCAGGATGATGTGATCCGGGACTGCCTGGCAAATGCCGGGTTTGACCCGGAACTGGCCAACAGCGGTCTGCTGGTCGGGGCCGAAACCTATGCCGCCAATCTGGAAGAAGCCGTGGATCGCGGCGTGTTCGGCGCGCCGTTCTACATCACGCCGGATGGTCAACGCTTCTGGGGGCAGGATCGCCTGGATGATCTGGATCGGCATCTGTCCGAGATCGATGGATGACAGCCCCGACGGCGATGCAATCCGGTTTCGTGAGACGATTGGGTGACGGAGGGCGCAATTTGCTTGCCCTTCATTGCACCATTGCACATTCCGGCGCGTGGTCCGGCCTGGCCAAGGCATTGGATGGCAGCGTGTGTCTTGTTGCACCGGACATGCTGTCTCATGGGCGCAGTCCGGATTGGGACGGTCAAAGCGATTTCTTTGACGCTGTGACAGGGCTGGCGGCGGTCGAATTGACCGAGCCCACGGATCTGGTCGGCCATTCCTTTGGGGCGATCGTTGCGCTCAGACTGGCCATCGAGCACCCGGACCGTATTCGAAGTTTGACCCTGATTGAGCCTGTGTTCTTTGCGGTGGCAAAACAGGACGCGCCCGGTTTCTACGATCAGCACCTGCGAGAGTCCCAGCCGATTGAAGCAGCGTTCCAAGCAGGCGACGAAGCGCTGGCCGCGCGGTTGTTCAACCGGATGTGGAGCTCTGGCATCAGCCCCAAATGGCCTGACCTGCCAGAGCGGACGCGCGCCAGCATGGTACGTGGGATTCATGTTGTTCCCGCGTCTTATCCCGTTCTGTACGATGACCGGGAAGGGTTGCTTGACCCCGACAGATGTAAGCGCGTATCGATGCCAACCCTGTTGCTGAGCGGATCAAAGACCCACCCGACGATCCCCGCAATCTGTAAAGGATTGCAGCGCCGTCTGCCGAACGCACGCCATGAAGTCGTTCAAGGTGCGGGGCATATGCTGCCCATTTCGCACCCCCTTGAAACCGCCGTGCTGCTTCAGGAGTTCTGGAAAGCTGGCCACGGGGCGGGTGTTACAACAGGCTGAGAAACTGATCGATCTCGGCTGTTCCGATCGACCAGTCGCAGACCAGTCTGCACGCAAGGCTTTCATCGTCATCGTCACCTTCCAGCTCGGCCCCCCAAAGGTGGTAGATTGCCCCGGCCTCATGCAGCTGTTTGTGCTTCGCGCGTGAAAAAGCGGCAAAGACCATATTGGCCTGCGGTTCGTGCAGGAACTCGGCCCCTTTTGCACGCAAGCCATCGGCCAGCCGGGCACAGTTTGCATTGGCCTGACGCGCCAGCTTCAGCCACAGATCATCATCAAGATAGGCCGCCATCTGAGCGGACAGGTAGCGATGCTTGGAAAACAGATGCGCCCCGCGTTTGCGCCGCAGCTCGAATTCCCAGGCCTTGCTCTCGTCAAAGAACACCACGGCCTCGACGCCCATCAGGCCGTTTTTGGTACCACCGAAGCTGACTGCATCCACCCCGGCTTTCCATGTCATGTCAGCCGGAGAGCAATTCAGGGCCACCAGGGCATTGCTGAACCGGGCCCCATCCAGATGGACGGGCAAGCCATATTCCTTTGCGACCCCGCACAGCGCCTGCAACTCCTCCAGCGAATAGACCGATCCGCGCTCGGTGACCTGGGTGATCGACACCGGCCCGCGCTGCGGCCCGTGAACACCACGGGTTTCTTCGCCCAAGATGGACCCGCGCAGCGCGTCCGGCGCCATCTTGTCACCGCCGGGAACAAGGGTCAGCTTGGCCCCGGTGTAAAACTCGGGCGCGTTGCACTCGTCTTCGTGAATATGGGCAACCGGAGAGCAGAAGATCGTTTCCCAAGGGTTGGACAATGTGGCAAGAGCCAGAGAATTTGCCGCTGTCCCCGTCGCCACCAGATAGACGGCCGCCCCCGGAGCTTCAAAGATGCTGCGAATGCGGTCACGCACCTCGTTCATCATCGTGTCGGCGCCATAGGCCATCTGATAGCCCTGATTGGCCTCGGCCAGTTTGGCCATGACCTGCGGGTGAACCGGCCCGGAATTGTCAGATGCGAAATACATCAGCTAGGCTCCTCGATAATGTAGTCTTCCCACTCTTCCATGGGGGTTTCGAACTCGGACACCGTGCGCCCTCGGACCGACACGCCTGCGGCGTGCACGGTTTCCGGCGTACCAGACAACAATGGGTGCCAGTCGTAAAGCGGTTTGCCCTCCCACAGCAGCCGATAGGCGCAGGTTTGCGGCAACCAATAGGCGTGTTCGTCGATATTGTCGGGCGTCATGACGATGCATTCAGGGACGAATTGATGCCGGATGTCGTATTGCGTGCAGCGGCAGCTTTCATCGTCCAGCAGGCGGCAGGCGACGCAGGTCAGGGCAACTTCGCCCGAGTCTTCATCTTCCAGCTTGTTGAGGCAGCACTTGCCGCAGCCGTCACACAGGGCCTCCCACTCGCGCTGGTTCATCTTGCGCAGCGGTTTGCGTTCCCAGAACCGGGCGGGCAGGCCGGTGCGTTCAATCGGATCGGCGCTCATAGGGCGGCCAGAATGCCCCGGGCCTGTTCACAATCGGCATTCATCTGCGCGATCAGACCATCCAGCCCGTCAAATGTCATTTCAGGGCGCAGGAATTCGATCAGCCCCACCGACAAGGTCGCCCCGTACAGGTCGCCGGAAAAGTCGAACAGGAAGGTTTCAATATTTGGCACTTCGCCATGGAACATCGGGCGCACCCCAACCGAGGCCGCGCCGTTATAACTGCCCTGATGAGGGCCATCCAGCACGTCGACCAATACGGCGTAGACACCGAACCTGGGCGGGTGGAGCCCTTCGATGGACATGTTCGCGGTTGGGAAACCCAGCTCCCTCCCGCGCTGCTCGCCCCCGATCACCTCGCCTTCGATCCTGTGCCAATGGCCCAGCATCGCGGCGGCATCCTTTGGGCGACCCTCGCTCAACGCGGTTCGGATGGCGGTTGACGAGACCACGTTTTCCGACCGCTGCATCAAAGGGGCGATCGTCACGCCAAATCCCATCTCTTGCCCGAACCGAACCAGATCGTCAGCCGTCCCGCTGCGGCCCTTGCCAAAGCAGAAATCGGCCCCGACCACGACATGGGACAGGCCCAGCCCGTCACAAATCACGTTGCGCGCGAATTCATCGGGGGAAAGCCCGGCCAGCGCCGCGTTGAACGGCAGTTCATACAGTTTCTTCACACCCAGTTTCTCAAGCCGATGCGCCCGCGCATTGCCGCGCATCAGGCGGAACGGAGGAGAGTCCGGCGCAAAGTATTCACGCGGATGCGGCTCGAAGGTCATGACCCCCAGTGGCGCATCCGGGGCCGCGTCGCGGGCCAGTTCGATCACCGACTGGTGCCCCACATGAACGCCATCAAAATTCCCGATCGCAACGCTGGCGCCGCGATCTTCTGGCTCGACAAACTGGAAATCCCGGATGATGTGCATAGGCGATTGCGTAGCGTTGCGTTGCGATTTGTTCAAGCGGCAGTTTGAATTCAAGGCACCGGTCCTGCCGAAACACACCAAAACCATTTGCCGGACATGATTGCACACGGGGCATCCCTGGAATGCTGTACAACATTCGGTCAACTGCTTGATCCAAAAAAAATACTGAGTGTAGACTGGGTTTCCGGCCCTCGGACCACGCTGGGCGGCGGACGATGGCCCGGCCAGGTTCAAATGAACCCAGCACAGGAGGCAGACCCATGTATCGATTGCGACTGTTCGCGATTCGCAACGCCCGTGCGTTCGAGTGGATTTACAAATGTGTCGAACGGGGCATGGTCGCGATGGATCCGGTCTTTGCAAAGATCGGCTACAACCGCGTTGAACGCCCCATCGCGCTGGTCGAAAAAGGCGTCAAAAGTCTTTTGTTTGATTGCAAGATGTGCGGACAATGCGTTTTGTCTTCGACGGGTATGTCTTGCCCGATGAACTGCCCCAAGCAACTGCGCAACGGCCCGTGCGGCGGTGTACGTCCCGGTGAGTTCTGCGAGGTGAAGCCCGATATGAAATGCGTCTGGGCTTTGGCCTGGGACGGCGCCAGCCGCATGCAACACGGGGGCAACAAGATAAAAGAGGTTCTTCCGCCCGTGGAACACACGTTGAAGGGATCATCATCCTGGCTGCGGGTCAGCCGCGAGATCGCCGCACGGGAACGCGAGGCCCGGGACGCTGCCCGCGAAACGCTTGCGCAGGCGTTCCCGGAGGCGCGTGAAAACGAACCCTCTGCGGCACCTCTGGCTGCAGAACCCCCCAACGCGGTGAACCGGGAGCTGAAGAAATGAATGATGCCCATCGCAGCGAGGTCGAGCCGATCGGCTATGTGCCTGTTCCCGAAGGCTATGTCTCGCACAGTCGATTGGAAAGAGTTCTGCGTTCGGGTCGCTTTGCGGTGACTGCTGAACTTAACCCGCCAGACAGTGCTGACCCCGAGGATGTGTTTCAGGCGGCGCAGCCGCTGGGTGAAGTGGCGGATGCGATCAATGCAACCGATGCGTCTGGTGCCAACTGCCACATGTCTTCGATAGGGATCTGTGCGTTGTTGACCCGCGCAGGGTATTCTCCGGTCTATCAGATTTCCTGCCGAGACCGGAACCGGATCGCCATTCAGGGGGATGTTCTGGGGGCTGCTGCGCTGGGCGTCAGCAACGTGCTGTGCCTGACGGGCGACGGTGTCGGGGTTGGGGATCAACCGGGCGCAAAACCTGTGTTTGACTTTGATTCCCTGACCTTGCTGCGGACGATCCGAACGATGCGCGATCAGGGAAAGTTTCTTTCCGGCCGCAAGATCACGCGCCCCCCTCAACTGTTTTTGGGTGCAGCGGAAAACCCCTGTATACCGCCCTATGACTGGCGCCCGGAACGTCTTGCAAAGAAGGTCGAGGCGGGGGCCGAGTTTATTCAGACCAACTATATCTACGACATTCCGCTCTTTGAAAGGTTCATGGACCGGGTTCGGGATGCCGGTCTGGACGAAAAAGTATTCATCATCGCGGGTGTCGGCCCAATCGCTTCGGCACGCGCGGCACGCTGGATGCGCAGCAATGTGCCCGGAATTCACATCCCGGATCATGTCATCGAGCGGATGGAAAAGGCCGAAAAGCCCGCGGAAGAGGGCAAGAAGATCTGTATCGAACTGATCCAGCAGATCCGGGACATCGCCGGTGTTTCCGGGGTTCACGTGATGGCCTACAGACGTGAACACGTAGTGTCGGAAATCATTCTGGAATCAGGTGCGCTGAAAGGGCGAAAAAGAACCCGTTCTTCCTGACGACCTTGTGTGCATTTGAGTGCCCAAACAATAAAGGCGCCGGTCCGGCGCCTTTTGCGAGACTGTGTTTGCCAGTCAGTCGAACTTGCGCGACGGGGCAAGCACCATCGCTTCGCCGATCAGGACCTTCTTGCCCTCGACCGAACAATGGCAGTCCAGCTTGACGCGGCGCTTGGCAAAATCGATGTCGATCACTTTCACCTCGGCATAGACCATGTCACCCGGACGCACAGGTGCCAGGAACTTCAGTGACTGACCCATGTAAACGGTGCCATGACCCGGCAGTTGTTCACCAATCACGGCCGAGATCAGACCCGCCGTCAGCATTCCGTGGGCAATACGGCCTTCGAAGATCGTATCGCGGGCATAGTCGTCGTCCAGATGCACCGGATTCCGGTCGGTCGAGACCTGCGCGAACATTTCGATATCTTCATCCGTCACCACTTTGCGCAGGTGGCGGGACATGCCCATTTCGATGTCTTCGATACAGATCGTTCCGCGCGGAAGATTGTCCAACATGTTGCCCTCACTCGAAATCGGCCGTGAAAGAAAAAACCATCATTTGGCCAAGGTTGGCAACTTTATTACTTCGCAGTTGCAGAAAATCAAGTCTTTTCTTATTACCTCAAGCGCCCGATCGTGTAGGTTGGATTGATCTTTTCCCTTTCAATATAGGTGGTTAGAGATTCGTGGTGCGGATGATGCGACGTTTTTGTTTCTGCCGCGGCCAATCCGCCCGAGATGAACAGAGAATCAATGCCCTCTCCCATGCCGCCCAGAATATCCGTGTGGGGGCCGTCGCCGATCACCAGAATGTCGCTGTCGGGGATGTCGTGCCCCAGTTCCTGCAACCTGCGGCGGGCCAGATCATAGATCGGGGGATGCGGTTTGCCGAAATACAGGCTCTCGCCGCCCATTTCGGTGTACAGCCTGGCCAAAGCACCGGCGCACCATTCGCGCACCTCGCCGCGGTCCACGACAATATCAGGGTTCGCACAAAGCAGTTTCATCCCCATCTGCTTGGCGTACAGGAAATCCGGCCGGTTCACATCCGGGTCGGCCATCGGGTCGAACGGACCGCAGCAGACAATACCCTCGGCTTCCTTCAGCGGCACACGCTCGATATGGATGGGGTGATCCAACAGTTTCAGCGGTTCGAAAAAGCCCGCATCGCGCTGCCACTCGCCCATGAAGTAAACCTTGTGCCCCACAGCACCCCGGAACATCGCAGATCGCGCGGAATCCCCGCTGGTGGCGATGGTGTCATACGCGTCGGCAGGGACGTTGAATTGCACGAGCTGCTCTGCCACCCCGGCGCGAGGTTTGGGAGAGTTCGTGACCAAGACCACCAGTCCACCCTTGGCGCGATAGGCCTTCAGCGCTTCGACCGCCTCGGGGTAGGCCGTGATGCCGTTGTGAACACAGCCCCAAAGGTCGACGAACAATGCCTTGTAACGGTCCGAGATCTCGGAAAGCGAGGAAACGATCTGGGTCATGGGTGCCTCTGGGTCTGATATCGCGCTGGCGACAGCTATGGCAAAGCTTGGGCCCGAACACCATCCCGCATTCCCGTTTGCGCCAAGGAATGGGTGAATCTGCTACTCGTCTTCGGTAATTTTCGTGACATCCGGGGCCTGCTGAACGTTTTCCGTTCCCAGGATGATCTGGGCCCCGATACGCGGCTGATACCGGATAATGGCCAAGTATCCGGGTCCTAGTTCCTCCTCCAACACCCCGACCAGAGGGGTCTCACGCAGCTTGGGTGGCAGCAAACCGGCAATGGAAGAAACCTTGAACTGCGCTTCGGCCGGCAGATCGACGATCAGCCAAACCTCGGCCCGCTTGCGCTGAGCGTTGACGTCGATGCGGATGATTTCCACGGAAACCGGATCGGCCCATGCACGAATGGACTCGGCCAGTTGCGCCTCGGTCCGCGTTTCCAGATAACGGTTGTAGGTGGACTTCCCAAGCTGCAGGACGACGACGACCAGAAACGCGATCGCGACAAAGACGCTGGCGGTAAAGTTCAGTTTGCGCTTTCCCTTGCTGAAAACCACGGAGCGCGCGGCATAGACAAGATAAACCGCGCAGGCTGACAGAATGATCGCGCCAAGGTTCGTTGCGAAAAGCAGCCCTGCCTCATAGGCCTCGGCGGGTTCGTCAAAATATAAAAGAATGCCCGAGGCCGACAGCGGGGGAACAAGCGAAACACCGATGGCCGCGCCGGGTAGAAGGCTCAATTCGGACTTGTTGATCTGAACATAGGCCCCGGCCACACCGGCAGCGAGCGCGACGATCAGGTCTTCGGTGCCGGGATCGGTGCGCGCCAGGACCTGGTCGGGGATCAAAATGCCACGGGGAACATCTGCGACATAAACCAGAAACCATGCCATCATCACGCAGACAATGGCAGCCAGGCAAACCGTAAGCGCCAGCGTCACCGCGCGTTTCAACCATCCCATGACCATCGCGGCGGCCACCCCGAGGATCGGGGTCATCAGCGGCGCCACAAGCATGGCCGCGATCACGACAGCGCCTGAGTTGCGCAGCAAACCCATGGTGGCAATCACGACCGACAGCGTCAGCAACATTGCAAAACGTCGCCAATACGCCGCCTTGTCGGCACCTTCAAAAAGAAGGATGCTGCGGGTGGTGCTCAGTTTTCGTACGACCATTGCATTTACCTGACCTGGGATAGGCTTTTGACCCCCGGTCAGACTAACAACCGGCAACGCCTCCGCAAATGGCTGTCAGCAAAGAAAAAAGGCGCCCGAATTGGACGCCTTCATATTTGGGTCGCTTGAGGATCAGACCTTCAGGTTCGGAATGATCTGCTTTTTACGGCTCATGATACCGGGCAGAACTACGGCGTCGCCGTCCACGGTTGCGCCAAAGCTTTTCTCGGCCACGGTTTTGACCAGATCATTGGGGACCAGCAGCGTGGCCTCTTCGTTCAGGATATCAACCACGAACAGCAGCACCTGCTCGACGCCGTCTTCCTTGGCAACGGCCACCATCGAGTCCGCCAGGCTGGCCTTGCGGTCCAGAACGACGCCGGGAGCGGTGGTTTCCAGAACCGAGACCCGGAATTTGGTGCCGTCGACCTCGTATTCTTTACTGTCCATGCGGATCAACTCGGCGTCCGAAAAGGACGAGACATCCGATTTCGCCGCGAACATTTCTGCGGCATATGCCGAAATGTCCAGCTCGAGCTCGGCCGCCAGACGTTCTGCAACCTCGCGGTCATGCGCCGTGGTGGTGGGTGAGCGGAATTCCAGAGTATCCGACAGAATGCAGGTAAGCGCGGCGCCCTTGATGGCGTCGGGCATCTTGGCCGCATCTTCGCCCATCAGATCAACCATGATGGTGGCGGTGCAGGCCAGGGGGCGCACTGTGATGTCGATCGGGCCTTTGGTTTCCAGGCCACCGACCAGCTTGTGATGGTCGATGATGGCGCGGATGTCCGCGTCGTTGATGTTGGCCGGCAGTTCGGCGGGGTTGTTGGTGTCGACGATAACCACCGGCGTTTCCGCGGGCAGGTCCTCAAGGATCCGCGGCTTGGGCAGGTCCCAGTTTTCCAGCATGAATGTTGCTTCTGTGTTGGGTTCACCCAGCAGTACGGGTTCGGTCTGCTCACCCTTGACCTCGTTCAGGTACCACGACCACAGGATCGGCGAGCCTGTGGAATCTGTGTCGGGGGATTTGTGGCCAAATACTAGCGTCGTCATGTCAGTGTCCTGCGGAATGGAAATTTGCGCGCCTTATAGGGCGGCTAAAGGCCGTTGTCACGCCGCTGAGCACTGTCTGCGACGCTTGGTCTGAAAACCACTGGGTCCGTTCAGAACTCGGCGCGTGTCAGAACGTATCCAGCTTCTTCCAGCTGATTCAGCAGGCCGTAATCATCGCTCAGGTGTCCCGCGCCGACCGCAATCACAACCGTCTGATCCCTGATGTCCAGAATCTGCGCCATCCAGTTGGCATTTCGCTGCACCAGCAATTGCTGCTCGAAATCCTGCCATTCCGCATCGAAGGCTTCGGGGCTCATGCCCGACTGCTCCAGCCCCTGTAAACGGGCAAGCTGTAAGATCTCGGCGTGCTTTTCTTCAAGATACGCGTTGGCCATGGTGGCCAACTGGTCTGCATTGCCCTGCATCGCCCCGGACAGGCGCACAAGCGACTCGACCTGTTTCTCAAGCGGATAACTGTCGAACATGGCCATCAGGTCTTCGATTCGTTCCAGCGAGTGCTGCGGGATACCTTTTTCAACGGCCAGATCGTTCAGGCGGGCGTCCATTCCATAAGTTGAATTCGGGTCTTCGATCATGCAGGGCGGAATGCTCAGCATCATGGTCAGGAACCACGGACGCATTTTCGCAGCCATCCAGCCGGGGATGCCGCGCTGGGCCAGGGCTGCGGACAGCGCATCCCAGTCGTCTTCCTCCATCAGATCGATCAACGTAGGGCCCGAGGTAATCATTACCGCACTCAGGTCGTTGGCCATCGTCTTTTCGAAGGCGTCCATGTCGTGCTGAGTGACTTCGAAATAGAAGGCGTCCGCTTTGCTGAGTTCGGGCGACAGGCGGTCAATCACGTCTTCCATGCGCGGATCGTAACTGTGCAACGTGCCGATGATGTGCAAAACCGTGTCGCCCTTGCGTGCAATCCAGTGATTGCCTTCGGGATAAGCGATCTGGCCCACTGCACTTTGCAATTTTGTCCGGGTTTCCTCGGGCAGTTGTGGCCGCAGGTCCACCCCCTCGCACGCGGCCTGAGCCGAGATCGGAAACAGAAGGAACGCAAGAAACGTGAGCAAACGCATGGGGCCAGCCTGAATGGTGTCAAGAAGTTGAACCCAGACTTAGCCACGCCACCTGCCGATGTTCAAGCCGCCCGTCTGGTATTCCCTGGCAATCTGCGTAGCATGGCCACATGAACCGCGAGCAGGATCTCTATCCCCCGGTCAAGGCGCTGCTGGAGCGTCAGGGATACACCGTCAAGGGTGAAATCGGCGCAGCCGACATCGTGGCAGTGCGCGATGGGGATGCGCCGGTGATCGTCGAACTGAAACTGCGGTTCACGCTGTCCCTGTTTCATCAGGCGATCACCCGGCTGAAACTCACCGATCTGGTCTATGTTGCCGTCTGCAAACCCACCGGCCGAACGGCCCGGCGGGCGCTGAAAGATAATCTGGCACTGTGTCGTAGGCTCGGCCTGGGCCTGATCACCGTGCGGGCTGATGGTACGGTCGAGGTTCAGTGCGATCCCGGCCCCTACGCGCCCCGAAAGAACAAAGCCAGGGCCGCACGGTTGCTGCGCGAATTCGACCGGCTGCAAGGCGACCCGAACGCTGGGGGCGCGACGCGCCATGGTATCGTGACGGCGTATCGGCAGGATGCGCTGAAATGTGCGGCCTATCTGGCCGAGAATGGCCCGTCCAAGGGGGCGGACGTCGCCAGATCGGTCGCGGTCCCGGTCGCGACCCGGCTGATGCGGGAAAACCACTACGGGTGGTTCGAGAAGGTTGAAAAGGGCATCTATGGGCTTACGTCAGAGGGCGCAGAAGGGTTGAAGCATTGGGCCTATAGCTGGGAACAGGCTGACTGATCCAAGTTGCAAAAAAATCTCTCACAAATTGTTGACTCGGACTTTTAGACTCCCTAGCTATGCGTCGTTATCACTCACACACCCCGAGTGCTAACGCCTCGTCGAAAGGCGGGGGGAGGATAGATAAACTTTGAGCCCAAGGAGCTACAAAGATGGCATTGAAACCGCTTCATGACCGTGTGCTGGTTCGCCGCGTAGAGAGCGAAGAGAAAACCGCAGGCGGCCTGATCATTCCTGACAGCGCAAAAGAAAAGCCAAGCGAAGGCGAAGTCGTCGCAACCGGCGAAGGTGCGCGCAAGGACAGCGGCGAACTGATCGCAATGGCTGTCAAGGCTGGCGACAAGATCCTGTTCGGCAAATGGTCGGGCACCGAGGTTCAGGTCAACGGCGAAGAGCTGCTGATGATGAAAGAAAGCGACATCATGGGGATCATCGAGTAAGCGCGCGCTTTCTCTGATCTTCATTTCAAATCAATTTCTCAAGGAGAAACGACATGGCTGCAAAGGACGTCAAATTCGACACCGATGCCCGCAACCGTATGCTGAAGGGTGTGAACATCCTGGCCGACGCGGTTAAAGTGACCCTGGGCCCCAAAGGCCGCAACGTGGTTCTGGACAAATCCTTCGGCGCGCCGCGCATCACCAAAGACGGTGTTTCGGTTGCCAAGGAAATCGAACTGGAAGACAAGTTCGAAAACATGGGCGCGCAGATGGTGAAAGAAGTCGCCAGCCGCACCAATGACGAAGCCGGCGACGGCACCACCACCGCAACCGTTCTGGCACAGGCGATCGTAAAAGAAGGCCTGAAGCAGGTTGCAGCTGGCCTGAACCCGATGGACCTGAAGCGCGGCATCGACCTGGCAACTGCCAAGGTTGTTGAAGGCATTAAAGCTGCTTCGCGCGAAGTCAAAGACTCGGCAGAAGTCGCTCAGGTTGGCACAATCTCGGCCAACGGCGAAGCGGAAATCGGCCAGCAGATCGCAGACGCGATGCAGAAGGTTGGCAACGAAGGCGTTATCACCGTCGAAGAAAACAAAGGTCTGGAAACCGAGACCGACGTTGTCGAAGGTATGCAGTTCGACCGTGGCTACCTGTCGCCTTACTTCGTCACCAACGCAGACAAGATGATCGCAGAGCTCGACGACTGCATGATCCTGCTGCACGAAAAGAAACTGTCCTCGTTGCAGCCGATGGTTCCGCTGCTGGAGCAAGTGATCCAGTCGCAGAAACCGCTGCTGATCATTGCCGAGGATGTTGAAGGCGAAGCGCTGGCAACTCTGGTTGTCAACAAACTGCGCGGCGGCCTGAAAATTGCTGCTGTCAAAGCACCTGGCTTCGGCGATCGCCGTAAGGCCATGTTGCAGGATATCGCAATCCTGACCGGCGGTCAGGTTATCAGCGAAGATCTGGGCATGAAGCTCGAGTCCGTGACCATGGACATGCTGGGCACCGCCAAGAAAATCGAAATCACCAAAGACGAAACCACCATCGTCGACGGTGCTGGCGAGAAAGCCGAGATCGAAGCACGTGTTGCTCAGATCCGCACCCAGATCGAAGAAACCACCAGCGACTACGACCGCGAGAAGCTGCAAGAGCGCGTTGCCAAACTGGCAGGCGGTGTTGCCGTTATCCGCGTCGGCGGCATGACCGAAGTCGAAGTGAAAGAGCGCAAAGACCGTGTGGACGATGCTCTGAACGCAACACGCGCTGCCGTTCAGGAAGGCGTTGTTGTGGGCGGTGGTGTTGCTCTGGTCCAGGCCGGTAAAGCACTGGAAGCTCTGAAAGGTGCAAACGCCGATCAGGACGCAGGTATCAACATCGTTCGCAAGGCAATCGAAGCGCCGCTGCGTCAGATCGCCGAGAACGCAGGTGTCGACGGCGCGGTTGTAGCCGGCAAGGTCCGCGAATCATCGGACGCAGCATTCGGCTTCAACGCGCAGACCGAAGAATATGGCGACATGTTCTCGTTCGGTGTGATTGACCCGGCCAAAGTGGTTCGGACTGCTCTGGAAGACGCTGCATCGGTTGCTGGCCTGCTGGTCACCACCGAAGCAATGGTTGCCGACAAGCCGGCCAAGGAAGGCGCGGCACCTGCCGGCGGCATGCCCGACATGGGCGGTATGGGCGGCATGATGTAAGCACGTCGAATTCGCCCCGGCGAATTCTGACGACCCGACAGGCGCTTGGCGATATCGCCAAGCTGCCGATAGGGAAGCCGTATAGCTTAAGAACGGGGTCGCCTTCGGGCGGCCCCGTTTTGTGTTGACAGTTCTGTTTTCAAGGCGTGTTTAGACGCTGCTTTGTCAGGCGCCGGATGTCTGTTCCCACAACCTTCGCGAAAGTGAGTGTGCAAATCCCGCCCAAACGGCTATGCGGATGGCATGAGATTGTTTTTGCTCACCGCCCTGACCATGTGTGCCTTTGCGGCGAACTCCATTCTGAACCGGTTGGCCATCGACAGCGGAGCCAGCGATCCGACCGGATTTGCCATCGTTCGGGTTTTGGCGGGGGCCGTGGTCCTGGCCGCTCTTGTGCTGGCACGCGGAGGGCGCCTTCCGCTGCGCAATCGAAGGCGGATCATTGGCGCGGGGTCGTTGACGCTCTACATGATCGGATTTTCAATCGCCTACCTGACGCTGGATGCAGGCTTGGGTGCATTGATTTTGTTCGGCGTGGTGCAAATTACGATGTTTTCTGTCGGCGCATTGACGGGTGCTACTCCGACCGCCCGGCAGGTGGCAGGGGCAGGGGTTGCGCTTGCAGGTCTTGCCTATGTGCTGTGGCCGAATGGCGCCGTTCAGGTCGACTTGGCTGGCGCGGCTTTGATGGCCGCCGCCGGTATTGGTTGGGCCCTTTACTCGATAGCGGGTCGATCAGAAACAAACCCGCTGGAGGGAACGGCCGCCAATTTCATCGTCGCATTGCCGTTGACTGCCCTGGCGATGCTTGCCGGCGGCAGCGTCTGGCAGATGAGCGGGGCGGGATATCTGCTGGCCGTCCTGTCCGGCGCGGTAACATCCGGGCTTGGCTATGCTTTGTGGTATCGTGTTTTGCCTCAATTGGCCCCGTCCGTGGCGGCTGTCGTTCAACTCAGCGTGCCGGTGATCGCAATTCTCGGCGGTGTCGTCTTTCTGGGCGAGATTGCCGGAGCACGGCTGATCATCGGCGCCACGCTTGTTTTGGGCGGTATCGCGCTGGCCGTGCTGCGACGTCATCGGGGCTAGGGCTTT
The DNA here is from genome assembly GCF_013110575.1 of Ruegeria sp. HKCCD7559. Classification (NCBI taxonomy): domain Bacteria; kingdom Pseudomonadati; phylum Pseudomonadota; class Alphaproteobacteria; order Rhodobacterales; family Roseobacteraceae; genus Ruegeria; species Ruegeria sp. HKCCD7559. Next base: position 84,285 of record NZ_WVQU01000001.1, read on the forward strand.
TATCAAAGGCTGATAGGCTTTATCTGGCGGTTATGAAACTTTTGATTGCCTTGCTCTTCTGCCTCGTTCCTGCCGCAGCCAGTGCGAAATGTGTGATTCTTCTGCACGGCCTTGCGCGCACCGAGGCCTCGTTCACCGTGATGGAGCAGCTGTTCAAGGCGCATGACTATACCGTAGTGCGCCACGGGTATCCATCGACCGAAATCGGTATTCCGGAACTGGCAAGGCAAACCATACCGGACGCGCTTGCGGCATGTGGAGATGACAAAGCCAATGTCGTTGCGCATTCCATGGGCGGTATCCTGTTGCGCTATTGGCTCAAGGACCATCGGCCCGAAAACCTGGGTCGTGTCGTCATGCTCGGCCCGCCCAATCAGGGCAGCCAGTTGGTCGATGAGCTGAGCGCATGGGAAGTGTTTGGGTATCTGAACGGCCCGGCGGGCCTGCAATTGGGCACAGGTCCCGAAGGCATTCCGCGCCGCCTGCCGCCGGTGGATTTTGAACTGGGGGTGATCGCGGGTGAGAATTCGCTCAACCCGCTGTTTTCATCGCTGATCGACGGGCCGGATGACGGTAAGGTTTCGGTTGAAACCACCAAGGTCGAAGGGATGAAGGATCATCTTGTTCTTCCGGTGACCCACACGTTCATGATGAACAACCCGCGCGTTATGGCACAGGCGCTGCATTTCATCGAATTTGGCCAATTCGATCGGCAGATCACCTGGCTGGACGGCGTGATGGAGATAATCGACGAGATCTGCATCGGGCAGGATTGCTCGGAACCTGACTCGGAGCCCACACAATGACTTTTCTGGATCTGACGTTGACCGGCGCAGAGGTTCTGTTGCCGGAGGATGGGCTGTTGCGCTGCGATCTCTCGATGGCGGAGGGCGTTATTCAGCAAGATCGGACCGGGCGCAGGGTTGACCTGACCGGTTATCTTGTCCTGCCCGGTATCGTCGATCTGCACGGGGACGGGTTCGAACGCCACATCGCCCCGCGCCGGGGCGCAATGAAGCAAATGAACGAAGGTATTCTGGCAGCCGAAGCCGAACTGGCCGCCAATGGCATCACCACCGCGGTGCTGGCGCAGTTCTACAGCTGGGAAGGTGGCGTGCGCGGCCCCGAGTTTGCCGCGCAGGTATTTCGGGCCATCGCTGCGGTCAAAAACAGCACCGTCACGGATCTGATCCCGCAATTGCGGTTCGAGACCAACATGCTGGAGGACTACGAAGGTCTGGCCCATCGTATCGCCGAATGGCAGGTGCCCTATGTGGTGTTCAATGATCACCTGCCGCATGATCGTTTGGCGCAGGGCAAAAAGCCGCCGCGCCTGACCGGGCAGGCGTTGAAGGCCGGACGCAATCCGGATGCGCATTTTGAGATGCTGCTCAATATGCATGCCCGCAGGAACGAGGTTCCCGCTGCCGTCGAAGCACTCAGCGCCGAACTTGTCTCAATGAGGGTGCGTTTGGGCAGCCATGATGACGCGACCGCCGAGACTAGGGCATGGTGGCGCGACCGGGGCGTGCGCATTGCCGAATTCCCAGAAACGCTTGAAGCCGCCGAAGCCGCGCGTTCTGCCGGGGATCACGTTATCCTCGGCTCTCCCAACGTTGTGCGGGGGGGATCACACAAGGGGAACGCAAGCGCCGTCGAACTGATCGCCATGGGGCTCTGTGATGCGTTGGCCTCGGATTATCACTATCCCAGCCCGCGCCGCGCGGCGCTGATGCTAGCCAAAACCGGTCTGCTGGATCTGGCCGGTGCCTGGGCGCTGGTCTCGTCCGGCCCCGCGCGGGTGCTGGACATGCAGGACAGGGGCACGCTCGTGCCGGGAAAACGCGCGGATCTGGTCATCCTGGATGCGGACACCCATCGCGTTGCAGCCACCCTGGCCGGTGGGCGCGTCAGTTACATGTCAGGCGACATCGCCGCCCGGTTTCTGGGTTAGGCCCCGCAAAACCTTCACCTTTTCCCAAATACTCTCGCCGAAGGTGTCGCGCGCAGGCGCGATAGCCTCAACGTTTGATGCGGTTGAAGTGCCCCATCTTGCGCCCGGCCTTTACCTCGGCCTTGCCATAGAGATGTAGCGCAACATCCCGCTCGCGCGCCAGCTCAGGCACGCGGTCCATATCGTCGCCGATCAGGTTCTCCATCACGACGTCGGAATGGCGCTGCCCGTCCCCCAAAGGCCAGCCCGCCACCGCGCGGATGTGCTGTTCGAACTGATCGACAGCACAGCCGTTCTGCGTCCAGTGGCCCGAGTTATGCACGCGCGGAGCGATCTCGTTCACGATCAGTCCGCCGGGTGTCACGAACAGCTCAACGCCCATCACGCCGACATATTCGAGAGCGTTCAGAATATTGGCCGCCAGCAGGATGGCATCGGTGCGCTGGGCGGGGGACAGGCGGGCAGGGATGGTGGTGGTGTGCAGGATACCGTCGCGATGCACATTCTCACCCGGATCGAAACAGGCGACCTGACCGTCCAGACCGCGGGCCGCGATGATCGACACCTCGTGCGAGAAATCCACGAACCCTTCCAGAATGGCCGGTGCCCCGGCCATATCGGCCAGAGCGGCCTCGGCATCCTCAGGCTTGCGTAGCCGGGCCTGCCCCTTGCCGTCATAGCCAAAGCGACGGGTTTTCAGGATGGCGGGTGTCCCGATCTGTTCGATCGCCGCATTCAGGCTGTTCAGGTCGGCGATATCCGCAAATGGGGCCGTCTTCAGGCCCAGCTCTTGCAGAAATGTCTTCTCGGTCAACCTGTCCTGGCTGACCCGCAAGGCCTCGCGCCCGGGGCGGATCGGGCGGTGCGCTTCCAGAATGTCCAGCGCTTCGGTCGGGATGTTCTCGAACTCGTAAGTGATGACATCGACCGCATCGGCAAAGGCTTTCAGCGCGTCTGCATCGTCATAAGCCGCGATGGTGACGCGATCCGCAACCTGCCCCGCAGGTGGGTTTGCACCCGGCTCATAGATATGGCTGACAAAACCCAGCCTGGCGGCTGCCACGGACAGCATCCGGCCCAGCTGACCACCCCCCAGAATCCCGATCACTGCACCTTGGGCGAGCATTTCCGCCATCTTCAACTCTCCAAACGTTTGCCAATTGCCCCAAGCGCGGAACGCAGCGCCTCGTGCGCGCCCCCGTCTTTCAGGGCGTCCGTCATTTGCAGGCTCAGCGTGCCCTCCGTCGCCAGCGCGTCGCGTCCCTGCGCCAGCCGCCCTGCGGTGCCTTTTTCCATCGAGGCCAGAAAACCCGCCATCAACTGCGTTGTATAGAACTCGGCCCCGTCCGCATCACCGGTTGCGTCACCCAGCCATTCGGCACCCGTTGCCATCAGGTCCAGAATGCCGGGAACCATGGCACAAATGGCGAAATGCGCGTTCAGCGCGGCTTCATCCGCAACCTTGATCACCGGGTTCTCGGGCTCGAACAGGTCCGCCAGCAGGCGATCATTGCCAAAAGCCGCCATCGGGCAGCCGCCGGTTTCCAGAAAGCCCAGCGGGATGGTCTGCACGAAATCCGATGCCGGGGCGCAAAGCGTGGCCAGATGCTCGGCCGAAACCGCCGCCATGACCGACACGATCTGCTGATCGGCGCGGAATGTCAGCGGGTCCAGAACCTCGGCCGCGATATGCGGGCGCAGGCACAGGAACACAATGTCCGAGGTGTCAATCACGGCCTGAGGCGCAGCTACGGTTGCACCCAGTTCCGTCTTCAAGGCGGCTGAAACCTTGGCGTTGCGCTCGGTCACGCTGATCTGGTGCCCCTTGGCGGCCATCAGCCGCGCAATCGGCGCGGCGATATGGCCGGTGCCGATAAAGCCGATCCGGCTCATCCCTGCGGTTCCTGAGGGATCGAGGCTGACAACGCGTCACGCCAGCTGTCCAGCCGTTCGGCCAAAGCATCATCCTGCAATGCAAGAATGCCCGCCGCCATAAGGCCGGCATTGGCCCCGCCGGCGGACCCGATCGCCATGGTCGCCACCGGAAATCCCTTGGGCATCTGCACGATGGAATACAGCGAATCCACGCCCGACAAGGCACGGGTCTGCACCGGGACGCCAATCACAGGCACCCGCGTTTTCGACGCCATCATGCCCGGAAGATGCGCAGCCCCACCTGCACCTGCAATGATCACCTGCAACCCACGCGAAACAGCGGTTTTGCCATAGTCCCACAGCCGGTCCGGCGTGCGGTGGGCCGATACGATGCGTGCTTCGTAGGCGACGCCCAGTTCGTCCAGAATATCCGCGGCCTCCTTCATCGTGGGCCAGTCCGACTGGCTGCCCATGATGATCCCTACTTTCACATCGCTCATCCGCATACGTCCCCGCGCTCAGAAAGAGCGCGCACTATATCCAAATCCGGTTGGCTGGCAATGCGGTACAGGGCGTTCAGGCGATGATATCGGGCGTCAGGCGGTCTTCGATCAGGCGAATGATGTCTTTCAGGCGCAGTTTCTCTTTTTTCAGGCGCCGCAAGGTCAGTTGGTCGGCCGTTCCCTTGTCATGCAATGCCTGAATCGCCTCGTCCAGATCGCGGTGCTGTCGGCGGAAGACCTCAAGCTCAACACGCAATACTTCATCTGTTTTCATCGAAAGATCGGTGGGCGCATTCATTGGCGACTCGAGTTGGTTGTGGTGCTTGGCCAACAAGATAGTGTGTCAGACGTTATCGCGCCAGACCTTGTGGACATCCTGGTTTCTTCCCATATTCTATTGCAGGCGGTTGCCAGAACGGGGCCGCACACCACGTCGCTTTTACAAAGAAGGACGAAAATACGTGTCGAAACTTACTCTAGGCTCATACCCGCATCTTTTGGGGTTCGAGCAGTTGGAACGCCTTCTGGAACGGTCTGCAAAGGCCGGAAATGAAGGATACCCGCCCTATAACATCGAACAGACCTCGGATTTTTCCTATCGCATCACTCTTGCGGTGGCCGGGTTTGCCGAGGAGGATCTGTCAATCACGATCGAGGATCGCCAGTTGGTGATCCGGGGCCGTCAGCGCGACGACAGCGAGGGGCGCATCTTCCTGCATCGCGGCATTGCGGCGCGTCAGTTCCAGCGCATGTTCGTGCTGGCCGATGGCGTCGAAGTGGGCGAGGCGATCATGGAAAACGGTCTGCTGCATGTGGATCTGACCCGCGCCGTGCCGGAAACAGTGGTTCAGACGATCAACATACGGAAGGGGTAAGAGCAATGAATACACCGATTGAAATCAACGCCCAGGGCAACCGTATTGTCTATGTCAAAACGGTTGAAGTATCTGAATTGCCTCGGGAAGTTCGTGAACAGGCCGGCGATCTGGATCAGCTTTACGCCGTCCACGATTCCGACGGGCAGCAACTGGCGCTGGTCGCTGACCGCAAGCTGGCCTTCGTGCTGGCGCGCGAACATGACCTGTCTCCGGTGGCGGTTCACTAGGCGGCCTGAAACACTGCTGAAAAAACGTGACATTCTCCGCCTATGCAGTGATCGTGCCACAAATGCTAAAGCAGGAGTGGCTTCATGGGCTGGTTTGACTTTGACTGGGTGGACGCCTTCAGTGATCGCGCCTTCGGTGGCAACGGATGTGCCGTCGTCCATGAAGGTGCGCGCCTGACACAAGAGGTCTGCATGGCCTATGTGCGCGAAACCTCTCTGGTCGAATGCACCTTTACCGGGCCGTCCGACGTGGCCGACATCCGCGTCCGCTACTTTCTGGCCAGCCGCGAAATTCCCTTTGCGGGGCATCCGACTATCGCCACCGTCGCGGCGATGCGATCCCGCGGCATGATCTCGGGCGATGGTCTGACGCTGGAAACCGGTGCCGGCCTGGTGTCGATCCGGTTGCAGGGGGATCAGATCGAAATGACTCAGGTCGCACCGCAATTCGGTACGCGCGTTCCCGCGGAACTGGTGGCGGCAGCGGTCAGTCTGCCAACGGGAGCCATCATTTCTCCGCCTCAAATGGTTTCGACCGGCTTGCCGTTCTGCATCACTGTTCTGCGGGATCATGCGGCCTTGCGGGCCGCTCAACTGGTTGAAGGCCCGTTGCGCAAAGTGGCTGAAACTGCTGGGTATTCCGGCTCGGACATGGCCGAGCCGTTTCTTGTCACGCTGCAAGGGGCAACCGATGAGGGGGATACGTTTTCGCGCCTTCTCATGGCACCGCCCAGCCCGCCCGAAGATCCGTTTACCGGGTCTGCCACCGGTGCGATGGCCGCCTATTTGTGGAAACATGGCTTGATGCAAAAGGAAAGCTTCATCGCCCAGCAGGGTCACGATATGGGCCGCCCCGGGAAGGCCATCGTCACGCGTGTCGGCCCGCCTGATGCGATGACGGGCATCAGGGTTTCTGGTCAGGGGCATATCCTGATGCGCGGGCAGGTCGACCTGCCGGAAACGCCGACACACTAGGCGGGCGTTTACCAAGGGCTGACCCGCGAAACCCTGGCCGGATGCGACGGGCTACATCCAGGCCAATCGCAGAATCGGGGCCGTACTTGGTTCGATCCCATGTCGTTTGCACAACCTGTCCAGATATGACCCTGAAACCGGCAGTCCGCCCATCCGGTTGGCCATCAGTTTCTTCTGATGGCCGTAGATGTGTACCGAATGCACGGTTTCGGTTTCGATTTCGTTCGTCGCGATGCGCGGATCGTGTAGCTTCCACAATTCCTCCTGCGCCAGCGGATAAAAGGTTTCAGCAGTCATGGCATGGCGGTCCTCTGCCGTCTGGCGCAGGAAATGGCCAAAGGCTTTGGGCCCCGAACTGGCCCAGGGCAGGGCTTCGATGCCCCAGCGTTCCCCTCTTGCGGTTCGTTCCCGATTGTGGCGCTGCAATCTGCGTCCACGCCAGGATTGGGACGGGTTAGACGACATGACAAATTTCAGCATCTGTTCCAGGGTCGCCGATCTTGTGGGCAGGCGCAGCACACCCGTCGGGAAGTCGCCCCGCCTGGAGCGACCGAACACGAAATCCGTCGAAAAGTCGAACGCCCGTACGCAATAGGCATCCAGATCGACCCAGATCACCTCGCTTTGCCGCATCAAGTGCAGCCGGAAAATATCCGAGAAGACGGCAACGCCCTGCCTATCTTCGGCATCGACCACAAAAGGTGGCGGCCAGAAAACGTCGCTGGCAGGGCGGGTTTCGACACCTGCCGGAATGCCTTTTACCTCGTGCGCGACATAAAGGACGAAGCGGTGGCCATGATCCAGAAAGGACTGAAGGCAGAGTTGCTCCAACCAACTCAGATCGGATCCAAACCAGAAACTGGCAATGGTCGGAGACTTGTTCGTCATCTCAGTTTCACACCCGCCTTGAGGTCCTGAAAAGCATCAGGACCAGCGGCAATTGTCAATTGGTGACCAAAAAAGGAACGGCCCCCGGAATGACCGGGGACCGCCAAAACAAAGTCTGATGAGACTGTTATCCGTTTGCTGCGATCAGGCCCATGCTTTCCAGTTTCAGCAGCACCTGATGGGCGCAGTTGTCGACCTCGACATTTTCGGTCTCGACCCGCAGCTCGGGGTTCTCCGGAACATCGTAAGGGTCCGAGATGCCGGTGAACTCTTTGATCTTGCCCTCGCGCGCCAGCTTGTACAGACCCTTGCGGTCGCGGCGTTCGCATTCCTCGATGCTGGTGGCCACATGCACCTCGCAGAAGGCACCGAACTGTTCGATCTCTTCCCGCACGGCACGGCGCGTGGTGGCATAGGGCGCGATCGGGGCGCAGATGGCGATGCCGCCGTTCTTGGTGATCTCGGACGCCACATATCCGATGCGGCGGATGTTCAGGTCGCGGTGTTCCTTCGAGAAGCCCAGTTCCGAGCTGAGATTCTTGCGCACGATGTCGCCATCCAGCAGCGTCACCGGGCGGTCGCCCATCTCCATCAGCTTGACCATCAGCGCGTTTGCGATGGTCGACTTGCCCGAGCCCGAAAAGCCGGTGAAGAACACGGTGAAACCCTGCTTGGAGCGCGGCGGGAAGCGGCGGCGCAGTTCCTCGACCACTTCGGGGAACGAGAACCACTCGGGGATTTCCAGCCCTTCACGCAGGCGGCGGCGCAGTTCGGTGCCCGAGATGTTCAGGATCGTGACGTTGTCCTTGTCGAGAATCTCGTCATTCGGTTCGTACTGGGCGCGTTCCTGCACATAGACCATGTGCTTGAAGTCTACCATTTCAACGCCGATTTCGTCCTGGAACTGTCGGAACAGATCCTGCGCGTCATAGGGGCCGTAGAAATCCTCACCTTTGCTGTTCTTGCCGGGGCCCGCGTGGTCGCGGCCGACGATGAAGTGGGTGCAGCCGTGGTTGGCGCGGATCAGCCCGTGCCAGACGGCTTCGCGCGGGCCAGCCATGCGCATGGCCAGGTTCAACAAGCTCATAGAGGTGGTCGAAGCGGGGTACTTGTCCAGCACCGCCTCGTAACAGCGCACGCGGGTGAAATGATCGACGTCGCCCGGTTTGGTCATGCCCACGACCGGGTGGATCAGCAGGTTGGCCTGTGCCTCTTTGGCGGCGCGGAAGGTCAGCTCCTGATGCGCGCGGTGCAGCGGGTTGCGGGTCTGGAAGGCCACGATGCGGCGCCAGCCCAGCTTGCGGAAATAGGCGCGCAATTCGTTCGGGGTGTCGCGGCGCCCACGAAAATCGTAGTGCACGGGTTGTTGGATTCCGACCACCGGTCCGCCCAGATAGACCTTGCCGGCCACGTTGTGCAGATAGTTCACTGCCGGGTGGGCATCGTCATCGGCGCCAAAGACCTTCTCGGCCTCGCGGGACTTGTCCGGAGTCCAGCGGTCGGTCACGGTCATGGTGCCCAAGATCACGCCTTCCTGATCACGCAGAGCGATATCCTGCCCAAGTTCGATCAGATCCGCGAAGTCTTCGCTGACATCCAATGTGATGGGCATTGGCCAAAGCGTTCCATCGGCCAGGCGCATATTCTCGACCACATTGTCGTAATCCGCTTCGCTCAGAAATCCCTTGAGTGGGTTGAACCCGCCATTCATCAGCAGTTCCAGGTCGCAGATCTGACGCGGGCTCAGATCCCAGCTGGTCAGGTCGGCCGCTTCCACCTTCAGCTTCTGCGCCGAATCGTATGACACATACAGTTCGGGGATCGGGGCCAGATTGCTTAACATCGTCATTGGAATTCTCTTGTCGCAGTGTTGATTTGCCAGTGGATATCAGGCGGTTTGGAGGCGTTTGCACCGACTGACAGGCGAAGTCCACAGGCGGGAATGTAACAAAGGAGGATATGCGCCGAATATTTTTGAATTGGAAGGAATTTCTAATTCACAAGTCAAATCGATGATCTGATCCTAACGATCAGAGGTTATTGCTTCATGCAGAGAATTCCTGTTCCTGTTTTGTGGCGTTCTGCTCAAGTGTGGATGCACGGGTGACGGGCAGGGCGGGAATCGGTTCAGACACGCCGCGCAGCTGGAACAATCTGATATCGTCCTGGGGCACGACTACACCGGCGGCCTCCAGCATCTCTTGCGAGACCAGCAGTTCGACCTTCAGCGCCTTGGTTTCGCTTTCCAGACGACTGGCGACATTGACGGCGTCGCCGATTATGGTTTTCGACGCATGGCCCGCGGCGCCGATCTCACCCACCACCAGATCCCCAAGATGCAGACCCATCCCGATGCGAATGCCGGGGCTGCCTTCGGCGTCGAGCTGTGCGTTGAATTCATCAAGGGCGTGACTGATGTCGATGGCGGCTTGCAACCCGGCACGGGCGGACGCCGCCGCATTCGGCTTTTCAAAAACGGCAAGCAGCCCGTCTCCCATATATTTGTCCACGACACCGCCTTCCTTGGTGATGGCAGGCACGACCGCATCGAAAAACCGGTTCAGCAGGAACACGATGTCATAAGGCAATTGGCCGGTCGTACGCGCAGTAAAGCTGCGCATGTCCAGAAACAAAACAGCCAACTGACGTTCCTGACCCTGGCTGGCATGCCCGCGTATGCGCCCGCCATCTGGCCTGAAAACCCGAAAAACGGTGGTGGGTTCCGTAGGGCGTATCTGGCAGGCCAGTCGCGTCTGCGGCGAGGCGCCCACAGCAGCAAGGCTGCGTGCTTCGACGTCGCCGGGCGGGGGCAGGGCGTCGTTGCCATCCTCTACGATGACTCGGCATGTGGTGCAGCGCCCCTTTCCACCGCACAGGGCGGCGTGCGGCACGCCGTTTACCTGCGAAATCTCAAGCAAAGTCATGCCTTTTTCCGCGACCACCTCGGGGCCTTTGGCGTAATTCACGCGCACCGAATGCCTGCGCCGCCACAGTTTGCGCCCGATGTAAACCAGACCCGTCGCCCCCAGAGCCAGCCAGAAGATCAAAAGGCCATAGTCTTTTACACTGAACAGGGTCTGGAAGGTCTCGGGCGATGGCCAATTGTAGTGCTCGATATATTGCTCGCGCAGGAATTCATCAGCAAAGTCGGCCCATATGCGTCGACCTTCGGTCAGCAATCCGGCCAACGCGAATAATGGCACGAAAACCGCAACGCCGATCAGATAGGGCACGACCCGCGGCCACCACCGGGTCAGCCGCAACCACATATGCAAACCGATGCAGCCGTGTATCCAAACGATCAGCAGCAAGGCGCTTTGCATCCATACGGCGATACTGGGCCACATCAGGATGATGATATATCCCATCTCGTCATTGACGTCATAGACTTCGTGCGCGACCCGCGTCTGAACGATGTGCGAGATCAGTTGCAGCGGAATCAGCAAACCCAGAACGACCTGCAACGCCGTGCTGAATGGCATGCGCAGGGTTCTGCGTTGCGCGATCGATGTCAGGGCCAGACCTGCATGCGTGAACAGGGCAGCATAGAAAAGCACGCTCATGACATCGTGGCGTGTGACGGCCTTTCGACCGTCCTGCATCCCGTGCAGGTAATCCGTGTGAAACAGGCCCAAGCCAATATTTATGAAATGAAAGAATGCGAAAACAAACAACACAAGACCACTGACGATCCTGAGTCGGGTTGACCACCCGCCGCGCCAAAGAGCGTTGTTCAAATGTTCACCTGTTTTTCGCTTTTCCCTCAGCAATCCTGATACGCCGCTGGCTGGGGGTCAAGGGATTGGCAGGTGGCATAGGCTGCCGATCAGTGATTGCAGCGCAGCGTATGCTTTGCAGTGCCCCCTTAAACCCCGGGGGCACTGTACTAAAAAGGCTGACGGCCTTCGGATCTGAATTCACCGGGGCAGCCCTGCAAAAATTCAGAATTCGCGTTATTCGGTTTCCGCCAGGAACCGTTCGGCATCCAGTGCCGCCATGCAGCCCATACCGGCGCTTGTGACCGCCTGACGATAGACGTGATCGGTCAGATCGCCCGCTGCGAACACGCCCGGAACCGAGGTTTCCGTGCTGCCCGGTTTGGTGACGACATAGCCACCCATATGCGTTTCAAGCGTGTCCTTGACCAGCTCGTTCGCGGGTGCGTGGCCGATGGCAACAAACACGCCTTTACAGGGGATTTCAGTGATCTCTCCGGTTTTGACATGCTTGACGCGAACGCCCTCGACGCCCAGCGGCGCGTCGGTGCCGATCACTTCTTCCAACTCGTGGAACCACAGTGGCTCGATTTTGTCGTTCTTCATCAGCCGGTCTTGCAGGATCTTTTCCGCGCGCAGCTCATCGCGGCGATGGATCAGAGTCACCTTGCTGGCGAAATTGGTCAGGAACAGGGCCTCTTCCACGGCCGTATTGCCGCCGCCGATCACCACGATTTCCTGTCCACGATAGAAGAACCCGTCGCAGGTGGCGCAGGCTGAAACGCCAAAGCCCTTGAACTTCTCTTCCGACGGCAGGCCCAGCCACTTGGCGCGCGCGCCGGTCGCCAGAATGACGGCGTCCGCCGTATAGGTGGTGCCGCTGTCGCCCTTGGCGGTGAAGGGGCGCTGGCTGAGGTCCAGATCGTTGATGATGTCTCCGATCACTTCGCAACCCATGGCCTTGGCATGATCCTGCATCCGGACCATCAGGTCGGGGCCCTGTACCTCGGTGTCGCCGGGCCAGTTCTCGACCTCGGTCGTTGTCGTCAGCTGGCCGCCGGGCTCGATACCCTGCACCAGGATGGGTTCCAGCATGGCGCGGCTTGCGTAAACGCCCGCAGTGTATCCTGCTGGCCCCGATCCGATGATCAGAACCTTGGTGTGTCGTGTGTCGGCCATGGTAACTCCGCTCGAATTGCCTGAATTGGGCTTTTGGCCCGTCGCCCCGATATAGCGACCGACAGACCCGGCTTAAAGCCCCTTACTGTTCAAGCCCATTCAAGCCACCTTGCGCAGGGTGAGGGCGAAATGAGAGATTTGAAAACAAAGAAAATTGCGCATGTACGAAACATTATTGCGCGCACGTGGGGGGCTGATATAAGAACCGCAAAAATCAGGAGCATTTGATGGTCACGACTCGGCTGGATGATATCGACCGCAAGATTCTGGCGGAACTACAGGCAGACGGTCGGATGACCAATGTGGAACTTGCCAAACGGGTCGGAATTTCGGCGCCGCCCTGTCTGCGCCGGGTGCGCACCCTGGAAGAATCCGGTTATATCACCGGTTACCACGCCGAGGTGAATTCCCGCGAGCTGGGATTTGAAGTGCAGGTGTTCGCCATGGTCGGTCTTGACAGTCAGGCCGAGACCGAGCTGCGCGCGTTCGAAGAACGCTGCCGCGAATGGCCTCTGGTCCGTGAATGCCACATGCTGAACGGCGAGGTGGACTTCATCCTGAAATGCGTCGCACCCGATCTCAGCAGTTTTCAGCAGTTCTTGACCGGTGAACTGCTGACCACGCCAAATGTGGCCAGCGTCAAGACATCGCTTGTTATCCGCGGCGCAAAAGACGAGCCAGGCGTGCCGTTCGACGTTCTGGAAGAACGAATGAACCGGACGGCGTAACCCCCAGACGTTTTGCAGGTGCGGTGTTCGGTGGCAGCATGGCAGCCACCGCCAAGGATAGAATCCAACTTAGTAACAGCTGCATGATGCCCCCCATAATGCAGTAATCGCTATCGTACTCAGGCTGTCATCGCGTCGATTTCTCCGTCCCCGGCGCGCGGCATCAGCAGCGGACCAAAATCGTTGAGCGACTCGATATGCGCAAACAGGTTCAGATAAACCGACCGCAAAGAGTGGCTGATCATCCGGACCGCGTTCACACCTGGGTGATACGTTTCGAACTGTAAACCATCTACCCGAATAACGGAATGCCGTTTCAGACAAATGTGAAACAGTTCAACTGGCGTCGGCGGCATTGTTTCAATCACACCCGTTCCATCCTGAAATTCGGACACAGGTGTCAGAATCGGGTCATTTCCATACAAATGCCGTAAATGCGTCGGTGTGCCCACGATCCGTGCCGCAGGCCCGGCGATTACACCCGACATCGGCTTTTGGATCCCGAATGTATCTGCCGTGACGCGCGTAAGCGGCCGCGTGCGGCCCCGCGAATCCGGACGTCCCGGGATCAGAGTGACAGATCCCTTCCACAGCACGGTTTCCGACGCGCCATCCTGAGTAAGGACAGTATCCCCCGGCATCAGGTCTTCGATGGCCATGGGCCCATGTTCCGTTTCAACCAGCGATCCGCGCGTGAAGGCACAAAAGGCGTCTTCGAACATTGGCAGGGCAGGCGCTATGTGTCTGGTCTGAACCACGTTTCCGTTTTTCAACAGGGTGCTGACTTCATACCGGCGCAGCTGGGCCTTTGGTTTCGCAACCGGTCGCGGTGCGTCCCGCAGCATGGCTGTCGTTTCGATCGCATTTCTGGCCGCACGGGCCAGTGAACTAGGAATAGTCATAAATATTCCTTCCCCTCAAATTGTCCGGTCAGGCGCGGCGTAACCCCGTACAGGCCAACCTGGCGAACTGGTTCTTTGTCTTGAAACAAATGGGTGACCCTTGGGCGGCGGTCGGTCGGACCCCGCATTGCGACAAAATCTCGCTTTCCAATGGTCAACACATTGACCCCCCAGACAAACTCGTACTTCACGGGCGAAAATTGCCCGCACACACACAACTCCTGAATCCGTCTCGACCCCCTCAGATCGCGACGCATCACACATCGGGCAGGAGCAAGCCCGAAGCGCGTTCACCCAATCGAGACCGGCAGCTTGGCCTCGGGGTGTTTCTGTCTCAGCGTCGTGCCGCGATGCGGCTGGCGACCCTGACAGAATGGCTTGATACCCGCTTCCACGGCATTTCCAGCTTCTGGCTCCGCGTGGCGGCAACCATGGCTTTGAGAAAGCGAGATTTGGTTTTCATTTTCTGGTCCTGCTCCGAACGGGTTTGTTTCCCGCATCCGTTATGAACCTTTTGTGACGCACGTTTGCGGCATGGATAAGGCTTATCCGGGATGTTTTGCAGACAAGAAATTTATACTCGGTCCATCCTTCCACTCAACACGCCAGCGTCCGAAACAAGGACGTCAGAAGACCATCTGATAGCTGGCAAAACTCGTTACGATTCTGAGTCCGGTAAACACAACAAATGTGGCGGAAAAGTGGCGCAGCGCCTAAATCTGGGCCAAAATCACAATCTTATGACCGAGATCAACCGCCCGTAATCGGCCTCGTTTGCATGTGTTGTGCGGCGATACGAATAGAACCGGTCCGGGTCGGAATATGTGCAGTGCCGGGTCCATTCCGCCTGCCCGACACCGGCCTGCCGCAATCGGTGCAAACCAAAGGCGGGCAGGTCGAATTGCAGCCGGTCATCCTGTCCGTTCGCAAAGAACCGGGTGTTGTCTGGAGAATCGGCGATAAATGCGTCCAGAAACTCGGGGCCCACTTCGTAGGCGCGTTGTGAAATGCTGGGGCCGATGACGGCGTTGATATTCCGGCGTGCTGCGCCAAGCGCTTCCATGGCGTCCAGAGTCGCCTCAAGCACACCGTCGAGTGCGCCGCGCCAGCCCGCATGCGCTGCTCCGATCACATTGGCTGCGGGATCGGCAAACAGAACTGGCTGGCAATCTGCCGTCAAAATTGTCAGCGCCAGACCAGGTGTCGCCGTCACGACCGCGTCCGCGCGTGGTTTTTCACCTTCCAAGGGCTGTTCAACCGTCAGAACTGTTGGGGAATGAACTTGATGCACGCCGATCATCGCCTCGGGCGCGACGCCCATCGCATCGGCAACCCGCCGACGGTTCAGTGCGACAATTTCGGTTTGATCAGACGATCCATAACCGCAATTCAACCCGTTGAAGATACCAGAGGACGCCCCGCCGCGACGGGTGAAGAACCCGTGACGAAATGGGGAAAGCAAGTCCGAAGTCAGAATTTCCAGTGTCATGGCTCTAATCCCGGCGGTGGTGCAGCATAGGCCGGATAGAGGCCCATCACCTTGAACAGATTTCCCATTTCGGCCGGATGCGTCAACCGGCGATGCGCGGCAGCCAGCGCGTCCAGCTCGGAACCGCTCAGCGACCGGGACAAAGCCTGCGCCCTGGCGGTTATGCCAAGCCGTTCCAGAAACACGCCCTGCGGTGTCAGGCGTGTGTGCCTGGCTCCACAGGCGCGGGTCGCAATGGCCAGAGGCTCAAAATCCACATGTGCCGTCAGGTCGGCCTGACCGGGTGACGCCAGCGGATCGGCGGGCTTGTGGTTTTGCAGGGCTTGCAGTGTATCGCCCAAAGAATGCCAGTCGCCATAATCGACGATCAGCGCGGCACCTCCGTGGCTGGCGATCCGACCGGCAATCAAGGTCAGAATGGGGATCGCAGCCGCGCACAGCTCGACCAGATCACCATCCTTGGTGTCCGAAAGCCTGTCCGCCAGCGCCACTTGTGGCCCATTGGACCCTCGCCCAAACAGCAATTCGCCGTCGCGCTCGCCGACCAGGCGTTCACTCCAGCCGTCACCGTCGCGCAGGAACTGCCGGACAGGCAGCGCGTCGAAGAACTCATTCGCCACCAGCAGCAGTGGCTGGTCCGGCAACTCTGCGACACTGTCAGCCCAGTTCGGTGTGTAACCCTTCAGGGTGTCCGCCTGCACCTGCTTCAGGGCAGGCGAGGCCTCGACCAGCAAAATCCGGGCAGCATCGTGAAATCCCTGCACGGTTCGGGTGGCACGCAATATGTCACTCATCAGAGTGCCGCGCCCGGGCCCCAATTCGCACAGGGTGAATGGCGCGGGACGGCCCTGATCCATCCAGCATTGCGCAAGGCACAGCCCGATCAGTTCGCCAAACATCTGGCTGATTTCCGGTGCCGTGGTGAAATCCCCGTCAGCCCCCAACGGATCACGCGTCGTGTAATAGCCCAGCGTGGGATGCAGAAGGCATTCGGCCATGTAGTCGGCCACGCTCATCGGGCCATCCTGTCGGATGCGGGCGATCAGGTGATCGGTCAGGCTCATTTTGCCCGCCCTGCGCGCAAGACAAACCACAGGCCAAGCGCGATCATGGGCAATGACAGGATCTGGCCCATGGTCAGGCCATATCCGCCCACATGCCAGGCCAATCCCAGCGGATTGCCGGGCGACACGAACTGCGCATCCGGCTGGCGGAAGAATTCAACAATAAAGCGCGATGCGCCGTAGCCGACCAGAAACGTGCCCATGATCAGCCCGGGTTTCTGAAAGGCTCCCCGGCGATAGACCAGCCACAGCAACAACGCGCCCAGCAACACGCCTTCCAACGCCGCTTCGTACAGCTGCGAGGGGTGCCGGGCACACATTCCCGCAACCACGCCGGGGCAGTCCTGCGCGGCAAAACCGGGAAAGATGACGGCCCAGGGCAGCTCGCTCGGGCGGCCCCACAGCTCGGCATTGACGAAATTGGCAAGCCGCCCCAACAGCAGGCCGGGTGGCACGGTGTAGGCAACCAGGTCGCCCAGCGACAGGGCCGGAATCCGATGGCGCCGGGCAAACAGATACGAGGCCAGAATCACGCCCAGCAGCCCCCCATGAAACGCCATACCGCCCTGCCAGACCTTCACGATCTCAAGCGGATGCGACAGGTAATAGCCGGGTTGGTAAAACAGCACAAAGCCCAGCCGCCCGCCAAGGATCACGCCCAGAATGATCCAGGTGACCAGATCCTCCAGTTGGTCCGGTTTCATCGGCGGGCTGTCCGCAGGCCACAGGGCAGGGCGGCGCAACGCTACGACTGCCAGCCGCCACGCAATCAGGATGCCCGCGATATAGGCCAGCGCATACCACCTCAACGCGAACTCTATCCCGAACAGCGAGATCGAGAACAATTCGGGCGACAGATCGGGGAAATTCAGAACAGCCTGCATGTGCGTCTCATTGCCCGGGGTTTGCAGGGCAAGTCAACCTTGAGCCTGCGGCAATCTTTCCCCATATAGAGATCAACCGCGATACCGGAGTAAAGATATGCAAACCCGCAACAAGATACTGGACGACATGTCCCAGCTGATGACCAACGCCATGGGTGTCGCGCAGGGCGCGCGGGAAGAGGCCGAGAACGCGATGAAGTCGATGATCGACCGCTGGCTGGCCGACCGTGATTTCGTCACCCGCGAAGAATTCGATGCCGTCCGCGCCATGGCCCAGAAAGCGCGCGAAGAAAACGCCGCACTCGAAGCCCGCATTGCCGCACTCGAGGCGAAACTGGACAAGTAACGCCGCGGGCGTTCCCTGATTTCACAGTTTTGGACAAACTCTGCCGCCGCGCAATCCGACCGGGATTGTGCGGTGTCGTGCATTCTGACGTATTGCGGGATTTAATCAAGACAAAGCTGACCCGACAGCCAATATTTTGATCCACGTTGCCTTCTGTCCACAACTTATTGCTGTTATCCCCAACAAATAGGGTTGCCAGAACCCACGCCACATCGCACCATATTTAGTACAGGCCTATGGGGGAAGCCCGGTTTGTAGAGCAGGCAACTAGCGCTGGGGCGCTGCCAGCCCCAAGATGCTAGAGATTAGTGAGGTGGCATTATGGCCCTTTCCGAGCAGTATCTCGAAGAAGACATTCATCCGATCGACATTGTTGAACATCTGGCCGAACACCACGACTGGGATTTTGACCGCATTGGGGACGATCAGATCGCCATGGCTGTCGAGGGCCAGTGGCGGACGTATTCGATCACCCTCGCCTGGTCCAACTATGACGAAACGCTGCGGATGGTGTGTTCGTTCGAAATGGAACCACCGGCCGAGCGGGAAATGCAGCTCTATGAGCTGCTCAACAAGATGAATGATCAGTGCTGGGCAGGTGCCTTTACCTATTGGGCGAACCAGAAGCTGATGGTGTACCGGTATGGGTTGGTCCTTGCCGGGGGGCAGACAGCCAGCGCCGAACAGATCGACACGATGATCACCGCTGCCGTCATGAGCGCGGAACGGTACTATCCGGCGATTCAACTGGTCACCTGGGGCAATCGAGAGCCAGAAGAAGCCATGCAAGTGGCCATTGCAGAGGCCTACGGCCGGGCGTAAAGCTTTGCCCCGAACCGACATGTAACGCGGGAGGGGCAAATGGACATGACGCGTGTGGCCGAACAGGGGCTTGTGCTTCTGGGGTGCGGAAAGATGGGGTCCGCAATGCTGGCGGGGTGGCTGGAACACGGCCTCCCGCCAGCGTCCGTTTGGGTGATCGATCCGCACCCGTCCGACTGGCTGAAGGCGCAGGGCGTCAACATCAACACACCCTTGCCCGAAGCCCCTGCCGTGGTTTTGGTCGCGGTCAAGCCGCAGATGATGGGCGAGGCCTTGCCCGCCATTCAGGCGCTGGGCGGAGGCAGCACGCTGTTTGTTTCGGTGGCGGCGGGCACCTCGATTGCCACGTTCGAATCCGTTCTGGGCAGCGATACGCCGATCATTCGCGCCATGCCCAACACCCCCGCCGCCATCCGTCAGGGCATCACCGCGCTGATCGGCAACAGCCACGCCTCGGCCGAGGATCTGGCTCTGGCCGAAAACCTGCTGTCGGCGGTGGGTGAAACGGTTCGTCTTGAAGATGAGACGCAGATGGATGCGGTCACCGGCCTCAGCGGATCCGGTCCTGCCTATGTGTTCCATCTGATTGAAACACTTGCCAATGCCGGCGAGGCGCAGGGCCTGCCGCATGACCTTGCGATGAAGCTGGCCAAATCGACGGTGGCCGGGGCCGGCGCACTGGCGATGGCCGCTGACGAGGATCCGTCTCAACTGCGGATCAATGTAACGTCGCCGAACGGCACGACCCAGGCCGCGCTTGAGGTGCTGATGCATGAAGAACGCGGCTTCCCTGACCTGCTGCACCGTGCCGTCAAGGCCGCAACCGACCGATCCAAGGAGCTGTCACGTGAGTGAGATTTCTTTCGACGATTTTCTCAAGGTAGATATTCGTGTGGGCGAGGTGATCCGCGCCGAACCCTATCCCGAAGCCCGCAAACCCGCGATCAAGATGTGGATAGACTTTGGTGATGAGATTGGCGAACGCAAGACCTCGGCCCAGATCACCGCGCATTATGATCCGTCGACCTTGGTGGGCAAACAGGTCATGGCAGTGGTCAATTTCCCCCCTCGCCAGATCGGCAAGTTCATGTCCGAGGTTCTGGTGCTTGGCCTGCCCGATGACAGCGGCGAGATCGTTTTGATCGGCCCTGACGGTAAGGTTCCTACAGGCGGGCGGATGCACTGATGAAATTGCTGATCACGCGCCCGATGACGCCGGCAGTCGAGGCCCGCGCCCGCGCTGCGTTCGACGTAGAGATTCGCAAAGATACGGCGCCCATGTCGCGACAGGAAATGCTGTCGGCTCTGACGGATTTCGACGTGGTCGTGCCCACGCTGGGCGATCAGTTTTCGGCTCGGATATTTACGGATGCAGGCGCGCCTCGGTGCAAGCTCCTGGCCAATTTCGGCGTCGGCTACAACCACATCGATGTCGAGGCCGCGCGCGCAGCAGGCGTCGAAGTGACCAACACGCCCGGCGCAGTCACCGACGCCACGGCGGATATCGCCATGACCCTGCTGTTGAGCACGGCCCGGCGTGCGGGCGAAGGCGAACGGCTGGTCCGCGCAGGCCAATGGCAGGGTTGGCATCCCACACAGATGCTGGGCCATCATGTCACGGGCAAACGCGTCGGTATCGTCGGGATGGGCCGTATCGGGCAGGCCGTCGCGCGCCGGTGCCATTTCGGTTTCGAAATGCAGGTGGCCTATCAATCCCGAAGCGGCAAGCAACTGGACTTTCCGGCCGAGTTCACACCTGACCTTGAAACACTCGCCGCGTTGGTCGATTTCCTTGTGCTCGCCGTTCCCGGCGGTGCAGAAACCCGACACCTGATCGATGCGCAGGTTCTTGAGACGATGAAACCTTCGGCCATTCTGGTCAATGTCGCGCGGGGCGAGGTCGTGGACGAAGCGGCCCTGATCGCGGCGCTGCAATCGGGTCAGATTGCCGGGGCCGGGCTGGATGTCTACGAGTTCGAACCCGAAGTACCCCAGGCCCTTTGTGAAATGGAAAACGTCACCCTGCTGCCCCATCTGGGCACGGCCACCGAAGAGGTGCGCAGCAGCATGGGACACATGGCCCTGGATAACGTGGCGGCCGTTGTGGCGGGCGAGGCGTTGCCTAACCCGGTCTAGTCGCCCACCGCCTCGCGCCAGTGTTTGCGGCAAAGCGAAACATAGGTCTCGTTGCCACCGATCTGCACCTGGGCACCTTCGGTGATGGCGTTGCCGTTTTCGTCCTGACGTATCACCATCGTGGCCTTGCGCCCGCATTTGCAAATGGTGCGGACTTCACGCATCTCATCGGCCAGCGCCAGCAGCGCCGCTGATCCCGGAAACAGCTTGCCCTGAAAATCCACCCGCAGCCCGTAGGCCAGCACCGGTACTTCCAGATCGTCGACGGCGCGCGCCAATTGCCAGACCTGCGCTTCGGACAGGAACTGGGCCTCGTCGATGAACACGCAGGTTACGGGACCTTCGTTCAGACGATTTCGGATCATCGCAAAGACGTCGTCGCCGGGCGTGAAGGTATCGGCCTCCTCCGAGATGCCGATGCGCGATGCGATCCGTCCGGCACCCGCCCTTCCGTCAATGGCTGCGGTCATCAGGTAGGTCTGCATCCCGCGCTCGCGATAGTTGTGCGAGGCTTGCAGCAACACGGTCGATTTCCCCGCGTTCATGGTTGAATAGTTGAAGTACAGCTTTGCCATGACGCGGGTCTAAAACGCTTGGGGAAAAGGAACAAGATATCAATCGTTTTGATGGAGCGACGTCGCCGTTGCGTTCGCAGAGGCCGAGCTACGCTCTAGGGGATGGAACCCCCACATCTGCAACAGCGACGCCGTCGGCCAACATGTGGCCAAAACGCAGCAAGGTTTAACAATATCACCCTGCAATCACTCATTACCGGCTTGAACTGCCGCCACTCACTCACAAAATCCCCCGCATATCTGAGGGATAGCCAATGTATGACATTTCAATTATGACTTGGTTATGGGAAATTTACCCACGCTTTCCCCCGTTTGGACATCGGGCAGGCGTTTGCAGGTAACAAAGGTAAAACAATGGCAGATATCGGGGCCTATCTGAAAAAACACACAGAAGCGCTGGTCAAAGATGTTGGAATCGAAGCCGCGTGTGAAATTACGGGGAAATCCAAGGCCACTTTGGGACGATACTATTCCGACAATGCTGAGCACGAGGACAGGTTCATGCCTGTGGACGCGGTGGCCCGCCTTGAAAACGCGGCGACTTACCCGCACGTGACGTCGGCTTTGGCGGATCTGAAGAACATCACCTTGTCCTATAGCGACCGCAACACCTCTACCCCCCGCACCGGTGGCGTCAATTCGGATGTCATTGCGCTGAGCCAGCGGTTTGCGATGTTGATGACCGAGTATCAGGCCGCAATCGAAGACGGAATCATCACCGTCAACGAAGCCAAACGGTTGCTGAAAGAAACCAGTTTGCTGCAACAGGTTCTGATCGAGATGAAGCTGCATCTGGAAGAAGAAAGCGTCAGCTAGCCGGGGTCAGGAACCGTTGCGCTCATGACCGGCCAGTTTTCGCCTGTGCGGCTTACCTGTTTTCATGCTCGAAAAGTCAGAAACGCTGACTGTGCCTGTTGCCTCAATTCAGTCACGTCTGTCTTGTAAGGTCCGTCGCGGGCAAGATCGTCAAGGGCAGAGAACCATGCAGAAATCGCAGGGAACATACAGGATTTTCGCAGACCGGGTGGTTCTGCGATTTTTTGTATGCGCCTATGTGGCACTTCTGGTTCTGATGACCCTGAGTGGTCATCAGGATGGCTCTGACGACGTGATGCGCTGGGTGGTCGTGCAGGATCTGTTGCAGGGGCAGGGCTGGTTCGACAACCATCAGTATCGGCTGGGTCCCGAGGGCGGTACATTGATGCATTGGTCCCGATTGATCGACGCGCCGATCGCCTTGCTCTACGGAACATTTGGTTTGGTTTTGCCGCCCGATACGGCCCTTCAGGTGACGGCATTCGCCTGGCCCTCACTTTTGGCCGGCCTGGCCTTGTGGGCCTTTGCGGTGACAGGCAGCGTTTTGGGCGCGCGGGAAGGCGCTGTTTCGGCACTGGTTGTGGGTGTGCTGGCGCTCGAACACTCCAGGAAGTTCGACTATTTTTCGTTCGATCACCACAATGCTCAGATTCTTCTGTTCACCACGGCCCTGATGCTGTTTGCGTTGCGCAGGGACAAACCATATGCCGGATGGCTGCTGGGTGCCTGCCTGGCGCTTTCGGTGTCGATAGGCACCGAATCGATATTGCAGATCGCACTTGTCGCCGTGTTTTTTGCCATTGACTGGATCGTCAACGGTGAACCGACCCGTCGCCGGACCATGGCATTCGGTATCGGGCTGGTCGTGACGCTTGTACTGACCAGCCTTGCAACAACGGGACACGAGGCCTTTCTGTTTCCAAGCTGTGACGCCCTGACTCTCAGCGTGGCGTTGCCGGCGAGCGTTGCCGCGGCAGGGCTTTGCATTGTGGCCTGGATCGGGTCTGGCTGGTCACTTTGGGGCCGGGTCGGCGCATGTGTTGCAATTGGCGTGGTGACATTGGCCTGCGCTTACGATTTCGCCCCGCATTGTCTCAGCAATCCGATCGAAGCCCTGCCTCAGGACATGCGCGACTATTGGCTGAGCCAGGTGGCGGAAGCCCAGAAAATCAACGTCACTCTGCAACGGCACCGGGGCGAAGCGCTGGCCCTGATCGCGATGTCGATCCTGTGCGTGGCAGCCGCCCTGATCTTTGCAGTCAGATCGCCCTTCAGACTGGAATACGCCCTGTTTCTGGCCCTGATCGTAACCGGCCTGGTGGTGTTCCTCTATCAGTCCAGAATGATGACATTCCTGGGCGTTTCGCTGGTGGCTGTCCAGGCGCAGATCCTGCGTGTCCTGTACACCTCTTATGCAAGCAGTCGCCGCGCGATGTCAGGGCTTGCGATGGTTGCTTTCATCCTCTGCATCTCGCCGAAAACCGGCGCCAGCATCGATGAGCAGTTGGGGCGCTTTGCCGAGCCGTCCTTTGCCGCATCCGCGATGCCGGCCCGACAGTCACAGCAAAATTCGGGGGCATCCTGCAAAACGCCCGAAGCCTATGCAGCCCTGCATGGCCTGCCAGCCGGCAGAGTTCTTGTTGATTTCGACTTTGCCGCGAACGTGCTGCGCCATACCGACCATTCCGTATTGGCGGGCAATTATCACCGGAATCAGGCTGGAATTCTGGCGCAGATCGAACTGTTCCGATCGGACGCCGACCAGATCGGATCACGCCTGACCGAGCTGGACGTGGATTACGTCATGCTCTGCACGTCCGCACCGCGCGCCGAATTCTGGTCCTGGGCGTCACAGGGCCGTGGTTTGCAACCGCGATTGATTGCGGGTGAAATCCCGGCCTATCTCAGACGGATACAAGCTGCGGAAGGTACAGCCTTTCAGGTCTTTCAGGTGAGTGGGGCAGGCTAGGCCACACAAGATCAACCGTCAGGCGTGGCGCTTCACGATCACCGAACCGACGGAATACCCGGCGCCGAAGGAACAGATCAGGCCCAGATCACCTTCCTGCAAGTCGTCGGAATACTTAGAAAACGCGATGATCGACCCCGCAGAAGACGTGTTGGCATAATCCTGAAGGATGTTGGGTTGCTCGCCCGGCTCGGGTTCGCGGCCCAGAACTTTCTTGCCGATGAAGTCGTTCATCGTCTTGTTGGCCTGATGCAGCCACAGGCGTTTCAGATCAGAGTTTCTGACCCCTTCGGCATCCATGTGGTCGCTGATATGCTTGCTGACCATCGGCAGTACTTCCTTGAATACTTTCCGACCGTTCTGCATGAACTGCATGTCGCGCCGATCGGTCAGCCCGTCAGGGCGCGAGCGGCGCAGAAAGCCGTTGTTGTTGCGGATATTGTTGGAAAACGCAGTAGCACAGCGGGTCGACAGGATTTCGAAATGCGGGCCTTTGGCGTCTTCGATCCGCTCGATCAGCGTTGCCGTCGCCACATCGCCAAAGATGAAATGACAATCCCGGTCGCGCCATTCCAGATGGCCCGAGCAGATCTCGGGGTTGACCACCAGCGCCGCTCGCACCGATCCAGACCTCACCATATCCGCCGCGGCCTGAATGCCGAACGTGGCCGAAGAACAGGCGACGTTCATGTCAAAGCCGAACCCGTTGATCCCCAGTTCCTGCTGAATTTCGATCGCAATCGCCGGATAGGCGCGCTCGTGGTTCGAGGCCGCGCAGATTACCAGATCGACATCCGCCGCTGTGCGCCCCGCCTGCGCCAGCGCCTTCCTGCAGGCATCCACTGCCATCTCGGTCATGATCCCGGGCTCGTCATCACTGCGCTGGCGCAGCGTCGGGTGCATCACGTCCGGGTTCAGCACCCCGGCCTTGTCCATCACGTAGCGGTTTTCGATCCCCGACGCCTTGACGATGAACTCTTCCGAGGAATGCTGCATCGCCTCCATCTGCCCGGCGGCGATGGCTTCGGCATTCTTCGCGTTCTGTTTGTCGGCATAAGCGTTGAATGCTTCGACAAGCTCGGCATTGGTGATGACGTTTTCCGGCGTGAAGACACCGGTACCGGTGATGGCGGGGGTATACATGGCTAGCCCTGAGTGTTTCGGATTTGCCCAAAATGCAGTCACGGTGTGATTTGATCAAGGTATGTTGACCTAAGGGAATGTGCATAAAGCTGTAGCTTCATATCTTGAATAGTTCAGAAACTGAAGTATATGACCGCTCCAAACGCGCGGAGATCCCCGATGCCCGACGATATCAGCACCAGGCTTGGCCGCCTCAGCCCCGAGATTCAGGCGATCATGGGCGTCTATGCCCTGTACTGGAAACTGGAAGAGACCTTCGACTGTATCGAAACAGACCTGAGCCACCCCGAATGCCATATGCTGATCAAGCTGGATCAGCCGAAACGCATGGGGGTTCTGGCTGCGGATATGCTGAGTGTACCGTCCACAATCACCGCCACCGCGGATTCGCTGGAAAAAGCCGGCTATCTCATGCGCGAGCGTGACCCCGAAGACCGCCGCGCCTGGTTGCTGGTGCTGACCGAGCGTGGCGAAGAAGCCCGCAACATGTTGGTGGCCGAGGCCGGAGACCTGTTTCACAGGGCCTCGGGCCTGAACGACGAAGAAACAGCCGAATTCGCGCGACTGGCGCGCAAAATCCGTGACAACGTTTTGAAAACGGGAATTCCCGAGGGACTGAAGAAATGAAACTCCTGACCTCTCTGGGCCTTGCACTGGCCGTTCTGGCAACTCCGATTACCGCTCAAGATACTCCGAAACCGGTCAAGCTGATGCAGGTGCACGAAACAACGCCCGGCTTCACCCGCCAGTTCTTCGGTCGTGTTGCCGCGCGGCAGACGGTCGATCTTGCCTTTCAGGTTGCCGGTCAGATCGTCGAAATGCCGGTCAACGAAGGGTTTGTCATCCCCAAAGGCGGCCTGATTGCGCGACTGGATCAGGAGCCGTTCGAACTCCGGCTTGAGCGGGCGCAGCTGCAAAAGGAACAGGCCGACCGAACCGTCGCACGCCTGTCGCGTTTGCGGGGCACCACGGCCAGCCAGGTGGCGGTCGATGACGCAGAGACCGAAGCGCAACTGGCCGCGATCGCACTGCGCGATGCCGAATACGAACTGGAACACGCGACTTTGACCGCACCATTTGACGCGCTGGTCTCCAGCCGCGCGGTCGAGGCTTTCACCACCGTATCGGCAGGCACGCCGATCGTCCGCATCCACGACATGTCCGAACTGCGCATCGAGGTGGATGTGCCCGAGATCCTGTTTCAACGCTCGGGCCAGAACGACGATATCACCATCACCGCCAAATTCCCCGTAAGTGATGAAGTCTTCCCGCTGGAAATCCGTGAATTCGACGCTGAAACCTCAAGTGTCGGGCAGACCTTCCGCATTCAGTTCGGCCTGACCCCGCCCGAGGGGCTGCAAATTCTTCCCGGCTCGTCCGTCACCGTCAACGTAAAGGTCCGGGATGAGCGCACAGGCATCGTCGTGCCGGCGACAACCGTCATCGCGGATGCAACAGGTGAGCTGGGCGTCATGGTGTTCTCGCCGGCCGGTGCGGATGAAGGCACGGTCCGCCGCGTTCCGGTGACAATCGAACCCACGCAGTCGGGCGATGTTCGGGTGTTGAAAGGCTTGTCCGACGGTGACGAAGTTGTTGTGGCTGGCGGTGCTGTGCTGACAGACGGTCAGTCCGTGCGCCGGTTCACCGGCTTCGCGAACTGAGGGGCAGACAGATGAACATCGCGCGCGCCTCGATTGATCGACCGCTTTACACATGGCTGATCATCCTCATTGCCCTCTTTGGTGGCATCTGGGGATTCACGTCGCTTGGTCGCTTGGAAGACCCGGCTTTCACCATCAAGAACGCGGTCATCGCCACGCAATATCCCGGTGCCACGGCGGAACAGGTGGCGCTTGAAGTGTCCGAACCCCTTGAATCCGCAATCCAGCAGATGGGCGAGGTGGATGTCATAACCTCGGTCAACCAACCCGGACAATCGCTGATCGAAGTAGAGATCAAGTCGACCTACGACGGCACGGAACTGCCCGATATCTGGACCCGCCTGCGGGCCAAGGTGCGCGATGCCGCCCGCGGGCTTCCGTCGGGTGTCAGCCAACCCTATGTGAATGACGGGTTCGGTGATGTGTTCGGCCTGTTCTATGCGGTGACTGCCGAAGGGTTTTCGGACGCCGAAAAGCATGAACTGGCAACGTTTCTGCGTCGCGAACTGCTGACCGTGGACGGCGTCGCCGATGTCGAGGTTCAGGGCCTGCCGGACGAGGCGATTTTTGTAGAGCCCGATCTGGCGATCTCGGTGAACCAGAACGTCCCGCTGCAAGCGATCAACGAAGCCATAGCCAACGCGGATTCGGTGAATTCCTCGGGGTCTTTGCGGTCTGAAGATGCCCGCACCACCATTCTGACGGCCGAGGGTTCGGACAGTGTCTCGGCCATTGCGGGCCTGTCTGTCGGTTCGCAAGGGCAGGTGATCAACCTGTTCGACATGTCCGATGTCTATCGCGCCCGTCAGAACGATCCGGACATCATGATCCGCTATAACGGGACCGAAGCCTTTACCCTCGGTATCGCCGGTCTGGCGACGGAAAACATCGTCGAGGTCGGCAAGCGAGCTGACGCCAAATTCGCCGAGCTGGATGCGAATATCCCCTTCGGTGTCGATATTCTGCCGATCTATCAGCAACATGTGGTGGTCGAGCAGGCCTCGAACGACTTTCTGGTGAATCTGGCCATGTCAGTGGCCATCGTGGTCGCTGTGCTGGGTATCTTCATGGGGTGGCGCGCGGCCATTGTTGTCGGTTCGACCCTGTTGCTGACCGTAGTCGGCACGCTTCTGTTCATGTCACTGTTCTCGATTGAGATGGAACGGATTTCCCTGGGTGCGCTGATCATTGCCATGGGTATGCTTGTGGACAATG
Source organism: Ruegeria sp. HKCCD7559 (assembly GCF_013110575.1). NCBI lineage: Bacteria > Pseudomonadati > Pseudomonadota > Alphaproteobacteria > Rhodobacterales > Roseobacteraceae > Ruegeria > Ruegeria sp. HKCCD7559. The sequence continues at coordinate 112,230 of NZ_WVQU01000001.1, forward strand.
CCATCGTGGTGGCCGAAGGGATGCAGATCGCGATGTTGCGTGGCCAATCCTCGCGCGATGCGGCTGAGGATGTGGCGTCCAAAACCCAGATCCCCCTGCTTGGGGCCACCGTGATCGGCATCATGGCCTTTGCCGGGATCGGGCTCAGCCCGGATGCGACGGGCGAGTTTCTGTTTTCCCTGTTTGCGGTGATCGGCATTTCGCTGCTGCTCAGCTGGATACTTGCCATCACGGTCACGCCTTTGCTGGGGCACTATTTCTTCAAGCAGGGCAAGGAGGGTGAGATCGACGCCTACGGGGGCATCCTGTTCCGCACATATGGCGCGATCCTGCGGTTTGCGCTCCGCTTCCGGTGGCTGGTTGTTGCGGGTCTCATCGGCGTAACCGTTGCGTGCTATGCCGGGTTCGGGTTGATGAAACAACAATTCTTCCCCAACTCGAACACGCCTTTGTTCTTTGTGCATTACAAGCTGCCTCAGGGCACGCCGATTGCCCGCACGGCTCAGGACATGGCGGTATTCGAAGATTGGCTGACCCAACGCGATGACGTGGTTTCGGTCACGACATTCGTCGGTCAGGGGGCAACCCGGTTCATGCTGACCTATTCGGCGGAAAAACCGAACCCGAGCTATGGTCACATGATCATCCGCACGGAAAGTCTGGATAACATCCCGGCCTTGCAGGCGGATCTGGAAGCGTTCGGGTCGGTCCAGTTCCCCGAAGGCGAGTTCGGAACCAAGCGCCTGGTGTTTGGCCCCGGTGGCGGTGATCCGATCCAGGCCCGGTTCTCGGGCAGCGATCCGGTGGTCCTGCGTCAACTTGCGGATGAGGCCGTGCAGCGCATGGCGGCGGCGTCGCCCAACGCGCTGCTCGTTCATCATGACTGGCGCGAACAGGAACTGGCGGTGCAGCCGATCTATGCCACAGAACGGGCCCAGACCGCGGGTGTTACGCGCGAAGACATTGCGGCCACGCTGCAATTTTCGACCGATGGCATCACGGGCGGTGTGCTGCGGGAACGTGACCGCCTGATCCCCATCATCTTGCGTCGTCCGGCGGACGGAGATTATTCCATCGTCGATCAGGTGGTGTATTCGGACCAATCCGGGAAATTTGTACCAATCGAACAGATGGTCGATGGATTCGAGTACAAATCCCTCAATACGCTGGTTCATCGCCGCGATCGTGTTCTGACCATCACCGTCGGCGCGGACATCCCGCCCAACCTGACGGCGGCTCAGGTACACGCCGAAGTTCGGGACGCCATCGAGGCAATCGAATTACCCCCCGGATACAAGATGGAGTGGGGCGGTGAGTTCGAAAACTCGCGTGACGCGCAGGAAAGCCTGGGCAAACAGTTGCCGTTGAGCCTGCTGATCATGGTGCTGATCTCGGTTCTGCTGTTCAACGCGATCCGACAGCCGATCATCATCTGGCTGCTGGTTCCGATGTCGGTCAACGGCGTGGTCATCGGCCTGTTGGGCACAGGGCTGCCCTTTACCTTCACGGCCCTTCTGGGCCTGCTCAGCCTGTCGGGCATGCTGATCAAGAACGGCATCGTTCTGGTGGAAGAGATCGACCTGGTTCGCGCCACGGGCAAACCCTTGCGCGCATCCATCGTCGAAGCCTCGGTCTCGCGTTTGCGTCCTGTGATGCTGGCTGCGATCACCACTATTCTGGGCATGGCGCCGCTGCTGACCGATGCGTTCTTCGTCTCGATGGCGGTGACGATCATGGGCGGGCTGGCTTTTGCGACCGTCCTAACAATGGTCGCCGCGCCGGTGTTCTACCTGCTTTTCTTCGCGGGCGATGAAAAACGCCAACTTGCAACGGTGTGATCCCTTTTCAAGATTGCAATGGAATCCCAGCTAAAACACACCGATCCTTGTGTGCCAGTTTAATCGTACCGAACCATTCAAAGTGACTCAGATCAGAAGGCGTCGGGAGGGTCGTAGAATGGTCGCCTGAGGGGCGGCCTTCATGGAACTCGTTGTTTGACGATGGTCGCCGCTCATCGAGAAACGCAAGGCTTGCCAGGCTCTTCTTCATTTGCTTCAGTGTGTTAGGAATTTGCACGAGGAATTCAATGGATAACAAAATTGGCGTGGCGGGCGTCGCTGGGGGGTTGGTCGGTATAGGGACCTTGTTATACACATACATTGATGGGGAACGAGCCAACGCGCGTGAGCAGGATTTGGGATTTAGCCAGTTTGCTGCAAAAATTTCTCGTCTCGAGGCAGATCTTGAACAAATAGACGAAGAACTCACTTTAAAGGATCAAGAGATTTCTTCGTTGCGCGACGCATTGAGTGCCATCAGCGAACGAGCACCGGTTGATCTTACGTTGCTGGAAAAACGTCTTAGCGATCTTGAGGAACAGCCTGTCGGGCAAGGACAAGCCGCTTCTGTAGAGGCTGTGGCAGCTTTTTTAGTACAGAACCACTTGGATGAGCTGCGCGGACCACAGGGACTGGCAGGTCCGCAAGGCCCGGTGGGTCCAAAGGGGGAAGCCGGGGCTGCTGCTAGCTCGGCGGCACTGAATCCGCGCGCTCCTATCGAAGTCACTGGCGACTTTTCGACAGATTTTGAACCGCAGTATTTCGGGTCGACCAAAGCGAACCTCGTGGGATGTGCAGGAAAGGGCGTGCGGGTTTCCTGCACCATGCTTTTGGAACCGGAAGATGCCGCGTCATATCACTTTCAGGCCAGAGGAGACAAAATTCGCCTGGCATTGCCGACGGCGGAATGGGTCCAGGCGAAAGAATTCAAAGTTGGTTCACAAAAAAACTGGGTTGTCGGGGGCAATTTGTCCGCGGGTATCCCCCAGCGTGTAGATATTGCTTTCGACCTGCCGAGCGGTGGGCACAAAGGATTTCTGGCGTTGGAAGTTTTTGAAGGTCAAAGCAGATCAACCGCCGTTTGGAAAGACATCCCTTTGGCAGAATGATGAGGAAGCTCTGGAGCATATCCAGAGCTTCTTAACGCTGATAGCCACGGCGCTTATCCCTGTAGCGACTTCACCTCGACATCCCCTTCGGCCTGCGCCTTGATCGCCAGAGCGGCAGCATGGCTTGCAGCGGCCGTAGTGTAATACGGGATCTTGTCATAAAGCGCGATGGACCGGATGGCCTTGCTGTCCTCGACCGCCTGCGCGCCTTCGGTGGTGTTCATCAGCAGTTGAACCTGACCGTCTTTCAGCATGTCGACCACGTCCGGGCGGCCCTCATAGACCTTGTTGACCACGTCGCATGGCACACCCTGTTCCGCCAGCCAGCTTTGCGTGCCGCGGGTGGCGACCAGCGTGAAGCCTTGTTCGACCAGAACCTGGGCGGCCTCGAGCATCGCCGCGCCCTTGTCGGCATCCTTGATCGAAATAAAGGCCCGGCCTGATGTCGGCAGGACCATGCCCGCGCCCATCTGCGCCTTGAGGAAGGCGCGCGGGAAATCGCGGTCCCAGCCCATGACCTCGCCGGTCGAGCGCATTTCCGGGCCAAGGATGGTATCGACGCCCGGGAAACGGGCGAAGGGCAGGACCGCCTCTTTCACCGAGAACCATGGCATGTCCGGGTCGGCCAGCGTCATCTGATCCGCGATCTTTGTGTCGTCCACGGTCTTGTAGGGCGGACGCTGCGGGAAGCTCGCCAGCTTTTCGCCTGCCATGACGCGCGCGGCGATGGACGCAATCGCGCTGTCGGTGGCCTTTGCCACGAACGGCACGGTGCGCGAGGCGCGCGGGTTGACCTCGATCAGGTAGATCTCATCATCCTTGATCGCGAACTGAACATTCATCAGGCCGACAACGTTCAGCGCCTTGGCCAGCTTGAACGCCTGATCCTTGATCTGCGCGATGATCTCTTTCGACAGCGAATAGGGCGGCAGCGAACAGGCCGAGTCGCCCGAGTGCACGCCGGCCTCTTCGATATGCTGCATGATGCCTGCCACATGCACATCGGTGCCGTCGCACAGCGCGTCCACGTCCAGCTCGACCGCGCCAGCCAGATAGCTGTCCAGCAGAACGGGGCTGTCGCCCGAGACCACCACGGCCTCGTTGATGTAGCGTCGCAGCTGGTCCATGTCGCGAACGATCTCCATCGCGCGGCCGCCCAGAACGTAGGACGGGCGGATCACCAGCGGAAAACCGATTTCCTCGGCGATTTCCAGCGCCTGCGCGTCGGTCGAGGCGATGCCGTTCTTGGGCTGTTTCAGCCCCAGTTCATTGACCAGTGCCTGAAAACGCTCGCGGTCTTCGGCCAAGTCAATCGCGTCAGGCGTGGTGCCCAGGATCGGGATGCCCTCGGCCTCGAGCGCGTTGGCCAGTTTCAGCGGTGTCTGTCCACCGAACTGAACAATGACGCCGTGCAGCGTGCCGTTTTCCTGTTCCTTCGTCAGGATTTCCATGACGTGTTCAAAGGTCAGCGGCTCGAAATACAAGCGATCCGAAGTGTCATAATCGGTCGAAACCGTCTCGGGGTTGCAGTTGATCATGATGGTTTCATACCCCGCTTCGGTCAGCGCGAAGCAGGCGTGGCAGCAGCAATAGTCGAACTCGATGCCCTGACCAATGCGGTTTGGGCCGCCGCCAAGAATGACGACCTTTTTGCGGTCGCTCGGGCGCGCCTCGCATTCGACCTCGCCCATCATGGGCGCTTCGTAGGTTGAGTACATGTAAGGTGTCTGCGCCTCGAACTCGGCGGCGCAGGTGTCGATGCGTTTGAACACCGCTGAAACGCCCAGATTGCGGCGCGCGCGGCGGACGTTGTCTTCGTCACGGCCCGTCAGCTTGCCCAGACGCGCATCGGTGAATCCCAGCATTTTCAGCTTGCGGATACCATCCTCGGTGACGGGCAGACCGTCCTTGCGGAGCTGACGCTCGGCCTCGACGATCTCGCGGATGCGAGCCAGGAACCAGGGGTCGAACTTGGTGACGCCGAAAATCTCGTCATCGCTCAGGCCATGGCGCATCGCTTGTGCAATGGTGCGCAGGCGGTCGGGTGTCTGCTGGCTGATCGCCTTGATCACGGCGGCCTTGTCGTCGGCCTCGTCCCAGAGGCCTACGTTCAGGCCGGGGATTTCGACCTCATCAAAGCCGGTCAGGCCCGATTCCATCGAGGCCAGTGCCTTCTGCATCGATTCGTGGATCGTACGGCCAATCGACATCGCCTCGCCCACCGACTTCATCGCGGTGGTCAGATAGGGTTCGGAACCGGGGAATTTCTCAAACGCGAATTTCGGAATTTTTGTCACGACATAGTCGATTGTCGGCTCGAACGAGGCGGGGGTGACTTTGGTGATGTCGTTGTCCAGCTCGTCCAGCGTATAGCCCACGGCCAGTTTTGCGGCGATCTTGGCAATCGGGAAACCGGTCGCCTTCGACGCCAGCGCCGACGAGCGCGACACGCGCGGGTTCATCTCGATCACGACCATGCGACCATCGACCGGGTTGATCGCCCATTGCACGTTTGAGCCGCCGGTTTCGACACCGATTTCGCGCAGCACGGCAATCGAGTGATTGCGCATGATCTGGTATTCTTTGTCAGTGAGCGTCAGGGCAGGGGCCACGGTGATCGAGTCACCCGTATGCACGCCCATCGGATCGACGTTTTCGATGGAACACACGATGATGGCGTTGTCGGCAGTGTCGCGCACCACCTCCATTTCGTATTCTTTCCAGCCCAGAAGGCTTTCGTCGATCAGGATTTGACCCACGGGCGAGGCATCCATACCCGAGCGGCAAATGTGGATGTAATCCTCACGGTTATACGCCACGCCGCCACCGGTGCCGCCCAGTGTAAAGGCCGGGCGGATGATGGCAGGAAGCCCCACGGTTTCAAGGGTTTCAAGCGCCAGCGCCACGCCAGCGTCAAGGTCTTTCTTGCCGCTCTCGTCCTTGGGGGCGGTCACAATCTCGGCCTTGGGGTTTTCGATGCCCAGCCGGTCCATCGCCTCGCGGAACAGGGCGCGGTCTTCGGCCATTTCGATGGCATCGCGCTTGGCGCCGATCATCTCGACGCCGAACTTGTCCAGCACGCCCATTTCTTCCAGTGCCAGAGAGGTGTTCAGGCCGGTCTGTCCGCCCATGGTGGGCAACAGGGCGTCAGGGCGTTCTTTCTCGATGATCTTGGCGACCACTTCGGGTGTAATCGGCTCGATATAGGTGGCGTCGGCCAGACCGGGGTCGGTCATGATCGTCGCCGGGTTCGAGTTCACCAGAATGACCCGGTATCCTTCCTCGCGCAGGGCCTTGCAGGCCTGAGCACCGGAATAGTCGAATTCACAGGCCTGACCGATAACAATGGGGCCCGCCCCAATGATCATGATCGACTGGATGTCGGTTCTTCTCGGCATGGCCTTGTTCCTTCGATTGTCCGCGAGTCAGGGCACCGCCCCAGCGCCCAAATTGTCCTGCGTTATAGGGACCGCGCAAAAAGGTGCAAGAGGTATCGGAAACAGGGACGAAATTGCCGCTTTCCCCTCTTTCACTTGGCAGAGTATTCTCTATATGGCCCCTCACGGCAAATGAGGATGCAAGTGCGTATTCGTTTCGATCAGGGACCGGCCGGGCGAGGAACCCGGTTTCAGCGTCCGTCTCAGGTGATCCGCGCGGATGTGGCGGAGGACGTGCCCCAGGCTCTGGCGGCGCTGGACGAGGCGCGCGCAGGCGGTGCCTGGCTGGCAGGGTATGCCAGTTACGAGCTGGGCTATGCGCTTGAACCCCGGCTCAATGGTCTATTGCCGGAAGAACGACGCCTGCCTTTGTTGTGCTTTGGGGTCTATGATGCACCGGATCGTGTCGCCCTTCCGTCGCCTGCGGGTGAAGTGGGCGCATTCCGGCCGCGCTGGGATGAAGCGCGCTACGGCAAGGCCTTCAGGGCCGTGCATGACGCCATCGGTGCCGGCGACATCTATCAGGCCAATCTGACATTTCCGATTGATCTGTCCGTCTCGGGCAACAGCGAAACGCTCTATGCCGCGCTGGCGGTGGGGCAGCCAGTGGGCCACGGAGCACTGGTGCAGCAGGATGGGCTGCCCGATCTTCTCAGCCGCTCGCCGGAGTTGTTTTTCCGCACCGATGAGGGTGGGCGGATCGAAACCCGGCCGATGAAGGGCACGCAACCGCGCAGTGAAGACCCGGATGAGGATGCGCGCCGCCGAGCTTTTCTGAGCGCGGACGAAAAGAATCGGGCCGAGAACCTGATGATTGTTGATTTGCTGCGCAACGATATCAGCCGCGTCGCGCTGCCCGGATCCGTTCATGTGCCTGACCTGTTCCGGGTGGAAACCTATGCCACCGTACATCAGATGGTCTCGCTGGTGCGGGCGCAGCTGCACAAATGCGTGGGGTTGGGTGAAATACTGACCGCCCTGTTTCCCTGCGGGTCGATCACCGGAGCCCCCAAGATTCGCGCGATGGAAATTCTTGCGGAACTGGAGCCATGGGCGCGCGACATCTATTGCGGGACGATTGGCTGGGCCGCGCCTGATGGTCGGTCCGAGTTCAACGTGGCCATCCGCACCTTGATGCTTGAGGATGATCAGGCCACTCTGAACGTAGGTGGCGGTGTCGTTTGGGACAGCACCGCCCCGTCAGAGTATGAGGAGGCGTTATGGAAAGCCCGCTTCGCCCGCCAGCTGAACCTGATTTCAGCCTGATTGAAACACTGGCCTTCCGCCCAGATCAGGGCTTTGTCAGGCTGGACCGCCATCTTGCACGAATGGCCCGTACTGCGCGGGTGTTCGAGATTCCTTTCAACCCCGATGAAGCAACCGCCCGACTGAATGGCGCTGCTTGTGACACCCCGCTGCGTTGCCGCCTTACGCTGGATGTGTCGGGATCGTTCGATCTGTCGACCGGCGAACTGGTGGACAATCCCAGAATCTGGCGCGTCGCTCTGTCGGATCAGCGTCTGGCTTCGAATGACCTGTGGTTGCGTCACAAGACCACGCGCCGTGCGCTCTATGATGCCGCGCGCGCAGCGCTGCCCGAGGGGGTGGACGAACTGTTGTTTCTGAATGAACTGGATGAGCTTTGTGAAGGCACCATTACGAACCTGTTTCTGGAAATGCCTGATGGCCGGGTTCTGACGCCCGCTCTGTCCTGTGGGCTCTTGCCGGGGATACTGCGCGAAGAACTGTTGGAAAATAAAGCGGTCACCGAAGCTGTGCTGACCTTGACCGACCTGAAAAATGCGCAAACTGTGCGGATCGGAAATTCACTGCGCGGACTGATCGAGGTGGAGCTGATAGACGGGTGACAAAAAACAGCATGATGATCGGACCGCCGGTTGCATTGCGACAGCTGCGGCTGGAATTTGGCCTGTTCTATATTGGCTTGCCGCTGCTGATCGCTGTTCTTTTCCCTCCGAACTGGATGTTTCCGGCGCTTTTTGCGCTGACCGGGCTTGGTATCGTGCTATTGCACCGGACGCCCGGGTTTCAATGGGCCGAACTTCGTTATGACTGGGCCAACTGGACCCTGCGCGAGGTGGCTTTGTTCTCTGCCATCGTGGCTGCCTTTTGTGTTGGGCTGATTCAGATCACGCGCCCGGATGCCGCGTTCTTCCTGCTTGTGCACCGCCCCGAAATGCTGGCCTTCATCTGGGTCGGCTACCCACTTTTGTCAGCGCTGCCGCAAGAGCTGCTGTTCCGTCCTCTGTTTTTTCGCCGCTATCACGCGATCCTTCCGGATGGGCGTGCGGCCTATCTGCTGAACGCGGCCATATTCTCGTTCGCGCACCTGATGTACTGGAGCTGGATCGTCGCGCTGATGACATTCGCCGGCGGCCTGCTGTTCACATGGGCCTACCGGCAGCGAGGGTCATTCTTCTATGCGGTGTTGCTGCACGCGATTGCGGGCAATATCATTTTTGCGGTGGGGCTGGGCGTATATTTCTACTCGGGCAATGTGCAAAGGCCGTTTTGAAGGGGCAACCCGCCTTGACTTTCCGGGGCTGACAGGGTGTATCGGCGCGACGAATTCTGCGCCCGAAGGGATATTCCATGCACGCCTATCGCAGCCACACCTGCGCCGCCTTGACCGCCGCCAATGTCGGAGAAACCGTTCGCCTGTCCGGTTGGGTGCATCGGGTTCGAGATCATGGGGGCGTGCTGTTCATCGATCTTCGCGACCATTTCGGTGTAACCCAGATCTTGTGCGACGGCGACAGCGCCGCCTTTGCCGAGCTTGAAAAGGTGCGGTCCGAATGGTGCATCCGTATCGACGGCACCGTCAAAGCCCGTGACCCGGACTTGGTGAACCCGAAACTGCCCACCGGCGAGATCGAGGTTTACGTGCGCGAACTGGAAGTTCTGGGGGCCGCCGACGAATTGCCGCTGATGGTCTTCGGCGATCAGGAATACCCCGAGGAAACGCGTCTGCGCTATCGCTATCTGGACCTGCGCCGCGAGGCGATGCAGCGGAACATGACCCTGCGCTCGGACGTGGTAGCCTCCATGCGCAAGCGTATGTGGGATCAGGGCTTCCGCGAGTATCAGACGCCGATCATCACCGCCTCGTCGCCCGAAGGCGCGCGTGACTTCCTGGTGCCGTCGCGTCTGCACCCGGGCAAATTCTACGCGCTGCCACAGGCACCTCAGCAGTTCAAACAGCTGATCATGGTGTCGGGCTTCGACAAATACTTCCAGATCGCACCATGCTTCCGTGACGAAGACCCGCGCGCCGACCGCTCGCCCACCGATTTCTATCAGCTCGACCTCGAGATGTCCTTTGTTGAACAGCAGGACGTGTTCGACACGATCCAGCCCGTTCTGACCGGCGTGTTCGAAGAGTTTGGCGGTGGCCGCAAGGTCGATCAGCACTGGCCGCAGATCTCGTACAAGGACGCGGCGCTGTGGTACGGCACCGACAAGCCGGACCTGCGGAACCCCATCAAGATGCAGGTTGTATCCGACCACTTCCGCGGTTCCGGTTTCGCGATCTTTGCCAAGCTGCTTGAACAGGAAGGCACCGAGATCCGCGCGATCCCCGCGCCGGGCGGCGGCAGCCGCAAGTTCTGCGATCGCATGAACGCCTTTGCCCAGAAAGAGGGTCTGCCGGGCATGGGCTATATCTTCTGGCGCGATCAGGGTCAGGGGATGGAGGCTGCGGGACCGCTGGCCAAGAACATCGGCCCCGAGCGCACCGAGGCAATCCGTCAGCAACTGGGTCTGGGCGTTGGCGATGCGGCGTTTTTCCTGGGCGGCAAGCCAAAAGCCTTTGAAAAGGTTGCCGGCAAGGCGCGTGACGTGATCGGTGAGGAATTGAACCTGACCGAAAAAGACCGTTTTGCCTTTGCCTGGATCGTCGATTTCCCGATCTATGAGCAAGACGAGGAAACCGGCGCGATCGATTTCGAACACAACCCGTTTTCGATGCCGCAGGGCGGTATGGAGGCGTTGCAGGGCAACCCGCTGGATGTGCGCGGCTACCAGTATGATCTGGCGTGCAACGGGTACGAGCTGGTTTCAGGCGCGATCCGGAACCACAAGCCGGAAATCATGCTGAAGGCCTTTGAACTGGCGGGCTATGGCGAGGATGAAGTGAAATCCCGCTTTGGTGCCCTGTTCAATGCCTTCCACTACGGCGCCCCGCCACACGGTGGATGCGCGGCTGGTATCGACCGGATCGTGATGCTGTTGGCAGATGAGGCCAATATCCGCGAAGTCATGATGTTCCCGATGAACCAGCGAGCCGAAGATCTGATGATGGACGCACCTTCGGACCCGACCTCGGATCAGTTGATGGAGCTGGGTCTTCGCATTATCCCTCAGGACCAGTAAAAAAACCGCCCGCTTGTCGCGGGCGGTTTTTTTGCACGCAGGCAGTCTGTGTCAGTCCAGCGGGTCTTTCAGATTGGTTCGGTTGACGCGGATGGAACGCGCGGCCTGCCGTGTTTGGCGGTACAGCCAGATGCACAAAAGGGTTGCAGTGATGAAATACGCTGTCACCATTTCAAATCGCCTCTCGCTGTTCCAGTCGGTTCTGCACCATCCCGGCAACCTGTGCCGCCTGCGCCATGATCGGCGTCCCATTCGCGCGTGACAATGCCAGCTTTCGCGCTGCTTCCGCCAAGGGCCTGTCATTTGCTTCGCGCGCGACGCCGTGCAGGAACTGTGCGGCGTAGTCCAATGTACGGTGATCGTTGGGACCTGCGAGCACATCGGCGATATGGGCCATGTCGTCCTGATAGGCCAGAGGGTCCGGGCGGATGATTTCATCGCGCACGGCATGAAGCCCGCTGGGGCGCCGGTCCTCTGGCAGGCGTTCCAGAATGGATTTCTGAAAATGGGACATTGATTTTAGCGGCTTGGACAAAAAGCCATCCGCGCCGGCCGCAAGAGCCATGTCTTCGCTGCCGTCATCGCCCGAAAGGCCCATGATGACACTGATACGGGGCGTGGCCTCGGCCAATTCGGCGATCAGGTCGGCGCCGGAACCGTCCGGCAGGCCCATATCGACCAGGATAACCGAAGGCCGATAGATCTGTAGGTGCCTTCGGGCCGATTTCAGGCAATCCGCACGGCGAATGCGCGCGCCGCTGTGCAGGCACATCAGGCGGATGGCATCGCAAGCGTACCGGCTGTCTTCGACAACCAATATGGTCTGACCCAGCAAGGGTCGAGTCGCGGTAGGCGCGGCGGCGGTGGTGGCAAGTAGGCCCGAATCGTCCATGGCAGCTCTCCTATGCAGCAGATGCTTCACGCTAGGAACTTCTGGCTAACACGACGTTAACGCGCGATTTGGCGCACTTGTCCTTTGGCGGATCAGCCCCCATAACCCATGCAACGCAGGACAGCAGGAGTGAGACATGATTGGACGTCTGAACCACGTCGCCATCGCCGTACCGGATCTTGAGGCGGCGTCTGAGCAATACCGCAACGCGCTGGGCGCCAAAGTCGGCGCGCCGCAGGACGAGCCGGATCATGGTGTCACGGTCGTGTTCATCGAACTGCCCAACACCAAGATCGAACTTCTGTATCCACTGGGTGACGACAGCCCGATCAACGGGTTCTTGGAAAAGAACCCGGCCGGCGGCATCCACCATGTATGTTACGAGGTCGAGGATATCATCGCGGCCCGTGATCATCTGAAAGCGACCGGAGCCCGTGTTCTGGGATCAGGTGAGCCCAAGATCGGTGCGCATGGCAAACCGGTTCTGTTTCTGCACCCCAAGGATTTCAACGGCTGCCTGGTCGAGCTGGAGCAGGTATAACCCCCCAGCCCCGGAGGGCCTGAAATGACCATTACTGCCGCGCTGGTGTTGTTTGCCGTCATCTGGTTCATGACGTTGTTGGTGGTGCTGCCCATTCGCATCAAAACCCAGGGCGATCTGGGCGACATCGTTCCCGGCACGCATGCGGGCGCGCCGGAAGTGCATCACATGAAAAGAAAGATGTGGATCACCACCGGTATCTCTGTGGTTCTGTGGGCGATCATCGCCGGGATCATCCTGTCGGGCGTGATCTCGGTGCGGGATTTCGATTGGCTGAACCAGTTGGAGCCAAGGTAATCCCCGTCAGGCCTTTTGGCCTGACAAGGCATGATAGATATGGGTGAACGTGGCGGCTCCGATGATCGGGATCACGAGGTTCACCAGCGGCACTGAAAGCGGAATGGCCATCAGTGTGCCCGCCACCCAGATCGTCGTTGAATGTTTGGCCCGCAGTTTGCGCGCGCCGTCGCGCCCGATCCTTCGCATCGCGGCAAGGGTAAAATATTCACGCCCCAGCAAAAATCCGTTCATCGCCCAGAAGATGAAAGGCGCAAGCGGGGTGAAAATCGCATAGAGGATCAGCGCCAGCAGGTTTGCCACAATCAGAAGGCCAAGGAAGCTGAGACCGTCCATAAGCGCCTCTGACACCGGGATGCGCCGTGCGGGCGGCAATGTCGGAAAATGTTTGTCCTCAACCGCCTGGGCCACCTCGTCCAGAAAGATCGAGGTGATGGCCGACGCGACCGGCACCATCAGGAAAACGGGCAGGATCAGAACGAGCACGATACCGGAATAGTTCAGAACGTCGTTCAGCCACGGCACAGCTCCCACAAACGGCAGTGAGATTTCGCTGCCGGACAGCCAGTTGATCAACCAAATCGCACCTGCACAGGCCAGAACCAGCAGCAGAATGGTCAGGCCCACGCCGCGCAGCAATACGGCGCGAAACCTGGGGTCTCCGGTCTGGCCAAGTGCGCTGAAAAAGGCGTTCAGGATGATCATTCCGAAACCCACTCTGTCAACGCGGCCACGTTGGGCCGCGGGCGTTCCGGCGGGGTCGCTCCCTCGGTGGCGATATGAATCAAACCGGCCACGCGTTCGTTTTCGGCAAGCCCGAAAGCATCGACACAGAATTCGCGATCATGTGTTTGCCAACCCGACAGCCAATTGGCGCCCCAGCCCGCAGCCAGCGCGGCATTCAGCAGCGCCAGACAGACCGCGCCAGCAGAGTAGGATTGTTCGATGGCCGGAATCTTTTCGGATTGTTTGCGAACCTCGATGACCGCGACGGCCAGATGCCCCATATCGAACTGGCTGCGCGCTTTGGCGATGTCTTCCGGGCTCTTGTTCAGCCTTTGTCCGCAGGCCTCGGTCAGGGTCGCCAGGCGTGACATGGCGCCCTTTTCCAGAACGATAAATCGCCAGGGCTCCAGTTTGCCGTGATCGGGGCTGCGGGCTGCGGCCGTCAGCAACGGCAGCAACTCTTCCCGGGTTGGGGCCGGAGCAACCAGTGTCTTGGCCGGCCGGGACCGGCGCGACTGCAAAAACTCCAGAGCGGCGGGGTTTTTCAGGGACATATGTTAACTTCCTTTACATCGGGACTCTGTATCTTGGTCGGTATTCTGCCCGTTTCAAGGGCACGACAATGGATTGCGTGGATCAATTTCATTACGACGTGCTTCGTGCAAGACTTTGAGAAAAAAGAGGAGACAATGGCGAAAACCAAACTGCGCGATCTGCCGGATCTCAGCGCAATGGCGCAGGCCGGGGCCGTGTTCAAACTGAAGGTGACGCCCAAGGCGGCCCGCGATCGGGTGAGCGTCGAAGACGGGCAGATCAGGGTATCCGTTACGGCCCTGCCGGAAAACGGCAAGGCCAACAGGGCCGTGCAGTTGCTGCTTGCAGAATGTCTTGGCGTCGCGCCCTCGACCCTGACGCTGAAGCAGGGGCCAGCCGCACGGATCAAGCTGTTTTCCTATGACCCCTGAGGTCCGGTTTCGCGAATTTGATAAACACCTTCGGGCAGATCCAGCGCGGCCGCCAGATCCCGCACCTGCTCGGGTGACAACGTGATCTTCTGTATTTGATCGGTGCGGGGATCAAGTTGTTCCAGCGTGACGCATTCCGCGAAATTGTTGATCACCACATCTTCCTGCAAAGGTTGTTCACCTTCGTCCACAAGCGTAATGACCGTCGAGTCGAATTCATGCTCAATCGTAAACATGAGGCCAGAGTGCAAGCCGCTGGGGCGCAATGCAAGCCGTTCGTTGAACCGGTGGTGTGGTTTCGCCGGCACGGGCGTACTATGTTGAAATCACGGCCATTCGGTCTCAAAGGATATGACATGCACAGATGGTTTGTTTTATTGCTGTCCCTGCTGCTTGCGGCATGTGGAGGGGGGGCCTTGCGCGTCCAACCCGCCGAGGAATGGCTGGGGGACGAGCCAGAGGCCGAACCGATGGTGCAAACCTTCCGAGAGGTCAGTCGCGCTGTTGGAGCGGAAGCCCGCAGCCAGTGTCTGAAACAGACGACCGGGCAGAATTGCGACTTTCGGATTCTTGTCGACCTGAACCCTCAGGCTTCGGTCAATGCATTCCAGACGCTGGATGAAAACAAGCAGCCGGTGATCATATTCACCCGCTCGATGATCGAATCCACCCAGAACGCGGATGAACTGGCGTTTGTCATGGGGCATGAAGCAGCCCACCACGTGTTGGGGCATATCGGCAGGCAGAGTGAAATCGCCAGCGCCAGCGCGGCTGAGTTCGGGCGGGTGGCAGAGTTGCGCGGCGGGGATGCCGCCGCCATTGAAGAGGCACAAAAGCTGGGCGCGCAGGTTGGCGTTCAGGCTTATGTGAAAGACTTTGAGCTGGAGGCAGACCAGTTGGGAACCATCATCACGTATAATGCAGGATACAATCCGTTGGTCGGGGCAAGATTCTTTGATCGCATCCCGGATCCTGGTGACAGGTTTTTGGGAACCCACCCACCAAATGCACAACGTGTGCAGATCGTGCGGGAAACAGCAGAGCAATTGGGTTTGTCCCAATGACCGAACTTACATGCTTGGGTGTTGTCATGACGGATCGCGGCTCGAAATACGCGGTGTCTGGGGCGCAGGTCACGACGCGGGCTGAAATCGATGCCGTTCTGAACGATTTGAAATCCGACAAGAGCTATGCCAAGGCCACCCACAACACCTGGGCTGCGGCTTTGCCGACCGGCGCGTTGAAAGCTGATGATGGGGAAAGCGGCGCGGGCATGGTGATCCTTCGGATGATCGAACGCGCCGGGCTGAAAAATCACGTAATAATCGTGACGCGCTGGTATGGCGGCAAGAAACTGGGCGGGGACCGCTTTCGCCGTGTTCAGGATGCCACGCGAGCCTATCTGGATCACATCGGCGTCCAATCTTGACCTGAGTCAATGTTTGCCTTCGCAGATGCGCTACCCTTTGGACACAGCGTGAAAGCGAAAGGAAACAGCATGCCCTCCCACGAGACCCTGCGGCTGCATGCCGGATTGGTGGACGATATGGCCAGAATGCTGGACATTGATCTTGAGGAAGCCGCCATTGACGGGTCCGTTTCCGTGGACCAGATTTCTGATGCTGTTTTGCGCTGTACCGACTGCCCGAACCCGGATCACTGCAAGAGTTTGCTGAACAATCCCGGATCTGCCCGGCGGACGCCCGAATACTGCCGAAATCAGGAATTGCTTCACAATCTCCTGCCTTGACACAAAGGTCTGCCATGACACATCTGGGCGAAATCATGACCCATCTGCGCTTGGTGTTGCGTATGGGGCAAACAACCGGAACCGATTTGGCTGCGGCCTATCGGAAAGGTCATCTGAAACAGCAAGAATGGGCTGAAATCGTGCAGCAGTGTCGCGGCTGTTCCTGGGCCAGGGACTGCCCGGAATGGTTGGAACGGCGCGAGCAGGTTGAACAGGCACCGACGACATGCCCGAATCGCAAGTACTTTACTGCCCTCAAAACCAAGCAGGTGGAGAACGCTTGATGTCTCAGGTCACGTTGGGGGAAATCGAAAAGCACTTTTGGCTTACGCGCTCGGTGTCACGCTGTATGGGCATTTCAATGACCGAAGCGATGGCCGAAGGACGTCTTTCACCTGAAAAATACGCCGAGCTTGTCACGCGGTGCCGTGCTGCCGGATGTGACGTACAATGCGAGTTTTGGCTTGCCCGGCAACAGGGCACAGCGACCACTGCCCCGGATTTTTGCCCCAATGCCGAGATACTGAATGGGCTGAAAACCTGATCAAAGCCCGTTGTGCGTTCCGTCGCACAAAGGCGGTTTCGAGCTTTGCTTGCACCCACAAAAGAAGACCTTTTTGCTGTTTTCCGCAGTATATTTCACAGGCTCTAACCCGGTGCCTTTGTGCGATCCGTCGCAAAACGGCTGGCGGCTGGATTTGCCGCAGGCGCACCAGAAATAGGTTTTCCCTTCGACGACCTCGACCGGAAAAGGCGATTTTCGGGCAATGATGGGTGCGTTTGACATATGGCTTCTCCGTCTTTGGATGAATTCGCTGCAACAGTTTAGGGCGCCGGAGTCAGAAGGATAGGTTTTACGCCTCAAAGAACGTCATTGCGCCATTGGATTGGCATGGATTCGCTGTGACTCACGAAGACGTGATCGATTCAGTTGCCAGATTGTCGTTCAGCCCGTATTCTTAACCTGGCCCCGAAAAGCTGGGCAATATCAGAAAAGTAATAAAGGATTGACGGACATGAAACTGAAACTCGCTGCCGTTGGCGCATTTGCACTGATCCTGACTGCCTGTGCGCAGCAGGAAGAACCGACACCTGTTTACGTTCAGCCCAGCTATGACAAAGCCGGCACACCCAGCTGTCCAGGTGGTTATCAATTGGCCACAACCGAGGCTGGCCAAACGGTCTGTGACCCAATCACTCAGTAAGCCATTCGCAGGCGGCCCGGACCCGGACCGCCTGTACGCTTTCGGGAAAAACCGCCACCAGTTGTGGCGGTTTTTTCTTGCCTGCGATTTCTCGGCTATCGGACAGGTTGCGTTCTTCGCTTTGCGTGAACCCTGTTTAGTGCCTTTTGAAGCCGTAGGTATGCTTGAACTTGAATGACTTGAATTTCTGTCGCTTGACCGACCCGTAGGGGATATGCCCGATGACACGCCGTTTGGGGGCGGTGTATCGATAAACCGGGGCCGGCTTTTTGATATGCGCCTTGGGCCGCTTGACATGTGACTTGGCCTTCGGGGCCACGTAATACCGGTTTATCTTGTGACGGCCGTTTTTGTGAAAGCTTAGATGTTTGCCGCCAACCGTAATGAATCCGGCAGAGCCGACCTGTGTAGGCTGGGCGTAACCGGGGGTGGCCACGAAATGCGCGGCCATCAGGAAAACCACGCAATTCAGGCCAAGCTTGAAGATACGAGACATGAAAACCTCCATGATTGGCTTTCAGTCCAAGATCGGGTCTGACCGCGTGTTCGGCCAATAAACTCGGTTCAAGCTTTGCCCATATGCCGTGTGCTCGACGCGGTGTCGGACCTTAGACAGGCTTGCCCCACAAATCGTATTCTCCGGCCTCGTCCACTTCGACCGTGACGATGTCACCGGGCTTGAGGTTTTCGAACCCCTCATCGATGAACAGGTTGCCGTCGATCTCGGGCGCGTCTGCTTTGGTGCGGCAGGTGGCGGCCTCGTGATCGACCTCGTCCACGATCACCTCAAGCGTCTGTCCGACCTTTGCCCGCAACTTGGCCTCCGAGATCGCCTGTGCCTTTTCCATGAAACGATCCCAGCGTTCCTGCTTGATTTCGGCCGGAACGTGATCGGGCAGGTCATTTGACCGCGCGCCGTCGACGTTTTCATATTGAAAACACCCGACCCGATCCAACTGCGCCTCGTCCATCCAGTCCAGAAGGGTCTGGAATTCCGACTCCGTCTCACCCGGATAGCCGACGATAAAGGTCGACCGCAGGGTGATATCCGGGCAGATCGCGCGCCAGGCCTTGATTTCATCCAGCGTTCTGGCCGACGCGGCCGGGCGGGCCATGCGTTTCAGCACATCCGGGTGGGCGTGTTGAAACGGGATATCCAGATAAGGCAGCACGTTGCACCCGGCATCCGCCATCAGTGGAATCAGGTCCCGCACATGCGGGTAGGGATAAACGTAATGCAGGCGAACCCAGGCATCGAGCTGCCCCAGTTCGCGCGCCAGATCGGTGATATGGCTGCGCACTTCACCATCTTTCCACGGGTTGATGTCGTATTTCCGGTCCAGCCCATAGGCCGAGGTGTCCTGCGAAATCACCAGCAGCTCACGCACGCCGTTTTGCACCAGCTTTTCCGCCTCGCGCAGAACCGCATGCGCCGGGCGGCTGGCCAGCTTTCCGCGCATGTCGGGGATGATGCAGAACTTGCACTTGTGGTTGCAGCCCTCGGAAATTTTCAGATAGCTGTAATGGCGCGGCGTCAACTGCACGCTGCTGGCGGGCAACAGATCCACGAACGGATCAGGATCGGGGGGCACGGCGGCATGCACCGCATCCAGCACCTGCTCGTATTGGTGTGGGCCTGTGACAGCCATGATGCGGGGGTGATGTTCGCGAATGTAATCCGGCTCGGCCCCCAGACAGCCGGTCACGATGACTTTGCCGTTTTCCACCAGCGCCTCTCCGATCGCGTCCAGCGATTCCGCTTTGGCGCTGTCGAGGAACCCGCAGGTGTTCACGATGACAGCATCGGCCCCGGCATAATCTGGCGAAATGCCGTATCCTTCGGCACGTAGCCGGGTCAGAATGCGTTCACTGTCGACCAACGCCTTCGGGCAGCCCAACGACACCATGCCGATGGTCGGCTGGTTCGATTGGGGTGTCTCGGTGATCCGGGCAGAAGGTGCCAGGTCGGGGCGGAGGTTCGGCGGGTTTGTCGTCATGCGCGGCATATAGTCGGGAAAGCTTGCCCTTGCAAATGTGATGCGTGATTTGAATGATCACGGCAATGACAAGCCAAAAGGCGGAGAGCAGAATATGAAATGGCTGATGCGCATCCTGTTTATCGTTGTCGCCGTGATCGCGTTGATCATTGGCGCACTTTTGCTGATGCCGGGGGAAAAGCTTGCCGCGATTCTGGCCGAGCAGGTCAAGGCCCAGACCGGGCGTGATCTGACGCTGACCGGTGATGTGCGCATTTCCTTCTGGCCGGTGGTCGGGATGGAAACCGGGCCGGTGCGTTTCGGCAACGCAAGCTGGGCCGGACCGGAGCCGATGCTCAGCGCGGATAGCCTGGCCGTCGGGGTGGACGCTGCCGGGCTGTTGAACGGGGATCTGCGGATCAAACGTGTTTTTGCAAACAATCCCGTGTTGCGGTTGGAACGATCCGATGGGCGCGGCAATTGGGAATTGAGCACCCCGACAACAGCGACAACTGCGGCCACGACCGGGGGCACCACGCCCGCTGAACCATCGGGGCAGGTCACGCTGGATCAACTGGAGCTGACAAATGCACGGCTGATTTACGTGGAAAATGGCGTCACGCAGATGGACTTCTCGGGCGTGACACTATCTACAAGCTGGCCCGAGGTGACGGCCCCGTTGGTGATGGAGGCCGCCATGCCAGTGCCCGGAGGTGCGGTTCAGGTTGATCTGAAAATCCCGGATTTACCGGCTTTTGCGGCCGGGTCAGCGACTGATCTGGAACTGGCGTTGACGGCTCCGGGCGGCGAGATCGGATTTGAAGGACGCGTCAATCTTACGGGTGAAATGGATGGAACGACCAATGTGGTGACTCGGGACACGGAAAGGATGCTTGCCGCCTTCGGTCAGGCTGGCACATCCGTACCGCCCGGATTGGGCAAAATCGCCGACATTTCAGCGCATATGACGTATACGCAGGACGGTCGGATTTCCATGCGGAACATGGTTGCGCAATTGGATGACAACCGGTTTGTGGGCGAGGCGGATATCACCATCTCGGACCCGCCGCGTATCGTGGCCCGTCTGGAAGCCGGTGATTTGGATCTGTCGCGGATTTCCGAAACCGCTTCTGCCTCAGGCGGTACGTCTCAGGCAAACGCTCCTGCACCTGAGGGGTGGTCGAAGGACCCTATCGACGCGTCTGCTCTGGCATTGGCGAACGGTAAGATCCGCCTGACGGCGAACTCGATCGCCGTGCCCGGGATGACGTTCGGCAAAAGCGATCTGACCCTGTCGCTGGATCGGTCGCGGGCCGTTCTGGAAATGCACCCGGCCACGCTGTTTGCGGGTCAGTTGCACGGTCAGGTGGTGGCCAACAACCGCAACGGCCTGTCTGTCGGCGGCAACGTGACCGCCACCGGGATCGATCTGAAACAGGCACTGACCACGATGGCCGGGGTCAAACGCCTGTCGGGAACCGCTGCGGGAGCGTTTGAGTTTCTGGGCGTCGGCCAATCCGAGGATCAGATCATGCGGTCCCTCAGCGGCAAGGGAAACTTGGATGTCGGTCCCGGAGTGATTTCCGGGCTCGATCTGGACCGATTGATGGGGCAGGGCACCGGATCAGGCGGAACCACCGTGTTCAACAGCCTGACGGCCAGTTTCACCATCGACCAGGGCGTGTTGACGAACAGCGACCTGCTCATGTCACTGAAGAATTTCCGCGCAGATGGCACCGGTACAGTGGATCTGGGGGCTCGCAACATCGACTATCTGTTCACGCCCGTGGCGCTGCGTGCCAATTCCGGGCAGGGGATATCGGTTCCCGTTCACATCAAAGGCCCCTGGAGCGATCCGGCGATCAAGCCGGACCTGACCAAGGTGATCGAGGCGGCCGCGGATGTGAAGGTCAAGGAACTGGAAGACGACGCCAAACAGAAGGTTTTTGAAAAGGTCGGCAACGAATTGGATACGACGATCACCGACAGTGATCAGATCGAAGACGCCATCAAGAATAAACTTGAAGAAGAGGCAAAAAAAGGTCTGCTCAAATTATTCGGCGGCGACTGAGCAACCATCGTGCTTGGGGCATCGTGATATGCCCCAAGCAGTTGTGTTCAGATGGTTTGGTCGTAATCGCCGACACCGGGCTCGGTTCGGATGACGGCGTCAATGTCCGCGAAGATGGCGCGCATCTCAGCCTCGCTTTCGCTGCTTTCACAGACGACGACCAGATTGGGGGTATTGGACGAAGCCCGCACCAGGCCCCAGCTTCCGTTGTCCAGAATCACGCGTGCGCCGTTCACCGTGACCACTTCTTTGATTGCGCGGCCAGCGAGTGTTTCGCCCGCATCTCCCTTGGCGAGCAGCTTGTCGACCAGCCGCTGAAGGATTTCATATTTCTCGGTATCGGCGGCGTGGGGCGACATCGTGGGGGTGGACCAGGTCTTGGGCAGGGCCTTGCGCAAGTCCGACATGCTTTTGCTCGGGTTGCGGTCCATCAGTTTGCAGATTTCGACTGCGACACGCATCCCGCAGTCGTATCCACGCCCGATCGGTTCGGCCAAAAAGTAGTGGCCTGATTTTTCGAACCCTGCCAGTGCCCCGATTTCCTTGACGCGGCGCTTCATGTGGCTGTGGCCGGTCTTCCAGTAATCGGCTTTGACGCCCAGGGCCTGCAACTCGGGGTCGCTGGCGAACAGACCGGTGGATTTCACATCCGCAACAAAGGTCGATCCGGGGTGAAGCTTGGCCAGGTCGCGGGCCATGATGACGCCAACCTTGTCGGCAAAAATCTCCTCACCCTCATCATCGACGACGCCGCAGCGGTCTCCGTCACCGTCAAACCCCAACGCCAGATCGGCACCGCTGGATTTCACCGTGGCGGCCATGTCGTGCAGCATCTCCATGGCTTCCGGGTTCGGGTTGTAGTTGGGGAAGGTATAGTCCAGCCGGTTATGGCTGGGCACGACCTCAACCCCGATCCGTTCGAAAATCTCGGGCGCAAAGGCCGAAGCCGTACCATTCCCGGTCGCGCAGACCACTTTCAGTGGACGGGACATTTTGAAATCCCCGACCAGGTCGTCGATATAGGCCTCTTTGACGCCATCGACGAACTCGTACGAGCCGCCTTCGCGCGCGACGCCCTCGCCGTTCAGTACGATGTCACGCAGTTCCGACATCTCATCAGGGCCATGGGTCAGCGGGCGGTCAAAACCCATTTTGACCCCGGTCCAGCCGTTCGGGTTGTGGCTGGCGGTGACCATGGCCACCGCAGGCACATCCAGATGGAACTGCGCAAAATAGGCCATGGGGCTGAGCGCAGGGCCGATGTCTTTGACGCGGATACCAGCCTGCATCAGGCCCAGCATCAGGGCATTTTTGATCGCCAGTGAATAATCGCGATAGTCGTTTCCGACCGCGATCACAGGCTCGATCCCGCGCCTGTGCATCTGTGTGCCAAGTCCCAGCCCAAGCGCGGTCATGCCGGGCAGGTTGATCTCTTCAGGATATTTCCAACGGGCATCGTATTCACGGAACCCGGTGGGCGTGATCATCGCGTCGCGCAGAAAGGTCCAGCTGTTGGGTGTTACCTCGGTGAGGGGTTTGATCATAAGAAATCTCAATCGTTAAATCTGAATCGGATTCGCTTTAGCAAGCGCATCAAATCGCATCAATGTGTCAACAAGTTGGGGCATCTGATCGAGCGGGATCATATTTGGCCCGTCCGATGGGGCCGAGTCCGGATCCTGATGGGTTTCAATGAACACGGCCCCGACACCCAGAGAAACCGCGGCGCGGGCCATCACGGGTGCAAATTCGCGTTGTCCGCCCGAAGACCCGCCCTTGCCTCCGGGTTGCTGCACGGAATGGGTGGCGTCCATCACCACCGGATACCCGGTCTTCGCCATTTGGGGCAGCGCACGCATATCGGCAACCAGCGTGTTGTAGCCAAATGAGGTGCCACGTTCGGTCAGTAGGATATTCTGATTCCCGGTGCTTTCGATTTTGTCGACGATGTTGGTCATTTCCCAAGGTGCAAGGAATTGCCCCTTTTTCACATTGACCGCTTTTCCGGTGTTACCGGCCGCCAGCAGCATGTCGGTCTGACGGCACAGGAATGCCGGAATTTGCAGAACGTCCACCGCCTCGGCGGCGATGGCGCATTGCGCTTCGGTATGAACATCGGTCAGAACCGGGATGCCCATCGTTTTACGGATGTCATCCAGTACCTTCAGCCCCGCATCGATGCCCATGCCACGCTTACCCGACAGGGATGTCCGGTTCGCCTTGTCATAAGACGCCTTGAAGACGAATTGCGCCCCGGCTGCGTCGCAGGCTTCTTTCATTTTGCCCGCAATCATCTGCGCATGGTCTGCCGTTTCAAGCTGACATGGCCCAGCTATGATGGTCAGCGGAAGGTCGTTGCCGACTGTCAGGTCGGAGATTTTAACATGTTTCATGAGTTTTATGAGGATACCTGTTCACGAAGGACCGACGCGGTAAGCGAGATCATCAGGTAGATACCAGCAAACAACAGGAATGCCAAAATCGTATTTTCGAACTTGCGCGGATAGCTGGGCTCCTGACTGGGAACAGGGTTGACCGAGACGGTCAGATAGCGCACCTGCCGGTTGGCTTCGGACCGGGTCGCTTCCATTTGCTGCATTGCCGTTTGCAGCATCATGTCGCGCGCCGCCAGGTCCGCCTGCGCGATCTGGATACGCACGCTCAGCCGCGCCAGCGAGTTTTCGCCGTCCGAGGCATCCTGCATCTCGGCATTCAGTTCTCTCAGAACTTTTTCCAGGCGGGCGATATCTGCCTTGACGCCATCAACCTTTGCCTTGTTCGGGCGCAGGTTGTCCTGAAGCGCGGCGAGCTCAAGCTCTTTGTCCTGAACCAGTATTTCGATTTCGTTGATGCGGGCACGCAGGCTGGCAATGACGTTTTCGGGGTCAAGAACAGCGCCCTGAAGCTGAAGCTCGATCAACTCTTCCTGAGCCTGCCTGCGCGCTTCCTGCGCCGCTTCGAAACTTTGCAGCGCGTCGCGCATCTGGTCTTCGCGTTTTTTTCCGGACAAGGCGTTCACCCTGTCTTCGGCATAAGAAATCAGGCGCTCGGAAAATTCGGTCGATGTCTGCGCGTCGGGGGCGGCAACCTCCATCCGAATGACCCCTTCGGTCGGGTCATAGCCGATTGTAATCATGCGTTTGAACAGCTTATAGGCGTCTTCAAGCGAGGCGTCTGGCGCCAGTCTTTGAATCGGGTCGATCCATTCCTGCTTGAAAACATCAGAAAACCCGGCATCGCGGTCCAGCAACAGCAAAGCTTCTTTCGATTCCAGAAAGGACTGAACCGAGATCGAATCCTGTGTGGTGGCGAATTGCGTGCCGGCAAGCAGACCGCCGATATTGCCCGGTCCGCCATCCGCTTGCAGAATCAGGAATTCGGAATCGCTGGCATACATCGGCGTGGCGATGCGATAGAAATAGAAGCCGACAATGAAGGTCGGCAGGAACACAAAGGCCGCCAGACGCGCAAACAGTCCAAACAATTTACGCTTGCGACGACGGGCGATGTCTTTTTGGATTTGGCCAATTTCAAAATTGCGCCGCTCAGCTGGGCTGAGCTCGGGCCCGGGCAGATTTGTTTTCTCGGCACCCATGGCCTGCGGCAGTTGAACGTTGATCCTGTCCGTGGGTTTGTCACCCTCGTCCGATGGCCTTGCGGCGGCAAGGTCCAGAAGATTGGTGCGCTGGAAGGGGTCGATGCCCTTTTTGCGCAGCAATCGCACCGCGTCATAGTCCGACGTCGCGGCCAGACCGTGTTTCTGCGCCAGACGTCGTGCGATACGCAATTGACGGCCCGTCAGGCCTTCGCGCTTGATGTCGTCCAGCTGCGTCCCGGGCTGTGCTTCGTCGGCGGCCGCAGGGCCTTGTGTCGCGTTGCGAATACGCGAGATGGCGTCCGATCGCGCCTCGGCCGAGTTTTCCGTCTGGCGTCTGCGGCGCCAGTTGTATTTCCTAACCTTGGGTTTCGTAGTCATACAGCTGCTTTGCCTCTTCCAAGGAGTCAAACATATACAATTGCCCGTCCAGAAGTACGGCCGCTTTCTGGGCGAATTTCTCCAACACGGACGGGCTGTGCGATACGATTACCAAAGTCGTCGTGCGCAACCTTTCCTTCAGGATCGCCCCTGCCTTTTCGTTGAATTCGACATCTGTTGTCGCCGGCATCCCTTCGTCGATGAGATACATGTCAAAGTCCAGCGCCAGCATCAAAGAAAAGGTGAAACGCGCTCTCATCCCAGAGGAGTAAGTGGCAAGGGGCTGGTCGAAATATTCGCCCAGACCGCAGAGCCATTTGCAATAGGCCTCGATATAGTCGGGGTCCATACCGTAGATCTTGGCGATGTAGCGCGCGTTCTCAAGCGCTGACAGTTTTCCCGACACGCCACCGGTGAACCCCATGGGAAAGGACACCCGGCATTCGCGGCGGACCACGCCTTCGTCGGGTTTCTCCAGGCCGGCCATCATGTTGATCAACGTGGTTTTTCCGGTTCCGTTCGGGGCCAGAACGCC
Organism: Ruegeria sp. HKCCD7559; assembly: GCF_013110575.1. Classification (NCBI taxonomy): domain Bacteria; kingdom Pseudomonadati; phylum Pseudomonadota; class Alphaproteobacteria; order Rhodobacterales; family Roseobacteraceae; genus Ruegeria; species Ruegeria sp. HKCCD7559. The sequence continues at coordinate 137,940 of NZ_WVQU01000001.1, forward strand.
CAGTGAGGTGCCCAGTTCGACCCGAAACGAGACCCGATCCAGAATCACCTTGCGGCGCGTTCCGGTCCAGAAGGATTTGCTGACGTTGTCGAATTCTAGCATTCGCGGTCTGCTGCTCGTTTCGTTCGTGTTGTCGCACTTGCGGGCGGCCAGAAAAGGTATTTTTTACCGGCCCATGTTGGCTACATTATGTCGAATTATGAAACAAATGATCAATGCGGTCCGGTTGCGCGCATGAATGTCTGATTGGGTGCAGCAAAGGTTATCGGTCACCTGGTGCCGCGTCAGGTCGTTATTATCTGTTTTGGCAGCCGACAACAGACGGGATGGGCAGGGACCTTCACGATCATATGAACGCTTTACGTCAGGAAATCCGCGCCTGCCGCTTGTGTGCCGACAGGTTCGCGCAAACAAAAACCGCACACGAGCCGCGCCCGGTGGTCTGGTTCCGCCCCGGAACACCGATCCTTGTCGCGGGGCAGGCACCGGGCGCCCGTGTGCACGAGTCGGGGCGGCCCTTCACCGACCCGTCCGGCGACAGGCTGCGGCACTGGCTGGGGATTGATGAGACGGTTTTTTACGATCGCGACCGTGTTTCGATTGTACCGATGGCGTTCTGCTTTCCGGGGTATGATGCGCGCAATGCTGATCTTCCGCCACCTGCGATTTGCCGCAAGACCTGGCATGACCGGGTGATGCAGGACCTGGGGCGTGTGCCGCTGACCGTGTTGGTCGGAGGTCATGCACACAAGTTTCATCTTGGCGCGCGCGGGTCGGTTACGGACACCGTCCGCAACTGGCGGGACCATGCGCCGCGGGTCTTTGCCTTGCCTCACCCGTCCTGGCGCAATACGGCATGGTTGAAGAAAAATCCGTGGTTCGAGGCTGAACTGCTGCCTGTTTTGCGTGCACGGGTCCAAGAGGTGCTGAATGACTGAATCCACGGCGTTGGACACTGCGCATGCCGCGATGCAGGCGGACCCGACAAGTGATGCCGCTCGTCTGCGTTTCTTCGAACGGCTTGCGGATAGCGAGCTGTTTCTGATGCTGACCGAAGAAGCGCGGGACGAGAATATCTCGCCCGAATTGTTCGATGTGGCTGACGGGCGCTTTGTTTTGGCCTTTGATCGTGAGGACCGGCTGGCGCAGTTTGCCGGGCGGCCCGTGCCTTATGTAGCGCTGTCGGGGCGGGTGCTTTCGGGGATGCTTTCGGGGCAGGGCATCGGGCTTGGTCTGAACCTGGAGACTGCGCCATCTTCGATGCTGGTCCCGGCGGAAGCCCTGGAATGGTTGACTGAAACGTTGCAGCACCGCCCGCAAAAGGTCGAGGAAGAGCTTGCCGAGTTTTTGCCCCCTGCCGGCCTGCCGCAGGCCCTGCTGACCGCGTTGGATGCGAAACTGGCGACGGCAGCTGGACTTGCCAGTGCGGCCTATCTGGTTGCCACCAAGTCCAAATCGGGCGCGCAGGGCCATCTTTTGGGATTTGTCGATGCCACCGAGGGGGCCGAGCCCGCTTTGGCCAAGGCCGCGTCCGAGGCGCTGACCTTTTCCGGGATTGAGGCAGGCGCGATGGATGTCGGGTTTTTCACCGCAAGCGAGGCCGCCGCCGCGCTTCTGGCCAAGGTGGGCCTTCGGTTTGATCTGCCCCAGCCGCAAATTGCCGAAGCGGTCCGCGAAGCCCCCGGCAGCAATCCGGACAACCCACCCATTCTGAAATAACCATCCAAACACAAACACGCAGCGCAAGCTGCACCGCGTGTCGTTGCGCCTAGGATATGATTATTCCGCCGCCGCTTCCAGCTTATCCTGCGTGCGGGTTTCGAAATCGCTGGCGTCGTGGCGTTCGTGAAGCTGCGTGTGCGGCTCGCCAAAGGCGCGGTTGACCATGCGGCCGCGCTGAACCGCCGGGCGCGCGTCGATTGCCTTGGCCCATCGCATGACGTTCTTGTAGGATTCCACGTCCAGGAACTCTGCCGCGCTGTAAAGGCGGCCCAGAACCAACTGGCCATACCAGGGCCAAATCGCCATGTCGGCGATCGAATAGTCTTCGCCCGCGATGAAGGTTTTTTCCGCCAGTTCACGATCCAGAACATCCAGTTGGCGCTTGGTCTCCATGGCGAAACGGTTGATCGGGTATTCCCATTTCTCGGGTGCATAGGCGTAGAAATGCCCGAACCCACCGCCCAGGTAAGGCGCGCTGCCCATCTGCCAGAACACCCAGTTCATCACCTCGGTCCGCTCGGGGCCGGATGCGGGCAGAAACGCGCCGAACTTTTCAGCCAGATGGAACAGGATCGAGGCGCTTTCAAAAACACGAACAGGTTTGTCACCTGACCGATCCCAAAGCGCGGGGATTTTCGAGTTCGGGTTGGCCTCGACAAAGCCCGAGCTGAATTGATCGCCTTCTCCGATGTTGATCAGCCAGGCGTTGTATTCAGCGCCTTCATGACCAAGTGCCAACAGCTCTTCCAGCATCACCGTGACTTTTACGCCATTGGGTGTCGCGAGCGAGTAAAGCTGAAGAGGATGCTGTCCGACCGGCAGGTCCTTGTCATGGGTCGCTCCGGCGATCGGTCGGTTGATGTTGGCGAATTGTCCGCCACTTTTACTGTCCCAGGTCCAGACCGCTGGAGGGGTATACGAGGATTGGTCGCTCATCTCTTGCCTTTCTTGCCTATGTCAGGGCTGCCATACAGCTAATATTGCAAACCGCCGAGTCCAACCCCACTCAACTGGCGTATTCTGTAACAATCCGCCTCCAAACTCTCACGTTTTCTCGTGTCGGGTCACAGCGGCGTTAGGGGGACTACGCACCGCTTGGGAATCGCATATTGTCCTGTCAGACCTGCCGCAAGGCATCACGGATTTAGTTGACCCGAAAAGGATGAACGACATGAAACGCTTTGCATTGACACTCGCTGCGGCCATAGCTCTGGCGGTTCCGGCTTTTGCCGGCCCTCAATATATCGACGGCACAGGTTTTGCTGTTTCGGGTTATGATGTCGTTGCCTATCGCAGCCTGGATCAGATGCCAGTTGGCCAGTCGCAGCCTGAAGGTGTGCGTGGAAATGCCAACATCACCGCCGAGTACAACGGTGCGACCTGGGCATTTGCGACCGAGGAAAACCGCGACAAATTCCTTGAAAACCCAGCATACTACGCGCCGCAATATGATGGGCACTGCGCTTACGGCGTGTCGCGTGGTGGCAAGGTTCCTGCAAATCCAAACCTGTGGCGGATCGTGGATGACAAGCTGTATCTCAACATCACCGACGTGGTTGTCGGATTTTTCGAGGAAGACATTCCAGGCAATATCAATCTTGCCGAAGGAAACTGGCCCGGTATCGAACCAAGCGACGCTTCGACCAATGTGATCCCGAAATTCACGTCGGAAGGCCCGGTTTCGAACTGATCCGGCATCAAAAGACCCAAGCCCGGCTGGTCCAGCCGGGCTCAGGCCGTTACCCCGCAAGCCAGAATTGATCCCGAATATCCTGATCGGCATCAAACCTGATCCGCACACTCTTGGCCCCCGGAAATTTCCGTTCGCGGATCGTATCGGGGATGATGACCTCTCCGGCGCCGGTATCTTTTGACTGAAAGCTCAAAATTTCAGCCTCGGTGTGGCGCGCGTTGGTCAGGACGGTCGTCGGCAAGGCCACGCGATTTGCCCCATGATGCACGGGCGTGGTGACAAAATAGGTCAGATGCCGCCCGTAACACCCGACCGCGTCGGGAACGTGATCCGAGACACATGCATCAGATCTGTCCTGAACATCCGCTTCATCGTGCATTTGCGGCAACCTCTGGTCGGGATTCAGCATCGCCTTGCAGGCGGCGATATCCTCCAGCGGAAGTTCGATGATGCGCTTCTTCAAACGGGGTCGGCGCGGTTGCGGAGGGCCGGAACTGGCACCACCTTTCATAACCAAACCTTCTTTGCGCAGAAAATCATAAGCCGCCTTGGCGCGCGAAAAACCGGAACTGTCCCCATCCTTGTGATCGGGGTGTGAATGGAATGCGATCTGCCTCCATGCGTCCCTGATCTCTTGGGAACCGGCGCAGGGGCTCAACCCCAGATCCGCCAACGCATCCGCGCGTGCCCGCACTTTATCGACAGGTTCCATACTCAAAACACTCTTTACAAACTACACATTGCCAGTGTGGTCACAGTCATAGTTTTGTCAATTTTCAAGGATGATTTGCGGGGCTGGTGACAACAATCGCGATGTTGAGATTCAATTGTCCCTCAAAGGCGCCGTTTTATAGGCGTGGTTGTGAAACAGTACACATCTTCCGAAACGACAAACGCCCGGGCGTAAACGTAACCCGGGCGAACCATTGGATTTTTTGAAAGTCAGGCAACGTTTTCCAGTTCAACGCGCGGTGTAATGCCCAGTGCAAAGCAGACATCGCGCGTCAATTCGGGACGGTTCAGGGTATAGAAATGCAGCTTGTCCACGCCGCCTTCGATCAGGTCTGAACACAGCTCTGTGCAGATTGCCGTGGCTAACAGATCCTCACGCTCGTCGCGCACCGCTTTTTCAAACGCCTGTTCGACCCACTGGGGAATATGCGTGCCACAGCGCTTGGCGAAGTTGCGGGCGCCTGCCCAGTTCTCGATCGGCAGGATGCCCGGCACGATCGGTTTGTCGATGCCGGCCTTGGCGCAAGCATCGCGGAACCGGAAAAAGGTTTCGGCTTCGAAGAAGAACTGCGTCAGCGCTTCGTCTGCACCTGCGTCCAGCTTGGCCTTCAGCCAGTCCACATCCGCAGCCATGTTTGCAGCCTCGGGGTGGGTGTCGGGATAGGCCCCGACACGAATGCTGAACATTTCGGTTTCGGCCAGTGCCTCGATCAGTTCAACAGAACTGGAAAACCCGTCGGGGTGCGGCACAAACTTGTCCTGACCCTTTGGCGGGTCGCCGCGCAGGGCGACGATGTCCTGCACGCCGGCGCGGGCAAAGGTGTCTGCGATCTCCAGCGTTTCCTGCCGCGAAGCATCGACACAGGTCAGATGAGCGGCCACGTTCAGGCCCGATGACTTGTGCAGGGTCGAAACCGCGTCGCGCGTCAGTTCACGCGTCGTGCCACCAGCGCCGTAGGTGACGGAAACAAAACGGGGATCCAAAGGGGCCAATGTCTGGACCGTGTCCCAAAGGCGGAAAGAGGCTTCCAGAGTTTTGGGCGGAAAGAACTCGAAGGAAATTTCAGGTTTGGACATCGTGGCCTCACTGGATCAACTGAGCCTCTTGTGCCATGGCATGCATTGTGAAACAAACTCATATTACTCAACAACAACATGAATGCTGTTTGAAATGCATATTGAATTCCGGCACCTGCGCACCATCAAGGCGATCCATGAATGCGGCGGGCTGGCCCGCGCTGCGGATCAGTTGAACATCACCCAGTCCGCATTGAGCCATCAAATCAAAGGGTTGGAGGATCAGGCCGGGGTCGAGCTGTTTCTGCGCCGCTCCAAACCCATGAAACTGTCGGCTGCCGGTTTGCGGCTTTTGCGCCTGGCCGAGCAGATACTGCCGCAGGTCGAAGCCGCCCAGAATGAGTTTTCTTCGCTGCGGGACGGGCGCACGGGGCGGATGCATATAGCCATCGAATGCCACGCTTGTTTCGAATGGCTGTTCCCGGTGCTCGAATCCTTCAGGAAATCCTGGGGCGACGTGGATGTCGATATCCGCCCTGGTCTTGCCTTCGACGCGCTTCCGGCCTTGCAGAAGGAAGAGGTCGATCTGGTGGTCTCGTCCGATCCCGAAGACCTGCCGGGTGTCGAGTTTGTCGAACTTTTTGATTATAACGCGGTGTTTGTGGCCGCTTCGACCCATCCCCTGGCCAAGAAAGACTATGTCGAGGCCGAGGATTTTCGCGGCCAGACCCTGATCACCTATCCAGTGGAACGCACGCGTCTGGATGTGTTCAGCCAGCTGTTGATCCCGGCGCGGGTTGAGCCTGCCACGATCCGGCAGGTGGAACTGACCGCCGTCATCCTTCTGCTGGTGGCATCGAACCGGGGCATTTCAGTGCTGCCGGATTGGGTCGTGCGCGAGGTCAAATACAACTCGGACTACGTCACCCGACCCTTGACGAAAGAGGGCATTACACGGCGTCTCTATGCCGCGGTCCGTTCGGAAGATCTGGAGAAACCCTTTGTGCAGGAACTGGTGAAACTGGCCCGGGAAGAAGCGCGCAAGCTGCAATCCCAGTAACGGCGTTTCCTGCGGGTCTGTTATGCGCATCATTCCTCTTGGCAAGGGCGCATTGCGGCAGTATACGCGCGGTTTGACCGGACAGGAGCCTTTTGACAATGGTTGGCAGCGCAAATCTCAACATCATGATCAAGGCCGCGCGCAAGGCGGGGCGTTCTTTGGTCAAGGATTTCCGTGAAGTCGAGAATCTGCAGGTGTCGATGAAAGGCGCCGGTGATTTCGTCTCGAAGGCCGACATCGCCGCCGAAGCCATCCTGAAAGAAGAGCTGCTGGGCGCACGACCGACCTATGGCTGGCTGGCCGAAGAGGGCGGCTCCGTCGATGGTGAGGATCCGACCCGCCGCTGGATCGTCGATCCGCTGGACGGCACCACCAATTTCCTGCACGGCCTGCCGCATTGGGCGATTTCCATAGCACTGGAACACAAGGGCAAGATCGTTGCCGGCGTGATCTATGACGCCGCCAAGGACGAGATGTTCTTTGCTGAAAAAGGTGAAGGCGCTTGGATGAACGACACCCGTATTCGCGTGTCGGGTCGTCATCGCATGATTGAATCGGTCTTCGCGACCGGTCTGCCCTTTGGTGGCCGCTCGGATCTGCCTGCGACTTTGCAGGATCTGGCGCGTCTGATGCCCGCCTGCGCCGGTGTGCGTCGTTGGGGCGCCGCCGCGCTGGATATGGCATATGTGGCCGCAGGCCGGTACGAAGGCTTTTGGGAACGCCGCCTGAATGCGTGGGATCTGGCTGCCGGTGTGATCATCGTCAAAGAGGCTGGCGGCTTCGTGCAGGCGCTTAACCCTGAAGGCAACGTGCTGGAAGATGGTGAAGTGATCTGTTCGAACGAACCGATCTTCGATCAGTTCGCCAAGGTGATCCGGGGCTAGGCGCCCTTTGAACCGGCTTTAGCGGCGCGGAACGCGCGGAATGCGGGATTGTGACAGCTTGTACTTCGCTTCCGGGTGGGGCGGATGTCCGTGGGTGCGATCCCAGAACTGAATTCCGCCGCGTCTCAGCCACAGCGGGATGCACAGGATCAGGCCAACGGCAAATCCCCCGGTATGGGCCCAATAGGCGATGCCGCCTTCGTCTGGATTGCTGGTGACGCTGCCAAAGAACTGTATCGCCAGCCAGACGCCCAGCATGATGAAGGCGGGGATGGTAAAGACCCTGAAATAGACGATCAGGATCAGCAGGATATCCACCCGTGCTTTCGGGAACAGCAGCAGATACCCGCCCATCACGCCCGCAATCGCGCCCGAGGCCCCAACAGTGGGAACTTGGGATTCGGGCCCGGTGATGACGTGAATCAGGCCCGCGCCGATTCCTGCCGCCATGTAAAACAGCAGGAAGGGCAGATGGCCCATCTCGTCTTCCAGATTGTCACCGAAGATCCACAGAAACAGCATGTTGCCGGCCAAGTGCATCCACCCCCCGTGCAGGAACATGGATGTCACCAGGGTTTCCAGCCCGAACCCGTCGCTGACCCGCGCCGGAATAATGGCGTAGTCGAAAAACAGCCTGCCGATCCGTGGCCCATCATTCATGATCCCCACATAGCTGAGGAAGATCAGGATATTGGCCGCCAGCAAGGCATAGACAACATAAGGTGTGCGCCCCGAAGGGTTATGGTCGCGGATCGGAAACATGCCGTGACGCTGGGCTTTTGTGCGCCCAGCGTCAAGGCAAGCTTATGCCGCACCTCCCAACAACACGGCGTTTCCACCCGCCGCGGTCGTGTCCACGCAGACATGGCGTTCACCCAGAACACGCGCGCGGTCGGGCTTGCCGGGAATAAGCGGCAGAATCGGGCCGTCGCGGCGCGCCAGATGGTGTTCGATCTGCCCCGCTGTTTCCTCGTCTCCCCACCACAACACGCCCGAAATGCCGGTCAGGTTTTCCAACCGGTGCAGGTCAAGCATCCCGGTCGCCTGAATGGCGGTGCCACCCAGCGCAGATACAGCATCGGCCTGCGCACGCGCTGCGGCCTCTCCGGGTCCCAAGCAAAGAAGAGGCGGACGGGGATACACGCTCAGGCGGTTCGATTCACCGGTCGGGCCGGGCAGGGACCGGGTTTTGACCGGCGCAGGTTGACCTTGTGCAGCAGGCAGATCAGCCACGGCGCCCCAGGTATCCGCCGTGCTTTGACGGTCGGGTGCGCAGAACCGGATCATGTAGTTCGGCCCACCCGCCTTGGGGCCGGTGCCTGACAATCCTTCGCCACCAAAGGGCTGAGACCCGACGATGGCGCCGATCTGGTTGCGGTTTACATAGATGTTGCCCGCATGGATCGCCTCGGTCACATGCTGCACGCGGTCGTCTATGCGGGTGTGCAGGCCGAAGGTCAGGCCGTATCCGGTGGCGTTGATATCGGCGATGATCTTGTCGATCTCTTGCGAGTTGAACCGGGCGACGTGCAGCACCGGGCCGAACACCTCGCGTTCCAGCGCGGCGATGCCGGGGATCTCGATCAGCGTCGGAGAAACAAAGATGCCTTCGGGCGGCAACGGAAGCTCCTTCAGCACCCGCCCTTCGTTGCGCGCCTTGGTCACATGTTCGGCGATGCCCTGACGGGCCTGTTCGTCGATCACCGGTCCGCAATCCGTCGACAAAAGCCAGGGGTCGTCGACCGACAGCGCATCCATCGCCCCTTTGAGCATGGTCAGAACGTCATCGGCGATGTCTTCCTGCAAATACAGGCAGCGCAGGGCGGAACAGCGCTGGCCCGCCGACTGAAAGGCGCTTTCGATGATCGATTGCACGGCTTGTTCGGGAAGGGCGGTGCTGTCGACGATCATCGCATTCAGACCGCCGGTTTCCGCGATCAGCGGCGTACCGGGGCGCATGGATCCGGCCATCGCCGCACGGATTTTCAGCGCGGTGTCTGTTGACCCAGTGAAGGCCACGCCCGAGATGCGCGGATCCGACGTCAGCGCCGCACCCACGGCAGGCCCCCCCGGCAACAGTTGCAGCACATCGCGTGGTACCCCCGCCTCGTGCATAAGCTGAATGGCACGATGTGCGATCAGGGGCGTCTGGGGCGCAGGCTTGGCCAGAACCGCGTTTCCGGTTGCCAGCGCAGCAGAGATCTGCCCAGAGAAAATCGCCAGCGGGAAGTTCCACGGGCTGATGCAGGTGAAAATCCCCGCGGGTTCGGCATCGGGGATGTTGGCTGCATAGTAACGCAGGAAATCCACCGCCTCGCGCAGTTCGGCCACCGCATCGGGCAGCGACTTCCCGGCCTCACGCGCCAGCAGGGCAAACAACTCACCATAATGCACTTCGTAAAGATCGGCTGCGGCATTGAGGATGCGGGCGCGTTCGGCAGCGGGGGCATCCCAGGGGTTGGCCGAGGCCAATGCCATTTCCACATCCGCCGCGCTGGCTGGGGCCACCGCGCCGGGCTTGTCCTGAGGCCGTGCCGGATTGATCACCGGCTCATCCGCATCGGGTTTAGCCGCATCGGCCAGCAAGGGTTGCGCATACCAATGATGGGCGCGGAACTGATCCCGTGCCGCATCAATCTGATCCAGGGTTGGTGTGTGATGCAGGTCAAAACCCTTGGAATTCGGTCTTTCAGGCTGGAACAATTCCGGCCCGGTCGGCAGTGCGGGCGGAGGGGTCCGGACCGCAACAAACGGATCGGCGGCGACCACTTCCGGTGGCACATCTTCGTCCACAATCTGGTTGACGAAGGATGAATTCGCGCCGTTCTCCAACAAGCGCCGAACCAGATAAGCCAGCAAGTCGCGATGCGCCCCCACAGGTGCATAGATGCGGCACCGGGTGTTCTGCTTGTCCATCACGATCTGATGCAAGGTCTCGCCCATGCCGTGCAGGCGCTGGAACTCGAACGGTTGATCCTTGGCCATGTGAAGGATGGCGCTGACCGTGTGCGCGTTGTGCGTGGCAAATTGCGGATAAATCCGATCGGTCATGCCCAGCAGTTTGCGTGCATTGGCGATATAGGAGATGTCGGTTGCCGCCTTGTGCGTGAAGACGGGAAAGCCATCCACACCTTCGACCTGCGCGCGTTTGATCTCGGTATCCCAATAGGCGCCTTTGACCAATCGCACCATAATCTGGCGATCGTGACGTTCGGCCATGCCATACAGCGTATCCAGTACCAGGCCTGCGCGCGGGCCATAGGCCTGAACCACGATGCCAAACCCGTACCAGCCGGCAAGGGCCGGGTCGGACATCACCGCCTCTATCACCTGCAACGACAGCGACAGGCGATCCGCCTCTTCTGCATCGACGTTCAGGCCCATTCCGGCCGCCTTGGCCAGCAGAGCCAGTGCCCGCAGCCGCGGCACCAGCTCGTCCATCACACGCTGTTCCTGTGCCAGCTCATAACGGGGGTGCAGGGCGGACAGTTTTACCGAAATGCCCGGGTTGGCGCGGATATCGTCATGGGTGCAGGCCTCGGCAATGGCCGAGATGGCGCGGGAATAGGACAGGTGATAGCGCGCCGCGTCCGCTTCGGTTCGGGCCGCTTCGCCCAGCATGTCGTAGGAATAGGTATAGCCCTTCTCCTCCATCCCGCGTGCGCGGTCCATGGCGGACTGAATGGTTTCCCCCAGAACGAACTGCCGGCCCATCTCTTTCATCGCGCGTGCCACGGCAGTGCGGATCACCGGCTCGCCCAACCGCTTGATCGCACCACGCAGCGCCCCGACCGGAGACGCCTTGCCCTCGTCCAGCACCTTTCCGGTCAACATCAGTGCCCATGTCGAGGCGTTCACCAACGAGGACGAGGATTGCCCCAGATGCTTGCCCCAATCGGAGGGCGCGATCTTGTCTTCGATCAGCGCATCAATTGTGTCGGCATCCGGCACACGCAGCAACGCCTCGGCCAGGCACATCAGGGCGATGCCTTCGTCGGTGGACAGGCCATATTCGGCCAGAAACACCTCCATCAACCCCGGAGAGGTGCTGGACCGGATATCGCGCACAAGCTGCGCAGCCGCGGCGCCGATGGCGCTGCGATCCGTGTCCGTCAGGCTGGCCTGAGAGATCAGTGTCTCAAGAACTGCCGACTGATCGGCATAGGTGGAAGTATCGATGAGGGTGCGCAGGCTGTGTGACATATGTCCTCCGGTCTTTGCGATAATATAATGCGGAAAAATCAGGACAACGGACTGAGTTTGATATATCTGAAGGAGGATGATCTGAATTTTTAGCAGCGGACAGTTCAAATGAGTTTTCCTGATCTTGATCGGTTTGACCGGTCGATTCTGAGGATTCTGGCTGAGGACGGCCGTATCTCGGTGGCCGATCTTGCGCGCGAGATCGGGCTGTCGAAATCTCCGACGCAAGCGCGGCTCAAACGGCTTGAGGCGAGCGGAGTGATCCAGGGCTATCGGGCGATGCTGGATCCGATCCGGCTGGGTCTGGATCACGTCGCGTTTGTCGAGGTGCGTTTGACCGATACCCGCGAAAAGGCGCTGGCCGAGTTCAACGCAGCCGTCCGCAAAACCGCCGAGGTCGAGCAGGCGCATATGATCGCGTCCAATTTTGACTATCTTCTGAAAGTGCGCACCGCCACGATGTCGGAATATCGCCGTGTATTGGCCGAGAAGATTTCGTCTCTGCCGCATGTCGCCAATACTTCAACTTTTGTTGCGATGGAGGCCGTGAAGGAAACCGGTATGCTGGGCGGTTTTGAACATCAGCCTTGACGCGGTGGAATTATGGTCCACCCTTGTTTCGTAATGCGAACCTGTGCTGCAACGTTTCTACTGATCGCGTGTTCATGCTCGGCCATGGCCGAGACATGCCCCGCGGCTCCGGATCATATCGAAGGTGTGGATGCGCTGATCAAGCAGGTCCAAAAGGCGCAATCGCAAAGCGACGCCCGGGTCATCTCGAATAAAATGTGGGAACTTTGGACAGACGCGCCGGATGCCCGATCGCAGACCCTGCTGGATCGTGGAATGGCGCGACGAGAGGCGTGGGATTTGTTGGGCGCATTGGACGATTTCAACCAACTTGTCGAATATTGCCCGGATTACGCCGAAGGCTACAATCAGCGGGCTTTTGTAAACTACCTGAGGCAGGATTTTGACGCGGCATTGCGCGACCTGAATGTCACGATCGAAATGTCGCCAAACCATATCGGTGCGCTAAGTGGGCGGGCTTTGTCCCTGATGGGATTGAGACGTTTGGAAGACGCGCGTGCAGCACTGTCCGAGGCGCTTGAGCTCAACCCGTGGCTGTCCGAGCGGTCCTTGTTGGAGCCAGGCGGCCTTCTGGAGCCGCCCGGAGAAGATATCTGACAGCCGGATCGGGCAAGTTTGGAAACCGGTCGCAAATCGCCAAACAGGTGCCTTTCGCGGCCACCTCGGGGACTGGGGCACCGCAATCAGAAGGGCAAATGGGTGACAAAGCCGTCAGCGTGACAGTATCCGGCGCTTTTCGGCCATGGCTTCGCGTCGCCGCTGCTCGATCCCGAGTTTGAAAGATTCTTCAACAAAGTCGATGTGATCCTTTGCCGCTTTTTCGGCCCGCTTTTCATCCCCTTCGATCACCGCGCGACCAAGTTCGAGATGTTGTTGCAGCAGCTTTTCGCCGGTCCCGTCAATCGTGCGCAGGAAGTCACGATTGTAGAAAACGCCCTTGCGGGTGAGTTCGTAGATCGACGCCATCATGTGGATCAGGGTCGCGTTCTGGCTGGCATCCACAATCGCGGAATGCAGCGCAAAGTCCGCCTCTTGCGAAGCCTTGGCGTCCTGCTCTTGCCAGGCACGCTCGTTTTCATCAAGGATCTCGGAAATCCGTTCCTTGTCTGCCTTGGTGGCGCGACGTGCGGCAAGCCGGGCCGCGAAACCTTCCTGCTCGCGACGATACTCAAGATAGTCGAAGAAAGCCGGCTCGTGGCGTTCGTACAAAGCAAGAAGCGCGGGCATCATGGCTTGTCCGGTCAGGGCTGCGACGAATGTTCCCTCACCGTGTTGCGTTGTGACCAGACCGCGTTCTTCCAGCACCTGAAGGGCTTCGCGCAGCTTCGGGCGCGACACGCGCAACATCTCGGCCAGATCACGCTCGGAGGGCAGTTTCCGGCCCTGCTTCAGGATGCCCGAAGCGATCAGGTCCTCGACCTGTGAAACCACCGCATCAGCCAGCGATTCGTGTCCAACCGGTTCAAAAATCGCCGTGGTGTTCATGAGATGCTGCCCCGTGTGACGCTATAATAACCAGAATAACTGGTAAACAAAGATAACCATATCTGTTCAAATTTCAAGCGCGAGGCTGTTCTTCCCGGACGTGAATTACGTGTCTGTTTATGAATGATTTTTGGAGAATCTGTTGGCTTTTTGAAGCAGTCGCATCGGGATTTTGCAGGGCTTGTCGAAGGCGAGCTTCCAGTTTCGGTTAGCGCCAGTGGTAAACAAAGTTATTGACTGGTTTGAGTTGGTAAAGTTAGTTTACCACCGGAGCGGCGCTGGAAGAGCCTGCGCCACTGATCGGAGAAAACCCGACCAAACCTGGAGGAGATTTCATGAAGAAGACCCTGACAAGCCTGGCCGTGGCCGCCAGCCTGCTGGCGGCACCCGCAGTTGCGGCGGACAAGCTGCTGCTGAAAACACCGATTGCCTTTTCGACCGAACTGCCGGGCCTGGGTTCACCTATTCCACGTGTGGCTGATCAGCTGGAACTGATGTCCGGCGGCACGCTGAAGATGAAGGTGTACGAGCCGGGAAAACTGGTGCCGCCCTTCGAAATTCTGGACGCCGTGTCCACCGGCAAGATCAACTCGGGCTACACCACGGCTGGTTACTGGGCCGGTAAAATCCCGGCTGCGCCGCTGTTCTCGGCCGTGCCGTTCGGCCCCGAGGCGGGCGAATACATGGCTTGGCTGTATTATGGCAACGGCATGACCCTGTATCAGGAGATGTATGATCAGGCCGGTTACAACGTAAAAGTACTGCCCTGCGCCATCATCGCGCCGGAAACCTCGGGCTGGTTCGCGTCCGAGATCAATTCGCCCGAAGACCTGAACGGGCTGAAGATGCGTTTCTTTGGTCTGGGCGGCAAGGTGATGCAGAAACTGGGTGTAGCGACCTCGCTACTGCCAGGTGGTGAGATCTTCCCCGCATTGGAAAAAGGCGCGATTGACGCGACCGAGTTTTCGATGCCTGCCATCGACGCGCGTCTGGGCTTCCACAAGCTGGTCAAGTTCAACTATTTCCCCGGCTGGCATCAGCAGGCGACCGTGTTTGAACTGCTGATCAACAAGGACGTCTGGAACGAAACCAGCGATCAGCACAAGGCAATCATCGAAAGCGCCTGCAAGGCTTCGATGGCGGACAGCTTTGCCGAAGGCGAAGCCATCCAGCACGCGGCCCTGATCGACAACGTTGAAAAAAACGGCGTCACCATCAAACAGTGGTCGCCCGAGATGTTGGATACCTTCCGCGCGACCTGGGAAGAGGTTGCCGCAGAAGAGGCCGCCAATGATGCCTTCTTTGCCAAGGTTCTGGCCGACATGAACGAATTCCGTGACGGCTATAACCTCTGGAAGACGAACGCCTTCCTCCCACGTCAGTAATCTCTCCCTCACTGACGTTGCCGGGGCGGCCCGATCCGCCGCTCCGGCCCCTGCTTTTCGATCTTCGGACTTTCTAACCTTTCACTGCCCGTATTCCGGGTTGCTGAGCGAGGAATGACCATGACAACCCAAAAGAACCTCAACGATCCAGTCGAAGCCTATGAAGGCATCCTGGAACACCCCGAGTCCGACCGCCAGAAAATCGCCGTCGCGATCGACGCCGGGGTCAAGGCTGTGGGTCATGTCGTCATGTGGGCCAATGTCCTGCTGATGGGCGCGATCTTCGCACAGGTCTCGTTGCGCTACCTGTTCAGCCAGAACTACCCGAAACTGGATGAGATCCAGTGGCATTTCTATGGAATCGTCACGATGATCGGCATCTCGTATGCCTTGATCACCGACAGCCATGTGCGTGTGGACGTCCTGCATATGCAGCTTTCGCGCCGCGCGCAGCGGATCATCGAGGTGATCGGCATCCTGACCCTGCTGACCCCGTTCATCTATCTGATGGTCGATCAGGGCTATGATTATTTCTACGAAAGCTTCCGCGTCAACGAACGCTCGGACAGCCCAACCGGCCTGCCTGCGCGTTGGGCTTTCAAGGCGGTCATTCCGATCAGCTTTGTACTGTTGGCGCTGGCCGCGTTGGCACGGTTGATCCATGACGGGCACGCGCTGATCTACGGGCCGGCCTCGGAACGTGAAGGCGCGCCGCTGCGCCGTGTTCTTCTGGTGCTGGCGGTATTCGCAGCCGTCTGTGTTGGCCTGACCTTCCTGGTCGAAACAACCGAGGAAAAGCTGGTCATCGCGATGTTCCTGACCTTTATCGCGCTTTTGTTCACCGGTTACCCGGTGGCGTGGGTGCTGGCCGGTGTCGGCGTCGCCTATTGCGGTCTGGCCTATCTGTTCGACAACGATCTGATGCTGTGGACCGGGTTGGAAAGCACCTTTACCGGGCTTGATTATCTGACGCTTGGCGCGGTGGTGAACCGGGTCTACGCGACCATGTCCAACGCGGTTCTGGTTGCCCTGCCGATGTTCATCTTCATGGGGCTGATGCTGGACGAATCCGGAGTGGCCGAGCGTCTGATGTCCTCGATGCAGCGCCTGTTCGGGACGGTGCGCGGAGGACTGGCCATCACCGTGACCCTGATCGGGATCATTCTGGCGGCTTCGACCGGCATCATTGGTGCCTCGGTTGTACTGCTGGGCGTGCTGTCGCTGCCGTCGATGATGCAGCAGAAATACCAGCCGACGCTGGCTGCGGGCGTGGTTTCGGCCTCGGGGACATTGGGCATTCTGATCCCACCCTCAATCATGTTGGTGATCATGGCCGACCAGATGGCGTTGTCCGTCGGAGACCTGTTCATGGCCGCGGTTTTCCCGGGCGTGATCATCGGCGCCTTGTACCTGACCTACATCTTCATTCTGGCTCTGGTGAAACGCGACGCGGCTCCCGTGCCCGAAGGTGCGAAAGCCCCCGACTGGGCAGCCGTGAAGGACGTTCTCATCGCCGTCATCCCTACGCTGATGCTGATCCTTGCCGTGCTGGGGTCGATCTTTGCCGGTCTGACCACACCAACCGAAGCGTCCGGCATCGGTGCCTTGGGTGCGACCTTGCTGGCGCTGGGCTATCGCAAGCTGACCTTTGCCAAGCTGTGGAACGTGCTGGTGTCGACCTTCAACACCACCGCCTATATCTTTGCGATCTTCCTCGGTGCGACTGTGTTTTCCTATGTGCTGCGCGAACTGGGCGGGGATGAACTGATCGAACATGTGGTGCAATCCACCGGCTTTGGTGCCACCGGAACAATTCTGTTCATCCTGTTCATCGTCTTCCTGCTGGGCTTCGTACTGGACTGGATCGAGATCACGCTGATCGTGCTGCCCCTGATGCGCCCCATCGTGAACGGTCTGGGCATCGACATCCCCGGCTTTGGCGTACTGGATGAACCGGCGCTGGTCTGGTTCGTGATCCTTGTCGCTGTGACGCTGCAAACCAGCTTCCTGACGCCGCCCGTTGGCTTTGCCTTGTTCTATCTCAAAGGTGTTTGCCCGCCCGAGATCAAGCTGACGCATATCTATAAGGGCATCATCCCATTTGTCCTGCTGCAATTGACCGGTTTGGCGCTAGTGTTCCTGTGGCCGACCCTTGCCACCTGGTTGCCGTCGGTCGCCTATTAAGGAGCTTATCGGATGCGTCTGAGCCAATGTCATAACTTCCACGACTTCCGGCGGCTGGCCAAACAGCGGCTGCCGGGGCCGATCTTCAACTATATCGACGGTGGCGCGGATGATGAGGTGACGTATCGGGAAAACACCAAGGCGTTCGACCGCTGCGATCTGTTGCCTTCGGTCCTGCGCGGGGTTTCGGACGTGGACATGTCCGTCACGGTGATGGGGCAGAAACTGGACATGCCGGTCTATTGCTCACCCACCGCGTTGCAGCGCCTGTTCCACCATCAGGGTGAGCGCGCGGTCGCGGCGGCGGCCGAGAAATACGGCACCATGTTCGGAGTTTCCTCTCTGGGAACCGTCTCGCTGGAGGAGCTGCGCCAAAAACACAAAAACCCGCAGGTCTATCAATTCTACTTTCACAAGGATCGCGGGTTGAACGCCGCCATGATGCAGCGCGCCAAAGAGGCGGGTGTTGAGGTCATGATGCTGACCGTCGACAGCATCACCGGCGGCAACCGCGAGCGTGATCTGCGCACGGGGTTCTCGATCCCGTTCCGCTTGACGCTGGGCGGCATGATCCAGTTCGCGATCAAGCCGATGTGGGGGATCAACTATGTCACTCATGAAAAGTTCCGGCTGCCTCAGCTTGAGGAACATGTGGATATGGGCGGTGGGGCCAGCTCGATCGGCGGGTATTTCACCGACATGCTCGACCCGTCGATGAACTGGGATGACGTGGCGCAGATGGTGCGCGACTGGGATGGTCAGTTCTGCCTGAAGGGGATCATGACCGTCGAAGATGCCAAACGCGCGGCTGAGATCGGTTGTACCGGCATCATCCTGTCGAACCACGGTGGCCGACAATTGGACGGATCGCGCACGCCGTTCGATCAACTGGCCGAGATTGTCGATGCCGTCGGCGACAAACTGGACGTGATGATGGACAGCGGCATTCAGCGTGGCACCCATGTGCTCAAGGCGCTGTCGATCGGGGCCAAAGCGGTGGGTATCGGGCGGCACTACCTGTATCCTCTGGCTGCCGCGGGGCAGGCTGGGGTCGAACGGGCCCTTGGGCTGATGCGTGCCGAGATCGAGCGCGACATGAAGCTGATGGGTGTCACCAGTGTTGGCCAGCTCAGCCGCGAGAATATTCGTTTCCGCAATCCCTAACCCGAAACGGGGGCCGATATGACCAATGACGCGTTGATCAAACATTTCCGCTCTATCGTCGGTACGCGTCACGTGCTGATCGGAGCGCGCGCGACAGAGCGCTTTCGGCGCGGTTTCCGCTCGGGCGAGGGTGAGGCGCTGTGCGTCGTTCAGCCGGGGACCCTGCTGGAGCAATGGAAGATCCTGCAAGCCTGCGTTGCAGCCGACAAGATCGTCATCATGCAGGCGGCCAATACTGGTCTGACCGAAGGGTCTACGCCGTCCGGCACCTATGACCGTGACGTGGTTCTGATCAACACGCGCCGGATGGATACTCTGGTGCCCTTGAACGACGCAGAGCAGATCGTCAGCTTTCCGGGCGCCACGCTTTTTGCGCTGGAAAAACTGCTGGCCCCGTTCGGACGCGAGCCGCATTCGGTGATCGGTTCGTCCTGCATCGGCGCGTCGATCGTGGGTGGGGTATGCAACAATTCCGGCGGTTCTCTGGTAGAGCGCGGTCCGGTTTACACGGAACTTTCCGTCTATGCGCAAATCACCGAACAGGGTGAATTGGAACTGGTCAACCATCTGGGCATCGATCTGGGCAGCACGCCGGAAGAGATCCTTGCAAACCTCGATGCAGGCAGGTTCGAACGCAATCCCGGGGCAACCAACAAACGCGCATCGGCCAGCGACTACGCACAGATCGTGCGGGACGTGAATGCGCAAACGCCTGCGCGGTTCAATGCGGACAAGGCCAGGCTTTTCGAATCTTCGGGCTCGGCCGGGAAGCTGGCCGTTTTTGCGGTGCGCCTTGACACCTTTCCCAAGAACGAGGTTGAGAAGGTGTTCTATGTGGGCACCAACAATCCCGACGATCTGGCGGACCTGCGGCGCCACATATTGTCAGAGTTCAAATCGCTGCCGGTTTCGGCCGAATACATGCATCGCGAAGCGTTCGATATTGCAGCACGCTATGGCAAGGACACGGTCGTGATGATCGACAAGCTTGGCACGGACCGTCTGCCGATGTTCTTTGCGATGAAAGGCGCCGTGGATGCACGCCTGCGGCGCATTCCGTTTTTGCGAAATTTCACTGATCGTTTCATGCAGGCAGCTATAGCTTTGTGGCCACGTGTCCTGCCCAAACGTATGACGGATTTTCGCGACAAATACGAACATCACCTTATCCTGAAAATGAAGGATGAAGGTGTATCCGAGGCCGCTGAGTGGTTGCCGCGATTTCTGAGTGGCCGGGATGGCGGATTTTTCGAATGTGATGCGCGCGAGGCCAGAATCGCAGGCCTTCATCGGTTTGCGGCGGCGGGCGCGGCGGTGCGTTACATGGCGATCCATTCGGACGACGTCGAAGATATCATCGCACTGGACGTCGCACTGCGCCGCAACGACCAGGACTGGCTGGAGAAGCTGCCGCCTGAGATCGAAGACCAGTTGGTTCACAAACTCTATTACGGGCACTTCATGTGCCACGTGATGCATCAGGACTACATAGTCAAAAAAGGAGCTGAACCAAAAGCTCTGAAGGCCGCAATGTTGAAACTGTTTGACGAACGCGGCGCGGAATACCCTGCTGAACATAACGTGGGGCACCTTTACAAGGCCAAGCCCGACCTGGCGGCACATTACAAATGCTGCGACCCGACCAACTCGTTCAATCCCGGTATCGGCAAAATGTCCAAGGCGAAGAATTACCAATAACCGGTTTTCCGGCGCGGCAGGGTGCTGTGAAAACGGCCGGCAGATACACCGGGTTCTGATGAAAAGGGTGTTGGTGCCCGACTGTCTGATATCCTGAGCGCAACCCCGCAAGCATCTGCCGCGCAGAAGGCTGCCAAAACCGAATGAGCGTCGCGTGACAGGTATAGGGGAGATTCGGAAGGCGCAGTTGGGGTCGTCGGAATCGGCAGAGAATGTCGCGTTGAGACGCGGAATTCAGTAGCGTTTGACGCAAATCGTTTGGTTTTGAGTATCACAAACACGCATTTGACAGGCTGTCCGGGATCTGAACCGGCGGGTTCATGCGGTCAATTGACAGAGCACCTTTCTGTTCAGGTAATTTCAGGGTCGCGTGATTTCTGGCAGGTTTTCCTAGGGTTGCCCTTGGCTTGCAATCGGTTGCAGATCACCCCTGTGAAGCTGCGGGCCGGAAGCCTGTCTTGCATGCGAAAATTTGCAGATGACCGGGGCCGGGAAAGCGCCACTTATCCCTTATTTTTCGCGTTTTTTGGGGAACTACGGGAAACCCCCAATTTCGCGCCGCGACAAACAGGGGTAAACATATTTTACCGTACTTACCACACAAACACACACGGTACTAACTTTCCCCGATGAGGGGCTGGTCACACCCCCTCGGCCGGCCCCTCTTAACTTTTGGGGTCCATGGCAGTTGGGGTCAGTGGTCATGCGGATCGTTGCCGGTGTCAGCTTTTGATCAATTTGGCGACGAGGGCGGGCAAATCTTGTGATGCGCCATAGGCCACGGTGTGTGGAATTTCGGCGACCGGCGTCTTCCGGTATCCTTCAGTAAACAGCAAAAACGGGATCTTCGCACGCGCAGCCGTTTCCGCGTCAACTTCGCTGTCGCCGACGAACAGACGCGGGCCGGACGCCTGAAGCGCATCGAAGCTTGCGAACAGATGGTTGGGATCCGGTTTTCGCGTCGAAAGGCTGTCGCCACCCAGAACCGCGTCGAAAAACCGGGACAGGTTCAGTGCCTCCAGCACATGCCGCGCCGGTGTTTCGGGTTTGTTGGTGCAGACGCCCAGAACGCATCCCATTTGCTGCAATTTGGCCAGTGCCTCCGGGATGCCGGGGTAGGGAACGGTCGTTTCGCTTGCAGCGGAATTGTAGTGTTTGAGGGTCAGTTGGGTCAGTTCCGCATGGCGATCCAGCGGCAGCCCGCAATGCCGGATCATGCGTTCGACCAGCTTGGGTAAACCGTTGCCGACGAATCCTTTGATGATATCCGTCGCCAATGGATCATGCCCAACGTCGTTCAGCGTGCGGTTGGCCGCCGCCGCCAGATCGCCCAGGCTGTCCACCAGCGTTCCGTCCAGATCGAATACAACTGCTGCGGTCATGTTTGCTTGCCCTTCATCGCCCGACCCAAGACCTAACCCGCCCTGTACCGAGGGGCAATCGCCTGTTTCAAAACCATGCTTGACAATCCTTACTAAAATAATCAGATTAAGCGGCAGGAACAGAAAGCCAACCCTTTCGGGGTCAGCCAAATCAAGTGAAACGCGATAGATATGGCACCATGCCGAAACGCTCTGGAGATGTCCCGATGAACGTACAGAACCCGACCCCAACCCAAGGTTACGCTGTCTCGATGCTTCCCGCGCACAAGGCCGAGGATCTGACCAAGGGCGGCAACCTGGCCCATATAGAACTTGGCGATCAACTCTATACCCTGCGCATCACCCGTGCAGGCAAACTGATCCTGACGAAATGAGCGCGCCTTTCAAGCGCGGCGGTGCAGCGGTTGGCCGCCTTGCCGATCTCGATCCCATCGAAGCGGGCGCCGTTATGTATCTGCGGATGTGGAGCGAAGGCGAGGGCGGTCGTGCCGACGCTGCCAGCGATTTCCAAGTCGCGCTGGGCGCGGATTGCGGGCGTGCGGCAATGCTGACTTTGGATCGTTTATGCTCTCTATGCGCCACCCATGGCCGCCGCCCCCTGATCCGGCATGGTCTTGGATGTGCATGCCTTGGCGCGGACGAGAATTGCTTTGCACAGATGATCGCGGCAGCGTCCGAAGGGGCGCGTGAAGATGCGATGATGCTGGCGTCTTTGATCGTACGTCCGGATTTTGCCCCCGCGCTGGCATCCCTGTCGGAAGAACTGGGGCTGACTCTCAGACGTATGACCGCAGGTTTCAAAATGCCGACCACCGGCCACCAGACCCCCTCGGCCGTGCTCCACTGACCCTGAGTGTGGAACGGTTGAACCCCGGCGCTGCGCCGGGGTTTTTTCGTTCAGCAGCACCCGCATCCGGCATGGTGATGGTCATGATCGCAAACAGGGGCAGGGGTAAAGTCGCCCACCTCGGACAACACATCCCGCAGCGCCCAGAGGATCATGTCAACATCCTCGGCCTCGATGGTCAGGGGCGGACGGATTTTCAGGATGTTGTCTTTGGGCCCTTCGCTGCCGATCAGGATGCGATGATCGCGCATCCGGTTTTTGACATAGCTGCAAATCTCGGTGCCTTCGCTTCCATCGGGGTTGATCAGCTCCACGCCGAGAAACAACCCCATACCCCGCACGTCGCCAACGCAACCAAAGTCGGCTTCGATCTGGCGCAGTCCCGCCATCAGACGATCCCCCATCCGGCGGGCATTGTCCTGCAACCCCACGTCATCGACGATATCCAGCACCTCTTTGCCGATCCGGCAGGACAGGGTCGAGCCGCCAAAGGTCGAAAAGAACTCGATCCCGTTGTTGAAGCTGTCCGCGATCTCGCGGGTTGTCACCAGCACGCCCAGTGGGTGCCCGTTTCCGATTGGCTTGCCCATCACTACGATATCCGGAACCGCGCCCTGGTGTTCGAAGCCAAAGTAATACTCACCCAACCGTCCCAGACCTGTCTGCACCTCATCGGCGATGCAAACACCCCCCGCAGCACGTATTTTTTCGTAAACCGCAGGCAGATAGCCCTTGGGCGGAATGATCTGGCCGCCGACCGACGGGAAGGTTTCCGCGATGAACCCGGCCACGCCCTGTCTCCTGTTGCGAAGGGCGGCAATCGCCGGATCGACAAGATCAGCAAATTTCTGTGCCCGGTCCGCATCGTCCCGCCTGAATGACCCGCGATAGTCATCGGCAACCTCGACCAGTTCAACCCAGTCGGCTTTCCCGATGCCGCCCGGTTTGTTGAATTTGTAGGCCGAGATCGCCACTGCAGCGTTCGTGTTCCCGTGATAGCCGTGATCCGGCGTCACGATCCCCTTTGCGCCGGTATGGGCGCGGGCCAGCCGCAGGGCAAGTTCGTTTGCCTCGGTGCCCGAGTTGACGAAAAAGCAGACCTGTAGGTGATCCGGCATCTTCGACAGAATCTTGTCGGCAAATTCCACCTGTGCCGGATGCAGATAACGGGTGTTCGAATTCATCCGCTTCAGCTGATCCGCCGCCACGGCCTGAATGCGTGGATGCGCGTGCCCCACATGCGGCACGTTGTTGTAGGCGTCCAGATAGGGGCGTCCCCATTCGTCGAACAGGTGATGCTTCCAGCCGCGCACCAGCATGACCGGATCGTCATAGGTCAGGGATAGGTTGCCCCCGAAATGCGCCCGCCGTTTGTGCAGGATTTCCGCTTTGTCAGTTGGGTGATAGAACACCTTGTCATCCGGCAGGTTCAGCAACGCCGCCGGGTTCGGGCAGACCGCGTGCCACAGCTCCAGTTCGTCCGGGTCTCCGACACCGGGCCAGTCCGCTTCCATGCCATCGGTGGTCAGGGCCAGCTGGAAATGCACATGCGGGGCCCATCCGCCATTCTGGTCGGCATCGCCCAACCGCGCAAACGCGGCCCCCTGTGCCACCGGGTCGCCGGGTTTCAGCCGGTCACAGCATTCCGGATCCAGATGGCCATAGAGCGTATAGAACGGGTCGCCTTCGGGCGTTTCGTGATGGAGGATGATCACCCCGCCGTAGTCGAGGTGCTGGTCGCGGTTTTCGACCACTTCGATCCGCCCGCTCATCGGTGCATGCAGAACCGTCCCGGCAGGCGCAAACACATCCACGGCCAGATGAACCGTCCGCCTGTCCGAGGCTTTCCACGGGCCCTTGCGGAACCCCGGCTCGGCATAGATCAGGCGGGGCTCGTTATAGTAACCCAGCCACAGGTCCTGCCCGTATTCCTCGCCAACGCGCGCGGCCTCGGCCAAAGGCATGTGGAACGGGTTCCGGGGCCAGACGCAGTTTTCGACCGAAAGCGAGCCCATGGGCACATCGCCCAGGTCCTGGCCGAACATGTCGGTAAAATGCCCCCGGTGTTCCTGAAGATAGGCGTGGATGCGTTCAGCCCCATCAACCACGGGCAAGCCGCAAGCCGCCCGCAACCGCGCCGACATCAGCCCGCCATTGACTGACGTGTTCTCAAGGAACCGCCAAGCAGGCGCCTGAGAGATCGTCACATAGGGATCATCCGGATTCTCGGCCGCCATCAGGGTCGAGTTGACGACGGATACGGCAAGCCGCATCCTCAGCAACGGCCAGATTAGGTCAACCTCATCCGCCCGCAGCCGGTTGGCCGCGTGATAGCCCTTTACCAACGCAGCCAGTGCCCGTTCCGGCTTGGGGTGATCCAGCACGACATACGCGCCGGCAATCGCCAGATCGCAGATGCGCGGCGCGGCGCACATGTCGCCCAGATCAATCAGGCCCGAGATCCGCCGCCGCTCGCCCAGTTCCCCTTCGACCAGAATGTTGTAGTCATTGGCGTCATTGTGGATGGCCTGTTTCGGCAGGTCCGCAAGGACATCCGCGATTGCAGCGAACCCCTCACAGATTTCCGTCAGCAGTGCCTGCCGCGCGGGGTCAGAGATCGCGTTTAACTTGTCAGCAATCCAGCCCGCCTGCATCAGGTCCCATTTGAAACCGACCCGGTGCAACCCTTCATGCTCAAACCCTTCCAGGGCCCGGTCGGTTGCCCCCAATACGCGGCCAAGTTTCAGGATCAGCTCTTCGGATTTTGGGGCGGCCTTCGCGTAACATTGGCCCGGCAGGCACTCCAACAGCCAAACCAGCTTGCGCTGTCCTTCAGAATCGGCAATCTCGGGCAGCATTGCTCCGGTCAAATCAGGGAACACCTTGGGAAACGGCAACCCCGGTGCCTCAGAAGCGATATGCGCCAGCGCCTTGATTTGCAGATCAACCAGATCCGCATCGCATCCGGCCCGCATGGCCTTAAGCACATAATCCTGACCATTGGTGGCGTGCACCAGAAAGTTCAGATCATATTCACCATCCAACCGCGTCAAGCGGGCGTCCAGCCCCCAGAGCTGCCGCAGCGCGGCCGTCCAAAAAGCACTTAAATCGTCCATTCCCGTCTCCGCTCCGATCGCGCCGGAGCCCTCTTCATCTGGCCAAAAATATCCTCGGGGGGAATCGCGCCTTGGCGCGATGGGGGGCAGACAACCTCCGCGCGTTACCCCAGGGCCCGCAGGCGCTTGATCAACGACGAGGTGTCCCAGCGGCCACCGCCCAGTTTCTGAACATCCTTGTAAAACTGATCGACCAGAGCGGTAACAGGCAGGGACGCACCGGTTTCATTGGCGGTATCCAGACAGATACCCAAATCTTTGCGCATCCAGTCGACGGCAAAGCCATGTTCGAACTGATCATCCAGCATGGTCTCATACCGGTTTGCCATCTGCCAGCTGCCAGCGGCGCCCTGGCTGATCACCTCGACCACGGCCCTTCCGTCCAGCCCGGCCTTCTCGGCGAAGTGCAACGCTTCGCTCAGGCCCTGAACCAACCCTGCGATGGCGATCTGGTTGCACATCTTGGTCATCTGGCCCGCGCCGCTGTCCCCGATGCGGCGGCAGATCTTCGCATAGACCTGCATCACCGGTTCAGCCGCATCATAAGCCGCCTGATCTCCGCCGCACATGATTGACAGAACACCGTTTTCGGCGCCTGCCTGGCCGCCCGAGATCGGCGCGTCCACAAAGGCGATACCCTGTGATTGGCCGGCAGCGTACAATTCCCGCGTGACCTTTGCAGAAACCGTGGTGTGGTCGACGAAAACAGCCCCGCTGGACATGCCGTGAAATGCGCCGTCCTCGCCCGTGCAAACCATGCGCAGATCGTCGTCATTGCCGACGCAGGCCATCACAAACTCGGCGCCTTCAGCCGCGTCTTTCGGGGTGGCTGCCATCGATCCGCCATGCTGCTTTACCCAGGCTTCGGCCTTGGCAGCCGTGCGGTTGTAGACAGTGACGTCATGGCCTGCGGCCTGAAGATGCCCAGCCATGGGATAGCCCATGACGCCCAGGCCAAGGAACGCGACTTTTGCCATTTTGTGATCCTCTCCGCTGTTCGGTCGGCTTCAGCGGTGCGTGCCTGGCCGAAATGTTTGGCGAAGACAAAGCAAAGCTGCGCCCAAAGGGCAACCCCAAGTCAGCCCTTCCCGCCCAGATCCTGCAGGATCGGGCAATCCGGCCTGTCATCCCCGGCGCAGGCGTCGATCAGGTGGCTCAGCGTTTCGCGCATCGCGTTCAGGTCGGCGATCTTGGCTTCGATCTGCGCCAGATGGTCCCGCGCGACCTGTTTCACATCTGCGCTGGCGCGGGTTTCATCCTCGTAAAGCGCCAGCAATGTCCGGCAATCCCCGATGGTGAATCCCAAAGCCCGGGCACGGCCCAGAAAGTTCAGCTTGTGCACATCCTGATCGCGAAATCGGCGATAGCCGTTGTCGTCGCGCAGCGGTTTGATCAGGTCGATGTCTTCATAGTACCGGATCGTCTTTGCAGGCAGGCCGGTGCGGGTGGACACATCTCCGATATTCATGCGTGCACCTCCTTGGCGGGCGGGATCGGGGTTTCCGGCACGCTGGCTTGAACGCGACGCAGACGCAGCGCGTTCGAGACGACAAAGACACTCGAAAGCGCCATCGCGCCCGCGGCCAGCGCCGGAGACAACAGATGGCCTCCGAACGGGTACAGCGCACCAGCGGCGACCGGGATCAGCAGGACATTGTAACCGAATGCCCATCCCAGGTTCTGGCGAATGTTTCGCATCGTTCTACGGCTGATCTCGGTTGCATTTGCAACCCCGCGCAGATCGCCGGACATCAGAACGACATCAGCCGTTTCGATGGCCACATCGGTGCCCGTTCCGATTGCGATGCCGATGTCAGCCGTTGCCAGGGCCGGGGCGTCGTTTATGCCGTCGCCGACGAAAGCCAGCGTTCCGAACTGGTCCCGCAAGGCGGTGATCGCATCCACCTTGCCGTCGGGCAGCACTTCGGCGGTGACGTGATCGATCCCCAGCCGATCAGCCAAGGCCTGCGCGGTGCGCGCGTTGTCTCCGGTGACCATGGCCACGGTCAGACCCATTTGGTGGAGACGCTCCAGCGCCTCTTCGGTGCCGGGTTTGACCGGGTCGGACACAGACAACGTGGCTGCGGCCTGCCCATCCAATGCGACGAACAATGGTGTTGCCCCTTCGGCGGCGCGGGCCTCTGCCTCGCTTGCCAGGGGACCAAGGGCGATCCCGCGTTGTTGCATAAGACGGTGCGACCCGATCAACACGTTCCGGCCTTCAACCAGCCCCTGCATGCCAAGCCCGGTAAGCGACAGGACGTCCGTCGCCTGTGGCAGCGTCGCAGGCCCGGCCCGGGTGATCGCCGAAGCTATCGGGTGTTCCGACCGCGCCTCGAGGGCGGCGGCCAGCCGCACAACCTCATCCCTGTCAAACCCGTTCGCCGTCAGAACATTGTCCAGTTCCGGGCGGCCCAGTGTCAGGGTCCCGGTCTTGTCCAGCGCGATGACGCGTGCCTGCTGAAGCTGTTGCAAGGCATCGCCCTTGCGGAACAACACCCCCAGTTCGGCCGCGCGCCCGGTGCCGACCATGATCGAGGTCGGAGTGGCCAGACCCATGGCGCAGGGGCAGGCTATGATCAGCACGGAAACCCCGGCGACAAGCGCCAGCGGCAGGGCGGGGCTTGGGCCGAAGATCAGCCAGACTGCGACGGTGATCACGGCGACCAGGATGACCGCCGGGACAAAGCGATATGTAATCCGATCGACCAGACCCTGGATCGGCAGTTTGGCCCCCTGCGCCTGCTGCACCATGCGAATGACCTGGGCCAGCACCGTGTCGCCCCCCACGCGCGTCGCCCGAACCCGCAAGGCGCCAGTGCCATTCACGGTGCCACCGACAACAGCCGCGCCGGCTGATTTTCCAACGGGTATCGGCTCGCCCGTGATCATGCTTTCATCGACGTAAGAGGTGCCCTCGAGCACTTCGGCATCCACCGGCACGCGTTCGCCCGGGCGGATGTGCAGGATGTCGCCCACAGCAATCTCGGCGATAGGGCGGTCTTCAATCCGACCATCAACTTCGACCCGCGCGCTTTTGGGCTGAAGGCCCGCCAGTTTACGGATCGCAGCCCCGGTTTTGCCCTTGGCGCGCGCCTCCATCAGACGGCCCAGAAGGATCAGAACGACAATCACAGCCGCCGCCTCGTAATAGACGTTGGCAGTTCCCATCGGTAACGCGCCGGGGGCGAATGTGGCTACCACCGAATACAGATAGGCCGCCCCGGTTCCCAGTGCGACCAGCGCGTTCATATCCGGCGTGCCCCTCAGCAACGACGGGATGCCCTTGCGATAAAACACGCGACCGGGCCCCAGCAGCAGGGCCGTTGTCAGGGCGAACTGAATCAACTGGCTGGTCTGCGTGCCGATGGTGGCGTGTACCCAATGGTGGAATGCGGGGATCATGTGCCCGCCCATCTCAAGAATGAACACGGGCAGGGCAAGAGCGGCCGCCAGCAGAGTGGCCCGGGTCAGCCCTGCTGTTTCAGTGTCTGCGCGATCTTCGGGTGTCGAAACGGCTTGAGGCCGCGCCGGGTAACCGGTGTCGGTGACCACCTGTGCCAGCGCCTGTGGCGATGTTGCCCCCGCGGCGTAGGTCACCGCGGCAGTTTGTGTCGCCAGATTGACCTGCGCTTCGATCACACCGGGGCTGGCCGTCAGCGCGCGCTCGATCTTGGCCACGCACGAGGCGCAGTTCATACTTTCAATGCTCAGATCCGCCCGGCTGGTCTCGGCCGGATACCCTGCCGCGTCCAATGCCTTGGTCAGCGCCGAAGCTGGCCCGTCAAAAGCCACCTGTGCGGACTTGGTTGCAAAGTTGACCGAGGCCGTTTCAACCCCGGGCACATCACGCAGCGCCTCTTCAACGCGTCCCACGCAGGATGCGCATCCCATGCCCGTGATTTTCAGCTCTGTCAGTGATTTTTGCGCCATGCGACTCGCCCATGAAGTTTCCTTACCCACCAGATGGGGGTTCCAGTGACGGGAAGGTCAAGGGCCTGGGGCAGCTTTTTTTAGTGCCCCGAGCCGCGCATGTTTCGTTCCATCATGCGCTGATAGAGGCGCGGTGACAGACGGTTGAGCCACCAGGACAGGCGCGCCACGCGGCCAACCGGGATCATGGGCTGCGATTTGTCCAGCCCGCGCAGGATCGTCTCAGCGGCGGCCTCGGGGCTCATTTCGTCCATCCCGTCCTTCGCCGATCCGGGGCGCGCTGTGCCATCCGCCTGCTCTTGTGCGTTGCCGGGGTTGGTGGCCACAAAGGAGGGCGCAGCGATCAGAACGTCAACGCCATGAGGGGCTTCTTCCGAGCGCAGCGATTTGAAGAACCCCTCCAGCGCGTGTTTCGAGGCAGCATAGGCCGTCCGATGGTAAAGCGGTGCAAACCCGGCCACCGATGAGATGGCCAGATGTGTCCCCTTTGACGCCCGAACCGGGTGCAAGAACGCGCGGGCCATTTCAACGGCCGCAAAATAGTTGATGTCAAACAGAGTTCGGTGGCTGGCCGCGTCGGACTTTTCAAAGCCCCTGATTTGCGTGACGCCGGCGTTGTAGATGACCAGATCGATACTGTCACTGGTCGCGATCACCTTTTGAGTTGCCCTGGCAAGCTGGTCGGGATCCGTTAGATCGCAGCCAACAGGCAACTGGTTCGGCCCGGTGTCCAGACCTGAAACATCGCGATCCAGCAGCACCACCCGCCACCCGCGACTTTGCAGAGCATGGCTGAGGGCCCGCCCCAAACCGCCCGCCCCGCCGGATATGACAGCCGTCTTCATAGCCCCGCCTGCTTTTGCCAGAGCGAGAATACCTGGGCGCTGGTTTTTTTCGGAGTGTAACCGAAGTCGGATTTCAGGGCGGTGTTGTCCAATACCGGTCGATATTGCAGAAATCGCACCTGTTCCGGCCCATAGCGGGACAGACCCAGCGGACGTGCAGCGGCCAAAGCCGATTTCAGCGCCCAAGCGGGCAGGCGCAGAACCGGTTTCCCCATCGCACGCGCCAGATCGGTCACGCCCATCGCGCCGTCCCCGGCGACGTTGTAAACGCCAACCGGCCCGTCGGTTGCCGCGCGCTTCAGGATGCGTGCCAGATCATGCGTCCAAATGAACACAAACGGGCTTTCGCTGCCGACGACGGCCAGCAGGCGGGGTTTGCGAAACAGGGCGGTGATCTGGTTTTCGGACCCGGCCCCCAGAACCGTGCCCACGCGCAGCACGACCTGTTCCAGATCGGGGGCGGCACTGCGAACCTCGGCCAGCATCTCTTCGACCTGCCTTTTGTGATCGGAATACGGAAACTCGGGGTTGCCGCGCAACGGATCATCCTCGCGCAGGGGCACGGGGTTGTCCGGGTGATAGCCGTAGGCTGCACCCGAGGATGTGACCACCAATCTTCGCACTCCGTTGGCAAGGGCCGCGTTCACCACCTTGCGGGTGCCCTCGACATCAACCGCATATGCCGCCGCCCGTTCCATTTTTGGCGGAGGCGTCACGATGGAGGCCAGATGCACTATGACATCAGGCTTCACGTTGCAGATCACGCGCGCGGGCGCGTCGGTCGTCACATCCAAGGGCAGATAGTGGACGTTTTCCGGCATGCTGTCGGGGCGTTTGATATCCGTTGCAAAAACATCGTGCCCCTTGAGTTCGGGCAACAGTGCCTGCCCGACCATACCGGCGGCGCCCGTGATCAGGATACGGCTCATCGCGCGGCCTCGGTTCGGGCCATGAACGACGCCAGGGCAATCCCCGAGATCGCGTGCCAGATGCCCCAGAACGCGGCCACCACGGCCATGCCGCCCAGCCCGTGAAAAAAGGCAAAGATCAGCACCAGCCCAAGGCCGGAATTCTGAATGCCGGTTTCGATGGTGATGGCGCGGCGATCGAAAGGGGACAGCCGGGTCAGAGTGGCCACAACCCAACCGCCCCCCAGCGCCAGGGCGTTGTGAAGGATCACAAGCCCGGCAACAGCCCCGGCAAAGCTGAGGAAGAACCCCCAGTTCGCGCCCAGGGCAAGTAAGATGAAAGCCGAAAAAATACCCATCGACAGGTATTGCAGCGGCGCACGTAACCGTGCGGTCAGGGCCGGGCGGCGCTGGTTCAGAGCGATGCCCAGGACCAGAGGCAGGATCAACATCAACCCGACAAGGATTGCGATTTGCACCGGGTCAATCTGGGTCTGTTGCAGGATCGCGCGTGTTGGCGGATACAACCCGCCCCAAAGCGCAATGTTGAAGGGCGTCATGAAAATCGCGCCGATGGTGGCAAAGGCGGTCATCGACACCGACAGCGCCGCATTGCCACCGGCGCGGTGCGTAATGAAGTTCGAGATATTGCCCCCCGGACAGGCTGCGACAAGGATCAGCCCAAGCGCAATAGACGGTCGAGGGGCCGTCACCCACACAAGTGCAAAAGTCAGCGCCGGCAGGACCAGGAATTGGGATACCAGCCCGACGATCACTGGCTTCGGCGCGCGCCTGAGGCGATCAAAATCCCTTGGTGTCAGATCGATCGCAATCGAGAACATCACGATCGCCAGTATCGCATTCAACAGCGTCAGAGAGGCCGGGCTGAAATTCAGCGTAATTTCGTCGATACCACTCATACGGCGGCTTTCCGCAGCCGTTCGATCCATCCGGTGACAGCCTTTCTGTAGGTGGCCTTGTCCACGTAGTAAGCCATTCGCGGCAGATCGATATAGCTCATGCCTCCGGTGGCGCGCGTATAGTCTTTTTGTTTTTTGGATTTCAGATCGGCCGCCACCGGGCAGCCCTTTTGAAGACCTTTGATATAGCGCGCCACCATTTCGGCCTGCTCGTGCCTGCCTTGCCAGCCCAGACCCGTGGCCTCGACCATGCCCAGCACAAAAAGATCGTCCCGTTCGGGGTGCATCGCGTTCAGGTACAGATGTGGAGCATCGCCCTGCCAGTTCAGCAGGCCCTGGTCGATGAACGGATAGTGCAGCTTGTATCCGGTCGCGGCGAGAATCATGTCATAGTCTGCGCGCGTGCCGTCCTTGAAATGCACGGTTTTGCCTTCCAGGCGGTTGATATCGGGGCGAATGCGCAGGTCGCCATGGCCCGCGTGATACAGGACAAGCGAATTCACCACCGGGTGGCTTTCGTAAAGCTGATAATCGGGCTTGGGAAAGCCGTATTTCTGCGGATCACCGACAAACCAACTGAGGATGAGGCTGTCCACCTTGCGCTTCAGCCACATCGGCAGGCGGATCTTGCCGCCCATCGTGTCGGCCGGTCTGCCGAAAACGTATTTCGGCACGAAGTAATAGCCGCGCCGCATCGACAGATCGCAGCGTTCTGCGTGATGGATTGCGTCAACCGCAATGTCACAGCCGGAATTGCCCGCGCCCACGACCAACACACGCTTGCCGTCGAACTGACTGGGGTACCGATATTGCGAGGCATGAATCAACTCGCCGTCAAACGTGCCGGGAAAGCTGGGCATATTCGGTTCCGACAAGGTGCCGTTTGCAATCAGAACCCCTGCGAATTCGGCCTGATGTTCACCTTGGGCGTCCCGCCAGCCAACACGCCAACCATCACCGGATTTGCCTAGCGGAGTGATCCGGGTGACTTCTGCATTGAACCTGTAGCTTTCACGCAGGCCGAAACGATCGGCAAAGGACCGGAAATAGTCGCGCATCGCCCGGTGCGAGGGGTACTCGGCCACCGCCTCATCCATCGGGAAATCCTCGAATTCGGTCATGCGTTTTGAAGAGATCAGATGCGCCGATTCATACATGGTTGATCTGGGGGCATCGATATCCCACAGACCGCCCACATCCGAATGCAATTCGAACCCCTGAAAGGCGATGCCCTGTTCCTTCAGCACCTTGGCTGCGGCCAAACCCATCGGCCCCGCCCCGATCAGGGCGAATGCGTTGCGCGTCTGTGTCATGAACCCTCCCGAAGTTCGTGACGCTTAACTTGAACGAACGACCAAAATAAGGCAAGATGAAATTCATGAGTCCAAAAAACATCGAAAAACCAAGGCAAAGAGCCCCGTCCAGGCGATCGCTTGAAACCAAGGCGCGGATCATGGATGCGGCTGAAACCGTCTTTGCCGAACGGGGATTCGAGGGTGCGTCGATCCGGGATATCGCGGCCTTGGCAGGGGTTCAGATTGGTCTTGTGCACCATCATGGTGGTGGCAAGGAGGAATTGTTTTACAAAACCGTGGCGCGGCGCGCGGACGCGCTGGCGCAGCTTCGGATCGACGCGTTGAACAGGGCCAAGGCCGTCGCTCCGCTGACGCTTCACAGCATTCTGGACAGCTTTATCCGACCCTATGTGGACCTGGCAGAAACGGGTGGGCCCGGATGGATGGCATATGGGCGGTTGGTGGCCCACGTATCGGTTGACCCCAGGTGGCGCGATATCGCAGCGGAATGTTTCGACCCTACCGCCCAGCTGTTCATAACCGAGATCGCCACGCTTTACCCGGATGTCGATCCTGCGGTTTTGGCAAGTGGCCAGGTTTATTCGGTCTCGGCGATGCTGGCCCATCTCAACAGCGGATGGCGGGTCAAAGCCCTGTCGCAGGGCGGTGACGTATCAGGCATGGAGCGTCTGGTGGACTTTTGCGCCGCCGGTATCGAAGCAATGGTACGATCCGACCATTGATGAACCACCACGCGGCGCCCGGTTGCGTGTTCAATCGTTCAGTTGGCGCCTTGTATCCGAAGTATCTGTTTCCAAAAGTTGGACAATTGGCGCCTACCAGATGATTGTGTCCTTTTCGACGCTCTTTGGGGCGTCATTCGCCTTGATTGAGGTGAAAACGTGGCGTCAATGTGGCGTTTGAGCTAGGAATATGATCCTGTTGTGCTGCTCTTTCCCAGAGTGGTTTGTAACGAGTATTCATACGTAAGGTGGGCACATGACTTTGATACGAAACATAGCTGCGATCGCTGTTGCAGGTGTGATGGCTGCAAGCGGTGCGTCGGCGCTGACCATTTCCAGCATCTCGCCCTCTTGGCAAAACGTAAATCCAAGTTCCGGCGTTACTGAAAGCACCTCTGGTTCTACGATTTCTCTTCGGTGGGGAAGTGGCAGCAGCTCAAGTGGTTACGATTTCACGCCAACTGGCACGCCAATTTCAGGTCTGTTGCCTGGAACGGCATTTGCTCTGGGTCAGTTCTCGCATCTGAATTTCCCGATCACTGGAACAACACTGAGCTCGGTCGACCTTCTTGTCGATATATTGATAAGCGGTGGCCCTCTGGTGTCCTCTTCGTTTGCCCTGACGCATAACGAGACATTGAATCGCCCAGCGAACTGTCCGGCGGATTCCACCCCTTGTGATGACATCGTGACCATTGCCAACAATTTGGGCTCTCAAAGCTTTAATTTCCGTGGACAAAATTATGTGTTCTCGGTCCTCGGTTTCTCTCAGGACGGCGGCAGCACCATTTCTAACGGCTTCAGCACAACGGAAAACATGCAAAACGTCGCAACGCTGTATGGGGAATACACGATTGCCCCCGTGCCGCTGCCCGCTGCTGGCTGGCTGCTTCTTGGCGGCATCAGCGGTTTGTTTGTGATGGGGCGTCGGAAAAAGCGCAGCACGGCCTGATTTGGCTTTACATGCTCTCACCATTATTGGTGGTGAGAGCAGACCCGGAACTGTGCCGACCTTTTTCGACCAGGATTTTCAGCCTGACAGCGCATGCGCCCCCTGGGTTCGACTTGATAGCTTTGGTTGGAATCGACAAGCGCGCTTGTTGGACACCTGTCGCGGTGACGCGCAGTCATCATTCTTGCTGCAAATGTTCGAACAAAATCTTGCTGAATACCGATGGCGGCGATGTTCGTACCGCACTGGGTGAAGCGAAAAAACCGAACATGATGATCAGAATGATCAGAGCAGTACCGGCAAGGCAAGCCGCCGAGAGGTGAAAGACCGAGCGAACCATTGCGACACTCCCTTCTCTTGATATCCGTAAATTTTGTGAGGGCTGAAACGTCAACCTGACTTTGCCAATTGCTGTTTCAGCCTTTGGTTTTCCGCCTGCAACTCTGCCAACTGCTGCCCCAGCCTGTTCAGATGAGGGCGCAACTCTGCTTCGGTGAAGCGCGGCGTGATGTGGCTTGGGCAGTTCCAGTCCAACGCCTCGACGCGGATGACCACGGCCCGTTCGGCCGGTGCCTCGGCCTCTTCCGGGTAAAGGGTGGCGGCCGCTGTTTCGCCTTCCGTGAACACGACACGCCCAAGGATCTTGAGACGGCGTCGGTTGGCGTAATCCATCAGGATCATTGCAATACGATCATTGCCGTCCAGATTCCCGCGCGAGATATACTGTTTATTGCCGGAAAAATCCGCATATCCGATGGTCTGAGGGCCAAGCACCTTCAGAAACCCTGTCGGCCCGCCCCGATACTGCACATAGGGCCAGCCGGTCTCGGACACGGTGGATTGATAGAACCCGTCCCGCGCCTGAATGAACTCTTTCTCGGGGTCTCCGATCAGATGGCCTTGCCGCGGGCCACCTGCAATGAACTTGGCATAGGTTCTGGCCGATCCCATCCTTTCTTGATGGGCGCGGACTGCGGGTGTGAAGGTCAGTTCGGAAAAAGCGCGGGGCATTGGAAAATCCTTTCAAAGACCCAGTTCGGACAACCCGGGGTGGTCATGAGGGCGTTCGCCCAAGGGCCAATGGAACAGCCTGTCATCTTCGGCTATCGGAAGATCGTTGAGCGAGGCATGGCGATGTGACATGCGCCCGTCATCGGCGAACTCCCAGTTTTCATTGCCATAGGATCTGAACCACTGACCGCTGTCGTCGCGCCATTCATAGGCATAGCGTACGGCAATGCGATTTCCGGCAAAGACCCACAGTTCTTTGATCAGGCGATAATCCAGTTCCTTCCGCCATTTGCGGGTCAGAAAGGCGTGGATGTCGGCATGGCCGGACAGGAATTCAGCCCGATTCCGCCATTGACTGTCATCCGTATAGGCGGGCGTCACGCGGTCGGGATCGCGGCTGTTCCAGGCATTTTCCGCCGTGCGCACTTTTTGAGTGGCAGTTTCCAACGTGAAGGGAGGCAAGGGAGTTCTGGACATTTCGCAAAGGCTTTCAGGTGAGGGAGGCGGCAAGAAGAGCCATGGTCAGAAGGAAGGGGACGTACTGAGGTGGAAAAATGCTGGCGCGACGTTTCATCGGTCAAATCCTCGGGTGTACAGATCGGTTAACTTATAGGCAAAGTGTACCGATCTGTAAACTTTTGCAAGTGGAAATTTCATGGTGAGACAAGGCGCCTGGTAAAACTATTTCAAAACAACGCTTTGGCCTGGGGTCATTGTACTTCACGCTCCATGGTAATATGTACAGAACGGTACACCATGGAGCCGAATCATGCGCCCAAACAAACGGGATGAGTTGGTCAGCAAGGCCCTGAAGGTCTTTTACCGCGACGGGTTTCACGCAACCGGCATGGACAAGCTGGTCGTGGAAACAGGCGTGTCCAAGACGTCGATGTACAAGCATTTCCGCACCAAGGAAGACCTGATCGTCGCCGCGCTGCGCTTGCGGGATGAGAACTTTCGCGACTGGTTCTTTCAGCGCATCGACGAGATGGCGGAAACACCGGCCGAGCAGATCATCGTCAGTTTCGATGCCCTGAAAGAGTGGTTCGAAGAGGACGGGTTCCGGGGCTGCATGTTCATCAAAGCCGGGGCCGAGTATCAGGACAAGGATCACCCGATCCATGTACAGGCCGCCGAACACAAACAGCTTTTGCTGGAACACTTCACGGCCATAGCCCAGCAGGCCGGCGCGCATGATCCTCGGAAGCTCGCGAGTCAGATCGTGTTGTTGCAAGAAGGAGCCATCGTTTCCGCCGTTCTGCTCAAGAACTGCGATCCGGCGGAAGACGCCAAGGATGCGGCCAAGCACCTTTTGGCCAAAGCACTGACTTAACCCCGCCAGCCAATAGGTATTCTCTGACATCGTAGGCCAGGGAACGTTGCGTTGTTCCGCAAAGGGACGCGGCGTCACAAGGATTGGCGTGAACCGAACACGGCGCTAGCCTTTTCCGGAAAGACCGATTGGAGGGCGTTCAATGTCACTTTTCACTTCGACTGCGGCATGGGTCACTGATGAACACCGCATGTTCGCGGATATGGCGGGTCGGTTCATGGATGACGAACTGTCGCCTAATATCGAAACCTGGGTTGAAAACGGCGTTGTGGATCGCGATTTCTGGCGCAAGGCCGGCGAAACCGGGCTGATGGCGGGTGCGATCCCCGAAGAATATGGCGGCGTCGGTGGCGGCATGGGCTTTGACGCCATCACGGCCTACGAACAGGGCGCGCGGGGTGATGCGGGTTGGGGTTATGGCATTCAGTCGATCGTGACCCACTATCTCACCGCGTATGGCAGCGAAGATCAGAAGAAGAAGTGGTTGCCCAAACTGGCGTCGGGTGAATTGGTCGGCGCGTTGGCAATGACCGAACCCAGTACCGGTTCGGACGTGCAGGCGGTGCGGACGACTGCCGAGAAGGACGGCAACTCCTACCGGTTGAACGGGTCCAAAATCTTCATCACGAACGGACAGACTGCGGATCTGATCATCGTGGCCGCCAAGACCGACAAAACCGCTGGCGCACGCGGCGTTTCGTTGATTGTGGTGGAAACTGACGGGTGTGAAGGTTTTCGCCGGGGGCGGAACCTCAAGAAACTGGGCATGAAGGGCAATGACACTGCCGAACTGTTTTTCGAAGATGTCAAAGTGCCGATGACAAACCTGCTGGGCCCCGAGGAAGGGCAGGGATTCTATCAGCTTATGAAACAGCTGCCGTGGGAACGGCTGAATATCGCGATCATGGCGCTGGGCGCGATCGATTTCGCCATCGGCGAAACCGTGAAATACGTGCAGGAACGCAAAGCCTTCGGGCAGCGGGTGATGGATTTTCAGAATACCCGGTTCAAACTGGCGGAATGCAAGACCAAGGCCGAGGTTCTGCGCAGTTTCATCAATGATTGTATCGGGAAACTGGAAGCAGGCGAGTTGGACGCGGCAACTGCTTCGATGGCCAAATACTGGGGGTCCGAGGTGCAGAACGAGATCATGCATGAATGCCTGCAACTGTTCGGCGGCTACGGGTTCATGATGGAATACCCGATTGCGCGTCTTTACGCGGATGCCAGAGTGCAGATGATCTATGGCGGCACCAATGAGGTCATGAAAGAGCTGATCGCGCGATCGCTCGACGTCTGAGCCCACCACGCGGGCCCTCCCGCCCGTCGTCTTCATTCCTGACGGAATGACTCCTCCGGTTGGGCCCGGCAGGCCCGGGCCTGCCGGGCCTGTTTCGTTGTCGCAGCACGGGTCAAAAGGCCGCTTGCAAAGGGGGGGTGTCGGTATGATGATCCGCCGACAAGACTCAGAGGCCCGACGTGAACGATCCCGAACAATCACTTTGGCAGACCACCTGCACCGAGACAGTCCCCGCACCGCCCCTGACCGCTGAAGCAGCGGTTGATCTGGCTGTCATCGGAGGTGGCTACACCGGCTGTTCAGCGGCTTTGACCGCTGCCCGCGCCGGCGCGTCGGTCTGCCTGCTCGAGGCGCAGGAAATCGGGTTTGGCGGTTCGGGGCGCAATGTCGGTCTGGTCAATGCGGGGCTGTGGCTGCCGCCGGATGACATCCGGGCGCATATCGGTATTGAACCGGGGAACCGTTTGATCGACTTGCTGGCCAAGGCGCCGGCGGATGTGTTTGCCTTGATCGATGAATATGGCATTGCGTGTGAGCCCGTGCGCAGCGGAACCCTGCATTGCGCTCATTCCGCGTCGGGTTTGAAGGACCTGCATACGCGTCATGCGCAGTTGAGCGAAGCCGGAGCGCCGGTTGTGCTGTTGTCGGCGGACCAGGCCGGTGAACGCACCGGCAGCCAGGCCTTTCACGGTGCCTTGTTCGATCCACGGGCAGGAACCATTCAGCCTTTGGCCTATGCGGTGGGTTTGGCGCGCGCGGCGTCACAGGCCGGGGCGCGGATACACACGCAAAGCCCCGTACAGACCATGACATATGAGGGCGGGCACTGGGTTCTGGTGACACCGGGCGGGACGGTTCGGGCAAGATCGGTCATTCAGGCGACGAATGCCTATCATCTTGCGCTGCCGGATACCGCGCCTGCCTATGTGCCGGTCTACTATTTCCAGTATGCCACGGCCCCGCTGACCGACAATTTGCGCGCCAGTATCCTGCCAAGGAAAGAAGGGTGCTGGGATACCGGGCTGATCATGACGTCATTCCGGCTGGATCAGGCGGGTCGGATGATCGTTGGCGGCATGGGGGATCTGGGACATGTCGGCCGGGTTGCACATTCCGGTTGGGTCCGGCGCAAGCTGGCCGAGCTCTATCCGCACTTGGCCGACCAGCCGTTGGAACACGGGTGGCACGGGCGGATCGCAATGACATCGGATCATATTCCAAAGATCACGCAGATCGGCCCCAACGCTTTGGCCGCACACGGGTATTCCGGTCGCGGCATCGGCCCGGGCACGGTGTTCGGCCGCATGATGGCCGAAAGCCTTCTGGCCGGTGATCCCTCGCTTCTGCCGGTTCCCGCCGTGTCGGAACACCGCGAAAACTGGACGCGCGTGCGCCGCGCATTTTTTGAATCCGGCGCGGCGCTGACGCATCTTGTAAAGGCGCGGTTCTAAGTTCAGACAGACCGGGTGATACCGCCGTCCACCCGGATATTCTGTCCGGTGATGTAACCGCCGCCTTCCGAGGCGAGCAGAGCGACGACCGAGGCGATCTCGTCGTAGCTGCGCCCATAACGACCCATCGGAATGCGGCTGCGGAATTCTTCTTTCTCGGGCAGGCTGTCAATGAAGCCCGGAAGAATGTTGTTCATGCGGATGTTCTCGGCGGCATATTTGTCCGAGTACAGCTTGGTGAAGGCGGCCAACCCGGCGCGGAACACGCCCGACGTCGGGAAAACCGGATCCGGCTCGAAGGCGGCAAAGGTCGAGATGTTGATGATCGAGCCTCCTCCCTGCGCCTGCATGATCGGGGTCACAAGCCGGGTTGGGCGCACCGCGTTCAGGAAATAGACATCCATGCCGGTGTGCCAATCCTCATCCGTCAATTCAAGGATCGGGGCACGGGGGCCGTGACCGGCAGAATTGACCAGAACGTCAACACGCCCCCAATGGGCCATGGCGGCATCGACAAGTTTCTGCAAATCCTCGGTGGACTGGTTCGAGCCGGTAATACCGACACCGCCCAGCTCTTTTGCCAAAGCTTCCCCTTTGCCCGAGGAGGACAGAATGCCGACCTTGAACCCGTCCGCCGCCAGCCTCCGGGCGGAATCCGCCCCCATGCCACTGCCGCCCGCTGTGATAAGTGCTACCTTTTCCATCTGACATCTCCGTTTTCAGTTGATCCCAAGATGGCTGTCGGACAGTGGTTTGACCAATCAGTTCTGCTGCCTCTATTCTGTAGAAAATCTACAGGATAACAGCATGACCGCCCTTCCACCCCTTAACGCCTTGCGCGCTTTCGAGGCTTCTGCCCGTCACTTGAACTTTCGACTGGCCGCCGAAGAGCTGGGCGTGACGCAGGGCGCCGTGGCGCAGCAGGTGCGCGGGCTTGAGGCGCGATTGAACGAGGTTCTGTTCGACCGCCTGCCGCGCGGGTTGCGCCTGACGGATGCCGGGCGGCGGTTTCACGCGCCCCTGCGACGTGCTTTCAGGTTGATCGAAGAGGCTGTGGCCGACTTGTCTCCGGACCGGCGGATCACATTGTCGGTCACGCCCAGCTTTGCCTCGAAATGGTTGGTGCCGCGTTTGTCGGGCTTCACGGACCTGTATCCGGACGTCTCGGTTCAGGTGGATGCGCGCGAGCGTCTGGCGGATTTCAGTTCGGATGGCGTCGATCTTGCAGTCAGGCAGGGTCGGGCGCCGTTTGCGGCGGAACTGGAGGCGGTGCCTTTGTTCTCGACCGAATTCATCCCGGTATGCAGCCCTTCTGTTGCGGGCGGAATCAGCACCTCTTCTGATCTGCTGACGCAAGTGCTGCTGAACGACACCCACGGATTGTGGCCCTTGTTCCTTGAACGGGTGGGGGTAAGCGGAAAACCCAGAATGATGAGCTTCAGCCAGACCAGCCTTGCGATCGATGCCGCAGTTTCGGGGCAGGGGATAGCACTGGCCAATGCGCCTCTTGTCGCGCCCGAGGTGGCCTCGGGCCGTCTTGTTCAGCCGCTTGCGGATGTCCTGGTTGCAGATCTGGGGTTTTACGTGGTTGCGCCCCGCAAGCCGCGCCAGCCGCAACTGGTCAGGATCATGCGCGACTGGCTGTTGTCTCAGGTCTGAAGAGACGCGGCGATCGCCTCGATCCGGGCCCGCAACCAGCGATGTGCCGGATCATTGGCCGACCTTTGGTGCCAGACCATGTAGATCGACACCGGGGCGCATTCGAACGGCAGTGGCGCGCAATCCAGCATGGCCAGCGGGCCCTGTTTCATCAGCGCCGTGTCGGTCGAGATCAGGTCGCTGCCCAGTATGAAGGCCGGGATGGCGTTGAAATGCGGCAAGGTCACCACTGCTGGCCTGATCTGGCTTTGATCGACGCCACGCATGACGGCGCGGGCATTGCGGCCATCGGCAAAGCGAACCTCGACATGATCGCAGTTGCAATAGGCGTCCCAACTGTCCGGCGGCGTGCGCTGTGTGGCGTCATAGAACAGCATCAGCGGGCTGGTCAT
The DNA here is from genome assembly GCF_013110575.1 of Ruegeria sp. HKCCD7559. Taxonomy (NCBI): domain Bacteria; kingdom Pseudomonadati; phylum Pseudomonadota; class Alphaproteobacteria; order Rhodobacterales; family Roseobacteraceae; genus Ruegeria; species Ruegeria sp. HKCCD7559. Next base: position 179,845 of record NZ_WVQU01000001.1, read on the forward strand.
CAGGCGTTTTTGAAAGATATCCGGCCCGTCCGGCGGCAACGGGGTCAGCATCAACTGGCATCTGTCACTGCGCAGCAGCTCGGGGTCGGGCACGCCTGAAGGAATGAATTCCAGCCGCAGACCTGCGTCTTCGGCACGTGTTTCTCGTAACAGCTGCGGAAAGATCAACTCGCGCGGCATGTCATTGGTGGCGATGCGGATCCTGATCTGTTCAGACTGCGGATCGAACGGCCGCCCTTCGGTCAGCGCCCGCATTCCGTCCAGCACCTTTTGTGCGGGCTCCTTCAGGGACAAGGCGCGCTCGGTCGGGGTCAGGCCCTGACCGGACCGAACAAACAACGGGTCGCCCAGCACCAGCCGGAGCTTGGCCAGCGTGTGGCTGATGGCCGATTGCGTGACGCCCAGCCGATCCGCAGCTTTCGAAACCGAGCTTTCCTCGAGAATGGTCAGAAAGGTGCGCAGAACCTTGCCGTCGAGATCAGTGAAATCGATTTTCTTCATACCGCTTATGATTATGCATGAATGGTTTCGCTGTCCATGACGGGGTAGGGGATGAGTGGCAACAGGAGGCGCATAATGGGATTCCGCTTTTTCTCGGACAAGAACCGGCCCGTTCACATGGGGCGATACCCGTTGGAGCGTTTGACCCGACAAGATACCATGCCGGATTTGTCGCGCGTGCCCGCCATGGGCGAACTGAGTTTCCTCCGGCCGGAACGGCCCTACAGCATCGTCAACGCCATGGGCGAGTTTCAGGCGATGCTGGACGCGATCCGCGACGGGTTGGTGAACCCGATTGCATCCGAGATCCCCTCAGATCCGCAGGAGCGCGCCAACCATCTGAAGGCATTTGGGTATTTCAACGACGCATCGATGATGGGCTGTGGGCCGTTGCCGTCGGATGCACTGCTGGAGGAACCACGCCGCAACCCCGATATCGACCGGCTTGCCCACGCATTGCGCACGCGCCAGACCAAAACGCTGGCCTCTGGGATCGATCTCATCATGGCCGATCTGAAAGACAGTATGGAGGCCGCGCCCAAGCCGATTGACGACCACCGTCACGCCATCGTCTTTCTTTACGAACACAACCGCGACCCTGACCCTTCCGAACCCGGTGCGGACTGGATCATCGACGCGCAGGATCATCGTGCCTGCCTGCTGGCAACCGAGAATGCCGTGGTCATCGCCAACTATATCCGACTGCTGGGTTTTGACGCCCGCGCGCACAGCATGATGTCGTCCGAAGTTGATCTGGGCAAGCTGGCCATGGCCGCCGGTCTGGCCTCGGTCGAGGGCGACCAGCTGGTTGCGCCTTGGCTGGGCACCCGGTTTGGCCTTGCTGCCGTGACGACCGAGATGCCCATCGCGCATGACCGGCCGCTGAGGCCCATGCCGCAACAGCCGTGGTTTCGGACCCAAGGTCCGGCATGGTGGCTGGGCACGGGATTTGCCAAGAACGCCCTCAACCGTGACCCATATGCCAAACGACGCTATGTGGACGGGGCCCATCCCTTCGAAAAGCTCAAACGGGTCGAGGCTCCGACAACCTATATCGACGAAGAGAATGTGGCCCGCGTTCCCAAGCGCGCCGACATGTTCGCCCGCGCCCAGTTCGGCGACATGGGCAAGTCATTGCAGGACGCCGCGAAAGGCGGGTACTACGTGCGCAAGGCCGCGCCCAGCTTTGCCCAGCGTCGCGCGCTGGGTGCATTCGTTCTGTTGCAGGATGGTGAAAGCGCCGAGGTCGCCGGACCCACCGATGCCGAGCGCAATGCGGCGAACATCAAGGCGGCGACCTATTTCCTTGGGGTCGATGCGGTGGGCCTCAGCCGCTGCCCGGAATGGGCGTGGTATTCTCATGACGCCACGGGCGAAGAAATCGTGCCGCCGCATGATCAGGCCATCAGCATGATCATCGATCAGGGCTATGAAACGATGGAAGGTGCCAGCGGTGACGACTGGATCAGCGTCGCCCAATCCATGCGCGCCTATCTGCGCTTTTCGCTGCTGGGCGGCGTGATTGCCCAACAGATCCGCAACCTGGGCTACAAGGCCAAGGCGCATACGGTGATGGATGGCGAGGTGCTGCAACCGCCGCTTTTGCTGCTTTCGGGGTTGGGAGAGGTCAGCCGGATCGGAGAAGTGATCCTGAACCCCTATCTGGGCCCGCGTCTGAAATCAGGCGTGGTGACGACCGACATGCCGATGACGCATGACAAACCCATCGATTTCGGCCTGCAAACCTTTTGCGAATCCTGCAACAAATGCGCCCGCGAATGTCCCTCGGGCGCGATCACCGCCGGACCGAAGCTGATGTTCAACGGTTACGAAATCTGGAAATCCGACAGCCAGAAATGCGCCACGTACCGTGTGGCGACCCCGGGCGGCGCGATGTGCGGGCGCTGCATGAAGACCTGCCCGTGGAACCTCGAAGGCCTCTTCGCTGAACGCCCGTTCCGCTGGGCTGCGATGAACATCCCCACCGCCGCGCCCGCGCTGGCCAGGCTGGACGATGCGGTCGGCAATGGCGGGCTGAACGACACCAAGAAATGGTGGTGGGATATCGAGTTGCAGCCCGACGGCGCCTATCGCCCTACGACGCACTTGTTGAACCGGCGCGATCTGCAAAAGGATCTGGACCTGAAATACGAGGATCAGACCCTAGCCGTCTATCCCGCTTATCTGGCTCCGCACCCATGGCCCTATCCCTTTGCAATGGACCGAGAGGCCGGGATTGCAGCCTATGAGGCCATGGTGACGGCTGACGAGTACAAGGCCCGCAAGGCAGGCGGGGACATGTCGATCATCCATCGCTATCAGATCGCTGGTGATGCGCCTGTGATGCGGGTCGCCGTGACCAAGGTTGAAAAGATGACGGCGGATGTCACGAAATACGAATTTGCATCGCTGGACGGTGCGCCCCTGCCGGGATGGACAGCGGGCGCACATCTGGACGTTCTGGTCGCGCCGGAATTCCTGCGGCAATATTCCATGTCCGGCGACCCGTCGGATCGTACGAAATATCAGATCGGAGTGCTGCGCGAGGATGACGGGCGCGGCGGGTCCGCGCTGTTGCATCGCATCTTCTCCGAGGGCCGAAAGGTTTTCGTGTCCAATCCGATCAACCACTTTGAATTGGATGAAAGGGCCACCAGAACATTCCTCATGGGTGGCGGCATCGGAATCACCCCGATGATCGCATTTGCCCATCGTCTGCATGCGCTGGGCCGCGAGTTCGAATTACACTATTCGGCCAGCACACGGGGCGGGGCGGGGTATCTGGATGATCTGGCCGCCATGCCCTGGGCGGATCGCGTTCATTACCATTTCTCGGATGAAGGCACCCGCGCCGACCTGAATGTAATTCTGTCCGGCTACCGGCATGGATGGCATGTCTATACCTGCGGGCCGGATCGTTACATGGACGGCGTGGTTCAGGCGGCCGAGCAGCAGGGCTTTCCCGAAGAGGCGCGTCACCTGGAATATTTCTCGGTTCCTGAAACGCCTGAATATGAAAACCACGCGTTTGAGCTCAAGCTTGCGCGTTCGGGCCGGACACTGCCCGTGCCCGCAGACAAGGACGCCGCACAAATTCTGAACGAAGCCGGTATTCATGTGGATGTGAAATGCGCAGACGGCATCTGCGGCGTCTGTAAATGCGGTGTCATTTCGGGCGAGGTCGAGCATCGGGATTTCGTTTTGTCCCGCAAACAGCGCGAAGGCGCCATGATCCTGTGCCAAAGCCGCGCGGCGGAACCTGATGGGGTGATCGAGATCGATCTCTGAACCCTGTCCAAAAGCGACATTTGGAAGTTGAATTTTGATCGCTCGGCCCATGGACGCCGGACGAGGGGTGAATTAACGTCGCCGCGAACCCAGATATTCCTGACCAACAGGTACGAGGTAGCTTCATGGATTATCACAGCCCTGCCAGCTTTGCCGAAGCTTCGGCTCTGGCCGCGAACGCGACGGGCATCACACGTTTTCTGGCGGGCGGTACGGATGTACTTGTGCAACTGCGCTCGGAACTGGTGACGCCCGATACGCTGATCGACATCAAGAAGATCGACGGCGTGCGTGACATCACCCGCAATGCCGACGGCAGTTGGACGATCGGCGTGGCCGTCACCGGCGCCGAGATGAGCGAGCACCCCGAGCTTGGCCGCGACTGGCCCGGTGTGGTCGAGGCGATGGACCTGATCGGTTCAACTCAGGTTCAGGGCCGCGCGACGCTGACGGGCAATCTGTGCAATGGCTCACCTGCGGCTGATTCCGTGCCCGCCATGGTGGCCGCAGGCGTGACCGTCACCGTAACCGGCCCCGATGGCACGCGTGACGTTGCGGTCGAGGACATCCCGACCGGGCCCGGCAAGACCTCGCTGGCGAAGGGCGAGTTGATCTCGGCCGTCAACATCCCTGCCCGAGGCAAGAATGGGGGCGACGCCTATCTGCGGTTCATCCCCCGTACCGAAATGGACATTGCGGTGGTGGGCGTAGGTGTGAACCTCCGTCTGGACGGTGAAGTCATCACCGAGGCGCGCGTGTCGCTGGGTGCCGTGGCACCGACCGTTCTGTTGGTTGAAGACTGTGCCAACGCGATCATCGGCAGCACTTTGGACGATGCCGCCCTTGACGCACTGGCCGCGGCCGCGTCCGCCGCCTGCAATCCGATCGACGACAAACGAGGTACGATCGCATTCCGTACCGAAGTCGCCGGCGTTCTGGCCAAACGTGCCGCAAAGATCGCCTATGCCCGCGCGAAGGGAGAAAACGCATGAGCAAGCTCCACGTATCCACCACCGTGAACGGGGACGCAGTCGAATACCTGTGCGACCCGCGCGAAACCCTGCTGGACTGTCTGCGCGACAAACTGAACCTGACCGGCGCCAAAGAGGGCTGCGGCACCGGTGATTGCGGCGCGTGTTCGGTCACCGTCGATGGCCGCCTTGTGTGCTCGTGCCTGATGCTGGGTGTCGAGGCCGAAGGCAAGCAGATCGAAACCGTCGAAGGGATTGCGGATGGTGACATCCTGCACCCGTTGCAGAAGAAGATGATCGAATACGCCGCGCTGCAATGCGGCATCTGCACCCCGGGCATTCTGGTGGCGGCGAAGTCGCTGCTGGAGAAGAACCCCAATCCGACCGAGGAAGAAACGCGCTATTGGCTAGCGGGCAACCTATGCCGCTGCACCGGTTACGACAAGATCATTCGCGCCGTGATGGACACGGCGGCTGAGATGCGGGAGGCGTCATAATGGCTCTGGACGATCGCAAAACTGACTTCACCTTCGTTGGCACCCGCCCCGATCGCCCTGACGGTCTGGACAAGGTGACGGGCCGGGCCAAGTTCGGTGCGGATATCTCGGCCCCCGGCATGTTGCACGGCGCGATTCTGCGCTCACCCCATGCCCATGCCCGGATCGTCAGGATTGATACCTCGAAAGCCGAGGCATTGAAGGACGTCAAAGCCGTCGTGACCCGCGCCGATTTCGCCGATGTCCCGTTCAAGCCCGGGCTTGAAGGCGAATTCTGGAATGTGCTGGAAAATGTCATGGCGGGGGAAAAGGCGCTCTATGACGGGCACGCGGTAGCTGCGGTGGCGGCCACATCTGCCTTGGCGGCACGTGATGCGCTGAAACTGATCGAGGTCGAATACGAGGTGCTGCCGCACGTCACCGATGTGGACAAAGCGATGGCCCCGGATGCGCCGGTGATCCGGGAAGGTGCTGCGGATTATTCGGTGCCGGAAGGGATGCACCCGAACGTCGTGCGTTATCACGAAAGCGGTCACGGTGACGTCGAGGCGGGCTTTGCCGAGGCCGATCTGGTTATCGAAGACAGCTTTGTCACCGAGGCGACCCATCAGGGCTATATCGAACCGCATGCCTGCCTGGGCATGTTGGGCAATGACGGCAAGGGCGAGTTGTGGTGCACAACCCAAGGTCACTGGATCGCGCAAAAGACCTGTGCGGCGCTGCTGGGAATCGAAACCTCTCAGCTGCGCGTCACGGCGTCTGAAATCGGCGGCGGTTTTGGCGGCAAGACCACGGTGTTCATCGAACCCGTCGCGCTGGCGCTCAGCCGCAAGGCCAACCGTCCGGTCAAGATCGTGATGACCAGGTCCGAAGTTTTTCGTGCCACCGGGCCGACCTCTTCGGCGTCGATGGACGTGAAGATCGGCATGAAGAAAGACGGCACGATCACGGCGGCGCAGGGTGTCTTCCGCCTGCAAGGCGGGGCCTTCCCCGGCGCCCCGGGCGATATGACGGCCATGTGTGCCTTTGCGCCCTACAACCTGACCAACGTCAAGCAGATCGGTTACGATGTGATGTCGAACCGTCCGAAACAGGCCGCGTACCGCGCGCCGGGCGCTCCGATGGGCGCCTTCGCCGTTGAATCCGTCCTTGATGAGCTCTGCAACAAGCTGGGCCTTGATCCTATTGATGTGCGTCTGAAAAATGCCGCGCATGAGGGCACGAAGGCCAGCTATGGCCCGACCTACGAACGCATCGGTCTGGTGGAAACGCTTGAGGCTGCCAAGGCGCATCCCCATTACGCGGCACCGCTGAAGCCGGGTCAGGGGCGCGGGGTTTCCTGCGGTTTCTGGTTCAACCACGGGGGCGAGACCAGCGTCTCATTGGCACTGTCCGAGGATGGTTCGGCGCAGTTGATGGTCGGCACACCCGACATCGGCGGGTCGCGCGCATCCATGGCCTTGATGGCGGCCGAGGTTCTGGGCATTCCGTATGAAAACATCCGCGTGACCATCGCCGACACGGCGACGCTGGGTTACAACGACGTGAGCCATGGTTCGCGCGTGACCTACGCGTCGGGCCTCGCGACGATCAAGGCCGCAAGACACGCGGTCGAGAAACTGTGCGAACGTGCGGCGGCCAAGTGGGGCATCCCGGTCGATGCGGTGAAATGGGAAGACGGCTGCGCGGTGCCCTCGGGGCCTAATGCGGGGGATTTCGACCCGATGCCTTTGGCCGACATCACGGCGGATATGGGATCGACCGGAGGCCCGATTTCGGGCCATTTCGAAGCAACCCCCGAAGGCGCGGGCGTATCCTTTGGCACCCATATCGTCGATGCCGAGGTCGACCCGGAAACCGGCAAGACATCGATCACCCGGTACACGGTCATTCAGGACGCCGGCAAGGCGATCCACCCGACTTATGTGGAAGGGCAGTTTCAGGGTGGCGCCGCACAGGGCATCGGCTGGGCACTGAACGAGGAATACATCTATGGCGAAGATGGCCGGTTGCAGAACTCGATCTTTCTTGACTACCGGATTCCCGTTGCCAGTGACCTGCCGATGATTGACACGGTGATCGTCGAAGTGCCCAACCCGGGCCACCCGTTCGGGGTGCGCGGCGTGGGCGAGACGGGCATTGTGCCGCCCCTGGCCGCCATTGCCAATGCGGTGTCCAATGCGGCGGGTGTTCGGATGAAGCAACTGCCGATGTCTCCGCCGCGCATTCTGGCGGCCCTGAAAGAAAATGGTTGAGGTCCACCTTTGGTCCGGCCTCCGGTCACTGACCGGGGGCCAGCAAGTGGTTGAGGTCGAGGCCAAAACCACCGGAGAGCTATTACGGGCTTTGGTCCGTGCCCACCCACAGTTGCAGGCCCCCATTGATGCAGGGGTCTCCATCGCGATCGACGGGCGCGTCATAGCCACCGGGCTTACCGAGCCGATTCCCGAAGGCAGTGAAGTCTATCTGATGCAACGTCTCAGGGGCGGTTAGGCGTCAGGTGACCAGGGCTCGCGCCCGACCATCCGGTCAGCTTCTGCCGTGATGTCGTTCATGTGCTGCTCCAGGCTCAGGCGCAGGGTCTCGATTTCCTCTTCGCTGGCCTTGCGGGGCACTGTTTCAGTCCATTCCCGGCACAGAAACACGCCTTCATTTCGCCAGGGGCGGGGCATCAGAAGGTGATCCCAGGTTCCCGCTTCGCGACCATGTTTCGTGGAAAAGGTGATACCGAATACGCGCTTGCCCGAGGTGCGCGCCCATACCAACGGAACCGTCGACAGAACCCGTTCGGGCCCGCGCGGACCATCTGCCGCGATCCCAATAGAGATACCCTGCTTCATCTTGCCCAGAACCTGACGTGACAAGGCGACGTGGCGTGTGTTGCTGGCCATGGCGATCGTGTCCATGCCAAACAGCTTTTGTACTCGGCCCACCATGCTGCCCGCCCGGGCAGAGGAGGTGATCGAACAGATGCGCCCCTTGTCCAGCGGGAAGAAATAGGGCGACTGCGCCAGCCGTTGATGCCACAGCACGACGATGACCGGCTCACCTTGTTCGGCCAGCTGATCCAGTTCTTCGTATCCGATGCGCTGCCAGCGTGTGTTGCGGTTGACCAATCGAATGTAAGTGGCGATCCGGCGGGCCACCCAGTTCAGCACGGCTTCGCTGTCTGCGATCTTCTTGCGGAGGTTCACACGGGGTTCCTTTTGCTGACCGGACCTTGTCTTAGCGCACTGCACATTTTGCGCAACTTGTTTGTCGGCTCAGATAGTGGCGTGGAATTCGAAAAAGCCTCTTGAGTCCGCCGCGCGGCTGTCATATCTGGGGCTCACCATAGGGGTATAGCTCAGTTGGTAGAGCGACGGTCTCCAAAACCGTAGGTCGCGGGTTCGAACCCTGCTGCCCCTGCCATCCGCATTAAAACACCATTCGGCAATCGTGCCTGGCGCGTTTCCAGCGCGCGCGGCTTTCGGCTATGGCCGGGGCGGACCGGCAATAAGAACGCATGCAGGCTTTGTGAGCCGCAGTGCAGCCAAACCCTATATGCCATCTAAAAATACCGGCCCAGAGTGTGAACAGCGTCACTGACTGACATCGGGAAGTCTGGTTATCTGAGGATGTCAAAGAGTTGGCGTTCAGGTTCTGCACAGAACGCAGGTTTTCAGTTTCTCCCTTGTGACTGGGGCGCGCTTGTGGTCGAGCGCGCCCTTTCCGTTTCTGGTCAGCAACCCATAGTGACGATATCAGAACGTGCAGAGAATCCGTCCAAAGACGGTACTTGAGCAGAACCTGCAAAATCGGGCTTTGCACCATAGAAAGGTGTTGGGCGACCGGTCAGTCAGGCCAGCAGCGCCAGATCCCCGATATTTGTCTTGTGCCGGGTCGGCATCGTTTTTGCCGGATGGCCGTCGATCGTCAGGGCGAGGTCCTCATAAAACCCGCCGCTGTCGAACCACCAGCGATGCGACTTCATCATCTTGCGCTGCCCTTTGGGGACGTCTCGTTGATATTGGTGGTCACAGAAAATATCCCAATGACCTTTCGAGGTCAGCTTCGGCATCCCGACACGACCAGCGCGACGCCGACCGCCGTGAACAATCCCACCGGCCAGGGCCAGCACCTTGTCTTTCCGGCTATAGTAATTGGTGAATCGCTTGCACCGTTTTTTCAGGACCAGATCGCCCCATGCGCCCTTTTCCAGCCATTCTGAATCGATGTCCGCTGACGCAAACATGACCTGATCCGCCGACCATATCTTGTTGCCTGGCCCGGCCGAATCCCCGAAGTCCGAGAAAGCGCGCAGTACCACCAACGCCCCCATGGAATGCGCGATCAGATGCACCTTGGGGCGTGGCGACATCCCCAACAGCGGCAAGATCCCGTCCCCCACCAGATGCGGCGCCACCGCCTTGGCATCGGAGCGGTCCGAGTCGTAGGTGTGCACCGATCCGTCGCTGGGCCAGTCAAAGGCAACGACCGCGCCCTGATACCCGTTGCCCCTGAGATTGGTTTCTATTTTCCCCAGCCGGTCCAGCATGTCCTTCTGGCTGGTGTTGAACCCGTGAACATAGATCAGGACGGCCGAATCCCCGCCCTCCTGTCGCACGAGATCCAGCCATTTGGTTTTTTTGATAATACTACCCTTACGAATTTTTCCACCAGGGCTTTGCTGGGTGATGTGAACATACCTGGTCTTTGCCGCCGGCTTAAACGTGAACTTTTTCTTCGGGGCGTTATAAGTGCGGCGTGAAAAAAACAGTGCCAAGTCGAAAACTCCCTTCTGAACAATTCCTGAATTGTGCCACGAACTGCCATTTTCACAAAGGGTTGGCCTTTAACCTCTTCGGGGCCAAATCGGCGTCGTTGGGAGAATGCGGGAATGCGCCAAGGTTGCATACCGGGGCATCCTGACGTCCAATGCCTGTTTCCTCTGCCGGCTTAATGCCCTAGTGTCCGCTGCAAACGAACACACGCACGAGGCCCCATGTCGCGTTTTGATGGATATTTCCTGCGGCAATTGCTGATTCTGTTTGGCTTTTTCACCCTGGTGCTTGTCGGTGTGTTCTGGATCACCCGGTCTGTCAGCCTGTTTGACAGGGTCATCAGCGGTGGGCAGTCGGCGATGGTCTTTCTGGAATTCACCGCGCTGACTTTGCCGACCCTGATCCGCACGGTCATGCCCATGGCGGTGTTTGCCGCCGCCGTCTATGCCACAAATCGCCTGAGCCGCGAAAGCGAACTGACGGTTATGCTGGCCACCGGATCCAGCCCTTGGCGGCTTGCCCGGGCGGTGCTGCTGTTCGGTGTGATTACCGGGGTGATGATGGCGATCATCAGCGTGTTCCTGCGCCCGGCCTCGGTTGAACAGCTGGAAATCCGGCAGGCTGAAGTGGCCGGAGATGTGACGGCTCAACTGTTGAACGAAGGCGAATTTCTGCACCCCGCCGAAGGTGTCACGGTTTACATAGGCAGGATTGATCTGGACGGCACACTTCATGAAGTCTTCGTGTCTGATCGCCGCGATCCTGAAAACGCGGTCAGCTATTCAAGCGTAACGGCCTATCTGGTCAACAATGATGCTGGCATTCACCTTGTGATGGTTGATGGGGTTGCATTGCGCCTGAACAAGGAAGGCAAGGTGTTGTCATCGACCCTGTTCCAGGACGCGTCCTACGACATCTCGGAACTGACGAATACAAATCCGATGGCCCGGCGCAGCCTCGAAGCCATTCCAACCGCCGACCTGATCCGCAACCGGGATGAGGTTTCAGCCACGGAGGGGTTCAGCCAAGGCAAACTGATCGAAGAGCTGCACCAGCGGTTCTCGTGGATTGCGATTTGCATCGCCGTGGCGCTGGCCGGGTATTCAACCCTGATGCTGGGCAGCTTTTCCCGGTTTGGATTGTGGCCTCAGATATTGGGCGCCTTCACCATTCTTGTGCTGCTTGAAGGTGTGCGCGGGTTTGTTTCCCCGGTGGTGATCGATGACCCGGAGCTTTGGTTTCTGCTGTACCTTCCCGCAATCATAGGGGTGCTGATCTCGGGCCTTTTCCTGCTTGTTGCTGGTCGGCCGCTTGTGCGAAAACGGCAGCGCGATCCCCAGATCATGCCGACACCGGCCTGAGTTCTAGCCGCGAAGATCCACCAAACAGCTGTGAATGTCGTCAAATTCCTCGCGATCACCGCGGGTGACCAGATACATGGGCAGCGGCAAGCTGATACTGTCCTCGACCCGCTCCAGAGCACCCGAGGCCAGATGTTCGGAAATGACGTAATCGGGGAAATAGCCGTTTCCGCCTCGGTGCAGAACATATCGCAGCGCCATCATGCAATTGCCAAGAAACACTGTCTGACCCGACGCCCGTCGCGCAGCCGATCTGACATGGTCCTGATAGACCTCGCCCAGTTCAAGGTTGACGAAGATCATGTCATCGTCCGTGCCGTCAGCCTGTGGCGTCCGGACCAGGGACAATAGCTCGGGTTCAAGCGCGTACCATGTGACACGCCGGTCCGCCGGCTTTTCATGTGTGATCGCCGCGTCCAGCACATGGGTTGCCACCGCTTCGACCATGTTCAGGTCGTGGTCATAGTTCAGCGTCAACAGCAATTTGCCAAAGCGCTGTTCAAACCGAACCGCCAGGTCCACCAGCAACGGATCCCAGATGCTGAGCTGGCCGCCCAACCGCAGTGCCGGGCGGTTCTGTGCCTGTCCCGGCAGGTCGCGCGATGCAAAGCCCCAAAGGGACAACATCTGTTCCGCATAGGGTTTGAACTGCCGGCCGAACTCGGTCAGCGCCGTTCCTCCGGCACCGCGCGTGAACAGCGCCCTGCCGGTTTCCTCCTCGATCAGGCGAATACGCGCGCTGACAGCGGTCTGCGTCACATTCAACTTGCGAGCGGCGGCATGAAAGCCACCGGCTTCGGCCACGCAGAGAAAAGTTTCCAGAGCTTTGAATTGCATGTCGAAAGTATTTTTTGATCATTGCGATAAAATCAATTCATTTTTTTGAAGGGTGGTTTCGAACTACGCTTTCGCTCAGGACACATGCCAAAGGATCAGCCATGCTGGACAAAAGCCACAAACCCACCTGGACCAGTTTCGAAACAGCCACCAAGGCCGACTGGGACGCCGTGATGGAGTATGAAGAGGCGTATAATGCGGCCCTGCCAGACCGTATCCTCGATGCCATCCGCTCGTTGGACGAAGAATGGACGCCCTATCCGGTCAACCGTTACCAGCACAGCCTGCAAGCCGCGACCCGTGCTTACGAGGACGGTGCGGATGAGGAACTGGTGGTGGCGGCGTTGATCCATGATACCGGCGATATTCTGTCGCCCTACAATCACGGAGAGCTGTCAGCGGCGATGATGAAGCCTTACGTCAGCGAAAAGACGTATTGGATTCTCAAGCATCATTGTGTGTTTCAGGGGTACTACTACAACCACCATCTGGGCGGCGACCGCAACGCGCGCGACAAATATCGCGACAGTCCTTATTGGGAAGATTGTCGCTATTTCTGCCATGAATATGATCAGAAGGCGTTTGACCCGAATTATCCGACCAAGCCGCTGGAGTTCTTCGAACCTATGCTGCGCCGCGTCCTGAACAGGGGCGAAGGCCATATGGAGTTGAACGAAACCGCCGATGACGGCAAAACCGGCTAGGAACCGGATCAGGCGGGCCAGCCCGGCCCGCCTGTCTGATCAGCAGCTCGCCATCAGGCGATAGACGATCTGAGCCGCGGTGAAATCCCAGGCGGCATTGCCGTCGGGGGCCAGTTCGACCACGTCGAAGCCGACGCATTTACGACCCTTCAACGCATGTTCCACCAGGCGAAGCGCCTGATAGTATCCCAGCCCGCCCGGAACAGGCGTGCCGGTCGCGGGCATCTGCGCCGGGTCCAGCCCATCAACGTCAAAGCTGACATAGACCAGTTCGGGGAAATCCTCGGGCAGGTCGACGGCATGGATGTTGCCGGTCACCAGCTCTTCGGCATCCACGTGGAAGACGAGGTTCCTCAGGCGGCTTTTGGCTTCCTCGGTGGAAAAGGCGCGCACGCCGAACTGGGCCAGTGGGATACCTTCCTCGGCCAGCAGATGCATCACCGAGGCATGCGAGTGTTTTTCGCCCTGATAGGCGTTGCGCAGATCGGCATGGGCGTCGATCTGCACGATACCGACGGGCTGGCCCAGGGCGCGGGTCACACCCATGACCGCGCCATAGCTGAGCGAGTGTTCACCGCCCAGCGTGACCGGCACCTTGCCGGCACGGACGGCGGCCTCGGTGTGCTGGGCGAGGCGCTCCATGACGTCCGGCAGCGGGCCGGCGCAATCCAGTGGGGCTTCGGTAAAGATGCCTTCGACGCAGGGTTCCGCGTGACCCGTGATGCGTTCGAGTTCATTGCTGGCCTCGATGATCGCTTCGGGGCCTTTGGCGGTGCCAGACCCGTATGAGACCGTGCGCTCCAGCGGCACCGGGATCACACGGAACCGGGCGTCTTCGCTGCGTTCGGCCTCGGTCAGTTCGCTGTCGAGGAAAATGCTCATGAAAGTCTGTCCTTAAAGTCGTCATAGCCGAATTCCCTGATGATCTTCAGGTCATCGGTTTCGCTGTTCCACAGGGCGATGGTGGGCAGGGGCACGCCGTTGAACGTGTTGGTCTTGACCATCGAGTAATGCGCCTGATCGAGGAAGGCAAAGCGCTGCCCGATCCGCAGCGGCTCGGCCCAAGTGTAGTCGCCGATCACGTCGCCCGCCAGGCACGAGGGGCCGCCGAGGCGGTAGGTGTGGCCAGCTTCGGCCTCGTCCATCAGGGCGGGCCGATAAGGGGCCTCGATCACGTCGGGCATGTGGCAGGTGGCCGAGATATCGGTGATGGCGAGGTTCATGCCATTGGTGGGCAGGTCAAGGATTTCTCCGACCAGAATGCCTGCGTCCAGGGCGACGGCCTCACCGGGTTCGAGGTAGACGTCGACACCATATGCCTCGCGTATGGTTTTGATGAAGGCGACCAGCCCGTCGCGATCATAGTCGTCGCGGGTGATGTGATGGCCACCGCCGAAGTTCAACCATTTGAGCTGACCCATGAAGGGGGCGAGTTTGGGTTCCACGGCGGTCCACGTGCGTTGCAGCGGCTCGAACCCCTGTTCGCAGAGCGTGTGCATGTGCAGCCCGTCCACGCCCTCCAGCGCCTTGGCGTCCAGCTGGCTGACCGGGGTGCCGAGGCGTGAACACGGTGCGCAGGGGTCGTATTTCGCAACCTCGCCTTCGGAGTGTTCAGGGTTGATGCGCAGCCCGACCTGCCGCCCCGCGGCCTGTGCCTTGGCAAGAAAGCGGTCTTTCTGCCCGGGGCTGTTGAAGATGATGTGGTCCGACAGGGCAAGGATTTCGTCGATGTCGGAATCCTTGTAGCCCGCGCAGAATGTGGCGACCTCGCCGCCATATTCCTCGCGGCCCAGCCGGGCCTCGTAGATGCCGCTGGCGCAGGTGCCGCCGAGATACTGTCGCACCAGAGGGGCCAGCGCGAACATCGAAAAGGCCTTGAGCGCCGACAGGACATGCGCGCCAGAGCGCTCACCGATATCGGCCAGAACCTCCAGATTTCGCTCTACCGCCTTTTCGTCGACGACGAAACAGGGTGACGGCACGCGTGTCAGGTCGAAGTGGCGGAAGGCTCCGGCGTCTCCGGCCTGTGTGGTCATCATGTCGGACATGTCGGGCGTCTCCGATTGTGAAAAGCCCGGGGGGCCTGCCCCCCGGACCCCCGGGGATATTTTTAGCCAGATGAAGCAGGGCGGTCGCGCGGACCGCCCCGAGGGATCAGAAGTCGACGGGGCCGTCGAGTTCGTGGACCTGCCAGGGAAGGCCGTGGGTGTTGAGCATGTCCATGAAGTCATCCGGGTCGAGCTGTTCCATGTTCCAAACGCCCGGTTCGCGCCAGTTACCTTTCAGCACCTGTGCTGCTCCGATCATCGCGGGGACGCCGGTCGTATAGCTGACCGCTTGTGATCCGACCTCGGCATAGCATTCTTCGTGGTCGCAGATGTTGTAGATGTAATAGGTCTTTTCGCCCGATCCGTCCTTGGCCTGACCCGTGGCGATGTCGCCGATGCAGGCCTTGCCCTTGGTTTCGGCGCCCAGATCGCCGGGATCGGGCAGCAGGGTTTTCAGGAACTGGATCGGGATGATTTCCTTGCCGTCATGCATCACCGGGTCGATGCGGGTCATGCCGACATTTTCCAGAACTTTGGCGTGAGTGATGTAAGCGTCACCGAATGTCATCCAGAAGCGGGCGCGTTCGATCTCGGGGAAGTGGGTGCTGAGCGACTCCAGTTCCTCGTGATACATCAGATACATATTCTTGGGGCCGATGGCGGGGAAGTCGAACTCGACCTTGTGGGTCATGGCGGGGGAGTGTTTCCACTCGCCACCTTCCCAGTGGCGCACTTCGGCCAGCACTTCGCGCAGGTTGATCTCGGGGTTGAAGTTGGTGGCGAATTCTTGGTCGTTGCTGCCGCCATTGGCGTCGAGCACGTCGATCTGGCGGATCGTGTCCAGCTTGTGTTTCTTGAGCCACTTGGCGAAGACGGATGTCACGCCCGGATCGAAACCCGAGCCGAGGATGGCGGTCAGGCCAGCCTGTTTGAACTTGTCCTGATAGGCCCATTGCCAGTGATATTCGAACTTGGCCTCATCCTCGGGCTCGTAGTTCGCAGTGTCGAGATAGTGGCACCCGGCCTCGAGGCAGGCGTCCATCAACACCAGGTCCTGATAGGGCAGGGCCAGGTTCACCAGGATCTCGGCACCGGTTTCCTTGATCAGCTTCACCGTGTCCTCGACCTTGTAGGCGTCAAGCTCGGCGGTGGCGATGTCAACGCCCACGCGCTCTTTCACCGATTTGGCGATGGCGTCGCATTTCGACTTGGTCCGGCTGGCCAGTGTGATTTCGGTGAAGATGTCCGAATTCATCGCCATCTTGTGCACGGCGGCGTGGGATACGCCGCCCGCGCCGACAACCAGTGTTTTGCCACTAAGTGAACCCATGGGGGTAATCTCCTCTCACAGGGGGTTATTCGTAATAGGTGTAGCCGTTGATCGAGTCGCGATAAGCGCTCATCAGGGTTTTGCGGTCCTTGGCTTTCAGAGTACCGGTCGAGATCGCCTCGTCCACCATTTTGCGGAAGGCGGCGACGCAGTCGGTGGGGTCGAATTCGACATAGGACAGCACCTGACTGATCGTGTCGCCCTCTTGTTCGTGCAGCAGGTCGAACCCTCCGTCAGCGCGCAGGTCGATGGTGACGACGTTGGTGTCGCCGAACAGGTTATGCAGATCGCCCAGCGTTTCCTGGTAGGCGCCGACGAAAAAGACGCCCATGAAATATTCATCATCTTCCGGCAGGGTATGCACCGGCAGACTGGGTGAAACACCGTCGGCCAGGATGAACCGGTCGATCTTGCCGTCGCTGTCGCAAGTGATGTCGGACAGGACTGCCCGGCGGTCGGGTGTCTGGTTCAGGCCCTGCAAGGGCACGATGGGATGCAGCTGGTCAATGGCCCAGACGTCCGGCAAGGACTGAAACAGAGAAAAGTTGCAGTGGTAGATATCGGCCACTTTCTCAAGCTGGTCGTCCACGTCGGTTTCCAGATCGTCACTGGCCGCCAGCGCCTTGAGGCGGGCCATCAGCGACAGGTAGATCCGTTCGGCCCGGGCCATCTGGCGCAGGTCTACATATCCACGGCGGAACAGGGCGCGCAATTCGTTGCGATAGAAGGTGGCGTCGTTCCAGCATTCCTGAAGACGGTCTTTGCTGAGATAGCCGTGCACCGCGGCAAGGTCTGAAACCATGTGGTGATCGTCGGCTTCAACCTCGGGGCCGTTGGGCGCATCATAGAGCGTGCTTTCCAGCACGTTGAACACCAGCATCGACGACGTCGCCACCACCGCGCGGCCGCTTTCGGTAACCAGCGTCGGGTGGTCCACCTCGGCCTCGTCCATGGCATAGGCCACGGTTTCCACCACATTAGCGCAATATTCCTCGACCGTGTAGTTGATCGAGTTTTCAGCCGCCTTCTTTTCACCGGTATAGTCCACCCCCATACCACCGCCGAGGTCCAGATGGGTCAGCGGCACGCCCTCGCGCGTCAGTTCGGTGTAATAGCGGCAGGCCTCGCCCACCGCGCGGCGCACGTCGTTGACGTCCTGCACCTGAGAGCCCAGATGCGAATGCTGCAACTTCAGGCAATGCAGAAGGCCCGCGTCGCGCAGCTTGTCCACCGTGGCCACCAGTTGATCGGTGTTCATACCAAAGGCGGACCGGTCGCCCGAGCTTTCTTCCCATTTGCCGCTGATCTGGTTGGTCAGCTTGACCCGCACGCCAATCAGGGGTTCAATGCCCAGCTCTTTGTATACTTCGATCACCGTGTCAGCCTCTTTCGGGCTTTCAAGAACGATCACCGTGTTGAACCCGATCTTGCGGGACAGGATGGCCAGCTGGATGAATTCGGCATCCTTGACGCCGTTGCAGACGATCAGCGCCTCGCTGGCCAGCCGATGTGCCAGTGCGATCACCAGTTCGGGTTTGGACCCGGCCTCGAGCCCATAGTTGTACTTCTTGCCGAATTCGACGATCCGGTCGACGACCTGGGCCTGCTGGTTCACCTTGATCGGGAACACACCGCGATAGCTGCCTCTGTAGCCGACGCGGGCGATGGCTTCGCGGAAGCTTTCGTTCAGATGCGCGATCTCGTGTTCCAGATAGGAAGAGACGCGCAGAACCATCGGGGCCTTGATGCCTCGGTCGTTCAGATCGCTGAGAATACCTGGCAGGCTGATCGCGCCAACATCGGGAGCCAAGGGATTGCGCAGACCTATCTCGCCCTGCTCCGTCACCTCGATGAGGCCTTTGCCCCATTTCTCAACTCCGTAGATCGAATGCGGTGCGTCGGGCGTCTGTTTCAATCAAGTCGGTCCTTAACGTTGGGGTGCCAGTTTCGCGCCCGGCAATACGGCAGCTGTTTGATTCTTCCAAGTCTAAACTATGTGACGGAAAAATCCGAATTTCATGCCGGTGGGCTGATCGGGACCAGATGGTTGTCCCACTGGCACTTCGCGCGGGTCCGGATCTCGGGGTGCGCAGTGGTCAACGCGCCGAACACACCGGTTCCGGTGGTGAAAACCAAATCGTTTGGGCCGGAACCAAGCCCGCAGACATCCTCAAGCTCGAACGCATCGCTGAATGTGCCACTGGCCACGTCGAACCGCTGCAACGCATTGCCGCGTGGACAGGTGATGGCAACGGTTGTGCCATCCGCCGAAAACGCGATGCTGCCCGCATAACCTTGCAGCGTGCTCTGATCCTGCACCGGCGCAGACAGAAGGTACGGGGTTTCCCCCTGACGGTGCAGGCCCAGCAAGGGCGGATGTTCGGCTTTGCTGCCCTGCCACTGCATCGCAAAGCCCACCAGCCCGTCGCGACGGACCGCCAGATGGCGGATCGAGTTCTTGTGAAGCGAAGGCGACAGCGACACCTGTTCCTGAACCAGGCCCGTTAGGGAAAGGTAGGTCAGGTTGGGCTTCATCGTCGGCAGGTTCAGCTTCGTGCGCCCGGTTTCGGGATGAGTTTCGATACCGCCATTGGCAATCACAAGCGTTTTCCCACCCGGCATCAACCGCATGTCATGCGGCCCGACGCCGCCGGACGGGAATTCGCCCAAGCGCGCAAAGGTTTCAGCGTTCCAGACGCCTATGATACCTTTTCCGGCCTCGTAATCGTTTTCGGTGGCAAAGAAAATCGCGCCGTCGGCTGAAAAAGTACCGTGACCATAGAAATGCCGGCCTTCCGGCGCCGTCAGCCGCGCGATCGGTGATCCCGTCACGCAATCAATCACCACGGCAAAGGTGCCCGGACGGCGCGCAAAGGCGACGGCCTGTGCTTTGACCGGATGTGCCGCCGCCGCATGCCCGCGCGCGGGCAGGGGCACGGAAAACAGAAGGGTTCCCTGTGCATCCAGACCGGCCAGTCGATACAAACCATCCGGAAACAGCGCTGCGGCCAGAAACTCCGGCGTGCCCACCGAGGCCCATCCATGGATCGGAGGAAGAGAGGTTGCAGCAAGCCCTGCAAGGAAACGGCGACGCGATGTCACGGATCAGTCTCCGTCCAGAGAATTGAAGCCTGCGCTGACGCCCAGCGTCGGGCCAAGTTCAGTCGAAGCAATTGCGCGAATATCGTGGATGGACTGTTGCAGGGCCTCGATACGGAACCGGGCCTGCGGATCCGCAACGCCGGCCAGCGCCGGGTCGTCAATGGGCTGGGCATTCTCAATGGCGCGCGCAAAAGCAGCATCCAGATCCGCGGCGATATCGGGATGATCAAAGGCCAATCGCGAGGCAAGATCACGAAGGGCCATCAGCGAAAGTTCGACATGGCGCAAGGATCGCTTCGACCGCCACGCTTCGGCGCGGTTCGGACGCGGGCGGTCGAACGTGCCCAACGGGCGACCAAGCCGAGTGTCGGCCGTGAATTCAAGACCCGTGGACAACGCCTTGAACAGTTCCTGCATCGCTTCGTCCTGCGTTCGGAAGCGGCCGTTCTCGCCGGGCCGGGTCAGGCTGGGGGCATAGCTTTGCCAGTCATCGGCCATCGCCTGCGCGTTGGCATCAATATCCGCCGCGATCGCCTGAATCAGCGCGCAGCGGTAATCCGCATTGCCCTGCTCTGCAAAGGCGGGATCGAACAGCATTCGTTCCAGCGCAAAAAACCCGCGCCCGGCTATGGATGTCTCGGCATAGGCTTCGGGGTCTTGCACGGCGTCATCCTCGGTTGCGATATGCTGGGACAGGGCTTTGGTGGTGAACCCTTTCGTGTCGGGCCAGAACGCCATGGCAAATGCACGATCATCGACCTCGGTCGGACCAAACCGCAGGTGACTGGCGGAAATCCAGCTGTCGAAGGCCGCATCATAAGCCGCGCGCAACGCAGGTGAGGTCGGATCGCAATCCACCCGCGATGCACTGACCAGAGCCCCGGTCGTTTCCGGCAGCTTGTCGAACCTGGGCAGTATATGTGTCTCGGCAACGTCCATCAGGATCGGTGCGCGGTCCTGAGCCTGTGCGGCAAGAGGCATCATCAACGCGGCAATAATCGTAAGAAAACGCATGGGTCAGAGGCTCTCCAGAAAACGGATCAGGGCGTCGCGGTCAGTTTTCGGCATCGACACAACCGCATCGCGCGCGGCCTGGGCTTCGCCGCCGTGCCACAGGATCGCCTCGAGCAGATTGCGTGCCCGCCCGTCATGCAGAAACTGCGTGTGGCCCGAGACGCGTTCGGTCAGACCTGTGCCCCACAAAGGCGGCGTCCGCCATTCGCGCCCCGTCGCGCGGGCCTCGGGGCGGTGATCCGCCAGACCTTCGCCCATGTCATGCAGCAGCAGATCGGTGTAAGGCCAGATCAGCTGAAAGCTGTGCTCGGGCCGATCTTCCAACCGGTGGGTGACATGGGCCGGAGTATGACACGATGCGCAGCCGGTCGTGTGAAACACCTCTTTGCCGCGCAAAACCTCGGGGTCGTCGACATCACGGCGGCCGGGCACGCCCAGATTGCGGCTGTAGAAATCCACCAGGTCCATGCCCTGCTGATCGATCTCGAACTCGCGGGTATCGGTGTCGCCATGCGGGGCCTCGACGCAGTTCACCTGCAAGTCCGTGCAGTCCCCCTGAGGTGCCGGGTAAAGCGGGCTTGAAATACCGATATCCCCGGCAAAGGCTGCGGCGGATTGCTCCATCACCGTCGGCATGCCTGCCTTGTGCCCGAACCGGCCCATCATCGGGGCGCCGTATTCAACAGACCAGACGATGTTCGGACGGCCCGAGATGCCATCCCCATCCACGTCGTCGGGATCAGCCTTGGCCAGAAGGTCTTCGACCGGGATCGCCTCGAGCAGGCCAAGCCCGATCATCTGTGGTGCGACCCGCGGGCTCAGCATTGCATCCGGGTGCAGCGGGCCATAGCCCAGATCAGCGGCCCTGTAAGTCGGGCGGCGCAGTGACGCGGTCTCGCCGTCAGAGAGTTCAACAGGGACTTCTTCGTAAGAGATATCCAGCCGATATTCCGCCGGATGCCCCGCAAGCGCGAAATCCTGCATCTGCCCGCCATAGTTGGGATCGGGCCGGGTGGCGATGTAATCTTCGATCTCGGCATACCCGTCTTCCGGCGCGCCGGGGATCGAGACCCGAAGGAACATCGAGACCGCGTTGTCATCGGGCCCGTTCGGTGTGTGCCCCCGCCCATCCTTTAAATGGCAACGCTGGCAGGATCGCGCGTTGTACAGCGGCCCCAACCCGTCAGAGGCCAATGTGGATGATGGTGACGACACCCAGATTTTCTTGAACAACCCGTTGCCGACCTTGAAATCCAGCTCCTGCTCGAAGCTCAGATTGCCCGAGGGTTGCGAGAACGCATCCGCGTCGTTGCGGACCCGGACAGTTGCCGCCCCGGCAGAGAGTTCTTCGAACGGCTGCGACACGCCAAAATCTTGCGGGGGTGCCGTCACGGCGGCAATGCGGGCGCGTTCCTCGTCGGTGCGGGGGGTGAATTTCAGATGCAGGTCCCGCAGCTCGGCTGCCAAGGAGGGGGTGGCCGCAAGGGCGGCCACTGACAGGGCAAAAAGACTATTCGCCTTCGTCCATTTTCGATGCGTTGAGTTGCGCATAATTGGCTTCGCCGATCCTTTCATACAGGTCGAGCTGCGTTTCGAGGAAGTCGATATGTCCCTCTTCATCGGACATCAACTGTTCGAACAGCGACATGGAGACAAAGTCGCCGGCCTCCCGACAATACTCGCGCGCTTCCTTGTAAAGTGCCCTGGCGTCGATCTCGGCCGCCAGGTCGCATTCCAGCGTTTCCTTCGGCGTCTGACCGATCCGCAACGGGTCCAGTTTCTGAAGGTTGGGGTGACCTTCCAAAAAGATGATCCGTTCGATCAGCTTGTCCGCGTGGCCCATCTCTTCGATGCTTTCCTCGCGGCTTTTCTTGGCCATATGGCCAAGGCCCCAGTCTTCTTGCAGGCGGTAATGCAGCCAGTATTGACTGACGGCAGTCAGCTCATGCCGCAGAGACTTGTTCAGATATTCGATGACCTTCGGATCGCCTTTCATCAGCCTTCTCCTGTGTTGCTCCGGCACGCAAAGTGCGGAGTTGCATGGGGACTTCCAGATTACCGCTGGCCCGCATTGTGTCTAGGAACAGCGGCATGCACCCGCCACAATCCGCCGATTTGCCAAGGGCATGGTAGATCTTGCCGGGGGTGATTATGGTCCGCGGATCCGCCGTGCGCATCCAATCGATGGCGGCACGGATGTCGTGATCGGATATGTTGGTGCAGTGGCAGACAATCATTGGTCTTGGCTCGTTTCGCCGCCCTGTCAGGCGATCAGTAAGGTTTGCAGGGGCCGGAAAGAAACCCTCTCCGGCCCGCTTGAAGATTAATGGAAGACGGCGTCCGGGTTATCCAGGCTGTCTGACCCTTCAAACGCAACCCCGTCCAGCTCCAGCGCGGTTACGATGCGCTCGATCGTTTTGGTCTGATCGATCAGGCCGTTGACGCCGCCCATGATCAGGGCCTCACCGCCTTCGTTACCGCGCTCAAGCATCTGGTCATAGGCAAATCCCGCCTCGGCCGTTGTCTTGATCTTGCCCAGGGCCTGCATGGTGGCGGCCAGTTTCGCTTTCATCTCGGTATCCAGCGCCGGATCGGTGGCGATGACCAGATCGGCCAGAGATGCGCCCGAAACCGGGGTGCCATCAATGCGGGTATAGCTGCCCAGATAGACGTTCTGGATGCCCAACCCGTCATAGTAATGGCTGTTGTGGGTGTTGTCCGAAAAGCAGTCATGTTCTTCTTCGGGATCGTTCAGCATCAGGCCAAGGCGCATCCGTTCGCCGGCTTGCTCGCCATACGAGAGAGAACCCATGCCGGTCAGGATCGCGCTGATGCCTGCTGCTTCGTTCTCCACAAGGGCTGCGCGCGCCGCTCCGCCGTCTTTCCACTGATCCGCCATCCAGGCCAGATCGCTGACCAGCAGTTCGGTCGCAGCGCTCAGATATTGCGCGCGACGGTCGCAATGGCCGCCGGTACAGTCCTCGCCCTGCGCATAATCGGTCGCTGGGCGGTTGCCGGCACCGGCGCCATGGCCGTTCATGTCCTGACCCCACAGAAGGAACTCGATGGCGTGATAGCCGGTTGCCACATTCGCCTCGATACCATCGGCTTCGTGCAAGGTGTCGCTCAGCAGTTCGGGGGTGATTTCGCTGGCATCAATGGTCTCGCCCGACAGTTGGAAACTGGGGTTGGCGATGACGTTCAGCACGGCAAATTCGTTTTCGTCCGTCGCGCCGCCGTAGGCCGCGTCGACATAGTCGATCAGCCCTTCGTCCAAGGGCCAGGCGTTCACCTTGCCTTCCCAGTCATCAACGATGGCATTGCCGAAGCGATAGACTTCCGTCTGCTGATAGGGGACACGCGCAGCAACCCAGGCCGCGCGCGCCGCGTTCAACGTTGCGTCCGAGGGATCGGCGATCAGCGCGTTGACCGCATCCTGCAATTTCCTGGCTGAAATCAGGCTGTCCTCAAATTTGGCTTCCGCAATATTGGCATAGGTGTTCAGTACATCTGCCTTGCTGGGGGCATCACCCGAGATCGCGGCGGTTGCCATGCAAAATGTCAGGGCGCTGGCAGTGGTGAATAACTTGGTCATAGGAGTTCGATGCTTTCCTGTCAGAACTGTCGGATCGCGCGGGGATGCCCCGCGGGTTTTGCGAAGAAATAACTGAGTGATTTAGTCGGCAATGTCAACCTGAGTTTTATTGTCGGATATAGGTGGTGATGGTTGAATCCCACGCTCCTCCCCAAATCTGGCGAGCTCCGATCCGAGGGTTAACGTTGCGTGGCAGGTGATTCGCGGTAAAATCACTGTTGTGATTCTGTTAAAGGCGGTTTTTGGTTAATGAAGTGCTCTGTTCTGGCGTTGTCTCTTTTTCCGGCAGCTCTTGCCGCTCAGGCGACGCAGATCACGCCCACCCATCAACATGGGTCCGGTCACTTGGAAATCGTGTTTACGGACACGGAATTTACGCTGTCGCTCAGGGTTCCAAGCATTGACATCATTGGGTTCGAGACCCCGGTGGCAAGTGATGACGAGCGTACGCGTGTCGCCATCGCGATTTCCGAACTGTCCAAACCACTGGATCTGTTTGTCGTCCCGCCCGACGCCGTGTGTTTTACCGCATCTGCAAACGTGATCCTGACGCATGATATTCCGGGGCAGCAGGACAACGCGGGCGAGGGGGGCACGTCATTCGCAACGGGCGAACATTCGGAATTTCAGGCTGACTACGTTGTTCAATGTCAGGACATGGATGCGCTGACCACGATGGAATTTGCGTATTTCCAGCGGTTCAACGGGACAGAGAAGCTGAACGTTCGCGTCGGATCAGGCGCGGCGACCAGCGCCCATGAAATCACGCGCGCCGCGCCCAGGCTGGATATGACGCAAATCCGTTAGAAATGGCGCTTGAGCGCCTGTTGGGCGGTTTCAGGCACGCAGCCGAATCTGTCGAGCCAAGATTGCCCCGTCCATCCGTGGGGTGCCGGGCAGAAAACGAACACCTCAGATCGAAGCAGATTGCTCCCCGGTGCGATCTTTAAATGCAGCAAGGACGAAACCTGTAATTTATATTTTTCACAAGTGGTTATGGCCTTTGAGGTTGCCGGACTTCGCTGAATCAAAAGTCTCCAATTGAGGCAAAGATTAACGAATAAGGGCACAAGAATCGCATGTATGACAAGTTCTCGCAAAACTTATGCCAATATCCAAATCTATTGGTACATCATCCTGCCGATCTGTTGACTAGTCCGGTTTTAATGAGGGGGTATCTCGGCAGGGTTAGGGGGATGCCCGTTCAGGCCCGTCATGGGCCGAAAAAGCGCGGCATCCCCTGCCGTTTCGATTGCGGCAAACCCACTACCACACAATGTCAGTCGATCTTGTTGCGTTGCGCGTGCGGGGTGACGCCAAAGCTTGATCGGTAGACGCGCGAAAAATGGCCCGGGTTTTCAAAGCCACAGGCCACGGCAACCTCGGTGACGGATGCTTCGGTCTGAAGCAACAATTTCTGGGCGCGCTCCAGCCGCATTTCCATGAAGTATTTCTTGGGCGACGTGTTGAGGTATTTTCCAAACAGCCGCTCAAGCTGTCGGGTTGAAATGCCAAGCTCTTCTGCAATGAACGAGGGGGAAACCGGGGTTTCGATACTGTCCTGCATGATGGTGATCGCCTTGGCGAGGTGCGCATTGCGCATTCCGTTGCGTGATTGCAGGGAAACCCGTTGTTTAGCTGTGGCATTGCGTACCGCGTTATAGACCATCTGATCCGCCACATCGATGGCCAGTTCTTCACCGTGATCGCGTTCGATCAGGTGCAGCATCAGATCCGCCGTTGCCGTTCCGCCAGATGCGGTAATGTGCTTTTCATCGGCCACGAACACGCTGCGTACCAGGTTGACCTCGGGAAAGGCCTCCATGAACGCGTCGTGATATTCCCAGTGGATTGCCGCTTGCATTCCGTCGAGAAAGCCAGCCTCGGCCAGCACCCATGCCCCCGAGCACAGGGCGCCGATTTTCGTGCCGCGCGCGCGTTCGCGGCGCAGGGTTGCAAGCAGGGGGCGGGTGACGTGGTCACGCATGTGAATGCCCGACAAGACAAACAGCTGATCACATTTGGCCAGACCCTGAAGGCCGGAATGCACCAGCGTGATGGATCCGTTCGAGCACACGGCCTGCTCGCCATGTTCTGATAGAAAGGACCAGCGGTACAGTTCATCGCCGCTCACAAGATTGGCGATCCGCAAGGGTTCGACTGCGCATGAAAACGCAAGGTGCGAGAACTCCTCGACAAGGACGAAAGTGATGTGCCGCGTCTGAGGCATGAGCAGTACCGTTTGCAAGCTGGGACAAAGCCCAGAACATGAGTCTATTTCGCAGGCCATATGCTGCACGAATTATTATTGTATACAAGTTGTATTTTTATGGAATACAAAACTGTGACCGCACGCGATTCGACCGCGTTCGCCGAACAGAAGGATGAGGCCAAAGCATGAAAGACGAAGCCAAGTCTCGCAAAAGCGCGCTGAAAGAGCACCTGAAAGTGTCCATCCTCACGCTGCGCCTGCGCCCGGGCGCCGATCTGGACGAGGCGCACTTGTCCGAGGAATTCGGCTTGTCGCGCACGCCGCTGCGCGAGGTGTTTCGACAATTGGCTGGCGAAGGCTATCTGGATCTGCGGGCAAACCGCAGCGCCCGGGTTTCGGAAATGTCCTACACCACACTGCGCGACTTCTTCCTTGCCGCGCCCATGGTATACGGAGCGATCCTGCGTTTGGCGGCTTTGAATGCGTCGAACGCCCAGATCAATGATTTGAAAGAGGCCCAGCAGGCGTTCAAGGCGGCCCTTCGGTCCGGGTCCGGCGAGGACCGAGCCTTGGCCAACAACCGCTTTCATGACGTGACCGGCGAAATGTCCGGAAATGTCTACCTGCTGCCGTCGTTCAACCGGCTGTTGATCGATCACGCCCGGATCGGCATGACGTTTTATCGGCCTCAGACGGCTGAGATGTCCGAGAACCTGTCTCAAGCAAGCCGCCAGCACGACGCCATCATCGCCGCCATCGAGGCGCGTGACGAGGCGGCTGCTGCGCAGCTGGCCGAAGATCACTGGAACCTGTCACGCGATCAGATCGAGATGTTCGTGATGCCTGACGCGCTGGATGTCCCGATGGGAATCCCGCCCCTTTCGAAACCTGCATGAGGACGGAATGAACCCGATTTTCAAGTTTGAGGGGATTTATACCCCTGTGGTCACGCCCTATCACGACGATGGCAGCGTGAATTGGGACACGCTGTCCGACGTGATCGAATACCTGGTCGAAAACGGCGTGCATGGCCTGATCTCGGGGGGGTCGACCGGAGAGAACTATGCCCAGACCGTCCACGAACGTGTCGAACTGGCCCGGTTCACGCATGAGCAGTTGAAGGGCCGGTTGCCATTGGTGGTTGGCACAGGCGCGATGCTGACGCCGGATTCGATTGCCCTTGCCGCTGGCGCGCGCGAAATCGGCGCCGATGCGATCCTGCTGGCCAGCCCGCCGTATTCGGTGCCGACAGATCGGGAAAACGCGCTGAATGCGCTGGCCATCGACAAGGCCGCGGACCTGCCGGTGATGCTGTACAACTACCCGCACCGCACCGGCACGATGATGGGTGAGGAATTCCTCGACCGCGTTGGCCGCAGTCGCAACTTCTGCGGCATCAAGGAAAGCTCGGGCGATATCAACCGGGTGCATTTGCTGGCCCGCGACTATCCGCATATCCAGCTTGGCTGCGGCATGGATGATCAGGCGCTCGAATTCTTTGCCTGGGGTGCGCCGTTCTGGGTGTGCGGCGGGTCCAACTTCCTGCCTGCCGAACACGTGGCTCTGTATCAGGCCTGCGTGGTCGAAGGGAATTTCAACAAAGGCCGCCGGATCATGTCTGCGATGATGCCGCTGATGCGGGTGCTGGAACAGGGTGGCAAGTTCATCCAGACCATCAAGCATGGCGTCACCATGAACGGGATCGATGCGGGCGCTATGCGGCCTCCGTTGAAGGGATTGAACAAGGACGACAAACGCGCGCTGGAACAGGTCACGCGCGTGCTGAAAAAGACAATCGCCGACATCGTGGCGGAAGGGTAAGAGACATGGATCTGCTGACACAGGACGAATACAAATCCATCGCCGCAGGCCTGAACCTGCCGACCGGGGCGTTCATCGACGGCGCATTCCGCCCGGCGATCTCGGGTGAGACGTTTGCAACCGTAAACCCGGCCACCGGCGACAAGCTTGCCAATATCGCATCCTGCGGTGCGGCGGATGTGGATTTTGCAGTCGAAAAAGCGCGTGAGGCATTCGACGATGGCCGCTGGTCGAAACTGCACCCGTCCGAGCGCAAGGACGTGCTGATCCGGTTGGCCAAGCTGATAACCCGCAATGCCCGCGAACTGGCGGTGATGGAAAGCATCGACAGCGGCAAGACCATCTTTGATTGCGAAACCGTGGACGTGCCCGAGACGATCCACTGTCTGAAATGGCACGCCGAGGCGATTGACAAGATCTATGATCAGGTCAGCCCTGCCAGTGACGATCATATCGCCATGGTGGTGCGCGAAGCGATTGGCGTTGTCGGTCTGGTGTTGCCGTGGAACTTCCCGCTGCTGATGCTGGCGTGGAAGATCGGGCCTGCCTTGGCGGCGGGATGTTCAGTGGTTGTGAAACCCGCGGCTGAAACCACACTGACCGCGCTGCGTATGGCCGAACTGGCGATGGAGGCTGGCCTTCCCCGCGGCGTTCTGAACATCGTACCGGGTGGCGGTGTCGACGTGGGCGAACCCATCGGGCGGCACATGGATATCGACATGGTTTCCTTCACCGGCTCGACGGTGACGGGCAAGCGGTTCCTGACCTATTCGGCGGAAAGCAACGCCAAGGAAGTGGTGCTTGAGATGGGCGGCAAGAACCCTGCCATCGTCATGGACGACGCCGAAAACCTAGACCGGGTGGCGGCGCATGTGGTGAACGGTGCGTTCTGGAACATGGGCGAGAACTGCTCTGCCTCGTCGCGCCTGATCGTGCACAAAGACGTGAAAGCCGAACTGCTGGACCGCATCGCGCATCACGCCAAACAGTGGAACATCGGCGACCCGCTGGATCCTGAAACCCGCATGGGCGCGCTGGTCAGCGAAGGGCATTACAACAAGGTCTGCGGATATCTCGATCAGGTTGAAAACGTGGTGATCGGCGGCAAGGCCGATAAAGGCTTCGTCGAGGCGACCGTCGTCGAAGTGCCGGGCAATGACGCCGTGCTTGCCCGAGAGGAGATCTTCGGCCCGGTCCTGTCGGTGATCGAAGTGTCGGGCTTTGACGAGGCCATCAAGATCGCCAATGACACCGACTATGGCTTGTGTGCCTCGATCTTTACCGCCAACGCCAAACGGGCCATTCGTGGTGCGCGGGCGATCCGGGCGGGCACCGTGACCGTCAACAGCTTTGGCGAAGGCGACATCACCACGCCGTTTGGCGGCTACAAGCAATCGGGCTTTGGCGGGCGCGACAACTCGATCCATGCGCATGATCAGTACACCCAGCTGAAAACCATCTGGATCGATCTTGCAGACGACGCCGGCGAGGCTATGGATTGACACGATACGAGGCAAAAAGACTGCCGCGGCAGACCGGTCCGGCGGGATGGAATGCCATCCTGCCGCCCCAGGACCCTCTACCAGAGCTCGAACAGGACCTGGCCGCCGACATCACCATTGTCGGCGGAGGGTTTGCCGGGCTGACGGCGGCGCGGCGATTGCACCAACTGGACCCTTCGCTGAAGATCGCCCTGCTGGAAGCGGGCCGATTCGCCGATGGTTCGGCGGGGCGGAACTCGGGGTTCATGATCGACCTGCCGCATGATCTGGCCTCGGACAATTACGCAGGCGATGGGCTGGAAGCGGATCGCGTCGCCATTGCCCTGAACCGCAAGGCCATCGCCTTCGCGACCGAGGTCGCCGCCGATTGCGACCTGCCGCAGGAAATGTTCGACCCTTGCGGAAAATACAATGCAGCCGCCACACGGGCAGGAGACGCCCATAACCGCGCCTTCGCCGAGCATCTGACCAAACTGGGTGAGCCGCACACGCTGTATGACCAAAAGCAGATGCAAGAGATCACGGGCAGCCCGCATTATGTTTCGGGGCTGTTTGCGCCGGGGACGGTGATGATCCAGCCCGCAGCCTATGTACGGGCGTTGTCGGGTCAATTGGCTGACCAAATCAACGTATTCGAGAACGCGCCAGTCACCAGCTTTGAAAAGCGGGGCGCAGGTTGGGTGGTCAACACCGCCAGGGCCAAAGTCAGCACCGGGCGGATCGTTCTGGCCAACAATGGCCATCTGGAAAGCTTCGGATTCTACCAACGGCAATTGATGCATATCTGCCTCTACGCCTCGATCACGGCCCCGCTGACCGAGGCGCAGATCAAGACACTGGGCGGGCAACCGCGCTGGTCGGTGACCCCGGCGGATCCGATGGGCACCTCGGTCCGGCGCATTTCGGGCAGCTATGGGGATCGCATCCTGATCCGCACCGGATCCAGTTTTCACCCGACGATAGAAACCACCCGGATGCGGTTGCGCAATGCCGGCTGGGTGCATGACCGGAAGTTCCGTGAACGCTTTCCGCATCTGCCCGATGTACGGATGGAGCATCGCTGGGCCGGGATGCTGTGCCTCAGCCGCAACGGATCCGCAGCGTTCGGCGAAGTGGCGGATGGCGTGTTCTCGGCCTGCTGCCAGAACGGCCTGGGCATCGCCCGAGGCACCCTGCAAGGCATGGGCATCGCGGAACTGGCGCTGCAAGGCGGATCAGAGATCGCGGATCACTTTCTGGCGCAGCCGGATCTTCCGCGATTGCCGCCCGAGCCATTCGCCTCGCTTGGGGCGAACAGCTATCTGATCTGGAAAGAATGGCGGTCCGGCAAGGAATGACGCGTGGGCATCAGGGCAAGCTCAGCTTGGCCATACGCCCACCATCTATCGTAAAGACCTGCCCGGTGATGAAACCCGCATCCCCGGACGCCAGAAACGCGACGAGCGCGGCAACTTCTTCAGACCGCCCTGTTCGGGCCACCGGGTGGATCTTGGCGATGTCGCGACGGAATGCGGGCGGGTCGGGCATGGATTCGATGAAATCCTCGTTCAACTCGGTATCGATCCAACCGGGCGCGACGGCGTTGCAGCGGATACCTTCGCCCCCGTGATCCACGGCAACGGCGCGGGTCAGGCCGTGCAACCCTGCCTTTGATGCGCAATAGGCAGCGTGACCAGGATTGCTGCCTAAGCCTTCGATGGATCCGGTGTTGACGATGGCGCCCTTGGTCTGGCGCAGATGCGGCAGCGCGGCCTTGATCATCAGGAACGGGGCGGTCAGGTTCACCGTCAGGTTGCGGTGCCAGTCCTCAAGGCTTATTCCTTCGACCGAGGCTTCCTGCATCATGCCGGCGTTGTTGACCAACACGTCCAGACGCCCGGCTTTCGCGATCACTTCGTTGACCACCTGTGCCGGGCTGTCGGGAAGGGTGAAATCTGCAGCAATGCCTTGGAATTCGGTGTCCTGACCACGTTGGGCGGTGAAGACCAGTGCGCCTTCGTCGTGCAAACGCCGGGCAATGGCCTTGCCGATGCCGCTGCGCCCGCCGGTGACCAGTGCCACCTTTCCATCGAACCGCCTCATGATACCGGTTTCCCTCCATTCACCTCAACCAGCGTGCCGCAAACATAACGCGACGCGTCCGAGACCAGGAACATGACAACATCAGCAATGTCCTCGGGCTCGGCGATCCGGCCCAGCGGCACGGTCCGGCCCAGTTCGGCCACGGCTGTATCGGGGTCAAAGCCCCGCGTTTCAAAGCCTGATCGCAGCATCGGGGTATTCACCTCATTCGGGCAAACGGCGTTGATGCGGATACCCTGATGGGCGTGATCCATGCCCATGCACTGGGTCAGGGACGCGATGGCCGCCTTGGTCATGCAATAGACCGCATGATTGGGGCCGGGGCGCAGCCCCCAGCAGGACGCGGTGTTGACGATGGCCCCGCCGCCAGCGTCCGCCATGATCGGAATTGCCGCACGACAAATGCGGAACGGGGCTTCGACATTGACACCCAATGACAGAGACCAATCCGCATCAGACGTATCCGTGACCGACCCGCGCGTGATGACGCCCGCATTGTTGATCACGATGTCAAGCCCGCCCAATGCGGACGCGGCTGCGCCGGGCAGCTGGTCTGCATATTCGGGAACAAGCAGATCACCGGGCAGATGTGCCTCGGCCTCGATGGCATCGACAGCCCGGTCGGCGACTGCGACCCGCGCCCCGGTATTGCGCAGGCGTTGAACGATTGACGCCCCGATGCCGCCAGCCGCGCCAGTGACCAGAGCCGATTTTCCTTTCAGGTTCATATTGTCATCCATTTCTTAGAATGATGCGACAGGTGTGCCGAGCAGGCTTTCATCAGGAACCACGCCCAGCCCCGGCCCGGTTGGCAGCGCGATATGCCCGGCGTCGACCCGGATGCCGTTTTCGGGATCGTAGTTGCCTTCGATATATGGCGCAGCCAGCCAGACGCCTTCCAGCAGGTCGGGCCGAACGGTTGCACCGATATGGGTGCATGCAGCGGCGATGATGTCCCCGCCCCAGCTGTCATCGCAGGTATGGGGCAGGTTGCGCGCCTCGCAGATATCACGGAAGGCGCGCATCGGGTGCAAGCCGCCGATGCGGGTGACCTTCATGCCGAACCCGTCGACCAGACCGGTGCCCGCCGCCGAGACCACGGTGTTCAGGCTGGTGCTGTTTTCATCCATATAGATGCCATGCGTGACCTGAGGCCGGATCTTCCTGAGATCTTCGATTGTGTTGCAGGGCTGTTCCATGATGAAGGGGATTTCGGGGCATTCGCGGCTGACCCGCAGGGCGTCTCGTGTGGTCCAGCCCCGGTTGCCGTCGACAGCCAGACGCATACCCGATCCCTTGACCACGTCCCAAACCTTTCGAATGGTTTCGATGTCGATCTCGACCGGGCGGCCTCCGACCTTGATTTGCAGACGCGGGTAGCCTTCGGCCATTTTCTCGGCAGCCAGTTTCGCGATGTCGTCGGGTGCACCGACGCCCGTGGCATAATAGGACGGCACCTTTTCCGAGACCGCTCCGCCCAGCAAATCGGAAACCGGAACACCCAAGTGTTTGCCAAGCAGGTCGTGCGCCGCAATGTCGATGGCGGCCTTGGCATAACCATGACCGTTCAACAGCCCATCCATCCGGCGATGCAAGGCCAGAGGCAGGACCTCTGTTCCGATCAGGCCCGGGGCCATTTCGACCAGAGCGGCGCGCGCCCCGGCGGCGTGCGCCTCGGCATAGGTCGGGCCAACCGGGCAGGTCTCGCCCCAGCCGGTCAGACCGTTGTCCGACACGATTTTGACCAGCGTGGTATCCAGCGCCCAGACCTGAGCGTTGGCCATTGTATAGGGCCCGTTTTTGACCGGCAGGTCGTGGCTGTAGATATGCAGTTCGGCGATCTTCATCTTGGTTTACGTGTCTTGAGTGGAAAAAAGGACCCACCCGGATGACGGGTGGGCAAGTACGGGGAGTGCGGATCAGTATGTTTGGTTCAACTCGTCCGCCGCCGGGATTTCCCTTTCGCGACGCGCGATATAGTCCACAAGGGCCTCGTTCTTGGCCTCGTCCAGCTTTGGTTCTTCATATTCGGCCAATAGTTTCCGCGCATGTTTCAGGGCGCGTTCGGTGATTTCCACCTCCCCCTCGGCCACCCATTGCTCGATCGAGTTGTTGTCGAACAGTTCCGGCATGAAGAACGCGGTCTGAAAGTTGTCCTGCGTGTGCGAATGACCCAGATAATGCCCGCCGGGCCCCACATCGGGAACCGCTGCCAGGGCCTGATCGAAATCGTGCCACATTGGGCCTTCCGCCATCCGGTAAGCCATCGCGCATTGTTCGGCGTCGACGATAAACTTGGCGACCGAACAGTGCATGCCCGCCTCGTTCCAGCCTGCCGAATGCCAGATATAATTGGCCCCGGCGTGAATGACCGCACTGAGCGTCGTGGCGGATTCGTACCCGGCCTGTGCATCAAAGGTCTTGGCCCCACCCAGAGTGTTCGAAGTGCGCCACGGTACGTCGTAGAAGCGCGCCATCTGGCCGATCATGAAGTTCATCAGGCTGATTTCGGGCGTGCCGGCCATCGGCGCGCCGGATTTCATCGAAACGGTCGACAGGTAATGCCCCCAGATCGCCGGGCAGCCCTTGCGGATCACCTGCGTATAGGCCAGCGCCGAAAGCGCCTCGGCGGTCAGCTGCGCCACGGTCGCGGGCACCGATGCCGGGGTGTTCGCGCCACCCAGAACAAAGGGCGAGCACAGAACCGGCTGATTGCGGCGGCAGAAGGCCCGCATCGCACCCAGCATGGTTTCGTCCCACACCAGTGGGCTGTTGCCGTTGCAGTTGCCGGTGGTGACCGGATGATCGTCAATGAACCCTTCGCCGAACAGGATATCGCACATATCCATCACATCCTCGGCATTCCTGGGCGAGGTGGTCATGCCCATGAAGGTCTTGTCCGAGTACTTCATCGACGAATAGGTGATGCGCAGGTGCCGCTGGCTGATCGGGTGGTCGTAGGGCTCGACAATGTGATGGGCCGAGCTGTGCAGCGCCGGCATCATGTGCGACAGCTTGTGGAACATCGCCAGATCATCCAGCGTCGGGTTCCGGCGCACGTCATCCAGATCGCGCAGGAAAGGGGCCCCGGTCATTGGCACGAAGATCGCGTGCTTGCCACCCAGTGCAAGGTTCTTTTGCGGATCGCGCGCGTGATAGGTGAACTGCGCCGGAATGGTCGAGATCAGCTCGCGCACCATATTTCGGTCCAGATAGACCAGTTCGCCGTCAACCTTGGCCCCGGCTTTTTTCCAGTCTTCCAGCGCGATGGGGTCGCGGAACTGAACGCCGACATTTTCCAGAATGTCCATCGCCGCATTGTCGATGCGCTCAACCTGGGTTGCGTCCATGACTTCGCACAGCGGGATGCCTCGGGTCAGGCCCGGCAGCATGTCGAAATTTGGAGCGGTGCGTTGGGCTCGGCGGGCAGAACGTCCGCCGGAACGCGTGACAGTGCGAGTGGTCAAGGGGCAATCCTCCAATTTTGAAACAAACTGACGGATTCGCGGCGCAACCACCTCTCTGATTGCGATATGTGCTTGCAATAAGCGACACGGGTCATTCCAAATAATTTTGTCCCTGCGTAACGAAAAAGACGCCGGGTCATTGTTACCTGTGTGACCTACTTCACAGCCAGGCAAGTGCATAAATCTGCAACAGATAAACGCAGGGTTGTTTCAGAAGGCACTCACTCATGCACCACAAAACAGAGATGCTGATCGTCGGCGCCGGGTTTGCCGGGCTGACGATGGCGCTTGAGGCGCGCAAGCGCGGTATCAAGGATATCGCGATTTTGGAAAAGGCCGATGATATCGGGGGGACATGGCGCGAAAATACCTATCCCGGTGTCGCCTGTGATGTGCCGTCGCATCTGTATTCCATGGCGACCCATCTCAACCCGCATTGGAGCCGCGCCTATGCCGGTGGCGCGGAAATTCAGGCTTATCTGCAAAATGTCGCGCGTCAGGAAGGGTTGTATGACCTGTGCCATTTCCGGCAGGAGCTGAAATCGGCCAGCTGGGATGGCGCATATTGGCAGGTCGAGACGATGGAAGGCCAGTGCTGGTCGGCGCGGTTTCTGGTCTCGGCCATTGGCGCACTTCATTATCCCAGCATTCCGGATATCCCCGGCGCCGACAGTTTTTCGGGGCCCAGTTTCCACTCGGCCGAATGGAAGCACGATGTCGATCTGACCGGCAAGCGCGTGGCGGTCGTTGGAACCGGCGCATCCGCCGTTCAGTTTGTACCCGAGATCGCCAAGATTGCAGGCCAGGTCACGATCTTTCAGCGCAGTGCGCCTTACGTGATGCCGCGCCCGGACGGCCCGATTGCGCCCTGGGTGCGCGGCCTTTACGCCCGGTTTCCCATATTGCCCCGCATTCGGCGCAAGCTGATATTCATGATCTTCGAATTTCGCCACCGCGTGTTTCGCGGCGAGGAACGCGCGGTGAATTTTGCCTTGGGAATGTGGCGAAAGGCATTGGAGCGCGCCATCACCGATCCGGTCGAACGGCGGACTCTGACCCCCGACTATCGGATCGGCTGCAAACGTATCCTGAGTTCGAACGATTGGTACCCGACCCTGGCCCGCGACAATGTCAGCGTTGTTCCGAAGGGCGTCGCTCGAATCGAAGGTGACACGGTCATCGCGGCGGATGGCACCCGGACCAAGGCTGATGTCTTGATCTGGGGCACCGGGTTTCACGTAACCGACGTGGTCGAGCGTCTGGACATTACCGGTACGGACGGGCTGACGCTGCGCTCTGCCTGGTCGGATGGCATGTGCGCGCATCTGGGTACCGCAGTTTCGGGTTTTCCCAATTTCTTCCTGCTTCTGGGGCCGCATACCGGGTTGGGGCACAACTCGGTCGTGCTGATGATCGAGGCCCAGGTTGGCCATATCGGCCGGGTCCTGAGCGAGATGCAGCGCGAAGGGTTGTCCGCAATCACTCCAGACGCCGCAAAACAGGCGGCGTTCACGCGGGAAATGCACAGCCGCCACGCGGACGGCGTCTGGCAGGCCGGCGGCTGTACATCCTGGTACATGGATGCGGAAGGCCGAAACACGACCTTGTGGCCCGGCACCGTTGCCGAGTTTCAGAAACGCATGGCACAATCAGGGTTGGAGCAATACGGACCCGCCGCCCCTGGCAATGGAGAAAACTGAATGACAACCGTTCTGATCGCAATCGCCGTCCTTGTTGCGGTTCTGTTTGTCTTGAACCTGTGGACCCGGAAGATTACCCGCCGGGGTCGTGAAACCGTGCCGCAGCTGGGTCAGATCACACCCGTTCGCGGCGGCAGCATCCACTATGTGGAAAAGGGAAATCCCGAGGCGCAGACCATCGTCATGATTCACGGTCTGGCCGGGCAGTTGCAGCACTTTACCTATGCGCTGGTGGATCTTCTGGCCGACGACTACCACGTTATCGCGCTGGACCGGCCGGGATGCGGGTATTCAACGCGCGATACGGCCGAGCTGGCGCAATTGCCCCACCAGGCTGGCATGATTGCCGAGTTTCTGGACAAAAAAGGCGTGGACCGCGCCGTTCTGGTCGGCCATTCACTGGGGGGCGCGGTTTCACTAGCGATGGCACTGGACCATCCGGCCCGGGTCGCCGGTCTGGCGCTGCTGGCGCCGCTGACGCACAAACTGCCCGAAACCCCGGCGATCTTCAAACCGCTTGAGATCCGCTCCGAATGGATGCGCAGCCTGATCGGCAACACGCTTGCCGTTCCCCTTGCGTCCAGAACCGCGCCGCACACGCTGAGCGCAGCGTTTGATCCGGAAACCCCGCCGGACGACTTTCTGGACCGGGCAGGCGGCGCGCTTGGCCTGCGGCCTTCCGCCTTTGTCACGGCCTCTCAGGACGTTGCCGGGGTCGATGCAAGTATCAATGCGCAGGTCGCGCGCTATCCGAAACTGACTGTCCCCGGGGGCATCTTGTATGGCCGTCAGGACGCGATACTGTCACCGCCGCTGCACGGGCCGACAATGACCGAGTTCGGGCTGAGTTACGAAGAGCTGGACGGGTTCGGCCACATGATTCCGATCACAGAGCCCGAAATCTGTGCCGTCTTCATCCGCAGGATGACCGACGCGACCACATCCCCTCGAACATCCTTGCAGGCCAGGCCATCAGAGCAGGCGTGAAAGAAATCTTGAGGTTGGTTGATTTCCCTCTTGACCCTCCCGGGCCCCTCGCTTACATCGCCTCTCACTCACGGCGGAGTAGCTCAGTTGGTTAGAGCAGCGGAATCATAATCCGCGTGTCGGGGGTTCAAGTCCCTCCTCCGCTACCAAAACCCTTCCCATTTTGTTGAATGGTTTGAGGCCGCAACGCCGGGGATCCTCCTTCGCTTGTGTATCTACGTATCCAGCCGGCAACACCCGTCTTTGTGCAGATGCTGCCAGCTTGTTCTGGCGTGCCTTGTGCGTCAGATCCGCCCCATGCCGTTAAACAGCCGGGGGTCTGCGTCCTTGATCGCCCGGCGGCCGTGCTTTACCCGTGTGTGTTGTCGATCACGGCGATATCCCCGTCCTGCCAGTTGATTTCGACCGTGCAGCTTTCGGCGATGTCGTGTTCTTCGTTCGTCAAGAAAACCTCCGCCGCCCCAAATCAGGGAATTTACAGGAAGTGTCCCGAGAGTCCGAGCATATCTACAACATCGACTAAATCGGAAATCATGGTGCTGCTGGAGAGAATTGAACTCTCGACCTCTCCCTTACCAAGGGAGTGCTCTACCTCTGAGCTACAGCAGCGCTGTGGGCGGGTGATTAGACTCAAACGAAACGCGGCGCAAGGGTGTCTGGACGGTTTTTTTCGCCTCCTGTAGAGAAAGATCATGACGAATAAAAATTCACCCAAAAAACAAGGCAAATCCGGGGATGCGCGCGAAGAGCGGCTGAAAGCGGCGCTGAAGGCCAATATGGCCCGGCGCAAGGCGCAGGCCAAGGCGCGGGCGACCTCTGGGGACAAGGCCGACAAGGACAAGGGATAAGAGCAGATGGATTCGATTCTGGTGACGGGCAACGGCCCGCTGAATGGTCAGATACCGATTGCGGGGGCCAAAAACGCGTGTCTGACGCTGATGCCTGCAACCTTGCTGAGCGAAGAACCGCTGACGCTGACGAACGCACCACGCCTCAGCGACATCAAGACCATGACCGCTCTGCTGCAATCACTGGGGGCCGAGGTGTCGTCGCTGCAAGATGGTCAGGTGATCGCGATGTCGAGCCATAGCCTGACCAGCCAAACGGCGGATTATGACATTGTGCGCAAGATGCGTGCCTCGAATCTGGTGCTGGGCCCCTTGCTGGCGCGGTTCGGGCAGGCGGTTGTTTCTCTGCCAGGTGGCTGCGCGATTGGTGCCCGTCCGATGGACTTGCATGTGGAAGGGCTCGAGGCGCTGGGCGCCGAGATCGAGCTGAAAGACGGGTATCTGCACGCCAGGGCTCCGGGAGGGCTGAAAGGCGCGGTGCACGAGATGCGCTTTGCCTCGGTCGGTGCCACCGAAAACATCGTCATGGCGGCGACGCTGGCCAAGGGCACCACGGTGCTCAAGAACGCCGCGCGCGAGCCCGAGATCGTCGATCTGGTCGAATGCCTGCGCAAGATGGGTGCGCAGATTTCGGGCGAGGGCAGCTCGACCATCGAAATTCAGGGCGTCGACCGGCTGCACGGTGCCACCCATCAGGTTGTCACCGACCGGATCGAACTGGGCACCTATATGCTGGCCCCGGCGATTTGCGGTGGCGAGGTCGAACTGCTGGGCGGGCGCATGGCGCTGGTTGAATCCTTTGCGGCCAAGCTCGACGCGGCGGGGGTCAGTGTCACCGAAACCCAAAACGGCTTGAAAGTGGCGCGCAAGAACGGCCGTGTGCAGGCTGTGGATGTGGTGACCGAACCCTTCCCGGGCTTCCCGACCGACCTTCAAGCGCAGATGATGGCGCTGATGTGCACGGCTGAGGGCACCTCGGTTCTCGAAGAACGCATTTTCGAAAACCGCTTCATGCATGCCCCGGAACTTGTGCGCATGGGCGCGAATATCGAGGTGCACGGCGGCACTGCCACCGTCACGGGTGTCGAAACCCTGAAAGGCGCCCCGGTGATGGCGACGGATCTGCGGGCTTCGGTGTCGCTGATCCTCGCCGGATTAGCGGCAGAAGGTGAGACGACGGTAAGCCGGGTCTATCATTTGGACCGCGGATATGAACATGTGGTGCGCAAGCTGGAAGGCGTGGGCGCAAAAATCGAACGGATCAAGGGCGAATGACGGACGCAAGTTTTGAAGACGGGCGCGAAGCCCCGCTGAATCTGGGGGCTGAGGATGCAGATGACCTGAAGGTGATCTCGACCCTGGTGCAGGATGCGGTTTTTCCCGTGACCGAGATGAAATGGCAACCGTCGCACCGCCGCTTTGGCCTGTTGCTGAACCGTTTTCGCTGGGAAGACAAAGATGCCGCCGCCCGCCGTGACCGCCCGTTTGAACGGGTGCAGTCGGTGCTGGTCTTCGATTCCGTTCTGTCCGTGTCCAGTCAGGGCATTGATCGCAGCGAGAAAGACATGGTCATGTCGCTGCTGTCCGTCGAATTCGAACCCGGTGAGGATGGCGCGGGCCAGGTCTTGCTGACCCTGGCGGGTGACGGCGCGATCCGCCTGACGGTCGAGGCGTTGGATGCCACGCTCAAGGACGTCACGCGCCCATATCGGGCCCCATCCGGCCGGGCGCCGCAGCACCCCGAATAGATGCAGAACAAGCGCGGCATTTCTCAGGCGTTTTCAAATGTGCCCGAGGGTATTGCCCTGCGTCCCGCGACCGTGTTCGATGTGTTCGACATCAGTCGCGTGCTGATACGGTCGATCACGCAGCTTTGTGTGGCCGATCACAACAACGATCTCGACCATCTGGAACAATGGACCGCGAACAAAGACCCGGCGACCATCCGGGGCTGGTTCAAGCCGGGATCACAGATCTGGCTGGCCGAGCGTGAAGGGCGGGTGGCCGCGGTCGGTGGGTTGTTCGAAACCGGCAAGATCACCTTGCTCTATGTTGACCCGGATCACGTCGGCAGCGGGGTGGGGGCCGCGTTGCTCAACCGGCTGGAACGGCAACTGGCTGCGTGCGGCTGTACCGAGGTGCATCTGGACGGCACGAAAACCGCCCGGGAATTCTATTTGCGCCACGGCTGGAAGGTCACCGGTCAATGCAGTGACAGTCGGGACCTGACCTGCTTTGCCATGCGCAAATCGCTGCACCCCCAGGGCTGAGGGTTGAGGCCGCGCCCCTTGGGCGATATGTCCCGTGGCGCAACGCCCGGAGTGCCAGATCATGCCCGTTTTCCTTGACGCCACATCACCCGATTTCGAAACCGCCTTTCAGGCCCTGCTGTCCGCCAAGCGCGAGGACAGCCCGGATGTGGACGCGGTTGTGGCGCAGATCATCGACGATGTCCGCAACCGGGGCGACGCGGCAGTCATTGAATTGACCGCGAAATTCGACCGGTTGGAGCTGACGCCCGAAACGCTGGCCTTCAGCGCTCAGGAAATCGCGGACGCGGTGACGCAGGTCTCGGCCGAGGATCGCGCGGCGCTGGAACTGGCCGCCGCCCGCATCCGGGCCTATCACGAAAAGCAGATGCCTAGTGATCACAGCTGGACGGATGAGGCCGGGGCCACGCTGGGCTGGCGCTGGTCGGCGGTTTCTGCCGCAGGGCTTTACGTGCCGGGCGGGCTGGCTTCTTACCCGTCATCGGTGCTGATGAATGCCATCCCGGCCAAGGTGGCGGGGGTTGAACGGCTGGCCATCGTGGTGCCCACCCCGGACGGGCAGGTGAACCCGCTGGTGCTAATGGCAGCGCAGCTGTCGGGTGTGGACGAGGTCTATCGCATCGGCGGCGCGCAGGCCGTGGCGGCGCTCGCCTATGGCACCGACACCATCGCGCCGGTCGACAAGATCACGGGCCCGGGCAACGCCTTTGTTGCGGCGGCCAAGCGCCGTGTCTTTGGCAAGGTCGGCATCGACATGATTGCGGGCCCTTCCGAGATTCTGGTTATCGCCGACAAGAACAACGATCCCGACTGGATCGCGCTGGACCTGCTCAGCCAGGCCGAACACGATGAAAGCGCGCAGTCGATCCTGATCACGGATGATGCCGCTTTTGGCCAAAGCGTCGCTGAGGCGGTCGAAAAACGCCTCGAAACCCTGCAACGCCGCGCCATCGCCGGGGCCAGCTGGCGCGACTTCGGCGCCATAATCACCGTCCGTGATCTGGATCAGGCTGCAATCCTATCGAACCGTATCGCCCCGGAACATCTGGAGCTTTGCGTCGCAGACCCGGTGGCGCTGAGCGAAAAAACCATCCACGCCGGGGCCATCTTTCTGGGCCAGTACACACCTGAAGCCATCGGTGATTATGTGGGCGGTCCCAACCACGTGTTGCCCACCGCGCGTTCGGCACGGTTTTCGTCAGGCCTCAGCGTGATGGATTTCCTCAAACGCACCACGCTCAGCCAGATGACCCCCGAAGCCCTGCGCGCCATTGGTCCTGCCGCCGAACAGTTGGCGTGCTCGGAAAGCCTCGAGGCGCATGGCCTCTCGGTCACCGCGCGCCTGAACCGCCTGAATGGCTGAAATGACGCAAAGACCTGGCGCATATGGCGTTTCTGTGCGTTGCCCGTTGAATATCATTGCTATAGGTCTGTGCTGACGCAAGGAATGTGACTGTAAAGATGACCCGCATCTCGCATATCGAACTGGATGATAGAAATCTGCCGCCGCCCACGCCCGAGATCGAGCAGGAACGCAAGGTTGCCATCTATGATCTGCTGGAAGAAAACAGCTTCTCGCTGCCCAAACGCGACGACCGCGTTGTGCCCGAAGGCCCCTATCGCCTTCAGCTTTCGATCCGCGACAAACGGCTTGTCTTCGACATTGAAACCGAGGCCAACGAAAAAGCGGCCGAGTTTCACCTGTCGCTCGGTCCCTTCCGGCAGGTGGTCAAGGATTACTTCCAGATCTGCGAAAGCTATTTCGATGCGGTGAAATCACTGCCGCCCAGCCAGATCGAAACCATCGACATGGCCCGCCGGGGTATCCACAACGAAGGCAGCCGCGTGTTGCAGGAACGGCTGGAAGGCAAGGCAGATGTCGACACCGACACCGCCCGTCGCCTGTTCACGCTGATCTGCGTTCTGCATTTTGGGGGCTGACGCGTGAAGCCTCTGCCGCAGTCGGTCTTGTTCTGTTGCGACCACAACGCGGTTCGGTC
Source organism: Ruegeria sp. HKCCD7559 (assembly GCF_013110575.1). Taxonomy (NCBI): domain Bacteria; kingdom Pseudomonadati; phylum Pseudomonadota; class Alphaproteobacteria; order Rhodobacterales; family Roseobacteraceae; genus Ruegeria; species Ruegeria sp. HKCCD7559. The sequence continues at coordinate 222,745 of NZ_WVQU01000001.1, forward strand.
CCCGATGGCCGAGGGGCTGATGAAGAAATTCTATGGCACCGGCACCTATGTTCAGTCCGCCGGTGTGCATAACGATCTGGAAATCGACGGCTTCAGCATCGCCGTCTGCCACGAGGTCGGCGTAGAACTGTCCCGCCACCGCTCGCGCTCCTTTGACGAGATGCAGGAATGGGGTGATGACCTCAGCTCGTTTGATCTGGTGGTAGCGCTTTCACCCGCCAGTCAGCGGCAGGCGCTGGAACTGACCCGGGTTTTTCACCTCGATGTCGATTATTGGCCAATAATGGACCCTACCGGGTTGGGCGAGACCCGCGAAGAAAAGCTACATCACTACCGACAGACCCGCGATCAGATCATCAAACATCTGAAAGACCGCTGGGGCGAACCTACGGAGTGACCATGAACCAGACCGTCAAAACCTATTTCGAAGCCTTCAATGCCGGTGACGTGGATGCCATGCTGGCCTGCCTGTCCGATGACGTGGCCCATCACGTGAACGAAGGCCAGATCCGCATTGGCAAGGACAAGTTCGCCGCGTTCTGCGCGCATATGAACCGCTGCTACAAAGAAAACCTGACCGACATCGTCGTGTTCGAAGCCGAAGGCGGCACCCGCGCCGCAGCCGAATTCATCGTCAACGGCACCTACTTGGAAACCGATGATGGCCTTCCGGATGCGCATGGCCAGACGTACCGCCTGCCTGCCGGTTCGTTCTTCGACCTGAAGGATGGCAAGATCACCCGCGTCACCACTTTCTACAACCTGGCAGACTGGACCAAACAGGTTTCGAATGGCTGAGGTCACCGACGTCCGCCCCCTGACCGGAGCGGCACTCGGGGCCGCTCTGGACGATGTCGCCCGCCTGCGGATCAGAGTGTTTCACGCCTGGCCCTACCTCTATGACGGCGATCTGGAATACGAACGCAAATACCTGCAATCCTACCGCGACAGCGACAAGGCCATCGTGATTGGCGCCTTCGACGGCGACCGCCTGATCGGCGCCTCGACCGGCGCACCGCTGACTGACCACGCTGACGATTTCGCGGCGGCCTTCGAGGGCTCCGGGCTTGACCTGCATGACATCTTCTATTGCGCCGAATCGGTGCTGTTGCCCGACTATCGTGGGCAGGGTGTAGGCCACAGGTTCTTTGACGAACGCGAAGCCCACGCCCGCGCGCTGGGTTTCACCAAATGCGCATTCTGCGGCGTGCAACGCCCGGCAGATCATCCGATGCGGCCCGACAATTACCGCCCGCTGGATGCCTTTTGGCGCGCGCGGGGATACACGCCTTTGCCCGGTGCGATCGCACAGTTTTCGTGGAAAGATATTGGCGAAGAAGGCGAATCGAAGAAACCCCTTCAGTTCTGGATCCGGGATCTCTGAACGCCAAACGCAAAAAAATTCCCGAATCATGGTAGTGTTGGGTTTTCTGTGGGGGAATTGCCATGAAACGCTATGTTATCGAACGCGATCTTCCGGGTGTCGGTTCCATGTCCGGTGACGAACTGTGCGGCGCGTCTGCGAAGTCGAACGAAGCGCTGGCGCAAATACCCGGCGTGCAGTGGGAGCATTCCTATGTTGCTGGTGACAAGACCTTTTGCATCTATCTGGCCGAGAGCGAGGACGCGATCCACAAGCATGCGGAACTCAGCGGGTTCCCGGCCAACACGGTCACCGAAGTGACCACGATCATCGATCCGACGACCGCAGGGTAATTGGGCTGTACTCCGGTCTGCGTCCGCGACTAAGGTCACGCGAATTTGACCGAACGGGGACGCTGCCATGAAAGTCGCAACTGCCGCCTACAACCTCGACTGGCTGAATAGCTGGGCGCAATTCGAAGACAAGCTTGAGGGGTGGGTGTCCCAGGCCGCAGGGCAGGGGGCCGAATTGCTGGTCTTTCCCGAATATGGCGCGATGGAGCTGTCGACCCTCGAAGGGGCCGAGATTGCCGGCGATTTGGAGCGGTCGATCCGGGCCGTGTCCGACCGGATGGAGGATGTACAAAACCTGCACACCCGCCTCGCCAAGACGTACAAAACCTACATTCTGGGTGCGTCGGCGCCGGTTGTTGATGGCCCCGGGCGTCCGGTGAACCGTGCCGCCTTCTACGCGCCGGATGGCAGTTTCGATAATCAGGACAAACAGATCATGACCCGGTTCGAACGCGAGGATTGGGACATCGCCCCGGGCGGCCCGCTCAAGCTGTTCGACACCGCACTGGGCAAGATCGGTGTGTTGATCTGTTATGACAGCGAGTTTCCGTTGCTGGGCCGCGCGCTGAGCGAGGCAGACCTGATCCTTGCGCCATCCTGTACCGAAGCGCTTTCGGGTTACTGGCGCGTGCGGATTGGCGCAATGTCAAGAGCTTTGGAAAATCAATGCGTTACGGTCATGGCCTCGCTGGTCGGGAACAACCAGTGGTCCGAGGCGGTGGATATGAACACCGGGACCGGAGGCGTCTTTGGCCCGCCCGACAAGGGGTTCCCGGCCACCGGTGTGCTGGCCGAAGGCACTTTGAATCAGCCGGGCTGGACCTATGCGGATGTCGACCTGTCAGCCATCGCCGAGGTCCGCGCGGACGGTCACGTGCTGAACCGAACCCATTGGGAGGAACAGGCCGCCCGAGTCGAATCGGTCACAATATCCGCTCTTTAGGTGATTCCGCCCTTGAAATAAGGCCGAAATAGGCTCATTTAAGCGCACACCCCCGCAGATTCTGCGGGTGCAACGTAATGATGGAGACAACATGGCCAAGGAAGATACGCTCGAATTTCCCGGTGTCGTGAAGGAACTCCTGCCTAATGCGACGTTTCGGGTCGAGCTGGAAAACGGCCATGAGATCATCGCACATACGGCAGGCAAGATGCGCAAGAACCGCATCCGTGTTCTGGCCGGCGACAAGGTTCAGGTCGAGATGACCCCATATGATCTGACCAAGGGTCGGATCAACTATCGCTTCAAGTAACGCCTGCCGCAATGGCGTTCATTCTCGGATCGGGCAGCCCAAGACGGCTGGACCTGCTGGCCCAGCTTGGCGTGCGGCCCGATGCCATTTGCCCTCCTGACATCGACGAAACGCCCTTGAAGGGCGAGCTTCCGGTTCCGTATTGCCACCGCATCACGCGCCAAAAAGTGCAGGCTGTTCCGGCAGATAGAGGTGACGTTACCCTATGTGCAGATACCACCGTGGCCTTGGGGCGTCGGATTCTGGGAAAGCCCGAGGATGCGGGGCAGGCGGCAGAGTTTCTGCATTCCCTGTCTGGTCGTCGTCACCGCGTGATCACCTCGGTTGCGGTCCGGCGCGGAGACCGTGTGCTGCAGCGTGATGTCGTCTCACAGGTCAAGGTCAAACGTCTGTCGGATGTCGAGATCAACGCCTATCTGGCGACCGGAGACTGGCGCGGCAAGGCAGGCGCCTATGCGATTCAGGGGCCCGCGGGGGCTTTCATTCCATGGATTTCGGGGTCGTTTACCGGCATCGTTGGCCTGCCCCTGTCCGAGACCGCGGCCTTGCTGCAAGGCATCGGCTATCCACTGTATCGAGAGGCATCATGAAAGGTCGCACCATTGTTCTGGACCACATCCAAGGCCGCGAAGCGGCTGCGCTGATGGTCGACGGCAAGTTGGATGACTTCTTGATCGCCACAGACGCACCCGCGCCCGGCACGATCTATCGCGCCCGCGCTGATCGCCCGGTCAAGGGGCAGGGCGGAATGTTCCTGACCACACCAGATGGCCCTGCTTTCCTGCGACAAGTCAAAGGCTTGGGTCCCGGTGCCCTGTTGTTGGTACAGGTTACCGGCTTTGCAGAGCCCGGCAAAGCCATACCGGTGAGCAATCGCATCCTCTTCAAAAGCCGCTATGCGATTGTTACGCCGGACGCTCCGGGCCTGAACATTTCGCGCAGTATCAAGGACGAGGACACACGCGATCAACTGCTTGAAATCGCCCACGAGCAGATGGGTGACAGCGCCTATGGATTGATCCTGCGCTCCTGCTGCGCTGGTGCGGATGCCGAAGAGATCTCGGAAGACCTCTCGGCCATGTTGACGCAGGCCGAGCAGGTGATGAATGACGACGGGACCGAGCCTGAACTTCTCAGCGAAGGTGACAGCCCCCATATCCTTGCCTGGCGCGACTGGACCGACCCGGCCGAAGTCGTGACACAGGCGGGCGGGTTCGAAACCCACGGCGTTCTGGATGCGCTGGATACCGTGCGTGGAGCGTCCGAGCCTTTGCCGGGCGGAGGGTATCTTTACATCGAACCCACACGCGCGTTGGTCGCCGTGGATGTGAACACCGGAGCGGACACCTCGCTGGCGGCGGGCACCAAGGCCAATTTCGCCTGCGCCAAGATGCTGCCCCGTGCTTTGCGCGTACGTGGGCTGGCTGGTCAGATAACGCTGGACCTCGCTCCCATGCCAAAGAAGGATCGCCGCGGGTTTGAGTCCGCTTTGCGTGCCGCGTTCAGATCAGACCCGGACGAGACGATTCTTGCAGGCTGGACCCCGCTGGGCCACTTTGAGTTGCAGCGAAAGCGTGGTCGCGTTCCTGTAATGGAGATCCTGAAATGAACTGCCCGATTTGCGGAGGCGAGACCGAGCAGAAGTTTCGTCCGTTTTGTTCCAGGCGGTGTGCGGACATTGATTTGGCCAAGTGGCTGAACGGGTCCTACTCGGTTCCGTCGCAGCGCGAAGATGACCTTGAAGCCGAGGATGACACGCAGGACTTCACGCCAAGGCGACCGCATTGAAAAAATGTGAAAAAGCCTCTGGACACCGCTGGTAGCAAGTCATAGAAGGCCCCCACCCAACGACGAACGTCGTTCCCGTGCCCGGGTAGCTCAGGGGTAGAGCAGTGGATTGAAAATCCTCGTGTCGGTGGTTCGATTCCGCCCCCGGGCACCACTTTAACATCCAGTTGCGTCCGATTTTGACTGGTAGTAGCTTGTAGTTGCAGGATTTCTACTGTCGGATTGACCGATGTTGTCCTGCCACGTGCGCTGTAATCTACCCCCAAATGGGGTACCAAATTGGGGTACGTGCCACCTGGTGACTGGAAGGTACCCCCAATGCCTGTCTTGAGCGACGCACGGATTCGGGCTCTGAAACCTAAGGAGAAGCCCTACAAGCAGGCCGATTTTGACGGGCTTTATTTGCTGGTGAAGCCGAACGGTTCGAAACTCTGGCGCTTTAAGTATCGTTGGCTCCAAAAGGAAAAGCTGCTGGCGCTGGGCAAGTATCCTGAAGTGACACTGGCCGATGCGCGACGGAAACGGGACGACGCCCGCAGCCTGATCGCAAATGGCGAAGATCCTTCCAGCGTGCGCAAAGACAAAAAAGCCAGAGAAGAGGCAGAGAACAAAGCCACTTTCTCCAAGTTGGCGATAGAACTGCTGGAAAAGAAGCGCAGCGAAGGCCGTGCCGAAGCAACGCTGACTAAGACCGCCTGGTTTCACCGGCTACTTTCCGCAGACATCGGGAAAATGCCGATCACACAAATAACAGCACGGGATATTCTGGTTCCGCTGCAGAAGATGGAAAAAAAGGGCAATCACGAAAGCGCCGTACGGATGCGGTCTGCTGCCGGGGCCGTCTTTCGCTATGCCATCGCCCTGGGACTCGCCGATAACGATCCGACCTATGGTTTAAAGGATGCCCTGATCAGGCCCCAGGTACAGCACCGCGCGGCAATCACTGATCCGGCGCAGGCCGGTGCATTGCTACGGGCTATCGACGGGTTTTCCGGTCAAAGAACGACGCGCCTCGCATTGCAACTGCTGGCGTTGACTGCCCTGCGCCCCGGAGAGTTGCGAATGGCGGAGTGGGATGAGATCGATGAAGCCAGAATGGCGTGGACCGTTCCGGCACATCGCGCCAAGATGCGGCGGCCTCACACAATACCGCTGTCCCGCCAAACCTTCGATCACTTGAAGGAACTTCGCGACCTGACGGGCTGGGGCAAGTTACTCTTTCCATCGGTACGTTCATCCAAGCGCTGCATGAGCGACAATACTTTGAATGCCGCGCTGCGCCGCATGGGGTATGAGAAGGACGAGATGACGGCGCATGGCTTTCGGGCAATGTTTTCCACATTGGCCAATGAATCAGGCTGTTGGCATCCGGACGCCATTGAGCGAGCACTCGCCCATGTGGAAAAGAATGAAATCCGCCGGGCATACGCACGCAGCGCACACTGGAATGAGCGAGTTGAGTTGGCACAGTGGTGGGCAGATCAGCTTGATACGATGAAGAAGGAAAAACTGGGACATGATTGAATGTGAACAGGCCCCGGTAAAACCTGCTGAACACTTGATGCAGGCTTGGATCTATCAGAACAGTTGGTCTCTTGAAGAAGCCGTCCTGTTGGCGCTGGGCATCTCGCCAGAAGATGCCGGAACCGCACAGGTGCTGGAAGACCATAGCGCGCTATTGACCAGAGCGAAGCGGTCAGGTGAACGATTTGGCGCACCCGAGTTCTGGCTTTGGTGGGCGGAACGTAACAACCTGCCGTTCCATACGGATTGGTGGCTTGCCGTCACGCCGGAAGGCCCGATCGCTTTTGATGGCCAGCATTTTGCTCATCGCAGACAGGAAGTGCTCTCCCCCAAGTACGCCAGACAGGAACGACGTCTGATCGGGGAGTGGGCTCGAAAACCCTATTGGACAGCCCGCGAGGCAATCGATTTGTCCCTGAATTTCAAACCATTCACTACAGATGGTTGGCGTGGGAGCGGCCCGGAAACCGGGGAGACGATTCGTGAGCGTGACGACAGGTTCCTGATTTTGGAAAGGGCGTTGGAGATAGGGGAGATCAGTGAGAAGGCGCCTGCCAAGGACTATCTGCACTGGCTGGCGAAACGGGGGTATTATGTGTCCCCTGCATGGCGGCGTGCTGTGGGGATGCCGGGTCACAACAACCGGCACCCGGATAAGGTGGTCGAGAATACAGAAACCGTCGCAGAGAACGAGAAACTTCGAGATATGCTGCGAGCGAAAGATGAGCGCCTGTCTGAATTGGACGCAAAACTAGAGGCCTCTTCCTCTGCCGAAAACAGCCGGGCTCAAAAGTCTGCTAGCACTACACGGATCGCAACGCTTCAAAAAGCCCTCATTGCTTGCGCAGTGGACGGCCACAGTTATACGCCCATTCAAAAACGCTCTGAAGTGCCGAAGCAGATTGCGGACAAAGCTGCTGAACTTGGCTGCGGGGTGGACCAGCAAACGGTTCGTAGGCTTCTAAAGGAGGCCAGTGAGTTGCACGTCAACAGCAACTATTGGAGCGACTGAACCCCTTAAAAGTATAATTCACATCGTGGATCCACGATCGAGTTTCGTGGATCCATGCTGCACAAGATCGGACCTCGTCAGCCTTAGAGCATCTGTAACAAACATAGATGGCTTACGATGCGTTTTGACGATCTTCCCGACGACGCGCTACTGCGCGAAAAGCAGATTCTGTATCCCCACGGTCCCGTACCTGTATCCCGTTCGACGTGGTGGGCAGGCGTCCGCGCTGGGCGCTTCCCCCAGCCAGTACACCTCGGGCCTCGTACCACAGCTTGGCGTGTTGGTGACATCCGCGAACTCCTGCGGGAGGGCGCCTGATGCACCAGTTCCCGAACTTTTCTCTTCCCAAAACCGGGCATCTCTGAATGGAGGTGCGGATGGTTAAATACAGGCACGATTCCGCAATGGGGGATCTGTTCGCAGATCCCTCTAATGCCGCATCGCACCCGTCCGAACGTGTCACGGACAAGGGCGAGGCACAGGTTCAGAATCAGTCGCAATCAAACCCGCCTGCTCTGACGTCAGTGCAGGTTGCCGCATTGGAAGCAAAAGAGGCTAAAAACCTCGGCGAAGACGAGCGCTATCTCAAAGACGTCGAAGTGGCCAAACGCTTCGGCATCGCCCGCCAAACGGTCTGGAAGCGCGTGGAGCTTGGTGTTCTGCCAGCACCGATCAAGCTTCCCCCGAACAGCAGTCGCTGGCGCCTGTCCAGCCTGCTCGCGTTTGAGGAAAAACTGGCTGAGGCATCGGACCAAACCAAAAAGAAAAGTCGCAAATCGGGGCGCGTGATATGACGCGGGCCCACTACAAAGTGAAGGTCTGCCAGGACCAGGTCTATTCGGTGGAAGAGCTTTGCAAAATCTACAACGTTCGCCGCAATGCCATCACTGACTGGATGAAATCCGGACTGCGGAAATCGGACGATCAGCGCCCTTTTGTTTTTCGTGGGGCTGAGCTGCAACGCTACCACAATGGCCAGAAACGCAAACCGCTGGCTAAACTGAAGCAGGGTGAGTTCAATTGTTTGAGCTGCGGCAGCGCAGGTTATCCTGCTCCTCAGTCGATCTCGCTCAGGACAACCTCCAGTAGTCGGTATATGGCAGTGGGTGTCTGCGGTGCCTGCGATGCCCAGGTAACAAAGTTACTGAAAGCGACAGAATACGACAGCATGAAAAAATGCCTCATGTCGGGTACCAGCCTGGCTCTGATAGACGAAAGTAATTGTGAGATCCCAGCTGATACCGGGAACAAACCCGACTTTCGCGAGACGGTTTGGTACCCGACAAACGATCGGATCGTGCATGAGTGGCAAATCTATGCTGGGCGCTTTGAGACTTCGACCAAACGCGCCCATCTGCGGAGCATCCGCATGCTGGAGGTTTTCCTAGGAGGCAAAGCCTTCGAAAAGGTCACGCCAAAGGACGCCGCAGACTATCGTGATCATTTGGTCAATCTTGGCCAAACGCTCAAAGAGCATGGCGGTTTGGGTAATTCTACCATCCGGCACCACGCGTCGCAGGTTCGCCAGTTCTTCGAATGGCTCCGGCTTCAGGACGGCTACAAGCGTTTGAGTCAAAACATCCCGCTCTATCTGGAGCTTCCAAAGGCGGTACACGCCAAAACCCTGCCGCGTGATGATCGCGACTATTTGACGATCGAGCAGGCGGAAAAGATGTTGGAGGAGATGCCAGATCGCACAATTGCAGAGCGTCGTGATCGTGCCATGGTGGCTTGTGCTTACACCAGTGGGTTACGTGCCGCAGCGCTCACTACACTTAGACTGAAACACATTGACCTCTATAAAAGGGAACTAGTTCAGAACGCCTTAGAAATGCGCGCGAAAAATGGGAAGAGCTTTCGCATTGTATTCTTCCCGCGCACTGAAGCCTTCCAAGAGGTCCTTGTAAACTGGCTTTCGGAGTTGGTCGTACTGGGTTTTACCCAAGACGACGCTGCCTTCCCTGAGCTTGCACATCTGAAACAACGCGGTTCAGAGATCAGCCCCGTACCCCCTATGAAATCGTCCTCAGCCGTGAGCTGTGCCTTTAATCTCGCCACCTCCCAGATCGGACGCAAATGCACACCGCACTCTGTTCGTGATACGCTTAAGGCGCTTGGGGATGAGCTTTGCACCTCTCCCAAAGACCGCAAAGCCTGGTCCCTAAACCTTGGTCATACGAACGAAAAAATTACTGAAATCTACTATGGAAAAATGTCGGACCATCAACGTCGCAGCATTATCGAAGGGCTTTCTACTGGTAGTTTGCTAACCGCCAAGGAAAACGCAATGGTGCTCGATTTTTATGAAAGCCGCTTCGAACGGGGCAGTGACGAGTACAACATGGCCAAACGTCTGGCCGAAAGGCGTGCGGCTGCCCGCGATGGAGATGAGGTGCTGGAGTAGGGGTCATTTAACGCGCTGACCGCGAGCCGCATAGATGCGCAGAAAGCAGACCGTGGAATTTACGAGAACGGCCTAAAAGAAGTTGTCTTTCACCAAACGAAGAACATGCTGGGGTGTGGTCAGGCAAGCATATGGGAATTTTCAGATCAGTGATTAAGCCGCTGTTTCGTCTTCATTTATTCTAAAGAACACTGAGTACAAAGTTGGCACTACTATCAGTGTAAGAACGGTCGCAAAACTCAAACCGCAGATGATCACCACTGCGAGTGACTCGAAAAACGGATCCCACAGCAAAGGCATTACTCCAAGAACAGTAGTAAGTACGCCCAGTGACACTGGGCGGACGCGTAGAACAGCTGAGTCAACAACAGCCTGCAGCCGAGGTTTTCCACCAGCAATCTGAGTATCGGTTTCGTCAATAAGGACGATAGCGTTTTTGATTAGCATCCCTGTTAGAGACAAAACACCCAGTATTGCCATAAATTCGAGCGGCGTTCTGGTTGCCGCGAGCCCCCAGACGACTCCAATGAGAGCCAGAGGTACTGTCAACCATATGATAAGTGGCTGACGGATTGCGTTAAACAAGAAGAAAACAACGACAATCATCGCTCCGAACCCAAGCGGCATAGTCGAAGCCAAACCGTCGTTTGCGCTTTGCGAGTCCCCATACTCACCACCCCATTCAAGAGAATACCCACTTGGCAATTTGATTGCCTCTACCAGTGGTCGGACATGAGCGAAAAGATCGCCTGACAGTACTTCTGGTGCGTTGTCGGCTTGTGCGGTGATTGCAAGCTTACGGTCTATGCGCCTAAGGTTCCCAGCTTCAAAAACAAGTTCAAATCGGTCTACAACTTGAGATATTGGAATGTATCCTCCGGCTACGTCGCTATAAACTTGGATGTTTTTTAGGTCACTGATCTTGTTTCGGTCGGTTTCGAATGGGCGCATAACTATGTCCAACAAGTTGTCGCCTTCGCGGTAAACCCCTATCGGCGCCCCTACTTGATGCCAGTAAACGGCCCTTGATATTTCCGCTTGGGTGAGACCCAGCCTGCGGGTGTTTTCTGTGTCAATAACTGGCCGAATTACCTGTTTTTGCTCGCGCCAGTCGTCTTTTATCGCGATGGCTCCGTTTTCAGCGAATATCAGTTTTGCCTGTTCAGCTAGTTCGCGAAGTACAACGGGATCGGGTCCAGAAAATTCGGCTTCGATTTTCGATCCACCACCAGGGCCCAGTACAAATTTCCAAACTTTTGCATATGAGTCAGCGTAGTTTTGGTCAATCCAAGACTGAATTTCCGGCTGTAGTGCATCGATCTGCCGATAATCCTCTACGTCCACCAAAATTTGACCATAGGCAGGGTTCTGGTCTTCACTATCGTATACCAACATGAAGCGTAAATGCCCGCTGCCCACAGACAGATTTGTAGAGGTGACACCTGGTAGAGTTAAGAGATGCGCTTCAATCTCTCGCATGTCCTGACTGGTTTGTTCAATGTCGGTTCCCTCTGGCAAAAAGTAATCCACTACAAATTGCGCTCTGGTGCTGTTGGGAAAGAAGCCCGGGGGTACTAACGCAAACCCTGCGATCGCAGAGAGAAAGAGCGCAACAACAAGCCCCACCGTAAGGTACCGGAATCGGATCGCATACGCGAGGAGCGAACGATAACCACGGAGAATCGCGTTCTCTGCAGGCGGTTTTTCCGAGGTAGGCTTCAGCAGTAGAGTGCAAAAATAGGGCGTGAGCCATATCGCCACCAACCACGAAAAAAGCAATGAGATCGAGATGGTCCAGAAGAGGCTCCCGGCGTATTCTCCAGTGTTGTCCGGTGAAAAGCCAATTGGGGAAAATGCCAAGAGTCCTACAACTGTTCCTCCGAGTAGCGGCCATTTGGTTTGATTTACGACAGAGATAGCAGCGTCGCTGGTGGCTTCACCGCGTTGAACGCGGACCAACGTACCTTCGACAACGACAATAGCGTTATCGACCAGCATGCCGAGCGCAATAATCAGCGCGCCTAGTGAAATCCTTTGCATGTCGAGCCCTAAGAGCTGCATGCCGGTAAGCGTGCCTGCGACTGTGACCAACAGAATACCCCCCATGAGTATTCCGGATCTTAACCCCATAAAAATAAGCAATATGCCTACAACGATGATGAGCGCCAGAACCACGTTCATGACAAAGTCGTTGATCGATTCTTTTACCGAAGCAGACTGATCAGAGATTGGCAAAATCTGGATTCCGATTGGTCTTAGGTTCTCCAACTCGTTTATCCGTTGCTTTACGGCTTCGCCCATGTTCACAACGTTTCCGCCTAGGCTATTGGAGATTCCAATTCCAATCGCAGGCCGACCATCTCGAAATAGTAGGGGGCTTGCGGGTTCAACGTAACCGCGCGACACGGTTGCGATATCTGAAAGTCGAAATGATGCTCCGCTACTTGGCACAGAAACGACTAGGTCTTTGATAGCGTCAATTGAGGCTATTGCCGCCGACGGCCGTATCTCTATGCGACGCGAGTTGGACTTGAGAGAACCCGAGGGCGCTACGAGGTTTTGTCCCTCCAGAACTTGGCCAATTTGCTGTGGTGATATTCCAAGTTCTATTAACCTTGCAGGTGCATATTCTACAAAGATCGCTTCATTCTGTTCACCACTTAAGATCACCTTGGAAACACCACTGACTGCAACCAACTCCCTCTGGAGCTCCTTCGCGTACTCATGGAGCTCAGCTATAGAATAGCCATCGCCAACAATCGCAAAATACAATGCATACACGTCGCCGAAGTCATCGTAGACCTGCGATCGGAGTGCGTTCGGCGGAAGACTTGTTTGGGCGTCAAGTATCTTTGCGCGCAATTGAGCAAATCTTGCGTGAAGCGACGGAAAATCAGGCGTCGTGGGGATTGTAAATTCGACTGTCACAGTGCTGAGTCCGGGTGATGAGACTGACTTTACCTCTTTTACCCCTTGGAGCTCTTGTAGAGCATTTTCAATTACCTCGGTGACTTCTTCTGAGACTTCTTCTGCAGTGGCACCCGGATAAGGGGTTATGACCTGAGCTTGTCTGATTATGAACTCAGGATCTTCGAAACGAGGAAGAGTTAAGTATGCAAAGTAGCCAGCCACCAAGATGAGAATGGTCACCAACGCCGAAATAAGGCGTTTCTCAATTGCAAACCTTGCAAGATCCATTTGCTACTCACCAACTTTTGAGATTGGGCGAACCACCATGTCATCCTGCAGTTCGCTCAATCCTGCAGTGACAATCATGTTCCCTTCTTCAAGACCCGATCTCACGAACACGAAGTCGTCAGATATTTCCCCCAATTCAACCGGTCGACGACTAACGGTATTGCTGGATCCATCAAGCAGCCAGACATATGGGGAACCGTCGGGGCTTGCCGCTAGAGCCGAAAATGGAACGACAACTTGCGTATCGCTTTGCCTGTTTGCCCTAATAATCACGCGCGCTACCATCCCAGGTAGTACAACCAAGTCTTTAGGAGGAGTTACTGATAGACGACCACGATAGGTTTGTGTCGCTGCGTCAGCTTGCGTGGTAAACTCGACGAGATCTGCGTTCATTTCAACTCCCGGCAAGGAGTCAAAAGTAACCACACTTACAACATTGTCGAAGCCGATTGACGACATCGCGATTATGTCAGCGCCGGGTAAGTCATAGCTTACATCTACAGTCGATAGGTCTTGGATTAAGGCGATGGTTTCACCGGCTTGAACATTTCGGAAATTGTCCACGTTGCGCTTGGCAATCGTTCCATCGAATGGCGCTCGAAGCGTTGCATCAGAAAGGTTGTTTTTTGCCGACTGAATTTGTGTTTTAAGGCCGCGGATTGCCGCTTCTGCTGCAATTATTTCTTCCGGCCTCCCACCGACTCGACCAATTGTAAGCTGCTCCTCTCGCGACACCAGTTCGGCTTCTGCCAGACGAAAAGCAGCTTCACGTTGTTGGTACTGCGCAGTAGGAATTATACCCCTTTCCAAAAGCTGAGCAGAGCGGATGTATTCCTCCCGAGCTTGGTCTCTTTGGGCTTGAGCTGCCTGAACCGAGGCTTCTAAAGCTGTAATTTCTTCAGGGCGTGCACCTGACCTCAGCACAACCAAATTCGCCTCTGCCTCTTCTAGTTGGCTGTTGAGCCTTGCAACCTCGACTTCGAAGTCGCGCGTATCTAGTTGGGCAACAATACCTTCCCGCACTACACTGCTTGAGGCCCTAATTGGTAACTCTGTAATTCGTCCACTTACACGAAAAGAGAGTTCAACCTCCCTCGAAGGGTAGACAATAGCAGGATAAACTCTTTCAAAGTCAGACGAGGCTTTTACAACAGTGAATACTTTTGCTGGTCTTACCGTTGCGGGGGTATCTTGTGCTGCGGCCACGATGGGAAAAGCACTAAACAAAACAGCCGCAAGTGTCCCTAGGAAGTTCAGAGGCATATTTTTCACCTGCTTATTCGAAGCTGCTACCTTGTTGGGCATGAGAGGCTTCGCGGGAGAAGAGATCGATTGAAACAACTCTGCCAGCATCAGAGGCTTTTCACAAATTAATGTGAGCCAAAATGGCTCAGCATAAAAATAGGTTAATGGATGAAGTTTATTGTTGTATTGCTGAGCTTAAGCCGAAAGTAGGTCATAATACTTTTGCGAAAGTCTGAAGTTCCACTGTGGCATCTGGCGGTCTTAGTGTCAGTAGAGCTCAATGTTATCAACACAAAGAAGTAGCATTGATTTGTGGAAGATACTGCGCGTCTACTTGAGTAGAAGCGACAAGTAAGAAAAACTTACCGAGCCTCGGTGCAACTTGGAGCTAGGGTGCATTGGCAATCAGAAACCAAGTTCTCAATCTTCAATCACTCTTCATTGCAATGGCTGCTGTTCAACTGGCCACTGCTGGATCTGGTACTTTGGTTCCGCTCGCGTTTTCTGAAATTGGGGCGTCTCAAGAAGCCGCCTCGTTTGCGGCGTCCGCATACTCTGCAGGATTTTTAGTTGGGTGTTTTGTTGTCGCCAGATCGATTGCTGATATTGGCCACATCCGTGCATTTGCTTCTGGAGCAGCTATCACGATAGCGGTGGCCATCCTGTTCTCAGTTTCCGCTAGCACCCCGTTCCTTGTCTTTTTGCGCTTCCTAACCGGATTGGCGACTGCAGGACTCTTTTCGATCGGTGACACTTGGCTCAATGAAACTGTGGAGGACAAGAGCCGTGGAAGAGTTCTCGCAGTCTATGCGATAATAGTCGGTGTTGTCGCCGTGTTCAGTCAGTTTTTAGTTTTTGTCGTGCCTGGAGATATTCGAGAGGCATTCGTTTACGTTGCTTTGTTTTACTGCGTTTCGATTGTGGTTATCTCGACCACTCGCTCATCTCCTCCCAACAATGAATCCAACGTACCCATTCGAATGCGCGGATTATTCAAAGACGCCCCGGCCGCAGCCATAGGCGTGTTCGCCATGGGGATGGTGTCTACAACTTTGTTGAGCGTAGTCCCCTACAATGCTGCTCAGCTAGGGGTCGCCATTTTTGATGTGGCCCTTATGGTCGCCATAGTTTACCTCGGGCGTGTCCTTTTTCAGTTTCCGCTTGGATGGCTATCCGACAAGATGGACCGGCGGATAGTAATCTTGATAGCTACGGTCACCGCGACAGTAGTTCTTCTTCTTATGGCGGTTCTGGTCGACGTGGACTACGACCATAGCGTCAATTCATTCGACTACAACTCAATCGGTTTCGCGGTGCTTTCCATCATATTGGTGTTGCTGGGTGGTAGCTTGCTCACCCTTTATTCTTTGCTTGTGGCGCACGCGTTGGACCGAACGGTTCCGGTTTTTGTGTCTTCGGCGGCGGTAACCATGTTATTGGTTTGGACTTTAGGATCTATTACCGGTCCCCTGATCGCGAATGCCGCTACAACTTACTTCGGTGACATCGCGCTCTATTGGGTGAATTTTGCAGTAATGCTCTGTTTTGCTTTGTATTTGGGACAAAGGATATGGTCAGTTGAACCTGTGTCTCGTGCTGAGCAGACGTCCCACACCGACGTCCTACCAACCAGTACAGAAATGGCCCCTTCAGAGAAACGTTGACTCTATGATAAATACGTTTTCATTTAGTATGCTATGCTTTAGCGCGGCCCAAAAGACTGCAACGCTCAATGCGCTTTGAGGGCCAAAACGACGAACAAGAGTATTGGTCCAAGACAGTGTACTGGCCTTTGTTTTAGTTTTATCCAATGGAGCTGGGAGTGGAGAAGATGGGGCGCATGCATTGGAGTAAGCTGTGTGTTTTCCTACTGCTGTTTTTCCAACTAGGGTGCTCAAGTATTTCCAGAAACCCGGTAGACGAGACAGATCTCAAGAACCCGCAGGTCCCAGGCATCGAAGGCGCTCGTTATTGGGCTGATGTCGCTCCTTCCAATATCAGTGAACTTCTTGAAGAGGCCCATCGTCAAAGGCGCGCTTCGAAACTTTCTTCAGATTACACACTAACACTATCGGGCGGTGGCGAGGATGGAGCCTTCGCCGCCGGTATTCTGTCCGCATGGAGCGAGTCCGGCACGCGCCCAGAATTTATGGTCGTTACAGGGGTTTCTACAGGCGCGTTGGCCGCGCCATTCGCCTTTCTGGGTTCCGACTATGATTTTGATCTCAAAGAGCTTTACGGTGGGCTACCACCGTCGCGGATATTCAGGGGCCGATTTGTAACAGGCATCCTAAGTGGTTCCTCTGTCAAAAGCTCTGACCCGTTAAAACAACTTATCGAAACTTACATAACCGACGATTTTCTATCGCAGATTGCCAAAGAACATCGTCGCGGACGGCGGTTGTTGGTTCAGACGGTGAGTTTGGATGCACAAAGACCAGTGCTGTGGGATCTGGGCGCCATCGCGAACAGTAATTCACCAAACGCAAAAAAGACATTTGGTGATGTCTTGCTCGCATCCGCGGCAATTCCGGGTGTTTTTCCTCCGGTTTTAATTGATGTTGAAACTGAAGAAGGTGTCCGGGATGAACTGCACGTTGACGGTGGTGTATATTCTCAAACCGCGTACGTGCCGGGATGGGATATCCCCAGAAAATACGCGCGCGGCGGAAAACTATACGCGATACGCAACGGGAAAGTGGAACCTGAGTTGAGGGTAACAGAGACAGGGGTCTTCAAAGTATCAGCGCGATCACTTTCCACGCTTATCAAAGCTCAAGGTGTTGATGATTTAAGATTAGCCTACAAGCTCAGCCTTCAAAGAGGCGCAGAATACCGGGCAACATGGATTGGAGCGGACTTCGACCATCCTCTAAGCGAGCCGTTCGACCCAGAATATATGCGGGCGCTGTTTGATTACGGTTATTTGCGCTTTAAGTCGGGGAACCTTTGGAGCGATCATCCGCCGAGGTAATGCACAGTTGTTGTCTAGTAGAACGTAGCTTAATCTGGCTTGTCAGCTAAATCACAGTCTTTAAAGTATCTAATTATGTCGATGAGTGAATCTGAGCGCAATCGGTTAAGACTATGGCGCCGCTGGCAAATCAGCTTTGATCATTTCAAGTATCCTCCTCCTATGCAGAGGGTGCATCAAGCTCTTGTTATTCATCCCCAACCATGGACCACTCGGGGTTTAGCTAAGTATACTAACCTCCCTCAGACCAGCGTAAGACGGCAGCTTCATCTTCTGACTAACCCGAACATACAGCGTGTTGACGATGGGTTTCAAATCACAGAAATGGGTTTGGCTTTAAACTGGACTGTACACCGCGAGCTTACAAAGTTCGTCCGAGGAGGGCATCGTTTCAGCCAAGAGCTAATTCTTGCCCACAAGCAATCAACTGGTGCGAACGGTGCGGGTGGGGCCGATTATGAATGGCTGTCCACACATGTCTGGTGGCCAATAATAGAAGCGCCGGAAATTCTGGACGCTTAGGTTGTTGGATAGTTTGACTTGCCAGACTGTGGTGGTCTGGACGAGAGAATTGCCAGTTGATTGTAAAGTTTAGCGCCTAGGTGATTTCGAAGACTCTAGGAAACGAACTCACCTTAAACCCACCTAAATTAACTACTACTGTTAAGTGGGAGGAGAAGGAAATGGCGACAAAGACAAAAATCTCCAAAAAGTCCTATGAGGCAGAACTAAAGAGATTGCAGGTCGAGCTTTGCCACCTCCAAGGTTGGGTGCAACGAACAAAAGCGAGAGTTGTTGTAGTATTCGAAGGGCGCGACGCTGCAGGAAAAGGCGGCGTCATCAAACGCATTACCGAGCGTGTAAGCCCACGAGTGTTTCGGGTCGTTGCGCTTCCCGCTCCAAGTGATCGGCAAAAAACCCAGGTCTACGTGCAGAGGTATTTTGAGCATCTCCCTGCAGGAGGTGAGATCGTCCTTTTCGATCGCAGTTGGTACAACCGCGCGGGTGTTGAGCGGGTCATGGGTTTCTGTACAAACAGTGAATACGAAAACTTCCTTACAGATGTACCTGGATTTGAACGATACCTGGTCAGAGAAGGGATCATCCTTCTGAAGTACTTTTTTGACGTCACTAGAGAGGTTCAACAAGAACGGTTTAAGGATCGCATGATCGATCCAAGGAAGCACTGGAAGTTGAGCCCGATGGACTTGGAGTCATGGGCGCGTTGGTGGGACTACACCGAAGCCTATGAACGTATGATTGCGGAAACAGACAGCGATCACGCGCCTTGGTTCCGTGTCCCGGCAGACAACAAACGTCTTGCCCGGCTGAACTGCATCTCACATTTACTTCAATCGATACCTTACGACGAGGAACCATTCGTTCTCCCTGAATTGCCAAAGCGTCGAAAACACAGGAAAGGTGCTGCAAAGTCTATTTCGTTCGAACATACCGTCCCGCAAAAATACTAAGCAACCCTAGGGTGGGAGCAAATCCTTTCAAACACCATTGTAACCAAAGGCTGCTTCATATCTGACGTCACAAAGGTGATGGTTCTGCTATTCAACGTGCAAACAGCTTATGTTGCGTCTGTGGCGACTTCGATTGGAAGTTGTGTTTTTGCGACGCGTTTGGTCAGTGTATACATGTGGCGCAATTGCTCGATAAATGTCATTAGCAATCGAACGCGCTCTAAATATCGGGGTTCGTCGATGTTCAGTCGCTTTGCGTGTCTTTCGAACAACTGGTCGGAAAGAGTTCGAATATCGTCTTTGAGCAATAGTACTTCTTGAGCGGAACGTTCGTCTTTGTTGCCAACAGCGCGAACTGCGAGCTCTAAGCTCTCTCTTACACATTTCCAAAGACCCTGCACCATATCTCTGGTTGTTTCGCTACTTTCGGCATAGTCGCCATCGATGAAGTTCTTGATCAACTCCACCATGTCCGTTTCGACGATGTCAGCTGTACTCTCAATATTCATAATCGCTGCGACAAGTTTGTGATGTGTTTCGCTTTCACTTTCCGTGAGTGAACTTTGCAGAAGGCGACCGAGATATTTCATGATTTCCGAAGTTAGAATATCCACTTCATCGTCTCGTCTTGCGACCGCGTCTAACGCATCTCTATCGTGATGTTCAGCTCCCTCACCCAAGGTGTCCATCATTTCCAAGGCGATGTGCCCAACCCGCTCAATCTCTCTTCTTGCGTTTTCAAGAGCAATCGTTGGCGCTTCCAGAGCTCCATCATCAAGGAACTCGGGTTGGATGATTTTTTCTTTTGGCTCAGGCCGTTCTGGGACCAGTCTTTCCGCGAGACGTGCGAAGGCCGTTGCGAAACCTATAAAAATTATAGTGTTGAGGACATTGAAAATGGTGTTGGCATTTGCGATCTGCCGAGGAACCTCTGCTGCAAGTTTGTCTTTTCCAATTAGACTGTCCGCGGCGGCGGGCGAAACATTTACGGCTATGTCAGCAAGTATTCCTAGAAACGGAAGCCAAATTAGAACACCGGCAATATTGAACAAGACATGGACAACGGACGCGCGAACGGCTTCGACTGGCTTACCAAGTGCCGCAAGCAAAGCGGTGACACAGGTCCCGATATTTGCACCCAAAGCCAAGACTATCCCAGCCTGAAGAGACAGCAATCCTTCGCTTGCCATCGCGATGGCGATACCAACAGTGGCAGCGGAGGATTGAACCAACCCAGTGAATAGAGCGCCCGCCAAAATACCAAATAGTGGCTGTTCCATGCTAGCGAGGATTTCCAGAAAGGGTTCGTAGCTGCGCAAAGGCTTCATGCCATCACTCATCAGACCCATTCCGTAGAAAACCAATCCGAGGCCCATTATCATCATACCTATGTACTTGGGGCGCTCGTTCTTGCTCCCAAACGTCATAAAAAAGCCAAGAGCAACTGCAATCAGAGAATACGCAGAAAGGTCAAATGCAAGTAACTGCGCAGTGACAGTGCTGCCAATATTTGCTCCCATGATAACGCCGACGGATTGCGCCAACGTCATGACGCCGGCTGTAACGAAGCCCACAACAAGTACTGTTGTAACAGAAGAGGAATTAAGAATACCGGTGACAAAAGCACCAGTCGCAGCGCCCATGAATCGGTTCACAGTAAGCTTTTGAAGGACATCTCTGAGAGTGTTTCCAGCAGCCTTCTTCAGACCCTCAGATAAAAGGTCTAACCCTGCCAAAAATAGCGCCAAGCCGCCAAAGAGCCCCATGCCCAGTTGGAGCCAATCTAATCGTTGCTCCGCTAATTCCGCGGATTGAGCAAAGGCTGCGTTGAAGCTCAAGAAGGCAAAAAAAACAAAAAAGTATGGCAGCAAACGAGTTGTCTTATTCGACATTGAGAAGGCTCCCGCTGCAACTGAAAATCATAGGCACAGATTAACTAAGTTGTTCCAATGCCGGTTGTTGTATTCAAATATACATCTAGTTTGCGGGAGCGGACAACAGCCGGGTTCTTGTGTTTTTAGCTGGTCATTTCAAATTTACTCAAAGCAGTGATCGAAAAAATCGTCGATTTCACCTGAAAGCAATATCTCGGCTTCTTCCTCGGTGTATGATGCTGGTATTTTCCCAGTGTGAGCTACTCCCCAATGTTTGGACAGTTTCCAGCGTGATTTAAGCTACTCTTTGCTCCTGCTGACCGGGTTGGGTTACGTCTTTTCTCAGCCAGTAGACCACGGCTGGGGGTTTGCCGCCAAGGGCGGAATGGGGGCGCTTGCGGTTGTAGAACTCGATCCACTTGCCGACACCGGTCCTGGCCTCTGATCCGGTCTCCCATGCGTGCAGGTAGACGCATTCGTATTTCAGGCTCCGCCAGAGGCGCTCGACAAAGATGTTGTCGAGGAAACGGCCCTTGCCGTCCATCGAGATGCGCACGCAGGATCGGCGCAGCCGGTCAGTCCAGGCAAAAGACGTGAACTGGCTGCCCTGGTCGGTGTTCATGATCTCGGGCGGGCCGAACCTGGCGATGGCCTCGGTCAGCGCCTCGACACAGAAGTCGGCCTCC
Organism: Ruegeria sp. HKCCD7559; assembly: GCF_013110575.1. Taxonomy (NCBI): domain Bacteria; kingdom Pseudomonadati; phylum Pseudomonadota; class Alphaproteobacteria; order Rhodobacterales; family Roseobacteraceae; genus Ruegeria; species Ruegeria sp. HKCCD7559. The sequence continues at coordinate 243,891 of NZ_WVQU01000001.1, forward strand.
AGCGTATTCGAGATGCGCCAGGCCAGCACCTTGCGCGTGTGCCAGTCCATGATCGCCACAAGATAGAGGAACCCCCGCCGCATCGGCAGATAGGTGATGTCGGCGGCCCAGACCTGGTTGGGCCGATCCACCCGCAAACCGCGCAGCAGATATGGATACGTCTTGCGCCCCTTCGCCGCCTTGCTGGTGCTGGGCTTCTGATAGATCGGCATCAGGCCCATCAGCCGCATGAGCCGGCGGATGCGCTTTTCATTGACCAGATGGCCTTCGTTGCGCAGGTGCCAGGTCATCTGCCGGACGCCGAAGAACGGCGTCTCAAGGAATTGTTCATCAATTTGGCGCATGAGCATCAGGTTCATCGCCGTCTCGCCCTTGGGCGCGTAGTAGAACGACGACCGCGAGATCGACAGCAGCCTGCACTGCTTGCCGATCGACAGGTCGGGGTTGTCCGGTTCGATCATACCCCGCCTCACTTCATGCCCCAAGGTTTGAGCTTTCGTGACAAAAAATCGTTGGCCACGGCCAGCTCCCCGATCTTGGCGTGCAGCTCTTTCAACTGCTCTTCGTCAATCTCGGGCTTCTTGGCGCTACCGCGCTCGAACACGCCGGATGCGCCTTCCAGCAGCGCCTTCTTCCAGGCATGGATCATCGTCGGATGAACCCCGAACCGGCTCGCCAGCTCGGCCACCGTCTGTTCGCCCTTCAGCGCCTCAAGCGCCACCTTCGCCTTGAATTCCGGCGAATGCTGCTTCCGTTTCGACATCTCTGATCTCCTCTTCGTCGAAGACCAGCAGACAACAAATCATAGCTTACGTCAGTGTCCGATTTTCGGGGGGTAGCTCAGTGGTTTTGAAGCCAACATATTTTTGCGCATAAACAAGGACTATCCCTTGTGCTAACTCATGGAATATTTGGCTTTCGTTTTTGTCTACTTCGACACCTTGTTTCATGATTTCAAATACACAGTTTTCAATGTCGTTTAGGACTGTCTCTTCACCAAGAAAAACGTAAGAATATGTGTTTCCTTCTGCGGTTGCGCAATTACCAGTAAAGGCGAGTAAGACGATACCAATGGCGTATTTATTGAGTTTTTTCAAGTTGATAACCCCTCTGAGTTTAATTGCTTGGTACCCGGTTCGCATGTTTTTTCGAAACCAAACATAGCAGTAGGATCGTTTCATTGCACATCTCATTTTAAAGTGGAAAGAATACATCCTCTTTGGCATTGCGCTTGAACGGATAGCACTAACCGGTACGAGCCTTTTGCGGGCGTTCAGTTGACCCCCAGGTGAACTAGACCGGCTCACCCGCATTTTAGGAAGACCAATCTGCGAACACCGTTTTAATTTCATATTCAACTTTTGTTGTCCTGTTGCACCGCTGTTTAAAAGTACTCTAACGTTTGACCATATCTTCTGGGTGCACGTGTTCGGCTTGTTTCTTGATTGATTTGTTGTGCTGCGAAGTTAGGAGAAAGCTCATGGTAGAACCAATAGTGGTGGATAGTTTTATTGCTGTGACGCTGGGCATCGTCGTGTACTTTCTAGGTTCAAGGCTGACAGAGCGCTTTGAGTTGCTGCGCAAGTACTCGATCCCAGAACCGGTTTCGGGGGGCTTGCTGGCGGCACTTGTAACGTTAGGCGTTGTGACTATGACAGGGCGTGAAGTGATCTATGATCTGGCCTCGCGTGACTCATTATTGATCTATTTCTTTACCACCATTGGGCTGAACGCTAGGTTTTCGGACCTAGTTAAAGGAGGACCTCTACTGGGCGTTATGCTTGTCCTTACAATTGGGTACATGTTTGTCCAGAACGGAATAGGCGTTCTTGGTGCTTCGCTGTTCGGGTTGCCCTCTCAAGCTGGTGTGATGATGGGGACAACGTCTCTGATTGGTGGTCACGGAACAGCGATAGCGTGGGGCCCAGTGGTGGAAGAACAATACGCTGTGGCGGGCGCGGCGGAACTCGGAATAGCTGCGGCCACAATCGGATTGATCATGGCGAGCCTAATTGGAGGACCAATCGCCAGCTACTTAATTGCGCGCGACCGGCTCGAACCAAGCGCGAAAGAGAAAACGGCGATTTCCAGTGCCAAGGAAAAGGCTTTTGAGGTGACAGCTCCTACCGATCTAAACGGTGGCCCGACGAATCCTGGAATGATGAGAGCTATTCTTTGGACACATGTAGCGATTGTGATTGGTTACATAGCAGATGAATCGCTGGAATTAACCGGAGCAAACTTACCGCTCTTTGTGCCATGCCTTCTTTCTGGCATTTTACTTGCAAACCTGACGCCCAGAGTTTTTCCAAAGATCAAGACGCCAACGGGGACCGCCTCCTTACAACTATTGCAAGACTTCTCGCTAGCGGTGTTTCTTTCAATGTCTCTAATGAGTATGCAACTTTGGACTTTGGCGGGTTCCGCTGGTGTTTTAGCCATCACTATGACGCTTCAAGCTGCGGCTGCGGCTGCTTTCATCATATTCGTTGTCTATCGAACCATGGGGCGAAACTATTTTGCTGGCGTCATGTCAGCGGGTTTCGCAGGTTTCGCTCTTGGAGCTACCCCAACGGCCATCGCAAACATGACGGCTGTTACGCATAAGTATGGCCCATCTCCGCTTGCCTTCATTGTGCTGCCGCTAGTTTCGGCTTTCTTTGTAGATATTGCTAATGCTTTTATTATCCAATTGTTCGTCTCGAACCTACCATAGGGGGTGGTTTCATGAAATTTGGTGGCCTGTAAATGACTGTTGCAGCCAAAGTGATAGCGTAGCAGAACGTCGTCGGACACCGGTCGTATCGCTTTAAGCCGCCTCCCCGGTTTTAAGCCTGCCAAATATGATCTTGATAGGGCTCCTGCGATTGTAGCAACGCTTTTCGTATTTTGCGGACTTCTTGCATTGCTATTGTCTTGGGTTAAAGACACGTATCACTTTGCCTCTCAGTCCGCCTTACGGCCCTTGTCAAAACCCAATTCAACTGAAAAGCTCACTTCATTATTTGTGCATTTCATGCCGGCGTGGACCGGTTAAATAGCGAAGTGAGTTGTGCTTGGTATGTTCTAGATGTCAAATGCTCTTACAGAGCTCGTTCCATATCCCGACAAACGATGCCAACGGTTTGAAGAAACGTGAACTCCCTTCGAACCAGTATCATTCACTGGAGTTAAAAGCGTCAGTCGACGCCGCTTCTTGTTGGGTTCATGGCAAAAATTAAGTGCCAGCCGACAAGACGAAAAGGGCAGTCAAAAGAAAGCAATTCGGTGGGCCAGCTCAGAGAGTATTGTCCACATCAGAGAGGGCTTTAAAACAATTTTTCTTTGGGCCCATTGTATCAATGAAACCTGGTCTCTCCCGCGCTTTCAGAAACCGTAGTTCCTTTTTCACCGCGAACTGCTGCGGGAACATCGGCTAGGGCGCAAATGATCGCTCGGCCGCCCGTTGATCGCGCAAAATCTTGCGCGGCTTGAACCTTTGGCCCCATCGATCCTGCAGGAAAATCATATTCATCCAACGCATCCGGAGTGATCGATCGAATACCCTTTTGTTCAGGCGTTCCCCAGTTAAGGAACACGGCCTCTGCATCCGTAGCAATAACAAAGAAATCCGCGCCAAGGTTCTGCGCCAGAAGACAAGAGGCAAAGTCCTTGTCGATGACAGCCTCGACACCGACCAGTTTCCGTTCAGCTCCTGCCTCGTACATTGTCGGAATACCACCGCCGCCGGCAGCGATCACTGTCGCGCCTTTTTCCAACATCCAACGGATTGGTTCGACCTGAAAGATACGTTTCGGGCGGGGCGATGGCACAACGCGTCGCCAGTACTCGCCATCCGGTTTCACCGTCCAGCCCTTGTCAGCCGCCTCTTTCTTGGCGTCCGCTTCGGAGTAAACCTGCCCGATGAACTTGGTCGGGTTGTCGAAGGCTGGGTCGCTGGGGTCGACCTCGATCATGGTCAACAGGGTGGTGATGTGATGCTCGAAGGGCAGGATATTCCCAAGCTCCTGCTCGATCATGTAGCCGATCATGCCCATCGTTTCGCCGACGAGGACGTCCAGCGGGTACTCCTCGACATCCGTATACGTAATCTCTTGCAGGGCTAGCATCCCGACCTGCGGACCATTGCCATGAGTGATGACGGTTTCGTGCGCTTCGCAGAGCGGGGCGAGGGCTTTGGCGGCAATCTTCGCATTCCTGCGTTGATTGTCCGCCGTCATAGCCTCACCCCGTTTGAGAAGCGCGTTGCCGCCAAGTGCTACAACAACGCGTCCCATGATCAGGCTCCCAATGTCGCGACGAGGATCGCCTTGATGGTGTGCATCCGGTTTTCGGCTTGCTCGAATGCGATGTTCATATCGCTTTCGAAAACATCCTCGGTTACTTCCATCTCGGTGATGCCGAATTGTTCGTAAATGTCCTGTCCAACCTTGGTTTCCAGATTGTGGAAGGCAGGCAGGCAGTGCATGAACTTGACGCCCGGATTTCCGGTTTTCTTCATCAGATCCATGTTGACCTGATAAGGACTCAGCAGCTTGATCCGCTCGGCCCAGACCTCTTTCGGTTCACCCATGGACACCCAGACATCGGTGTGGATGAAGTCCGCGCCTTCCACGGCCGAGGTGTCATGCGTGATCGTCAACCGCGCACCCGATTTTGCGGCGCGTTCCCTAGCCAGTTCACGCACATCGTCATGGGGTTGCGTTTCTTTCGGAGAAATCATCCGCACATCGCAACCCATGATCGCGCCTAACATCAGAAGCGAGTTGCCCATGTTCGACCGACAGTCGCCCGAATAGGCATAGACGATGTCCTTGCGGGGTTTGTCGGCGTGTTCGATCATGGTCTGCATGTCCGCGAGCATCTGGGTCGGATGCCAGTCGTCGGTCAGGCCGTTGTATACCGGGACACCGGCATAATCTGACAGAGTCTCAACCATGTCCTGGCCCGCACCACGAAATTCTATCCCGTCGAACATGCGTCCCAATACGCGAGCCGTGTCCTTCATCGATTCCTTATGCCCGATCTGCGAGCCCGATGGATCGAGATAGGTGATGTTGGCACCCTGATCATAGGCGGCCACTTCAAAGGCGCACCGGGTACGGGTCGACGTTTTTTCGAAGATCAAACAGATGTTCTTGCCGGTCAGCGACGGCTGTTCGGCGCGGGCGTATTTCGCGCGTTTAAGGTCACGGGCCAGATCCAGCAAGTACAACATTTCACGCTGGCTGAAATCGGCGATTTTCAGATAGCTACGGCCTTTTAGATTGAATGCCATTTTGTCTCTCCCTAACAAAAATCAAAGGGCGCAGGCGGCTGCACCCATAGTAAATTCAATAGGCGGGGTCGCGGTCGATCGGGCAGGTCATACAATGGCCGCCACCACGACCGCGTCCCAGTTCCTGACCTGAGATTTCGATCACTTCGACGCCAGCTGCGCGCATCTTTCCGTTCGTGAACGTATTACGCGCATAGCCGACGACAACACCCGGCGAGAGGGCCACAACGTTGTTGCCATCATCCCATTGTTCGCGCTCGGCCTGGAACTCGTTGCCACCGGTCGAGATGACTTCAAGTGAGTTCAGCCCCAGGGCTTCCTTGTAAACGTCGAACAGGTGACCTTCTTCGACCCTTGCATCAAACAGTTTCTTGTCGTCCGGGCGCAGCGATATGCAAGTGATCTGATCCGCTACTTCCGTGAATGCAGTCACTTTGTCGTGGTCAAGACAAGTGAAGACGGTATCCAGATGCATGGCCGCGCGGCTTTTTGGCATCGCGCAGGCGACTACTCTCTCTGCCCCGCCTTTCTCGAATAGTGCCTGCGCGAGAAGGGTAACGGCTTGACTCGTCGTTCGTTCACCCATTCCGATAAACACAGTTCCTTTACCTACAGGCTGCACGTCACCGCCTTCGACTGAGGCATTGGCAAAATCCTCATCGCTGTCGCCCCACCAGATATCAAACTCGGCTTCCTTAAACATCGGATGGAATTTATACACCGCACGCATCATTAAGGTCTCAGGTTTGCGAGCGGGCCAAAACATCGGGTTCGTTGTCACACCGTTGAATATCCAACACGAAGGATCGCGTTGGAAAAGGGCGTTAGGCACAGCGGGCAATACGAACTCACTCTGGGTGATCAAATCGTCGAATTTTGGGTCAATGGTTCCCTTGGGCAATTCCGCGAATATGATACCCCCAAGCATGTGGCGCGCGAGATCCGCGGCTTTCATCTCGTCCAACCAAGCCCTCATCTCAACAGACACGCCAAGGCCAACAATTTTTGGAATGATCAATCGATCAAGCATGAAAGATCTAGCGCTACTATCAGTAAGCACTTCAGCCAAAAGATCCTGAATGTCATAAACCTCGACCCCGCGTTCGCGCATGAGCGAGCAGAACTCGGCGTGGTCTTTGCGAGCTTGTTCGACCCAGATCACGTCATCGAACAAAAGCTCTTCGCAATTTCGCGGTGTCAGTCGGTCATGCGCCAGTGAAGGGCGCGAGACAATCACCTTGTTGAGCTTTCCGATCTCGGAATGAACGCCGAGCTTCATTGCAACTCTCCTTTCGAACTATCCGTTTTCTGAATGTCTTCAATTTCATTGGCCTGGCTCCAGCGGACCCAGACGTGGATGGGCACGCCCATAAGCAACAGGACGGAGCCAACCAAAACAGTTTCAGCGCCTGAGCCGATGAAGGCCCAGACCGAATAAACGAACCCAAGCGCGCCCAGCACGGCGACCTTCGCCAGTTCCGGGCCATGCAAGACCTGCCCGCCTTTCAGACGGATCAAAATCTCGGCCACAGAGCAGATGGCATAGGGCAACAGGCTGGCGACAACGGCGAGCAAAATGACAAAGTTGAATGCGGCGACCAGCCCTTGCGCATAGTTCATGATGATCAGAACCGAGGCTAGCGCGTTCGACAGGATTAACGCATTAGCAGGCGTTCCAAATTTGGATTTTTGGCCCAAGGCTGCAGGGAAGACGCGATCCAATGCGGCACCGTAAGGGACCTGGCCACTGAGCAGCGTAAAGCCATTCAAAGTGCCAAAGGTCGAAATCACCGCGCCCACCGCAACAAGGACGCCGCCAATGGAACCAAACATCACCTCACCGACGGCTGCCAGAGGCGCGGCGGAAACAGCGAGCAACTCGGCAGGAATGACGCCCATCGAAACGGCGGTCACTGAGATATAGACGCTTGCCGCAATAATCACGCCGATCACGGTGGCGCGTGGAATGGTCTTTTCCGGCTCGATAACATCGCCAGAGGGAACGGTCGCAGATTCAAGGCCCAGGTAGGCCCAAAGCGTCAGAGCTGCCGCGGCAGAAATCGCCGTAAACGCCGTGGTGCCACTTTGGTTTACCGGAACATAGTTCTCGGTGTTGATCCAGAAGATACCCAATGTGCCAATCAATATCAGCGGCGCGAGTTTGAGAACGGTGGTCACGATCTGAACCAAACCAGCGCCTTCGACCCCTCGGATGTTAACCAAGGTGAGCGTCCAGATTGCAACCAATGCGGTCGAGAGGCCGTACATCGGCACTTCGATGATAATCGGGAACAGGAATCCCAGATATCCCACCAACGCGACTGCGACTGCGGCGTTCCCGGTCCAAAGTGCGATCCAATACCCCCATGCAATAATGAAGCCTGCAAAGTCGCCGAATGCTTCTTGCGAATAGGCATAGGGGCCACCGGGTTTCGAAACGACGCGTGACAGCCTTCCGAATATGATCGCAAGAACAAGCGCCCCTGCCGAAGTCAGAATCCACCCACCAATTGCAATTGGCCCAAACGGTGCAAGTGACGCTGGTAGAAGGAACACTCCCGACCCGATCATGTTTCCTACAACCAAAGCGATACAGGCCGTCAGCCCTAGGGCACCCGATGTCGAAGTCGTCTCTGGAGCGGAGCGATCGGTCATTGCGACGGCTCAGTTCGATGTTGTGTCTGAAGTCTCGGTTGTGGACCCGTCGATCCCCGGATCGGTAATTGCCCCTACGGTAAGTGCCGCGCAGATGATCGCTGCAAGAATTACAAGCAGCGGGAACACAAAGCGTAGCCACCTGTCATAAGACACGCGGCCAATGGCTAGCCCCCCCATGACGACAGCAAATGTCGGGTTGAATAGGTTCACCCATCCGTTTGCCGATTGGTACGCTGTGACCACCAAATCGCGGCCTACACCGGCGAAATCTGCAAGTGGGGCCATGATCGGCATCGAAAGCGTGGCCAGCCCAGACGAGGACGGCACCAGGAATGACATCAAAACCTGAATGCCGAACATCGCGTTGATAAAAGCAAACTCGCTCAGCCCCGAAACAAACCCCTCGGCTCCGGCTAATATTGTGTCGGTGATTTTGCCCGCGTCCATAATGACGACAACACCGCGCGCGACGCCAATGATCAGGGCAACGCCCAGCAAATCGCGCGCGCCATCAACGAAGGTTTCCACAAAGGTCCCTTCGTCCATTCTGGACCCTTCATCCGTTTTTCCGACCCACCAGACGATAATAGACATAACAAGGAACAGGCCAGACATCTCGGCCATCCACCACCCCAATACCACGACACCATAGATCATTATTGCAAACGTAACTCCAAACAGGAGCAGGATGACGGAACGGGTTCGTGTCAACTCTGGCAAAGCATCATCGCCGGCGGACCCCTTAAGAAAATGCTTTCTGTTTTCCTCGGCTTGATCCGCAACCACAGATGCAGAGGGGTCGGCTTTTACTCGCTTTGCGTATCTCATGACAAAAGCGATACCAGCTGCCAAGCAGAGTATGAGGATAATGAACCTCAAAACGATGCCATTGGTAAACGGAATACCAGCGCCTTGCGAGGCGACGACTGTCGCAAATGCGTTGAAGGTAGAGCCAAGAGTACCTATTCCAGCTCCTAGCAGGATCACTGCGACACCGGTGAGTGAATCATATCCCGCACGTATAAAGACCGGAATAATAAGAGCATAAAATGCCAATGTTTCCTCAGCCATGCCATAGCTGGTGCCGCCAAATGCAAAAGCAATCATCAGAATTGGAATCATTAAAATCTCGCGGCCTTCAAGCCTGAGCAGCAACCACCCAATGCCAGCGTCGATGGCACCAGTCTTGGTCACGACCATCAGGAAGCCGCCAATAACCAAAACGAAGAGAGCGACATCAATTGCTGCACTTGAAGAGCTTCCGAGAAGCCCAGGGTCGTACATCCCCGCAATTGGTGCGAGAATTACCGAAGTCAGTCCTTGGGGGTTAGACTCGACTTCGTGATAAGTGCCCGGAACAGGAGCTTCGCTGCCCAGAGCTTCGTTCATCTGACGTTCGTATTCGCCCGCAGGAATGACCCAAGTTAGAACCGCTACAATAGCGATAAGAGCAAACAGGATTGTAAATGCAGTAGGAAACTTGAATTTGGACATAGTAGACTCTCGCGTTGGTAGCAGAGCGACATAAAAAAACGAGCATGTATTTAGATTCGTTTCAAATTTTGGCGAGCCAAAATGGCTCAACGTAAAGTGAAAAATCGAGGGTAGGAAGTAGACTATCGATGATTCGCGTTACGTGTACGCGAAAATTTGCACCCACGTCGTAACGAAAAGGGGCTTCTATGCAGCATGCTTCCCATGCCACGGACGACCGAGCCGCACTTCCGACAGCACCTTGGGCAATCGAGAGAACTGCTTTGACCGAGACACTAGCTGTAGATCCTAAACACGGCTTGAGCTCGGAAACCGCAAAGGAACGCCTCTCCCGATACGGATTGAACCGTCTATCAGAAACCGAGGCTGACCCGGCGTGGAAAATGCTGCTCGTTCAATTTAAGAGCCCGCTTCTAATAATCCTTATGGTGGGAGCGGTTATTTCGGCTTTCACTGGACATTGGATCGACGCCGTGGCGATTTTTGTGATCGCAATCTTCAATGCCTTCATCTCGTTTTGGCAAGAGTTCAAGGCAGAACAATCACTCGCCGCACTTCGCGAGATGTCGGCCCCTCAGGCTTTGGTAAGAAGAGATGGTGACCAGGTACAAATCGCTGCTTCTGATCTGGTTCCCGGCGACATATTGATAGTTAAAACAGGTGATATCCTCGCCGCTGACATTCGCTTTCTTCAAGCCAGCAGAATGCAGGCCGACGAAGCTGCACTGACCGGAGAGTCCGAACCTGTGGACAAACATGATCGCAAGATCAACGATCGGGAGGTCGTTCTTGCCGATCGCCTCAACATGGGCTTCATGAGTACCCTTGTCACAGGTGGAACCGGCGAAGGCGTCGTAGTTGGAACTGGTATGAGAACCGAGGTTGGCCATATCGCGGATCTGATGTCAGCAGCTAAGGAACCAAAGACGCCGCTGCAGCTCAAAATCGAAGCGCTTTCGAAGGTACTTATTATCGCGGCGCTTATCGTCGTGGCTATCGTCATTGGCATCGGCGTTATCAACGGTATGGACCTCGCTGAAATGCTAAATACAGCAATTTCTCTGTCAGTAGCTGCCATTCCAGAGGGCCTACCAACTGTCGTCACAATACTTTTGACGCTCGGATCTCAGAACATGGCTTCGAATAACGCTCTGGCGCGAAAACTGTCTTCGGTGGAAACGTTAGGCGCCACGTCTGTTATCTGCTCGGACAAGACTGGAACTCTTACACAAAACCAAATGCAGGTGATGCGCATTTGGGCTGGGGGCGAAACCTGGGACGTTAGTGGCGCTGGCTTTGACCCGTCAGGGGAATTTCTGGACTCGAAAAACGAAGCCACAAAGGTCGAAGAGGGGACACCGTTATGGCCTGTGCTGATGATCTCTGCTTTTTGCAATGATGCCCGGCTGATTGGTGAAGGCGCTGACACCTCAGTGCAAGGTAACCCGACTGAAGGTGCGCTTCTGGTCGCTGCGGCAAAGGCTGGAATTGATGTCGAAGAATTGAGGGCTCGTCGGAGTGAGGCTCTTCAATCTTTCCCCTTTGATTCAACACGAAAAATGATGTCCGTCTTTGCACAGCTCCCCGACGGGCGGACTGTTTTGGTTGCAAAAGGAGCGCCTGACGTAATTTTGTCGCGAGCGGTTAAGGTCCGCATTGGCGAGGAGGAGTGCCAAATAACGCCAGAACTACGAGCTGACATAGAAAATGTCATTGACAGCTTTGGCGAGCGGGCTCTCAGAACTTTGGCGGTAGCGTATCGCGAAGTTTCTCCAGACGAACTGGATCACAACAACCCAGAACAGGAAATCGTGCTCGCTGGTATCCATGGTATTATGGATCCCCCCCGACAAGAAGTCCCGCATGCCGTAGCAGAAGCCACTAGTGCCGGAATCCGTACGGTTATGATTACTGGGGATCACGCGGTCACCGCCAAGGCTATAGCCGAGCAAATCGGCGTACTGTCGGGTTCACAGCAAGCAGTATTCACGGGTGCCGAGCTCGACCAAATGAAAGATGAAGATCTAAATAGCGCTGTGAAGAACGCAGCTGTATTTGCACGCGTGACGCCCGAGCACAAACTTCGCATCGTTAAAGCACTTCAGACCAATGGTGAAGTGGCCGCGATGACAGGAGATGGCGTGAACGATGCGCCTGCGCTTCGCGCGGCTGACATAGGTGTCGCCATGGGGATTACCGGGACACAGGTTGCCAAGGACAGCGCCGCGTTGATTCTTCTGGATGATAACTTCACGACTATTGTCACGGCGGTTCGTGAGGGCCGGAGAATCTTTGACAATCTACTGAAATTCGTCCGGCAAGCTCTGACTGCCAACGTTGCGGAAGTTACAACCATTCTTTTCGCTTTTCTGCTGATGGGAGCAGATCCCCTCCTTCCCATCACACCGCTTATGATCCTCTGGGTGAACTTAGTTTCAGATGGCTTACCAGCACTGGCGCTGGGATTTGAAAAAAGCGAGCCTGATCTAATGAGACGTCCGCCACGCCCGCGCGACGAGGACATGTTTGGCGGTGGAATGAAAGAGCGGATTCTGATCAGGGGCAGCGCATTGGGTCTTCTGACCTACTACGTGTTTCAAGAGTTTCTCGAACGCGGCGCCTCTCTGGAGCACGCACAAACAGCTGCCTTCATGACTCTCATATTTGCGCAAATCTGGCATGTATTTGACGCGCGAACTACAACGACACTTTACCGCAAGTCGCCGCTTGGCAACACAATGCTCCTAGGCGCAGTCGGCATTTCAATCGTTTTATCGTTGTTGGCAATTTACTCTGCTCCGGGCCATTTCGTTCTGGGCACGGTTCCATTGCCTCTTTCACATCTGTTGGGAACGTTCTTTGTCGCGGCGCTTCCAACACTCGTGCTTTCCGGTCTGAAAGAGATGTTCAATCTTAAATTCGTTTGAGTGGAAAGAGTGTGGGTTTAAATTGTTAACCCTAATATGGTGGTCACTTGTTTTGTTTGGAAAGGAGGATCTTGCTAAGTTTGTCGACGGAGTGATCTAACCTCTTTGGCCTCTCGGAGTGGTTTGCGACGCGTCTTTAAGCGAACTCAAGAATAGTCATCGGCTTCTGTCGATTGGCAAGTAGCGTAATAAACAATTCGTGGTTTCTTTTGTGGTTGACCATGAGTATTTCGGAATTTCTTTCGACGGGGCTAGCGAGCCAGTCCTTCAGGACAAAAGACATCTGGCGTTAGAGTGAAGCCAAAAATCGTCGAGGTAAGCTCGGCTGAAATGAAGCACTGATGGTACAAGATATTTCCTTTGGGGAGCAAGCGATGGTGGCGCAGAGAACGCCCGTTTGGATTCTTGACTTAGCAAAGAGGGGGAGGTGATAAATGGAACACAAGGATCCATTTATAGAGAAACTTCAGGTCATAATTCGGTTTGCCGTCCGTATTCTGGCCGTTATGATGGTTCTGGTTATACTACTTGGCGTCTTGGATGTGGCCTGGACCCTATATCAAAAACTAATCAATCAGCCTGTATTCATACTAACAATCTCTGAAATATTAGCTACTTTTGGCGCCTTCATGGCGGTGCTAATTGCCATCGAAATATTCGTAAACATCACAATCTATCTTCGCGACGATGTAATCCATGTTAAGATAGTGGTTGCGACGGCGCTCATGGCCGTCGCACGAAAGGTCATTATACTCGATACAGAAAAAACCAGTGGACTGGATTTGGTCGGCCTGGCACTTCTAGTGGTTGCTTGTTCACTCGCCTATTGGCTGGTTCACGATATGCCGTCCTTTAGTGTTCGGTTTGGGCGAACGAAAAGCGCCGAACAATCCAAGGAAGAATAGTAGTGCCAATTCTTTTTGTCCTCAGGGAACAATGCACTCAAGACACTTATTTGTATGGCGATGAGTGGGTGAACTTCTATTGCAACATTTTGACTAATTGAGAGCATGAAAGTACGTCTCCATATCGGCGTTGCGACTTTATTCACGTTCCTCACGTTAGCCGTAACAACAATGCTTGTTGCCATTCTTTATTTTGGCAACAAGGAACTGGCCATTCGTACCGTTAAAGAGAGGATGGTCGAGGCCAGAAGTCAGTCAGTCGATGAGATGCTAACCGTAGTACGTGGAGCGGGAAGTGTCGTGTCTTCCGCGTCCGTCTTTCTTTCAAATTTTTCGGAGTATGCTGGCTCACGTGCAGGTTTGGACGTGCTCTATTCGCAGATTCAAGGCAATGAGCACTACTATGGCTTGTATTTTGGAGAAGAGAAATCCGGAGACTTTTATCAGAATATAAACCTTCCAAAACACTGGAAAACTTTTGGACCAAGCGCGCTGCCAGTGCCGGAAGGAGTAGATCGCGTCCAACGGATAATTTCCGAACAATCTGGTGAGCGCCTAGAAGCTTACTTTTGGTCGAATGGCAGTTCGTTAGCCACCCCATTTCTTAGTGGAACCACTGTCTATGATCCTCGAACGCGCCCTTGGTATCGCGGGGCGTTCGAGCAAAGCGGCGTTTACGTTTCGCCGCTTTATCAGTTTGAGAGCACAGGGCGTCTGGGCGCAACGTTCTCAAAAACCGTAGTCGACAACGACGGAAATATGCTTGGCGTCGTTGCGCTCGACATAACAATATCGGCACTTTCGCAAATCCTAGATGATATCAGGATCGGCGATCATGGTTTGGTTTTCATGCTGGATCGCGAAGGTCGCCTACTTTCGTACACCAGCACGCGGTCCGAAGGTGGAGAGCCGCGCTTCGTAAGTTCCAATACGAACGGGTCAATTGAAGGTAGTAGCAAAATTATTGACAGTGTCATTGAAAGATGGCGAACCAGTCAGCAGGATTTTTTCCGCGTAGCTCCAGCATCCGATGAAAGAAACTATATCGCATCTGTGATGCCAATTCCTGAAGTCTTCGGTGCCCAACCTACTCTCGGGCTAATAGTGCCGGAAGATGAGTTTATCGGAGAAATAAAAAGAAACACGACTCGCGCCATGCAAATAGGTGTACTTGCTTTGGTTCTGGCTGTCTCATTTACCTTTGTAGTCGCCCGTCTTTTGAGCAAAAATCTTGTTCGCGTGGCAACGGAAGCGAGAAAAGTCAGTAACTTTGAGCTAAGTGAGAACTTGAACCTGAAATCAAATATTCAGGAAGTCGCCGAACTCGGAGCAGCCATTGCAAGTATGAAAGCTGGATTGTCGAGTTTCGGTGCGTTCGTACCAAAGGAGCTGGTGCGCTCTATCCTTTCAAAAGCAGAGAGAATTAGTGTTGGGGGAGAGTCGCGCGATGTAACCCTTATGTTTGCCGACCTCAAAGGGTTTACGCGCCAGACCGAGGGACTTGAACCCGAAGTTCTGATGTCTGCTTTGTCCGAGTATTTCGAAGCAATGGAAAAAGAGATATCCGGTAATCAGGGTACAGTGGATAAGTACATTGGAGATGCCATTATGGCTCTATGGAACGCTCCACTCGATGATTCTGATCACCCTGTTCATGCTTGTCGAGCAGCTTTGGCGTGTTTACTGGCTGAGGCGAAACTCAATTCTGACAATGGAGCGTTACCCTTACGTCCGTTGCACACACGTTTTGGCCTACACACCGGTCGCGTAGTGGTCGGTAATGTCGGGTCTCTCTCAAGATTGCAATACACTGCGCTTGGTGCTGCCGTTAATTTTGCTTCCAGACTAGAAGGGTTGAACAAAGTTTACGGTACAAGGATTCTTATATCGGAAGACGTGGCTGTTCATGTCAAGAACAGGTTTTTGCTGCGCGAAATTGACTTTGTCGTGCCTGCCGGGACTAGCTTTCCTAGTCGTATCTTTGAACTAATCGCGGAAAAAGATGATGAGGGTGGTTTTCTGGTGAGCGCAGCCAAGAAACGCGAACTCGAAGAATGGCGCGCATGCTATGCCTTGTATCAGTCTGGAAAATGGGCTGATGCATTAGACGCCCTCCAGAGGCATCGAGAAATCGCAGCTAACAAGCGTCTTGTAGATGTCTTTATCGAACGTTGCAGCAGTTTTGCGTTTAAACCACCGGCCGCTTGGGATGGTGTTTACCGTTTCGAGAGGAAATGAATGAGAAGCGCAGCAAACCATCATTCCGATGGGCCTCAGGCCAATCATGCGCTTGCAATCAAATTGCCCCCGTCAAATCAGGCCAACCAAAAACGGGCATTGCTTCGGATAGCGGCGTATCTTCAGTCCGAGCCAGAAAACGGGCAACCTTAGTACCAAGTCTACCACAAGCATCGCCAGAAAGATCTAAATTCGAAGTGTTCCTCTCGTGGCGAGGATGGGAAAATCGCGGGTCATTTCACGAGAAGTCTTTAAGAGCTCTGTGCCAAAGGCTGCCGGGCTCCGGATGCTCGATATTTTCATTGGACTTTTTGTGGATATGCAAACCGATGTGGCAAGGATCATCGTAAAAGAATTGCCAGGGAACGTCGCGAAAAACGTCAAAATTCTTCGCGTCAGACCAATGATAGAAGGTCGCTGGTGGTTGTGCATGACCATAAAGGTCGTGTCTTTTCGCAAGCTGCCGGAAGGCCTCGTTGCCATAGATCGTAATCCCAAGGTCCGAAGCGGAATAGGATGTTCCGGTCAGGCGATACCACATTGGACGCAAAATGCGGCGTTTATATTCAAGCCAGTCTGGCACCAGACTATCCTGCTCAAGTAGACGCTCATATTCTCCAATAATCGGGTTTCCGGGGGGAAGGTAGAAAACAGATGCGCCGATTCCGCCGGATACCTCTCGCACGAAATAGACGTCATCTGAAGGATATTCAAAGGGGCGAAACATCAACACATCACTATCAAGCCACAAACCTCCGCCAGCCCGTTGCAGAAAGACCCTGAAAAAATCACTGAATTGAACAGTTGGCAGCCAGGTAGCTTGATCTTTTTTCGCCACAGGCACCAGCCGCTGGACTAACGCCCGATCAAGTACTTCGTTGCCGTCCCTGATTTCGACGCCAGGCGGTGCATTCGGAATGTCCCCATAGGTGTATAAGGTGACAGGCATATCTGTGGCGAGCATTGAAGAAATACAAACCCGGTCAACTAACCTCAAAGGGCCGTCGAACCACATTGTGGCCAGCTTGTTTGCCATTTTTCTCGTTTTTCTTAAGCCTGAAAAAGTAGCTTTCCAAAGGATAATCTACAAACGGACCTGGTGTCACTTTCTAACAGCTTTTTTGACGGGTTTTGTGTTAAGGGCTTGGTTCGCAAAGTGGTCGCAAATGCATGCATCAGCGAATGATCAGATTGTTGCCTTCAATGTTCAAATCTATGAAGCAGGCTCGCTGCCAGATTGATCGCTAAGCTCGTATCATACAAAAGACTGGTTTTTTTTAGGGCGTCGTTGTGCTCAAGGTCAAAATTGGTCGCTACATGGTGTATGGTCGCGGTAAGTACACTGCAAATGCAGGCGAGGCAGTTTCTTCACTGGGGGTACCATTCGGGGTATCGAGTAGTATTTGCTAATATTTTGTAATTTAAAAATATACACTTACTTTAACTTATGTATTCCGCCCCCGGCACCACTTCCTCAGGTAAGCCCTTGGCTTCACTCCGGCTTTTAACAGCAGGTTGGAGCCGTAGGCCATGGCAGAGACCATTTCACCCAAGTACACCTTCGTGAAAGAGGGTGTTTTTTACTTCAGTCGCCGCATCCCCAAGGAGCTTTGCCGCTACTACTCTTCTTCTCGGATCGCATTTTCTTTGCGTACTCACTCGGTAAACGTAGCGGCGACGATAGCAAGAAGAGCAGCTGATCAACTGGATGAGTATCGGTTTCATCTGAAGTCGAAGGATGCGCAACTGCGTGGAAAGTACATGTTGCGTCTTGGCGCAGCCAACTCCGCCGTAGCGCCAGTTGTTCTAAACGAGACTTCTGCTGCTTCTGTGCTGTTGTCAGAGGCAGTCGAGATTTATCTTACACAGAAAGGTCAAGGACGCCCCGTGACGTTTCACCGGGGTGCCGAGAGAACGTGCGGCTACGTGATTGATGCCTGTGGCGACAAACACCTTGAAGTCTATATCAAAGCCGACGTGAACGGGTGAACAACCTGACGGTCTGACCGCGGATTACCTGATCAGGTCGGGCTTCCCGGCAATCTGGTCAGGTGAGCACAAGCAGCTTGCTGAACTCAGATCTACAGACTCTCCCAAGGTCACCAAACTCGTACCGCCGGAATGGCGAACTGAGACTGCGGCCCGAAATCGACCATTGTTGCGCATAAGCTCGGGTCTCAGCTGGAGTAGCCGGATGATAACCTGCTGAAAACACGCGCTAATAGGCGGCCAAATTCTCAGTGCGTGATTCTAGAGAAAATCATGGCTGGGGTGGTAGGATTCGAACCTACGATACACGGTACCAAAAACCGCTGCCTTACCACTTGGCTACACCCCAACAGTGAGCGGCTATCTACGATTGTTGTTGGCGGGGATCAAGAGCGTTTTGTCAAAAAAACTCAGGTTGAACCGATTTTTTTCAGGGCAGTCATTGGGTGTCGATCAACACGGCTCCGGTCCGGTTTCCATCCTGCACCATTGCATGCGCAGATGCGCATTCTTCCAGTGCAAAGACCTTTTGAACAGGGCAGGTCAAAGCGCCATCCGTCAATGCCTTGTGAAGGGTCTTCACGGCATTGGTACGAAGATCCAGCGGAAGAAGGTAAATCAAAATGGTCTCAAGCGTCATGGCTTTGAACATCATCGGTCCGAATGGAAACACGGGGGCCATGTCTTGGGCAGAGCCATAGGCGTTGATGCGACCGTTCTCGGCAATGACCGCGGCGTTTGTTTGAATATTCCGGCCGAATTCGACGTCGATAATTCGGCCGATTGTCTTTCCTTCATTTGCATCGAGAATTTCGGAGGAAAGATCCTTGCTGGCGTAATCAATCACGATATCTGCGCCGGCTTCTCGGACCCGGTCAAAGTTGCGAGGGCTGGCGGTAGCGATCACGCGCGCGCCTGCCCATTTGGCAAGCTGAACGGCCAGAAAGCCGACGGTGCCCGCGCCACCGTGTATCAAGATCGTTTGCCCATCGGGGCAGCCGCCTGAAAACACCGCGTGGCAGGCGGTAAGACCGGGAATGCCCAGAATCGCGCCGGTCTGCATCGACACCGCATCCGGCAGAGCCACGGCCTGGGCATCGGGAAGGGTGATGTGGCTGGCGGCGGTGCCGAAAGGGCGTTGCCATTGCCCGTTCCAGATCCACACGCGCTGCCCGATCCGAGATACGGATACTCCGTCGCCAACGGCCGAAATCACACCAGCGCCGTCACTGTGCGGGATGATCAGGGGGAACGGAGGCTCTGTCACGCCCGGTCTGGTCCCGGCGCGGGCTTTGACGTCGGAAGGGTTCACTCCGGAAAAGGACAGCTCTACCGTGACCTCGCCCGGACCCGGCGGGACCGGAGAGAGGTCCTGTATCCGCAGGACATCGGCCGGGTCTCCGAAGTTGGAATATGTAACTGCGCGCATGATCGCCTCCGTTTTGGTCGAGTTTCACAGCATATCGGCAGGAAACTCAAACACCTTGTCGCGTGTCCGCAACGCGGGGGAAGGTCGGCCCTGTGGTTATTCGCGAATCTCGGACGGGTCGACCCCCCAAAGGTTCGACTTCAAGGTCCAACCCCGATACCCGCCGGCGGTGATCCGGCACCAGTCCAGCGAACAGGTTCCCAGTCGGGCCACGACCCCGGATTCGAAATGCGCGTTCACGGGGGAGGTTGGATCGGGTCGGGTATAGACAGGCAGCATCTCGGATTCAATCAGCACTGTCCGAACACCCGACAACAGGGCGTAGTGAACCCAGCCTCCGGCGCCGTCGCGGTCCTGAACCCGTCGCCAGTTGCCGTATTCGGCAGTGACCTGAAGCGGCATTCCGCGCCGTTTGAACACCCAGTCGATTCGATGTGTCAAAGAAGGTCCGCGTCGCACGTTGCCTTCTGCTGCTTTCATCGAGACATAACGGGGCAGGGGGAGGTTGGTGACGGATCCTCGTTTCACGTCGGCATGAGCAGCCCATGCGCCGAACATGATCAGAAATACGGATAGTGCCGCCAGACAGCGGCGATTTACCGGTCGAATACCACTCACTGACTGCCTGCTCTTATGCCTGTTGATCCGGTTCCGAAAAAAGGTCGACTCAATGCCAAAGGGGTTCTTGTGCCCCGCCTTATCCTGCGCCACGATGCCATGGCGCGCGTCCGTTTGCAAAGCAGTGGGAGGGCCGAGGTGCCAAGAGAACGTTTGAGTGTTGTCGTTACGCGACGGTTGCCCGAAGCGGTCGAAACACGTTTGAGCGAGTTGTTTGATGTGCGCTTGCGCGACGATGACACTCCGATGACGCGCGAAGAACTGGTGGCCGCAGTGCAGGACGCCGATGTCCTGGTGCCTACGGTGACCGATGCGATTGATGGCGGTCTGCTGGGGCAGGCGGGCGAAAGGCTGAAGCTCATCGCCAATTACGGTGCCGGTGTCGACAATATTGACGTGTCCACAGCGCGCCAGCGTGGGATTCTGGTGTCGAACACGCCGGGGGTTCTGACCGATGACACCGCCGACATGACCATGGCCCTGATTCTGGCCGTTACCCGACGCATTCCCGAAGGTCTGAGCGTGATGCAGCAGGGAGATTGGTCCGGCTGGGCGCCCACCGCGTTTCTGGGAGGCCGCATCGGTGGTCGTCGTCTGGGCATTCTGGGCATGGGCCGGATCGGGCAAGCGGTGGCGCGGCGTGCGAAAGCGTTTGGAATGCAAGTCCATTATCACAACCGCCGCAGGTTGCGCACCGAGACCGAGCAGGAGCTGGAGGCAACCTATTGGGAAAGCCTCGATCAGATGGTCGCGCGGATGGATGTGATCTCGGTCAATTGCCCCTCAACGCCGTCGACCTTCCATCTGATGAACGCACGTCGTCTGAAACTGATGAAACCATCGGCAGTGATCGTGAACACGTCACGTGGTGAAGTTGTGGACGAAAACGCTCTGACCCGGATGATCCGCGCAGGTGAAATTGCGGGGGCGGGGCTGGATGTCTACGAACAGGGCACTGACGTGAACCCGCGCCTGCGGCAGCTGCCCAATGTGGTTCTGTTGCCTCATATGGGATCAGCCACGCTCGAGGGCCGGGTGGAGATGGGCGAGAAGGTCATCATCAACATCAAGACCTTCGAAGATGGCCACCGCCCGCCGGATCAGGTTGTGCCAGCAATGCTCTAGCGCTCTGGAAAGGAGCAGGAATGGACGTCTATGAAGGAGGGTGCCGTTGTGGAAATCTGCGCATCAGGGCTTCGGGTCGTCCTCTGCGGGTCGGAATCTGTCACTGTTTGGACTGCCGCAAGCATCATGGCGCGGTTTTCTATGCGGCGGCCGTTTTCCCGGACGACAGAATAGAGGTTTCCGGCGAAGCGCGTGGTTATGCTAACAGGTATTTTTGCCCCGGCTGCGGCTCTCCGGTCTTTGCGCGCAGCGGAACCGAAGTGGAGGTGCATCTTGGATGCCTTGATGCGCCAGATCAGTTGGCGCCAACATATGAAAGCTGGGTCATCCGGCGTGAAGCTTGGTTGCCCGAGTTCCGCGGTATGACCCGCTATGATCAGGATCGATTGGTGGGCGACGCAAAGGCTTAACGCGTGCTGCGGACACCGGCCATTTGCTGATGGCGTGCAGGTTGGACTTGTTCAGAGCGTGTTCGGCGCGCAGTTTTGATAATCAGGGATGTATCGGAGGATTTGATCAGATGAGACGTGTTTCAGTTCTACTGTTTTCTGCATTTTGTTTTGCAACTCCGGGGGTCGCTCAGGAAGCGGCCGATGCCGTTGCGCCCGAAACGGCCACGGAAGGGCAGGTACAGGCCATGACCGACGAGGTCATCGCGGCGCTCGAGGCCAAACTGGATGGCGTTCCGGTCACGTCCCAGAACTGGATGGTTGCCGCGGCCAACCCGCTGGCGGTGGAAGCCGGTGCCAGAGTATTGCGCGCAGGTGGGTCTGCCGCAGACGCCATGGTTGCGGTGCAGGTCGTGCTGGGCCTGGTCGAACCGCAATCCTCGGGCTTGGGCGGCGGTGCGTTTCTGGTCTGGTACGATGCAGCGACCGGTCAGATGACAACTCTGGACGGGCGAGAAACGGCGCCGCTGGCGGCTACACCGACCGTGTTTCAGGACGAAAACGGTGAGCCGCTGAAATTCTTCGATGCGGTTGTCGGTGGGCTGTCCGTGGGGACGCCGGGCACACCTGCTTTGCTGGAAGAGGCGCATCGCCGCTGGGGGCGTTCCTCGTGGCCCGGATTGTTTGCCGATGGAATCCGGTTGGCGGATGAAGGGTTCCTGGTGTCCCCGCGTCTGGCCAGCCTGGTCGAAAAAGATGCCGAGCGTTTGTCGCGCTTTCCGGAAACGGCCGCGTATTTTCTGCCGGGGGGCGCACCGCTGCAACAGGGGCAGCGCCTGATGAACCCGGCTTATGCTGAAACACTGCGTGTGCTGGCCCGCGATGGGGCGGCCGGATTCTATGGCGGTGAGATTGCCGCGGATATCGTGCGCACGGTTCGCAACGCTCCGGGCAATCCTGGTGTTCTGTCCGGTGCGGATCTTGCGCTGTATCAGGTGATCGAGCGCGAGCCGGTTTGCGCGGAATACCGCGCCTATGAAGTCTGCGGCATGGGCCCGCCGTCGTCGGGTGCGCTGACCGTCGGGCAAATTCTGGGGATGCTGAACGGCTATGATCTGGCGGCTATGGGGCCGGAAAGCGCCGAGGCCTGGCGGTTGATCGGGGACGCTTCGCGCCTCGCCTTTGCGGACCGGGGCCGGTACATGGCTGACAGCGATTTCGTGCCCATGCCGACCAAGGGGCTGGTTGATCCGGCCTACCTGTCGCAACGAGCGGAATTGCTGAACACCGAAGGCGCGCTGGCAGATGTCGGGCCCGGTCAGCCGGAGTTCGACCACGCGCTGAACTGGGCGGATGATGTGTCGCTGGAGCTGCCTTCGACCTCGCATATCTCGATTGTAGACAGCTATGGCAACGTGCTGTCGATGACCACGACCATCGAAAACGGCTTTGGCTCACGTCTGATGACGAACGGGTTCCTTCTGAACAACGAACTGACGGATTTTTCGTTCAAGACCCACAGCGATGGTGTGCCGATCGCCAACCGGCTGGAACCCGGAAAACGCCCGCGTTCGTCCATGAGCCCGACCATCGTGATGCAGGATGACGCGCCGGTTCTGGCGATTGGCTCGCCGGGCGGCAGTCGGATCATCGGCTATGTGGCCAAATCGATCATCGCATGGGCCGACTGGGGCATGGATGTGCAACAAGCCGTGTCGCTGCCGCATCTTGTCAATCGTTTCGGAACATATGATGTCGAGGCCGGGACCGCTGCCGAAGGCTTTTCCGACGGGCTGACCCAGTTTGGGTTCGAGGTAAACCCGCGTGACCTGACATCTGGCCTTCACGCCATCGAAATCGGAGACGGGCTGAGCGGTGGTGCCGACCCCCGTCGCGAAGGTATTGCGCTGGGCGAATAGGGCCTCGGTATTTGTGGGGATTGCCGGCGTTTGGCGGGCCATTTAGTGATGGACTGAACGGCCCGCAACGTGCTGGGACAGGGGAGGATGACGATGGTGCAGGCGACCGCTTTGCCTCGGAATGAAACAGGTATTGAAACCGTCATAGGCGTTCTGAAACAACGTTTTGGCGACAGGTTGCAAACGGGTACCGCGATCCGTGAACAGCACGGGCACACCACGACCTGGATCGAAAACCAGAGCCCGGATGCTGTGGTTTTCCCGCATACTACGCAGGACGTGTCGGAAATTGTCAAAACCTGTGCCGCGCACCGGGTGCCGGTGATTCCCTTTGGCACGGGAACGTCGCTGGAAGGGCATGTGAATGCGCCAGCAGGGGGGATCTCGGTCGATCTGATGCAGATGGACAAGGTGCTGGCTGTCCACGCCGAAGATCTGGATTGTGTCGTGCAGCCCGGCGTCACGCGCGAGGCGCTGAACACCCATTTGCGGGATCAGGGTTTGTTCTTTCCGATTGACCCGGGGGCGAATGCCTCGCTGGGCGGTATGGCTGCGACCCGCGCGTCGGGCACCAATGCGGTGCGATACGGAACGATGCGGGACAACGTTCTCAGCCTCGAGGCGGTGATGCCGGACGGCCAGATCATCCGTACCGGTCACAGGGCCAAGAAGTCATCGGCCGGGTATGATCTGGCACGCCTTCTGATTGGGGCGGAAGGCACGTTGGGTATCATCACCGAGCTGACTCTGCGCTTGCAGGGCATCCCCGAAGCGATCAGCTCGGCCAGGTGTTCCTTTCCTTCGGTCGATGCCGCGTGCCGCGCGGTGATGATGACCATTCAGTATGGCATTCCGGTCGCCCGAATAGAGTTGCTGGATGAAATGTCGGTTCAGGCGGCAAACGCCTATTCCGGGCTGAGCCTGCCGGAAACGCCATTGCTGCTGCTGGAATTCCATGGCTCTGAAAGCGGTGCGGCGGAACAGGCTGAAACCTTTGGTCAGATCGCCCGGGAATTCGGCGGTACAGATTTTGCTGCGACCTCGACCACCGAAGAACGGAACAAGCTTTGGCAGGCGCGCCATGATATGTATTGGGCATGTCTGCAACTGCGCCCCGGCGCGCGTGGTATTTCAACGGATGTCTGCGTGCCGATCTCGCGCCTGGCGGAGTGTGTGACAAGCACTCAGCAGAAGGCAGCTGATCTTGGCTTGCTCGCGCCAATGGTGGGGCATGTGGGGGATGGGAACTTTCACTCGCTTCTTTTGATCGACATGCAGAACGCCGAAGAAGTCGCCAAGGCCGAAGAGTTTGTCGGGTGGTTGAACGACCTGGCAATTTCAATGGAGGGCACCTGTACAGGTGAACACGGAATCGGTCAGGGCAAGCGGCCATACCTCATCAAGGAACTGGGCGCCGCCACGCAGTATATGGCCGCAATCAAGGCTGCTTTGGACCCCGAGAACATCATGAATCCCGGCAAGGTTTTGGCGGGCCAATCCTAGCGGTTTTCGCGTTCTGGCCGGCATTGCGCCTTCAAATCGTCCACATGTTCTGGTCTCACCGACTCGGTTAGGAACAGGTGGCCGACATGAGCGCAAAATATCTGGCAGGGTTTGCAGCGATCTGCGGGATCGCCGTTGTTGGGCTGGACTATTATCAGCAGGCCAAGGCATCCGAAAACGGGCTGGGCTTCAAAGGTTATGTTACCTCGGTATCCGCGCGTGTCGGGATTTCGGAAAGTCGGCTTGAAGCTGATGCCCAACCTTCACAGCCCGAGGAACCTGCGGCGAAGACACCGTCAGAGGAAGTTCGGAAACTTGTCTGCACCACGATCGGGACAAGCAAGCGCTGTCGCTCCAGCGGTTGAGATCACGGGTTTCATGTCAGATCTGCGACCCGCATTCGATCATCGGGTCGTTTTTTTCATATCACTGGTCGGATGAATGTCGCGCGATCCCCCTCAAGTGCGCCATATGGTGTCAACTGATTTCAAGGGGAGACGCCCGGTTATGAAAACCCAAGTCAAAGCACTGGTTGTTGGCGGCGGCGCCGTTGGGACCTCGATTGCCTACCATCTGGCCAAAGCGGGCTGGGATGATGTGATGTTGATCGAACGGGACGAGCTGACGTCCGGGTCCACCTGGCACGCGGCTGGTCTGCTGCCATTGTTCAACATGTCCTATGCGACAACTCACATCCACAAGTACTCGGTCGACTTCTACAAGACGCTGGAAGAAGAAACCGGGCTGAACGCGGGCTTTGCCGTCGTCGGCAACCTGCGCATGGCACAGACGCAGGAGCGCATGGATGAGTACATGCTCTACGCCTCCACCGCCGAAACCTGCGATGTTGCCTATGAGTGGCTGACCCCCGAGCAGATCAAGGAACGTTGGCCGTTGATCGAGACATCGGATCTGAAGGGCGCAATCTACCATACCGAAGACGGGTATATTAACCCGGCTGATGTGACGCAGGCGATGGCCAAGGGGGCCCGTCAGCGTGGCGTCGAGATCGTGCGCAAGATGCAGGCGGATGCCTTCCACTGGAACGGCACCCATTGGGAAGTCACCTGCACCAAAATGGTGGAAAAAGGCGGCAACCTTGTCGAAAGCGACGAAAAGGTTGTGATCACTGCCGAACATGTCGTCACTGCATCGGGCAACCACGCACAGCGCACCGCCAAGATGCTGGGCATCAAGATGCCGGCGATCCCGGTCGAACACACGTTTATCGTCATGGACAAGGACCCTGAACTGGTCAAATGGCGCGAAGCAGGCAACCCGGAACACCCCGTCGTGCGCGACGCCGACAATGAATCCTACGCCCGTGAAGAACGCGGCGGCTGGATTCTGGGTATCTATGAACATGGCGCCCCCGCGCGGTTTGAACACGGTGTACCGGACAGCTTCCGCGCGGATCTGTTCCCGCTGGATTTGGATCGGATTGCGGATCAGTACATGGCGATGGCCGAACGTGTGCCGTCCTGTGCTGAATCCGGCCTGAAAGACGATTTCAACGGCCCGATCTGCTATACGCCTGACGGCAACCCGCTGGTCGGTCCTGCGCCGGGCCTGCGCAACATGTGGCTGGCCGAAGGTTTCAGCTTTGGTATCACTGCCGCAGGCGGCACCGGCTATTATCTGGCGCAGATGATGGTCGATGGCGAAGCCGAAATCGATATGGCCTCGCTGGACCCCAAACGCTATTCCAGCAACTGGATGACCACCGAGTTCGCGGCCCGCAAGAACGAAGAGTGCTATGAGCACGTCTATATCCTGCACCACCCGGACGAAGAGCGTGAAGCCTGCCGTCCGCTGCGGACCGTTCCGGCCTACGACCGTCAGAAAGCGCGCGGTGCCCAGTTCGGCTGGGTCAACGGCTGGGAACGTCCGAACTACTTCGGCCCTGTCGATGCGCCCGAGAACTTCGACAAAGAAGCACGCTCGTTCCGTCGTGGCGGCTGGTGGCAATATGCCGTCGAAGAAGCCAAGGCGATCCGCGAAGGCGTCGGCCTGATCGACGCATCGGCCTTCACCAAGCACGTCGTCAAAGGCCCCGGTGCGACTCAGTTCCTGGATTGGTTCACCTGCAACAAGCTGCCCAAGGTTGGTCGTATCAACCTGACCTACGCGCTGACATCGCACGGCACCACCCGCACCGAATACACCATCGTCCGCAATGGCGAGAACAACTATTACCTCGTCTCTGCCGGTGCCTGGACCGAGTACGACGCCGATTATCTGCGCAAGGCGGCCGAGGACAAGATGGAGGAGTTCGGATATATCGAGATCCAGGACGTGACCACGCAATGGGGTGTTTTCGCCATCGCCGGACCCAAGTCGCGTGACGTTCTGAAAGAGGTCATCAAAGATGCCGATCCGGAAACCGCACTGTCCAACAAGCGCTTCCCTTGGCTTTCGGCGCGCCAGATCGAACTGGGCATGTGCCCGGTCAACGCGATCCGCGTGGCCTATACCGGTGAGCTGGGTTGGGAACTGCACCACCCGATCGAGATGCAGAACTACCTGTTCGACCTGCTTGAAAAGGCCGGTGAGAAGCATGGTATGAAGCTGGTTGGCGCGCGAGCCCAGAACTGGCTGCGTCAGGAGAAATCCTATCGCGCATTCGGCACCGAACTGGGCCGCGACGCGACTCCGCTGGAAGCCGACCTGCCGCGTTTTGTCGACCTGTCCAAGGACTTCTACGGTAAGGCCAAGCTGGAAGAGACCGGCGTGCGCGTCAAATGCTGCACCCTGCTGATCGACGGACCGGACGATGCCGATCCGTGGGGCCGCGAGGCGCTGTACACACCAGAAGGTGAGCGCGTGGGTCGATTGACCTCGGGCGGCTACTCGGTGGCGTTCGAGAAATCCATTGGCATGGGTTACGTGAAGCCCGAAATGGCGGTCGAAGGCACCAAGCTGCAGGTCAAAATTCAGGACAAGCTGTGGGATGCGGTCGTCACCTGCGACAGCCCCTACGATCCGAAAAACGAAACCATCCGCAAGGACGGTTGATCTAAGAAAGGCCCCGAAAATCTTCGGGGCCTTTTCTTTTTTGTCATCCAGACAGTTCGTCGAAGCATTCCAGCGCCTTGGCCGCGTACATCATGGCTGGGCCGCCGCCCATCTGGATCGCCATGGCCAACACGTCGGACACTTCTTCCCGGGTCGCACCGGCCTTGATCAAAGCTTCGGTGTGCAGGGTGATGCAGGGTTCGCATCGCAGGGTGACTGACATGCCCAACGCAATGAATTCCTTGGTCTTGTAGTCGAGCGTCCCGCCCTCTTTGACGGCTTTGCCAAGCGCTCCGAATGCGCGTGTCGTATCGGGAATGGATCCGTTCAGGTTTCGCAAACTCTTTCGTGTTGCCGAGAGTTTTTCTTGCCATGCCATTGCTGAGTGCCCTTCTTCATATCTGGCAACTGGAATATGAATTGGGTTGCGGCTGTTTGACTTTGATCTCGATCAGACGTCAGGGCGTTCGGCAATGAACGCTAGATTGTTGGCAGGCATTTCGACCGGTGCCAACGCGAGCAGGCCGACGTTTTCGAACAAATTCAGAATGTCCACGTCGTTTTTATAGCCGATTTCCGGGTCTTGCTTAATCAAAGCCTTATGAAAGCGGACATCCCCGTCACTGGTGAGTTGGCCCGAGCGTTTGAACGGGCCGTACAAGATAAACCGCCCCTTTGGTGACAGGGATTGTGCGACTTCTGAAATGATGGTTTTGGTTTCCTGCCAACTGATCAAGTGAATCAAGTTTATCAAAACGATCAGATCCTGGCCGTAAAACCGCCTGTGCCAGCCTGATGTCGCTGCATCCAGTTCTGCGACCGGCGCGACATTGGGTAGGTTGCGGGTATAGGCATCGATACTCACGCGCCGCTCAGGGTCAACTTCCGAAGGCTGCCAGGTCAGCCCGGGCAGCACTTCGGCGAAGGCCCTGACATGCTGACCAGTCCCGCTTGCGATTTCCAATGCGTGGCCCTGGGGCGGGCCCCATTCTTGCAACACAGCACACAGGGCGTCCGTGTTCCGGGATGCTGCCGGGGCCACCAGCTTGCCATCTTCAGACGCATTGGCGACGCTTGCAGACGAGGGGAGGCTGCGTTTGATCATCGTTCCAGCCTGTCAGGGGTCAACATGCCTATTATGTCAGGTTCTAGCTCGGGTGTGTTTCCGACAACAAGATCGCACAGCAGTTGCGAGGCCGCCGGTGAGGTTTGAAAACCATACCCGCCCTGGCCGCCACACCAGACAAACGAAGGGTCCAGCGGGTCGCGCCCAAGCACCAAGGTCCCGTCTGGGGCAAAACTGCGCAATCCTGCCCAATTCGTTTCAACTCTTGTGACGGGCTCGGTCATCAGCTCCTCATACCGTGCCAGACCTTCTGCCAGCACCATATCATCGGCATAAGCATCCTGTGGCGCAACCGGATCGGCTTCGGATGGTGAAACCAGCAACTTGCCCGCATCCGGTTTGGCGTACCATGTTTCGCCGGCGCCCAGCATCATCGGCCAGATGGAAACGTCATGCCCTCCGGGGGCGGGAAGACGCGCCATCGACCGACGGCGAGGTGTGAGGCCGATACCGGGCAGCCCCGCAAGCTGTGCAACCTCATCCACCCAGGCCCCTGCTGCGTTGATCAGAGTGCGGGCTTCAAAGATCTCACCGGCCTCAACCACCCAGTGCTTTTCTTTTCGAATGCCGGTGACTCTGCTTTTCGTCGAAACCGTTCCATCGTTTTGCCGGATGGTCCGGGCGAAATCCTGCAACAGGCGATCCGTATCGATGTCAAAGGCCGCTTCGCTGATGGCTGCAAACCCGACCTTGTCCGGATCCAGAATCGGAACGCGCGATATCGCCTGATCCATCGGTATTTTCACCATGTTCAGATCGGCGCAATCGGCTTCGAACATGTCGGGCTGGTCAATTGCCCCGACCAGCATCAATCCGCGCGGGGTCAGGTAACCGCCATTCTGCGTATGAAGAAAGGCAGCCCCCGCTTTGTTCAATGCGACGACCGAAGGCGGTCCATAGCTTTCTTCGAACAACGCCGCTGACCGGCCCGAGGCGTGATAGCCCAGGGCATCTTCCGCTTCCAGAACCATCACGGTTCCGTGCTGCGACAGGCGCGCACCGGCGCTCAGCCCGGCGATGCCGCCTCCGATTATCAGGAAATCAATCATGACTTGCGATCCATCCTGTACAGAGACGCTACAGGTTCCTTGAGTTTCATGCTGACGCCAAAGCTCCTCATTCGCCACGCGTTTGGTTTTCCGGACTATAAGCAGCCTTGAAATTGTGCTTCAACCCGGTCAAAGAAGTATCAAAATAAACAGGAGGGTAAGGTGACCGCAGCAGACGTTCATCCAATGGCCACAGGGCATATTCCAGGATATGTTGTCGCAGCTGACGGAAGCGATTACCTTTTCTCCGCCATGGTCGTTTTTTTCGTCGTTCTGGTGGTGCTGATCGGTGTCGGATACCTGACGCTGCATTCGGTTCCTGAAAAAATGGCCCACGAAAACAATCACCCGCAATTTCAGTTGGTGGGTATTCTGGCGCTGCTGGCGCTATTTACCCATAATGGGCTTTTCTGGGTTGCTGCAATATTGGTCGCAGGGTTTCAGTTTCCGGATTTTGCCACCCCGCTTCGAAACATTGCCGATGCCATTCGTTCTCTGGGTCGGTCACCTGTTCTGGAACC
Organism: Ruegeria sp. HKCCD7559; assembly: GCF_013110575.1. Lineage (NCBI taxonomy): Bacteria > Pseudomonadati > Pseudomonadota > Alphaproteobacteria > Rhodobacterales > Roseobacteraceae > Ruegeria > Ruegeria sp. HKCCD7559. The sequence continues at coordinate 274,074 of NZ_WVQU01000001.1, forward strand.
AGTGCCTGAAACAACGGTGCCAGCATCGTCAGAATCCAAACCCAGCGACGCGCAGGAGCAAGCCATATGATCGAGACCATGCTCTGCGCCCTGATAACGGTGCTGCCCGACTATCTGTTCCGCCGTTTTGTACAGGGCAAGCGGATCGGTCACGAGATTACCTTGTTCACCATGTGGTACGAACTGCGCTGGGGTTTGACCACCTGTGCCATTCTGGCGCTGACCGTCATTACCACACTGTTTTATTTTCATCCGGCCAGCAAAACCGCGGCATCCTATTTCCGAACGGTGACCATTCTGCCGCAATTGGGCGGTCGTGTTTCCGAGGTTTTCGTCAAGAACAACGAACTGGTAACCGCAGGACAACCGATTTTCCGGATCGAGGATTTCAGCCAGACTGCTCAGGTTCAGGCGGCAAATGCGCAGATTGCACAGGTGCAGGCCTCGCTTAAGGTTGCGGAAACCGATTTGGCCGAGGCGGAAGCTGGAATTGCAGGTGCCAAGGCAGCGCTTGCGCAGTCTCTGGAGGATCTTGAGCGCAACACAACCTTGCGAGATGAGGGTTCAAGCGCCGTAAGACTGGCCGAGATTGAGAGGCTGGAAAACCTTGTCGCCGAGCGAGAGGCCCAGGTTCTTGCAGCGGAATCCAAACGTGCTGCGGTTGAGCAGCAGATCGAAGAACTGATCCCCGCGCAGCTGGCCAGTGCCATTGCGCAACTGGATGCTGCGCAGACCGAGTTGGACAAGACGGTGATCACCGCGGGCGTCACAGGGCGGGTCGAACAGTTCGGCCTTCAGGTCGGTGACTACGTAAGCCCATTGTTGCGCCCCGCGGGCATTCTTGTGCCATCGCACACAGGGCATGATCGTTTTCAGGCCGCTTTCAACCAGCTCTCTGCCCAGGTTATCAAGCCGGGCATGATTGGTGAATTGGGCTGCATGACAAAGCCATTCACCGTGATCCCCACCGTGGTGGTCGAGGTGCAGGATGTCATCCCGTCGGGCCAGATCCGCCCATCGGACGAATTGCGGGACGTGCAGACCAACAACAATCCGGGCTCGATTCTGGTCTATATGGAGCCGCTATACAAAGGTATGGCCGATGACATTCCGCCGGGCAGCAATTGTCTGGCCAATGTCTACACAGACAACCACGAGCGGCTGGAGCACGAGGATCTGGGCTTTTGGGAGGCGGCCTTTCTGCACGTGGTCGACACGATCGGCGTGGTACATGCCGCGGGTCTGCGCCTGCGTTTGATCCTGATGCCGGTGAACACTCTGGTTTTGACCGGGCATTGATCTTATCTTGGCAATCTGAACGCGAAGGGCCCGGCAAGTTTCGCCGGGCCCTTTGGTTTCTTACAGCGCTGCTTTGAACAGCTGCGTCAGGTTGTCTTTCGTCAACTCAATCGGGTTGCCGCCGCATGACGGATCGATGATCGCCCCTTCGACAAGCTCTGGGATAGAAGCTTCGGTCACACCCAGGTCGGACAATGTGCGGGGGATGCCAAGGCTGTCGTTGAAATTCTGCACGAAGGCGCGGAAACCATCGAAGCCGCCGTCGATGCCCAGATATGCCGCAGCTTGCTGAAACCGGTCTGCAATGGCCGGGGCGTTGAAGTCCAGCACAGCGGGCATGCAGACCGCGTTCGTGGTGCCATGATGGGTGTTGAATACCGCGCCAATTGGGTGGCTCATCGCGTGGATCGCGCCAAGGCCCTTTTGGAAAGCCGTTGCGCCCATGGCAGCGGCGCTCATCATCTGGGCGCGGGCCTCGATATCGGTGCCGTCTGCATAAGCACGGGGCAAATACTCTTTCACCAGTCGCATACCCTCCAGCGCGATGCCCTGGCTCATCGGGTGATAATGTGGGCTCGAGAAGGCTTCGACGCAATGCGCGAAGGCGTCCAGGCCTGTTCCTGCCGTGATGAACTTGGGCATCCCGACGGTCAGCTCCGGGTCGCAAATCACCACGGTTGGCAGAACCTTGGGATGAAAGATGATCTTTTTGGCATGGGTCTTGGAATTGGTGATGACGCTCGCGCGGCCCACTTCCGATCCTGTCCCTGCGGTGGTCGGAACGGCAATGATTGGCGCGATCGCGTTGGCATCGGCTCGTGTCCACCAGTCGCCGATATCCTCGAAATCCCAAACGGGGCGCGTCTGACCGGCCATGAAAGCGACCATCTTGCCCAGATCCAGCCCAGAGCCGCCGCCAAAGGCGATCACCCCGTCATGGCCACCTGCGTTATAGGCCGCAACTCCGGCTTCAAGGTTCTTTTCATTCGGGTTGGGGTCCACATCGCTGAACAGGCCGCGGCCCAGTCCGGCGGCTTCCATGATGTCCAGTGTCGAGCCGGTGATGGGCAGATCGGCCAGCCCCTTGTCCGTGACCAGCAATGGTTTCTTCATTCCGGCGGCGGCGCAGGCTTCGGGCAATTCCCTGATGCGCCCGGCTCCGAATTTGATGGCGGTCGGATAGGACCAGTTTCCAACAAGTGTCATGTCAGGTTTCCTTTGCAAAATAAGGCCTGCTTCGGCGAGGGGGTGGGTCCGAAGCAGGCCGTCGTCCTTAGCCCGTTACCTTTTTGAGGTGGTAGGATTTGGGACGTGTCAGGTTGTGATATCCGATGACGGACAGACCGCCGCCGCGCCCGGTATTCTTGCAGCCCGTCCAGCACAGGCCGGGATCCAGATAATCGGCGCGGTTCATGAACACGGTCCCCGTTTCGATCCGGTCACCCACCCGCGCCGCACGATCCACATCGCGGGTCCACAGGCTGGCAGTCAGGCCAAACTCACTGTCATTCATCAAGGCGATGGCCTCCTCATCCGAGGACACTTTCATGATGCCCACCACGGGCCCAAAGCTTTCGTCCCGCATCACGCGCATGTCATGAGTGACATTGGTCAGGATTTGCGGTGTCAGGTACGCGCCACCGTCGTCTTCAGCAAAGGTGTCGATATGCGCGACCGCACCGGCTGCAACCGCCTCGGCGATCTGGGCTCGCACCTCATCGGCAAACCGCACATTGGCCATCGGGCCAATCGTTGTCTCGGCATCCAACGGGTTGCCCAGCTTGTAACCCTTCACGATGTCCACCGCCTTGGCGACAAAGTCATCATAAAGGCTCTCGTGAACATAGATCCGCTCGATTCCGCAACAACATTGGCCCGAATTGAACATCGCACCGTCAATCAGCGTGTCGACCGCGGCATCCAGGTCGGCGTCATCCATGACATAGCCGGGATCCTTGCCGCCCAGCTCGGTGCCGACGCCGGTAAACGTGCCCGCCGCGGCACGTTCCATCGCCCGACCGCCGCCGACTGATCCGGTGAAGTTCACGAAATCAAATGCGTTGCCCGCGATCAGGTCGTTGGTCACGTCATGGCTCAGGAACACATTCTGGAATACGTCCTCGGGCACACCTGCCGACTGGAACGCCTTTGCCATGCGCTCGCCCACCAGCAGCGTCTGTGTCGCGTGTTTCAGGACGACCGTGTTGCCCGCGATCAGCGCCGGTGCGACCGTGTTGATCGCCGTCATATAGGGATAGTTCCAGGGCGCCACCACAAAGACCACCCCATGAGGAATGCGCTTGATGTAGCGTTTGAACGTTTCGTCTTCGCCGACGGCGATATCTGCCAGGGACGTCTCGGCAATCTCCGCCATATGGCTGGCACGTTCGTTGAATCCACCGAACTCGCCGCCATAACGCACTGGGCGACCCATCATATGGGCCAGTTCCGGCACGATCTCATCGTTCATGGCGCCAACGGCGGCCACACCCGCCATCACAAGATCGATCCGCTCCTGCAACGGACGAGCTGCCCATTTCGCCTGAGCAGCCCGAGCACGCGCCGCGGCCCCGAACGCGGCCTCTCGCGACAACACTTCACGTTCGGCATAAACCGATCCGTCGATCGGCGAGACACATTTCAACATCTGCCCCATTTTCACTCCATTTCCGAAAGAAACAGGATCCCTGCTTCATCTGGCCCAAAATATCCCGGGGGTCTGGGGGCAGAGCCCCCAGCGTGACCCGACCTCACGCCCGCTCGAACCCGCGGGCAATTTCCCAATCCGTGACCACGCGTTCGAACTCCTCGATCTCAACCTCTGCGGCACGGGTATAGTGGTCGACGACGTCATCGCCCATGGCCGCGCGCAACATGACCGATCCGTGCAGCGCATCCCGCGCCGCACGAAGGTTGCCCGGGATCATGGCAGTCTCACCCTGATAAACGTCGCCCTTGGTCGGCGGTTGCAGATCCAGCCCTTCCTCGATGCCCGCGACCCCTGCCGCCAGCATGCCAGCCATCGCCAGATAGGGGTTCATATCTGAGCCCGGAATTCGGCACTCGACGCGTACGGCCTTGGTGCCGTCACCGCACAGGCGGAACCCGGCGGTGCGGTTGTCCACAGACCAGATGATCCGCGTTGGCGCGAAGGTGCCTTTCATGAAGCGTTTGTAACTGTTGATGTAAGGTGCCATGAAATAAGTGTAATCAGGGGCATATTTCAGCAGCCCAGCCATATAGCTTTTCATCAGCGCCGACATGCCCAGATCGTCCCCGGCGTCATAGAAGGCAGGCTGTCCATCCGCCCACAGTGACTGGTGCACGTGGGACGAGCTGCCGACTTTCTCATGGTGCCATTTCGGCAGGAACGTCGCTGCGTGACCATGTTGCCACGCGATCTCTTTCACAGCGTTCTTGGCGATCGAATGATACTCGGCCGTTTCCATCGCGGGCGCGTATTTGATGTTCAGCTCTTCCTGTCCGGTCTCGGCCTCACCTTTGGAGTTCTCAACCGGAATGCCCGCATCCCACAGATGGTTGCGGATCGGACGCATCACATGCTCTTCCTTGGTGGTCTGAAGGATGTGATAGTCTTCGTTATAGCCCGAGATCGGCTCCAGATCCCGAAATCCTTCCTTGCGGATCTGGTCAAAGCTTTTCTCGAACAGGAAAAACTCAAGCTCGGTCGCCGTCATGGCGTCATAACCCATGGCTTTCAAACGGCTGACCTGTTTTTTCAGGATTGAACGCGGCGCGTGCGGCACTTCCTCGTGCGTGTGATGATCCAGCACGTCACACATCACCATCACCGTGCCTTCAAGCCACGGCACCGGGCGCAGGGTGCTGAGGTCCGGTTTCATGACATAATCGCCATAGCCCCGTTCCCAACTGGTCGAGGCATAGCCATCGGGTGTCGCCATCTCCAGATCGGTGGCCAGAAGGTAGTTGCAGCAATGGGTCTCTTCCCATGCGCCAGCCACGAAATGGCCCGCGTGAAAACGCTTGCCCATCAACCGGCCCTGCATGTCCACCATGCAGACCAAAACCGTATCAACCGAACCTTCGGATACCTGCGTTTTCAGATGTTCGAACGTGAGCATGTGCCACCTTTGTCTTTGCCGAAATCCTTCATCGGCCATTCGTTCTGTCAGACCCGCCCCCATGCAAGGGGCGGGTCGCTTGGCCAATTCTTAGCCGTAGCGGTAGGGCCGTCCAGCCTTGAGCATGTCGGCGTTGTACTGTTTGAAGATTTCAACAACCTTCGCCTTGGTTTCGGATTCGGCTGCGATCTCGTCCCAGAAGGCAACGGCAGCGGCTTCGACGGTTGCCCATTCTTCGTCCGGAATCGACGTCAGCTGCATCTTGTCTCCGTTGACGCGCAGGCTGGCTTCGCCGCCCCAGTACCACCACTGACGATAATAGTGTGACTGATCGGTGCAGACGCGGAACAGGGTCTGCAAATCTTCGGGCAGCTCGTTCCAGCGATCCATGTTGGCAAAGAACGAACCGGCCCAGGCGCCCGAGATGTTGTTGGTCAGGAAGTAGTTGGTCACATCCGCCCAGCCGACTGTGTAGTCTTCGGTGATGCCGGACCACGCGATGCCGTCCAGCTCTCCGGTTTGAACCGCGACTTCGATGTCTTCCCAGGGCAGGGTGACCGGCACAACGCCGAACTGAGACAGGAAGCGGCCCGCGGTCGGGAAGGTAAACACACGTTTGCCCTGAAGGTCCGCCAGGCTGTTGATCGGGTCCTTCGTTGCAAAGTGGCACGGGTCCCAGGCACCGGCCGAGATGTGCTTGACGCCGACTTTCGAGTATTCCTCGTCCCAGATCTCGTTCAGCCCGTACTGGTTGAACAGAACCGGCACGTCCAGCGAGTAGCGCGAGGCAAAGGGGAAATAGCCGCCGAACACGGTGACCTCGGTGGGCGACGCCATCGAGTCATCATCCGACTGCACGGCATCAATCGTGCCGCGCTGCATGGCGCGGAACAGCTCGCCCGTCGGAACCAGCTGGTCGGCATAGAACAGCTCGATCTGCATCCGGTCTCCGGCGATCGTGTTGAACATCTTGATGGCCGGGTCGATCACGTGTTCGGCCAGCGCCGGGCCGGCATAGGTCTGCATCCGCCATCTGATGGTCGATTGCGCCAGTGCAGGCGTCGCCAGAGCAGCGGCGGGAGCGGCCGCAGCACCTTTCAGAAATGTACGTCTGTTCGTCATTCTCTCTCTCCGTTGGTCAGTTTCGATTGTGCGGGGATTGCCCGCGAAGCCCCGGTTTGATCCGGGATCATTTGTTGTAGATGTATTCAGGCAGCCACAGCGCGATCTGCGGGAATGTCATGATGATCGCCAGCGCCAGCGTCATCACCATCACGAAGGGCAGGATCGAACCGTAGATGTCGCGCAGCGATATCTCTGGCGGCGCCATCGCGCGCATCAGGAACAGGTTGTAGCCGAAGGGCGGCGTCATATAGGCGATCTGGGTGGTGATCGTGTACAGAACCCCATACCAGATCAGGTCGAACCCCAATGCACCCACGAGCGGCACGTACAAAGGCGCGACGATCACCAGCATGGCCGTATCGTCCAGAAACGTGCCCATCAGAATAAAGCTGAGCTGCATCAAGATCAGGATCACCCACGGGTTGAGGCCCAGCCGTTCGGTAAACAGGTTCTCGATTGCCCGAACGGCGCCCAAACCGTCGAAAACAGCGCCAAAGGCAAGCGCAGCCAGAATGATCCACATGAACATACAGGTGATGCCCAGCGTTGACCGTACAGACGTCTCGAAAACCTCACGTGTCATACGGCCCTTGAGGATGGCCGCGGCGAACGCCGTCAACGCACCGATGGCCGAGCTTTCAACAAGCGAGGTCCAGCCGTTGACGAAGGGCACCATCATCGCGGCAAAAATACCCAGGGGCAGCAGGCCCGCGCGCAACAGGCGCAGTTTCTCTGCCATGGGCACGTCGCGCTCCTCGGCTGACAAGGCGGGCCCTAACGCCGGGTTGATGCGGCAGCGGATCACGATGTAAAGGATGAACATTGCGGCCATCATCAGCCCGGGAAGCAGCCCTGCAAGCCAGAGCTGCCCGACAGGCTGGCGCGCGATCATCGCGTAAAGAACCAGCACGACGGAGGGTGGCACAAGAATACCTAATGACGATCCGGCTTGTATCACCCCGGTCACCATTTTCTTGTCATAGCCGCGTTTCAGAAGTTCCGGCAGCGCAATGGTCGCGCCGATGGCCATGCCTGCGACACTCAGCCCGTTCATGGCCGAGATCAGCACCATAAGACCGATCGTGCCAATCGCGAGCCCACCGTTCAGGCCGCCCATCCAGACGTGGAACATCTTGTACAGATCGTCTGCAATTTTGGATTCGGCCAGAACATAGCCCATGAAGATGAACATCGGCAGGGTCAGCAGCGGGTACCATTTCATCAGCTTCATGGCGGCCGAAAAGCCAATGTCATAGCCGCCGCGATCCCCCCACAGAAACAGGGCGGCCATCACGGCGACAAATCCAATCGCGCCAAAAACGCGCTGCCCGGTCAGCAGCATCAACATCATGGTCGAAAACATCAGGATGGCGATCAATTCGTAAGACATCAGATCACCTCGCGCGGGATGTCATCGCCCCTGAGGCGCAGAATATCTTTGAACAGTTCCGAGATCGCCTGAAGCAACATCAGGAACAGACCCACGACCATGATGACCTTGATTGGCCACAGATATGGACGCCACGCGGTCGGGCTGCGTTCGCCATATTGCAGCGAATAGCTCAGAGAGTCGTATCCGCCGTAGATCATCACGCCCAGGTAGATGATTAGAAAAAGGACGGTGATCGCATCCGTCCACGCGCGACGACGGTCGGACCATTCGCCGTACAGAAGGTCCATGCGGACGTTGGACCCCATCTGGATCGAATAGGGGCCGCCCAGAATGTAATAGGCGACCATTGCGAACTGGGCCATTTCCAGGGTCCAAAGCGATGGCAGGAAAAAGGTTTTTGAAATCGAGGACCAGAGCAGAATGCCCATCATGACGAAGATGCCGTACATGACGAAGCGTCCGATCCAGCGGTTCGTGCGGTCAATGACCGCCACATATCCCCGCATGAAATTCATCCCGATACCTCTGCTCTCATGGTTTCGCCTCTGCGTGCGATAAGTCTTGGATGACCGATTGCAGAATTGGCGTCAGCAATCCCGCAATGCGGTTCACGCCGTCTGCTGTGTCGATCAGATCGTTTCGAACTTCGATCATGACATTTGGAAGCCCGCGCCGGACCGCGTGTTCGCGCAACGTGTGCGTGACGCCATCCGTGGCCGAGTAAGGTTCGTTCAAAGCCACGCGCAATCCCGAGCTTTCCGCGTGGCTCAGCATCAGCTGTGCGGCGCGGTCGTCTTCGTCATGAAGAATCCCCAGCTCCACCGTTCGGGGGGTTCCCTTGTAGACGGGCGTGAAACTGTGGATCGTGATGACAACCGGAGGTTCGGGCCGTTCGTCCAAAGTGGATGAAACCAGTGTTTTGAAAGGTTCATACACGTCGCGAACCCGCTGGGCGCGCTGAGCATCTGTTAGGTTCATGTTTCCGGGAATGGAAAACACTTCGCTGACCTGCGGCATGGCATCGTCGCGTTCGGGCGGGCGGTTGCAGTCATAAACAAGGCGACTGACGCGCGAGTGGACCAGCGGCGCATCCAAAGCGCCCATCAGCTCCACCGACAGGTCCAGCGCGCCGATGTCCCAGGCCGCGTGAGAGCTGGCCGCCGCCTCATCCAGCCCCAATCCATCCAGCGCGGCCGGAATAAACCGGCTTGCATGTTCGCATATCAGCACGGCAGGCGCGCAACCGTGCGCATTGAGCAAGCGGGCTGCCGGGGCTTCGGTCGGCAAAAGCAATGATGACTCGGTCTCGTGACACATAGGTAGCATTTGTTACAGCAACTTCTCACCTGTCAAGAAAATTTCTGTAGACAAAATTTCAAACGAACATATTCTGTAACAAATTCAAGAAACGAGGGCGCCGATGGCCACCGTTGCCAAACTTGTCAAACAGCGGATTCAGGATGAACTGGACGATCTGACACGGTCTGAACGTCAATTGGCCTCGGTCCTGTTGCAGGATTATCCCATGGCCGGTTTGCAATCGATCACCAAGCTGGCCGCTGCGGCGCAGGTTTCGACCCCGACCGTCATTCGCATGGCGCGCAAGCTTGGGTTTGACGGGTTCCCCGACTTGCAGGATGCGCTGCGCGAAGAGGTTGCGGCGCAGATCAAAAAGCCGATCTCGAAACGGGACGCCTGGGTTGTGGATGATGAGGCAGAACATCCGACAACGCGCTTTGCCCAGGCCGTATGGACCAACATGCGCCACACGCTGGAACGTTTGGACAAAGAGATGTTCGATGCCGTCGCGCGTCTTTTGGCCGAGACAGAGCGCCATCTTTATGTCGTTGGTGGCCGCATCACGCGGTCAAATGCGGATTATCTGTTCAATCACATGCAGATCATCCGGCCCAACGTGACGATGCTGGGCAATTCGGCGAATGTCTGGCCGCAATACCTTTTGGATATGGATAAATCATCCGTTCTGGTGATCTTCGACATCCGCCGCTACGAGGCGCATCTGGAGAAGCTGGCACAGGTTGCCTCGGGCCGCGGCGTCACCGTTGTTCTGTTTACGGACCAATGGGGATCGCCGATCGGAAAGACCGCCAATTATTCCTTCCACGCATTGGTCGAGGCGCCATCCAGTTGGGATTCGACCATTGCCTTGCAGTTGATCTCGGAAACGCTGATTGCCGAAGTGCAGGAGGCGCGTTGGGAAGAAAGCAAGGAGCGGATCGAAGAACTGGAGCGGTTCTTTTCCTCGACCCGGATATTTCGCAATCAGGACTGACGGGCCGAGCCGTGTCGGAAAAATTGCGCCACTAAATTTGCCACTTCCGGCTTGACGATCCCGAAAGCATGACTTAACCAGCGCAAACCATTTGCGGGTATAGCTTAATGGTAAAGCCCCTGCCTTCCAAGCAGGCTATGTCGGTTCGATTCCGTCTACCCGCTCCACGCCTTCCCTGAAATTCTGCGTCAAATGGCCCTTTCGACCTGCCGATTGCGGTTGTGATGCTTGACCATACCTGCCGCTACCTCCAAGAAAGCGGTCACTCAGTACGGTTCAGGACACAAGGGCCAGACATGGCAAGACAAGCCGCCAGCAAGCCAACGCATATCGCCGCGCCCGGAGCTTCCGAGGAACGCGCCCGTTCAAAGAAGATTGGGGTTCTGGCCTCGCTTTGGCCGTTCATGAAACCCTACAAATTCCTGATGATCGGCGCGACGCTGGCGTTGATTCTGACGGCCAGCATGACCCTCACGCTGCCATTGGCGGTGCGGCGCGTGGTCGACAATTTCCGAATTCAGGATGGAGAGCTTCTGGATTGGTATTTTCTGGCCGCGCTGGTCATCGCTGCCGTTCTGGCCGTGGGCACCGGTATTCGGTATGCGCTTGTGACCCGTCTGGGCGAACGGGTGGTGGCCGATATCCGCAAGGCGGTGTTTGATCGGGTCATCGGTATGAGCCCGGAATTCTATGAGCGAATCATGACCGGAGAGGTGCTGAGCCGGATCACCACTGACACGACGCTGATCCAATCTGTTCTCGGCTCGTCCGTGTCCATTGCCCTGCGAAACATGCTGATGTTCATTGGCGGACTGGTTTTGATGCTGCTGACATCCGCCAAGCTGACCGGGCTGGTGTTGTTGCTGATCCCAGTGGTCATCGTGCCGATCCTTGTACTTGGTCGCCGTCTGCGCGTGATCAGCCGCGAGAATCAGGACTGGATCGCGGCGTCCTCGGGCAATGCGGGCGAGGCGCTGGGGGCGGTACAGACCGTGCAGGCCTTTACCCATGAACAGGCCAGCCGGAGGCAATTCGGCGAGATGACGGAAACCTCGTACAGAGTTTCTCTGCGCCGTATTCAAACCCGCGCGGTGCTGACCGTCATCGTAATTTTTCTGGTCTTTTCCGGCATTGTCGGCGTTCTGTGGATGGGTGCCAATGACGTACGCAATGGCGTGATGACCGAAGGTGTTCTGATCCAGTTCGTCATCTATTCGATCATCATGGCGGGTTCGGTCGCCGCCCTGTCCGAAATCTGGAGCGAACTTCAGCGTGCCGCGGGGGCCACCGAACGTCTGGTCGAGCTACTGCATGCAGAAGATACCGTGACCGACCCTGCCAATCCCAAAGCGCTTCCCAAGAACATTCAGGGCGAAATCCGGTTTGAAGATGTCAGCTTCCGCTATCCCGCGCGGCCCGATACGGTTGCACTGGATCATCTGTCGCTTCTGGTGAAACCTGGCGAGACGGTCGCATTCGTCGGGCCATCCGGGGCGGGAAAAACAACCGTGATCCAACTGATCCAACGGTTCTATGATCCGAACTCGGGCCGCGTGACGCTGGACGGTCTTGATCTGCGCGACATCAACCGGTCTGATTTCCGCCGCCACATGGCTCTGGTGCCTCAGGATCCTGTGATCTTTGCCGCATCCGCGCGGGAAAACATCCGCTTTGGCCGTCTGGACGCCTCGGATGCAGAAGTTGAGGCCGCCGCGCGGGCCGCTGCCGCGCATGATTTTATCGCGGCCTTGCCGCAAGGATATGACAGCTTTGTCGGCGAACGCGGTGTCATGCTGTCTGGGGGGCAGAAGCAGCGTATTGCCATTGCCCGCGCAATCCTGCGCGACGCGCCGGTTCTACTGCTGGACGAGGCGACTTCGGCGCTGGATGCGGAAAGCGAACGCGCAGTGCAGGGCGCGGTGGACAAGATGCGCGCCGGCCGCACGACCCTAATCGTCGCGCACAGATTGGCGACGGTTAAGAAAGCCGACCGCATCGTCGTGCTGGAGGAAGGCCGCATCGTGGCACAAGGCCGCCATGAGGATCTGGTGTCTCAGGACGGGCTGTATGCACGCCTTGCCCGGTTGCAGTTCACCGATGGTGTCGCCGCAGAATAAGAGTGACGCTCCGGCACTTGCGAATTCGCCGTAGCGTCATTCTACATTTTACTCCCCTTGAAGGCTAAGGCCTCGCTTGCGCGAGGTTCGTTTTGCTTCCATCTTGGTTGCGAACAACAAGCCCGCGCAAAACGCGGGAGAATAATACGGGAGGAACCACATGGCCTTTGTGGGTTTGGAAGACAAGAAGCGCATGGAACAGGAAATGCCGTGGGAGGATCGGGATTTGCCTGTCACCTTCCACCAGCTTTTGTCGCGCACCGCAGGGAAGTTCCCCAACCACAATGCCATGAGCTTCCAACTGTTCTCGGGCCCGACGGACAAGGCCGAGACCCTGACCTGGTCGCAACTTCTGGCTCAGGTCAACCAGGCGGCGAACCTGTTCCGCTCGCTGGGTGTGGGTGAAAAGGACGTGGTCGCCTATGTGCTGCCCAACTGCAACGAGACACTGGTCACGATGATGGGCGGCGCGGTTGCGGGGATCGTGAACCCGATCAACCCCTTGCTTGAACCGGAACAGATTGCCGCGATCCTGCGCGAGACCGGTGCCAAGGTCGTGGTGACGCTGAAATCTTTTCCGAAAACAGATGTCGCGCAGAAGGTCGAAGAGGCGGTGCGCCACGCACCCAAGGTCAATACCATTCTGGAAATCGACCTGAATCGGTATCTGACCCCGCCCAAATCATGGCTGGTGCCGTTCCTGCGCCCCAAGATGGGCGACAAGGAAAAGCTTGCCCATGCGGATTACAAGAACTTCCACACGGAACTGGCCAAGCAACCGACGAAGCTGACGTTTGAAGACAGCAAGGAAGATCGTGTCGCCTGTTATTTCCATACCGGCGGTACCACGGGTATGCCGAAGGTGGCGCAGCACAAGTATTCCGGCCTGATCTACAACGGCTGGTTGGGGAACACGCTTCTGTTTGACGAAAACGACGTCATCATGTGCCCGCTGCCCATGTTCCACGTTTTTGCGGTGCATGTGATTGTGATGGCGGCCGTATCATCCGGTGCCCATGTGGTTTTCCCGACGCCACAGGGATATCGCGGCGACGGGGTGTTCGACAATTTCTGGAAGCTGATCGAGCGTTGGAAGGTGAGCTTCATCATCACCGTGCCAACCGCGATTTCAGCCAAGATGCAGCGCCCGGTCGATGCCGATATCTCAAGCGTAAAAACGGCCTTCTCGGGCTCGGCTCCGCTGCCCGTGGAACTGTTCCGCCGCTTTGAAGAAGCGACCGGCGTCACCATTGTCGAAGGATACGGTCTGACAGAGGCCACGTGTCTGGTTTCGTGCAACCCGGTGGATGGTGAGAAAAAGATTGGATCGATCGGTATTCCGTTCCCCTATACAGACGTCAAGATCTTGCAGGATGGGCCAGATGGACCGACCGAGTGCGACACTGATCAAATCGGTGAGATCTGCATCTCGAACCCTGGTGTCTATGCGGGCAATACTTACACTGAGGCCGACAAGAACGTTAACCTGTATCACTTCGACAAGTACCTGCGCACGGGCGATCTGGGGCGCTTCGACGAAGATGGATATCTGTGGATCACCGGTCGCGCCAAGGACCTGATCATTCGTGGCGGTCACAACATCGACCCTGCCGAGATCGAAGAGGCTTTGCTGGGTCACGAGGCCGTTGCTTTTGCCGGTGCCATCGGCCAGCCGGATGCGCATTCCGGTGAAGTTCCCTGCGCCTTTGTCGAGCTGGTCGAGGGCGCGTCTGTCACCGAGAAAGAGCTGATGGATTACTGCAAGGTTCACGTGCATGAACGCGCGGCGCAACCCAAGCACATGACCATTCTGGATGAGCTGCCCAAAACGGCCGTTGGCAAGGTGTTCAAGCCTGATCTGCGGAAACAGGCCATCACTCGTATCTACAACGGTGCCCTCGAGGATGCCGGTTTGGCGGCGCGAGTGGTTTCTGTCATTGATGATAAGAAACGCGGCCTCGTCGCGCAGCTTGACGCGAACGGATCTTCGGAAGACGATGTTGCAAAAGTGCTGGGCGTATACACCCGGCCATGGGAGTGGTCTGAATAAGCCGGAGGGACAATGGACTATGAACGCCTGATCGACGAAGAAACCTGGGCGTTCATACGTCGCACGGCCGAAAGCTATCCCGATGACGCTGTCGAGCTGTCGATCGAGGATCAGCGCCGTTTCTATGACACCATGTGTCAGGACTTTCGCCAACCACGCCCGGCTGGCGTGGAAACAGAAGACCGGGCGGCCGATGGTGTTCCGGTTCGAATTTACTCTGCCGGGCAACCAACCCGAACCGTCATCTATTTTCATGGTGGCGGTTTCGTTGTTGGTGGTCTGGAAAGTCACGACGATGTTTGCGCTGAATTATGCGCCCAAACCGGGTATCGGGTCGTCGCCGTCGATTACCGGCTGTGCCCTGAACATGTGCACCCGGCACAGTTTGACGACTGTTGGAGCGCTGCGAACTGGGCCGCAAACGAATTCGGAGACCCTTTGATTTTGGCCGGTGACAGCGCCGGTGGAAATCTGGCTGCTGCTGTATCCCACTACGCGCGCGGGCGTTTGGACGGGATTCTTGGGCAGGTGCTGATCTATCCGGGCCTCGGAGGGGACCGCAGTCAGGGGTCCTACCAGGAACATGCCCAGGCCCCCTTGCTGACGCTGGACGAAATCAGGTTCTATGAAACCATCCGATGCGCGGGCGATCCGCCCCAGGGCGATCCGACCTATGCGCCATTGCAGGACAGTGACTATTCAAACCTGCCACCGACCGTGGTTGTAACGGCTGATTGCGATCCGCTGCGTGACGACGGGCAAGTTTATTGCAGTCGGATCAATGCGGCGGGCGGGCAGGCCCACTGGATCAATGAATTCGGTCTTGTGCACGGATATCTGCGCGCACGAACTGCGGTGAAACGTGCGGCCGACAGTTTTGAGCGTATTTCGGTTGCGATAGAAGCGCTGGGGCAGGGGATCTGGTCCTACGACTGATGCAGTGAATTGAAGGCTCAGGTCCTTTTGGGGCCTGTATGCCGAAAACCGGCTGGCTGTGGTAAGCTCACTCAAAATTTCCGAGGAGATCTTACCTTATGGCCGACCCCTTTCAGAACGTCGATGCCGCAGGGCCGGAATTCATCAAGCTGTTTGCGGATTCGATGGACCAGCGGCAAGCGGACCCGACGATGGAACAGATCGTTGCCGCGTATCTGGGTCACCTGAACGTCACGGATGCATCGACGGTTGTTGAGGTTGGCGCCGGTGCAGGCGCCGTTACACGTCGCATCGCATCACACTGCCACCCGGCGAACGTCATAGGTTTCGAGCCTTCGCAAGGATTTGTCTCGGAAGCCAGCACTCGGGCCAAAGAGCATTCGAACCTGACTTTCAAGGTTGCCGACGGTGCCGCGCTTCCGCTGGAGGATGATGCCGTCGATGCGGTCATCATGCACACGGTGCTCACGCATGTAGAAGACCCCAAATCGTTGGTTGCCGAGGCCTTCAGAGTGCTGAAACCCGATGGGATCTTGATCGTCTGTGACGCTGATTTCTCAAAAGCGACCTTCAGTGCTTTTCCGAATGATCCACTGGATATGTGTGCAAAGGAATTTGTACGCGAGTTTGTGACCGATCCTTTTGTCGTCGCAAAACTCAGGTCAATGATTTCCGATGCCGGACTTTCCGTGCAACATTTCGACGTGCAGAGCAGAGTTGTCTCGACACCCGAGCAGATGTTGCCTTGGGTCGACCTGACCACCAAGCAAATGTACGAGCGGGGTGATATCGGAAAAGAACTGGCAGAGGGGCTCGTAGCCGAGCACGAAAGACGTGCTCGAAACGGGTCACTTTATGGATATCAGGTGTTTGCGACAGTGGTGGCTGCGAAGGCCGCATAAGTGACCCCGAAGCTGCGTGCGCATTACCGCAGAAACGGTTCGGCCTTCATTGTCTCAGCAATGGGGGCACCCATTCGGCTCAGGATGGTCGGGGCCAATTGCAACTGGCTTATGACGGTATCTGCGTCTGGCCCTTCGGCGTCGCCGAAATAGTACAGCGCCGTTTCCTGTTGCAGCGGGCCGCGCCCGCCGTGGTGCCCACGCTCGTCCTGGCCGTGATCCGCGGTGACGATCACTTCATATCCCAACTGGCGCCAGCGGGGGATGAAAGGGGCGAGCATTTCGTCGGCGACAAAGCAAGCGTGATCCATTTCTTCACAATCGTGGAAGAAACGGTGGCCCATACTGTCCAGCGTGCAGGTGTGCAGAATGCCATAGTCCAGCCCGAAACGCAGGCACAGATTGGTCAGAGTGGCATACAGGTCGACATCGGATGGCGTCATCTGGTTGGCTTTGCCATAGCCCGTCATGCTGTGAAAACGGCCATGGTTGATCGTCGCGCTTTCGGGTTCGTCATATTCGATGTCGCGGACGTAATCGAAGGGATGACGGTTGAAGAATTGCGACCAATAGCTGTGTGTGACCGCCCCGGTCACACCACCGGCTTCACGCACCTGGCTGAACACGTCCTTGTGGTTCAGCCGGAAGACGTTTCCATTTCCGGTGCAGCCATGCTCTTGCGGCGTCACGCCGGTGTGGATCGACGCATAGCAACTGGCCGATGTCGAGGGCAGCACGGCATGCAGTTTCCAGACGCGTGCTTCTCCGCTGTCGACCCAGCCTTCGAGATTGCCGAACAGGCGGCGAAAGTTGCGATAGGGGACTCCGTCCAGAATGATAAGGAGTAGCTTGCGGTCCATGTCGAGGCCCTTCGAGAGACATTGCATTCCGGCGACCCTAAGAGATTCGACGTCCTCGGGCTGCCACTTTGCGCCTCCAATAGCAAAATCCCGACACCTGTCTTCACACAAGGTGCCGGGATTTCAAACCTTCATCGAAATGTCACGAACCGGATCAGTTGCCGGCGCTTTCCATCTTGCGATGGGCGACAACCTCTTCCAGCCAGCCCAGGTGCATTTCAGGCACCGAACTGAGCAGCAGGTCGGTATAATCGTCGAAGGGCGGGCTCAGCACCTGGCTCTTCGAGCCATAACGGGCCACGCGACCCTGATACATCACCGCGATGCTGTCGCTGATCGCGCGGACCGTCGCCAGATCATGGGTGATGAACAGATAGGCCACATCTTCGATCTTTTGCAGGTCCAGCAGCAGCTTGAGGATCCCGTCTGCCACCAGCGGATCCAGAGCCGAAGTGACCTCGTCACAGATGATCATCTTGGGCTTGGCTGCCAGTGACCGGGCGATACAGACACGCTGTTTCTGACCTCCGGACAGTTCCGCAGGATAGCGGTCGATGAACTTTTCGCCCAACTCGATCTCATCCAACAGCTCGATGATCCGCTTGCGCTTTTCGGCGCCGCGCATGTTGAAATAGAATTCCAACGGGCGGCCGATGATGGTGCCGACGGTTTGGCGTGGGTTCATTGCCACGTCTGCCATCTGATAGATCATCTGCAACTCGCGCAGATCCTCCCGAGAACGCCCCGCAAGGTCCGGCGACAGCGTGCGACCGGCAAAACGGATCTCGCCATCGCGCGGCGGCAACAGGCCGGTGATCACCCGGGCCAGCGTGGATTTGCCCGAACCGGATTCGCCCACGACCGCCAGCGTCTGCCCCGGATGAAGCTCGACATTGACGTTGTGCAGCACGTCGAAGTTCAGCCCCTTGTAGCGCGCGGTGATCCCGTCAACGGTAAGCAGCGGTTCCGGTGTGGGCTGCTTTTCTTCGTGCTCGATCGAACGCACCGAGACCAAAGCCTGAGTATATTCTTCCTGTGGGTTGTTGATGATCTGATCGGTGCTGCCGTATTCGACTGTGTCACCCATCCGCAAAACCATGATATCGTCGCTGACCTGCGCAACCACGGCCAGGTCATGGGTGATGTACAAAGCGGCAACGCCGGTGTCGCGTATGGCATCCTTGATCGCCATAAGAACATCGATCTGGGTGGTAACATCCAGCGCCGTGGTCGGTTCGTCGAACACCACCAGATCGGGTTCAGGACACAGTGCCAATGCGGTCATACAACGCTGCAACTGACCGCCCGAAACCTGGTGCGGATAACGGTTGCCGATGTTGTCAGGGTCAGGCAAACCCAGCTTTGCGAACAGCTCGCGCGCGCGGGACTCGGCCTCTTTGCGCGAAAACTTCTTGTGCTCGACAGCCGCTTCGACAACCTGATCCATGATCTTCTTGGCCGGGTTGAACGACGCGGCGGCA
Organism: Ruegeria sp. HKCCD7559; assembly: GCF_013110575.1. NCBI lineage: Bacteria > Pseudomonadati > Pseudomonadota > Alphaproteobacteria > Rhodobacterales > Roseobacteraceae > Ruegeria > Ruegeria sp. HKCCD7559. Next base: position 292,633 of record NZ_WVQU01000001.1, read on the forward strand.
GATTGCGAGACATAGGCAACCTCGCCCCCGCGCAGATTCCGAATATCGCCATGCGATGATTTCAGGATGTCGCGCCCGTTGACCCAGACTTCGCCGCCGGTGATTTCAACGCCACCCCGGCCATAGGCCATCGAGGCAAGACCGATGGTGGATTTCCCAGCGCCGGATTCACCGATCAGACCCAATACCTTGCCGCGCTCGAGGTCAAAGCTGACCCCGTGCACGATTTCGATGTCATGGGGTTTCTCACCCGGTGGGTAAACGGTTGCACCGATCTTGAGGTCACGGACCTTGAGAAGGGAATCACTCATCCCCGACCTCCTTTCAGCGATGTAGTACGGTTCAGGATCCAGTCAGCCACAAGGTTGACCGAGATCGCGAGCGTCGCGATGGCCACCGCGGGGTACAGGGCCGCGCCAATGCCATACACGATGCCGTCCTTGTTTTCCTTCACGATGCCACCCCAGTCGGCCAGCGGCGGTTGAACGCCAAGACCCAAGAAAGACAGGGTAGAGATGAACAGCACCATGAAGATGAACCGCAGGCCGAACTCGGCCACCAGCGGTGACAATGCGTTCGGCAGGATTTCCCGGAAGATGATCCATGTCCGCCCCTCACCACGCAGTTTCGCGGCTTCGACATAATCCATCACGTTGATGTCCACGGCGACGGAGCGCGAAAGGCGATAAGGGCGTGTCGCATCCAGAAGGCCCATGACGAGGATCAGGATCGGGACAGTTACCGGAACGATGGCCAGAATGACCAGCGCAAGGATCAGGGTTGGGATCGACATGATCAGATCGACCGTCCGGCTAAGCGCCTGATCCGCCCAACCGCCCAGAACGGCGGCCAGAAGACCAAGCGATGTACCGGTCAAGAAGCTGAGCAATGTCGCGGCGGCGGCAATGAAGATCGTCGTGCGCCCGCCATAGATCATGCGGGTCAGCAGGTCGCGGCCGATATTGTCGGTGCCCAGCAGGTGTTCGGCGCTGGCCGGCTCCCATACATCGCCGACCACTTCTGCCATCCCGTAAGGCGCGATCAACGGGGCAGCAATGGCCACGAAGAAATAGGCGCCGGTGAATATGAGGCCAATCAGAGCCGAAAGAGGGATGTTTTTCATTTCGGATGCCTCAGTCTTGGGTTGGCGAGGATCGAGACGATATCCGCGACCATGTTCAGGCCGATGTAAACAGCCGCGAATACCACGCCGCAGGCCAGAACAACCGGCACGTCACGCTTGGTCACGGCGTCCACAAGGTACTGCCCCATGCCGGGATAGACGAACACCACTTCAACCACTACGACGCCAACAACGAGGTAGGCGAGGTTCAGCATGACAACGTTCACGATGGGTGAGATTGCGTTGGGAAAGGCATGCCGCGCGATGACCTGAAATGTGCTCAGGCCCTTGAGTTCGGCCGTTTCGATATAGGCTGATTGCATGAGGTTCAGAATTGCAGCGCGGGTCATCCGCATCATCTGCGCGAGGACCACCAGTGTCAGAACGAAGGCCGGCAGCGCAATCGCGTTCAGCTTTTGCCAGAACGACATCGAGTCGTTGATCATCGCAAGCGAGGAAAACCATCCCAGCTTGACCGAGATGTAGTAGATCACGACGTATCCGATCAGGAACTCGGGGATGGAAACCGTTGTCAGCGTGACGGCGGAAATCAGTTTGTCGGGCCAGCGATTGCGGAACCGGACAGCCAGCAGACCCAGAAAGATCGCAAGCGGGACGGATACGATTGCCGCGACACAAGCCAGGAACAACGTGTTTCCGAGGCGTTTTCCGATGCTCTCGGCTATATCAAGCTTGTTGGTCAGCGATTGGCCAAGGTCGCCCTGAACGATGCCGCCCAGCCATTCAAAATAACGGGTCAGGGCCGGGCGGTTCAGGCCCATTTCTTCGCGAAGGTTGGCCAAGGCCTCGGGGGTTGCGGACTGCCCCAGGACGGCTTGCGCGGCGTCTCCGGGAAGAGCTTCGGTCAGGCCAAAAATCAAGGCCGAAGCGCCGAACAGCAATAGAATTCCCAGCGCGAGGCGCTGGGAAACCAGTTTTATGATAGGATGCATTATCCGATGCCCGTATCAGACGAACCACATTTTGCGGGACATGTTGCCGTTCATCATTTCCTGTGTCGGGTCGCTTTCCCAACCATCCAGTTGGTTGCTGACACCTTCAACAAAATCGTTGAACATCGGGCAAATCAGACCGCCTTCATCACGGACCATGCGGCCCATCTGGCTATAGATGCCCTTGCGTTTCTCGACATCCAGTTCTGCACGAGCCGCGAACAGCAGGTCGTCAAATGCCTGAACTTTGAAACGTGTATCGTTCCAGTCCGCCGTCGACAGATACGCGGTCGAGTACATCTGGTCCTGTACCGGACGACCGCCCCAGTAAGAGGCGCAGAAGGGCTGCACATTCCAAACCTCGGACCAGTAGCCGTCATTCGGCTCGCGCTTGATTTCCAGCGGAATTCCAGCCTGGGCGGCTGTCTGTTGGAACAGGGCTGCAGCATCCACCGCGCCCGGGAAGGCGCCGTCTGCAACACGAAGGACAATCGGCGAGCCGTCATGACCGGACTTCTTGTAGTGCTCGGCTGCTTTTTCCACGCTGAACTCGCGCTGTTCGATTGTCTCATCAAACAGTGGATAGGCTGCGTTAATCGGCATGTCGTTACCGATCGAGCCATAACCGCGCAGTACTTTGTCCACCAGATCCGCACGGTTGATGGCATACTTCAGGGCCGTGCGCAGTTCGTTGTTGTCGAACGGTGCGGTATCGCAGTGCATGATAAAGACATAGTGGCCGCGGCCAGCGGTCGAGTGCACGGTCAGATTGGGTGCGCGCCCCAGCAGGTCCGCGACCTTTGGTTCAACACGGTTGATGGCGTGGACCTGACCCGATTGCAATGCAGCGGTACGCGCAGTTGCGTCATTGATAACCACAACTTCAACACTGTCGAAGTTACCAAAATCAGAGTTCCAGTGGTTCTCGTATTTTGTGAACAAGTGGCGCACACCGGGTTCGTCCACTTCCACCTTGTACGGTCCGGTTCCGATACCTGCTCCGGGATTGTCCATGCCGCCATCGGGCTGAATGATCAGGTGGTAGTCGGCCATCAGATACGGAAGGTCAGCGTTTGGCTCGGACAGAGTGACCTGGAAATTGTCGCCATCGGCTTTCATTGACTCGATGCCCTTCATGATACCAAGGGCACCGGACTTGGAGTCTTCGTTCGAGTGGCGCTGCATTGTCTTCAGCACGTCCTCGCTGGTCATGGTTTTGCCGTTGTGGAATTCGACACCCTGACGCAGTTTGAAGGTCCAGACCTTGGCATCCGCGCTGCCTTCGACGCTTTCCGCCAGGCGCGGTTCGATGGACCCATCTGGTGCAACTTCTACAAGCTGGTCACCAAACTGCTTGCCGTTCTGGAACGGAACCGAGCTGGCATAGGTCGCCGGATCCAGCGAGTTGGTCGACTCACCGCCTTGCAGACCGAACTTCAGATCACCACCCTTTTTCGGGCCTGCTGCGCGTGCTGCGTCCGCGAACATCGTGCTGGCCACGGCAGCCGAAACGCCCAGGGCCGCGGCTTTCCCCATGAATTCGCGGCGAGTCATCTTCCCGGCTGTGACCTGACCGGCCATATGCGTTATTTGTTCATTCATTGAGTGTTCTCCCTATTGAGTGGTTCCAGCCCCTTTGGGGGCTTTTTGTTGACGCATGAGTCAACGTTGGCTTATTTCCGCGAACCGGGCAAGGTTATTTCTCTTAAATACCGAAGGCCAAAGCCATCGCTTTGTTGTCCGGTGTGCGGCAATTGCTGAGTGGGTGTTCAGGTACATTCTGCATTTTCGGGTAGTTTCCGGTCGATTGCGGGCCAAAGCGGCATGATAAGCGTCAAATCATCCACGTATCGCGACAACCAGGTCCATGACGTTGGTGCCGGTTGGTCCGGTTGTCAGCAGGCCGTGCGCTTTTTCCAGGAATGATCCGCTGTCGGCTTTGTGAAGAGCGCGTTCGGCGCCATCACTCCAAGTCTTTCCTGTTATGATTCCACCCGCCGCATTTGTCGGGCCATCCGTGCCGTCGGTGCCGCCCACGATCACCGCGAGATCCGTCTGCCCCGCGATCTCTTTTGCCAAAGCAAGCGCAAGGGCTTGATTTCTGCCGCCACGTCCCGGGTGATCAGGCAAGACCACGGTCGGTTCTCCGCCAAAGATCATCACGCCCTTTTCCATTCCACGCAGCAAGGGCCCAAGACGCGCCGCGACCTGCAAATAGTCGTCGTGCAGAGACTCATCATTGATCAAGACCCTCAGCCCCATTGTTTCCGCTGCTTTGGCAGCGGCACTGCGGGCATGCGCGTTCGAAGCAACGATCCGGGTGCTGGCGGCAAAGGAATGATTGTCGGGCAATGCTCCGATTCCCGAACCGATGACGTTCAGATCGTCTCCGGGCACATCCGATATCGCCAGAACAGTGGCACGGTCTCCGGCGAAATGGGACAGCAGGCCGCCGCCCTTGATGCGCGACAGCTTGCGCCGCTCGGCATTCATTGCGCGGATATCCAGCCCTTTGGACAGCAGTTCGCGGTTCAACGCCTCGAGATCCGCCAGCGATGTTCCGGGAAGCAGGTCTTCGGCCAGGGATGACGCGCCGCCCGAGACCAGCAGCAGAACATGTGATCCGGGCCCCATCTGATCCATGGCCAGGCGCAGCGCCCGCCCGCCCGCCACGCTGCGGTCGTCCGGAACGGGGTGTGATGCTTCGATCACCTCGACCCCAGCCGGCAGGTCGTGGCCATGCCCGTCTTTGGTGACCACAAGCGTGGGGATGGCGCCGAAATGTTCCAGCGCAGCCCGCGCCATGGCTGCGGCGGGTTTGCCCACGGCCAGAATACGGTCTGGTTTCGGGACATCAGGCAAGGCGGCCAGGGTGGCCTTATACCCGCCGACGGCATCAACACCGGCCTGCCACAACCTGACAGCTTGCTTTTCAATATCCATCAATTCTCCACCCAGATCGTGACCGGCCCGTCATTTACAAGCTCAACCGCCATGTCCGCGCCGAACTGTCCGGTTTCCACCGCGATCCCCTGCGCGGCAAGGTGCTCTGCGAAGACCTTGTACAATTGCTCTCCCAACTCGGGCGGGGCCGCGTTTGAAAATCCGGGACGATTGCCGCTGGAGGTGTCCGCCGCCAGTGTGAACTGGCTTACCACCAAAGCAGAGCCTTCAACATCCAGAAGCGAGCGGTTCATCTTGCCGGCGTCATCCTTGAAAATCCGCAGTTTTGCGGCTTTCTCGGCCAATTTTTCTGCCTGTGCCTTTCTATCGCCCTGCATGGCGCAGACAAGAATCATGAGCCCGGGACCAGTTTTGCCGATGACGGTGCCTTCGACCGACACTTTGGCCTGTGTCACCCTTTGCAGCAATGCGCGCACTTGGTTCCTCCCCCGAAACGTTGAGCCTGCCTGAGCGACGGTTTAGCCGCGCCAGTCCACAAAGTCACCCAATGCCGCGCGTTCCGTACGGAAGCTGTTTGCAGGATGATCCATATCCGAATAGCCAAAGGAAATTGCGCACAGGATCAACCGGTCATCGGGGATCTGAAAATACTGATGCAAAAACGGGCTGTACGCCGCCAATGCCGCTTGCGGGATGGTCGCCACGCCCAAAGCCTGAGCGGCGAGCGCAAAAGCCGTGACAAAGCCGCCGCAATCCATTGCACCATAAGGTCCCAGCTCTGCCGGGCTTGAGATGATGGCACAATGTGGTGCGCCAAAAAGGGCGAAGTTCTGCATCATTTGCTGCGCCGATCCTTTACGGTCCCCCCGTTCTACGCCAACCGCGCGGTAGAGCGCCCAGCCGCACGTCCGGCGGCGGTCTTGATACACGCCGGAGTAGGAAACGGGAAAAGGAAGATCGGGGGCCGGCGTGCCGTTCCTGGCTTCGTTTGACATCGCGTCGCGGAACCTGTCGGTTTCGTCTCCGCTGGTGATGACCAATTGCCAAGGTTGCGCATTGCACCAGCTCGGCACCCGGGACGCGCTGGTCACGATCTGTTCGATGTCACCACGTGGCACCGGGTCAGGCCGAAAGGCGCGGCAGGAATGGCGCGCAGTCAGAAGCGTGTTCAGATCGGCCAGGGTCACGTCGTCTTCTCCTCCGGGGCAGCCGGCGGCAGGATGGGTGAGAAGCCGGGGATGTTCAAGGGGTTCCGCCGCACAGATTTTGGCTGCGGCCCCCGAAGGTCATTGCTGTCCGGTCGCCATGAGGTATCCGATGCCTGCCGCAACCAGCAGGCCAAGCACAACGGCGATCGTGACCTTGATTGCCGACCAGGGGCGTTCTCCTTGAACCCGGCCGGTCCGGCCGTTCACCACGAAACGATAGGTCTGACCGCGATACTTGTACGCCGCCAACCAGACCGGCAGCAGGATATGCTTGAACGTGACATCGCGCACATCGGTGTCCACTGCATGGATGCGTTGCCTGTCGCCCCCAATATCAAACCGCACGTCCCGCTCGATCACGCGGGCCATATAAGCGCGTGCCTCGGCATATCCATCTTTCAGCTCGACCGTATAGGCCTCGGCCCGGAAACCGGCGAGGTACTCTGGCTGGTAGGGTTCCAGAGCCGGGAGATCCCAAGGCTCCAGAGCATCCGTGTAAGCCTTGGGCAGGGACCTTGAGGCCAACACCAACACGTCGTCAAAAAACCGCGCCACCCGGCCGGACTTGGGCGTCCAGCGGACCTTGGGCACCTGTTGTTGCACCCGTTTGCCATCCCGCATGACGGTGCGGGTTTCATAGTAGACTATTCCGCGCTCTCCGCGATAGGCCGACTTCGTATCGGCGTCGAAGGTCCAGTACGGCACATAGATGCCCTGCATCCTGCGGCCCTTGCGGGCATAATCCTTCAACCCGTTCGGCGCGAACCACAGCCGCCCCAGCCAGTCGCTCATGGCTTTGTGGGCGGCGCGTTCGTCCAGCGCAAAAGGCAGAACGCCCTTCGGTTTGATATGCCGGTTCATCCCGGTGTCCGTCACGACCGGGGTGGCGCAGAACGGGCATTCCGAAGCATGGGTGTTGGGATCGAATTCAACCTGCGCTGCACAGTTCGGGCAGGACAGAACCCGCGTCTCTTCGATTTCGCTGTCGGGCAGGCGGTCGGCGATGGCAGCGTCGAAATCCAGCTCGCGCAGGCTGGCGCCGCCCCAGGTGCCGGCACCGATCGGTTCGGAATGGCCACAGTGATCGCAGATCAGCGTGCCGGATTTTGGATCGAACCGATAATCGGCGCCGCACTGGTCACACGGGAAACGATGTTCCGCGAAATCAGGCGATGGGGCAGGGGCATCCGTCATGCTACGCTCAGTCCTTGAGAGGGAAGTAGAGATAGTCCGCGCGGTCTTCCGCAGGCAGGACATGCGGCAGCATCGCGGCCTCGCAGGCCCCGATCGTCTTGAAGTTTTTACGCCCCTCAGCCAATGTCAGGCCGTGATTGGCCGCCGAAGGCTCGCGCAGGTTCGTGTCATATTGGATGTCCTCGTCCTCCCAGAAACAGATCGGGCAGATCAGGTACTGTCCACGTTCCGAAAGGGTGACATAGTCGCAGCAGGGGCAGACGAAATGCGGTTCGGGCCGCGTTCTGCGCCTGCCCTTTTTCGAACGCTTTCCAAGGCCGGCCATGCGGTGCCCTCATGCGCCGGGCGGGGGCGGAGGCAGAATGGTGAACAGCTGCGCCAGTTCCTGCACCTCACCCGCCTTCTTCCAGCCGTCCTGACCGGGCGTCCACACGTAGGTGTCGCGCGTGATCTCGCCCTCACTGGCCATGCGGCCCATCTTGGCCTTCGAGAACGGGCCGCTGGTCTGTCCGTCCACCGCAATGTGCCAGACATGCTCGACCGGCGGCGGAGGCGGCGGGGCCACATGTGCGGCCGGTTGCGGGGCAGCGGGCGCGGGCGCGCCCCACGGGCCTGACGACTGACCCGCTGCCATGTTCGACATCTGGTTCGCCATCGCCATGCCCATTCCCATACCAAGGCCAGCGCCCATGCCGCCGCCTCCGCCCGGGGAACTGGCTGCCGCCGTCATCGCCTCGGCCGCGGAATACTGGGTGAACTTGCCCAGATCCCCCGCCAGACCCATCGAGGTGCGCTTGTCCAGCGCCGCCTCGACCGCCGGCGGCAACGAGATGTTCTCGATGTAGAATTCCGGCATCTCCAGCCCATAGCCGTCCAGTACGGGCGAGACCTCGGCCGCGATCAGCTTGCCCAGATCGGCGGTGTTTGCAGCCATGTCCAGAACCGGGATGCCCGAGCCCGCGATCACTCGGCTGAATTCCTGCACGATGATGTTGCGGATCTGAAAGCTAATCTCGTCCATGGTGAACTCACCGTCGGTGCCCACGATCTCGACCAGGAAACGGGCCGGGTCCTTCACCCGGATCGTGTAGGTGCCATAGGCGCGGATCCGGGTGGGGCCGAATTCGGGATCGCGCAGCATGATCGGGTTCTTGGTGCCCCATTTCAGGTCGTTGAACCGGGTCGTGTTGACGAAATAGATCTCGGACTTGAACGGCGACTGGAACCCGTGATCCCAATGTTGCAGCGTCGTCATGATCGGCATGTTGTTGGTTTCAAGCATGTAGAGGCCCGGCGTGAACACGTCGGCCAGCTGGCCTTCATGCACGAATACGGCCGCCTGGCCCTCGCGCACGGTCAGCTTGGCGCCATACTTGATCTCGTGGCCCTCACGTTCGAACCGCCAGACCATCGTGTCACGGGTGTCGTCCACCCAATGAATGACATCAATGAATTCTCCGGTCAGAAAATCGAAAATTCCCATCTGGGTTCTCCTGTCATCGGGGTCAGAGCGGCTGCCCCATCAATTCATGTGCGATTATTCGTACAATGGGTCGCGCTTCATCAACGTCTATGCCGGGCTGCAACCGTGGGTCATACAACATCGTCAGCAGCTTTTCGTCGTGACTGGTCAGCAGGGCAAATTCGTCATCATCATTGAAAATCGAAGGCCGCGCTGCCGGGCTGTCATTGGACAGGCCAAGACCCTGAGCTATTTCTTCGTGAATGCAGCTTTGGCGGCCCAGATCCGTCAATTCGGCCCGGATAAGGGAAACGGCACGCACGTATCTGTGTGGTGAAGACGTCGTTGCCGATGCAATCACCAGGCAATCGAAATTGGCGCGTGGATTGGCCACCAGATTCAGCGAGTCCTGACTGATATTTGGGATCAGCTGTTTCAGGCGGGATACGATATAGGCGCTGTCGTCCTTGCCTGCAATAAAGACATGGAAATTGGCGTTGCGAGAGACGACGGAAACCGGATGATCGGTCAATCTGGCCAGTCGGGTGGCAAAGGACCGAACCTGATCCGCATCTTGCTGCCGTGCAGAAGGAAGCACGGAGGGCCCGAACTCGGTCTGTATGCGGACAGAGCCGAGCCACCGGCTGAGTTGCCCGTCGGTCTGACGCGAGCCAGCCGCGACGCTTTGCGTCGGATATTCGCTGTAGAACGCAATCGCTTCGAAATTCCGCGCCAGATCATCGGCATCATAGGGGGTGTCCGGACCGCCCCCATCGGTGCGTAAAAGCCCTCGCACCAGCAAATCCCGTTCAACCCGCTGATAAAAACGCGCCAGATCCTGACTTGCGGCTGACGGTGGCACATAGGCATTGGCTGCCACGGGTGCGGGTGTCGGGCGAGGTTGCGGAACAACAGATGACGTCAGGGTTTCATCGCAATTGGCCAGAGCCAAGAGCGACACCATCCCCAAGGTTCCTTTCAAGTAACCGAAGGCCCGCACGCCGATCCCGCCCTCAGCCGGGAACCGCCGTACCGGCATTGTCGCCGGTTCCGTCGCGGCGCGCTTTGGCGGCCGCCAAAGTGTCGCGCAGTTCCTTTTCCATCTTCTGCAACTCAGCCTCGGCTGCGGCGCGTTTGGCTTTGCCTTCGTCCGCAATGGCAAGGCTTTCGTTGATGGTGCCAATCAGGTCGGCATTGGCCTGCTTGACCGCTTCGATGTCGAACACGCCGCGCTCCATCTCTTGGCGGATCATCTTGTTCGATTCGCGCAGGTTGGCCGCATTCGAAGTCAAAAGCTCGTTCGTCAGGTCGTTCGCATCCCGCACCGCGGCGGCGGCTTCGGCGCTGCGTTGTATCGTAACCGCCTGGGCCAGCTGCGTTTCCCACAGCGGTACCGTGTTTACCAGCGTCGAGTTGATCTTGGTGACCAGCGATTTGTCGTTTTCCTGAACCAAACGGATCGACGGCAGCGACTGCATCGTGACCTGTCGTGTCAGTTTCAGGTCATGAACCCGGCGTTCTAGGTCGTCACGCGCCGCACGGATGTCACGCAGTTCCTGTGCCTTCATCACTTGCTGGTCTTCCGGAGCGGCCTGAACTTCGGCTTCCTTTTCAGGGATGTCGTGGCTGTCCAGCTCGGTCAGCTTCTCTTCGCCCGCAGCGATGTACAGCGCCAGTTCGTCATAAAAGCCCAAGGTCTTCTCATACAGCAGATCCAGCGATTTGATATCCTTGAGCAGCGTATGCTCATGTCCCAGAAGATCGTCGGTAATGCGATCGATCTGGCCCTGAACCTCTTCGTACTGGGCGGTAAATTTGGCAAAAGGCGCAGCCCTGCCCAACAGTTTCTCCCACCAGCTGCGCTCGCGCCGCACGTCAAGTTCACTGACCGAGAAACCGCGGATCGTGGTCACGATATTGCGCAGGCTGTCACCGGCCGGGCCGACATCCTTGTTGCGCACATCCGCAAGCATGGCCTGGCTGATCTCCTGCAACTCGGCCTGCGCGGACGAGCCGAACGCGACAATCGAATTGGTGTTGCCCATGTCGATTTCATCCATCCGCTTGCGGATTTCGGCGCTGACGGGTTCGTCGGCTTCCTCCAACGACACGACCTCGGCCTGCGGTTCGGGCAGGGCAACTGCGGTGACTTCCTGTACCAGTGTTTGGGCCTGAACTGCCTTGTTCTTGATCTCATCGGACATGGGTATGTTCCTCGCTCAAATAATGGCCGGTCAGTCCAGCCGGACGCCTTCGCGCTGCAGTCTTTCACGCAACACGTCAATTTCGACCGTCAGATCACTGCGGTCATCCAAAAGCATTTTCCGCGTTCGCGCGGCGAAATTCTGTTCCAGATCGTCCAGCAAAGCAGAGTAATCCGCAAGCGCCTGCGCATCGCGGGTTCGGGCGTAGACATCAGCAAACTTAACGGTCGCGTCGCGTGCGCCTTGCAAGTACACGGTCAGGTACTTTCTAGCACCGGCCAGATCTCGCGGGTCTTCCTCGACCGTGCGAAACAAATCCCGCGCGGTGTCCTGAAACCGTTCGACGCGGGCTTCGACCCTGCGGTCACCAGCGCGTTTTATGGCATTCGTCATTTCCGACAAGTGTTTCTCGGCATCATCGACCACGCGGGCCACGCGGTCCTGCTGAAAAGTGTCGACCCCTTCCATGCCCTTGTTCTTCATCGGATCAAGCCCGAAGGAGACAGAATGCAGAACGGTCGCTGCAACACCAAACAGCACGGGGGCCAACAAACTGACCTGCGCTGCCGCTTCAGCGTCCAGAAACTCGGACCTGTAAGACGCAAGGCCAGCGCCAAGGCCGGTGAGAACACTGGCAAATATCTTCCGCGGAAAAGCAGGACGTCGGGCGGTTTTGCGGGCATTGTACGCGGCCTCAGCTCTCAGACCTTCTCGCAGCAAAAATGCAGCCGCCGTCAGAAAACCAGCGGCGACCAGCCCCAGTGTCATGCCAATCGCGCCGTCGTTTAGGGACAGAAACACCAATGGAATGGCGGGTAGAAACAGAATATTCGCACGTGCGCCAGCGGGCTCGACCCGTGCGCCGTCAAACTGCCCCCTCGGCAGTGGGGTGTTTTCCGATTCATCCCCCTGTGGGCTGTATTTGCCGCCAAACCGCTTTGCCATGGCTTACAGACCTCCGAGCAAACCAGTGCAGACGCCAAACAACAGCACCAACAGCACAGCGTAGGCCAGTTTTTGCACTCCGCTTCCGGACATCACGCCCCCCAAATAGCAGCTTTCACTGAAAATTTAGGGTATGCGCGGGCTTAGCGCTAGGGGGAAGGTTGCCGAACCCACATCACTTACGGGGATTCTTGCCGATCAGAGGCCGTTTTCTTTTGGGCCGTGACGGGCGCTTGGCCGCGTTGCCGGGTTTGTCTTCGGCGTCCAGCCCCAGCTGGTCCCGCATGACCCGGCGACGGACTTCTTCGACCTCGCCCTGTTTCAGCGTCCCAAGCTGGAAGGGGCCGTAGGACACGCGCAACAGACGATTCACGGTAAAGCCGATATCTTCCATCGCGCGGCGGATTTCGCGGTTCTTGCCTTCGCGCAAGCCGATCGTCAGCCATGCATTTGCGCCCTGCTGGCGATCCAGTGTGACGGTCATTGGCTGGAACCGTTCTCCCTCGATCACCAGCCCCTTGCGCAGCGGTTCGAAATCCTCGTCCTTCGGGCGACCGTTCACCCGCACGCGGTATTTCCGCAACCACCCGGTCGAGGGCAGTTCCAGCTTGCGCTTGATGCCGCCATCGTTGGTCAACAGCAGCAATCCTTCGGAATTCAGGTCCAACCGACCAACGCTCATCACTCGTGGCATGTCGTTAGGCAGCTTGTCGAATATTGTATCTCGTCCTTTTTCGTCGCGGGTCGTCGTCACCAACCCGGCGGGCTTGTGATACAGCCACAGACGCGACGGTTCCGGTTCCGAGACCGGCTTGCCGTCGACTGCGATCTTGTCTTTCGCGGTCACGTTCAGGGCGGGGCTGTCGATGGTCTTGCCATTCACTGCCACGCGGCCTGCTTCTATCATGCGTTCAGCCTCGCGCCGGGATGCTACGCCAGCGCGAGCCAGGACTTTGGCGATCCGATCGCCGGGGGGTGGGGTCTTGTTCATGTCAGGGCCATACCGCATCCTGGGCGCTTGCGAAAGGCGGGTTTCTGCGGCAGTCAGGGGGCATGGTGTTCAAATCGCATATGCAACAGGCCCTGGCCGAGGCGCGCGCAGCCGCTGACCGCGGCGAGGTGCCCGTGGGGGCCGTTGTCGTCGGACCGGACGGAACGGTCGTGGCCGCGGCTGGGAACCGGACGCGCGAATTGAATGACCCCACGGCCCATGCGGAAATCATGGCCTTGCGTGTCGCCTGTGCGCAGGCGGGCTCTGAACGGCTGCCGGATCATGATCTCTACGTCACGTTGGAGCCTTGCGCGATGTGCGCCGCGGCCTTGGCGGCCACGCGCATCCGGCGGATCTATTACGGTGCGGCAGACCCCAAATCCGGGGGCGTGGCGCATGGCGCGCGCGTGTTTTCGCATGCACAGGCGCATCACGTGCCCGAAGTCTATGACGGAATTGCAGGCGAAGAGGCTGCCGCGCTTTTGAAGGCCTTCTTCGAAGCGCGCCGCCAGGACAAGCCGGGCTGACGCGCTGCGCTGTCGTCAGACGGTGATGGCTTTCATGACCTCAGGTTCGATCACGTCGACCCCGGGCAACCCGTCGATCAATGCCTGTGCGGATTGTTCCAGAATGGGGAACGTCTGGTAGTGACATGGGATGACCGTCTTGAAGTCAAAGTACCGTTTCGCGGCATAAGCGGTGGCTTTCATATCCATGGTGAAATGCCCGCCGGCGGAAAGGATTCCGATATCGGGCTTGTAGTAATCCCCCATCCATTCCATGTCGGCCATGATGTCGGTATCGCCCGAGACGTAGAGCATACGCCCCTCGGCCGCGATCATGAAGCCGACCTCACTGCCACCAGTGCGCAGACCGTCCGGTGTTGAAAAAGTCGAGCTGTGAGAGGCCGGTACCATTGTCACCATGACGCCGTTCAGGTCGACGGTGCCGCCTTTGTTGAAACCGATGGTCTCAATGCCTTCCGCTTCGCTCCAGTATCCCATCAGGTCATACTGTCCGACAACGGGGATTTTCAGGTGCTTTGCCAGAGGAAGTACATCGGCCACGTGGTCAAAATGCGTATGGGTCAAAAGAATGTGGGTCGCCCCTTCCAGCACGGCATCATGCCGATCTTCGGGCAAGACCGGGTTGCCGGTCAGCCACGGGTCGATCAACAGAACCTGCCCCTGAGTTTCTATGCGAAAACTGCCATGGCCCAGCCAGATAATGTTCATTCCGGAATTCCTCTCAAGTCTTGTCTTGGCAGCAGCCTAGCATTGGCTATGTAAATTTCCATGGACTGGATTCGAGAAATTGATGGCTATTGCGAACGCGTGTCGCCGGAGTATTGGGCCGAGCCGATCAACGCGATCACAAATGCGGCTTTTCTGATTTCCGCATGGGTCATGTGGCAGCGCGTGCGCGATCAGGACATGCCGCTGGCCAAAGGTCTGGTCGTGATTTTGGCCATGATCGGGGTTGGAAGCTATCTGTTTCACACCCATGCCCGGGTTTGGGCGGCTTTGGCGGATGTGGCGCCGATCCTGCTGTTCATATTGGTCTATATATTTGCGGTGAACCGCGACATCTGTCGCATGTCGTCCGGAATGGCGATCTGCGGTACGCTTCTGTTTCTTCCCTTTGCGGCACTTGTTGCGCCTTTGTTCCAGCTTGTGCCGGGGTTTGGCGGGTCGGCGGTTTACGCGCCGGTTCCTTTGTTGATCCTGATCTATGCGTTCCTGCTGCGGGGCCAAGACATGATCCTGGCCAAAGGGATGACAATCGGGGCCTTGATCCTGATTCTGTCGATCACGTTCCGGGCGCTGGATTTGCCATTTTGCGGGCAATGGCCGGTGGGGACGCATTTCATGTGGCATATCCTGAATGCCATCATGCTGGGATGGATGATCGAGGTGTATCGCGCAGCTCTTGTCAGGGGCCGTTTTAGTAAAGGCCCGGCGCCTTGAGGCGCGGAAGGATCGCGTGTGTCTTCCGAGCCTCATGGCAAGAAGCCAACGAAACCGCCCCGGTCCGATTCTAGTTCTGAAAGGCTGCGGCCAGATGGTCGGGCAGATCAAATTCGCTCAACACCCGAGCGCGGCCTTCGGGCGACATCTTGCAGGCCGTTTTTTCAACGATGCTCTGGATTTTCTCGGCCGAGTGTTTTGCGGCAAAGGGCTGGAAATACCATTTCAGAAACACAAAGCAGATCACGTCTTCCAACGCCTGCACTTCCGCGTCGCGCTTGATGCCTTGTTTGCGCAACATGCGCCCTGCGGCCTCGATCTGTTCTGAATCGTAACCTTCGCGGGCCATCAACCCCATGACCACGTCGGAATGGTGTTCGCCCTGCGCCTTGCGCCATGACAGATATCCAACCCGGCCTTCGGGGTATTCACTGCGGGCAAGTTTCCAACGTTCCACATGCTGCCCGCGCGCGGCGATTTGAAGGGCGTCGGAAGCATCCGGAAACAGGCGGCCCAGCTCGGCACTCATGCGTTCGCCATACAACAGTGCCGCGGGGCGGCCCTCGTCTTGGTTGGGGTCATTTGCATTGGCTGCGTCGATTGCGTCCAGAACCGCTTGTTTTTGCGCGCTCATCATCTGCTCCACTGGCTTGCCTGAACTACGAAACCTCGGCGCAGTTCTGTTCTGTATTCGACGTCATGCTAGCGGCTTGCTCAGGGATGTGCATCCTCGAAAATGCAAAACAGCCGGGTCAGAGAGGGGATATCTGACCCGGCTTGGACCTGCGCGTTACTTGGCAGGTTTAACCTGATCCTGCGTGACCGGTTCCGCGATAGGGGACGGGAAGGTCAACGTGCGTGTCAGGTTGCTTGTGTCGATACCCAAAGCCATGGCCGGTGCGGCCAAAATCGTGGCGGACAAGACTGCGGCTGTTATCAGGGGTTTCATGTTTTTCTCCGGTTTGCGTTATGTCGCATAAATAAAATGAACAGTACAGTACAGTTTTCAAGATCGATAATGAACTATTCGGTTTACTTTTTTGCATACCAGTCATTCAGTTTTGAATAGCCTCATAAGAGGGGGGGGATTCCAAACTCGGACCTGCCCAAGGCACCCCGGTCTTGCGACTGCCGCTGCAGACGGGTAAACGCCCCCTAACGTAGATGAGGGAAGCCGATGTCGATTGACCAAAGCACCGCCGCCAAAGTGGCCAAACTGGCCCGGATCAAGGTCGAGGATGACGCGCTGCCGGCGCTGGCATCCGAGTTCAACACCATCCTTGGGTTCATCGAACAGCTGAACGAAGTGGATGTGGAAGGTGTCGAGCCGATGGTTTCGGTCACACCCATGCGCCTCAAGCGTCGTCAGGACGAAGTCACCGATGGCAATCAGCAGGACAAGATTCTGGCCAACGCCCCCGACGCCCGCGAAGGGTTCTTCGCAGTCCCCAAAGTGGTGGAGTAAGACATGAGCGATCTGAACAAATTGGGCCTGGCCGAGGCCCGCGACGCGTTGCGAGCCGGCGACGTCACCTCTGTTGAGCTGACAGAAGCCTGCTTGAAAGCCATTGATGAAGCAGATGCGCTGAACGCATTCGTCCACAAGACGCCCGAGATCGCGATGGAGCGCGCCAAGGCTGCGGATGAACGGATCAAGGGCGGGGACGCTCCGTCAATGTGTGGCCTGCCGATCGGCATCAAGGACCTGTTCTGCACCAAGGGCGTGCCGTCACAAGCCGCGTCGGGCATTCTTGAAGGCTTCAAGCCGGAATACGAATCCACCGTGTCACAGCAACTGGCCGACGCAGGCGCAGTCATGCTGGGCAAGCTGAACATGGACGAATTCGCCATGGGCTCGTCCAACGAAACATCGGTCTATGGCAACGCGGTCAGCCCGTGGCGTCGTGGCAACGATGATGCGCAGCTGACACCGGGCGGTTCGTCGGGCGGGTCCGCGGCCGCTGTGGCCGCCGACCTGTGCCTTGCGGCAACGGGCACTGATACCGGCGGTTCCATCCGCCAGCCCGCGGCTTTTGTCGGGATCACCGGCATCAAGCCGACCTATGGCCGATGCTCGCGCTGGGGCATTGTGGCGTTTGCGTCCTCGCTGGATCAGGCCGGTCCGATGACCAAGAACGTCCGCGACGCCGCGATCATGCTGGAAACCATGTGCGGCCATGACGCCAAGGATTCGACCAGTGCGGACCTGGCCGTCCCGAATTTCGAAGCGATGTTGACTGGCGACATCAAGGGCAAGAAGATCGGTATCCCCAAGGAATACCGCATGGACGGAATGCCCACCGAGATCGAAAAGCTCTGGGCCGATGGTGCCGCGATGCTGAAGGATGCGGGGGCCGAGATTGTCGATATCTCGCTGCCGCACACCAAGTATGCGCTGCCTGCCTACTATGTGATCGCCCCGGCCGAGGCGTCTTCGAACCTCGCCCGCTATGACGGTGTCCGCTATGGGCATCGTGCACAGATGGCGCAGGGTGATGGCATCACCGAGATGTACGAAAAAACCCGCGCCGAGGGCTTTGGCCACGAAGTGCAGCGCCGGGTCATGGTTGGCACCTATGTTCTGTCGGCTGGTTTCTATGACGCCTATTACAACCGTGCCCGCAAGGTGCGCACGCTGATCAAGAAAGACTTCGAAGACGTGTTCGCGGCCGGTGTCGACGCCATCCTGACCCCGGCAACCCCATCGGCGGCCTTCGGTCTGGGCGAAATGACCGAAGCAGATCCTGTTCAAATGTATTTGAACGATGTCTTCACCGTGACCGTGAACCTGGCCGGACTGCCCGGTGTCTCGGTCCCCGCAGGGCTGGACACACAAGGTCTTCCGCTGGGATTGCAGCTGATCGGACGTCCCTGGGAAGAAGGCGACCTGCTCAATACCGCCTATGCGCTGGAAAACGCGGCCGGTTTTGTGGCCAAGCCCGGGAAATGGTGGTAAGCCTCGGGCAACTGAAGCACTAGACACGGAGCCAAACTATGCGCGTTTTGCTTTTGGTCCCCGCTCTTGCACTGGCAGCGGCGTGCACGGATGTCGCACCGCTGACCAGCACGGGTTTCAACACGCCTGAATACCAGGCGCAGCGCGAGGCTCAATTGGCAGGTCAGGGTGCGGCCGGCAACCCTCTGCTGGCCCCGGTCGAAGTTTCACAACAACCGCTGGGCGCCCCTGGTACGGCGCCTGTTGCCACGGGTGAAAACGCGGATATCGCCAACCAGACCGCGGCGGCATTGGCCAGCACATCTGGCCAAAACCCAGCCGCGGTTACGGCGGTTCCCGTGGCGAACACTGGCGCGATTTCGGATGAACAGGACTTTGCCGCCGTGTCCGAACGCCGCAGCATCGAATCCGACGCCGCCCGGATCGAGCAGAACCGCCAGACGTATGAACTCGTGGCCCCGACGGCAGTGCCCGAGCGCACGGCGAGCGGCCAGACAAACATTGTGCAATATGCGCTGAGCACGTCCAATCCGGTAGGTGTGCAACTCTACAGCCGCTCGGGCTTCAACCTTCAGGCCAAGGCTCAGAGGAACTGCGCGCAATTCCCATCCCCTGATCAGGCTCAGATCGAGTTTCTGTCCAATGGCGGCCCCCAGCGCGACCGCAAAGGTCTGGACCCGGATGGGGATGGTTATGCGTGTGGCTGGGACCCGAGCCCGTTCCGCAGTGCCGTCAGCAACTGACCCCCTGAACCCGATCTGGCATCCGTCACCCAATTTTGGTGAACGCCGAGATGGTCTGACACCATCCTTGATCGTGATCCATTACACGGCGATGGACAGCGCGCAGGCGGCTCTGGATCGTCTGTGCGACCCAAAGGCCGAGGTCTCGGCCCATTACCTGATCGGCAATGATGGCACGCTGTGGCAGATGGTACGCGAAGAAGACCGGGCCTGGCACGCGGGTGCCGGAGAATGGCACGGTCGGGCCGACATCAACTCTCGTTCCATAGGCATCGAGCTGGACAACGCCGGCAAGCATCCGTTCCCTGAACCCCAGATGCACCGGCTGGAACAGCTGTTGCGCCAGATAATGCACCGTTGGGCCATCTTGCCAAACGGTGTTATCGGCCATTCGGACATGGCGCCCGGGCGCAAATTTGACCCCGGTCCGCGATTTGACTGGTTGCGACTCGAGCGCAACCTGCTGGCCGCGCCCCGCGGATATGCCGCTGGTCCGCTAACTGCATCAAAGGGCCAGTTCCGAAGCCTGGCTCGGGCCGCTGGTTTCAGCGCTGATGCAGACGATGATACGCTGTTGCATGCCGTCCGCCTTCGATACCGCCCATGGGGCAGGGGGCCTTTGCAGCAAGCCGACCTTGCACCGTTGATCCCGCACACCTGATCCGCCCTTCATCTGGCTGATAATATCCCGGGGTTGAATTGGCCGCAGGCCAAGAAGGGGCTGGCCCCTTCTCTGAACCATCCACCCTTGACGCCGCCGACCGCAGAGCCTACCCAACCCACGCGCGGAGGGCCGGATGGCCGCTGGGGTCGCAAGGCCCGAGAGGAAAGTCCGGACTCCACAAGACAACGGTGCCGGGTAACGCCCGGGCGGGGCAACCCGACGGAAAGCGCCACAGAAATCAGACCTCCCGGAACCTTGGTTCAGGGTAAGGGTGAAACGGTGGGGTAAGAGCCCACCGCGCCTCTGGCAACAGGGGCGGCACGGCAAGCCCCACCGGGAGCAATGCCAAATAGGGTCCCCGCGCGGGCCGGTCGGCGCAAGCCGATACCGCCGCTAAGCGCGTCTTGGCCGAGAGGGACCGGGTTGGCAGCTTGAGCCGCGCAGCAATGCACGGCCTAGAGGAATGGTCATCGAAGGGGGCAACCCCGGAACAAGATCCGGCTTACAGGCCCTCCGCGCGTATTCCCTTACCCACCGGGCGGTGTGTACGCCCCTGTGAGCTTCGCGGCCTTCTCTGCGACCGAAACGAACTCATCTGCTGTCCAGGCACGGACCGTTTCTATGTTGGTCACCGCGCCGGATGCCGCGACAGCCATGCCAACGGCCACGGCGTCTGTCCCATCTGGGGCTTCGCTGATCACAACCACGTCGTTGCTGCCGGTTGTCATGTAGAAGGACAGCAGCCTGCCGCCGACTTTTTCCAGCAAGGCTTTTACTGGGCCGGTGCGGTTCTCGGGTTTCTGCAACATGCCTTTGACACCGGCTTGCGAGTAAGATGCGTAAGTAATGAAAATGGGCATTGATACCTCCTGTTACATCAAATCGTTTTTGGGTCTTCAAGTCAGCCGACCCCAGGGCCGTTCAAAATCAGGTGCCAGAAAACAACAGTGCCGTGATGAACCAAAGGCCAGCGCCGATCAGCGCAAAACCTGTCACCGGCACAAGCCACCGGGCCCCGGGCAGAAGCTTTTCCAGCGCGACGTACGCGGCAATTCCGACAATCCAGTAGAGGTTCATGATCCCTCCGACGAAAAGCAGCAGCATCAGTGCCCAGCAGCATCCCAGACAATACGTGCCGTGCAGGATACCGGTGCGGAATGCACCGAATGTTCCGGGTCGGTTGTGATCGGCCAGAAAACGTGCGGGGCTCTGACAGTGGCGCAGACATGCGTTTTTCAAAGCTGAAAACTGATAGGCGCCAGCCGCCAGCAGGATGCCTCCTGCGAAGACACCCGAACTAATCGTCATCATCGGCCCGTCGGACAACCCGATTTGTTCCAACCCCCATTGCAATGCGGTTGCAATCAGGCTGAACGCCCCCCAGGCCACCAGATAGCCGGATAAAAACCACAGGCTGAACGCAACCGTCCGGTGCTTTTCAGGCCCTGTCCGCTTGACCGCGATGAACAGAAGAACGGCAGGCGCAGCGCTTGGGGTCATCATGGCGATCATCATGACCCACCACATCAGAAAAATCAGCAAGGCATAGCTTGCGCTCCACGCTGCTGCCGGGCCCATTTGCATCGGGTCTCCGACAGGGCCGGCCATCCGGGTCATCTCGACCGCGGACATGTTCATCCCGACGCCAGCTATCGTGTACCAGGTTGCACCGAGGATGATCAGAAGAACGCTTCCCAGAACAATCGCGCTGTCCTGTCTCAGCAACCACTCAACCGTCCCGCCCCGGGGCGATGCGTTCTGTTTGGTCATGGGTGTTCTCTGATTATGCGCCCAAGACGCCATGGCCCGAGATGTTCAGATGCGCCAGATGAGCATGGGTTGTGTCAAAGGTCAGCCGGATCTGACCACCCGTTGTAGTCGCACTGCCTGATGCCGCCTCGGCATGGCGGTATTCAAAGCCATTCGGCAACTGTATCGACGCGCGGTGAGGTGCGCCCGATACGATATGAGGGATCGGATTGACCTCAACATCGAAAACTCCGGTAACTTTGGCGTATCCGCTGCGCTCTTCGCGGTTCCAGTCCAGTTCAATCGGAACAAACAGAGTTTCATGTTTCAAAGGCGCCATGGCGCTGAAGACATACCAGAACGTGGCCATTTCATCAGTATCCTGACCGGTCATGATTGCTTGCAACGCAGCCCGCTGTTCAGCTGTCGCGCTGTCATCAATGATCAGCTGCATCTGACCGTTGCCCTCATGAATTGGTCCCGGCCAATGATAGACCCCTGCCGCCCGAAGACCGCCCAGATCAGTTTCACCGTAGTGACCGCTTTGAATGTCAAAGACCACAACCGCCTCGCAATTGCCGTGTGACGGCAGTACGCTGAACTGACACGGGCAACCAAAGTTGCAATTGCAATTGGCCAGTTCTTCGGCCTGAATAGCCCATTCTGTCATGATAGCCCCCCCAAGAAAAGTCGCCTAAAACAACTCTGCTCGTTGCAGGTTTAACGCATTCACGCTGCCTCGGCCTTCGAGCCTGAATTCGGCTTCTTGGATGGGCGAACCTATCACGAATCCGTGATATGTACAAACAAAACCGCAAATTACATGCCTTCCTTGGGCTTTATCATGTGCCGGGCTATGGGCCGGTCGCGTTCAGGTTGAGCACGGTATTCGGGATTGCATTCGGCTGTTAGACTTTCGGAACCAATTTGAAGATATGGGAGGTTGATTATGAGCTTTATGAAAACGCTGGCGTCCGTGGCCATTGGATTTGCTGCGGCCAAGGGCATGGAAAAATATCAGAAGATGGGCGGCATGGCCGGACTGCAAGACATGATGCAAGGTGCCGGCGGTGGTTTGGGCATGGATCAGTTGGGCAAAATGGCAGAACAATTTGGTCTGCCCGGTGGCGCGTCAGGCTTGCAGGACATGATGAGCAAGATGGGGGTTGGCGGCAGCACAGCCGGAGCCGCTGGTTTGGGTGGGTTGTTGAACGCCATGCAAGGGGCTGCCAAAACTGCCAATCAACACACAGGTGACATGATGGAAACCGTGTTCGGCGGCACGCCCGCGGGTGCAGCGATGGAAGAGCAGGCAAAACTCATGCTGCGCGCAATGATTCAGGCTGCCAAGGCAGATGGTGAACTTGACGAACAGGAAAAGGAAATCATCCTGGGTGAATTGGGCGATGATGTCAGCGAGGAAGAGCGCGCATTCGTGCAAGAGCAGCTGAACGCACCGATTGACGTCATGGGATTGGCGGCTGATTCTGGTGCGCCGCTCAAGACGCAGATCTATGCAACTTCCCTGGCTGCGATCCGTCTGGACAATGCGCGCGAGGCGTCTTACCTGCGGCAATTGTCCACCGCTCTGGGTCTTTCCGACGCTGAAAGGGACCAGATTCACACGTATATGGGCGCGCCAACCTTGCCTAGTTGAACCTGCATCAGATTCCTGTGCCTGTATCATCCGATTGGCCTTGACATAGGCGGTGCAGCGCGTAAAAGCGCACGCTCATAGGAATTCAACCGAAAGGCCCCTGCCTTTTCGGACGCAGGAGATAACCATGGCGAAGCCGACGACAATCAAGATCCGTCTGAACTCGACCGCGGGCACGGGCCACTTCTATGTGACCAAGAAGAACGCGCGCACCATGACTGAGAAAATGACCATTCGTAAATACGACCCGGTCGTTCGCAAGCATGTCGAGTATAAGGAAGGCAAGATCAAGTAATCTGCCATTCCATTTGGAAATTCCGAAAAAGGGCTCTGTTGCACAGAGCCCTTTTTCAGTTCCGGTTTCCTGATTTCGGCGGACGGCAGGCTGCGACGGTCCGTTGCAGTGGCGCATCAGCGTTTGGGACAATCGCATCCCCTGCGGCTTGCTTTTTATGGGAACCTGCAAGTACGCTTCAGCAAACCGCCACAAAATGTTGACCGCCATGAAAAAAATCTTGTTATCCACAATTGCCGTTCTGACCCTAGCGGCCTGTGAAGACCCGTTTAACCGCGAAGGTGTCGGGTTTACTGGAATCGATGGCGAACCGCGCACGATTTCGGACGTACCCGGGGCCGTCGCCTTTCTGCCAGACGCGACCAACGTTCCGGCAGAGCTGGCGGAACTGCGGACAGTCACGCTTTTGAGTGATGAGGTTGACCCGTCCAAGGTGGCTTCGGTTGCAATAGACAATGGCGGGCAGACGCCAAACACTGCTGTTCAACTGCAAGGAAGCGACACAAACCTGTTCCTCAGCACTGTCAGCGTCAACGGCACCTTATTTGGTGTGCTGCGTACGCGCTCTAACAGTGTGAAGGTCGACAATTCGGTCGGTGTAGGCTTTGCGGAAGAAGCAGAGCGTTTTACCGGCTGTCTGCCGGCTGGTCAGGTCTACCGCAAAGGCACCTCGGAAAAGAGCTCGGGCTTTGCCGTTCCGCTGAATTGCAGCTAACAGATTTCTCTCTCAAGTCCAAAACCCCCGCCGAATTCGGCGGGGGTTTTTGTTTGGTTCACGGCAAACAAAAAGGCGGACCCGTAAGGCCCGCCCTTGGAAGTCGGCTATTCCGGTCGCTTATTCTCGATTGCCAAACAGTTGCAGCAGGAACATGAACATGTTGATAAAGTCCAGATACAAGCTCAGCGCGCCCATGATCGCGGCTTTGCCCAACCATTCTTGATCGCCCGAATGGGCCATTTGCAGATAGGTGTTTTTGATGTTCTGCGTGTCATAGGCTGTCAGGCCGGCAAAGATCAGTACGCCCAGAACCGAGATCGCAAAAGCCATCGCCGACGAGGCGATGAAGATATTCACGATCGAGGCGACAATCAGGCCGATCACACCCATGATCAGGAATGTGCCCATTGCCGACAGGTCTTTCTTGGTCGTGTAGCCATAAAGCGACAGACCGGCAAAGGCGATTGCAGTGATCAGGAACACCTGAATGATCGATTCACCGGTGAACACAAGGAAAATCCAGCTGATCGAGACACCCATGACCGCAGCAAAGGTGTAAAACACCAGCTGAGCAGCCGAGGCCGACATACGATTGATCCCGGCGCTAAAGCCAAAGACAAACAGCAGCGGGGCAAACATGATGACCCATCTCAGAGGCGACGCAAACAGCGAGTAACCAAACGACGTCAGATACTTGCTTTCGCTCAGTTGAGCGGCGGCTGCCGACGGATCGGTTGTGGTTGCCAGACCGGCAATTGCCCAGGCCGCTGCAAAGGTGATCAGCATGCCGACGGACATCGTGCCGTAGACTTTGTTCATGTGGGCGCGCAGGCCCTGATCAATCTCGGCGGCGCGCGCGCCGGATGCCGTCCGGATCGTGTCGAATTGTGCCATCAAAGGGTCTCCCTAGTCGTCAAGTTAGAGCGCCCCGGCAGAGCGGGGCGGTTTTCCCTCTAAATATCGGCAACAAGGGGCTGTGTTTCAAGAGATTCCGGGCGAAAACCGACTAAAACACGCAACAAAAATGCCAACAGGCGACTCACGGTCGCCCATCGCCATGAAAATATGAGAGTCACAGTTACCTTTTCCAGAATTGAGGTGCATCCCAGAAAAAGCGTTTTGCTTCTGCGGATGCTTCCTCGCGGGTGACTCCGATATCGTCCAGCACGGCGGCATCCAGCTGTGCCAGCTTTCGCCGCTGTCTGGACAGTTCGAACGCTTGTGAGATCAGGGACACCAAAGAACGTTTGGCTGGTTTGCAGGGATTATGGATTGCGAGTTGAGTCATAACGTGTCCTTTCCGAATTTTTGATGGTTTCGATGGGTGTCATCAATTTCCTTGATTGATATGGGTGAGTATGACATATTTTTAAAACGAATATTATTGATGGAACGCATAAGGAATCGTGAAGATGCGAAATCTGGACATTACAACCCTGCGATCTTTTGTGGCGGTGGCGGATCAGGGCGGTGTAACCCGCGCCGCCGGATTTCTGCACCTGACGCAGTCTGCGGTGTCCATGCAGCTGAAGCGGCTGGAGGAGCTGCTGGGCCTGGAGTTGCTGGACCGAAGCGGCAGGACAATTGCATTGACCGCATCCGGTGAGCAGCTGCTGGCCTACGCGCGCCGCATGATTG
Organism: Ruegeria sp. HKCCD7559; assembly: GCF_013110575.1. Classification (NCBI taxonomy): domain Bacteria; kingdom Pseudomonadati; phylum Pseudomonadota; class Alphaproteobacteria; order Rhodobacterales; family Roseobacteraceae; genus Ruegeria; species Ruegeria sp. HKCCD7559. Next base: position 318,004 of record NZ_WVQU01000001.1, read on the forward strand.
CCCTGAATGACGAGGTAATCTCAAAACTCACCGATCAGGCCTTTGAGGGCGAAGTGGTTCTGGGCGTTCCCCATGACATCGTCTACCCCGCGATTCCCCGGGTCCTGCAACGGTTCAATGCCGATTTTCCCCGCGTCAGGGTGCAGTTGGTGTCGTCCTATTCACTGCAATTGAAAGACATGTTCAAGCGGGGCGAATGTGATGTGATCCTGACGACCGAACCGTCTTCGGCCGATGGCGCAGAGACCATCGCAGAGCTGCCGTTGCGCTGGATCGGCGCGCCGGGCGGGTCCGCATGGCGCAAGCGCCCGTTGCCTCTGGCGCTGGGGCGGCGCTGCTTGTTCAGACCGCAGGTCATATCGGCACTGGATGCGGCCGGAATACCGTGGGAGCTGTCCGTGGAAACCGAAAACGACCGTACCATAGAAGCCACGGTCAGTGCCGATCTTGCGGTTCACGCAATGCTGGACGGAACCGAGGCCGCACATCTTGAACAGATCGACTCGGGTGGGGCCCTGCCGGATCTACCTGCACACATGATCAACCTCTACGGTGGCGAGCAGGGCCGGGATGCGGTTGTCGAAGCTCTGGCACAGTTGGTGCGACAGAACTTCAGATTGCTGGGCGGTACCCAGTTGCGGGCCGTGGTTGGATGATCGCGATCAGGGCGTGATCACGATCTTGCCCGTCGACTTGCGCTCTTTCAGCAACTGCATTGCATGTGCGACATCTTCAAGGGGCAGAACATGACTGATATGCGGTTTTATCCTGCCCTCAGAATGCCACTTGAACAGGGTGTCAAAACTGTTGCGCACAGCTTCGGGGCGGAACTTCAGATAGCCGCCGATATACACCCCGATCACGGTCAGGTTTTTGACCAGCAGATGATTGGCCGGAATCTGCGGGATATCGCCCCCGGCGAATCCGATGGGCAGCAAACGCCCTTCGGGATTGGTGGCCCTGAATGCGGCCTTGAACACATCCCCGCCGATGACGTCATAGACGACATCTGCGCCACCCAGCGATTTGACCCGCTCGCGCAGGTCTTCGGAAGCATCGATCAGATGATCGGCACCAGCGGCACGGGCAACGGCAAGCTTGTTCTCGCCGCGCGCCTGCGCGATGACCGTGGCGCCCATGAGCTTGCCGATTTCGACGGCAGTCAGGCCGACGCCTCCCGCTGCGCCGGTGACCAGAAGGGTTTCACCCGGTTGCAGGCGTGCCCTGTGATCAAGGGCCATGTGACTGGTGGCATATGCGATCTGGATGGCGGCGGCGTCTTCGAATCCGGTGTCGTCCGGCAGCACGATCGCACGATCCGCGTCGAATACACCGTACTCGGCCAACCCACCCTGACCGGAATAGACTGCGATCCGGTCGCCTGGGCTGAGCGTTGAAACGCCAGGCCCGACTGTATCCACGATACCGGCGATCTCCATGCCCAGGGTGAATGGGGCAGGTGGCGTGTCCTGATACGCGCCCGTCTGCATCAGCAGATCGGCGAAATTCAGGCCGCAAGCTTTTATCGCGACCCGCACCTGACCTTCGCCCGGCTCGGGTATTTTCACGTCACAAAGCTGGGCAGGCGCCCCGTCGGATGGAATGCAATAGGCCCGCATATTGTTCCTCAAGAGTTTCCGACATAGGCGCGTGTGCCGTCAGAAAAGTCAATCCGTTTGCTGCGCGGGCTCAAAAGGCACCCGATTTTGAAGGAGGATTCAGTTGCAGGAAAACGGTTCTGTAAAGGCTTTGGGTAATACAACCACAAATCCCTGTCAGGGGCGTTCGATTCAACCAGCTTGAAAAAAATCTCAAAACCGGCATTATAGATAATCAGTGCTGTAAACGGGGGGCGGTACAGTCCGTATTAGGGAGCGGTTAAGGGGAGCTCTCTAAAACTGCGATATCGGACGTCGCAAAATCCCGTGCAGATGTTTGTGTAGTATAGGAGAATACCAATGACTCATCACGTCGATGTCCATGTGGGCAAGCGCGTTCGGCATCGCCGCTGGCTGATTGGGATGACCCAGCAGCAGTTGGCGCAGCAAGTTGGTATCAAGTTTCAGCAAATCCAGAAATATGAGACCGGTGCCAACCGAATCAGCGCATCCCGCCTGTGGGACATCGCCGAGGCGCTGGATGTTCCGGTCAGCTTTTTCTTCGAAGGTCTGGAAGAAGCCCAGAAAGGCGATGCGGACAAGAAATCCGTCCCTGCCGACTTGATGGGTGACAAAGAGGCTTTGGATCTGGTGCGCTCTTACTATGCGATTCCGGAAAATCAGCGTCGCCGCCTGTTCGAGCTGGCGCGGGTTCTCAGCGACGTTGCCTGACTGACTTGACTTTGTCGCGGATTGCTCGCACCTCAGGGTCATGCAACCGACGACACAGAGCGATATCGAAATTGCCGAAGAAATGGCCGAAGCTGCGCGTGAGGCCATACTCCCCTTTTTTCGTCAAACAAATCTGGAAACTACGAACAAGCTGGCCGATGGGTTCGACCCGGTCACAGTGGCTGATCGTGCGGCTGAACAGGCGATGCGGGACGTTCTGGCGCGGCGGCGCCCGGATGACGGTGTGCTGGGCGAGGAGTTCGGCGCGCATACGGGCACCAGTGGCCGCACCTGGGTACTGGACCCCATCGATGGGACCCGCGGGTTTATCAGCGGCACGCCAACCTGGGGTGTTCTGATTGCGCTGAGTGATCAGGACGGGCCTTTTATGGGTGTAATCGATCAGCCGTATATCGGAGAGCGCTTTGTCGGATCGTCTTCCGGTGCTCACATGACCGGTCCGCAGGGCACCAGAAGAATGCAAACGCGCGATACCAGGGCGCTGGATCAGGCGACTTTGTTTACCACGTTCCCTGAGGTTGGAACCCCGAAGGACCGCGCAGGGTTTCAGGCGGTGTCCGAGCAGGTACAGCTGACGCGCTATGGAATGGATTGCTATGCCTATGCGCTTCTGGCTGCCGGGCAGGCGGATTTGGTGATCGAGGCGGGCTTGAATTCCTATGATATCCAAGCGCCGATTGCCGTTATTCAGGCGGCCGGCGGTATTGTGACCGATTGGCAGGGCGGCCCCGCACATCAAGGCGGCCGGGCCCTGGCCGCAGCAAACGCTGACCTTCACGCCGCAGCGCTTGAGATACTCCGCCAATTCTGAATTCTGTTGCCCGGCGCATCAAAGGCAACTACACCGGTGATGGCCGGTTCTTGCGCCCGTTTTCCACCGGCCGACGCACTTCTTGCATGAGACGGGCAGATGCAGGAGCGCGAAATGACGGAAACCCTACTCAAGAATGCTGATCTGATCCTGACGATGGACGAGTCCCGGCAGGAATTGTCCAAGGCCGATATTCTGGTCCGCGACGGGCAGATTGCCCGGATCGGGCAGCGACTGGAAACACAGGGTGAGGTGCATGATGTTTCAGGTTGTCTGGTGACACCTGGCCTGGTGAATACCCACCACCATCTTTACCAAACCCTGACACGGGCGGTGCCGGGCGGGCAGGATGCGCTGCTGTTTGGGTGGCTGCAAACGCTCTATCCGATCTGGTCGCGTTTCGGGCCGGAGGAAATGTTCACCTCGGCTCAGATCGGTTTGGCCGAACTGGCGCTGTCGGGGTGCACGCTCAGTTCCGATCACCTTTACCTCTATCCCAACGGCGCGCGGCTTGAGGATACGATCGCGGCCGCGTCCGAGTTGGGGATGCGGTTTCATCCGACACGCGGCGCGATGAGCATCGGCGAGAGCGACGGGGGCTTGCCGCCGGATCACCTCGTGGAAAACGAAGCCGCTATTCTGGACGACATGGTACGTGTCGTGGACGCGTTTCACGACCCGTCGGACGGGTCCATGTGCCGCGTTGGCCTTGCCCCGTGTTCACCATTTTCCGTCAGCCGCGACCTGATGCGCGATGCGGCGTTGCTGGCGCGAGACAAGGGCGTGATGTTGCATACCCATCTGGCCGAGAATGATGAGGATATCGCCTATTCGCAGGCGCAATTCGGCTGCCGCCCGGGGCAATATGCCGAGGAACTGGGCTGGACCGGTCCGGATGTCTGGCACGCCCATTGCGTTAAGCTGGACGGGGCCGAGATTGATCTGTTCTCGCGCTCGGAAACAGGCGTGGCCCATTGCCCCTGTTCAAATTGCCGCCTCGGATCGGGTATCGCACCGGTGCGGGCGATGCGCGATGCGGGCGTCAAGGTCGGCCTCGGCGCCGATGGATCCGCCAGCAATGACAATGGCAACCTGATGCTTGAGGCGCGCCAGGCGATGTTGCTGCAACGGGTCGCCAATGGTGCAGATGCCATGTCGGCCCGCGAAGCGCTCGAGATCGCGACGCGCGGCGGCGCGGATGTGTTGGGACGTCCCGATTGTGGACGGCTGATGCCCGGAAAACGTGCCGATATTGCGGTGTGGGATACCCGCGGCATCGAAAGCGCGGGCAGTTGGGATCCGGCGGCGCTGCTTCTGGCGGGGCCGATGTCTGTGAAACATCTGTTCGTCGAAGGCCGCCAGATCGTGCGTGACGGGCACATAACGACCATCGATCTGCCCCGCGTGATCGAACGCCAGAACACGCTTGCCCGGGCGTTGCAGGCCTAAGCCGCCTGTTGTCCGCCGATCCAGACCTCAGCCACGGCGCGATCATCGCCCATCATGATGGTTGGGAAGATCGCTTCCCAAACATCTTCTGCATGGGCCTCGCGCTGGGCGATGGCGGGGGTCGAGGCGAGGTCGATTACCACCAGATCCGCCTCCATCCCCTGAGCGATGTTGCCGATGCAGTCGTCCATACGCAGGCTTCGGGCGGATCCGACCGTGCCCAACCACAGCAATTGCGCCGGATGCAGGGGACGGCCGCGCAATTGGCCGATCTCGTAAGCGGCGGCCATGGTGCGCAGCATCGAAAAGCTGGACCCGCCGCCGGTATCGGTGGCCAGACCGATCCGGTGGCCATCATGGATCAGCCCGTTCATGTCAAACAATCCCGATCCGATGAAGGTGTTCGACGTGGGGCAATGGATCAAAGAGGCATCGACCTCGCGCAGCCGATCCCGTTCCCGGTCTTCCAGATGGATGACGTGGCCATACAGGCCGTTCTGGCCCAACAGGCCGAATTTCTCGTAGGTATCCAGATAATCCCTTGCTTCAGGGAACAGGGATCGAACCCATTCGATTTCATCCGTTTGCTCGCTCAGGTGGGTTTGCATGAGACAATGGGGATGCTCGGCCCAAAGCGCGCCCATGGCCTCGAGCTGTTCCGGGGTCGAGGTCGGTGAAAAGCGCGGCGTGATCGCATAGGACAAGCGGTCGACGCGATGCCATTTTTCCAGCAGGGCGGCGGATTGGTCGTAAGCCGTCTGCGCGGTGTCGCGCAGCCCTTCGGGCGCGTTCCGGTCCATGCAGGTCTTGCCGGCGACGACACGCTGCCCACGCTGTTGCGCCGCGGTGAAGAAGGCATCGACGCTTTCAGTGTGAATCGTGCAAAAACTGCACATAGTCGTGGTGCCGTGGGCGGTCGTCAGGTCCAGATACCGGTTGGCGATCTCGGTCGCATAGTCGAAATCGCCGAACTTCATCTCTTCCGGGAAGGTGTAGGTGTTCAGCCAGTCGATCAGCCGTTTGCCCCAGCTGGCGATCATTGCTGTCTGTGGATAATGCACATGTGGATCGACGAACCCAGCCATGATCAGGCGCGTTCCGTGATCCTTCGTAACCGCGTCAGGATGGGCTTTATTCAGCGCATCGGCGGTGCCGACCTCTGCAATTCGCCCGTGTTCGATCACGACCGCTTCGTCCAGCCGGGTCGCCTCGGTCGGCTCTCCGTCGAAGGGTGATCCTGTGAAACTCAGAACACGCCCTTTCAAAAGCGTCTTTTGCGCCATTTTCCCTGTTCTCCACCTGTTTGGAACCGCACACCAGCATAGGCGGACGAAAGAAGTGGGTAAATCGGCGCATTGTCATTGTTTTCCGGTAGCTGCTTCTTCTATTTAAGGGCAAATCGTAAAAAAGGGGCAGAGCATGACGACAGGCAGAGACGAAGCCGGACACGATCAGCCCCGGGATGAAGACGCCTATGCGTTGGACCCCAAGGCAGTAGCGGCGATTCTGTACGCGGTGGACATAGACGACCGCGACAAGCTGGTTGAGTTGATGGAGCCGCTGCACTCGGCCGACATTGCCGACCTTCTTGAACAGATCAATCCGTTTGACCGGGCGCGCCTGATCCGCCTGTATGACAAAGAGTTCGACGGCGACATCCTGTCTGAACTGGATGAATCGGTTCGTGAAGAGGTGATCTCGGTTCTGAACCCGGATGTTCTGGCCGAAGCCGTGCGCGAGATGGAAAGCGACGATGTCGTTGACCTGCTGGAAGACCTTGAGGAACCGCAGCAGGAAGCCATTCTGGACGCATTGGAGGTTTCCGAAAGGATCGCAGCCGAGCAGGCACTGTCCTACCCCGAGAACTCGGCCGGTCGTCTCATGCAGCGGGAAGTCGTCATGGCGCCGGAACATTGGAGCGTCGGGCAAGCTATCGACTTCATGCGCGCCAATGACGATTTGCCCGAGCAGTTCTATCATGTCGTTCTGGTCGATCCGCGCCTGAAACCGGTTGCTCAGGTGACGTTGGGCAAGCTTATGGCGGCGCGTCGTGAAGTGCCGCTGATTGATCTGGCAGAAGAAGAGTTTCACATCATCCCCGTCGATCAGGATGAGGAAGACGTGGCTTATGCCTTCAACCAGTATCACCTGATCTCGGCCCCGGTGGTGGATGCGGATGGTCGTTTGGTCGGTGTCATCACCATTGACGACGCGATGGTCGTTCTGGATGAAGAGCACGAAGAGGACATTCTGCGTCTTGCCGGCGTTGGCGACGAAAGCTCGTTGTCTGACAGTGTGGCGGCAACCAGCCGGCGAAGGTTGCCCTGGTTGGCGGTGAATCTGTGCACGGCGATTTGTGCCTCTTTGGTGATTTCGCAATTCGAGGCGGCAATTGATCAATTGGTCGCGCTGGCCATCCTGATGCCGATCGTTGCGTCAATGGGCGGCAATGCAGGAACACAATCGCTCACCGTGGCGGTGCGTGCGCTGGCGACGCGCGACCTGACAAATTCGAACGTGATGCGCGTTATCAGGCGGGAACTGCTGGTGGGGATGCTGAATGGGCTCTGCTTTGCCATCGTGTTGGGGACCGTGGGGATGCTGTGGTTCGATTCCCCGCTGCTGGGTGTCGTGATCGGGTCGGCCTTGGTCGTGAATATGATCATCGCCGGGTTCGCAGGTACGGTAGTACCGGTGGTGCTGGATCGTCTGGGAATTGACCCGGCTCTGGCTTCAGGAACCTTTGTGACAACCACGACGGATGTCATGGGTTTCTTCATATTTCTTGGGCTTGCCAGCGTGGTGCTACTGTGACCGATCTGACCGATATCAAAGCCGCAGCGCGCAAAGCGGCATTTGCCCGCCGCAAGGCCGCGTTTGATGCCCGCTTGCCGGGCGCAGCCGGGCGCTTGTCCGAGGTTCTGGCAGGCTATCGCGGCGTGCCCCTGTCAGGTTACATGCCGATCCGGACCGAGATCGACCCGGTGCCTGCGATGGCCGAAGCATCGGCTTATGGCCCGGTGGGGGTACCTGTCATTCAGACAGCCGGTCAGCCGCTGAAATTCTCTCGCTGGACGCCGGACGGTGTGCTTAAGGACGGCCCGTTCGGTGCAAAAGTGCCCCAGGTGGATGACTATTTCGACCCCGAAATTCTGATCGTTCCACTGGTCGCCTTCGACGCAAATGGTGGCCGCCTGGGGTATGGCGGCGGGTTTTATGACCGAACGCTGGAAGGTCTGCGCGCCAAACGCCCGACGCTTGCCATCGGTTTTGCTTTTGATGCGCAAGAGGCTGCGGACCTGCCGCTCGAGCCAACCGACCAACCGCTAGATATGGTTGTCACGGAAAGCCGCGTGCTGACCTTCTAGCTGCTATTGCTCGAAATGGCTGCGCAAGTAATCCCAAGCATCCACCTCGGTGCCGTCCTTCAGGATGCAGACGCCATAGACACTGCCGTCTTCGTTTTTACGAAGCTGGTAGGTCCCGTCGTTTTCAATGCAAAAGGTCGCGGCGGGGTTGGGCATGGATGTCTTGGTGCCTTCGGCAGCGGCAGCAGTTGCCGCCAAAAGGCAGCCGGTCAGAACAATTGACGACTTCACGAAGAATTCCTTCTGTATTCAAGAGACGTATCGAAACATTGCCACGGCAGAATTTGATTTCAACCCCCAAGTCTGCCGTTAATTTCACGCTTCCGCCTTGTTATTGCCAAGTACAGCCCCTACGACCCGGATCATGAGGATTCTGTTTCTTGGTGATGTCATGGGGCGCGCGGGACGCGCTGCCGTTCAGCAGCATTTGCCGCGCCTGCGCGACGAATGGCGGCTGGATTTTGTCGTGGTCAATGGCGAAAACGCGTCGAACGGCATGGGGCTGACCGGAGATCACGCCAGGCTGTTGCTCGACGCCGGAGCGGATTGCCTGACGCTGGGCGATCATGCGTTCGACCAGAAAGACATGCTGCAATTCATCGAGAAGGAACAGCGCATCATACGACCCGTCAATTTCGCCAAAGGAGCGCCGGGGCGGGGTCATCGGCTGTTCACGGCCCCGGGGGGGCGCAAGGTTCTGGTGGTTCAGGTGCTGGGTCAGGTCTTTATGAAACGCCCGTTCGACGATCCGTTCTCGGCTATCGAACCGATCCTGAAATCTCATCCCAGAGGCGGGCAGGCGCAGGCGATCATCGTGGACATGCATTGCGAGGCCACGTCCGAGAAGATGGCGATGGGGCACTACTGCGACAAACGTGCAAGCCTTGTGGTGGGAACGCATACCCATGTCCCGACGGCGGATTCCCAGATTCTGCCGGGGGGCACTGCGTATTTGACCGATGCGGGCATGTGCGGAGATTACGATTCGGTCATCGGCATGGACAAGCAGGAGCCCATGCGCCGGTTCATCACCGGCATGCCCAAGGCGCGCTTTACCCCTGCAAACGGCGAAGCCACACTAAGCGGCGTGTTCGTGGAAACCGATGATCGTGACGGAAAAGCCAAAACCGTGCGCATGGTGCGCGTCGGAGGGCGCCTGGAACAAGCCGGGCCCGAATAGTCATCGTCAGGCTTGCTCTGTCGGGCGCAATGCGTGAAACTGCATGTCATCAGGCGCTTGGGCCCGGGTTCGGACAGAATACCACGAATGAATTTCCTTTCACTGACAGACACAGGAAGCGCAGTTCTGGCGCTGGTCATCGTTGCGGGCATGTTTATCATGTTCCTGCGCGAGGTTTATCCGACCGAAGTCGTGGCCATTGGCGGTGTCTCACTGATGCTTGTAACCGGCATTCTGCCCTATCAGAGTGCGCTTGCAGTTCTGTCCAACCCGGCACCCTGGACGATTGCGGCGATGTTCATCATCATGGGGGCTTTGGTGCGGACCGGAGCCCTGGATTCGTTCACCTCGACCGCGCAAAAGCAAGCTCAGGTGAACCCGCGTGTCGCAATCGCTTTGCTCATGGGGTTTGTCGTGCTGGCCTCGGCGGTGGTTTCGAATACGCCAGTGGTCGTGGTGATGATACCGGTCTTTGTGCAAATCGCCCGCACCCTGAATGTTCCCGCGTCCAAATTGCTGATTCCGCTGAGTTATGCGGCCATTCTGGGCGGCACGCTGACATTGATCGGCACGTCCACCAACCTGCTGGTCGATGGTGTGGCCCGCGCGCAGGGGATGAAACCCTTTACGATTTTCGAAGTCACGCCGCTGGGGATCGCGCTGGTGATCTACGGCATGATCTATTTGCGGTTCATCGCGCCGAAACTGTTGCCCGAGCGGGACAGCATGGCGTCGCTGCTCAGCGACCGGTCCAAGATGAAGTTCTTTACCGAGGCCGTCATTCCGCCGGACAGCAACCTGATCGGGCGCGAAGTGACCGGCGTGCAGTTGTTCAAACGCCCCGGCGTGCGCCTGATCGATGTCATCCGGGGGGATGAGTCGTTGCGGCGCAACCTGAAAGGCGTCGAACTTAAGGTCGGCGACCGGGTGGTTCTACGCACCGAGATGACCGAGCTTCTGAGCCTTCAGCGCAACAGGGAACTCAAACGCGTGGATCAGGTATCGGCCGTTGAAACCAAGACGGTTGAGGTGTTGATCACGCCCGGATGCCGTCTGGTGGGTCGGACCCTTGGGATGATGCGGCTTCGGCGTCGTTATGGCGTTTACGTGCTGGCGGTGCACCGCCGCAACCAGAATATCGGTCGTCAACTGGATGACTTGGTGGTCAGGGTTGGGGATACGCTGCTTTTGGAAGGTGCCCCGGCGGATATCCAGCGGCTGGCGGCGGAAATGGACATGGTGGACGTCACCCAGCCATCGGCTCGTGCCTTCCGTCGCAGCCACGCACCGATTGCGATTGGGGCTCTTGTAGGGATTGTTGCCCTTGCCGCGCTGGGCATTGCGCCCATCCTGTTGTTGTCGATTGTGGCCTGCGCCGTGGTTCTGTTGACCCGTTGTATCGATGCGGATGAGGCGTTTTCTTTTGTGGAAGGTCGCCTGTTGGCGTTGATCTTTGCGATGCTGGGCATTGGGGCTGCACTGGACAGTTCGGGCGCGGTTTCTCTGATCGTCGAGGCCGTTGCGCCGGGGCTCAGTGTCTTGCCGCCATTCCTGATTATCTGGGCGATTTACCTGCTGACCTCGGTGCTGACGGAACTGGTTTCCAATAACGCCGTGGCGGTTGTGGTCACCCCGATCGCCATCGGTCTGGCTCAGGCGGTCGGAATAGATCCGCGCCCACTGGTCGTCGCGGTCATGGTGGCGGCCTCGGCGTCTTTTGCAACTCCGATCGGATACCAGACGAACATGATGGTCTATGGCCCCGGGGGCTACAGGTTCACCGACTTCATGAAGGTCGGTGTGCCGCTGAACCTGACGGTCGGATTGTTGGCGTCTCTGCTGATCCCGTTGATCTGGCCGTTATGACATCGGCACAGATTTGCCGCTTTATCCGCGGCGTACTTGTAAATGTCGGATGAACAGCAATCTTTTGTAGAAATATTACTTAAAGGGGTACTGCCATGCTGACATTCGGCCGCACCATGTTTCCTGCGGTTGCTTTCGCCACCGTTTTGAGCGGCGCATCGCTTGCCGGAACCGTCGAAGGAACTGCAACCTACCGAGAGCGTATTGCGCTTCCGCCTGACACGACCTTGTTCGTCGAGCTTCAGGATATCTCATTGGCGGATGCGCCGGCCGAAACGCTTGCCGCGCAGAGATATTCCTTGACCGGTGTGCCGGCGCAGTTCGAACTGACTTATGATGACGCATTGATTCAGGACGGGCGCAGATACGCCGTGCGTGCTTCGGTCATGCAGGGGCAAAAGCTGTTGTTCACCACGGATACCGTTTATCCGGTACTTACACATGGGGCCGAGAATTCTGCTGACCTGCTGATGATACAGGTGCAACACCAAGGTGCCGTGATGCTGGAAAACACCGAATGGGTCGCTTCGGGCCTCAATGGTGCGGCTGTCGAGACAGAGAAACGTCCTGAACTTGCTTTTGGGCAGGGCGGGGCATTTTCAGGCAGCGGAGGTTGCAACCGGTTCAGTGGCCAGGCCGAGATTTCTGACAATCGGATTGCGTTCCCGGACAATATGGCTGCAACGCTCATGGCTTGCCCACCCCCGCTGGATGAGGTCGAGCGGCAGTTTCTCAAGGCGATGCAAAGTGTCACAACCTTCGCGATGCAAGGCAACGCGCTGGCCTTGCTGGATGCTCAGGGTGAGCCGGTGATCAAAATGATGCGCAAGTAATAGGGCAGGGCTGTCACGCGATGGCCCTCGATCGTCCGGCGTTGCGACCCGAAAAGATGCAGCCGCCCAGGAAAGTTCCCTCAAGCGCGTTGTAGCCGTGATAGCCACCGCCTCCGAACCCGGCGACTTCGCCGGCTGCGAACAGGCCCGGCACAACCTGACCGTCGGCGCCGATCATCTGACTGTCCAGATTGGTCTGCAAACCGCCCAGTGTCTTGCGGGTCAGCACGTGCAGCTTGACCGCGATCAGCGGGCCATTCCTGGGGTCCAGGAACTTGTGCGGTTCGGCGGTGCGGATCAGCTTGTCGCCGCGATAGTTGCGCGCCGCCAGGATCGCCATCATCTGCGCATCCTTTGAGAACGGATTGTCCACCTGTGAATCCCGTGCTTCGATCTGGGCGCGCAGATGCGCCTCGTCGATCAGACCCCCGCCCAGATGGTTCATGCCACTCACCAGTTCGGTCAACGTGTTGGCGACGACAAAATCCCCGCCCTTTTCCTTGAACGCCTCGACCGGGCCGGTGGCTTTCGACCCCGACAGGATGCGCTGCCGGATCACTTCCTTCCAGCTGCCTGATGTGAAATCGGGGTTCTGTTCAGACCCGGACAGGGCGAATTCTTTCTTGATCACCTTCTGTGTCAGGACGAACCAACTGTATTCATAGCCGGTGTTCAGGATTTCGCGCAGGGTGCCCAGCGTGTCGAACCCGGGCAGGCAGGGGGGCTGCAACCGGTTTCCGCGCGCGTCGAACCACATCGAGCTGGGACCGGGCAGAATGCGAATGCCATGGTCGGGCCAGATCGGATCCCAGTTGCGCACGCCTTCGGTGTAATGCCACATGCGGTCTCCGTTGATGACATGGCCACCGGCCTTTTCGCTGATGGCGATCATCCGACCATCCACATGGAAGGGCACACCCGCCACCATGTCCTTGGGCGGTTCGCCCAGGCGGTCGCGGGGCCAGTTCTGGCGCACCATCTCGAAATTGCCACCGATCCCGCCCGAGGTGACGATGACGGATGGTGCATAGACCTCGAACTCGCCCACCTCGTCACGGTTGGTCTTGCCGCCGCGCGGGGCCGCGTCATCGGCCAGAACCTCGCCCGAGACGCCCTTGGCCTCGCCGTTCTGCATGATGATATGGCTGACCTGATGGCGGAACTTCAGCTGGATCAGGCCGGCGCTGACATGGTCGCGGACCCGGCGGATGAAGTGTTCCAGTACGCCGGGTCCGGTGCCCCAGGTGATGTGAAAGCGCGGGACGGAATTGCCATGCCCGTTTGCATAAGACCCGCCACGTTCAGCCCAACCCACGACCGGAAACCAGCGCAGGCCCATGTCATGCAGCCAGGGGCGCATTTCACCGGCGGCGAACTCGATATAGGCCTCGGCCCATTTGCGGGGCCAGATGTCTTCTTCGCGGTCAAACTGTGCACTTCCGATCCAGTCGCGCAATGCCAGATCGTGGCTGTCGCGGATACCCATGCGGCGTTGTTCCGGCGTGTCGACCATGAACAGGCCACCCAGGCTCCAGAAGGCCTGACCGCCCAGAAAACCTTCTGGTTCCTGATCGAGTATGATTACCTTCTTACCTCGGTCGCCCAGTTCGGCGGCGGCGGCCAATCCGGCCAGACCAGCACCGATTACGATCGCATCAGCAGTGTTGTTTGTCATAACGGTCCTTTCAGCGCCTGCGGAACCAGACAAGAAACGGCAGAACCACGGCGTACATCGTAATGCCATAAACTGCCGAGGGCAGGGCCAGCGGGCTGAACCCGCTTTCGGTATTCGTGATCAGCGCCGCCAGTGTAATGCCCAGCGTGGAGTTTTGAATTCCGGTTTCGATCGAGATCGTCTTGCACTCATTCCAGGACAGGTTTGATATCCGCGCCAGCCCGAGCCCGATGAACAGCAGGGCGATATTCAAAGAAATCAAACCTGCGCCCATGATGCCAAGATTGTCGACGAACAATTGCCAGTTCCCGGCCAGTGCCGCGGCAACGATCAGCACGAACAAAACGGTCGCGAGCGTCGACAATCCCGGCTCTACGCGGTTTGCAAACCCTGTTGCAAAGTTGCGAATTCCGACCCCGATGGCCACGGGCAGCGTTGTTATCAGAAACAATGCAACAGCCAGACCGGTGATCGAAACCTCGGGGGCTTCGTCGCCCATGAAGTGCCTGATCGACCACGCGGCCAGTATTGGCACGGTCACCATCGACAAAAGGCTGATCACGGCGGTCAGGCTGACCGAAAGCGCGACATCGGCTTTGGCGAGCTTGGAGAGGATGTTGCTGGTTACGCCGCCCGGGCAAAAACTGAGCAGCATGAAACCAACCGCGATCTCGGGGGGCAATGCAAAGATTTTGACCGTCACAAAGGCCGCGACTGGCAAGAGAACAATCTGGCTTGCCGCCCCGATGGCAAAGGCGCGTCGTCGGCTCAGGACACGACGGAAGTCTGCCACCTCCAGCCCGATGCCCAGAGACAACATGATAATGGCAAGCGACACCGGCAAGCCGACATTCAAAAGCAAATCCAAGGACAACTCCTCCCAAAGTTGCGTCAGATCAGCCTATGCGAGGGGGCAAGGCGCAGGCAACCGCGCCGTTGGGTCATTCGTATCGCCGAACGAACCGGCGCAGGATCTCGCCCGGCTGCGTGACATCGGCCGAATGGCAGTGGTCGATTAGTTTTTGCGCGTCTTCAGGCGGGAAATAGCCGTGGTTCTTGTAGATATTGATGCGCTGTTCAAAATCCCTGGCGTCGGCTTCTGGGTGGAACTGCGTGGCGTATACGTTCTGCCCCCAACGGATCATCTGGAACGGGCAGGGGTCTGACGCGACAAGGTGCACGCATCCCTCTGGCAGAGCCTGAACCGCTTCCTTGTGGCCAACGAAAGCGTCGAAGGTGGGTTCCAACCCGGCGGTCAACGGATCCTGCCGCCCCTCCGGGGTCAGGTGGCACGTGGATGGTCCGACGGGTTCGCCATACCGGGCCTTGCTGACGTCGCCGTCCAGGTAAGCCGCCAGAATGCCAAGGCCATAGCAGCAGCCCATGAATGGGTGATCCTGTGCGATGATCTGCGGCATCAATCCCATGATCGCAGCCTCGATCCGGGCATCCAGCGGGGATTTGGTCGCCGGGTCGTCACTGACGCATCCCGGTCCGCCGCCTACGATGACACCGGCATACTCCGTGACATCCAACCCTTCTGGCAGGTCGTCGCAATCCAAACGGATGCGATGCGTCTGTTCAGGAGACAACCCGCTCCGGTTCAGGATCGAGGCATATTCGGCGTCGGACGCATCTGTTTCGGGGCGCAGTTGCAGGATCAAAAAGGGTTTCATGCGCAGCCTTTACCGGTCACAGCGGCCAGAATACAAGAATGGCGGGAACAGAAACGGCTATGATCAGCACTTCCAGCGGCAATCCCATGCGCCAGTAATCTCCGAACCGATAGCCGCCGGGCCCCAGAACCAGTGTGTTGTTCTTGTGCCCGATGGGGGTCAGGAAGGCAGCCGAGGCCGCAACGGCCACGGTCATAAGGAACGGGTCGGGTGACACCTCGAGCGTGCGTGCCATCTGTATCCCGACCGGCGCGGCGACAATGGCGGTGGCGGTGTTGTTCAACACGTCCGACAAAGTCATCGTGACAACCATCAATACGGTCAGAATGGCCCAGGCGGGCAGACCATCGGTCAGCTGGATCAGGGCGTTTGCGATCAGTTCGGTACCGCCCGAGGTCTCCAAAGCGCTGCCCAGAGGGATCATGGACCCCAGCAGTACGACCACCGGCCATTCGATGTGATTGTAAATGTCGGTGATCGGCATGATCTTGGTCAGCACATAGGCAATCACGACCAGCCCCAAAGCAATGGGCAGATAGATCAACCCTACACTCGCGGCCAAAACAGCGGCGGCAAACAGACCGATGGCCAACCCTGCCTTGTCGTTTGCAGTAACGTTCAGCCCGCGTCCGGCAAGGGGCAGGCAACCCAGCCATTCCGTAACATCCGCAGCGCGGTCGCGGGGGCAGAGCAGCAGCAGGATATCGCCCGGTTCCACCTCGGTCTTGCGGACCTGTTGGGTGATCCTGCGCCCCTGGCGTGAGATGCCCATCAGAACGGTGCTTTGCCGCCAGGCCAGCCCAAGCCCTTGTGCCGTGCGACCTGTGATACGCGCGCTTTCCGGCACGACGACTTCGATCACTTCCAGCCCGTCACCCTCAGCCGTCAGCAATTCCTGCCGGCGCGTGTCCGAAAAGTCGAGATTGAGCGCCGCGCGAAACTCGTCCAGCGCTTCGGGTCGGGCTTCCAGAACCAGCGCGTCACCTTCTTGTAAAACAGCGTGCGCCGACCGGCCATAACGACGCTTGCCATCCCGGATTAATCCGATGATGGCCACGTCCGATTTCTCGGCCACCTCATAAAGCTCGCTGACCCGTTTGCCGATATGGGCGGATTCCGGGGGAACGGTCAGCTCGGCGATGTACTCGGCCAAGGTTTCCGATGTCTCGGCCTGCGGTCCGCGATTGGGGATCAGGCGCCAGCCTACCAGTGCGACAAAGGCAAGACCGGCGATCGCGGCCAGCCCACCGACCGGGGCAAAATCGAACATGTGAAACGGCTCGCCCAGTGTTTCGGCCCGGATCGACGCGATGATGATGTTCGGAGGTGTGCCGATCAGCGTCGCCATCCCCCCCAGAATAGTGGCGAAGCTCAGCGGCATCAGCGACAGGCCCACTGATCGTCCGGCCTTGCGTGCGGTCTGAATGTCCACGGGCATCAGCAGCGCCAGCGCCGCTACGTTGTTCATGAAGGCCGACAGAACCGCACCGATCCCACCCATCAGGGCGATATGCGCGCCCAGACCCCGCGAGGCATCCACCAGCGTGCGGGTGATCAGGAACACTGCTCCGGACCGGACCAAACCGGCAGAAACCACCAAAACCAGCGCCACGATGATGGTGGCCGGGTGTCCGAACCCGGCAAAGGCGTCATCCACCGGCACGACGCCCAGCACGACGCCGATCATCAGCGCGGCAAAGGCCACAAGGTCGTATCGAAACCGGCCCCACAGCAGCATTCCAAAGACTGTAATGAAAAGCGCAAAAAGAATGATCTGATCTGTCGTCATGCCGTCACCATACAAGCCAGTGATGTCGTCGCAAGCCGCTCTCTTGATCCTGCCCCCCGCAAACGTCTATATGAGCGCCGAACACGCAATCACGATGACGAGGACGCATTATGGCAGGCCACTCAAAATGGGCCAACATCCAGCACCGCAAGGGGCGTCAGGACGCCGCGCGGTCCAAACTGTTTTCCAAACTGTCGAAAGAGATCACCGTTGCCGCCAAGATGGGCGACCCCGATCCCGACAAGAACCCGCGCTTGCGTCTGGCCGTGAAAGAGGCCAAGTCGAACTCGGTTCCCAAGGATGTGATTGACCGCGCGATCAAAAAGTCCACCGCCGGTGAAGGCGACGATTACGAAGAAATCCGCTACGAGGGCTATGGCCCCAACGGCGTGGCCGTGATTGTTGAAACCATGACGGACAACCGCAACCGCACTGCGTCGACCGTGCGTTCGACCTTTTCCAAGAACGGCGGCAATCTGGGCGAGACGGGCTCGGTCGGGTTTATGTTTGAACGCAAGGGCGAAGTGATTTACCCGGCAACGGCGGGTGACGCAGACACCATTTTCGAAGCCGCTATCGAGGCCGGCGCGGAAGATGTCGAAAGTTCAGAGGATGGCCACATCATCTGGTGTGCGGATACGGATCTGAACGACGTTTCGAACGCGTTGGAAGCCGCGCTGGGTGAATCGGAATCCACCAAATTGGTCTGGAAGCCGACCACCACGACCGAGCTGGGTCTGGAAGACATGCAAAAGCTGATGAAGCTGGTGGACGCGCTGGAAGACGATGACGACGTGCAGCGTGTCACGACCAATTTCGAAGCCTCGGATGAGGTGATGGCACAGCTCTGAGTTGTTGCGGATCTTGACGGCGAAACCCGGCTCAACGGCCGGGTTTTTTCGTTTCCGGACAGTTTTGAAGAGTTGTTGGCTGAACCCTTCGAAACGCATAGGCTGGAAAAACCCGGAATTTCCGGGACAACACCACCGAAAGATCCGCGATGGATGCGACTGCTGAAAAGGCCAAGCGAAACGTGCCGGTTCTTGCTGGGCAGAGTATCGTGTCTCAGGTTGCGTGGACTCTGGGCAGCCCATCGGTGGTTTTGCCGTTTCTGGCCGTGTCATTCGAATTGCCGATGTTCGTGGCGGGCGCGCTGGTTTCGGTGCGAATGATTGGCAGCATGATTTCCGATTTCTTTCTGGCGCAATCCGTCGCGGCGAAATCGCAAAAGAAACGCGCCATTGCCCTGACCGAAGCGATCATCGGATCCTGTCTGGTTTTGGCGATGGTGGCCGCCGCGACCGGGATCGTTCCGTTGATCGCAGTGGTGTTCGTGGCGGTATTTTTCGTGATCGGTCTTGTGGACGAGGTTCAGAACCTGATGTTCACCGATCTGCTGGGCGATCATGTCCACTCGCGTTCGCGCATGGTCCTGCATTACCTGCAACTTGGGGGCGGAGGCTTGTGTGCCATCGGTCTTGCCATGCTGGTGCATCAGATCACCAGGGAAAACCCACCTTTTTCACGCCACTCAACCATGATCGGTGTATCGGTTGCGTTCTTCATGCTGTCAGGGCTTTTGATGCTGGCCATGACAGAGAATGCCCGCTCGGCGGAGTCGGCAAACAAGACCGGACCCACAGCAAAGCTGTCGTTCAAGGCCAATGCCCGGGGTATTCTGGGCATGTTCGAATACTCGTGGTTTCGGCGTTACATGGTCATGCGAATGCTCTTGGTGGCTGTTTCGCTCTCTGTCCCGTTCTTCGCGCTGATCGCGGCCGAGGCGCATCACAGCTCGGCCAAGGGACTGACTGCGATGATTGTTTCATCTGCTTCGGGCTATCTTGTGTCCGGGCCTTTGTGGCAGGTTGTAAACATGAAGTCTCATCGTGCCGTCATGGTGGTCGGGACACTGATGGTGGCCGCAACGGGCGGTGTTCTTCTGGCATTTCACGACTTGGGTATCGATCACGATGTGCATCTGCACGCGATCGCGCTGTTTGTCGTCACCGTTGCGGTGACCGGGATCAGCAGCGCACGCAAGCTCTATTTCCTGGACGTCGCGCCCAAGGAACAGCGCGTTCAGGGATCAGCCGCGATCAAGTCTTTTGCCCGTTTGTTGGCGGTGCTGCTTTCGGCGGCTCTGGCCGCGGTCGCCCATATGCACGAGGTTGCATTGGCCGTCGGGTTCATAGTCGCGGCCAGCCTGGTGGCCTGCGTGACATGCTATCTGACGATGTCGCCGGGCCGAAAGGACGCCTCTGGCACACAGGGCTGATGCGGCTCCGCCTAGAAAAAGGAAGAAATCTCGTCCAGGGGCTTTTTCAGCTTTGCAACGGACGGCACGGTCGCGGTTTCCGAGGGATGTCCAACTGCGATGATCATTGTCGGTTTCTCTGAAGCGGGCCGACCCAGCGCATCGGTCAGAAATCGCATCGGATTCGGGGTATGTGTCAATG
The DNA here is from genome assembly GCF_013110575.1 of Ruegeria sp. HKCCD7559. Lineage (NCBI taxonomy): Bacteria > Pseudomonadati > Pseudomonadota > Alphaproteobacteria > Rhodobacterales > Roseobacteraceae > Ruegeria > Ruegeria sp. HKCCD7559. Next base: position 337,461 of record NZ_WVQU01000001.1, read on the forward strand.
TGCTGAGACCGGCGTGATGCAACGCCGCCAGCAGAAAGCCGGTGGCAATGTTCACACTTTCTGGCACATAGTAATTCTTGTACCGCGTCCCGTCTTCGAATTGCCCCCAGCGTTGGGCAAAGACCACGATCAGCCACGGGGCGATGGTCAGATGTTCCTTGACTGCGTTTGTCCCGATGGGTTCCAGAGCCTTGATCCATTCATCGCCCGCTGCTCCCGCGTAAAAGCGACGCTCTTCTTCCTCGGCTTCCTCGCGGATGCGCAGTTTCAGCTTGGGGTCCGAGATGGCAGCAAAATGCCAGGGCTGGTGGTTTGCACCTGACGGGGCCGTTCCCGCGGTGCGCAGGCAGGTTTCGATCACGTCACGAGCCACCGGGCGCGTGGAGAAGTCCCGAACGGTATGACGTCGCCGCATCTTTTCAAAAAAAGCCACTGCCGCGTCCTGCATGTCCGCATCACTGATCTCGCATCGGTCGGGCAGGGGAATGGGGTCATAACTGAGGGCGTCGCGCGAGAACATTGGTTCCTCCAATCGAATGAGTCTGACTATTTGCCTTGTGACGGTAGTAAAACCCGTTGCGCAGCATGCTGGACTGCCTGTGTAAGGGGTTTGAGCGCCGGGGCAAGAACCCGCCCGACCTGCCAGCTGAGCGCGATGTCCAGTGGCGCATCTGGAACGATCGGGCTCAGAAGTCCGCGCGCCATGGCGTCTTGCACAAGGGCTGCGGGGTTCATGCCCCAGCCAATTCCGGCGATTGCGGCATCAACGAACCCTTGCGAAGATGGCAGGAAGTGGAAAGGCGGTGACAGATGTTTGCCGGTGTGATGTGCGATCCACGCTTTTTGCAGACCGTCCTTCCTGTTGAAGACAAGGCAAGGCGCTTTGCTGAGGGTTTCCTCGGTCACGCCGTTCTTGAACCAGGTGTTGACAAATTCCGGGCTGGCGGTGGGCAGATACCTCAACACGCCCAGCTCAATCGCGTCGCAACCGCTCACGGTTTGTCCGCCGACAGTGACGGCGGCGCTGACCTCGCCGCGCCTCAGCCAGTCTGCAGAATGATCCTGATCGTCGATCACAAGGTCGAACAGCAGGTCGGGCACCCGCGCCATCGCGTCAATGAACCAGGTGGCCAGAATGTCGGCGGGTACCGCAACGCGAACCCTTGCGGACCCGGGTTCTTGTACCAGAGCCAACTCCCGTGCCAGCTGCGCCTCGAGCAGACCGACATCTTCAGCGTAACGTGCGATGCGCTGCCCGGCTGGCGTTCCGGTGCAAGGGGTTCCCCGATGGATGAGCGAGGCGCCCACGCGATCCTCCAGCGCTTTTATCCGCTGGGATATCGCCGAAGGGGTTACAGCCAGTTCCGCCGCCGCCGCATCAAAGCTGCCATGGCGTAGAATGGCTGACAAAGCGGCCAATTGGTGAGGATCCAGCAGCATTAGCAAAACTTATCTGAGGGCAACATCTTTAATTTGATAGATCGCATCGCGGCCAATAGTCAACGCAAAGGCAACGCAGGAGATACCATGCCTACATCCGTGATCGCCGGTTTCGCGCTGGGTTTCAGCCTGATCCTCGCCATCGGGGCGCAGAACGCCTTTATTCTGAGGCAGGGCCTGCGGCGCGAGCATGTGTTTTTTCTGTGCCTGACCTGCGCGGTGTCTGATGCCATCCTGATCGGAGCAGGCGTAGCAGGTTTTGGCACACTGGCACAGGCCGCACCCTGGTTCGAAACCGTGATGCGATACGGTGGGGCGGCATTCCTGACCTGGTATGGCTTGCGCAGTCTTCGGTCGTCCTGGCTGGGTGGTTCGGTGATGGAAATCGGCAATGGCAAGCGAACCAGCCTCAAGGCTGCGCTGCTGACGGTTTTCGCGTTCACCTGGCTGAATCCGCATGTATATCTGGATACGGTCGTGCTGATCGGCTCGATCTCGGCCCAATATGACGACCGGCTTGGTTTCGCCCTCGGCGCGATGACATCCAGCTTTGTATTCTTCTTTTCGCTTGGCTATGGGGCAAGCATCCTGTCGCCTGTTTTTGCGCGCCCCAGGGCGTGGCAGGTGCTGGACGCAGGGATTGGCGTGGTCATGTTGGGTATCGCGTTGAAACTTGTTACCATGTGAAGGGTTGTTCCCGGCCGGGTTTCGGTGTTCAACCTTGAACATGACTTCATCCACCGTATCGTCCCGTCCGCTTGCCGGCATGTTCTGGATGTTCGCCGCCGGCTTGTCCTTTGTTGTGATGACCGCGCTGGTGAAGTCGCTGGGCACATCGATGAATTCCATCCAGGCCGCCTTTCTGCGATATGTGCTGGGGTTGGTGTTTCTGTTGCCGGCCATGCGGTCGATCATGGCGACGCATCTGACCCCCCGCCTGCTGACGCTGTTCGGTCTGCGAGGCGTCGTGCATGCGGTTGCGGTCATGCTCTGGTTCTTTGCGATGACACAGATCCCACTGGCCGAAGTTACAGCCATGAATTACATGACTCCGGTTTACGTCACACTGGGGGCGGCCCTGTTTTTGGGCGAAAAGCTGGCCTTTCGCCGGATTGCTGCGATTTTGGTCGCTCTGGTTGGCGTCCTGATCATCCTGCGGCCCGGGTTTCGCGAAGTGTCATCAGGCCATCTGGCCATGCTGGGAACGGCCCTGACCCTTGGGGGGTCGTATTTATTGGCCAAGATTCTGGTGCGAGACGTACCGCCTGCCGTCGTTGTGGCACATCTGTCGATCTGGGTGACCATTGCCTTGATACCCTTTGCGATCGCCGTTTGGACGCAGCCAAGCCTGCGGGATATCGGGGTTCTTTTTCTGGTGGCCAGCTTTGCGACCGCCGGGCACTATTTCATGACCCTGGCGCTTCAGGCGGCGCCAGTGGCCGTCACGCAGCCGGTGACGTTTCTTCAGCTGATATGGGCCACGATCCTGGGCGCCGCGGTTTTCCATGAAAGCGTTGACGTGTGGGTTGTCGCGGGCGGCACGCTGATCCTTGCCGCCGTGAGCTTTATATCGTGGCGCGAATTCGTGTTGAACCGCAAGGACTTGACGCCTCCGAGTATTGCGCCGAAGCTGTAACGACATCGCTCTCTGATTTTTCATTAATTGACGAGTCAATAAAAACCCCCTAGCGTGGTCCCGTGACGCCTGCTCAAGGGGAGAACGATGCCAAAAGTCGGAATGGAGCCAATCCGCCGGGATGCGATTGTTCGCGCGACAATCGCTGAGCTGGGCGTGAAGAAATCCCTTGATGTAACCGTCAGTCAGATTGCCAAACGTGCGGGCATGTCCAGCGCGCTTGCGCATCACTATTTCGGCGGCAAGGATCAGATCTTTCTGGCCGCCATGCGCCGGATCCTGTCGGACTTCGGCGAAGAAGCAAGGGGCGAGCTGAAAGCGGCTACGCCGGACCAAAGGGCGCAGGCGATCGTCAGGGCGTGTTTTGCGCCTTCTTGTTTCACACCCGATGTGATCGCGGCATGGATGACCTTCTATGTGCTGGCTCAGACAAATGATGATGCCCTGCGCCTGTGGCAGATCTATCAGGCCCGCATCAAATCCAATCTGACCCACGCCCTGCGGCACAAGTTGGCTGACCCGCAGGAGGCGGCCGAGAACATGGTTGCCCTGATTGACGGTCTGTACATCCGCGCCGCACTCAGCGCCCCTGAAGAACCGCAACTGGCCGTGAACCACGCGATGCGTGTGCTCAACACTCTGCTCGAGGCTGAAAAATGACAAAACCGAACATTCTGATCCTGATGGTGGATCAGCTCAACGGGACTCTCTTTCCAGACGGTCCCGCTGATTGGCTTCACGCTCCGAACCTGAAGAAACTGGCAGAACGGTCAACCCGGTTTGCCAACGCTTACACGGCGTCGCCCTTGTGCGCGCCCGGGCGGGCCAGCTTCATGTCCGGTCAATTGCCGTCGCGCACCGGCGTCTATGACAACGCGGCCGAGTTTCGCAGCGATATCCCCACATACGCACATCACCTGCGCCGCGCGGGCTATTACACCTGCCTGTCGGGCAAGATGCATTTCGTCGGCCCCGATCAGCTGCACGGGTTCGAAGACCGCTTGACCACCGACATCTACCCGGCCGATTTCGGCTGGACCCCGGATTACCGCAAGCCGGGTGAACGCATCGACTGGTGGTATCACAACATGGGGTCCGTCACCGGCGCGGGTATTGCCGAGATTTCCAACCAGATGGAATATGATGACGAGGTCGCCTACAACGCCAAGGCCAAGCTTTATGATCTGGCACGCGGCAAGGATGATCGCCCGTGGTGCGTAACCGTCAGCTTCACCCATCCGCATGATCCCTATGTCGCCCGGCGCAAATACTGGGACCTTTACGAGGATTGCGCGCATCTGCTGCCCGAAATCGCTGATATCGGCTATGACAACCAGGATCCTCACGCCAAGCGGATCTTCGATGCCAACGACTGGCGTAGCTTCGACATCACCGAGGAAGACATTCGCAAGTCGCGCCGCGCCTATTTCGCCAATATTTCCTATCTGGACGACAAGATAGGCGAAATCCTCGAAGTGCTGGAAACCACCCGGCAAGAGGCGATCATCCTTTTCGTTTCGGATCACGGGGACATGTTGGGTGAACGCGGGCTGTGGTTCAAGATGAACTTCTACGAAGGTTCGGCGCGAGTGCCGCTTATGATCGCGTCGCCTGATCTGCCCGCCGGCCGGATTGATGCTCCGGTGTCAACAATTGACGTAACGCCGACCCTAGGGGCGCTGGCCGGCGTAGACATGGCCGAGATTGCCCCCTGGACCGATGGCGAAAACCTCGTGCCGTTGGCACTGGGCGAGGAACGAACCACACCGGTAGCCATGGAATACGCGGCCGAGGCATCCTACGCGCCGCTGGTCTCGTTGCGATATGGCAAGTGGAAATACAACCGCTGTGCGCTGGACCCTGATCAGTTGTTTGATCTTGAGGCCGACCCGCACGAACTGAACAATCTGGCAGACAGCCCCGAACACGCAGGTACGCTGCAAACACTGCGTGCCAAATCCGAGGCCCGTTGGGATCTGGATCGCTTCGACGCCGAAGTCCGTGCCAGCCAGGCGCGGCGTTGGGTTGTGTACGAAGCGCTGCGGCAGGGCGGATACTACCCGTGGGACTATCAGCCGCTGCAAAAAGCGTCGGAACGCTACATGCGCAATCACATGGATCTGAACATCGTCGAGGAAAACGCCCGGTTCCCACGCGGCGAATAACCTCTTCATCTTTTCGAAAATACTCCCGCCGGAGGCATCCAACCTTCTCGGCGGGGCAGGAGTTGTGGAAATGGAAGCAGATTTTGTCATCGTCGGCGCAGGGTCCGCAGGCTGCGCAATGGCATATCGTCTGAGCGAGGCCGGGGCCTCGGTTCTGGTGATCGAACACGGCGGCACCGATATGGGGCCGTTCATTCAGATGCCGGCGGCGCTGAGCTATCCGATGAACATGTCGCGCTATGACTGGGGCTATCAGTCCGAGCCCGAGCCGCACCTGAACAACCGCCGCCTGGCCTGTCCGCGCGGCAAGGTGATCGGCGGGTCGTCCTCGATCAATGGCATGGTCTATGTTCGCGGCCACGCGCGCGATTTCGATACCTGGGCCGAGATGGGGGCTGACGGTTGGTCTTACGCGGATGTTTTGCCTTATTACAAACGGATGGAAACCTGGCACGACGGCGGCCACGGGGGCGATCCGGCATGGCGCGGCACTGACGGTCCGCTGCACGTGTCGCGCGGCCCGCGCGAGAACCCGTTGTTTCAGGCCTTTGTGGATGCCGGTCAGCAGGCCGGTTACGAAGTCACGGGCGACTACAACGGTGAAAAGCAGGAAGGCTTTGGCCCGATGGAGCAGACCGTCTGGAAAGGGCGGCGCTGGTCTGCGGCGAATGCCTATCTGAAACCTGCGCTCAAGCGCGACAATTGCGATATCGTGCGCGGTCTTGCGTCTCGGGTTGTCATGGAAAACGGCCGCGCCACTGGGGTCGAACTGATCCGTGGCGGCAGGAAAGAGGTCATCAAGGCCCGGCGCGAAGTTGTTCTGGCGGCATCGTCGATCAATTCGCCCAAGCTGCTGATGTTGTCCGGTATCGGCCCAGCGGCGCATCTGGCCGAGCATGGGATCGACGTCGTGGCGGATCGCCCGGGGGTTGGTGCTAACCTACAGGACCATCTAGAGCTGTATATCCAACAGGCGTCGCTGCAACCGATCACGCTCTACAAGCACTGGAACCTGTTCAGCAAGGGCCTGATCGGGGCGCAATGGCTGTTTACCAAAACGGGACTGGGCGCATCGAACCAGTTCGAAAGCGCTGCGTTCATCCGGTCGAAGCCGGGCGTGGAATACCCCGACATTCAATACCACTTCCTGCCGATAGCGGTGCGCTATGATGGGCAGGCCGCTGCCGAGGGGCACGGGTTCCAGGCGCATGTCGGCCCGATGCGGTCCCCGTCACGCGGGGCGGTCACATTGCGCTCTGCCCAAGCCGCAGATGCGCCGGTGATCAAGTTCAACTACATGAGCCATGAAAAGGATTGGGAGGATTTCCGCACCTGTATCCGGCTGACCCGCGAAATCTTTGGGCAAGCCGCCTTCAAGCCCTTTGCGGGCAAGGAAATTCAGCCCGGTTCCGCTGTCAAAACGGATGAAGAGCTGAACGCCTTTATCGCGGAGCATGCGGAAAGCGCCTATCACCCCTGCGGTACGTGTCGGATGGGGCGCGCGGATGACAAGAATGCGGTAGTCGACCCCCAAGGCCGTGTCATCGGCGTGGACGGGTTGCGCGTTGCGGACAGTTCAATCTTTCCGCAGATCACCAACGGCAACCTCAATGCGCCGTCTATCATGGTGGGTGAAAAAGTGTCGGATTCGCTATTGGGCAAAGATCCGTTGCCGAAGGCCAATGATCGTCCGTGGATTCACCCCAACTGGGCAACCGCTCAACGTTAACCTTTCCAAACGGCCCCCGGTTGAATGCGCGTGAAATACCGCGCATATCGGGGGCATGTTAAGGATTTGTTTAACCTTTGTTCTTCTGCTGCCAGGTCTGACCCATGCCGCAGAGCACCTTGCGGGTCGGGTTCACGTAATCGATGCGGACACCTGGAATGTCGGTGGTGTTCGGGTGCGGCTGCACGGTATCGATGCGCCCGAACTGGATCAGACCTGTCAGGATTCCGACGGATCAAGCTGGCCGTGCGGGGCGTGGGCCACTCATATGGTTCAGAAGCAGTTTCAGGGACGGATGACCACATGTGTCCCGGTGGATCGGGATCGCTACGGTCGCATCGTTGCTCGGTGCAGCGTGGAGCGCGAAGACGTCGCCACCCAGATTGTAGAGCAGGGCTTGGCCTTTGCGTACCGCAAGTATTCGGACACGTATGCAGGCGCCGAGCGGGTTGCGAAGACTGGAAGCAGGGGATTGCACAAAACTCAGATTCAGGTGCCTTGGGTGCACAGGGCGCGCAAGAAACCGAAATCCTCTGATGTATGCATTATTAAAGGAAATGTTTCGTCAAAGGGCGAAAGGATCTTTCACGAACCGGGCCAGAGGTACTATTCCAAGACCCGGATCAGCGCAGCCAAGGGCGAGCGATGGTTTTGCTCTGCTGCCGAAGCACGTGCAGCGGGTTGGCGTGCTGCGCGACGCTGAATTCTGAATTTTTACTGTATGAAATTGATCCGCGTCAAAGTGGGCGGCGCGTCACGCTTCTACCACTGATATGCAACGACATATTAAGGAGCGAACAGACATGTCCCACACCCCGCATGAACTGGCCGAAGAGTTTCCGGACAAGGTTGAACTGATGAGCCAGCTCAAGCAAACGGACGCGCATTTTGCCCGTCTGGCTGATGAGTATCACGAGGTCAATCGCGTTGTGCATCGGGCTGAAACCAACGTCGAACCCATGGAAGACCTGGCCGAAGTTGATTTGCGCAAGAAGCGGGCAGCGCTGAAAGACGAAATCTGGGCGATTTTGTCCAAGGCCTGAACATTATGGCCGGGGGATACTGTCCCTGTCCTTTCCCGGCCCCGGTCGGGGCTCCCCCGGTTAATTTCTGGCCATACGAACTCAGGTGACTTCGTATGGCAGGGTGCCGCGCGTATGGGTGTCGATGCTGAGCCGACGTTCCAGCGGCGGGACCGAGCGCTGATGGCAGTTTTGCCGCTCGCAGATGCGGCAGGAAATGCCGATGGGCTCGTAAGCGCTGGCGTTGTTTATGTCGAGGTTGTCGGCATACACGAGCGCCGGGGCGTGGCGTACCTCGCACCCCAGCGCAATTGCGTACCGCCTGACCGGTGCGCCGAATGAACCACCTGATTTCGACACATCCCGAGCCAGCGAGATATAACGCACACCATCCGGCGTTTCTGCCAGTTGCCGAAGGAAATGGCCCGGCGTTTCAAAGGCCCGATGCACGTTCCAAAGGGGGCAAGCGCCACCAAACCGTGCAAATTGCAGACGCGTGGCCGAGTGCCGTTTCGTGATTGTTCCGGCCTGATCCACGCGGACAAAAAAGAACGGGATACCTTTTGCACCGGGGCGTTGCAGCGTCGACAGTCTATGCGCAACCTGCTCAATCGATGCGCCGAACCGGTTGCTGAGCAGCTCCAGATCGTGGCGCTCTTCCTGAGCGGCGGTCAGGAATGCGGAATAGGGCATCAAGGAAGCGCCGGCGAAATAATTGGCGAGGCCGATCTTGGCGATGGACCGTGCCTCTTCGCTTTGGAACTTGGCAAAATCCAGTGTCGCTTCCAGCAGCTTGTCCTGACTGATCAATGCGACCTGCAACAGCAGTTGAAACACTTGCGTTTGCGGAGTCGAGCGGGAGGAAAGGCGCAGGATTTTGCTTTCAGCGTCATAGGTGCGCAAAGGGGCGATGTCAGAGAACATCACTTGAATGCCGCGCTCAGTCAGGCTGTTCAAAGCCGCCTGCCGGATACTGCCCGGGTTTTCCGCGCGATTGGCGAACAGCTCTGCCGCCCGGTCCACGGCGTCGATATAGTTGTCGCAATAGTGGAAGAAGTCCCGCACCTCTTCCCAAGGGCTGGCCTGCATTCGGGCGTCTTCCCGCCCCAAAGCTTCGTCCAGTGACGCGAGGCGTTCATGCGTTTGCCGGTAGGTTTTGTGCAGCTCGATAAATGCGCGGGCCAATGCCGGGGCGTTTGATGCCGTCAGGCGTAAATCGGCAAGTGGCGGCAGAATATCCGCAAAAACCGGGTCGGCCAAAGCTTCGCGCATGTCCGACACCAGTCGCTCGCTGTCGCCGGTGCTGAGCTCGGTGACATCCATGCCGAATTCTTGTGCCAGAGCCAACACAACCGTGGTAGAGATCGGCCGGTTGTTGTTCTCCATCTGGTTCAGATATGGGAGTGAAACACCCAGTTTCGCCGCGAATTCGCGTTGTGTCAGGGCCAGTCGCGTGCGCATTTCACGCAGTTTCGCGCCGGCATAGAGCTTTTGGGTGGCCATGAGGTACCTTTGCAAGTTTTCTATTTTGGAAGACTAACTTTGCAAAGTTTTCGGGGCAAGTGGTCACAGCCCCAATTGACGCTCTCGCCGAATGACGGATCCAATTGCGAAAATCGCCAGAACTGCGGAGGTGAGCATCAGCCAGAGCAACGGCATGGCTCCGGTTTCCCGGGTCAGCAGGGTGCCTGCCAGCGCGCTCAGGCCCGCGCCGCCCCCCAGCATGATTGCGCCGCTCAGCCCCGAGGCGGTTGCGGCCAGATGCGGACGAACAGACAATGCGCCGGAAGTGGCATTGGGAATGGCCATGCCGTTTCCGACGCCCACAAAGGTCATCAAGCTGAAAAAGCTGAGTGCGGTGCCCAGACCTGTGAGGAACAAGGATGCTGAAAGCGCGACACCCAAAGCGTTCAGCAGGCTGCCCCACAGCACCATCCGGTTGATGCCAATCTGCATGGAAAAACGACCGCTCAGAAAGTTGCCAACAAAATAACCGACTGCCGGTGCACCGAAATATATGCCGACCTGTGCCGCGCTTAGTCCGAACAGTTCGGTTCCAATAAAGGGCGCGCCACCGAGATAGGCAAAGAAGGTGCCCGAAGACAACGCGCAGGACAGTGAATAGCCCCAGAACCGTGGCGAGGTCAGAAGTTCAGGGTATTCCTTGAACTGCTGAACAAGGGTCTTGCCGCTTTTCGCTGACGTTTCGCCAAAATCCGCAAAGGTCAAGGCAAGCGTCAATCCACCCAGGGCGAAAGGCAGCCAGAAATTCGCTTTCCAGCCAAAGCTTTCCTCCAGCAGCCCGCCGATCGCCGGGCCGATCATCGGGACCACGGCCATACCCATTGTCACATATCCGATCATCGATGCCGCCTGATCCTGATCGTACATATCCCTTACCGCGGCCCGGCTGAGAACCATGCCGACAACCACGACCGCCTGGCACATTCTGAACGCCAGAAAGATTTCAACGTTGGGGGCATAGATGCATCCAAGCGTGGCCAGCAGGAACAAGCCGATCCCCCACAGCAGAACTGGCCTGCGACCTGCCTTGTCGGCGAGCGGCCCAATCAGGATTTGCAGAACGGCATTGACCAGAAGATACAGCGCGATCGACAGCTGCATGACCTTGTAATCGGCGCCAAAATACGCGGCCATGTTCGGCAGGCTCGGCAGAAACAGGTTCATGCTCAGCGCAGACAAGCCCGCGAGCAATACCAGTGTCGCCAATGTGGGTGGTGTGCGGCGAACCGCGCGAGAGCTGAACTGCATGGTTCACATGTATAGTCATGGAATTTGGGATTGCCAGCAATCCAGCGATCTCAATAAGAGACTTTGCAAGTTTACAGTTATCCAGATTGTTGTTGCTGAATATTTGCAAATTTGCCGAAAAGGGCTTTGGATGAGAGGCGCAAAGGGGTAGGGTCCCGGCAAATTTTACAGGGGATAATCGTCATGAAAGACATCCTTTCCGAGTTGGAAAACCGCCGCAACGACGCACGACTGGGCGGCGGGCAGAGGCGGATTGATGCCCAGCATGCGCGCGGAAAACTGACGGCGCGAGAGCGGATCGAGTTGTTGCTGGATGAGGGCAGCTTTGAAGAATTCGACATGTTCGTCAGTCATCGATGCACCGAATTCGGAATGGAAAAACAAAAACCTGCAGGTGATGGCGTTGTCACCGGCTGGGGTACCATCAACGGCCGCATGGTCTATGTGTTCAGCCAGGACTTTACGGTCTTTGGTGGGTCGCTGTCCGAGACGCATGCCCAGAAGATCTGCAAGATCATGGATATGGCGGTGCAAAACGGAGCACCAATTGTCGGAATCAACGATTCGGGCGGTGCGCGAATCCAGGAAGGCGTGGCTTCGCTGGCCGGGTATGCCGAAGTGTTTCAGCGCAACATCACGGCCTCGGGTGTGGTTCCGCAGATCAGCGTAATCATGGGCCCATGTGCCGGCGGTGCGGTTTACAGCCCCGCGATGACTGACTTCATTTTTATGGTCAAGGACTCGTCTTACATGTTCGTGACGGGCCCCGACGTGGTCAAAACTGTTACCAACGAGGTTGTAACGGCTGAAGAACTGGGTGGCGCCTCGACCCACACCAAGAAGTCCTCGGTCGCCGACGCCGCGTTCGAAAACGATGTGGAAGCATTGGCAGAAGTGCGCCGTCTGGTGGATTTCCTGCCGCTCAACAACCGCGAAAAACCTCCGGTGCGCCCGTTCTTTGATGACCCTCACCGGATCGAGGATTCGCTGGACACTCTGGTTCCGGACAATCCGAACACGCCCTACGACATGAAGGAACTCATCACCAAAATAGCCGATGAAGGCGATTTCTACGAAATTCAGGAAGATTTCGCCAAGAACATCATCACCGGCTTTATCCGGCTGGAAGGTCAGACCGTAGGTGTGGTGGCGAACCAGCCGATGGTTTTGGCGGGATGTCTGGATATCGACAGTTCGCGCAAGGCGGCGCGGTTCGTGCGGTTCTGCGACTGTTTCGAAATTCCGATCCTGACGCTTGTCGATGTTCCGGGCTTTCTGCCGGGCACACAGCAGGAATATAGCGGCGTGATCAAGCACGGCGCAAAGCTGCTTTATGCATATGGCGAGGCGACCGTGCCCAAGGTCACGGTGATCACGCGCAAGGCGTATGGCGGTGCCTATGTGGTTATGGCGTCCAAACACCTGCGCGGCGATTTCAACTATGCTTGGCCGACTGCCGAAATCGCGGTGATGGGTGCCAAGGGTGCAACCGAGATCATTCACCGGGCAGATCTGCATGATGCGGAAAAGACCGCACAGCATGTCGCCGATTATGAAGATCGGTTTGCAAACCCCTTTGTCGCCGCCGAACGCGGGTTCGTCGACGAAGTCATCATGCCGCATTCGACCCGCCGGCGCGTGTCCAGAGCCTTTGCCAGTTTGCGCGGCAAACAGCTTAAGAACCCATGGAAAAAGCACGACAATATTCCGCTTTGACCCATTCGGGGCGGCGTTGTCCGCCCCGGTTGTTGGCACCGGTAGTCCGATTCTGAGCAGGAAATGCTCAAAATTGCGGCGGAATTGACAAAAAGCGACAAATAGTTGAATGATCCGACCCGTCAGACATAGAACCGCGCAGGCCAAAAGCACTGCGCGCGCGATCCCGGAAGGAGGAGCCTGCCTTCGGTGGGTCCGGGATCGTGCCATATGTCTGGTATTGTGCGCGCTAGGCGCTCCTATTTTTGCCCAGACAGACAGTTCGTTGCCGGTACCGTCCGGTCAGCCCGTGCATCTGAGCGATGTCCTGCTGGACAACAACCCCGGTGAGCTTTGGGTGCGCTTTCGATTTGTCGCCCCGAAGATCGGAGCATCAGTGGGACGGATCGGCTATGATGTGGCGTCCAGGGATATGGAGCATCTGTGCCAGGTTCTTGCCGTTCCTTATGTGGCTCTGCACGAATTGCAGCCATCCAGAGTTGTCATTTCCCTGTCTGATCGCCCGGTGGAATTCGGCGACACCGCTCCGGACGCGACACAGTATTTTGAAGCCTACCGGCTGGAGCAGTCCCGGTGTATCTGGGAAGGGCTTTGACCATGAACTCACGCTGTCATGACGTCAAAGCTTCTCAGACCAACGGTGCGGCTTTGGAGGTGCGCAACATGATCCCATCCAAGTTCGGGTTCGAACTATTTTTGACTGCAAAACAAAGCTGTGGAGTGTCGCCATGCTGAAACATCGCGGGTTTCCAGGGCGTCTTTCAGGCACCGATTTTCAGTTCACTATTCGCCGCGCCAATCCCAAGGGTGTGACGCCGCTGACGCGGCGGGAACGGTTCCGGGATCGCAAACCGGCGGACAAACGTGCCGATGCCGCCTTCATGGAGGCCCTTTGGGCGCATTTCGGCGATCAGCCGTTCGAGAGGGGCAACCTGGATGCCGGACGTCTCAGCTGGCTTTTTGGGCGCGAAGTCATCCCGGCGGAAGATCCTTTTGATCCGGCCAGCTATGACGCGATGCTGGTGATCGATGTGGACGCCGCCCGTGCGTCCTTTCCCGACGTAATCGACGGGACAGGCTGATCGTGATCCAGGCCGCCGCATATCAGCCCTTCAAGACCGGTTTCGGGATGACCCTGCCCGAAACCGGGCAGGATCCGTGTGCGGCGTCAGAAGTTCAACTGAGCGGCCAGCTGAACGCGGCTTCCGTCAAAGGTTCTGCCGGTCGGCGCGTCGTTCCGTTCGCCATAGATGTACTCGGCGCTGAGTGTCAGATCCTCGGTTGCCTTGTAAAATGCGTTGACGTGGATCGTTTCCAGTTCGGTAAACGACAGGGTTCCGGTCGAGGTCGGCAGGTCATAGTCTTCTTTGCCGTATGCAATGCCAACATTCCATTTCGGGCTCAGATCCTGCCGGAATTCGATGGTGTATCCATCCACGTCATTGGCCTGGCCGTTCACGATGGGATCACCAAGGCCGATCAGGTACGGGCCGAGTGCCTCGCCGTTCACATAGTTGACCTGGAACAGACCGCCCTGCCATGGGCGAACCGAGCCGGATATCGTGAACCCGGTCTGATCAACTTCGACATTGCCGGATTCCGCCTTGCCATAAAGGCCGGACACACGTGCGACATAAGTCCCGTCATTGTATTCGGCGGATGCGGTCAAAACCGGATCGTCCGAGTTCGAACCGCCGACATTCTCTTCGATCGAAACGGCGAAGGACGTGTTCGTTCCGAAAGAGTTGGTATAGCGAACCTGCGGTACCCGTGCGAAAGGGATACCAACGGGGCCGTTGAATTCCACCGAGGTCGGGTAGGTGTCCAGCGGCATGAAGTTGGTCCAGGTCTGTCCGATCAGCCAGTTGTCACCGATGGTGATATTGGCGTGCCGTATACGCAATTCGGCCGTTCCGCCGGAACCGAACAGATCCAGTTCCAATTGTCCGCCGATATCGCCGATACCGCTTGGGGTGGTGGTGCGCAGACCGATCCGCGATTGGCGGACGGTGGCACCAAATGTACCATCGGTCGCGGCCGACGGTTCCCCGATGACATTCACGAACGCCGTGTCGCCCTGATCGAACTCGAAATCGTAGAAGAAGTCGGCCTTTACATAGCCATAAACGTCCAGAACGGTGTTACCGATGCGGAAGTCACCGTTGGCAGGGCTGGCACTGGCGGATTCCAGCGCCTCGACCCGGGCGCGCAAGGCGTCAAGTTCGGCTTGGGTTTGGGCATCCTGAGCAAAGGCAAGCGTGCTGGTCACACAAAGCGCAGAGGCAGCAAGCAGGAGTGCCTTTTTTCTAGTCTTCGTCATGTGGGTGTTCCTTTGAGTGCGAGTGTGCACAAGGACCGTTTCACGAGGTGCAAACCTTGGGAAATCACGAGAATGGGAAGTGAAGGCTTTGATTTTTCAAGTAAATGTGTGTTTTTTACTGCGCTGAAACACGACGTCTTGAGCCGCTTGGATAACGCATTGGCGCAAGGCGGTTCTGTATGTCCAACGCTGACCGAGAGTCGTGATGCTGCAACCGCGAAACGCGCGGGAAGCGGCTTGATCTGTCACGAAACTGTGACGGTAAAGCGGCCTCAAACGCCCGAGCAGTATCGAACCGGAATAGGCGCGAAGTTGCGCGGCATTTCCGGGTGTGGGCAGATTCCAGCCGAAATCCCGATTGGAAACAATACTGTGTTTGCCGGCAATATTGTGCTGTGCAAACTGGATGAGCCGTGCGGCTCTATTTTGCCTGCGCCGCACATGCACCTACTATTCCGTACCCCTTCCTTGCGCGGGCAGGCTTGTGTTCCCCACATAGTCCTGTCCGCGTTTTTCTTTTTGCCTGTCACGGACAAAAAGAGGCAAAATCCCGCACAAAAATCGCCGGCGCGTCCGTTGATATTGAATAACAGGGTGTGTTTCGCGCATCTGACCCGAAAAGGACCAAGAAACCAAAAAGGGCAGATACTATGCGATTCTCACGCTTCATCCTTGTTGCGACGACCTGCGCGGGTCTGGCCGCCTGCGGAGACACCACGGGCGAACAGGCAATCCTCGGCGGAGGTGCCGGGGCAGTGGGGGCGGCCGTCCTCAACGCGGACCCGTTGTTTGGCGCAGCAGTCGGCGCGGCGGGCAACGTGCTGTACTGCAAGACACAGAACACCTGTAACTAACGCATATTTTGCGGGGCGCATGTCGTCCCGCCCGTCATCGCGCATCACGCCGTCGTGGGGATTGTTCCCTGCGGCGGCGTTTTGCGTTTCCAGAACACCAAGCCAAAGGACGTTCCATGTTCAATAAGATCCTGATCGCCAACCGGGGCGAGATCGCCTGCCGGGTTATCAAGACCGCCCGCAAGATGGGTATCGGCACCGTCGCCATTTTCTCAGACGCGGACAAGAACGCGCTGCATGTGTCGATGGCGGACGAAGCCATCCATATCGGCCCGCCACCTGCAAACCAGTCCTATATCGTTATCGACAAGGTGATGGACGCCATCCGCCAGAGCGGCGCGCAGGCGGTCCATCCCGGTTATGGTTTCCTGTCCGAAAACGCCAAGTTTGCCGAGGCGCTGGAAGCCGAAGGTGTGGGTTTCGTCGGTCCTCCGAAAGGCGCGATCGAGGCGATGGGCGACAAGATCACCTCGAAGAAAATCGCGCAGGACGCGAATGTGTCGACGGTTCCCGGATATATGGGGCTGATCGAAGACGCGGAAGAGGCGGTCAAAATCTCGAACGAGATCGGCTATCCTGTCATGATCAAGGCCAGCGCCGGCGGCGGCGGCAAGGGCATGCGGATCGCGTGGAATGACGACGAGGCGCGCGAGGGCTTTCAGTCGTCAAAGAACGAAGCCGCAAGCTCGTTCGGGGATGATCGGATCTTCATCGAGAAATTCGTGACCCAACCGCGCCACATCGAAATTCAGGTTCTGTGCGACAGTCATGGAAACGGCATCTACCTTGGCGAGCGCGAATGCTCGATCCAGCGCCGGAACCAGAAAGTCGTGGAAGAGGCGCCGTCGCCGTTTCTGGACGAAGCGACGCGCAAAGCCATGGGGGAACAGGCGGTGGCCCTGGCCAAGGCCGTGGGCTATTCCAGCGCGGGAACGGTAGAGTTCATCGTTGACGGTGAAAAGAACTTCTATTTCCTGGAAATGAACACGCGTTTGCAGGTTGAACACCCTGTCACCGAACTGATCACCGGCGTTGATCTGGTCGAACAGATGATCCGCGTAGCAGCGGGTGAAAAGCTGTCGATCACGCAGGACGACGTGACACTGACCGGATGGGCGATCGAAAACCGCCTGTACGCCGAGGATCCGTATCGCGGCTTCCTGCCCTCGATTGGCCGTCTGACCCGGTATCGCCCGCCGCAGGAGACGGCAGCCGGACCGATGCTGGCCAACGGCAAATGGCAGGGGGATGCGCCCGAAGGCGATGTTGCTGTTCGAAATGACACCGGCGTCTATGAGGGCGGTGAGATCAGCATGTATTACGACCCGATGATTGCCAAACTGTGTACCTGGGCTCCGACCCGTGATCAGGCGATCGAGGCGATGCGCGTGGCGCTGGACAGTTTCGAGGTTGAAGGCATTGGCCACAACCTGCCGTTCCTGTCCGCCGTGATGGATCATCCGAAATTCATCAGCGGCGATATGACCACGGCCTTCATCGCCGAGGAATACCCCGACGGGTTCGAGGGCGTCGAACTGGCCGAGGCAGACCTGCGCCGGATTGCAGCGTCCTGTGCAGCCATGCATCGCGTCGCAGAAATTCGCCGGACCCGCGTGTCGGGCCGGATGGATAATCACGAACGCAAGGTCGGCACCGATTGGGTTGTTTCCTTCGGGCGCGAGATCCAGTGGCCCGTCAAGGTTAACGCGGATCAGGACGGGGCCACGATTAGGTTTGACGACGGTCAGGAAATGCGGGTGACGGGTGATTGGACACCGGGTGATCAACTTGCCGTCATGACGGTCGATGAAGCGCCGCTGGTCATGAAGGTGGGCAAGATCTCGGGCGGGTTCCGCATCCGTAACCGCGGCGCGGATCTCAAGGTGCAGATACGAACCCCGCGTCAGGCCGAACTGGCGCGGCTGATGCCTGAAAAACTGCCGCCGGACACTTCGAAAATGCTGCTGTGCCCGATGCCCGGCCTGGTCGTGAAGATCGACGTCGAAGTGGGGCAGGAGGTGCAGGAAGGTCAAGCGCTGTGCACCATCGAGGCGATGAAGATGGAAAACATCCTGCGCGCCGAGAAGAAGGGCATCGTTGCCAAGATCAATGCAGGCCCCGGCGACAGTCTCGCCGTGGACGAAGTGATCATCGAGTTCGAGTGATCATGACCGCGCTTTTGCCATACCCGTCAAAGCCTCCGGCATTCTGTGCCGGGGCCTTTCGGGGTGGCGAAAGCGGTCAGCCGCCTTCGCGCCGATCGCGGATTTCGCGTTCGCGCAGGGGGGTCTTGTCGATGGATCGGCCAATCTCGCGCACGCTCCACGGAGAAGGTTTGCGCAGTTTGACCACGCCGTCCTTGTCGACGAATACCATCTGGAACCCGCGCGGGCGCAGCTGTGACCGGATCGGAGACCGCGCCGATGGGTCGGTGTCGGTCAGAACCACCACGTCACGCTCACGCATTGCGGCTTCGCCCTCGACCAGCATGTCGATCTGTTGCTGGAACCGCGGGTCCGCCGGCGTGTCGGCAAAGACTACGATAGGTCGGTTGACCCAAAGAAACTCGCTGAGTTCGCTGTCACCCACCGGGCGGACAAAACTGTCATCCGTCGTCGCCGTGCCATCCGCCGCCCAGACAGACATCGGGATTAGTGCCAAGAAAACAAAGGCAAGCGTGCGTGTCATGTGGCCTCCTGTTCCTTCGAATATAGCCTCTGTGACACCGATTGCGACCGACGATTTGTACCAAACACTCAAAATGTCGCGCTTGCGGCTGAATGAAACGGCCAAGCGCAAGACCTCAATGCGGAAGCTTTCGACTGCCGCCATCCGAATTGACAAGAGGAAACCGAAATGACCGACACCAAGGATTGGAAAGCGCTGGCCGAGAAAGAGCTGCGCGGGCGTCCGCTGGACGATCTGACCAAAGAGACGCTGGAAGGCATTGCGGTCAAACCGCTCTATACGCAGGAAGACACCGCTGGTTTGCCGCATATGGGTTCGCTGCCGGGCTTTGGTCCGTTTACACGCGGTGTGAAAGCCACGATGTATGCCGGCCGTCCGTGGACGATCCGTCAATATGCGGGCTTTTCGACCGCCGAAGAATCCAACGCCTTCTATCGCCGCAATCTGGCGGCGGGCCAGCAGGGTGTTTCGGTTGCCTTCGATCTGGCCACCCACCGCGGCTATGACAGCGACCACCCGCGTGTCGTCGGTGACGTGGGCAAGGCCGGTGTGGCCATCGACAGTGTCGAGGACATGAAAATCCTGTTCGACGGCATTCCGTTGGATCAGGTCTCGGTCTCGATGACCATGAACGGCGCGGTGATCCCGATTCTGGCGAACTTCATCGTGGCAGGAGAGGAACAGGGGCACGACAAATCGGTTCTGTCCGGCACCATTCAGAACGACATTCTGAAGGAATTCATGGTGCGCAACACCTATATCTATCCGCCCGAGCCCTCGATGCGGATCATCTCGGACATCATCGAGTATACCTCGAACGAGATGCCCAAGTTCAACTCGATCTCGATCTCGGGCTATCACATGCAAGAGGCCGGCGCGAATCTGGTGCAGGAGCTGGCCTATACCCTGGCCGACGGGCGCGAATATGTCCGTGCAGCAACACAGGCCGGGATGGACGTGGACAAGTTCGCAGGCCGGCTGTCGTTCTTCTTTGCCATCGGCATGAACTTTTTCATGGAGATCGCCAAACTGCGCGCCGCGCGCACGCTGTGGCACCGGGTCATGACCGAGTTCGGCGCGAAATCTGAACGGTCAAAAATGCTGCGCACCCACTGCCAGACGTCAGGTGTTTCGTTGCAGGAACAGGATCCTTACAACAACGTGATCCGCACCGCCTATGAGGCGATGAGCGCGGTTCTGGGCGGGACTCAATCGTTGCACACCAACGCATTGGACGAGGCGATTGCGCTGCCCACCGACTTTTCGGCGCGTATCGCCCGGAACACGCAGCTGGTGTTGCAGGAAGAGACCGGCGTGACCGATGTGGTCGACCCGCTGGCGGGGTCTTATTACGTCGAAAGCCTGACCAATGAGCTGATCGAGAAAGCCTGGGCCCTGATGGAAGAGGTCGAGGAAATGGGCGGCATGACCAAGGCCGTGGCCAGTGGTATGCCCAAGCTGCGCATCGAGGAAAGCGCCGCGCGCCGCCAGGCGATGATCGACCGTGGCGAAGAGGTGATCGTCGGGGTCAACAAATATCGCAAGGAACAGGAAGATCCGATCGACATTCTGGACGTCGACAACGTGGCGGTTCGCGAAGCGCAGGTCGCGCGTTTGGAACGTATCCGTGCGACCCGTGACGAAGCCGCTTGCCAACAGGCGCTGGACGCTTTGACCAAGGCTGCCCAAGAGGGCGGAAACCTGCTGGCCGCCGCCGTCGAGGCCGCCCGTGCCCGCGCATCCGTAGGAGAGATCAGCATGGCAATGGAAAAGGAATTCGGCCGCCACCGCGCCGAAGTGAAAACCCTGGCCGGCGTTTATGGCGCGGCCTATGAGGGCGACGAAGGCTTTGCCGCGATCCAGAAATCCATCGAGGAGTTTGCCGAGGCCGAAGGCCGCCGCCCGCGTCTGCTGGTGGTCAAGATGGGGCAGGACGGCCATGACCGTGGGGCCAAGGTGATTGCAACTGCCTTTGCCGATATCGGGTTTGACGTGGACGTTGGCCCCTTGTTCCAGACCCCGGCCGAGGCCGCGCAGGACGCGGTGGACAATGACGTGCATGTGGTCGGCATTTCCTCGCAGGCGGCAGGGCACAAGACACTGGCTCCGCAACTGGTGGAAGAGCTGAAAAAGGCCGGGGCCGAGGACATCATCGTGATCTGCGGAGGGGTGATCCCACAACAGGATTACCAGTTCCTTTATGATCATGGGGTCAAGGCCATCTTTGGCCCGGGCACCAACATTCCCGAGGCCGCTCAGGACATCCTGCGCCTGATCAGCGAAGCGCGCGGCTGAAGAAGGTCGGGTTTTTCGTCAGATCATCTTGTGATCGTGCCTCTTTGGCGAAAACATACGGCCAGATCCGCAAGGGTCTGGCCATTAACTTGCAGGAGGTGGCACATGTTACTGGATCATCTGGCCGTCGCGGGCGAAACGCTTGAAGAAGCGTCTGCGCATATCGAACAGGCGCTTGGCGTTGCGCTGCAACCCGGTGGGAAACACGAAAAATTCGGGACACATAACAGGCTGCTGGGTCTTAGGGATGGGCTCTATCTGGAAGCGATTTCCATCGATCCGCAGGCGCACCCTCCGGGCAGGCCGCGATGGTTCGATCTGGACAGTTTTCAGGGCGGCCCGCGTTTGACGAACTGGATATGCCGGGTCGAGGATATCGAGGCCACACTGTCGATCTTCCCCGATGGCACCGGAGAGCCGATCGACCTGACCCGGGGCGCGCTGCGGTGGCGCATGGCGGTTCCATCAACCGGGCGCTTGCCGTTCGACAACCAGTTTCCCGCCCTTATCGAATGGCAGGGCGATCTTCACCCGGCCGACATGCTGCAAAACAGCGGCTGTCGGCTGCGGCGTTTGGTTGTGTACCACCCGGATGCGTTGACGCTGGCCAGACATCTTGGTGTATTGGATCAGGTGGTGTTCGACACCGGCCCGGCCGCGCTCAGGGCGGAGTTCGAGACGCCTCATGGGGTCCGGGTGCTGGAATGATCATTCGCCCGGCCATGGCGGCGGATGCGCCCGAAATCGCCAGGATTACCAATGCGATCATTCGTGAGTCCTTGATCACCTTCACGACCGATGAGCGCAGCACAACGCAAATCACCGAGGATATTACGAAGCGGGGCACTGGATTCCTAGTCGCCGAACATGATGAGCAAGTTGTTGGTTTTGCCACCTATGCCCCGTTTCGCGCGGGCCCCGGATACGCGCAAACGCGCGAACATTCGATCCAGTTGTCACCGGACGCGCGCGGAAAAGGCGTTGGGCGTGCTTTGATGCAGGCGCTTGAGGCGGCCGCAAGAACCGACGGGGTGCATGTGCTGGTCGCAGGCATTTCCTCGGCCAATCCGGGCGCCGTGGCGTTTCACGCGGCGCTGGGCTTTTCACAGGTTGGTCGCATGCCCGAAGTTGGGTTCAAATGGGGTCAATGGCTGGATCTTGTGCTGATGCAGAAAATTCTTTCACCTGAATGATCTGTCGCACCTGACAGTCCCGAATTGTGACGCTAGTGTACGCCCATGTCGATCTGGACCCGCATATCCGATGCGCTCAGCGCGCTGGCCCAAGGCGAAAGCCTAGCCGCAGTTTTTGAAAAGCTGCGAACACCTCCGGAACGATCGGTGGCGTTCACGATTGCGGTGATTGCCCTGGGCGCAAAAATGGCCAAGGCAGACGGCCAGGTGACACGAGATGAAGTCACTGCCTTCCGCGATGTGTTCCAGATCGCGCGCGAAGACGAAGAAGATGCTGCGCGGGTCTTCAACATGGCGCGCACGGATGTGGCGGGGTATCAGGACTATGCCCGCAAGATCGCCCGGATGTTCGCCGAAGACAGCACCACGCTTTGCGATCTGATGGAGGGGCTGTTTCACATCGCCATGGCCGATGGGTTCTACCACCCCAATGAGAACGCGTTCTTGGAGGAAGTGAGCAAGATATTCGGGCAGTCCGACGCTCAATTCAAAGCATTGCGGGCACGGTTCGTGCCGGATGCGCCAAAGGATCCTTACACGGTTCTGGGTGTGCCGCAGGACATGCCTTTGCCCGATATCCGCAAAGTCTGGCGAAGGCTGGTCCGCGAAACGCACCCGGACGCCATGATGGCGCGCGGTGTCCCGGAAGAGGCGATCAGACTAGCCGAGAAAAAGATGATCGACATCAACCGCGCCTGGGATGAGATCAACGGCGCGCGGGCCTGACAGGATGCGGCTGGCGACCTACAATATCGAATGGTTTGCCAATCTTTTTGATCAAAACGACCATCTGATTGTCGATGACACCTGGTCCGGTCGGCATAATGTCACCAAGGCGCAACAGGTCGAGGCGATCGCAAAAGTGCTGACCGCGATTGACGCGGATGCGGTATTGATTGTCGAGGCTCCGAACACCGGCAAACGCCAGAATACGGTGCGGGCCCTGCAAACCTTTGCCGAGGCGTTCGATCTGCGCATCTCTGACGCTGTGATGGGGTTTGCCAACGACACCCATCAAGAGCTGGCGCTGCTCTACGACAGGACCATTCTTACCGTGCGTCATGATCCCAAGGGTGACATCGACGACCCCTTGGCCCCCCGGTTCGATGGTGCGTTCAGAATCGATCTGGATATTGATGCGACCGAGGATGTGGTGCGGTTTTCCAAACCACCGATGGAACTGGCGGTGACGACGCAATCGGGCCACGACGTCCGGCTGATCGGAGCTCATTTGAAATCCAAGGCTCCGCATGGGGCCGGGTCGCGGGACGAGGCGATCCGGATCTCGATTGCCAACCGCCGCAAGCAACTGGCGCAGGCGGTCTGGCTTGCCAGGCGGGTCGAGATGCACGTTGCCAGCCAGGAACCCGCCATTCTGCTGGGAGACCTGAACGACGGTCCCGGGCTGGATGAGTTCGAGCATCTGTTCGGCCGCTCTTCGGTCGAGATTTTGCTGGAGGCAGGGTTGTTCGACCCGCACGCGGTGACGGCTCATGGTTTTCGGCCGGGATCGATACCCTCCACGGCGCGCTTTGCCCGCCCGGAAGAAGGCAGGTTTCTCGAGGCTCTTCTGGATTACATAATGATTACACAGGATCTGCGTGCATACCGCCCGGCCTGGCGCATTTGGCATCCGTTTCGCGACGCGGCCTGTTGGTCCGCACCGGACCTGCGACAGGCGCTGCTGACGGCGTCGGATCACTTCCCAGTCACACTGGACATCGACCTGTGACCTTTCACGCCTGCGGCTGGGGCGCTATATACTAGGTATGAAACACGTTTTGCTGATCAGCATAATCACTGCCGGCATCGCCGCGCCCGCCCTTTCGCAGGAAGACAACAGCAAATCCCTGATGGAGCAGGGGGCCGAGCTGTTTTTCGAAGGTCTGCGCAAGGAGATGGAACCGGCGCTGGATGATCTGCTGGGCCTTGCGGATGAGTTTGGCCCGGCAATGCAGTCGTTCTTGCGGGAAATGGGCCCCGCACTGGCCGAGCTGGGGGCCGAGATCAAAGATTGGAGCGCTTATGAAGCGCCCAAGATCTTGCCCAATGGCGATATCATCATCCGAAGGAAACAGGCCGAGGATCCGCCAGAGCCTGAAAATGAAAGTGAAGAATTGCCCGAAGGGGCAACTGATATCTGATCGGATCGATGGTCAGCCCTTGATGATCACGCGCGTATCGGATTTCAGGGCGTTCGCCAGTGAATTCAGGCGCGCTTCGGCAACTTCGCTGAACAGGGGGGCTGCTGCTTCGGGCAGGTATAGCTCCAACTCCCGCTTTTTAGGATAGAATTTCAGGCGCCCCATATTGGCGTCCTTGTGCATCCACAGCATCGCGCCAAAGCGCATGGCCTTGCCCAGAATTTCGGCCTGTTTCTGGCTTTTCTCATCCAGCAATTCGTAAAGCCGAGAGAACCGGTTGCCTTCCCGTTTGTTGCGATAGCGGTGTTGCAGTGCCAATCCGATGAAAACACGCTCGGAGTGCTTCAGGCCCCCCAGATTGGCGCGCGTGACGTTGTCGAAACACACCTCGGCCCGATAATCGGGATGTGCGCGCCAGCTTACATCGTGCAGCAGGCAGGCCGCCTTGATCAGGCGCACCCTGCTGGGCGGTGCGGATCTGAACAGCGGGATGACAAAATCATAGAGATTGCTGCCAAATCCTGGCAGGCGCGCGTCCTTGGCTTCCGAGAACCGGCTGGCTTCGATCAGCGGGTCGCGGTCGCGCACTTCCTGCGGCATCTGCTCATACAGCAACCCCTCGCGGATACCATAGCTCGAGATGGCGATATCTTTGGGTTTGAACGTGCGGATCAGCCGCGCCAGAACATCCATCGCATAAGGGATAAGCGCCATGCGCGAACTGGACACGCCGGCCTGAGTACGCAGCTTTTCATGATCGTGTTTCTCGATGTATTTGATCGTCTCGCGCACCTGCTTGGTGGTCATGCGGTATTCATGCAGAACGTTCAGCGGATAGCCTCGCCGCAGCATGTCCAGCCGCGCAAAGGCACGCCAGCTGCCGCCGACCAAAAACAAACGATCCCGCTGCTGGCCCATCTGATTGCGCAGATCCTCCATCGTTTCCTTGATATGCGCTTTTCGCGCGCGCCGCCCGCCTTTGATGTCACGCAGTTTCAGCGGCCCAAGCGGCGAGGTCACGCGGCGGCCGACCTGACCACCGCCGATTTCGGCCAATTCCATCGACGATCCGCCAATATCGCAGATCAGCCCATAAGCTCCGGGCCATCCCAACAGGACACCCTGTGCCGACAGGCGGGCTTCTTCGTCACCGTCAATGATGGCCACTTGCAAACCTGTTTCAGCCTGCACCTGATCGCAGAACTCGGGCCCATCCGAGGCTTCGCGCACAGCAGCGGTGGCGACAACATGCAAACCGGGCAAATCCAGATCCATTGCCAGGTGCTGGAAGCGCCGCAATGCCGCCAGGGCACGTTTGCGGCCTCGCGGGTTCAGCCGTCCGGTTTCGGATAGGCCCGCCCCCAGTTCGCACATGACCTTTTCATTGTAGAAATAAGCCGGTGATCGGGCCGCCCCGTCGAAAATGACCATCCGGACCGAGTTCGACCCGACATCGACAACCCCGACGCGCGACAGCGCCCGTGCGTCCGGTTTGTCAAACAGAGGCTTTCCGATTGTTCCCCAATCCGGGATATCGGTTTCGACGGTCTGATCCATGTGCCTTCCAGATTGTTCTGTTTGAGGATGCGAAATTGACGTCAGCGGGTCAATCATTGGTCTCGATCTCGTCCGGGCTCATGTTCAGAACCCGCACGGCCAGGGAACGGGTGATGTCGCGCTTTTCCATAAGGGCCAATTGATCCAGCTGCGCCACTACGTCGGCCGCAGTTTCAAATCGACGATCCATGTGTTTGACCAGATAGGCGATTACCTCGGGGCCGGGGTTCAGCTGCCGATCTACGAACAGTTTGGCCAGAACCGCACCCAGCAACGCGTCGTCGGGCGGATCCAGCGCCACGTGATGGGCGCCTTCGACCCGGCTTTGCAGGTCGGCCAGTGGCAATTCCCAGAACTTCGGGGCCAGCCGACCCGTCATCAGCAGGGCGTTCCCCTCGGCCAGAACCAGATTGTGCAGGTGAAACAGCGTTTTCTGCTGGTCGGCATCGTCGGCGATCATGGGCACGTCTTCGACGGCAATCGGCCTGCGTGCCAGATCCGGCACGTCGTCATACCGCAAATCGGCGGCCTGAATGATGCGCCCGCCGGTTTCCGCGGCCCAGACATGTGCCAGATGGGTTTTACCCGCGCCAGCCGGACCGGTCAGAACAAGCTTGTTTCCCGGCCAGGATGTGGCCGAGATCATCGCCACGGCCAAGGCATTGGCAGGCGACACAAAAAAGTCCTCTCGCCCGAGCGCAGTTTTGGCGGGCAGATCAAAGCTGAGTTGTCGGGCCATTTACTCGGTTTCCTGATCCTGACGTTCAAGACCGGTATAAAGTCGGCTGTCCAGGTACAGCGATGTGGCAAATCGGGCCAGCACGCCCAATGCTGCGGCCACGGGCACGGCGATCAGCATGCCGACAAAGCCAAACAAGGCCCCAAAGACCGACAGCGCCAGCAGCAGCCAGACCGGGTGCAGCCCGACAGAGCTGCCTACCAGTTTGGGTGTCAGGAAATTCCCCTCGGTGACCTGTCCGATGGCAAAGATCCCCGCGATCAGTCCGACATGTGCCCAATCTCCCCAAAACTGAAACAGCGCCAGCCCGATGGCCAATGAGCCTCCGATCAGGGCGCCCAGATAGGGGATGAACGTGACCAGCCCCGCGATGAACCCCACGATCAGGCCGAATTGCAGACCGGCAAGCATCAGCGCGACGGCATAGTAGGTACCTAGGATCAGGCAGACCGTTCCCATCCCGCGCACGAAAGAGGCCAGCACGGCGTCAATCTCACCGGCCAGCCGCCTGATGGTGGGGGCATGATCACGCGGCAGGAGCTCTCCGATGCGAGCGACCATGCGATCCCAGTCCAGCAGCAGGTAAACGGCCACAACGGGCACGATCACCAGAAGGACAACAATGTTTATCGCAGACCCAAGTGAGGCAAGAACCGTTTGCAGAACATCACCGGTCTTGGATTTCAGCATGTCGCCGAAGGACACCAGCATCTGATGAGTGTTTGATTCCCGATCCAGCAGCGACGGGAATTGTTTTTCAATGAACCCGCGCAATTGCTTGAACAGGTCTGGCAGAACGTCGATCAGATCCAGCAACTGGGTAATCAGGGCGGGCACGACCATCAGGATCGCCAATATAAACCCCAAAATCCCGATGACGGTGATGACGGCTGTGGCTGCGATGCGCGACAGGCCCAACCGCTCCAGCCGATCCGCAACGGGATCAAGGAAATACGCAATTGCTCCGCCTATGACGAAGGGCAGCAGGACATCCCCCAAAGCCCAGAGGATCAAAACAAAAACCGCCGCGGCGACGCCCCAGTATCTCAGCTGATCCTTTACCGGCAAAGCCATCGTGATCCCCTTGTTCAGGCACTTGCAGGCGTTCTTGGCGCATCAAAGCCCATGATGCAAGCGCTTCATGGGCAGGGGCTTTGCCCGCTTCAATCGTGCAACGTCCCCAGTTCAGGGGTGTCTTCTTCTGCGGCTTCATCGGGCCAGTTGGTGCGCCAGATTTCTGCCGACCAGTGGCCGCAATGAACCGCCGGACGGTCGAAACCGGGCAGGGCGGGCAACAATGGTTCAACAATGACGTCATGGCGGGGTACGGCGAAATAAGGGAAAGAATACCGTTCCTTGCCCGACCGGTTGACCACCCGATGTGGCGTGGATTTCAATCGCCCGCCTGACCAAAGTTCCAGCATGTCGCCGATATTCACCACGAAACCACCGAGTGGGCAGTCTGGTGAAATCCACTTGCCGCTGCGGGTCTGCACCTCGAGCCCGCCCACCGGATCGGGCGCGATGATGGTCAGTGCGTCCGTATCCTTGTGCGGATGGATGCCATAGCCCGCTTCTTCCGCGGCCTGCGGGGGATAGTGCAGCAATGTCATATTGGTCATCGGATTGCGGAACGCGTCGCGCAAAATGCCAGAGGTCAAGTTCAGGCCGGATTCCAACGCGCCCAACAACACATCAGTGACCTGATCCAATTGACGCCAATAATCCAGGATGACCTCTTTGGCGCTGGGAACTTCGGCGGGCCACAGGTTTGGGCCGTACAGGGCACATTCAGAGCGCACAGGGTCGGTGGCGGCAACCTCGTGGTGCAGCTTGTAACCCTCGTATTTGTCGGCCTTGCCGGATCCGTCATTCGGTGTGAATAAACCCATCGGGATATAACCGCGATAATTCTTGCGCGTGATGGCCTGATCCCATTTGCGGGATTCATTGATGGCAAAGATCTCTCTTGTGGTTTGACGGACGTGATTCACTGTCTGCTGGGACACACCTGTCCCGGTGATGGACAGAAACCCGATTCCTGTGCAGGCCTCAATTATGCCTTGTACCGTTGCGGCAAAGGCTGCGCTGCCGGGATCGGACAGCGGGGAGATGTCTATGGTCGGAATTCTGTCCATCAGTGAATCCTGACCCCCTGACGTTGCAGTTCCGCGTGAACAGGTGCCAGATTCAGCTGGTCCAGCTCCTGATTGCTTTTCAATGATACCGCTGCGGCGATTCCCGCGCCCTGGCCCATGACGGCGCAGCAGGCCATGTTGCGCGTGGCGGCATGGGCCACCCGGTCCGCGCCATGCGACCGCCCGGCGACCAGCAGGCCCTTGACGCCCCTGGGCAGCATCGAGCGGTAGGGGACCTGCATGTACCGCCCCGTGGTCGGCAGGATCAGAATGCCATAGCCGTCGATGAATTCGGGATAGATGCCGATCGTGTCCTCGAACCGGCCCTGATGGCGGGCGTCGTTTTCGGTCATGTTGTAGACCGCATCGATCTTGCGGGTGTCGCGGATACCGATGGTCATCCCGAAATTCCGAAGCCGCGCGTTTTCGCATCCCGGCATGAACCGGCGCAGCGCCTCGATGGCCAGCATGGTCTGACGGCGGCCTTCGATCTCGCCACGTGTCAGGCTGTCGGGGTCGGTCCCATCAATCTCGGCCAGATGGATGAGGTTCATGTAGGTCAGCTCGCCCGTGTCATGCATCGCGCCCCAGGTGCCGGCAATGGTATTCAGATGCGGCGGGATCAGCCCCTGATCGATGGCCTGCTGGAAGGGCTTGTGCACGAAGGGCGAGAACATGTCGTCCTCTTTGCCGCTGGTTTCGATGTTCCACTCACCACCGCCGCCCCAGTCCTTGTAGGTCTGCGGGTCGGCCTTGACGCCCTCGATAAAGGCGCGCTTGTCCACCCCGGCCAGATGGAACATGACAGACGCCGCCATCATGTCCTCCCGAGCGGTTTTGTGCGTCGGGGCCCCCGCCCGATGGGCCACATCGGCG
This sequence comes from Ruegeria sp. HKCCD7559, assembly GCF_013110575.1. NCBI lineage: Bacteria > Pseudomonadati > Pseudomonadota > Alphaproteobacteria > Rhodobacterales > Roseobacteraceae > Ruegeria > Ruegeria sp. HKCCD7559. The sequence continues at coordinate 366,745 of NZ_WVQU01000001.1, forward strand.
TCACCGGTGGCATCGATTACCACCTTGGCCAGTATCGCCTCGCGCCCGGCCTTGGATTCGGTGATGATGCCAGTGATCCGGTCCCCTTCCATGATGGGGGCGACGAATTGCCGGTGCAGCATCGGGTGAACACCCGCCTCTTCGACCAACTTGTCCGCCACCAGCTTGAACCCTTCGCTGTCCAGTTCATAACTGAGCGACTGGCTTTCGGGCACCGCCGCGCCCATTTCTTTGGCGCGGGTTTCGAACTCCATCCCGATGCCGCCGGCCTCGACGGTTTGCTCGTGCCGGTACCAGGCGAATCCTTCGACGCCGACGGCAGTGATGTTGCCGCCCATACAGCCGAACCGGTCAACCAGCGACACGTCTGCGCCTGCACGGGCCGCTGCCAGCGCTGCTGCCAACCCGGCCGGGCCAGAGCCCACGACCAGAATATCGGTCTGGTGGATGACAGGTATCTGCCGGGCGGGTTCCTGAATTGTCTGCAACAGTGCCTCCTGGGGTTGGTGTTCCCGTCACAATTGAAATTCCCAATTGGCGGGTCAATCAAAAACCCGACTGACCTCGGGTCGCAAACGCGCCATTGCCGGGCGTCGCATTCACAGCCCGCCAGCGCAGAGAGCCGACGTACCGGGCCGAAACGTGCTATACTGACGCCCTGCCTTGGGGGACGAAGCAGTGCCCGACATCTATCAGAGCCTGGATCAACAGGGGGAAGACACGGTTCGCGTCGTTGCGGACCGTCTGGAATTTCGCGGCGAAATGCCGGATTTCATAAAAATGCGCGAACGCTATTTCGACCGGCTCGACTGGGCCTCGTGCCGCCGCATCGTCGATCTGGGCTGTGGCACGGGCGTCGTGACGCGGGCGCTGGCCGACCGGGTCGGCCCGGAGTGCGAGATTGTCGGGTCGGATCTGGCGGCGGAACTGATCAAGGTCGCAATGGAAAAGACGGACGCTGCGGGGTTGGCGGGGCGCATACGGTACGAGGTTGCGGATTCCCGGAACACCGGTGACGGCGAAGGTAGCTTTGATATCGTCATCGCGCATACGGTGATCAGCCATGTGGTGGACCCGGCGGCGATGCTGGAGGAAGCCGCGCGACTGACGCGGCCCGGCGGCACGATCGCCATTTTCGATGGCGACTATGCGTCGTTGACGATCGGCGCTGGCGACCCTGACGCCAACGCGATGGCGGTGAACGCGATCTTGCAGACGGTGGTCGGCAATCCGTTCGTTCTGCGGCATCTTCCGTTCCTGGCCCGGCAGACGGGGCTGGAAGTTTCCGGTTTCATCCCGGAATTGCTGGCCGAGGCTGGCCAGACCTCGTTTTTCGGAAACATGATCGACGCCTATGTCGGCCCCTGCATTCAGGCAGGCGCAATCGACGCCGAGACCGCCTTGAAATGGGCCGAAGGTCAGAAAACAGCCGCGTGGGAAGGCACGTTCTTTGGTTCGTGCAACTATTACACTTATTTGCTGCGCAAGCCTGAATGATGCGGCGCCTTGCCTAGCCTTTGTGGATCGCGTAGAGCATTCGGGCTTTCGCTAGACAAATAGGATCGTTCATGCGCCTCAGCCGTTACTTTCTGCCCGTTCTCAAGGAAAACCCGTCCGAGGCCCAGATCGTTAGCCACCGGCTGATGCTGCGTGCCGGGATGATCAAGCAGGCTTCTGCGGGGATTTATTCCTGGCTGCCGCTGGGCTTCAAAGTGCTGCGCAAGCTGGAAAACATCGTCCACGAGGAACAGGCCCGGGCTGGTCACATCGCGATCCAGATGCCCATCATCCAATCGGCGGATCTGTGGCGCGAATCCGGCCGCTATGACGATTACGGGCAGGAAATGCTGCGCATGAAGGACCGGCATGACCGGGACATGCTTTTCACGCCCACGGCCGAAGAACTGGTGACCGATATTTTCCGCGGTCACGTGAACAGCTACAAAGACCTTCCGCTGACCCTCTATCAGATCCAGTGGAAGTTCCGCGACGAAATCCGCCCGCGTTTCGGTGTGATGCGAGGGCGCGAGTTCTATATGAAGGACGGCTACAACTTCGACCTCACCAAGGAAGATGCGCTGCACGCCTATAACCGCCATCTTGTCAGCTATCTGCGCACCTACGAGCGTATGGGCCTTCAGGCGATCCCGATGCGCGCGGATTCGGGGCCCATCGGCGGCGATGACACCCATGAGTTCCTGGTGTTGGCTGACACTGGTGAATCCGAGGTCTTCTATGACAGCGCCGTCACCGATCTGACCTTTGGTGATCGTGAGATTGACTATGACAGCCGCGAACAGTGTCAGGCGATCCTGGAAGAGTTCACCTCGAAATACGCGCGCACGGATGAAACGCATGACGAGGCGCTGTTCAATCAGATCCCCGAAGAACGCCGCCGCGTGGCGCGTGGTATCGAAGTTGGGCAGATCTTCTATTTCGGCACGAAGTATTCCGAGCCGCTGGGCGCCACCGTGCAGGGCCCGGATGGAAAACCGGTTCCGGTGCATATGGGCAGCCACGGGATCGGCGTCAGCCGTCTGGTCGGCGCAATCATCGAGGCCAGCCATGACGACAAAGGCATTATCTGGCCCGAGGGCGTGACCCCGTTCCATTGCGGCATCGTGAACCTGAAGCAGGGCGATGAAGAAGCGGATGCGGCCTGTGACAAAATCTACAATGCTCTGACTGCCTTGGGGCTGGAGCCGCTTTATGATGACCGCAATGAACGGGCAGGGGGCAAGTTTGCGACCATGGATCTGATTGGTCTGCCCTGGCGGATCACGGTCGGGCCGCGTGGCCTGAAGAATGGTGTCGTTGAACTGACTTGCCGCCGGACCGGTGAAAGCGAGGAACTGAGCCCCGAGGCGGCCGTTACCAAAGTTGCTGAAATCTACCAGCAGATTGCCTGAGCACCGTCACCGGTGACGGGTCTTGCTGTCACGCAACACAGATCCATTTCGCGAAGGTGGCCATGCGATTGGCTTGGCCACCAAATGTGAACTGACCAATTTGATTGGTTCAGACGTCAGTCTTGGTCTGCCGTCGGGCGCGTTGCAAGGATGTCGCCGTTGGCGCCATCGCCGCGTGCGACCACGATCGGACGGCCCAGCCGGTTGACCAGGTCGCGAAACTCAAGACCCAGAAATCGCAACCCGCAAACCCGCGCGTCCGTAGTGCGATCCGTGATACACAGACGTCCTTGCCGGAAAACCAGACGGTACCCTTTGTCTTTCAGGATATCAGTCAAGTTGCCCCAGCTTGCCGCGCTGGCAAAGATCGGCCGAATGGCCGCACGCAGCAGCGCCGCTGTTTCACAATCCAGTTCTTTTGATGCTTGGCGAGACGGAATAACCCCCGCACCGTTGGTTGAAATTTGAAAATTCATTGAGCGACCCCCGCTCCTTAAATGTGTTCCCCCACATACAGGGTGACAAAGTTTCTGAAAATAATCAAAAAGAGTAATAAAATTTCGCGCCCATTGTTGCCTTTTCGATTCAGGAGCTCACAAAGCGCGACGATTAACTTCATATATGAAACAATACCAGTTTGTCTGTGATGCGCTTCACAACTCATGGTGTAGCGCCAGAATTCCAAGTCATCCGTTTGGCCCAGCCACAGTGCTGGGCAACCGGATTGATTCGGCTCGTTCAGGCTGAGGAACGGGTTCGGAATGACAACCGGCTTGACCATCGGGTGAAATGTCGAAACTGTCCCCGCGAACATGAACACCCCGGAGCAGGCATGGCCAAGACACCCCCGCCCTTTGCCCCTTTTGAATGGAAAATCGCATGGCGTTATCTGCGGGCCCGCAGGGCCGAGGGCGGCGTCAGTGTGATGACCTGGATTTCTCTGATCGGGATCACATTGGCAGTGTTTGCCCTGATCGCGACATTGGCGGTCCGGTCCGGCTTCCGTTCGGAATTTGTTGGCACCATTCTGGGCGCCAACGCGCATGTGACGGTCTATTCGTCAGGCGAGATTGATGCGCAGGGGCGGGTGGATCGCACAATCGCCGACTTTGAGGAACGCGCGGCCCGGGTCGCGCAAGTGCCCGGTGTTCAACGCGCGGCTCCCTTGGTAAAGGGGCAGGTACTGATCACCAACCGCGACCGCAGCAGCGGGGTCGAGGTGTTTGGAATCCGACCCGACGATCTGCGTGATCTGCCCGGAATTGCCCAGGCAGAGCAGGCTGTGGGGGACTTGTCTGAATTCCAGGCGGGTGAGGATGTGATCGCAATTGGTTCAGGCGTGGCGCGCAGCATCGGGGCAACGGTCGGGGATGTCGTCAAGTTGACGTCGCCCAACGGCGTCAAAACCGCCTTTGGTACGTCGCCCCGCGTGAATGCCTATCGCGTTGTCTATGTGTTCTCGGCCGGGCGCTATGACATCGACCGCACCCGCGTCTACATGCCGTTTTCGCAGGCGCAGGGCTTTTTCAATCGCGAAGGTGTGGCCGATGAAATCGAAGTGATGGTGGACAACCCCGAAGACCTGGGCCCGATCCTGATTTCGATTCTCGAAGCATCGGGCGAGCGCAGCCAGATCTGGACCTGGCAGGATGCATCCGGTGGGTTCCTGCGGGCATTGGAAGTTGAAGACAACGTGATGTTCATCATCCTTTCAATCCTCGTTCTGATCGCCGCGATGAATATCGTTTCGGGCCTTATCATGCTGGTCAAAAATAAGGGGCGCGACATCGGCATCCTGCGTACCATTGGCCTGAGCGAAGGGTCGGTTCTGCGTGTTTTTTTCATCTGCGGCGCTTTTACCGGCCTGATCGGAACGGCAATGGGGGTCATCCTGGGATGCCTTTTTGCGATCTATATCGATCCGATCTTTTCCTTCGTGAATTACGTGATGGGCGGCGGCGTCTGGGATCCGTCGATCCGGGGCATCTATGCCTTGCCCGCCGAGCTGCATCTGAGCGACGTGCTCAAGGCGATCGGCCTGTCGCTTGGCCTGTCCTTTGTCGTCACCTATTTCCCTGCCCGTCGAGCGGCGCGGCTGAACCCGGTCGAGGCGTTGCGCTATGAATGATGTCACATTGCGTCTGAAAGGTCTGACCAAGACCTATCTGAAAGGCAAACCGGGCGAGGTGCGGGTTCTGCGCGGAGTTGATCTGGATCTGCGCGCGGGTGAGGCCGTAGCGATGGTTGCGCCCTCTGGGGCAGGTAAATCAACGCTTCTGCATATTGCTGGTCTGCTGGACATGCCCGACGAAGGAACCGTTGAAATCGGCGGGCAGAACGTATCGGGCAAGGGCGACCGGACCAGAACCGCACTGCGTCGGCAGGATATCGGGTTCGTGTATCAATTCCACCACTTGCTGCCGGAATTCACGGCCTTAGAAAACATCACCCTGCCGCAACTGGCCAATGGTGTACCGGACAAGGCCGCACAGGCCCGAGCGCTGGATCTGCTGGACCGTGTCGGCGTGGCCGCACGCGCCAGCCATCGCCCCGCCGCACTCTCTGGTGGGGAACAGCAGCGGGTGGCGTTTTGCCGGGCCTTGGCGAATGCGCCGCGTGTTTTGTTGGCGGATGAACCGACGGGTAATCTGGACCCCGAAACCTCGGATCAGGTCTTTGAAACACTGATGAAGCTGGTGCGGGACGAAGGGTTGTCGGCGTTGATAGCAACGCACAATCTTGACCTGGCAGCGCGCATGGACCGGATGGTCCGGCTTGAGGGCGGGGTGCTCAGGCCAGTTGAGTGATCGCAACGCCAATGGCCATGACGGCGATCCCGCCCATCCGCATAAGCGTAAGCGGTTCGACCTGTGCGCCGAACAGGCCGAAATGGTCGATGGCCGCAGCGCTGATCAATTGCCCGAGCAGCACAAAGAACACTGCATTGCCCACCCCGAAATGTGGTGCGACATGGGTGATCGACAGGACATAGAAAGCAATCAGGACACCTGCAAGCAACAGGTGTTTCGGCGCATTGGCAACCTTGGACAGGGCCGCAAATCCGGGAAACAGCGCCATGACCAAGGCGGAGGCGGCGAAGGCAATGGCAAACAGCACAACAGCTGCCGCAGTTGGCGACCCGATGACTTTTCCCAGCGCCGCGTTGAGCGCGGCCAGGATCGGAATTCCAAATCCGGCGGCCAGCATGATGGCGGCGTATTGTGTCATTGCCCGAAACCTCTGTACCTTTTTCGTTGATCTGGATCATTGCGCCAAGACGGTCATCGGGCAACCCTGCAAATGCCAATCCAGGCAGGAGGATACGATGTTCAAGGCAACAATCAGTGTAATGGTTCTTGGGGTTTCGGCTGCTGCCTCGCAGGCCGCCTGGGCTCAGGACGCGAAGACCGGAGAGGAACTCTATATGCACCATTGCGCGACCTGCCACGGAATCGATGCGATGGGTCAGGGTCCGATGGCAGCCGTGCTGGTGGTTCAACCAAGTGATCTGACCGCTTTGTCCAACGAAGAGGGCGTGTTCCCGACTGCCCGCGTTGTCGCCCGCATTGATGGTCGGGATCCGCTGGTCAGCCATGGTAGCCCTATGCCGGTTTATGGTCCTTATTTTGACGGGCAGGACACATCCATGAAAACGCCGCAGGGTCAGCCAATTCTGACGAGCCAGCCCATCGTGGATCTGGTGGCCTATCTGGAAACACTTCAGAAGATATAGGTTCCGCTGCAAATCCCGTCGATCTCGGCCTCGCTCCAGGGAAGCAAGATCGCGCGCTCACGCCCTTTTTGCGGAAGCGGGGACAGATCAAAATGCGCACTCAGCATCCTGTGCAGCCGTTTGGTTCGGGTGGCCTGAGGGTCCAGCGCACGGCAGCAAACGTATTCCTCAACGATGGCGCCCTGCTGTTCAAACCCGTAGGACAGGAAGTCCGGCGAGGTTTCGAGGTCAAAAAGATACGGGTCGCTGCGCCCACCATGTTCCGCCGCTGCTCGCAACGGGTGGTAACCGGTGGTCCGGCGATTCTGCCACTGCCAGACATGCGTCAGTTCATGGGCCAGCAGCATCGCGGCCACCAGGTTCATCTGATCCGGAAAATCGGACATGTAGTCTTCCAGATACCAGTCGCGCGCAAAATAGACCTTGTTGAACAGGGCCACGGCGGCTGGCCTGCCGGTCACCGGCCCGGGTTCTACCGGAGGAAGGATGCGCTCGCGGCAGGCCAGACGTGGCCGCTCTTCGCGGAAATACGTCACATTGGTAACCGGCGCGCCTTGGACCAATCGCACGCTGTCCAGATTCAGGGTCTCGCCCTGAATGGCATCCGCAAAGTCGCGCTCTTGCTTTGTCAACGGACGGCCGCAAGAGGACAGCAATAAAAGAGCACACAGGAATACGCGCAGAACCATGAGGTGAATCCTAGTCCTCTGCTTGCGATCCGCAAACGGTTTTCACAGGCTCATGGCCAGAACCCGGCTGATTTCCGTCAAAGACCGCCCGGATTGATCCATCCAGGAATTGAAGGCCCGTTGTACCGCCGCCATGGCTTTTTTCGACGTAGCGGGCTTGTCGATCACGCCCTCGGCGATCAGACGGGCGGTGACGTCTCGCGACAGGATGAAACTGTCGCGGCCCGCAAAACGCATCGCATATTGCGCCGAAGCCCCGCCAAGACGAGACCCGCGTTTGGACAGCATGGCAAGAAGGTTGACATAGTCATCAGAGGGCCAGCCCCCCAGAACCTGGCCCGCGCCGCCTTCGTTGCGCAGTTCCAAAAGGAACGCCGCGTTGTCCCGCACTGCTGCGATCTTGGTTCCATTGCGGACAATGCGTGTGTCTTGCAGCAGGGAATCGAACTTTTCATCATCCATGAACGCACACCGGCCCACATCGAAGCCGTCAAAGGCGGCCTCGAATCCATCCCATTTGTTTTCGATGACCTTCCAGTTGAAACCGGCCTGAAAGACGCATTTCGTGATGATCGATAGCCACCGGTCGTCGGGCATCGCCGCCAGTTCTTCGTGGCTTTTGGGCTTGTTCAGCTGTGCTTCAAAGGCTTCGATCCCACCGTGGCGAGAGGCGGCAATATCAAAGATCTCGTCAAATGAACGCATGAACCCAACCTCAAAGCTGTCTTAGGAAGAGTGTTTTGTTTTGCCTTCCTTTTGCAATGGGAATTTTCGGTGTTCGAAAGCCACTTGACCGGAAATGAAACTCGGCCCGAACAAGAAAAACACTGAACTGTCAAAGAAATGCTCGACAAACGGGTTTAAAACGGTTTGTGATTGACTCGTCAGTCAACATTCCGTGCCCCGGGGCGGGGGATAATGGCGGGTTGGGCTGGGGTCCTTGCGGCGCCTGCGGGAAAAAATCAACGCTTCAGCGGCAAGAAAGCCGCGCTGTTACAAACTGATCACTTTCCTTTTCCGACCAAATTTGTGCATGTTGCGGCATGGTATTGTCATCAGACAAAGACACCGGCGGGAAACCCCTGCCGGGGTGGGCAAAACAAATAAGACAGGGAGAAAATCCATGAAAAAACTGAGTGTAAGCCTTATGGCCCTGACCGTTGCCGGTGCGGCGCATGCGGCGGATATGGGGGCCGTGGACGAGCCGATCAAACTGGCGATCAACGAATGGACCGGTCAGCACGTAACCACGCATGTGGCGGGTGAGATGCTCAAGGCCGCCGGTTATAACGTGGAATATGTGACCGCAGGCATGATGAACCAGTTCCAGGCGCTGGCCGATGGAGACATCGACGCGACGCTTGAAATCTGGTCGTCCAATGTTTCGGATGAATATGCAAAGAAGATCGAGGAAGGCACGGTTGTCGAAATCGGCGATCTTGGCCTGGATGCCAAGGAAGGTATCGCATACCCGGCGCATGTCGCTGATCTGTGCCCCGGCTTGCCTGCGTGGGAAGCGCTGAAAGACTGCGCGCAGGTGTTCGCCACGGCGGAAACTCTGCCCGGTGGCCGTCTGGTCGACTATCCGGCCGACTGGGGCACGCCTGGTGCGGATCGCATGACTGGCCTTGAGCTGCCGTTCAAGGCTGTCCCCGCCGGTTCCGAAGGTGCCCTGATCGCTGAACTTCGCGCATCGACCGAGCGTAAATCGCCGCTGCTGATCACATTCTGGCAGCCGCACTGGGCGATGTCTGCCTATGACGTGCAGTTCGTTGAATTGCCCGCAGGTGAAGAGGCATGTTTTAACGATCCGGCGTGGGGTCCGAACCCGAACGCGGTAAACGATTGCGACTTTTCGCCATCGCGCATCTTCAAAGCCGGCTGGAGCGGCCTGGAAGAAAAGTGGCCGGCCGCCTATGAGATCCTGTCCAACTATCAACTGGCGGTCGAAGACCAGCAGCCGATGATGGGCGCGATCGATGTCGACGGCGGTCAGGTCGAAGAAGTTGTCGCCGCATGGATGGCCGAGAACGAAGACAAATGGCGTCCTGTTGTCGACGCGGCGACCAAGTGAGCCACTTAGGTGACTGACACGACTGTGCCAGCCATTGCCTGCCGGAATCTCTGGCAGGTGTTTGGCCCGGGCGCTGACAAAGCCCTGACCGACGCGCTGTCTCGGTCAGGGAATGACGCCGACAAGGCTGCCGTCGCCCTTCGCGAACAGGGGCTGATCCCCGCCGTTCAGGATGCCAATTTCGAAGTTCAGGAAGGTGAACTTTTCGTCATCATGGGCCTGTCGGGCTCGGGCAAATCCACGCTGATCCGCTGCATTTCGCAGCTGCTGCCCGGCACAGGCGGTGAGATTCGGGTGGACGGCGAAAATGTCATCGGCGCCTCAAAAAAGGCCCTGACCGAGCTGCGCCGGAAAAAACTGGGCATGGTGTTCCAGCATTTCGGCCTGTTCCCCCACATGACCGTTGCTGAAAACGTCGCATATCCTCTGCGCGTTCAGGGCGTGGGCAAAAAGGAACGGCTGGACCGCGCGCAGGAAGTGATTTCGCTGGTCGGTCTGGAAGGGCGCGAAGACAGCTTCCCGCGACAACTTTCCGGCGGGCAGCGGCAGCGGGTGGGTATCGCCCGCAGTCTTGCCGTAAACCCTGACATCTGGTTTCTGGACGAACCGTTCTCGGCGCTTGATCCACTGATCCGTCGCCAGTTGCAGGATGAATTCCTGCGCATTCAAGCGACGTTGAAGAAGTCGATCGTCTTCATCACCCACGATATTCAGGAAGCGCTTAAGCTGGCTGACCGTATTGCCATCATGCGGGACGGCAAGATCGTGCAGATCGGCACGCCCACGGATATCGTCCTGCGACCCGTCGATGACTATGTGCGCGAATTCTCGAAGGACGTCGCCAAGGGGCAGCATGCCAAGGTCGCCTCGGTCATGCGAAACGAGGCAGAGTGCGGCCCGGACGATCCCGGCCTGACCACATCGATGACACTGGACGCGGCCCTGGCCCATTGCATGGAACTTTATGAACCCGTGCCGGTGCGGGATGCCGATGGCAATGTCGTTGGCACGGTGCACCCTTCCGATCTGGCTGCCGCGCTTCAGGTGGACGAAACATGACTGCCGTAACTGAGGTTCCGACGCAGCACGGCGCGCGGCTGACGGCAGGCGCCAAGGCCGCCCTGATCACGGTTGTCGTCGGTGCGGTTTGCCTTGCACTCGAGGGCATCGCCCCATGGCTGGTCAAATGGCCCGCCGCGTGGGAACTGCCTGCAACCCAATGGGTGGGCACGTTTCTGGACTGGTTTCTGAACCTGATCAAACCGGCGATGCGGTTGTTCTCGGATTTGATGACCTATCCGATGAACTGGGCGAATTTCGTTCTTGGTAACACACCATGGCCCATTCTGATCGGGATCGTGACCGCGCTGGGCTGGTATCTGGGCGGTTTGCCCATGGCCGCGCTGGGCTTTCTGGGCCTCAGCTTTGTTCTGGCGTCGGGTTACTGGGCTGAAAGCATGAACACTCTGGCCTTGGTCGCAGTATCCGTTCCGGTGGCGTTGATGCTGGGTGGTGGCATCGGCATCCTCGCCAACGAGGTGCCGCGGGTGAAATCCTTCGTTCAGGCGGTTCTGGATGTCATGCAGACGGTGCCGACCTTCGCATATCTGACACCACTGTTGCTGCTCTTTGGCTTTGGCCCGGTTGTCGGTCTGATCGCCTCGGCCATCTATGCTGCGCCGCCCATGGCGCGCAACGTGATGCTGGGGCTGGAACGGGTGGAGCCCGAGATCAAAGAGGCCGCCATCATGTCCGGTGGCACGCGTTTTCAGCAACTGTTTCAGGTCGAAATTCCCGCCGCCACGACGCAGATCATGGTCGGTGTGAACCAGTGTCTGATGGCGGCCTTGTCCATGGTCATCATTGCCGCCGTCATCGGTGGGTTCAACGATATCGGCTGGGAGGTTCTGCTGACCATGCGCAAGGCGCAGTTCGGGGAATCTCTGATGGCGGGTCTGGTCATCGTGGTCTTTGCCGTCGTCATAGATCGCATGAGCGGCACCTTGGCGACCGAGCGCAAACGTTATGACAGCCGGGTTGTCTGGGCGATGTTGGGTTTCGCCGTGGTCTTCACCGCCGCCTTCTGGGCGTGGTTGCCGAACCCATCCGAACTGACCTTGCTGGATCCGATGGCCGAGGCCGTGGACAGCGGCCTGACCGCGTTCACTCAGGCCAATGGCCCATGGTTGGATGCGCTCAAGAACAACTCACTTTTCTATGTGCTGCTGCCTTTGCGGATCGGTCTGGATCAGGCGGTGCTGCCCTTCACCTGGGGCTTCCAGTGGACGGCGGGCATGAGCTTTGGCCTGTTTGCCGCAGGTGCCGGGATCGCGCTGTTGATGGCATGGCGTGGGCGGCTGACGGGTGGTCTGATCGTCACGATCCTGATTGGAATGCTGGAAACCGGCATTGCCAACCTGCCGTGGCCCTTTGTCCTGACCGGCGCCGCTGCTCTGGGCTGGGTCGCGGGGGGCTGGCGTCTGGCGGCGCTGTGCGTGGGGCTGCTTTGCACCATCCTCGTTTCGGGCCTGTGGGAGAGAGCGCTCTTGTCGCTTTACCTCAGCGGTGCGGCGGTGTTTTCCTGTGCCGTGGTCGGCGGCCTGATCGGCCTTGCCAGCGCGGTCTGGGAACCGGTGTGGAAAGTGGTCCGTCCGATCTGCGACATGTTGCAGACAATCCCTCTGTTCGTGTTCCTGATCCCGGTTCTCATGGTGTTCCAGATCGGCGAGTTCTCGGCCTTTCTGGCAATCTGCGCCTATGCGATCGTGCCCATGATCCGCTACACGCGGCACGGGTTGGTCAACACGCCGGACGAGATGATGGAGGCCGCGATCTCAAGCGGTGCGACCGAGTGGCAGATCATGCGCGACGTGCGCGCGCCCTATGCCGCGCCCACGATCCTGCTGGGGTTGAACCAGACCATCCTCTATGCCTTTGCGATGCTGGTGATCGCCGCCCTCATTGGCACCACGGGTCTGGGGCAGTCGATCTATCTGGCGCTGGGTCAGGCAGATGTGGGGCTTGGCATTTCGGCCGGGGCCGCGATGGCGATTCTGGCGCTGATTGCCGACCGCATCGTGCAGGGGTTTGCCGAAGAACGCCGCGCGGCGCTTGGATTGTAAACAGGGCAGGGGCGATGCACCGCCCCTGCGCCGAACTTGATTTTGGACAAGGATACCAGTGCCGTCCTGATCTAGACCGATCCCAATAACGCGGAGATCACCATGACCGGTTGGGTCCTATTCCTTGCAGCGCTCGTCACATTCCTTCTCAGCCACGCGATTCCGGTGCGACCCGCCATACGCGGACGGCTGATCGATACACTCGGACGCCGGGGGTATTTTACGGCCTATTCGGTTCTGTCGCTGGCCGTCCTGGCGTGGTTGATCATCGCCGCTGCCAACGCTCCTTATGTCGAGGTCATTCCGCCATTTGCGGTTTTGCGCTGGGCGCCGGTTCTGATCATGCCGGTGGTCTGCTGGCTGGCTGTTGCGGGGCTGATCATTCAGAACCCGTTCTCATTCGGAGGGCTGGGCAATCGGCCCTTTGACCCAGAACAGCCCGGTATCCTGCGCACCACCCGACACCCGATCCTTGCCGCGCTGATGCTGTGGGCGGTGGCACATCTTCTTGCCAATGGCAGCCTGTCACATGTGATTCTGTTCGGCCTGTTTGCCGGTTTTGCAGCCATGGGCATGGCCCTTGTCGACCGGCGCAAGTCGCGGGAAATGGGCTTTGAATGGGTCCGCTTGTCCCGCAACACGGCGCGGTTCTCACTGCGCGCACCGCGTCCCTGGCCGCGTCCCGGGGTGTGGCTGGCCGCGCTGGCCGCCTATGCGGTTCTGCTTCACCTGCACGCTCCCGTGATTGGCCTGTCCCCGCTTCCGTGAACGAGGGAGTGGCCGGGCGGTGTCATGCGTGCTATTTGAAACGTCACAAACGAATTACAAGAGGTCCAAGATGCATCTGGCCTATGTCACCACCACCGATCGCGGCGCGACGGACCGCCTGCTGAGCGCCGTTGCGGACCGCCTGCTGGCCTCCGGAGCAAAACTGGCCGGTGTCGTGCAAACAAACACGGAATGCGCCGACAGCAGCAAATGCGATATGGACTTGCGCGTGCTTCCCGACGGTGAAACCATCCGCATTTCGCAGTCGCTGGGCACCCAGTCGCGCGGCTGCCGTCTGGACCCGGCAGCGCTGGAACAGGCGGTGGGATATGTGACTGCCTCGCTGGAGGGCGCGCCCCAATTGCTGATCATCAACAAATTCGGCAAGCATGAATCCGATGGGCGTGGATTCCGCCCTGTGATCGGCGAAGCCCTGGCGATGGATATCCCGGTGCTGGTCGGCGTGAACGGTTTGAACGAAGAGAAATTCCAGACTTTCGCGGATGGCGCAGCGGAAGCCCTTCCGGCGGATCTGGATGCAATCGAGGCGTGGTTCAACAAGGTCTCGGAACTGCGCCCGGCGGCAGAATAGAACCTTCCAAACCCTTGGTTAAGAAACAAAAAACGGCGCTGACCAACAATCAGCGCCGTTTTTTTGATGTTGGGTGCAACTAGGTTGTCTTAAGCCTGCGGTACCCGAACAGGCCCAGAACGGCCCCGATCAAAAGCAGCCCGCTTGCGGGCAGGGGGACCGGTGCAACCTGCAGGTTATCCACGTTGAATTCGCCACACCATTGGTCGCACCAAACGGTGTTTGACCCAAGGCCAAAGGGGAATTTGACTGCGTTGGGGACGTTCAGCGTGATCAAAAGTTGATCAATGGCCGTGAACCCACTTGAAAAACTAAAAGTGTTCAAAGCCGAAGGTCCGAACGTCTGCGTCGCAACTGTGGCACCGTTCAGAAGCCCCGAAAATGTCAGGGTTGGAACTGTTGCAGTACCCGCCTTGAGCCACTGGTTGTAGGCCTGCGTTCCAAGTGCGGGTGCAGGGCCGGATCCAGTCTTGAACACACGTGACAACCCCCAAAGATCGACGGACTGCACAGTGAATTTCGTCCCGTTTACGGCCTGCACGACGGTTGACAGCACACCGTTGTCATCATGGAAATTAATCTGATTTCCAAAATTGTAGACCGCACCATAGTCAAAGGTGAAACCTTGGCTGGTTCCCTGATATGTTGTCAGGCCGCTTTGGGGATCATTTGGAAAATTATTATCAAACGTAATCGTCAGCGCATTCGCCGCGCCTGCGACACACACGGCAATAGCCGCCAGTATCAATCTCATAACAAATCCCTCGCAAATACGTGAACAGACTAGCGGGCCGTGCCCTGTTTCGCAACTTTTACGAGTCTTTGCAGCCATCATTGCGCATAAGCATGCACATAAGCTCGCGCGGGCAATGCGTTCTAGCCATCTTTGAATTCTACGGGAAAGATGGTGGGCGACCCTGGAATCGAACCAGGCGTGCGTCTCCGCGAGGGAGTTACAGTCCCCTGCCACACCTTGCGGCCTGTCGCCCACTGTCAGGCGTTGCACCTGACGTGGAGGCGTGATTACTAGCGCACCAAAGGAGCGTCAACAGGAAAATTTCGCTTTGGCGCAGGAAACCGAATTCCCGGCCCGGAGGCCTGAAAAATGAAGAAACCCAAATGGGTCGTTGAAAAGGAGCAGGCGCGCAAGGCCGCGGCTGCTGAAACCGTTTGGCTGTTCGGTCTGCATGCAGTTCGCGACGCTTTGATGAACCCCAATCGGCAGAAATTGCGCCTTATCGTAACGCGCAATGCGCGGGACAAACTGGCGGAAGCGATTGAATTCGCTGGTATCGAGCCCGAGATGGCCGATCCGCGCAAGTTTACGGCGCCCATCGATGCAGGCTCGGTACACCAGGGTGCCGCGCTGGAGGTAAAGCCGTTGGATTGGGGCGGACTGGCCGAAAATTGCATCGGTCGGGAAAATCCACGCGTTATCCTTCTGGACCGCGTTACGGACCCGCACAATGTCGGGGCGATTCTGCGCTCGGCCGAAGTTCTGGGTGCCAGTGCCGTCATAGGCACCCGCCACCATTCCGCGCCCGAGACCGGGGCCCTGGCAAAAACCGCCAGCGGCGCGCTGGAGCGTCAACCCTATCTGCGGATGCGCAACTTGGCCGACACAATTGTTGAACTACAGAATATGGGATTTCTGGTCCTTGGGTTGGATGGTGAAGCAGAGGTAACGATCGAAGGCGCGCTGAGCGACGGTCGGGACCGCCCCGTCGCACTTGTTCTGGGGGCGGAAGGCCCGGGATTGCGCCAAAAGACGAAGGAAACCGTGGATCAATTGGTGAAAATTGACGCAGCCGGGGGATTCGGATCGCTGAATGTCTCAAATGCGGCGGCAATCGCCTTATATGCATCCCGGCCCTGACAAAAAAAGGAGAGCGCTATTTCCGGTCCATCCAAAATTGCGACCTGCTGCTATTGCGGGACCCGGGCTGCGCTGGTCCTGAGGGGCAAAGAACGGCACGAGCTGAGCTGTTCCAGTTGTGGCGCACCTTTGCACGATCTGAAGATGCTGCCCAAGCGGAAGGCCGCGCCTGCCAAAACAGTGCGATCTGCGGTTTCTCATGCCCCTCCGCGGAAGGCCAAGCGAAAAAAGAAGAAAAAGAGCATGTTCTCGCGCGTGTTCGATGAAGCCTGGGATGTGATCGAAGACATTTTCGATTGAACGTTTTTGGGTGAAGATCGTTCACATCCACGTCAACAGGGGTTCCGCATGCAGCAAAAAATTGCATCTTGATACCCCAGTGATTTCAGATTCTGACATGGCAATGCTGACCCGACGTTCCACACTTGGCGCGCTGTGCGCTTTTTTTCTGGCGCCTGCCACGTATGCGCAGGAAAGGCCCGTTTACTACGCCACCGAAGGGGTGGCGTTGGCCGGGTATGACGCCGTGTCCTATTTCGACGGTTCTACGCCGATCATGGGCATGCCCGAGAATTCCGTGATGTGGAAAGGGGCGCGGTGGCATTTCACCTCGCAGGAGAACCGCGAGCTGTTCGAAAGCAATCCCCGTGCTTTCGCGCCGCAGTTCGGCGGGTATTGTTCATATGCTATGGCGATGGGCGTTCTGAAGAGCTCGGACCCCAAGGCCTGGAAAGTCGTGGATGGTCGTCTGTACCTGACACACTCGATCGAGATCGAAGAAATCTGGAAGCAGGATCAGGCAGAATACATTGAGTTGGCTGAAGAAAACTGGCCGGCAATCCTCTATCACGAATGAGCGGGAATCAGCTAATTGTGAAGAGTCATCACAAAAATGCGCCGCCCCTCTTTTTTTTAACAAATATATGCCTAAATGTCACAGTGACCGCGGAATGGAACTGCCGCGGGTCATTTCACTGTCCCTCGTTCCAACAACTGGCGCCCAAGGTTTCTTGGGCGCTTTTTTCTTTTTGGAACCCTGCTAAGGATAGGGTATGCCAGACTATTCCGATCAGCACCTGAGAACCATTCTGCAACGCACCAAGTCCGTTGCCGTTGTCGGCGTGTCCATGAACCCGGTGCGGCCCAGCTACTACGTCGCCCGCTACCTGTCGTTGAAAGGGTTCAACGTGATCCCGGTCAATCCGGGCCATGCCGGGAACGACCTGTTTGGCCAGACGGTACGCGGCAGCCTTTCGGAGATATCCGAACCCGTGGACATGGTAGACATCTTCCGACGGTCCGAATCCGTGCCGCCCATTGTGGACGAAGCGTTGGAGGGGTTCCCGTCCCTCGGAACGATCTGGATGCAGATCGGGGTTGAACACCCTGAAGCGGCAGCCAAGGCCGAGGCCCGCGGTGTGGACGTCGTGATGAACCGCTGTCCGAAGATCGAGTATCAGCGCCTGTTTGGCGAGCTGCGCATGGGTGGGTTTTCCACCGGGATCATCTCGTCCAAGCTTTAGGGCGTTGCTGGCTGATAGGGTTTCAGGCGGGCAACCTGTTCCTGTCGTCGTTTTTCCAGCACCACGTCCCGAGGGACCCAATCATATCGGGCATCCTCGACCAGAGGTGACCAGAACAAAACCCCGCCATAGCGCCACGGATCCAGCACGACGCCCTCATACAGCGATTCACCCTTGCGACTGATAATCGCGGTGCTGTGGTCGATCCTCAACGGATTGTCGGCGTTGGCGATGGCGCGGTGCAATTCCAGCGTCTGGAAGTTTTCCTGTTTCAGACGACGCTCGATATCCTCGGCCCAATGCCAGCACAGACCACGCGGGCGCAATCCCTTGTTGACCTTCGCATTGTGGATCAGCGGCGGGTCGGTGATCTGGTATTCGTCCACCAGCTGCGCGGTATAGGAATAGGCGACTTGCGCCGCCCGGCGGGCTTCTTCCGGATCGATATCCGGGCCAAGACGCTGAATCTCGGCTGTCAGGCGTTGCACCTCATCCCCGGTCGAAGGGGGAGGCGCCGCACATGCCGCAACGATGGCAAGCGTTGCCACAAGCATCAAAATTCGGATCATGTCGCGCCCTCTGCCTGTCATTCTGACGCCCGAGTATAGCGGGCGTTGCGGCGGCGCGGAACCCGGCCGTTACCCTTTGGGGCGGGCGGCTTTTTCGGCAATGCCGCTGATGCCCTGACGGCGCGCAAGTTCGGCCAGAACATCCTCCAGCGCCACATCCCGGGCGGCCAGCATGACCAGCAGGTGATACAGCACGTCTGCGGCTTCGGCGGTCAGCTTGGCCTGATCGCCCTTTGTGGCTTCGATGATGGCTTCGATGGCTTCTTCACCAAATTTCTCGGCGCATTTCTCGGGACCCTTTGCAAGCAGCTTGGCTGTCCAGCTTGAATCGGGATCAGCCCCTTTACGCGCCTTAATCGTGGCAGCAAGGTCGTGCAGAATGCTCATGTCAGCCTCATCGGAATGCCTGCGGCGGCCATATGCTCTTTGGCTTCGCGGATCGTGTATTCTCCGAAATGGAAGATCGAGGCTGCAAGCACCGCACTTGCGCCACCTTGGGTGACGCCTTCGACCAGATGGTCCAGTTTACCGACACCGCCGCTTGCGATCACGGGCACATCCACGGAATCGGAAATCGCGCGGGTCAGGGGCAGGTTGAAGCCAGCCTTGGTGCCGTCGCGGTCCATCGAGGTCAGCAGAATTTCCCCGGCGCCTTTGGCGACAACAGTTTTTGCGAACTCGACCGCATCAATGCCCGTTGGCTTGCGGCCGCCATGCGTGAAAATCTCCCACTTTCCGGGGCTGACCGTCTTGGCGTCGATGGCGCAGACGATGCACTGGCTGCCGAATTGATCTGCTGATTCCGCGATCACGTCGGGATTGGCGACGGCTGCCGAGTTGAAGCTGACCTTGTCTGCCCCCGCCAGCAACAGGGCGCGGACATCATCCTTGGTGCGAACTCCGCCGCCGACTGTCAGAGGTACAAAGCACTGCTCGGCGGTGCGCTGTACCACATCGAACATGGTGCCGCGGTTTTCGTGGGTTGCGTGGATATCAAGAAAACAGATTTCGTCCGCGCCTGCGGCGTCATACGCCTTGGCCGATTCCACGGGATCGCCCGCATCGCGCAGACCGACGAAATTCACGCCTTTGACCACGCGGCCATCGGCAACATCAAGGCAGGGAATGATCCGGGTCTTCAGCATCTGATCGTCCTTCGTTGCCGGACCTTTAGCGACAAAGCGCCGCCGATGCCACAGACGTTTTGCCGCCCATGGCCCTGGTAGCACGGGCCATGGGCGGAGCGGGGGGCTTAGTGATCCCGGTTCTTCAGCAGTTTCAGTGCCGAAAGCAGGTTTGCCTTACCATCGGTCCATGGCAGCGCTCCGTCGGTTTCGACGATTTGCCAGTTTCCATCCTGCGCAAAACTCTCAATTCGGGATTTGTCGGGGCTCAGGATCACAACGCTGCTGGTGGCGGCTCCGGTTTCAACCTGCTCTTTAACTACGGCCAGCTGCTGATGCGCAGCGGTCAGGTTCAGGCTGTCGGCAATTCGGGCCAAAGGCTGGACCAGATCGTAGAACCGGTTTGTGATGTGGAACACCAAAACCCCATCATCGGCCAGGCGGCTGGTGTACATCTCTACCGCCTCGCGTGTGATCAGGTGAAGCGGAATCGCGTCCGAGCTGTACGCATCCAAAACCAGGATATCGAAGGCAAAAGGCTTTTGCTTCAGAACGATCCGGGCGTCACTCAGGTGGGTCTCGGAATCGGGCGTGCATTCCGACAGATAGGTGAACAGCGAAGGGTCGCGTGCGATCTGGTCAACGGTCGCGTCGATCTCGAAGAAGTCCCAGTTTTGAGCAGGCTGCCGATAGCAGGCCAGTGCACCTGTTCCAAGACCGACAATTCCGATGCTGTTGGATTGCTTGCCGAAGTCCGACGTGATGACCTGCGCCATCGGTCCTTCGGGGTGATAATAGGACAGCGGTGTGGGTCGAGTGCCATATTCGGATTCGCGTTGCCAGCCATGCACCGTGGTGCCGTTCTTGTAAAGACGGTAGCCCTTGCTTGAATACACGGAATGCACGCCGAAAAAGCTGCGATCTTCGAACACCGGATTGTTCTTTACCGCAAATGCGGGAAGCAGAACGACGGTAAGAACCACAGGGATACGCATGGCCTGCGCCCGGAACAGGTACAGCACTGCGAATATCAGCACGAACAGCGCGCCTGCTCGCGGGATATCCGCGCTCAGCGCCGCGACGCCGCGTGTCGCACCTGCGATGACGAGGATGAAAACACTTGCCGCGATGCCCATGATGACATGGCGAAGGGCAAATCCCGGGGCGCGGACAAGAAACAAGCCTCCGGCCAGAATCATGGTGATTGGCGCCTCCAACTCACGTGTGAAGGCAATCGGCGCAACGATCGAGTTGAACAGCCCGCCAATTGCTCCGCCCATGGAAAGGGCGATGTAGAACACGGTCAATTGCTCGGCGGATGGGCGCATGTCGTACAGCAGGCGGTGCGCAAAAAGGGCGATGATGAACAACACCGGGACATAGAGCAGAATAACCACCGGCGCGTCATGCTCGCTGACCACCTTGGACACCAGTAAGACACCCGCCGCCAGCGCCGCCAGCATGGGCAGGTTCAAGGCGTCAAGCGTCAGGTGTTTCCATTTGGCAAACGCGATGATGAAGGACAGGATATAGACCGCCAGCGGAACAACCCAGATCAACGGGAGAGCACCCAGATCCGTGCTAACCCGCGTTGTGAAGGACAGCATCAAGGAAGAGGGGATGAAGGCGACGAACACCCAGACAGCGATCTGCCGCAGGGTCGGGAAACTGGCCTTGAGCGCCGTTTGAACCGACGGCTTCGTGTGCCGTGATCCCCGCAAGGCGATCATGCCACTGCCAAGCAAAAGCGCGCCGAGCAGCACGAAGCCGACCAGCCAGGCACGGCTGATCTCGGCTGCGCCAAAAAAAGGATCCGCAACCAGGGGGAAGGCCAACAACGCCAGCAAGGATCCGACATTGCTGGCGCTGTAGAGGAAATACGGATCATCCGCCGAAGGCCCGCCCGACCTGGCGTACCAGGCCTGCAACAGGGGCGCATTTGCCGACAATACCGCAAAAGGTACACCCACACCTACGGCGAACAGGCCAAGCGTTTGCAGCGCGGTCGAGGTCGAGGCGTCATAGCTCCAGCTTTCGCTGGTGGACAGCGGTAGGAAAGTCAGCGCCGCCACCCAAAAGGCAAAATGGGCGATGATCTGCCAGCGCAAGGGCAGAAACTTGGTCAACAGGTGCGCGTAAACATACCCGAGTATCAGCACCACTTGGAAAAACAGCATTGCGGTCGTCCAGACCGCCGGGGCACCGCCGATCTTGGGAAGAACCAGTTTGGCAAAAAGCGGCTGGACAAAGAACAGAAGACTGGCGCTCGTGAAAATCGCCGCACAGAAGATCGCAATGGTTGCCGATCCGAATCTGGACGTTTTGGGAACGTCTAGGTTGGAAACACTCACGTTTGCCACCCGGGTTGTTGTGTTTGACGAAGGAGTGAAGCGGGGATTCCGCCCGAATTATGGCTCAACCCAGTGAAATGTTTGGCTTCTGGTCGGATTGTTCTCCAAAGCCAGGATAAAATGGGCGTCATCAATTCTGGCAAAGCTTTGCTGATGCCAGACTTGTGATTGTCAGATTTCCAAAACCTGTGAGAATTGGAGTGAATATTACAGAAGGAATACCGACATGCGTAGCTTGATACTTGCTTCAATTTTTTCGCTCGGAGGGGCTTTGGCCGCCATGGCTGACGACATCATCAAAGTTCAAACGAACAAATCCGTAGCCGAGGCGCTGGATGCGCTGGAAGCAGCGGTTGGCAACGCAGGGGCCACTGTCTTCGCCCGTATCGACCACGCGGCCGGGGCGGAAAAGGTCGGTACGCCCATTCCGGCCAATCAAGTGCTGATTTTCGGCAATCCTGCGCTGGGCACGCCGGCCATGCAGATCGATCCGCGTGCAGGATTGTTCCTGCCGCTCAAGGTGCAGGCGTATGAGGATGGGAACGGTCAGGTCTGGTTGGCCTATGAAGACCCCAAGGAAACGATGGACGAGCTGGATGACGTCGAAAAGTCACCTGTAGTCGAGAAGATGCGCGGTGCGCTCGCCAAGTTGACCGCTGCGGCCGCGGGTTAGACCTTTTGGGTCATGTGCTTGCGCTTTTCAAACGCGCAAGCGCGTTTCGCGCGATCAGGATGTGAAATGGCAGGATCGCAGCCAGGTACAGGCGCCCGCCAAGGTTATGGCGTCGGACCCATGTGGCCAGCGAGATGCGGCCGTTTTCCGACAGGACGGACACCCGGAAATCTAGGTGGCGATCGTTGAATCCTGCGATCACCTCGGTCCTGCCATCATGTTCGACCGGGAAGATCCCCAGCTTGTCGTCAGCATCCGGGCCTGTCGTGCTGAGGCCAAAGGGTGTCACCAACAGGCCGCGCAGCCGAACCAATGCCAGCACCCATCCGGGGAACGCGGTGATGATTTCCGCGGCCCGGCGCGGCGGAAGATTGGATTCAACACTGAAGCAGTCCAGAAAGTCGCCGGTTTTGAACCGTTCGTTCAGCAGGCTGTGCGCGGACAGTTCGGAACGCTTTACCGGCGAATGAAACATAAAGCTATCCTCTGAGCGTGGTCAGAGCCTCTTTCAGATCAATCGCTCCATCATAAAGCGCGCGGCCGGAAATGGCACCGTTCAAAGCTGCGCCACAATCGCGCAGGGCGATCAGATCGGCGATCGAGGACACGCCGCCAGATGCGATGACCGGAATATCGACCGAATTGGCAAGCTCTGCGGTGGCCTCGACATTGGGGCCCTGCATCGCGCCGTCCCGGTTGATGTCGGTGTATATGATCGCAGCGACGCCCGCGTCTTCGAAGCTGCGGGCCAGATCGGTTACCTGAACGTCGGTTTCTTCGGCCCAACCCTTGGTGGCAACCAGACCGTTGCGCGCGTCGATGCCCACGGCGACCTTGCCGGGAAAGGCTTTGGCCGCTTCGCGCACCAGATCGGGGTTCTCGACCGCGACCGTGCCCAGAATCACGCGGGCCAGGCCTTTGTCGATCCAGGTCTCGATGGTGGCCATGTCGCGGATGCCGCCTCCCAATTGCGCGGGCACGTCGCAGGCTTTCAGAATCGCTTCGACCGGGGCGGCGTTGACCGGCTCACCTGCAAAAGCGCCGTTCAGATCGACCAGGTGCAGCCACTCGCACCCGGCCTCGACAAAGGCGCGGGCCTGCGCGGCGGGGTCTTCGTTGAACACGGTGGCCTTGTCCATTTCACCACGCAGCAGGCGCACGGCATTGCCGTCTTTGAGGTCGATGGCGGGGTAGAGGATCATGTCGGGCGGCCCTATATCTGTGTTGCACGCGCGGGATATCGCACAGGCGGGGCAGGGGATGCAACGCGACGCTGGGTCATTCTTGCCCGCAGCTGGTTGCCGGGTCAGACTGCCATCAAAACAGGGAGACAATCATGAAGAAATTTACGTTTGCAGCGGGTTTGATGTTTCTTGCGACCAGCGCGATGGCTGCGGATCCCGTCGACGGTCTGTGGAAGACTGCACCCGGTGATACCGGCGGCTATCTGCATGTGACGATTTCCGGATGCGGCAGTGCGATCTGCGGAACCATCGACAGCGCCTTTGATGCGGATGGCAACGAGCAGCTGGAATATGAAAACCTGGGCAAACAGATCATCTGGGACATGGTGCCCGATGGCGGCGGAAGCTATGATAGCGGCAAGATCTGGGCACCGGACCGGAACAAAACCTACAATTCAAAAATGTCACTGGACGGCCAGAACAAACTGACCGTCAAGGGATGTGTGGCGGGCGGTCTGATCTGCCGCGGTCAAACCTGGACGCGTGTTCAGTAAGCCTCAGGGTTTCCAGGTCAGGAAGTTGCCCAGCATGCGCAGGCCAACGTCCTGGCTTTTCTCGGGGTGAAACTGCATTCCAACCATCGTGTCGCGGCCAATGACGGCCGTGACCTCCTGCCCGTAATTCACATAGGCCAATCGCTGTGCCGGGTCGGATACCCGGAAGTGGTACGAGTGGACGAAATATGTGTGATCGCCGGATTTCACCCCGTTGAACACCGGGTGATCGCTGTCCAGAACAAGATCGTTCCAGCCCATATGCGGCACTTTCAGCGATGTGTCTGACGGCTCGATCCTGACGACATCGCCGGCAATCCAGTCCAGACCATCCGTTTCGCTGTATTCATGGCCTTTGGTTGCCATCAACTGCATCCCCACACAGATGCCCAGAAACGGGCGGCCTTTCTGTTCGACCGCCTCGACCATCGCGTCATAGATGCCCTTGTGCCCACGCAATTCGGCAGCGCATGCCGGAAACGCCCCGTCGCCAGGTAGAACCAAGCGATCCGCGCGTGCCACAACATCCGCGTCCGAGGTGACGACAACCTCACCGGCGCCGACCTCTTGCGCCATGCGCTGAAACGCTTTTTCCGCCGAGTGCAGGTTGCCGCTTTCGTAGTCGATAATGGCGGTCAGCATTTACAACGCGCCTTTGGTCGACGGAATCGCATCTGCCTTGCGCGGATCGGTTTCAACGGCGTCGCGCAGCGCGCGCGCGACGGCCTTGAACGCGGCCTCGGCGATGTGGTGGCTGTTGAAGCCGTGCAACTGGTCGATATGCAGCGTGATGCCGCCATGGGTGCTGAGCGCCTGAAAGAACTCGCGCACAAGTTCTGTGTCGAATGCACCGATTTTCTGCGTCGGCAGATCCACATTCCAGATCAAATAGGGGCGGCCGGACAGGTCCAGCGCACAGCGCACCTGAGCATCATCCATCGGTAGGTGGCATTCTCCGTACCGCCGGATACCCTTTTTGTCGCCCAGGGCCTGCGTCAAAGCCTGCCCCAGCGCGATGCCGGTATCTTCGACCGTGTGGTGATCATCAATGTGGTAATCGCCCTTGGCGCGGATCGTCATGTCGATCAGCGAATGGCGCGCCAGTTGATCCAGCATGTGATCAAAAAATCCAACTCCGGTCTGATTTTCATACATGCCGGTGCCATCCAGATTGATCTCGACCGAAACTTCGGTTTCGGCAGTCTGGCGGCTGATCTTTGCGCTGCGCATGGGCGAATTCCTTTTGCTACAGGCGCGCTTATAGACGGGGAAGGTCGGGGTTTTCCAGACCGCGCGTTGCGAACGCTGCAAACTGTTGCAGGGGATTGCGCCCGGCTTGGCCCCGTGTCAGCTTGTCAACAATACGAACCGATAGGGTCAAACCATGTCCACCTGCGTTTTCATCCAGATCCGTTGCAAGCCCGGAACCACCTACAAGGTCGCCGAGGAAATCGCCCTGCGCGAAATCCATTCTGAACTGTATTCCACCAGCGGTGAATATGATCTGCTGCTCAAGCTATATATCCCCGAGACCGAGGATGTGGGCCATTTCATCAACGAACACCTGCTGGTGATTCCCAATATCGAACGCTCGCTGACCACAATGACGTTCAAGGCTTTTTAACCCAGTTCGAATGAGGTGACGCCAAAGACACGGCTCAGATCGATATCCGGCTCGTGGCCGGAATACATCCGGGCCGTTTCAAACACCTTTTCAAGACCCAGCGCATCCGCCAGCGCAAAGGCGGCGGCGTTGGGCCGCGGCATGTCGATGAACACGTCATGCGTGGCGTGATCGTCGGGGATGGCTTCCAATACCGAGGCCAACAGGGCTTGGGCAATCTCGGCGTCGTCCGCGAACAACGGCCCGATCTTGTATCCGCTTTGACAGGGCCGCAGGGTCGCATAGCCCCGGATCACCCCGTTCTCGGCAATCACGCGCGAGGCGTGGCTGGGCGCGCTCAGCCAATCGCGAAGGAAGATGTCGCGCGGGGCAGGGAACATCTGCCGGTCATAGGCGGCTAGATCGTCCGAGAGGCTGTTCAGCTCCTCAGCCCGCGCAGCTGGTTGCGCCCCGAGCGCGGCCAGAATCCCGCGTTTTGTCCCGCCAAAGCGGTAGTTGTTATAGGCAAAGGAAAAACCGGACTTGCGGTAGTTATCCTGCTGCTCGACGACCCCATCCAGGCCGATATTGCCCGCATTGCAGTTTTCCAAGGCGTGCTGCCAGATTTTCAGCCCGTGGCCCGATCCGCGAAACTCGGGCCGGACGATGTAGAACCCAAGGAACGCAAAGGCGTCATCATACTGAACGACCGAGATGGAAGCGATCATCTCGCCATCCAGGAACCCGCCGAGAAACCCGCGGGTATCCGTGCCGTGGAAGCAACGAGCATCGTGATACCCCGGGTTCCACCCTTCGCGCCGGGCCCAATCGACGGCCTTTTGCACCTCGTCAACGGTAAGAGGGCGGATGACGTAATCAGACATGGGTGAATCCTGCGTTGGGCAATGCAACCAGAATGACGCAATGTCTTGTGAAGAGCCAGCATGTATGGAGAGTTTTGTATCTGGAGCGGGCGAGGCGATTCGAACGCCCGACCCTAACCTTGGCAAGGTTATGCTCTACCCCTGAGCTACGCCCGCATCAGATACATATGTGGTCCGAAGACCTCTCAATGGAGCGGGCGAGGCGATTCGAACGCCCGACCCTAACCTTGGCAAGGTTATGCTCTACCCCTGAGCTACGCCCGCGCCGTTGAGTGAGGAGGGATTTATAAATTCCCACGCGGGGCTGCAAGCGGAAAAACACAAAAAAGAGGAAAAATATTTCGACGGAACCTGGCATCCGGCCCGTTCAATCTCGAACACGGATCAAAAAAGGACACAGGCAGAGGGGCTTTCATGATTTCTGTTGCAGACATGAAGATAATGGCGCTGGCCGCAATGATCTTGCTGGTCACCGCGATGCCGAAATCGGACGATCACGAACACAACCGGATCACGCCCGTTTTGTTGAAAGCGCCCCTTGTGATGACGACGGATCTGACCGGATAACACCCGCCAGCCGACCTACAGCGCCAGAATCAGGTTGGCGATGGCCGCAACCAGAATGGCCAGGAACGTCAGGCTCATGCCAGCCTGCCGCAGGATGACGATCTGGGGCGTGCGCCCGAATCCGTACGCGTGCAGCAGACGCCCGGCCAGCAACATCAAGCCCAGTATATGCAAAAGCAATCCGCCCGCTCCCTGCAATTCCACCATGGCGATCAGCAAAAGGGCGATAGGGGCGTATTCGGCGCAATTGGAATGTGTCCGTATCGCCTTGATCATCAATTTGCTGCCCCCATCCCCGACTGAGATTTTGTCGCTGCGGCGCTGAAGGATCACTTTGAGGCTGAGTGCCACGTAAAGAATAGCGATCAGGGCCGCATAGATCGGGGTGATGGCAAGCATGGTGGGTCTCCGTTCCAGCATGAAAAAAGGGCCGCGCGGTTTCTCGCGCGGCCCTTTGAACTGTAACCGGTTCGGCAGGTTATTCCAGCTCGACCAGAAGGTCCTTTGCGTCAATCTGGCCACCGGGCTGCACATGAACGGCCTTGACGGTCGCATCGCGCTCGGCGTGGATGCCGGTTTCCATCTTCATCGCCTCGATGGTCAGCAACATGTCGCCTTCCTTGACCTGCTGGCCCGCTGTTACGGCGACGGTGGCAACAACACCGGGCATCGGCGCACCGACATGATCCGGGTTGCCGACCTCGGCCTTGGGCCGCGCCTGCGTGGTCGAGGTGACCAACCGGTTCGGAACCCGGATCACGCGCGGTTGGCCGTTGAGTTCAAAAAACACTTTGACCTCTCCGTTTTCATCCGTTTCGCCAATGGCCTGACACCGGATTTCCAGCGTCTTACCGGGGTCGATTTCCGCGGTGATCTCCTCGCCCGGCTCCATGCCGTAGAAGAAGGTGCGCGTTGGCAGGGTACGAACCGGGCCGTAGATCCGGTGGCGACCCATGTAGTCCAGGAACACCTTGGGATACATCAGATATCCGTTCAGATCCTCGTCATCGACCTCTTTGCCTTCCAGCTGCTTGGACAGCTCGGCGCGGGTGGCTTCAAGATCGACCGGGGGCACGTCCTTGCCGGGTCGCTGCGTGTTGGGAACCTCGTCTTTCAGCACCTTCTTGATGATGGTCTCGGGGAACCCGCCCGGAGGCTGACCCAGATTGCCGCGCATCATGTCCACGACCGAGTCGGGGAAGGCCACGTCGGTATTCGGGTCCTCGACCTGTTCACGTGTCATGTTCTGGCTGACCATCATCAGCGCCATGTCACCAACGACCTTGGAAGACGGCGTGACCTTCACGATGTCACCGAACATCTGGTTCACGTCAGCATACATCTGGGCGACTTCGTGCCAGCGTTCTTCCAGACCCAGGCTGCGTGCCTGCGCCTTGAGGTTGGTGAACTGACCGCCCGGCATCTCGTGCAGATAGACCTCGGACGCGGGGGCCTGAAGGCTGGATTCAAAGGCCGCATACTGGCCACGCACAGCCTCGAAGTAATCGCTGATTTCACGAATGGCCTTGATGTCCAGCCCGGTGTCGCGGTCGGTATGGCGCAGGGCCTCTACCACCGTACCCAGCGTCGCCTGGCTGGTGTTGCCCGAGAAGCTGTCCATCGCGCAGTCAACTGCATCGACGCCCGCCTCGGACGCGGCCAGAATGGTCGCGCTGGCAATGCCGGCGGTGTCATGGGTGTGGAAGTGTATCGGCAGCCCGACCTCTTCCTTCAGCGCCCGGATCAGGATTTTGGCAGAGGCCGGTTTCAGCAGGCCCGCCATGTCCTTGAGGCCCAGAATATGCGCGCCGGCGTCGCGCAGTTCTTTCGCCATGCCGACATAATATTTCAGATCGTACTTGGCGCGATCCGGGTCAAGAATATCGCCAGTGTAACAGACGGTACCTTCGCAAATCTTGCCGCTATCGACGACCGCATCCATCGCCACGCGCATGTTTTCGACCCAGTTCAGCGAGTCGAAGACACGGAACACGTCAATTCCTGTCGCCGCCTGACGCACGAACTCCTGCACTACGTTGTCAGGATAGTTCGTATAGCCCACGCCGTTTGCGCCGCGCAGCAGCATCTGGGTCATCAGGTTCGGCATCGCCTCACGCAGGTCCCGCAGGCGCTGCCACGGGCATTCCTGCAAGAACCGATACGCCACATCGAAAGTCGCGCCGCCCCAGCATTCGACCGAGAACAGCTGTGGCAGGTTCGCCGCATAGGAGGGAGCCACCTTGATCATGTCGATCGAGCGCATCCGGGTCGCCAGCAGAGACTGGTGCCCGTCGCGCATGGTGGTGTCGGTGATCAGCAGTTGGCGCTGCGCCTTCATCCAGTCGGCCACCGCCTGCGGGCCCTTCTGCTCCAGCAGGTTGCGCGTACCCATCTGCGGTTCGGCCTTCAGCGCCGGAGGCCTGGCCTCCTTCAGGTCGGCGCGCGGGCGCGGGCGGTCCTTGGTTTCGGGATGCCCGTTCACGGTGATGTCCGCGATATAGGTCAGAACCTTGGTGCCGCGGTCGCGCCGCTTCTTGAAGGTGAACAGTTCGGGCGTCGTGTCGATGAACTTGGTGGTGTATTCGTTCGACAAGAAGGTCGGATGCTTGAGCAGGTTGATGACGAAGTCGATATTCGTCGAAACCCCGCGGATGCGGAACTCGCGCAGGGCGCGGTCCATCCGAGAGATCGCCTTTTCGGGCGTGGGGGCCCAGGCCGTAACCTTGGTCAGCAGCGAGTCGTAATAGCGCGTAATCACCCCGCCCGCATAGGCCGTGCCGCCATCCAGACGGATGCCCATACCGGTGGCCGAGCGATAGGCGGTGATCCGGCCATAGTCGGGGATGAAGTTGTTCTGTGGGTCCTCGGTGGTGATCCGTGTCTGCAACGCGTGCCCGTTGAGCTGGATATCCTTTTGGCTGGCCATGCCGGTCGCCTCGGCCAGCGTCTTGCCCTCGGCGATCAGGATCTGCGCCTGCACGATGTCGATACCGGTGACTTCTTCGGTCACGGTGTGTTCGACCTGAACGCGCGGATTGACTTCGATGAAATAGAACTTGCCGGTGTCCATATCCATCAGGAACTCGACCGTGCCGGCACATTCGTAATTCACATGCGCACAGATCCTGCGGCCAAGCTCGCAGATCTCTGCGCGCTGTTCGTCGCTCAGATACGGGGCTGGGGCGCGTTCCACGACCTTCTGGTTCCGGCGCTGGACCGAGCAGTCGCGTTCATACAGGTGATAGATGTCACCGTGCTTGTCGCCCAGGATCTGCACCTCGACGTGGCGCGCACGAATGATCATCTTTTCCAGATAACCCTCGCCATTGCCAAATGCGGCTTCGGCCTCGCGACGGCCTTCCAGCACTTTCTCTTCCAACTCTTCTTCCGACTGGATCGGGCGCATGCCGCGCCCGCCGCCGCCCCAGGACGCCTTGAGCATCAGCGGATAGCCGATTTCGGCGGCCTCCTTGCGGATCGCGTCCATGTCATCGCCCAGAACTTCGGTGGCAGGAATGACCGGAACGCCTGCTTCGATGGCTACGCGTCGCGCGCTTGCCTTGTCGCCAAGCGCGCGCATGGTTTCCGCCTTGGGGCCGATGAAGGTGATGCCGTTCTTGACGCAGGCATCGACGAAATCCGGGTTCTCGGACAGCAGACCATAGCCCGGATGAATCGCGTCGGCGCCACATTGCTTGGCAACACGGATGATCTCGTCGATCGAAAGATAGGCGGCAACCGGCCCCATGCCTTCACCGATCTGATACGCCTCGTCAGCCTTGAACCGGTGCAGGCCCAGTTTGTCTTCTTCAGCGTAGACGGCGACGGTTCGTTTTCCCATCTCGTTTGCTGCGCGCATGACGCGGATGGCAATCTCGCCGCGGTTGGCGATCAGGATCTTGTTGAAGTCTGTCATGATAGGTCCCGGTCTTTTGTGTATGGGCGTCTTATTGGGCGGAGAATACGCGCAGGTATATCCGTTCTTCTGGGTAGAACCGGCATGTTATCGCTCGCAAACGCCCTATGATCGCAGCGCCCTTATACTTTTGCTGCGCCGCAGCATCAAATGTTTAACGTTAACTCTCAATCTGACACAGGCTTTCCAGGCCCATCTGGCCCATATTTGCATGCAGGTCTTGCCTGAGAATCTCGATGACATGTGCAGGCCCCCGCGCGCCAAGTGCCGCAAGACCATATAAAAAAGCCCGCCCGAGCATCACGAAGTCTGCGCCCAGCGACATGGCACGCAAAATATCCAGACCGCCTTCGACACCACTGTCGAAGATCAGGGGCAGGCGGGTTGCATCCCGGACAGAGGGCAGAACCTCGATGCTGGCCGGGGCCGCGTCAAATTGCCGACCGCCATGATTCGACACCCACAAAGCATCGACACCGACCTGTTCCAGCCTGCTCGTATCCTCTGGTCGCAGGACACCCTTCAGGACAAGCGGACCGTCCCAATGGTCGCGCAGCCATTTGACATAGTCCAGATCCGGCGAGGTTCGAAGCAGGTAACCGATATGAGCCGTGGGCGGAAGATTCCCGGGGTTTTCGATATATTTGTCCAGCGTTCGCATATGCGGCACACCGTTGCGCAGCATGCCCATCGCCCAGGCGGGTCTTTGGGAGATCTGCGCCAGAATGCGCGGGGTCAGCTTTGGCGGTTGCCGCAGGCCCGATCGTGTCTGCCTTTCCCTGCGCGATGCAACGGGAACATCCGCGGTGAGGACCAGGGTTTTGAACCCGGCCTTGCGGACCCGGTTCAGCAGGTCTTTTCGAATATCCGGATCCCGGGGCGGGTAAAGCTGGAACCAGGCATTGTCCCCAAGATGCGGTGCCATGTCTTCAGGGCTTTGGCTGGCTACGGTCGACAGGGTATAGGGAATACCCGCCTCTGCGGCCGCGCTGGCAAGCAGTTGCTCGGCGCGGGGCCAGACCAGCCCGGACATTCCGATCGGCGCGATTCCGAACGGCAGCGGATACGAAGCGTCGAGAAACGACTTTGACGTATCAAAGTCCAGCTCGCCATGCAGGATCGAGGGGCAGAGGCGCACGTCATCCAGCGCCTTGCGGTTCCGGTGCAGCGTCGTTTCAATCCCGGTTCCACTGTCGATATACTCCCACACGAAATGCGGCAGACGACGGCGCGCACGGTGTTTCAGATCCGGTATACCGGGATAGGTGCTGTGCAAGTCCATGCAGATTGATCCGACCTGCCATGCGATTCGGCAAGTTTTTTAAGCTGCATCCTTGGGTGGTTGCCGGTTTTCAGGCGACGCATTTTCGGTCTTGTTCCTGGTGCCGCTTGCAACATGCACCTGGTTGCGCCCCTTGTCCTTGGCGACATAAAGCGCATCGTCAGCCGCGCGCATCAGGTCCTGCGGCATGGTGCCGTGGGCCGGGTAATGTGCAACCCCGACCGATATCGTAATGCGCGGCAATACCTTCTCGCCATATCGGACGGTTACGGCTTCAACCGCCTGGCGCAGTTGTTCGGCGCGGGTCATGGCATCTTCGGGGCTGTTGTCAGGCAGGATCAGCATGAACTCTTCCCCCCCGATTCGGCAGGCGACTTCGTCCCGGTCGCACCCCTGTTCCAGGGCGGCGCCGACGGCGCGCAATACCATGTCGCCCGCATCATGCCCATGAGTATCGTTGAACTTCTTGAAGTGATCCACGTCCACGGCGATCAGGCTTAGCGCGGCGCCCGTCTGCTGGCTGCGGCTGATGGACTTGCGCAGCGTCTCGGTCATATGGCGGCGATTGAACAGCCCGGTCAGGGGGTCTCGTACCGATTGGTCGTGAAGCTGATCCCGCATGCGGACGTTGGCGATCGCCATACTGATCTGTTCGGCGCATAATTGGGCCAGCTTGCGGCTCTTGTTGAAGCAGTCTTCGCGCCCCTCAAGTGCCCGCAAATGCAAAAGACCAACGGTTTCGCCATGGGCCAGAATGGGAAAGCAGAAATAGGGCCGCCCGTCATGCGGTTCGGCGTGCTCGCAGACAAAGTCAATCTCGGATGCGCCGAACTCGTAAGTCCGGCCGCGCCGCAAACCCCAGCAACCTTCGGGGTGAATGTGGGATTTATGAGTTCCACCGTTCCAGCTGGCGCAGCCATCCAGCACATCGCGTGAGTTTGAGTAGACATACACGCTGCCTTCGGCCTCTGGCAGGATGTGGGTCATGAAGCGAGACACCATGTCGAACAGTTCATCCAGCGACCGGCTTGATTGCAGCCATTCGTTCAACTCACCCAACAGACGGACCTCTCGGGCCAGGCGCAGCTGCTCGTCCATCAGCTCCCTCTCTTTCTGGGCCCGTTTGCGCAGGTCGCGAACCTGACGACGGTTGGTGCGATGGACAATCAGGATGACAGTCGTCAGCGCCAGCAGGGCGACCCCGCTCAGCAGCGCCAGAGACAGGCGAACGCGCGTGATGAACAGGTTCCGCAGGTCGGTTATGTCGGAATAGAACTCGATCGCGCCCATGAACGTCGCATCCTTGATGATCGGCGTATAGACCTCGGCCACATGGCGGCTGCTCAGTTCCGTATCCCGGGAATTGTCGAAAACAAAGGAATCAACTTCGGTAACCGGCTTCTCTTCGTGTTTGTAAAAAAGGCCCCCAGCGGCGACGATCGACTGGAAATAGGGTTTCGTATTCACGAACCCGACGTCGCTGGCTCGGGTCGACCAGAACACCTGCCCCGAAGCATCAAACAGCTTGAAGCGGTAAATGTCCGTGGTTTCGGGCAGTAGCTCCAGAAACTCCTGGTCATGATCGGTCAATGCGTGAAAACGGAATGTCTGTTCAAGATCGTTTAGATGGCTTTCGACCTGGCGGCTCATCCGCATCGCGTTCTTTCGCAGGTCTGCTTCCAGCATGCGATCAACCACTGGCGCAGGGGCGGCATAGATCCCCCAGCCCGCCGCTGCCGTCAGCGCGAGCAGCATCAGGGCCACGCCTATCATTTTAAGCCTCGAGGACTGACCCGTCAGTTCCGCCTGTTTCATTTGTCCGCTCCAACTACACTCTGCCAAACATCCCAGTCAGGATTTGACAGAGAGTTAACCGGGTGCAGGACGGTGGCGTGTTTGTTTAGAATTGAATGTAAAAAGAAGTGCGAAAAGTCTGTGAACAAGCCGTGAACAAACCCTTTCCCTTCGCGCTTATCCGGCGTAGTTTGGGGCCATGAGCAGTTTTGACGAAATGGACGCCTTCGAGGGCGCATCGCTGTCGGCGCGGGCCATGGCCGTGCGCCCTTCGCCCTATCTGGATGAGCTTAACCCGGCACAACGGGACGCGGTCGAGCGTCTGGATGGCCCGGTTCTGATGCTGGCAGGTGCCGGAACGGGCAAGACCAAGGCTCTGACCGCCCGGATCGCACATCTTCTCAACACCGCGCGCGCACGTCCGAATGAGATTCTGTCGGTAACCTTCACCAACAAGGCCGCGCGCGAGATGAAGGAACGGGTGGGCCGCCTGTTGGGGCAGCCTGCTGAGGGGATGCCATGGCTGGGTACCTTTCATTCGATCTGCGTCAAACTGCTGCGCCGCCATGCGGAACTGGTCGATTTGAAATCGAACTTCACCATTCTGGATACCGACGACCAGTTGCGCCTGCTCAAGCAGTTGGTGCAGGCCGCAAATATCGACGACAAACGCTGGCCTGCGCGGATGTTGCTGGGAATCATCGACGATTGGAAGAACCGAGCGCTGACACCCGACAAGGTGCCAGCCGCCGATGCCGGGGCTTATGACAACAAGGGCATTGAGCTATATGCCCAATATCAGACCCGCCTGCGCGAATTGAATGCGGTGGATTTCGGCGATCTGCTTCTGCACATGGTTACGATCTTCCAGACCCATCAGGATGTTCTGGAGCAATACCAGCGCTGGTTCCGCTATATCCTGGTGGACGAGTATCAGGACACCAACATCGCCCAATATCTGTGGCTGCGGCTGCTTGCGGCCGGGCACAAGAACATCTGCTGCGTCGGCGATGACGATCAGTCGATCTATGGCTGGCGCGGGGCCGAGGTGGGCAACATCCTACGGTTCGAAAAGGACTTTCCCGGCGCGTATGTGGTGCGGCTGGAACAGAACTACCGCTCGACCCCGCATATTCTGGCGGCTGCGTCGAACGTCATTCGCGGCAATGAAAACCGTCTGGGCAAAGAGCTGTGGACCGAAGCCGAGGAAGGCCACAAGGTCAATCTGATCGGCCATTGGGACGGCGAGGAAGAGGCCCGCTGGATCGGCGAGGAAATCGACGCGATGCAGGGCGGTACGCGCGGTATTCGCCCGATGAACCTTGATGAGATCGCTATCCTCGTCCGCGCCAGCCACCAGATGCGCGCCTTCGAAGACAGGTTTCTGACCATCGGTCTGCCCTACAAGGTGATCGGCGGCCCGCGATTCTACGAGCGGATGGAGATTCGCGATGCCATGGCCTATTTCCGGCTGGTGGTCAGCCCCGAGGATGATCTTGCGTTTGAGAGAATCGTAAACACGCCGAAACGCGGCCTTGGCGACAAGGCGCAGCAAACCATCCAGATGACCGCGCGCGGAAATGGGGTGTCACTGGTCGAAGGTGCTCGGATTGCGGTCGATAACGGGTTGATCAAGGGCAAGGGAGGCAAGGCGCTGCGCGAACTGATCGACGGTCTGGCGCGTTGGAATGCGATGACACGTGGGCCGCGGATCGAGGTGGACGACGATTCGGTGATCGATGACGGTTCGCCCATGCGGTTCGGCGCACCCGAGCATACGCATATCGAACTTGCGCAGATCATTCTCGACGAATCCGGCTATACCGCCCACTGGCAGAACGACAAGACGCCCGAAGCGCCGGGGCGCCTTGAAAACCTCAAGGAACTGGTGAACCAGCTGGACAATTTCGAGAACCTGCAAGGGTTTCTGGAACATGTCAGTCTGGTCATGGACAACGAACAGGACAGCGACGGGGCCAAGGTTTCGATCATGACCCTTCACGCGGCCAAGGGGCTGGAGTTTCCCGCCGTCTTCCTGCCGGGCTGGGAAGACGGGCTGTTCCCCTCGCAGCGGTCAATGGACGAATCCGGGCTCAAGGGGCTCGAGGAAGAACGGCGCCTGGCCTATGTCGGCATCACCCGCGCCGAAGAAGTGTGTACCATTTCTTTTGCCGCCAACCGGCGGGTGTTCGGGCAGTGGCAGAACTCCATGCCGTCCCGGTTCATCGACGAATTGCCGGAAGATCACGTTGAGGTCCTTACGCCTCCGGGTCTCTATGGTGGCGGCCAGCCCGCTGCGGGCATTGAAACCCGCGCGGCCGAAGCGAATGTCTACAACTCGCCGGGCTGGAGGCGGATGCAGGCGCGGCAGGGGCAATACGGCATGTCGCAGCCGCGCGAATCCCGCAACACGGTGATCGACGCGACCGCCGTGGCCAGTTTCACGCTGGGGGAACGGGTGTTCCACCAGAAATTCGGCTATGGCGCGGTTGTCGGGATCGAGGGCGACAAGGTCGAAGTCGAATTCGACAAGGCAGGCACAAAGAAAGTGGTCTCGCGTTTTCTGACCAACAAGGATGACGTCCCGTTCTGAGGCGTCATATCCCTTCGACCAGAACCAGATTGGTCGAGGCGGTAGCTTGCCGGATCTTCGCCAGCTCGATGTAATCAGGGTCGTCTTTCCAGGCTTTCGCCGCGGCAAGGTCCGGAAACTCCATCAGCACAATGCCACCTTCGGGCCAATCGCCTTCGATCCGTTCAACCGGTTTCGATGAGACCGTGAGCAGGCGGCCTTTGTGGCGGTCGAAGATCGGCATGAAACCCGCCAGATAATCCTGATACCCATCCGGGTCGTGGATGTCGATCTGCGCGATGAAATAGGCGGCCATTGTTTCCTCCGGATCAGAAATCAGAGGGCCTTCTTACACCTATGTCAGAAAAACAAAAAAACGGCGGTTCCCAGGGAGGAGGAAGGGGAACCGCCGTCTTGTCAACATCAGAGCAGGGAGGAGGAGAGCCCCGATGTATTCGAACCCGGGTTTGAGCCCGGTATGGAGAAGACGCGGCGACGTCAGGGAGGAGGAAGGCGTCGCCGCGCGCTTTCAACATCAAGGCAGGGAGGAGGAGAGCCTCGATGTATCAGGATCCGGCGGGTTGAGGCCGGTATATGGTGCGGCAACGTCAGGGAGGAGGAGAGACGTTGCCGCTGATAACAGACCCTAAGGGAGGAGGAAGGGCCTGATCTCGATATTCGTGGCGCGCTTATTGCGCGATGTGATCGTTGGCGGCCTGCATGGCCACCCGACGGATCATGGAACGATGCAGGCCCAGATCGGCCAGTTCACGGTCCGACAGTCCTGCCAGCTCATTGACGGTCTGGCGATACATACGATAGCGGGCAAAACGCGCCTTTGCGTTTTCGATCAAAGTTGCGATTCCGAACGCCGGTGTGCTCTTCGATGCTGTATGTGTGCTTGCGACTGCCATGCTCATCATCCGTATTTATTTGCTTTGCCGATTACGCTCGGCCCTTGCTTGAGGTTGAAAATAGGCAAATGCTGCGATTGCACAATAGGTCGCGTCGTCAATGCTGCTATGCAGCAAGCGCATAGATTGGTTCAGTTTTTTCCTTCAACTCGAAATGCACCTTGAAACATTGGGCCTTCCCTTGGGTCACGGGTGACAGCGGAAACATGGCCTTCTTATGGCTTGCCTTTTAATTGAGCGGTGTTGGCTGGAATATGTGCGCAATAAAACCATTCAAGACGTGCGTGTGACCGAAGCGCCAGGCAAGGCGTGGCGGTTCAGCTATTCCCTGATGCACGATTTGCCAGTTTAGCACGTCGCAGAGCAAACTGCCCGAATGCCACGGGATTTCATGGGCCAATGTGGTTGTCGAGGGGAAGTCCCGCCGAAATTGCGCTCAAAGTGCAAATGATTCTGCGAGATCGCTGCCCAAAGATGCCGGGTTTTTCCACCCTGAATGGCAATTCTTTAGATATTACGGGAAATCGTGGGAAAAAAATTCCAACTTCGAATTGTCTATATCTGGGGTGCTGTGCGGAAAAACCTCCTACAATTGGTGTCATTGTGCTCAGATTTCATGATGGTATTGTTGTTGGAGCGTGATTCATGGAACACGGTTCGCAAAATTCCTATTGATTTCCATGAATTCCCATGGCATCCCTAATACATCCGATGAGGACGAGGCAGCAGGGGCACCAAACGACCCCGACCAAAAATAATCAGGTTTCATACAGGCATCTCGCTTTCATCAATCAAGAGATCCGGCGCGCGGGCGAGCAGACATCCCCCCAGGTGGCGCGTGCAGCTGGACATCCCGCACAGCGGGTCAATGCGGCGGGTTGATCAGTGGCAGCAGATCAACCCGCCGTTTTTCATCCGGGGGGAACGCGAATTTCAAGTGGGGCGCAAGCGAAAGGGACAGTCGTCTTGGCGCGCAGGTTCAGAGGTGAAAGCCACCATAAGGTGGATGCGAAAGGCAGGGTGTCGATCCCGGCCTCGTTTCGCCGCGTGCTTGAAGCCTCCGATCCCAACTGGCAGCCCGGCGACAATCCAGAGCTTGTGATTGTCTACGGGGATCATCGCCGCAAATACCTGGAATGCTACACGATGGAGGCGATCGACGAGGTCGATGCCAAGATCGATGCGCTGCCACGTGGCGCGATGAAGCGCAAGATGTTGCAGCGCCTGTTCCATGGGCAGTCCTTCCCGACCAATGTCGATGAAACCGGGCGGCTGGTTCTGCCGGCAAAGCTGCGCAAGAAAATCGGTCTTGAGGGCGAGGCGTTTTTTATCGCCGCCGGGGATACTTTTCAGATCTGGAAGCCCGAGACCTACGAATCCGAGGAACTGGCGGCGACCGAGGAATGGCTGGACGGCCTTGGCGACGA
The DNA here is from genome assembly GCF_013110575.1 of Ruegeria sp. HKCCD7559. Lineage (NCBI taxonomy): Bacteria > Pseudomonadati > Pseudomonadota > Alphaproteobacteria > Rhodobacterales > Roseobacteraceae > Ruegeria > Ruegeria sp. HKCCD7559. The sequence goes on from NZ_WVQU01000001.1 coordinate 405,445, forward strand.
TGTTGATCCGCTGGAATTCCTCGATGAAGTCGAGGGCGGGTGACGGCATGGCGGCCGCGGATCATCCACAACCGGACGCGCCTCACATCCCTGTCTTGCTGCGCCCGCTCTTGGCGGCGGTGGCGCCGGTCACGGGCGTCTGGCTGGACGGAACCTTCGGCGCAGGCGGGTACACCCGCGGATTGCTGGAGGCCGGGGCCGACAAGGTGATCGGCGTGGATCGCGATCCCTTCGCTTTTGAGATGGCGTCAGACTGGGTGGGCGCCTATGGTGATCGGCTGGTGATGCAACCCGGCGTGTTCTCTCGTATGGATGAATATGCGCAGAACCTGGACGGCGTTGTTCTGGACCTTGGCGTTTCCTCGATGCAGCTGGACCAGGCCGACCGCGGGTTTTCCTTCATGAAGGATGGTCCTTTGGACATGCGCATGAGCCAGGATGGCGAAAGCGCCGCCGATCTGGTCAATACCGCGACCGAGGCGCAACTGGCCGACATCCTGTTCCACTATGGTGAAGAACGCGCCAGCCGCCGGATCGCCAAGGCGATCGTCAAAGCGCGCACGGAAGAGCCGATCACCACAACCCTGCGTCTGGCCGCGATCATCGAATCCTGCCTGCCACGTCCGAAACCGGGGCAATCCCACCCGGCCACGCGCAGCTTTCAAGGGCTGCGTATCGCCGTGAATGCAGAATATGAAGAGCTGTTTCAGGGGCTGATGGCCGCTGAACGTGCTTTGAAGCCCGGCGGGCAACTGGCCGTTGTCACTTTCCATTCCATTGAAGACCGAATGGTGAAACGGTTTTTCCAGTCCCGCGCGGGCAAGACGGGGCGCGCGAACCGCTATGCGCCCGAGATTGAACAGGAACAGCCGCAATTCACACTGAAGACCCGCAAGGCGGTGGGGCCTGACGAACAGGAATTGCAGGAAAACCCGCGCGCGCGCTCGGCAAAACTGCGTGTGGCGATCCGAACCGAAGCTCCGGCGGGGGAAATTGAAGCGCGGGCCATCGGAATGCCGCAACTGGGGGGAAGGGCAAGATGAAGAGTGTTTTGTATGTGTTGACTGCTCTGTCCGTGTTCGGGTTGGCGTTGTGGGCCTATCAGGAAAACTACCGAACCCAGCAAGTGGTAAAGGAAACCCAGTCTTTGCAGCGCGAGATCGGAATGGCACAGGTGCGACTGGCTGTTCTGAACGCGGAATGGGCCTATCTGAACCGCCCGGACAGGCTGCGCGAACTGGCCGACCTGAACTTTGAACGCCTTGGTCTGCTGCCGTTGCGGGCCGAGCAGTTCGGGCGCGCGGATCAGATCGCCTATGCCGAAGACCCGGACCTGCCCGTCGTTGATCCGATTGAATTGCAGGCCATCACTGACATTCAGGCTTTGGGCGAGGTGCAGATTCCATGACACGCACCCCTCTGCGCCCCCTGGCCCGAATCCTGGATGCCCGCGCGCGGGGCGAAAACCCCAAGGCAATCGAGCGTGAGAACATCCGCAAGCGCCACGAAGAGATGAAGGATCGCGCCCGCGCCCGTGCCGAAGGGCGTCTGCTGGTGCTGGGCCTGTTCTTCTTCTGCGCTTTTTCAGTCGTCGGTGTCCGCATGGGCATGCTGGCGACATCGGAAGCACAAGAGCCTCTGGCCAGCGCACCAGGCGCGGCGATTGCCATGCAGCGCGCCAACATCGTCGATCGCGAAGGGCGCATACTGGCCACCAATCTGGACACCTATTCCGTTTACGCGCAGCCCCCGTTGATGATCGATCCCGTCGCCGCTGCAGAGCAGTTGGTTGCGATTTTTCCTGATCTGGACAAAGAGCGGCTGATCAAGGACTTCACCGGCAACCGCAAATTCCTGTGGATCAAGAAACGCATTTCGCCCGAGCAGAAGCAGGCTGTGCACGACATCGGTGATCCCGGCATCCTGTTCGGTCCGCGTGAAATGCGGCTTTACCCCAACGGGCGGCTGGCCGCTCATATCCTGGGCGGGTCCGGTTTTGGTCGTGAAGGCGTCAGCGCCGCCGAAGTGATCGGCGTGGCCGGTGTGGAAAAGCAGTTCGACGATTATCTGCGCGATCCGGCCAACGGCAACAAGCCGCTGCAACTGTCGCTGGACCTGACGATTCAAGCCGCAGTAGAACAGGTTCTTTACGGCGGTATGAAGATCATGAATGCCAAGGGGGCCTCGGCCGTTCTGATGAACGCGCATACGGGCGAGGTTATTTCCGCTGCTTCGCTGCCTTCTTTTGATCCGAATGACCGCCCGCGCCCACCGACCTCGGGCTTTGACCCCTCGGACAGCCCGCTTTTCAACCGTTATGTACAAGGCGTGTATGAACTGGGATCTGTTTTCAAGATTTTCACCGCGGCCCAGGCCGTTGAACTTGGATTGGTGAATTCGAACACCATCATCGATACGTCCGGGCCGATGAAGATCGGCCGCTTTCCCATCGGCGAATTCAACGGCAAAAATTACGGCAAGATCAGCGTGGCGGATGTGATCGTCCACAGCTCGAACCGAGGCACGGGGCGTCTGGCCTTGCAAATCGGTGCCAAACGGCAGCAGGAGTTTCTGGACGCGCTTGGCATGTTCGATCCGACCCCATTCGAGATTGTCGAGGCCAAGGGCGGTGTGCCGCTGAAGCCGAAGAAATGGGGCGAGCTCAGTACCGTGACAATTTCTTATGGCCACGGCCTGTCGACCAGCCCGATGCATCTGGCCGCGGGATACGCGGCGATTGCCAATGGCGGGCATTACGTCAGCCCGACCATTCTGCGCCGGAACGGCCCGCAATACGGGCCTCGTGTCATGTCGCAGAACACTGCACGGCAGGCGCAAAAGATGCTGCGCAAAGTGGTAACGGACGGCACCGCCAGTTTCGCCGAGGTCAAGGGCTATGACGTGGCCGGCAAGACCGGTACGGCCGACAAGCCCAAACCGCGCGGCGGGTACTATGAAGACAAGGTCATTGCCACCTTCGCGACGATCTTCCCGGCCTACGATCCGCAATACGTTTTGATCGTGACGTTGGACGAACCTTCGATCGTGGCCTACGGTGAAAAACGCCGCACGGCCGGGTGGACCGCCGTGCCTGTTGCCGCCGAACTGATCGGACGCGTCGCACCGTTGTTGGGGTTGCGTCCCCGGCTTGAGCCTGAGGCGGGCGCTGCTATAACGCTGACCTCAAACTAGGCTGTCCGGCAAGAGGTGGGTCATGGGCACAAGGACGAAGAAACTCAGCCAGCTGGCCCTGACCGCAAGAGAGGGCGCAAACCCGGATATCACCGGTCTGGCCGTTGACAGCCGCGAGGTGAAAGAGGGCTTCCTGTTTGCCGCGCTGCCCGGGTCCCGCGTTCATGGCGCAGAATTCATCCAGTTTGCCCTGCGCATGGGGGCCGCTGCGATCCTGACCGATGCCGAAGGGGCAGAGATCGCCGAGGCCGAACTGGCAGCCTCGGACGCAGCGCTGGCCGTGGTGGAAGACCCGCGACAGGCGCTGGCCGGTGCCGCGGCGTTGTGGTTCGGCGCGCAGCCGCAAACCATCGTGGCCGTCACGGGAACGAACGGCAAAACATCTGTTTCCACCTTCGTTCGGCAGATCTGGTCCGCGCTTGGCCACGCCGCCGTCAACCTCGGCACCACCGGGGTTGAAGGTGCGTGGACAGCGCCGCTGGCCCACACCACGCCCGAGCCGATCACCTTGCACCGCTGTCTGGCCGAGGCGGCCGAGAACGGCGTGACCCATGCCGCAATGGAGGCTTCGTCCCACGGCCTTGAACAGCGCCGCCTTGACGGCGTTCACCTGACCGCCGCCGGTTTCTCGAACTTCACGCAGGACCACCTGGATTACCACGAAACCTTCGAGGCCTATTTCAACGCAAAGGCCGGTCTGTTCGACCGGGTTTTGCCGCAGGATGGAACGGCCGTTGTCAACCTGAGCGACCCGAAAGGGGCCCAGGTCCGGCGGATCGCCGAGATGCGCGGCCAGTCGGTGCTGACGGTGGGGCTGGGCGATGCCGACCTGTGTCTGATCAACCAGCGGTTCGACGCCACGGGGCAGGACCTGCGCTTTGCGTGGCAGGGCCGAACGTTCCAGACCCGCCTGAACCTGATCGGCGGGTTTCAGGCCGAAAATATCCTGCTGGCCTGTGGCCTGGTGATCGCTGCCGGGGACAGCCCCGAACGGGTGTTCGAAACTCTGCCCCATCTGACGACGGTTCGCGGGCGGATGCAACTGGCCGCCACGCGTGACAATGGCGCGGCGGTGTTTGTGGATTATGCCCACACGCCTGATGCTGTTGCCACAGCACTCAGGGCGCTGCGCCCGCATGTGATGGGCCGTCTGATTGCCGTTATCGGTGCGGGCGGGGATCGCGACGCCAGCAAACGACCCTTGATGGGCAGGGCGGCAGCCAACCATGCAGACGTGGTCTTTGTCACCGATGACAACCCGCGCAGCGAAGATCCGGCAGTCATCCGCGCGGCCGTGATGGCAGGCGCGTCAGAGGCAGCAGGCGACGCCAGCGTGACCGAAGTCGGCGACCGCGCCGAGGCCATCCTGCGCGGCATCGATGCGCTGCAACCCGGTGATGCGCTGCTGATCGCCGGAAAGGGGCATGAAACCGGTCAGATCGTGGGAGATCAGGTTCTGCCCTTCGACGATGTCGAACAGGCCAGCATTTCCGTTGCAGCGCTGGACGGGAGGGTCGCATGACGCTCTGGACTGCATCCGAGGCTGCTCAGGCAACGGGTGGACGGGTCACGACCGACTGGGCCGCTGATGGTGTCTCCATCGACACCCGCACCCTTCAACCCGGTGATCTGTTCGTGGCGCTGAAAGCGGCACGGGACGGGCATGAGTTCGTAGCCCAAGCGCTTGAGAAAGGCGCGGGCGCGGCTTTGGTCTCGCATATTCCCGACAACGTATCGCCAGACGCACCACTGCTGATCGTCGAAGATGTGCAGGCGGCGCTCGAGGCTTTGGGGCAGGCGGCTCGCGCCAGAACGGATGCGCGTGTGGTGGGGGTGACCGGCAGTGTCGGCAAGACGTCGACCAAGGAAATGCTGGCCGTGATCCTCGAAACACAGGGCAGAACCCATGCCAGCGTGGCCAGCTACAACAACCACTGGGGCGTTCCGCTGACCCTTGCCCGGATGCCGCGCGACACTGAATTCGCAGTGATCGAGATTGGCATGAACCATCCGGGCGAGATTGCCCCGCTGGCCCGGCAAGCCCGCCCGCATGTGGCGCTGGTCACGACCGTGGCGGCGGTGCATCTGGAAGCCTTCGAGAATGTGGCTGGCATCGCCCATGAAAAAGCTGCGATCTTTGAAGGGCTCGAATCCGGTGGCGCGGCAATCGTCAATGCGGATATCGAGCACGCGGACATCCTGCGCCAAACGGCACTTGGGCAGGGGGCCGGGATCGTGGATTTCGGCCAAGGCGCAACGGATTACCGGCTGACCGACGTTCAGCAGGGGACGAGCGCCGTGAATGCCGAAGCTGCCGTTGGTGATCAGGTAATCCGCTTTGCGGTGAACTCTGCCGGTACGCATTTCGCCATGAACGCACTGGGGGCTTTGGCAGCCTGCGTTGAACTGGGTGTCGATCTGGATGACGCTATCGCGGGTCTGCGCGCATGGTCTCCGGTCAAGGGGCGCGGCGTACGGGAAAGCCTGCCTTTGCCCGGCGGCGGGCAGATCGAACTGCTGGATGACAGCTATAACGCCAACCCGACCTCGATGGAGGCCGCGCTGGATGTCTTGGCCGCCTCCAAAGGCACCCGCCGCGTTGCGTTTCTGGGTGACATGAAGGAACTGGGCGCCCAGGAAGAGGCCATGCATGCCGCCATGGCGGATATCGAGGCGATGGCGCGCGTGGATCAGGTTCATTGCATCGGGCCATTGATGCAGGCAATGCACCGCGCGCTGCCCGAGAAGAAACGTGGGCTCTGGTTCGCAACCAGTGCGGAAATGGCGGAACATCTGCCTGCTTTGATCCGGGATGGAGACACGGTGCTCGCCAAGGGCTCACTCAGCATGGCGTTGGCCGCGATTGTTGACGGTCTGCGCAAAATGGGGCAAGGGGGCGCGCTTGATGGGTGAACTTGCCCGCGCGCCTCGTGTGAGAAAGGTATTGTCATGCTGTACTGGTTGACCGCTCTGTCGGACGGAGGGGATTTCTGGAACCTCTTCCGGTATATCACCTTCCGCGCAGGCGGTGCCTTCATGACCGCGCTGATCTTTGGGTTCATCTTCGGAAAACCCCTGATCAACGTGCTGCGCAAGAAACAGGGCAAAGGCCAGCCGATCCGTGACGACGGCCCCGAAGGGCATTTTTCCAAGGCAGGCACGCCGACGATGGGTGGATTGCTGATTGTCGGAGCTCTGGTCACGTCAACCCTTGTCTGGGCGCGGCTGGACAACCCGTATGTCTGGATGGTTCTTTTTGTGACCTTGTCTTATGCGGCCATCGGATTCGCGGATGACTACGCGAAGGTCTCAAAACAGAATACGCAGGGGGTTTCAGGCAGGATGCGCCTGGCTTTGGGCGTGATTATCGCCGTGCTGGCTTCGCTTTGGGCGACATTGCACCATCCCGAAGCGTTGCAGAACCAGCTGGCTGTACCCGTCTTCAAGGACACGCTGGTCAATCTGGGCATCTTCTATATTCCGTTCTCGATTGTCGTGATCGTCGGGGCCGCCAATGCGGTGAACCTGACCGACGGTCTGGACGGGCTGGCCATCATGCCGGCGATGATCGCAGCCTCGACCCTGGGCGTGATCGCCTATGCGGTGGGTCGGGTCGACTTTACCGAATATCTCGATGTGCATTACGTACCCGGCACCGGTGAGATCTTCATCTTCACCTCCGCGTTGTTCGGGGCCGGCCTCGGGTTTCTCTGGTACAATGCCCCCCCGGCGGCGGTGTTCATGGGCGATACCGGATCGCTGGCCCTCGGCGGCGCGCTGGGAGCCATCGCCGTGGCCACCAAGCACGAGCTGGTTCTGGCCGTGGTCGGCGGCTTGTTCGTGGTCGAGGCGCTGAGTGTGATCATTCAGGTCCTCTATTTCAAACGCACGGGCAAACGGGTCTTCCTGATGGCCCCGATCCATCACCACTATGAGAAAAAAGGCTGGGCTGAACCGACCATCGTGATCCGCTTCTGGATCATCTCGCTGATCCTGGCGATGATCGGTCTGGCGACGCTGAAGGTGCGGTAGTTAAAGACAACGCGGAATGACTTGCGATCAAATGGAATTGTGTGGGCGCGAACGGCTTTACGCCATCGCGGCTGGGTTACAGTCGGCAGGGTTGGCTGTAATTTTTATCAAATTTTGGGAAAGCGTTTCTCTTGGGAAAGGCACCATTAGCTTGTTCTTAAACAACACTCTTGGTCTTTTTGATCTGTGCAGTTCGTACTGGGGAGTGATCATAGCAGCGTTGGTTTTGTCCGCTGTGGCTATCGTCGTGCCAATCCCCATAGTAATGCTTCACAATAGCGTAAATACAAGGTGGCCCAAAAGTAAGTCTTCTCGTCGTTCTTTTGATCAAGCTTTGTGGCTCGCGATTGCGATTTTTTTCATACTGGTTTTATTGGCCTTTGTCGGCTTTGATTTCCGTGTGTATTTGATCACCGCGTTTGTAGTATTGGTCGCGTTCCTTCACGTTGCAAACTCCGCAGCATTAGTAGTTGGCTACAGGCTTACTCAATTGAGTGGTCGCTACGACCGCGAGGCAGTAAGCGTACAAATATTATCGTTTTTCATTTCGTTGCTGTTTATTATTGGCGGGGTCGTAGCTGTTGGTGATTTCACGATCTTCGGTAATCTAAAAAAGGTGACCCCCTAATGATCCCGGTCAAAGGCTTTGCAGGGCAGAAAGTGGCCGTTCTGGGGCTGGGCCGGTCCGGTCTGGCCACTGCACGTGCGCTGCGTGCGGGCGGGGCGGAACCGGTGTGCTGGGATGACAACCCGGCCGCCCGTGATACCGCCGAAGGCGAGGGATTCACCTGCGCCGACCTGCGCAAGCACGGGGCGTTTGACGACATCGCGTCGCTGATCGTTTCACCAGGCATTCCGCATCTCTATCCTGAACCGAACCCCGTGGTGGCGGCAGCCCTGGATGCAGGCGTGCCGGTGGACAATGACATCGGCCTGTTCTTCCGCTCCTTTGCCGGACCGGAATGGAACAACTACGACACGCCTCCGCGCGTGATTGCGGTGACAGGCTCGAACGGGAAATCGACGACTGCCGCTTTGATCCATCATATCCTGACCGAGGCCGGTCGCGAGGCGCAGTTGGCGGGGAATATCGGGCGCGGTGTTCTGGATATCGATCCGGGCGGTGATGGTTCGGTCGTGGTGCTGGAGCTTTCCAGCTATCAGACCGAGCTGGCCCGCGCTCTGACCCCCGATGTGGCGGTGTTCACCAATCTGTCGCCCGATCATCTGGACCGCCACGGCGGCATGGGGGGATATTTCGCGGCCAAGCGGCGCCTTTTTTCCGAAGGCGGCCCGGATCGCGCGATCATTGGCGTCGACGAAACCGAAGGTGCGTTTTTGGCAGGGCAACTGGCTGAAGGACCATCGGATGACCGGGTGATCCGTATCTCGGTGGCGCGGAAGCTGACTGGGCCGGGCTGGCAGGTCTTTGCGCGCAAAGGGTTCCTGTCGGAATACCGCAAGGGGCGGCAGGCGGGGTCTATCGACCTGCGCGCCATCAAGGGCCTGCCCGGTGCACATAACCACCAGAATGCCTGCGCGGCCTACGCCGCCTGCCGGTCGCTGGGCCTTGCCCCGCGCGTGATCGAGGATGCGCTGCATTCCTATCCGGGTCTGCCGCATCGCAGCCAGATCATCGCCGAGGCCGATGGGGTTACCTACGTCAACGACTCCAAGGCGACCAATGTCGACAGCGCCCTGAAAGCGCTTATGGCATTCAAAAAGATCCGATGGATTTGCGGCGGTCTTGAGAAAGAGGGTGGCATATCAGCCCTGAACATGGCGGCGGGCGAAGTCATCAAGGCCTATGTGATCGGTCGCGAAGCGGCCGGTTTTGCGATGCAGCTCGAGGCTGATGCGCAGGTCTGTACGACGATGTCAGAGGCCGTGGCGCAGGCCATGGCGGATGCCCGACCCGGCGAGACGGTCCTACTGGCGCCCGCGGCGGCAAGTTTCGACCAATATGACAACTTTGAACAGCGCGGCGAGGATTTTGCAACGCAGGTCAAGCGCCGGCTGACAGAATAGCCATTTGCAATAGACCGCCGGCTGGGCCAAACTTGGATGCTATCAGCTTGACGCGGCACCATTATTGGTTTTGCCTGCCAGCAGATTCAACACGAGGTTATGACTATGCCATTTCGTAGACTTTCTCTGATCCTACCTGCCATTCTTGTTGCGGGGGCCTGTACGAACACGGGTGCCAACTATCAGCCCATCGTCGACGGTCCGGTCGGCCCGAATTACAACGTGGACCTGCAGCAATGCCAACAACTGGCGGCATCGCAGAGCAGCGTTGATGGCTCTACCGCGGGGAATGCAGCAATTGGCGCAGCGGGTGCTGCGGCCGTTACCGGGATCGTTCAGGACAGCAGCGACAATCTTGGTCGCGCGGCTGTGGCAGGTGCCCTGGTAGGCGCTGGCGCAGACGTCATCAATAAAAACCAGAACAAGGAAGTGATCGTGCGCAACTGCATGCGCGGGCGTGGCTACAACGTCGTAGGCTAGCGTCCGGCGGCAATTGCAACACCTGCAGCATGGCCTGACGACCATGCCCACTGGAAGTTGTAGCCGCCCAACCAACCGGTGACATCAACTGCTTCGCCAATTGCATAGAGGCCGGGGACATCCCTGGCCTCCATCGTTTTCGAAGACAAGTCATCCGTGTTGATCCCGCCCAAGGTGACTTCGGCGGTGCGATACCCCTCGGTCCCCGACGGCACCAGTTGCCACGCAGACAAGGCCGAGGTCAGTTCGGCCAGCTTCGCGTCCGACTGATCCGCCAGCTTCCCGGACATCGGAATGATGCGACACAGGTAATCGACCAGCCGGGCCGGCAGATGCCGCGCCAGTTCAGTGGTCAGCGCCTTGCGGCCAGCGCTTTGCCGCTGTGCGCGCAACAGATCCAACAGGGGCAGGTCGGGGATCAGGTTCACCTGGATTGCCTCACCTTCGCGCCAGTATGACGACAGTTGCAACACCGACGGCCCGCTGAGACCGCGATGGGTGAACAGCAGCGCCTCGTCGAAGCTGGCGCTATCATTCGACAGTCGCACGGGAAGTGAAACGCCGGACAGGTCCTTGAACCGCCCGTCCGAGAAGGTGAAAGGCACCAGCGCCGCCCGAGTCTCGGTCATCCGCAACCCGAACTGGCGCGCGATGTCATAGGCCAGCCCGGTAGCGCCCATCTTGGGAATCGACTTCCCGCCCGTCGCCAGCACCAGATTGGCGCAGGTCAGGTGCTGCCGTTGCCCGTCACGCTCCACCTCCAGCGCAAAGCCGCCTTCGGTCTTGCGCAGATCGCGCAGCAAGGTTTGAACCCACAGCTCTGCTCCTGCACCGCTCATTTCATCCAGCAACATCCGGATGATCTGTTTCGAAGAGCCATCGCAGAACAACTGGCCCAGGGTTTTCTCATGCCAGGCGATGTTGTGACGCTCGACCAGATCGATGAAATCCCATTGCGTGTACCGTGAAAGGGCGGATTTGCAGAAATGCGGGTTTCGCGACAGGAAGTTGCCCGGCCCGGCATACATGTTGGTGAAATTGCAGCGCCCCCCGCCCGAGATGCGGATTTTCTCGCCGGGTGCCTTGGCATGGTCAATCACCAGCACGCGCCCACCGCAATGGGCCGCACACATCATGCCGGCAGCCCCGGCCCCAAGGATGATCGTGTCGTAGGTCATGCGCGGGGGATGGCGTGGATTAAACAAGATGGCAAGAGCCCATGCCGAAGTCGCGCGGCGCGCGCTCGCCGCGTTCTCGCAAATTCGAAGTCGGCTGACAGGGCGATTGCCAGAGTTCCGGCGCACTGACATGCTGCGGCCATACCGCAAAGAGGTTTTGACAAGACAAACTGGCAAAAGGAACTCTGAATGCAATTCCCCGAATTTATTTCGTCATTTCCAAAACTGGATGTGCCTTTTCCTGAAGACGTGGTGCAGACGGCCGTCATTCGATCAGATGCAGGGCTGGTCGCTTTCTTCACTTTTCTCAAGGACATGGAGCTTCCCCTGCATTCGCATGGTGCCCAATGGGGGACGGTGGTTGAGGGTGAAATTGAACTCACGATCGGTGGCAAGACCCGCATCTACGGCCCCGGCGACAGCTACTCGATCCCAAGCGGAGTCGCGCACGGAGGCACCATCAAGGCGGGGTCTCGCGTCATTGACGTGTTTGAGGAACCCGACCGATATCCGATCAAGGAATAATGCATAGCAACCCGCCTTGTGGATCAACGCGCGCCGCTCCGCCAAGCGGCGTGTCCAAAGCTGCAATAACCACGGGCCGCCACGTGCAGCCGGGGGTGCTTTGGGCCTGGAAGGTCGATTTATGCCTTGTGGCTTCATCCTACTAGCCCAAACACAAAAATCCCTGTAGAGTCTCAATCAGACCCCGAAAACGGGGCGTTGACGAGGCAGAGAGTGGCGGTATCTCATGACTGAGATGGTGTATGGCGCGGTCCAGGACCAGCGCGGAGAACCGATTCTACCGAAATGGTGGCGCACAATCGATCGCTGGACGATGTCCTGCGTTCTGATCCTGTTTGCCATCGGTCTGTTGCTGGGGCTGGCGTCTTCGCCACCGCTGGCCGGGCGAAACGGGTTCGATCCGTTCCATTATGTCGAACGTCAGGCCATCTTCGGCGGATTGGCGCTGATTGCGATGCTTCTGACCTCGATGATGTCACCGACGCTGGTGCGTCGTTTGGCGGTGCTGGGTTTCCTGGGGGCCTTCGTGGCACTGGTTTTCCTGCCCGTCTTCGGGACCGACTTTGGCAAGGGCGCGGTGCGCTGGTATTCGCTGGGGTTCGCCTCGCTTCAGCCGTCCGAGTTTCTGAAGCCCGGCTTCATCGTCGTTGCTGCATGGCTGCTGGCGGCTTCACAAGAGATCAACGGCCCGCCGGGGCGGATCTGGTCGTTTGCCCTGTGCATGGCGATTGTCGGTATGCTGGTGATGCAACCTGATTTCGGTCAGGCCTGCCTGATCCTGTTCGGCTGGGGGGTGATGTATTTTGTCGCCGGGGCGCCGATGCTGCTGCTGGTTGGAATGGCCGGGTTTGTTGTTCTGGGCGGTATGTTCGCCTATTCCAATTCTGAACACTTTGCCCGCCGTATCGATGGCTTTCTGAATCAAGAGGTCGATCCGACCACCCAGTTAGGCTATGCCACCAACGCCATCCGCGAAGGGGGGCTGTTCGGTGTCGGCGTGGGTGAGGGGCAGGTCAAGTGGTCGCTGCCGGACGCGCATACCGATTTCATCATCGCGGTCGCGGCCGAGGAATACGGCCTGATCCTGGTGCTGATCATCATCGCGCTTTATTCGTTGGTCGTGGTACGTTCGTTGCTGCGCCTGATGCGGGAACGCGACATGTTCATCCGTCTGGCGGGCACCGGTCTGGCATGCATGTTCGGCGTGCAGGCGATGATCAACATGGGTGTTGCGGTACGTCTGCTGCCCGCGAAGGGAATGACGCTGCCTTTTGTCAGCTATGGCGGCTCATCCCTGATTGCAGGCGGTATTGCGGTCGGAATGCTGCTGGCCTTCACCCGAACCCGCCCACAGGGCGAGCTTGGCGAAATTCTGCGCGGACGAGGATAATGGGGAACCCTTACCTGTTGATTGCGGCTGGCGGGACCGGGGGGCACATGTTCCCGGCTCAGGCGCTGGCCGAGGCGATGCTGAACAAGGGCTGGCGCGTGCGCCTGTCCACCGACCCGCGCGGCGCCCGCTATACCGGTGGTTTCCCGCATTCGACCGAGATCGTCGAGGCATCATCGGCCACTTTCGCGCGTGGCGGTCTGGCGGCCAAGGCCATGGCCGGCCCCAAGATCGCCGGTGGCGTGGCTGGCATGGTGTTCCAGATGGTGCGGGACAAGCCCGACGTCGTTGTGGGTTTCGGCGGGTATCCCTCGATCCCGGCGCTGAGCGCTGCGACCATGCTCAAAATCCCCCGCATGATCCACGAACAGAACGGGGTGCTGGGGCGTGTGAACCAGTTGTTCGCCACCCGTGTCGCGCAGGTGGCCTGTGGTGTGTGGCCCACGGACCTGCCCGAGGGCGCGCATGGCATCCACACCGGAAACCCGGTCCGGTCCGCCGTTCTGGACCGCGCCGCGGCCGGTTATATTCCGCCCGGCGATTATCCGATGTCGGTCCTTGTCATGGGCGGTTCGCAAGGCGCACGCATCCTCAGCGATGTGGTGCCTGGTGCCATCGCCGCACTGCCCGAAGAAATCCGCACTCACATCCGCGTGGCGCATCAGGCCCGGGACGAGGATGGCGAGCGCGTCACAGCCTTCTACAACGAACACGGCATCCGCGCCGACGTGCAGCCCTTCTTTGATGATGTCCCCCGTCGCATGTCGGATGCCCAACTGGTGATCTCGCGGTCTGGCGCGTCCAGCGTTGCCGATATCTCGGTCATCGGGCGCCCGTCGATCCTGATCCCCTTTGCCGCCGCCGCCGGAGATCACCAGACAGCCAACGCACGGGGCTTGGTGCAGGCGGGCGGGGCCATCATGATCCCGGAAAAGGCTCTTGACGTTCCTGCGCTGACACAGCAAATCACCACGGTTCTCACGAACCCCGAAGCCGCACAGAAAATGGCCCATGCCGCCTTGTCCGTCGGGGCACCTGACGCCACCGAGCGTCTGACAGCCCTTGTTGAACAATTGGCGCAGAAGGAGACCACATGAACCCAGCAACCAAACTGCCGCAGGACGTAGGGCCGATTCACTTTGTGGGGATCGGCGGGATCGGAATGTCGGGTATCGCCGAGGTGCTGCTCAATCTGGGGTACCGGGTTCAGGGCTCGGACCTGAAGGCATCGAAGATCACCGACCGGCTGGCAAGTCTGGGGGCCGAGATCTTTGTCGGTCAGCGCGCGGAAAACCTTGAAAACGCGGCCGTTGTGGTGGTCTCGACCGCGATCAAACCGGGCAACCCCGAGCTTGACGGCGCCCGTGCCCGCGGCCTTCCGGTGGTGCGCCGGGCTGACATGCTGGCCGAACTGATGCGGCTGAAATCCAACATCGCCATCGCCGGGACTCACGGCAAGACCACCACGACCACGATGATGGCCGAACTGATGGTGGCAGGGGATTTTGACCCGACCGTGATCAATGGCGGCATCATCCATGCCTACGGCTCGAACGCCCGGATGGGACAGGGCGAATGGATGGTGGTCGAAGCGGACGAGAGCGACGGCTCGTTCAACCGCCTGCCCGCGACCATCGCCATCGTCACCAATATCGACCCCGAGCATATGGAGCATTGGGGCGATTTCGACAAGTTGCGCGCGGGTTTCCATGAATTCGTATCGAATATCCCCTTTTACGGGCTGGCTGTGTGTTGCACCGACCATGCCGAGGTGCAGGCGCTTGTCGGCCGCATCACCGACCGCCGCGTGCGCACCTATGGCTTCAACGCGCAGTCCGATGTGCGGGCCGAGAACCTGACCTACAAGGGCGGCGTCGCGCATTTCGACATTCACCTGCAATACGAAGACAAGGTGATTGAAGGCTGCACTCTGCCGATGCCCGGCGACCACAACGTCTCGAACGCTTTGTCCGCCGTGGCTGTTGCCCGCCATCTGGGCATGAAAGCCTCGGAAATTCGCGAGGCACTGGCCAATTTCGGCGGCGTCAATCGCCGCTTTACCAAGGTCGGAGAGGTCGACGGTGTCACCATCATCGACGACTATGGCCACCACCCCGTTGAAATCACCGCAGTCCTGAAGGCCGCGCGACAGGCGACCGAAGGCCGCGTAATCGCCGTGCACCAGCCGCACCGTTATTCGCGCCTGTCCAATCTGTTCGATGATTTCTGCACCTGCTTCAATGACGCCGATGTCGTGGCTATCGCCGATATCTTCGCGGCTGGTGAAGACCCGATCGAAGGCGCATCGCGCGACGATCTGGTGCAGGGTCTGATCCGTCACGGCCACCGCCACGCCCGCGCGCTGTTTGACGAAAACGATCTTGAGCGGCTTGTGCGCGAGCAGGCCCGCCCGGGCGATATCGTCGTCTGCCTCGGGGCCGGTACGATCAGCGCCTGGGCCAATGGTCTGCCCGAGAGATTGCAGCGAAAACAAGCTGTTTGACTTCTCTTCTGTTTGGTGCACAACCTGAAGGTGTAGCAAATGCCCGCAGCCGCCGCATGTCCTCGGAGGGGACAGATGGACTATTCGATGATCATTGCCGCCCTTTGGGTGATCTGCGCCACGATCGTGGCGTTCTTGCCGATGCGAATGCAGTTTCCGCCGGGCGTTACCCTGCTGATCTGCGCTCCGGTACTGATCGTCTGGCTGGGTTATGATCACGGTTGGTTCTGGTCGGTTTTCGCCTTCGGCGGATTCGTTTCGATGTTCCGCAACCCCATCCGGTATTACTGGCGAAAATGGGTGCGCGGGGAGGTCATGGAATGAACTGGTCCATCGCCCTTGCCGGTCTGTGGGGCGTTTCCGCGAATCTGCTGGCAATGATCCCGAGCAAAGACAACCACTGGACACGCGCCTATATCCTGATCGCCGTGGGCATTCCGATTCTGGGGTATGTCACCTATCAGAACGGCCCGTGGATCGGCTTGCTGGTGCTGGCCATGGGTATGTCCGTGCTGCGCTGGCCCGTGATTTATCTGACCCGTTGGACAAAGATGAAAATGCAGGGCATGAAGGCGGCTGACGAATAACCGGCCAGTTTCAGGAGGTCCGCCATGGCGTCCGTCGCCACATTTGCCTATCTGCCAATTCTTTCTTTCCTGCTAGGTGCCGCCGCCGGTTTTACGGCGGGCCGTTGGCTGGGCCTGCGCGGCTTGTTGTGGCTGATCGGTCTGGCCTCGGCCGTCGGGCTGGCGTTGATCGTGGTACTGGCCGGTATTGGCACCGGCGAAGAAGAACAGGCGTTCGGCCCGCTGGTCTGGCTGACCGCCGGCGTTCTTCCCTTTCTGTTCGCTGCAATCATGGGCGGTGTGGGCGGACGCAGCCTGGCGGTGCGTGCAGACGCATGACAACGTTTCCCGTTCCGAAAGGTCGCCTGTCTCGGGCGCGACCTCTCTCTGAGCTCACATGGCTTCGCGTCGGCGGCCCGGCCGATTACCTGTTCCAGCCTGCCGATACCGAAGACCTGCAAGCCTTCCTGCGGGAACTGCCCGCACAAACCCCGATCTTTCCGATGGGTGTCGGTTCGAACCTGATCGTTCGGGATGGGGGGCTGCGGGCCGTGGTGATCCGGCTGGGGCGCGGGTTCAACGCGATCTTGGTTGACGGCAACACGGTTACGGCAGGGGCTGCGGCGCTGGACGCGCATGTTGCGCGAAAGGCGGCGGATGCCGGTGTTGACCTGACCTTTCTGCGCACCATTCCGGGCTCGATCGGCGGCGCGGTGCGGATGAACGCGGGCTGTTACGGCAGCTACACGGCGGATGTTCTGCGCAAGGCCACGATTGTCACCCGGCAAGGCGAACTTGTGGACCTGACGCCCGAAGACTTGAACTTTCGCTATCGCCAGACGGACCTGCCGGAAGGCGCCGTGCTGATTTCGGCTGTGTTCGAGGGCCCTTCAGGCAGTCCCCAAGAACTCCATGCCCGTATGGAGGCACAGTTGAAAAAACGCGACGAAACCCAGCCCACCAAAGATCGCAGCGCGGGGTCGACCTTTCGTAACCCGGCGGGGTTTTCTTCGACCGGGCAGGCGGATGACGTGCATGACCTCAAGGCGTGGAAAGTGATCGACGACGCCGGAATGCGCGGCGCGACGCTTGGCGGTGCGCAGATGAGCCCGAAGCACTCGAATTTCCTGATCAATACCGGCGCGGCCACCGCTGCAGACCTCGAAGGTCTTGGCGAAGAGGTGCGAAAAAAGGTTTACGAAACAAGCGGCATCACGCTAGAGTGGGAAATCATGCGGGTCGGTGATCCGCTGACAGAATAAAGCCCCGACCGTCAGACCATAACAGGCAAATTCAGGCGACGGATCAAAGGCATAAACGCAGTACGGACCACCACATAAGGTCCGGGGACATTGAGGCGCGCATTGGGTATGTCGAGCAGGACAAACCCCAAAGTGGCGGTATTGATGGGTGGACCCTCGGCGGAACGCGAGGTGTCTCTCAGCTCTGGGCGCGAATGCGCGGCCGCCCTTGTGGGAGAAGGCTTTGAAGTGGTCGAACTGGACGCAGGTCCCGACCTCTGCGCGCGCCTTGTGGACATCAAACCGGATGTGGTTTTCAACGCCCTGCATGGCCGCTGGGGCGAAGATGGGTGTGTGCAGGGCCTGCTGGAGTGGATGCGTATCCCTTACACCCATTCCGGTGTGCTGGCCTCGGCGCTGGCAATGGACAAGCAGCGCAGCAAAGAGATTTACCAGACCGAAGGGCTGCCCGTCGTACCAAGCGTGATCGTGCCCAAGGTCGAGGTGGTCGAAGCTCACGTGATGGAGCCACCCTATGTGGCCAAGCCGAACAACGAAGGCTCCAGCGTTGGGATTTACATCGTCCATGAAAACGCAAACGGCCCGCCGCAGCTGTCCGAAGACATGCCCGATCAGATCATGGTCGAGAAATATGTTGCGGGGCGTGAACTGACCGTAACGGTGATGGGCGACCGCGCCCTGACCGTGACCGAGATCATGACCGATGGTGGTTGGTATGATTACGATGCCAAGTACAAACCGGGCGGATCATGGCATGTTCTGCCTGCCGATGTGCCACCGGACATCTTTGACCGTTGCATGGATTACGCCGTGCGTGCGCATGTTGCCTTGGGATGCAGGGGCGTCAGCCGCACCGATTTTCGCTGGGATGACAGCAAGGGTGCCGATGGGTTGTTCCTGCTGGAAACCAATACCCAGCCCGGCATGACGCCAACCTCTCTGGTCCCGGAACAGGCCGCTCATCTTGGAATGACATTCGGACAGCTCTGCGCCTGGATGGTGGAGGACGCCTCATGCGACCGCTGATCGCCAGTCGTTCATTGGAAATCCACCGCAGCAAACCACTTGCGGGGCCGGATGCCGATTTCGCCTCGGCCGACACGGACTCGCACGAGGCCGAACCGCTTTTGCGCCTGCGCGGTGCGCGTGTGTTTTCCCGCTCTGCGAGGCGCAGTGACCCTGCGCCGTCTCGTCTCAGCTATCGGCTGCAACGTTGGATGCTGACGCCGGGCATTCGCCTTGGTGTCAAGGTCGGCCTGCCGATCTGCGCCATCGCTGCCGCGGTTGGCATCTTCTTTGCCTCGCAGGACCGTCGCGACGCACTTGCCGCTTATATCGCCGATGTGCGCACTTCGATTCAGGAGCGCCCCGAATTCATGGTCAACCTGATGGCCATCGATGGGGCGGGAACCGACCTGTCCGAAGATATCCGTGAAATCGTTCCGCTGGATTTCCCGATCAGTTCCTGGGATCTGGATGTGGAACAGATCCGCGACACGATCACCGGGCTGGACCCGGTGAAATCCGCAACCGTCAGAATCCGCCCCGGAGGCATCCTGCAAGTCGATGTCGTCGAGCGTCAGCCCGTAATCGTCTGGCGAACGCGTGAGGGGCTTGAGCTGCTGGATGAGACAGGCGCGCATGTCAAGGAAGCCACCTCTCGCAAGGATCACGCCGATCTGCCGCTGATCGCAGGGATGGGCGCCGACGATCACGTCGGCGAAGCGCTGGAGCTTCTGCGGACTTCGCGCAGCCTGGGCAATCGCGTGCGCGGCTTGGTGCGCGTGGGAGAGCGGCGCTGGGATCTGGTGCTGGACCGTGGTCAGCGCATCATGCTGCCGACCGAACGCCCGGTGCGTGCGCTGGAACGCGTGCTTGCCGTGAACGAGGTACAGGACCTTCTGGAACGTGACGTGGCCGTGGTCGACATGCGCCTCGGGCAGCGTCCGACCATCCGAATGACCAAAGCCGCCAGCGAAGACTGGTGGAACACAAAAGTGACAGTGAGTAACGGGCAGTAACGACCATGATGACCGATCTTTATCAGTCCCAACGTGCCATGCGTCAGATGCGGCGGCAGGCATTGCAACGCGGTGTGATTGCGATTCTGGATGTGGGCAGTTCGAAAATCGCCTGTCTTGTGCTGCGCTTTGACGGAACCGGTCGGCTGAGCGAGGACAACACCATCGGTTCCATGGCAGGGCAGACAGGTTTTCGCGTCATCGGTGCCGCGACCACCCGGTCGCGGGGCGTGCAGTTCGGCGAAGTCACCGCCATGCAGGAAACCGAACGTGCCATCCGCACCGCGCTTCAGGCCGCACAGAAGATGGCCGACATCCGCGTCGACCATGTGATCGCCTGTTTCTCGGGCGCGAACCCGCGGTCTTACGGGCTGGATGCACAAGTCGATCTGGACGGTCAGATCGTGACCGAGGCCGAAGTAGGCCGGGTTCTGAACGCCTGCGACGTGCCGGATTATGGTGACGGGCGCGAAGTACTGCATGCTCAACCGGTGAATTTCGCGCTCGACAACCGATCGGGCCTGATCGACCCGCGCGGGCAGATGGGCCAGAGCCTTGCGGTCGACATGCATATGCTGACCGTGGATTCGTCAGCGATCCAGAACATCGTGCGCTGTATCAAGCGCTGCGATCTGGAACTGGCCGGGATTGCGAATTCGGCCTATGTCTCGGGCATCTCGGCGCTGGTCGAGGATGAGCAGGAACTGGGTGCGGCCTGTATCGACATGGGCGGCGGCACCACGAGCGTTTCGATCTTCATGAAAAAGCACATGATCTATGCCGATTGCGTGCGCATGGGCGGCGATCACGTGACTGCCGATATCTCGATGGGCTTGGGTGTACCTGCCGCCGTGGCGGAACGGATCAAGACATTCAATGGTGGCGTTCATGCCACCGGGGCCGACGACAGGGATATGATTGATATCGGTGGTGATACCGGCGATTGGGAACACGACCGCCGCACCGTCAGCCGTGCCGAGTTGATCGGCATCATGCGCCCGCGTGTCGAGGAAATTCTTGAAGAGGTCCGCGTCCGGCTGGACGCCGCCGGATTTGAACACATGCCAAGCCAGCAGATCGTGCTGACCGGCGGCGGCAGCCAGATCATGGGGCTGGACGGGCTGGCCACGCGCATCCTCGGTCAGCGCGTTCGCCTGGGCCGCCCCTTGCGCGTGCATGGCCTGCCCCAATCAGCCACCGGGCCCGGGTTCTCGTCCGCTGTCGGCCTCAGCCTGTTTGCAGCCCATCCTCAGGATGAATGGTGGGATTTTGAAATCCCGGTCGATACCTATGCCGCGCGCCCGTTCAAGCGCGCCGTGCGGTGGTTCCGTGACAACTGGTAGAGTCCTGCGCGGGTGTGCACTGGGCCCGGCGCTGCTGCCTTGCTTGGCCTCGGCCCAGACCATGATCACGCCCGAGGCGTTTCTGGACGCGGCGGTCGGCAAAACTCTGACATTCTACGAAATCCGCAGCGGTGGCCTGGTGGGAACCGAACAATTTCTGAACCGCCGCATGTCGGTCTGGCGCGAAGAGGGGCAGGGCTGTGTCTACGGGCAGATCACGACGCCAAACGGTCAGTTGTGTTTTCTGTACGACAATGACCCGGACGGCATTCCGGTCTGTTGGTGGCCGTTTTTGCATGAAGATCGTTTGATGGTGCGGCTTGCCTCATTCGTCGATGGCGAAATACAGGAAGTGCGATCCATGACGGATCGCGGCCTGGACTGTCCAAATGCACCGCTCAGCTGAAGAAACCGGTTGCAGCGTTTCGATTTATCCCGCAAGATATCCACAAGGCCCGAAAGAGGCCTCGCGGCAGGACCTGAGCAGTTTTCCGCAATGTAGATGACAGTCGATCAGAGCGCGATGAACGAATGTGTTCTCGCGTTCATGCTGGTTGTCTAGTAATGGTCGCCGTTGTTTCCGCTATATCTGGCGTGACCTGCGAAATGCCGCCGGTTTCTGCCTTATTTCCTCCATATTTTGTGGGAAAACGCGATTTTTGACGTGACCTTTTGGCATCAGGCCGCTAGAATCGAACAAGGATAGGTAAGAAAAACACCGCTTTGGCGGGACATAAATACAGGCGGACAGAGCATGACATTGAATCTTTCGATGCCCGGGCACGACGAACTGAAGCCTCGGATTACAGTATTTGGCGTTGGCGGTGCTGGCGGGAACGCCGTCAATAACATGATTGAAAAACAGTTGGACGGCGTTGATTTCGTGGTCGCCAACACCGACGCACAGGCGTTGCAACAAAGCCAGTCTTCGGCGCGGGTGCAGCTGGGCGTGAAAGTCACCGAAGGTCTGGGGGCAGGGGCCCGCCCGACCGTAGGCGCGGCCGCCGCCGAGGAAAGCATCGAACAGATCGTGGACCACCTTGCCGGCGCGCATATGTGCTTCATCACCGCCGGTATGGGCGGCGGTACCGGCACGGGGGCTGCTCCGATCATTGCGCAGGCCGCCCGCGAATTGGGTGTTCTGACCGTCGGTGTCGTCACCAAGCCCTTCCAGTTCGAAGGTGCCAAGCGGATGCGCCAGGCTGAAGATGGTGTCGAGGCGCTGCAACAGGTTGTCGATACGCTGATCATCATCCCGAACCAGAACCTGTTCCGTCTGGCCAATGAAAAGACCACCTTTACCGAGGCGTTCTCGATGGCTGACGACGTTCTGTATCAGGGCGTCAAAGGCGTGACCGACCTGATGGTGCGGCCCGGCCTGATCAACCTCGACTTTGCCGACGTTCGCGCCGTAATGGACGAGATGGGCAAGGCAATGATGGGCACCGGCGAGGCAACAGGCGAAGATCGCGCCATTCAGGCGGCGGAAAAGGCCATTGCAAACCCGCTGCTGGACGAAATCAGCCTCAAGGGTGCCAAGGGCGTGCTGATCAACATCACCGGGTCGCACGACTTGACCCTGTTCGAGCTGGACGAAGCTGCCAACCGCATCCGCGAGGAAGTGGATCCCGAGGCCAATATCATCGTCGGCTCGACGCTGGATACCGCCATGGAAGGCGGAATGCGCGTGTCGGTTGTTGCGACCGGCATCGACGCCAGCGAAAAATCGACCGAAGTCCCGGTGGCACGCCGTTCGATGTCCGAACCGCTGACCCGCACGGTTTCGGCTGAAGAGCATATTCAGGAAGAAGCGCACGTAGCTGCCGACACAGCAGAGCCTGCCCCGCAGCCGGAAGAAAACCGCGAACCTTCGCTGTTCGAAGCCGCGGAAGAGCCGGCGCAGCCACAATTCCAGCCGCGCGTCGAGCGTGACGATGACGGCTTGCCGCCACCCGCTTATCAGCCGCGTGTGGCCGAATTCGAACCGCAGCCCGAGCATGTTGAACCCGCGCCGGAGGCATTCGTGGCACCGCGCGGGCATGCTGCCGGCACCCCGTCGCCCGAAGCGTTGCAGCGTTTGCAGGCCGCTGTGCAGAAGGTTCCGTCGGCGCCACAGCGTCCGGCGGCGCCCCGTCAACCCGAAGCAGTTTCGCAGCCGGAACACGAAGAACGCTCGCGGTTTGGCTTCAATCGCCTGATCGACCGGATGACCGGGCACGCCTCTGACACACCGGCTCAACTGCCGCGTCAGCAGCCCGTTTTGCGACAGTCCGAGGCAACCGCGCCGCTTCAGGAAGAGGCCGATCCGGATCAGGACCGTATCGAAATTCCGGCCTTCCTGCGCCGTCAAGCCAACTGATCGCGGTAACAAAATCCACTCAAAGGGCTGCCATTTGGCGGCCCTTAATTGTTTATTAATAGTCACTTGCAACTATGTGAGCAGGGTTTCGCCGATCTGTTACATACATGTTTCAATCGGTTGCAAAGAGTGAGTTGAGCCTTGACGCGGGCTTCCTTAACTCAGTGTCCAACACGGCCCAAGCAGGCTGGACACTACTCACCGAGGCCTATTTTGCAACATACGCTCAAATCTCCGGTCACGTTTACAGGCGTCGGGCTGCACAGCGGCAAGCCGGCGACCATGGTCCTGAAACCGGCGGCAGCCGGTCATGGCATCTGGTTCAAGCGGACGGATATTCAACTGGGCGACGCGATGATCCCGGCGATCTACTATGCGGTTGAACGGACCCCGCTTTGCACGCGTCTGGTGAATGATGCCGGCGTTTCGGTTTCCACCGTCGAACATATCATGGCTGCATTGGCCGGGTGTGGCGTGCACAACGCGCTTGTCGAGATCGACGGTCCCGAAGTTCCGATCATGGACGGCTCCTCGATTGATTTCGTGCGTGGCATCATGGCCCGGGGTGTGCGCCGTCAGGCCAGCCCGGTATTGGCCTATGAGGTCCTGAAAACCGTCACCGCATCCCGCGAAGGCGCGAGCGCCAGTATTGCGCCCGCTGACGGGCTGATCATCGACTTCCATATCGATTTCGAAGACGGTGCCATCGGCAGCCAGAGCAAAACGCTTGATATGCGCAACGGTTCCTTCGCGCGCGAACTCAGCGATTGTCGCACGTTCTGCCGACGCACGGATGTCGAGGCGATGCGCGAAAACGGGTTGGCTTTGGGCGGCACGCTTGAAAACGCCGTGGTCGTTCAGGGCGTCGAAGTTCTGACACCGGGCGGTTTCCGCCGGGTCGACGAGGCCGTGCGCCACAAAATGCTGGATGCTCTGGGTGATCTCTATCTGGCTGGTGGGCCGATTTTGGGTCACTTCACCGGAAACAAGTCGGGTCATTCGCTGACCAACACATTGCTGCGCAACCTGTTCGAAACGCCGGGCGCCGTGCGTCCGGTACTGTGCACACCGGAACAGGCCGCGCGCCTGCCGGGGCAGGGGCTTGTGGTCAACGAAATTCCCGAAGTGGCCTGATCAGATCAACTCTGACGACATTTGCGCCGGAAGTCGCATAAGGCGTTTTGCACCGGAATTTTCTGTGCTAGACCATGGCTCAAATCGGGGCAAACCCCATTAAGCAAGACGACAAGGATGGGCGGTATGGTTGGCAGCAAAGCGGCAGTCAGATTCGCGGGTGCGATTCTTCTGGCAGCAGTTTTGACGGCATGCGGCAACGCCGGCGGCCTTTTTGGTCGCAAGGGCGCGGACCGTGAACAGAATCTGGAAGGGTTCACGCCGGAACAGATCTATACCCGAGGTGAATACGAACTGTCGCAGAATCGCTCGGACGACGCGGCGTGGTATTTCTCGGAAGTCGAACGTTTGTATCCGTATTCGGACTGGGCCAAGCGCGCACTGATCATGCAGGCGTTTTCGTTCCATTCGGACCAGAATTACGAAGAAAGCCGCGCGGCGGCGCAGCGGTATATCGACTTCTATCCGACGGATGAAGATGCTGCCTATGCGCAGTATCTGCTGGCGCTCAGCTATTATGACCAGATCGACGAAGTCGGGCGTGACCAGGGCCTGACCTTCCAGGCGCTGCAATCTCTGCGGACCGTGATCGAGGTCTATCCCGACAGCGAATACGCCACATCGGCGGTACTGAAGTTCGATCTGGCCTTCGACCATCTGGCGGGCAAGGAAATGGAGATCGGGCGCTACTACCTGCGTCAGGATCACTATGTCGCGGCGATCAACCGGTTCCGAGTTGTGGTCGAAGACTTTCAGACCACATCCCACACCGCCGAAGCACTGTATCGTCTGGTCGAGGCCTATCTGTCGCTTGGCCTGCTGGACGAGGCGCAGACCGCAGGTGCCATTCTTGGCTACAACTACCAGTCCTCGGAATGGTATGACGATGCGTACAAACTGTTGACCTCTCGCGGGCTTGATCTCAAGAGCCGCGGTAACAACTGGCTCAGCACGATTTATCGTCAGACCATCAAAGGTGAATGGTTGTAATCGCGATGGCCTTTGGTCCGGGACGCTGAAGACCACATGCTGCGCGCCCTTGATATCCGCGATATGCTGATCATTGACCGGCTGGAACTCAGCTTTCAGCCGGGCTTGAACGCCCTGACCGGCGAGACCGGTGCAGGCAAATCGATTCTGCTGGATTCGCTTGGCTTCGTGTTAGGCTGGCGCGGGCGCGCGGAACTTGTGCGGCAGGGTGCCGCGCAGGGTGAGGTCGTCGCCGAATTCGAACTCTCTGCCGATCATCCCGCACATGCGATTCTGGTCGAAGCCGGTCTGCCGGGTGGCCAGGAACTGATCCTGCGCCGCGTCAACACGGCCGAGGGGCGCAAGACCGCCTGGGTCAATGACCGCCGCTGCTCGGGCGAAGTTCTGCGGGCGCTGTCCGAGACCCTGATCGAACTGCACGGACAGCACGATGACCGCGGTTTGCTGAACCCACGTGGTCATCGGGCGATGCTGGACGAATTCGCACAGGTCACGGAGCAGCTGTCAAACGTGCGAACCGCCTGGGCCGCGATGTCCCGAACCCGCAAGGCGCTGGCCGAGACCGAGGCCGCTCTGGCTGCGGTCCGCAGCGAGGAAGAATTCCTGCGCCACGCGGTTGCCGAGCTTGACCAGCTTGACCCGCAACCCGGTGAGGATGCCGAACTGGATGCCCGCCGCCGCATGATGCAAGGGGCCGAGCGGATTCGCGACGATGTTGCGCGTGCCTTTGCCCTGTTGGCCGGGGACGGGGCGGAAGGGGCCATGTCCGACGCCATGCGCTGGTTGGAAGGCGTCTCGGACAACGCGGGCGGCCAGCTGGAAGAACCGATAGCAGCGCTCGGGCGCGCAATGATCGAGTTGGGCGAGGCGCAGGATGGCGTGAATGCCTGCCTTCAGGCGCTGGACGTCAACCCGGCAGAATTGGAACAGGCCGAGGAACGCCTGTTTGCCATCCGTGCGCAGGCCCGCAAACATGACGTGGCCCCGGATGATCTGGGTTCGTTTGCCGACACTCTGCGTGACCGGTTGAACCAGTTGGAGGCAGGGGATGCCGACCTGGCAAACAGGCGAGCTGCCGTAGACGCGGCGCAACAGGCCTATGACGCCGCCGCAGCCGACCTCAGCGCCGCGCGCAAGGCCGCCGCTGGGCAGCTTGACGCGGCCGTCATGGCGGAACTGGCCCCGCTCAAGATGGAACGTGCCGTGTTCCAGACCGAGATCACCCTGGTTGAACCCGGCCCCGAAGGTGCCGACGCTGTGGCCTTCACCGTGGCCACCAACCCCGGTGCGCCGGCGGGGCCGCTGAACAAGATCGCCTCGGGGGGTGAGCTCAGCCGCTTTCTGCTGGCCCTCAAGGTCTGCCTGTCTGGCGACGACAGTGCCCGGACGATGATCTTTGACGAAATCGATCGCGGTGTCGGTGGGGCAACCGCCGATGCGGTCGGACGCAGGCTGGCGTCGCTCGCGCAGGGCGGGCAGGTTCTGGTTGTCACCCATTCCCCGCAAGTTGCTGCGCGGGCAGCTCATCACTGGCGGGTGCAGAAACAGGTTACTGACGGACAAACCCTGTCCACCGTCATTCCTCTGGCCGAACCGGATCGGGTGGATGAGATCGCGCGCATGGTGGCCGGCGACACCATCACCGAAGAAGCCCGCGCCGCCGCCCGGGCTCTGTTGCAGGCCTGACGCGGCGATGGCGCGAATTGGTGCTCACACTGTCGCTATCTCACTTTTATATGGGCGCTCCGTGGCTTACTAAGGGTTAAGTGATGATCCTCGAGGGCCAATGACCCAATCGACCCGCACCGTTCTGCGCAACCAGTTCAATCAGGCTGTGGCCGCGATCAAGGATGCGTGGCGGGTCATGCTGCGCCGGGGGCCAAGCCAGATCCAGTTCTGGTTCATTGCGCTGGCCATCGGGATAGGGGCGGGTTTCATGGCGCTTGGCTTCCGCAAGGCCATCAGCGCATTGCAGGCCTATCTGTACGACACCAATGATATCCTGCTGCTGCACAGCCACGCCGAGAAACTGCCATGGTTCATGGTTCTGATCATTCCCATCTTCGGTGGCCTGGTCGTCGGCATCATCCTGAACCGGTTCACCAATGACGGGCGCGTCCGGTCGGTTGCCGACGTGATCGAAGGTTCGGCCATCACCGACGGGCGGGTCGAGGCCAAGGCGGGCATCGCGTCGTTCTTCGCCTCGCTGATCACGCTCAGTTCGGGCGGGTCAACAGGCCGCGAGGGGCCGGTGGTGCATATGGCCGGAGTGATTTCCACATGGGTCAGCAACCGCATACATGCGGACGGGATCACGGGGCGTGACCTGTTGGGATGTGCCGTCGCTGCGGCCGTGTCGGCCAGCTTCAACGCCCCCATTGCGGGGGCGTTGTTCGCGCTTGAGGTCGTACTGCGCCATTTCGCCGTTCACGCCTTTGCCCCGATCGTCATCGCCTCGGTCGCGGGAACGGTGATCAACCGGCTGGAATATGGCGACGTTACCGAGTTCACGCTGGAGACGCCGGGATCGCTGCAATTCTATGTCGAGCTTCCGGCATTCCTGATCCTGGGCCTGATCTGCGGACTTGTCGCGCTGCTGCTGATGCGGTCGATTTTCTTTGCCGAGGATATCGGCAGCCATATCCAGAACCGTCTGTCGATTCCGGCCTGGTTGCGCCCTGCGGTGTCCGGGGCAATGCTGGGGCTGATGGCGATCTGGTTCCCGCATATCATCGGCGTGGGGTACGAGACGACAATTCGCGCCCTGACCGGTGATCTGGTGCTGACCACGGCCATCCTGTTTGCGGTGACCAAAACGGTTGCGGTGGCGATTACCATGGGTGGGCGCATGGGCGGTGGGGTGTTCTCACCGTCTCTGATGGTCGGCGCATTGACCGGGCTGGCCTTCGGTCTGATCGCCACCGGGTTGTTGCCGGATGTGTCGGGCACGCATACGCTCTATGCCTTTGCCGGAATGGGCGCCGTAGCTGCGGCGGTGCTGGGCGCGCCCATCTCGACCACTTTGATCGTTTTTGAACTGACCGGCGATTGGCAGATCGGTCTTGCCGTGATGGTAAGCGTGTCCATGTCCACGGCACTGGCCTCGAGACTTGTGGACCGGTCTTTCTTCCTGACCCAGCTGGAACGGCGTGATGTCCACCTGGCCGCGGGGCCGCAGGCTTATCTGCTGGCAATGCTTCGCGCCGGTGCCGTGATGCGCCCGCTTGGGGATCCGCGGTCGATCACGAAAGAAGAGGCGCAGGGGCTGATCGACCAGGGCCTGTGCATTCAGGCCAGCGCCACGCTGGAAGCCGCCATGCCCTATTTTGATCGTGACGACATCCCCTGCATTCCGGTTGTCATTCTGGAAAACGACGGCTCTGAAACACCGGTTGGGGCGCTCTATCACGTCGATGCGCTCAAGGCATATAACAGGGCGCTTGCGGCCACGGCTGCCGAAGAGCATTCCTGAGTTTCACTCACCATACACGCTGGCTGCGTCGCCCAGATAATTGTCCCACGCAAACCAATAGGAAACATGACCGGCGACTCGTGGCAAACGCGTTCCATCCGGCCCGATCAAAGCCTCTTCCGTGACGGTCCAACCGTTCCCCGCGCTATCCTGCAACCCGCCTTGCGTCGCCCGGAACGCATGCGTTTTTCGCTCATAGGCCCGCACGCTGCGCTCTTTGGGATCGCCAATCAGAACCAGAGGTGTCCGACCGATTGCATCGTTGATCACCGGTTTGCCCTTGAACGCAACCAGAGGCCAGGCGCGGGCTGCACCAAACTGGCGCACGGCAAAGATGTAATCCTTCTGCCTAAGCCGGGACTGATCCACAACCGCCGGGAACATCAGCTCGCTCGAGGCGAAATAGTCGCGATAAACCACCCCTGATCCGTAATTGCGCCGATGCCCGGTGTTCAGCGACAGAACACGGGTTTTGGGATGCGAGGTCCTCCAGCTGTCCCATGTCGTGATCACCACAGGGCGTTGTTTCAACGTGATGCCGCTGTTCGCCAAGGGCCCCACAACAGGTTTGCCGGTATACTGGTTCCACAGCGAATGCGTCTCACGGTCAAACATCAGCTTGTTCGAGCGATAGAGGAAACCTGACGACCCGAAAATGAACGGCTTTCGCCGCCCCGCCACCTGGGTTTCAAACAGGATGCCAGACCCGCAAAGCGTGCAATAGGCCAGCGCCACGGGCACGCCACCGATCACCTCGTTGAACATCTCGTGCCAGCCCATGATCCGCAGGGGATAGGCGCGCTCATCCCCGTTGATGGCGACGCCAAACACCAGATCATCGCCCTTCAGATACCCCGCATTCGAAGCAGAGATCAGGGTGGGATCGTCCAGGGACGGAATGCCATCCTTGTACACACCGCCCCAGGCGATCTCTTCCAGGCGGATCTTCATCTTGTCGCGTTGCAGATATTCGGGCCGCAGGAACAGATCGAAATTCGGGTCGATCCCCAGAAGAACCTCGCGCTTGAACGGGATCAGCGACGGATGAGGGACAATCTGCGGGTTACGTTCCTGCCACAGCATCCAATCGAACCAGTCATTGCCATGGCGTTGCCCGGTCAGGGCCTCCATCACCTCGACAATCTCATCCCGTCGCCTGTCGGCATAACGCATCGCAGTCAGCAACCCGGCCACAACATCCGGCTGGCCACGGCCCTTCAGATACGCCATCTGCGCCTCAAACGCGGTCCGACGCCCGCTCAGCGTGCTGCGCAACGCGTCCAGAACCGGATCCTGCTGCGCCCACAGCACGCCGGGCGCCATTGCACCAGCCCCGATCATCCCAGCAAAACCGCGACGTGACATCGACATGGAAGCCTCCGGTGTTACCCCGGAGCAAGTGTGCCGCAAATGCCGTTCACGTGCATGCCACAGCTGCGTGAGGTGGGCGCGGGGGCTGGCGTTAGATCTGCTCCACCTTCACCGATTCAGCCGGGTAGAATGCCAGATGGTCCTTGATCTCGGCCACTGCCTGAATCGGATCCTCATAGCTCCAGACCGCGTTGTCGGTCACGGATGACTTGTTGACGATGGAAAAATGCGTCGCGTCGCCCTTGCCGGGGCAGTGGGTCACCTTGTCGGTCCGATCCAGAAACGCCATCGCAATATCGTTGCGCGGGAAATAGATCACCGGATCCTTTTCGCCTTCAAGCAGTTCCAGCGCGTTGTTCGTTTCGCCCAGGATAGCACCGCCCGAGCGGACAGTCCATTTGCCCGGCGCTTTCCGGATCGTGATCTCAGCCATTCCTCTTCCTTCCGTCGTCGTATCAGGGTCACCCCTCTGCCTGTTTTATGTAACAGGCCAGTGTCAGATTGGGGCAGTTGCGGCATCCAACCACAGTTGTGCGTCATGTCCCAGCCTTGGGCGGATTTTTTCCGCAACGTCGCGGTGATAGGCATTCAGCCAGTCGCGTTCGTCAGGCGTCAACATATCGACCAAGATCAGTCTGCGGTCAATCGGCACAAAGGTCAGCGTGCGCCAGTACAGCATCGCGCGTTCGGCATCGCCACCGGGCAGCAGAGGAGCGTCTTCCACCACCACAAGGTTTTCGATGCGGATGCCAAAGGCGCCTTCCCGGTAATACCCGGGTTCGTTTGACAGGATCATGCCGGGTTGCAGCGGTACATGGCTGACTTTGGACAGCCGTTGCGGCCCTTCATGCACGCTCAGATAGGCGCCGACCCCATGTCCGACCCCATGGTTGAAATCCTGTCCCGCAGACCACAGCGGCACGCGGGCCACACATTCGATATCCCGCCCGGAAAGGCCCGCAGGCCAGCGCAGCATCGACATGGCAATCATGCCCTTCAGCACCCGGGTGAAGCAGGTTTTTTCCTCGGTTCCGACGTCACCGATGGCGATGGTTCGGGTGATGTCGGTGGTGCCGTCCAGATACTGCCCGCCACTGTCCAGCACCAGAATATGGCTGTTTTCCAGGCGGCTGTCGGTCTCTTCGGTCACGCGGTAATGCATGATCGCGCCATTCGGACCCGTGCCTGCAATGGTATCGAACGAGATGTCCTGAAGCGCATTGTCCTTACGCCGGTTTTCTTCCAGCCGGGTGACAACCTGTGTTTCGGTCACGCTGCCCGGGGCCTGCTGGTCCAGCCAGCACAACGTCTCGATGACCGCCACCGCATCGCGCAAATGCGCCTCGGCGCTGCCCGCGATTTCAGCCGCATTCTTGCAGGCTTTGGGCAGGGCGCAGGGATCGCCGCCATCCGTCATCGCGTCACCCAGCGCATCGGCCACGATCTGAGGCACCGAAGCGGCATCCACCTGCACCGGACCGGCCAGAGCCGCAACCGAATCCAGAAAATCGCCCACAGCGCGCAAGGTCACCTGAGAACACAGATGATCCCGTACCCCGGCCAGTTTTTCTGCCGCCATGAACAGATCGACCTGACCACCTGCATGAAGAATGGCAAAGCCGTGGGCCACCGGGTTATAGGCGATATCCGACCCACGGATATTCAACAGCCACATGATGGAATCCGGCAGGGTGATCACCGCTGCCTTGTGCCCGGCCCGCCGAAGGTCTTCGGCCAGACGGGCGATCTTGCTGTCCGCACCTTCCCCGGCAAATTCGATCGGATGCGCCTTGACCGGGTTCATCGGCGGTGCGGGTTGATCGGCCCAGATCCGGTCCACAAGGTTTTCGCACCTTACCAGTTCGATGCCCGATCCATCCAGATCACTCAATGTGCTGGAAATCTGCCCCGCCGCATGCAGCCACGGGTCAAAACCGATCTTGCCGCCGTTGGGCAATTGCTGTTTCAGCCAGGCGCTCAGGCTTACCTCGGGCCAGGGGACCGGGGTGAAATCTGCGGCAACTTGTGCCTTGACCTGGGTGCGATACCGCCCGTCGATGAAAACTCCGGCCACGTCGCGCAGGGGGGCGCAAAACCCGGCCGAGCCCGTGAACCCGGTCAGCCAGGCCAGACGTTCATCGCGCGCCGCGACATACTCTCCCTGATGCGCATCCGCCCGTGGGATCAGAAACCCGTCCAGCCCTTCTTGCACCATCTGTTCGCGCAAGGCGGCCAGCCGCGGTGGCCCCTGTTCCGGGCGGGCGGTCACTTCGAAGGATTGGAACATGGGCGGCCTCATTCACATCATTTGAGCGTGACCCTGAGGCGCATTTCAAAAAATGTCCAGACGGGAACACCCCGTCTGAACAGGCCGATGATCAGCAAGGAAAAACACGTCGCCCTCGGGGAAATACGCCCGCCGCGCAGAAGATCAGCCTCAGCCGGCCTTTCTCATCCCCATGACACGCGCCCGCGCCCGCGGGTCACTGTCAAACAGAGCCGCCAGTTGTTCGGTCATCGCGCCGGCCAGTTGCTCTACATCGGTAATCGTCACCGCCCGGTCGTAATACCGGGTCACGTCATGGCCGATGCCGATGGCCAAAAGTTCGACCATCTTGCGTTTTTCAACCATCGCGATCACGTCGCGCAGGTGTTTTTCCAGATAGTTGGCGGGGTTCACGCTCAGTGTCGAATCATCGACTGGCGCACCGTCCGAGATCACCATCAGGATCTTGCGTTGTTCGCGCCGTGCCAGCATCCGGCGATGGGCCCATTCCAGGGCTTCCCCATCGATGTTTTCTTTCAGCAGGCCCTCTTTCATCATCAGACCCAGATTGGGCCGCGCACGACGCCAAGGGGCGTCCGCGCCCTTGTAGATGATGTGTCGCAAATCGTTCAGACGGCCGGGCTGTTGCGGGCGGCCATCGTTTAGCCACGCCTCGCGCGCCTGACCGCCTTTCCACGCCCGCGTGGTAAAGCCCAGAATTTCGACCTTTACATTGCACCGCTCCAGCGTCCGGGCCAGAACATCGGCACAGATGGCGGCGATCGAAATCGGACGACCCCGCATCGACCCCGAATTGTCCAGCAGCAGCGTCACCACCGTGTCGCGGAACTCGGTGTCTTTCTCGACCTTGAAACTCAGCGGAGTGGTGGGGTTCGCGACCACACGTGCCAATCGACCCGCGTCCAGAATGCCTTCCTCGCGGTCGAACTCCCAGCTGCGGTTCTGCTGCGCCTGCAAGCGGCGTTGCAGCTTGTTGGCCAGACGCGACACCGCGCCTTTCAGCGGTTCAAGCTGCTGATCCAGATAGGCCCGCAGACGTTCCAGCTCGGCCGGTTCCGCTAAATCCTCAGCGGCGATCTCTTCGTCATGAGTGTCCAGATAGACCTTGTAATCCGGGTCCGCTTCGGATGCCGGCGGTGGGGCAGGCGGCTCCAGAGGCGCCTCGCCATCCGGCATCTCAGCCTCGTCACCCATCTCGTCTTCGGCCATTTCGTCCATCGAGACCTGGGCCTGAGACTGATCCTGCTGCTCTTCCTGCGTCTGCTCAGGTGTCGCGTCGGCGTCCTGTTCGTCCTGATCATCCTGACCGGTGCTGTCCGGATCGGGCTGCTCCTCGGCGTCTTCCTCGGCCTGGTCTTCCTGCTCGTCGTCCAGCTCATCGGGGTCATCCCCAAGCTGGTCGCCATATCCCAGATCCTTGATCACCTGACGGGCGAATTTGGCAAACTCCGCCTGAT
Source organism: Ruegeria sp. HKCCD7559 (assembly GCF_013110575.1). NCBI lineage: Bacteria > Pseudomonadati > Pseudomonadota > Alphaproteobacteria > Rhodobacterales > Roseobacteraceae > Ruegeria > Ruegeria sp. HKCCD7559. Next base: position 439,035 of record NZ_WVQU01000001.1, read on the forward strand.
CCGAGAGAATCTCGTCCAGATTCTCCAACGTCCCACCCGCTTGCTCTTCAATGAACCCACGCCACAGGTTCATGATGTTTTCTGCGGCGGGGGGCAGATCGCGCCCGGTGGCCAGATGCCGGATCAAGTACCCTGCCGCAACCGACAAAGGTGCATCGGCAGGTTGCTTGCACTGATCATACCCACGCCGGATTGCTTCATGCCCGATCTTGACGTCAATATTGCTGGCGGTGCCCGGCATGTCCCGCGCGCCCATTGCCTCGCAGCGGGCGGTCTCCATCGCTTCGTACAGATCCCGCGCCATATCGCCCGGAGGCGCATAGCGCGCATGGGTCGCGTCGTCATGATACTTGCGATGCAACGCCAAGGCGTCTGCCGTGCCACGCGCCAACAGCACCTCTTCACGCGTCATCCGACGCGAGACCTGAGGCAACCGCATCGACTCGCCCGTCATGCCCGAAGGGTCCACCGTATAGGTCACCGACAGTTCGGGATCATCGGCCATGACCTTGGTGGCCTCGGCCAAGGCCTTCTTGAACGGATCGGCGGGGTTGTCGTTCTTCTGTGCCATGTCCTTAAGCCCTCATAGTACTGGCCTGCCCGGCGTCGAAAACAGCAACGGATCTGTCTTCATCTGGCCAAAAATATCCCCGCCGGAGGCATTGCGCCCGCTCCGGGCGCAATTCGGGTGCTTACCCCAAGCTTGCACTCGCCGCGCTTTCAGGCAACTCCTCATCGAAGCAGCGCTGATAGAACTCGGCCACGGTCTGGCGTTCCAGCTCATCGCACTTGTTCAGGAAGGACAGGCGGAACGCATAGCCCACATTGCGGAAAATCTCGGCGTTCTGGGCCCAGTTGATCACGGTCCGCGGGCTCATGACGGTGGACAGATCGCCATTCATGAAGGCGGTCCGGGTCAGATCGGCCACGGTGACCATCTGGCTGACGGTCTTGCGGCCCTCGGCGGTGTTGTAATGCGGCGCCTTCGACAGAACGATCATCGTCTCGGCGTCGTGGCTCAGATAGTTCAGTGTCGACACCAGCGACCAGCGGTCCATCTGCGCCTGGTTGATCTGCTGCGTGCCGTGATACAGACCCGTGGTGTCGCCCAGACCGACCGTGTTGGCGGTGGCAAACAGGCGGAAATTGGGGTTCGGGGTGATGATCTCGTTCTGATCCAGCAGGGTCAGCTTGCCGTCATGCTCCAACACACGTTGGATCACGAACATCACGTCGGCGCGGCCCGCATCGTATTCGTCGAACACGATGGCAACCGGGTTGCGCAACGCCCAGGGCAGAATGCCTTCGTGAAATTCGGTCACCTGCTTGCCGTCGCGCAGTTTGATCGCGTCTTTACCGATCAGGTCGATCCGGCTGATATGGCTATCGAGGTTCACACGCACGGCGGGCCAGTTCAGACGGGCAGCGACCTGTTCAATGTGGGTGGATTTGCCGGTGCCGTGATAGCCTTGGATCATCACACGACGGTTATGGGAAAAGCCCGCCAGAATCGCCAGCGTGGTTTCCGGATCGAACTTGTAGGTATGATCGATCACCGGCACTCGGTCGCTGCGCTCGGCGAAACCCTTGACCGCCATGTCGCTGTCAATGCCGAACACGTCACGGACCGAGATATCCTCGGTAGGTTTTGCGTTGATATCGATCGATCCGTCAGCCATGCGCCTAGTCCTTATCCTTTGGCCCGTTCACCGGGTATGAACCCGTGTGTGGTGCAACATATTGCGGGCAAGGGCAAGGGAAAGCGAAAGGCGCCCAAAGGTGCGCATGTTTTTCTTGCAAACTGGCCCTATCGTTGCACATGGGGTGTCATTCCAGAATGATAAACCACGCTACGATTTGGCACCTCGCGTTAACAAGCTTTGAGGCCGATTGCGCATAACCCAGAAGTCCTCGGTGAAAGGCTGGCAACGGCCTTTGCGCCTCGCTCAAATGCAAACATTAACATACTATCATTGAAATGCTTCTTCGGCGCGTTAACATGACTTCTAAATGTGGTTTTTTGGGCGGTCTTTGTGAGTTTGTGAGGGCCGTGGTGTTCTGTTCAGTCAACACACGGAAGGAACTTGTTCGTTGCGAGTTCCCTTTTGGTCCAACCCGCTTAGCGGATACAACGTATGTCGTTTGATGTCTTACTTCATTCGGTCAACACAAGCGGGCAAGGCGACTTGATCGTCAAAAACTTGACCGATCCAGCCACTGTCTCGGGTCAAACGATTTCGATCAACGGTGGTCCGTTCGTACCCTACACGTATCTTGGACAAGGTAACTACAGAGGTACCGGCGAATCTGGTGAGTTTATTCAGGTTGGAACCGAAATCTATGCCTGGGACACCAACAACCCCACCGGGCCAATGACAACCGGAAACTGGCAAATCACAACCGGAGATCTTGATCCAAACAATCCGCCCTGTTTTGTTGCTGGAACCCTGATAGAGACCGAGGCCGGTCCACGCCCGGTCGAGAACCTGATGATCGGTGACAGAGTTTGCGTGTCAGGTGGAAAAACGCTGCCGATTTTGTGGATCGGGAAAAAAGTGCTGAGTGCACAAACATTGGCTTTGCAACCGAAATTTAGACCCGTTCGCATTCGGCGCGACGCGATTTGCAAGGGTCAACCCAACCAGGATGTTTTTGTGTCCCCGCAACATCGGATCATGCTGGAAGGCTGGCGCGCCGAGTTGTTGTTCGGACAAGATCGGGTCTTTGTTGCGGCAATCCACTTGGTGAATGACGGAACAATTCAGCAGGTGCATACAGGTGAAGACATCACATATTACCACATTGCCTGCTCTCGACACGCGATACTGCACTCGCAGGGGCTACGTAGCGAAAGTCTTTTTCTGGGCGACACAGCGCTGAAGTCTTTCTGTCGTGAAGACGTCGAAGAACTGCTCGCACTGTTCCCCGAATTGCGTGACGGCACTGCAGAGTCGCAACAAACTCGCTTAAGTTGTTTGAAGCGCCGGGAAGCAATTGCATTGCGAAGCTCATACCCGGACTAAAGCGCGGATAGTTGTAATCCGAACCGCTCCTGATTTGATCCCTGGCCTCAACAAACCCCTTCAAATGTGTTCTCTGGGACCATTTACCATAGGCAATTTCTCAGTGCAGCACCGTTGAGATGGCCTTACACATCTGTGCCTTGGGTCAACCGTTGCTTGACTATAGCGAAAACCAAAGCTCGTCTTTGCGAAAGCCACCTTTTACCAGACGATCCGCGTTCAACACATCCGGAAACTCGTCCACCCAATCCCGAAACCGGTCATTTGTGACGATGCGTGCCTTGCTATCCCGCGCCGCCTGCAAGATCAGCGGGTCCGCAGGTGTCCCTTCGGGGGCCACCATGACCTGCTTGGATCGCAAGCCCAGGGCGCGGCTCAGCTTCCGGTCGTCCATATAGTGGCCTTCGACTTTGTACCCGACATTCGCATCGAACATGACGCCCGGTTTGAACCCTGCGCGCTTCAAAGTCTCAAGGACCTTCTTCAACGTACCCAGATCCGGGGTGCCATCTTTCCAGTGCATGACGTTCGAACCGTCCACGATGATCCATGTATTGGCCCGGCGCCATCTGAACCAGGCCCGTACGAACAGAATTGCGCTGGCCATCACGCAAATCAGCGCCAATAGGAACAGCCAATCCGCGTCAGTCGTAATGAAACTGGCAGCGATGAGCCCGCTTAGCGAGACGAGCAACAGGCAAATGGATGTGCGCACGAAACTGATCCCTGGAAACTCCTGTCCCAAATCCTCCACCACTTTCGTGTGGAATGAAACAGGGTTCCATACGGAACTTGCGCAGTTTTTTCAGGTTGTGTCGTCCGCGGCACCCCACCATTCAGGCAGGGCGCGCCGCGAACGCAAAGCAGGCAAAGCCGTGACCCTTACTTGAAGTTCCGGCTGTCCTTGATCTGATCCCAGGCCCAGACAACTTCCTGCAACTGCTCTTCCTGCGAACGGTCGCCGCCGTTCATGTCCGGATGCAGCACTTTGATCAGCTTCTTGTACGCTTTGCGAACCTCGGCCTTGGTCCAGCTGTCATTGGCCTCGAGAATCTCGATCGCACGGCGTTCGGTCGGCGGCAGGCGTCGTCCGCCGCCACCCGTCGTGCGGCCTTTGTTCTGCGTGCTGTTGGCACCAAGAACCTGATGCGGATCCTCGATCCCCAAACGGGCCCAGGCACGTGCTTCGGGGTCGCCCATCGGCTTGGTCTCGCGCTCCCAAACCTTGTCTTTCGATCGCTGCGCGTTCAGCTCGGCCTCGGTGGTGCCGTCAAAGAAATTCCACTTCTGGTTATATTCCCGCACGTGTTGCTGGCAGAACCAGAAAAAATCATCCAGGACATCCGGTGCTTTTGGCGCGCGGAACTTTCCCGGTTCTTCACATCCCTCGTGGTCACAGATCCGGACCGAGGTTTCAGAGGCACCCGACATGCCCCGGCGTCCCCGCGGATTCTTCTTTTTGGCGCTGGAAACGGACATATCGAATCCGAAGGGGTCTGATTTCGCCATGCTCTAATCCTCAAGAACGCGTCTTTTCGACTCGGAGGCAGCAGTTTAATCTAAGCAGCCGAAAGTAGAAGAGGGGTGCGGCAATATTTTTGCCGCTGAGCAAAAAAATGAGTGTGACCGACGAGATCCGAACCCGCCTGCAAGCCGCCTTTGATCCGCGCGAGCTGGACGTGATCGACGACAGCGAAAGCCATCGCGGCCATGCGGGATATCAGGACGGTGGTGAAAGCCACTTCAACGTCCGTATCCGCGCCAGCGCATTCGAAGGCAAATCCCGCGTCGCCCGCCACCGTGCCGTGCACAAGGCGCTGGGCGACATCGTGCCCCGCATCCACGCGCTGGCCCTTGATATCGGCGTCTGAAGACCTTTACGTGTCAACCCGCCTCCATCTGTGCGGACGGCGTCGATGCCGAGATGGCGTATTCCTCTTCCGTCATGCCCTCTTCGATTCCCTCGAACAGGGGGGTCGACAAGTATCGCTCGCCGGTGTCCGGCAACATGACCAGCATGACAGAGCCTGCCGGCGCGGATTCGGCCAGCTTCATGGCCACCGCAATGGTCGATCCGCCCGAAATCCCGGTGAATATCCCTTCTTCGGCGGCAAGCCGGCGCGACCATGCGATTCCTTCGGGTCCGGGAATGGGGATCAACTCGTCATAGTATGAATTGTCGATGGCTTCCTGAAGAACCCAGGGGATGAAATCCGGTGTCCAGCCCTGAATCGGGTGGGGCTCGAAATCGGGGTGGCTTTCGGTCGGCTGATGGTCAGCGTTGCGCGTATTGACGTAACCTGATGATACTATTGCGGCATTTGCCGGTTCGGTCAGGATGATCCTGGTGTCGGGCCGCTCTTTCCGCAGTATACGCGAAACGCCCGAAACGGTGCCGCCGGTCCCATAGCCCGTCACCCAATAATCCAGCCGTTGCCCTTCGAAATCCGCAAGAATTTCCCGGGCAGTCGTGTTCTCGTGAATATCGGCATTGGCTGCGGTCTCGAACTGGCTGGCAAGGAACCATCCGTTTTCCTCGGCCAGTTCCTTGGCCTTGGTATACATGCCGAACCCTTTTTGCGCCTTCGGGGTCAGAACAACCTTGGCGCCCAGAAACCGCATCAGCTTTCGCCGTTCGACCGAGAAGCTCTCGGCCATCGTCACGACCAGAGGGTATCCCTTGGCCGCGCACACCATGGCCAGCCCGATCCCGGTGTTGCCGGATGTCGCTTCGACAACGGTTTGTCCGGGCTTCAGCCGCCCGTCACGTTCCGCCGCCTCGATGATGTTCAGCGCCAGCCTGTCCTTGACCGAGCCTGCCGGGTTGAAGGCCTCGAATTTCACATAGACGGTCACATGCTCGGGCGCGATCCGATTGACCCGAATGCAGGGCGTGTCACCGACCGTGTCGAGAATGCTGTCATACAGGCGTGTCCGCCCTTGTGTCTGTCGAATAGCCATTTCGATGTCCCTCCAGAATATCCGGCTAACATGCCACAGATTTCCCGAGGGTGTAGCCCTTATTGCTTTCCAATGTGGTTGGGCCGTCCCGGCTCGACTTGACGTATGTCAGAGCGAACACGGATGTCCTGCACAAGGCCACAGGGCATTTGCAATCGCTCTGGCGGTCGTACCAGCCCCCAAGCCTATGTTTTTGAAGGGTCGCTTTCATCAGCGGCGTCATCAGACCGCTTCAACGACAAAGGCGGCTCGTCCGCCTCTGCGGCAATAGGTTTTGGGGCCTGTACCTCGTCGGGGCCCGGAATCGGCTGGGCCAGCGGGGTGTCATCCATCTCAGGTACTGCGCCGACCCACGAGGCATCGACTTCCTCTTCCACCACGCGGCGGAACACCAGCACATTGCGCCAGTTCGTGGTCGATCCGGTCAGACCCGAGCGTTCTTCGCTGGGCAGCAACTCGGCCCGCTGGTATTCCCAGCCATCCTGCCCCAACTGATTCAGCAGTTGCTCGACCGAGACGGCAAAGCGGCCCTCGGCCGTTTTCACGCCTTTGGCTTTGACACCTTTTTGCGGGGCGGGGATGACCTTGTATTCGTAGCGCTTCATCTACTGTTCCTAAATGCGTTTCCGCGCCAACTTAACACGCTGCCCCCCGGGTGAAAGGGCCCTTGCTCATCCGGCGGAATTCACCTCTGACCATTCGCTTCGGCCTGTGCCGCCTTGGCCACAACCGACAGGCACAGTTCCGTCGCCAACGCCATGTCCTGCACTGAAATCCATTCCAACGGGCCGTGAACGCACTGCATCCCGGTGAAAATGTTGGGGCAGGGGGTGCCGAATTCGGTCAGGCGCGATCCGTCCGTGCCGCCCCTAATCGGTACCGACAGCGGTTCAACCCCCAACTCGCGACACGCATCGCGCGCCAGTTCGACCGGAGTCATGTCGTTTTCCAGCCAATACCGCATGTTGCGGTACTGGTGGCTGATGTCGCAGGTGATGGTCGCGCGCGGTTCCGTGGCCTGCACGGCGGCGCAGACCTGCCGCACGATGTTTCGTTGCGCTTCCAGCCCGTCCATCTCGAAATCACGCAGGATCAGCTTGATCTCCATCTCGGATGATCCGCCGTTCATGTCAGTGACATGGATGAAGCCTTCGCGCCCGTCCGTGGTTTCCGGCGTCATGGTGGCCTGAGGCAATGTCTGTACGATCTTTGCCGCCAGATGCGTGGCGTTCACCATCTTTTCCTTGGCCAGGCCGGGATGGATCGAAACACCCTCGATCCGGATCACGGCGCGGTCGGCCGAGAAACTTTCATACTCGATCTCACCCACTTGCTGCCCATCCAGCGTATAAGCAAAATCCACGCCCAGATCCTGGGGAAGTTGTTCCGTGACACCCCGGCCGATCTCTTCATCCGGAGTGAACGCGATACGAATCGGACCATGTGGAACATCCTGATTTTCGATCAGGTGCCGCGCCATCGTCATCAGAATCGATACACCGGCCTTGTCGTCCGCGCCCAGCAGGGTTGTGCCCGACGCAGTGATCAGGTCGTGGCCGATCTTTTCGGCCAGATAGGGGTGGTCTTCCGGAGAAAGAACCAGATCCGGGTTGTCCGGAAAGGTGATGTCGCCACCGTTGTAGCCCTTGATCACCCGCGGCTTGACGCCGGTTGCGTTGAACTGAGGGGCTGTATCGACATGGGCCAGAAAGCCCACGGTCGGCCCCGGCGCCGTTCCGGGAATGGTCGCGACGACAACACTGTCGCCCGTCATCTCAACATCCTGCGCGCCGATCTGGATCAGCTCATCGCGCAACAGGTTCAGCATGTCGAACTGAATCTGAGTGCTCGGGGTCGTCGGGGATGTCTCGTCACTTTGACTGTCGATGGCGGCATAGCGCACCAGCCGGTCTTCGAGTTCCTGATCAAATCTGCTTTGCATAATACCTCACCTCTCTGTTGCGGAGGAAAGGGCCCAAACAGCAGGAAGTCAAGCCGATGGCTTGACCCCAAGTCTTGAGATTTTGTGAGAAATCGGATTGTACAAACCCGCCAAAGATTGCCGGCCGGCTTGTACAAAACGAAAGGTTTACGAGCCCAGCTTCTTGCTGACCAGTTCGTTGACGGCTTTCGGGTTCGCCTTGCCGCCGGTGGCTTTCATGACCTGACCCACGAACCAGCCCGCCAGTTTCGGGTTCACCTTGGCCTTCTCGACCTGCGCCGGGTTGGCGGCGATGATCTCGTCCAGCGCGGCCTCGATCGCGCCGGTGTCGGTCACCTGCTTCATGCCGCGCTCTTCGACGATCTGCGCCGGGTCGCCGCCTTCGGTATAGACGATCTCGAACAGCTCTTTGGCGATCTTGCCCGAAATCGCGTCCGAGGCGATCAGGTCGATGATCCCGCCCAGCTGCGCGGGCGAAACCGGCGAGTCGGTGATGTCGCGGTCGTCTTTCTTCAGGCGGCCGAACAGCTCGTTGATGACCCAGTTCGCCGCCAGTTTTCCGTTACGGCCCTTGGCCACTTCCTCGAAATAGGCGGCGGATTCGACCTCGGCGGTCAGCACTGATGCGTCATAGTCGGTCAGGCCGAACTCATTGATGAAACGCGCCTTTTTCTCGTCCGGCAGCTCGGGCAGCCTGGCGGCGATATCATCGACCCATGCTTGTTCGATCTCCAGCGGCAGCAGGTCGGGGTCGGGGAAATAGCGGTAATCATGCGCTTCTTCCTTGGACCGCATCGAACGGGTTTCACCCTTGTCCGGGTCATACAGACGGGTTTCCTGCTCGACCTTGCCACCACCTTCGACGATGGCGATCTGACGGCGGGCTTCGACCTCGATCGCTTGCTGGATGAAGCGCATCGAGTTCATGTTCTTGATCTCGCAGCGCGTGCCCAGATGCGAAAAATCCTGTGTTTCCTGATACTTCTCATAGGCGCCGGGCAAACAGATCGAGACGTTCACATCGGCCCGCAGGTTGCCGTTCTGCATGTTGCCGTCGCAGGTGCCCAGGTAACGCATGATCTGACGCAGCTTGGCGATATAGGCCGCGGCCTCTTCCGGCCCGCGGATGTCGGGGCGGCTGACGATCTCCATCAGGCAGACACCGGTGCGGTTCAGGTCGACGAAGGACATATGCGGATCCATGTCGTGGATCGACTTGCCCGCGTCTTGTTCCATGTGGATACGCTCGATCCGCACCTTGCGCGCGGTACCGTCGCCCAGTTCGACCAGCACTTCGCCTTCGCCCACGATCGGGTGATACAACTGGGAAATCTGATACCCTTGCGGCAGGTCGGGGTAGAAATAATTCTTGCGGTCAAAGGCCGATTTCAGATTGATATCCGCTTTCAGGCCCAGCCCGGTGCGCACCGCCTGTTCCACGCAGTATTCATTGATCACCGGCAGCATCCCCGGCATCGCCGCGTCCACGAAGGCCACGTTTGAATTCGGCTCGGCCCCGAATTGGGTGGATGCACCCGAAAACAGCTTGGCATTGGATGAGACCTGAGCATGCACCTCCATCCCGATCACCAGTTCCCAATCGTGCTTGGCCCCGGCAATGGTTTTGGGTTTGGGCATTTCGTATGTCAGATCGAGCATGGCGCGCCTCATTTCCGCAGAAGTCTAAGCCTGCGTATTAGGCCCGGCAGGGCTTAGGGGCAAGGGGGAATCCTGTCGTGTTCAGTTCTGGGAAAACCGCAGGCCCGACGGTGTGAATGTCACATCCATACCGCTGCGCAGTTCTTCCCGGAACAGATCCGAGATGGCGCGCAAGGCATCGCGCTGACCGCGCGCTGCAAATCGTTCGGGCGAGTTTATGCGGACGGAATTGTTGAAACCGTTGGCCGCATGCGCCCAGATCAACGGGTGCAATTCCGTCAGGTGATCGCGGATAAGCCGGTTTGCCGTGTCGCGCATCTGCGAACGGACAAGGTCGGCCTGATCGTTCAGGCCAAATCCGTTCTGGACGGTGATCGCGCAGTAGGATGACAGCATGTTGATCATCTGCTGATCGGGCCGCAGGCGCAGGATATCACGCAGACCCTCAAGGAAATACTCGATATCGACGCGGGCACAGGCCTCTTCGTCCAATGCGATGGCGTCGAACTGAACCCATGTGTATCCGCCCGCGCCCCAGATATCCTGTGTCCTGGCGGCTGTACGCAAGGCTTGCAACTCCAGCTCTTCGTAGCTGCCGAACCACCGGGGCAGAAGGTGGCTGCCCATCGCGCGCATGTGGCGCTGATTGCATGGATCCAGCGTGATCAGCCGTTCATATTCTTCGGCCACCCGCGCGTTGGATTTGCGCTGACCAGCCAGCAGCGCACATCCGGTCGCTGCAATCAGGGGGCTGTCGGGAGCATCCTTTCTGCATTTGGGCAGGATTGCTGCGGCCCGGTCGAAATGCGCGGCGCAGCGTGACCGGTGCAAAGGTGGCAGCGTCGCGTCCGAGGCCGTTCCGCGCCATGCCCACGCCAGATCGATATGGGCAAGGGCAACGACGGTGGCGATCATCGGGTCATAGGGGTTGTCTGCCATCTCGCCTTCAAGTTCCGAGATGCCACCCAACAGGTCGTAATCCGAGATGGCCGCGCCATCCGAGAGCGCATGTTCAGCGGCCAGAACAACGTCAGACCTGGCACCGAACGCCAGCAGATCGGCCACCGGCATACCATCCGCAACGGCGGCGCGATCCTGATCAGCCACGCGCATTTCCTGCGACAGCTCTGCCCAGCGGTCCTGCCGGGCGAGATAGCGGCCATGTTCGATCGTGGAATGTCCGATCAGATCATCGCGGTCGGATTTTGCGACGGGAATATTCAGCTGACCCTGCTCGGGCAAGGCGGCCGCAAGCGCGGATTTTGTCGCGCACAGATCTGCTGAAACATTTGTAGGAGTAGCTGTGGATGGGGCGAACAGTGCCCTTAGCGACCGAAACATGGCGATACTCAAAACTGTAAAAACGTATAACTGACACCGAAGTCTGGCGGGATATCGGGTTCAAATCAAGTAAATTGCCGATTAATTTCTTCTTTTCGTGTCCAATTCACCATTCATGGGTTCAGTGTTTCAGAAAACAGTGAAATGATGCCGTTCTACGCGAAATCCGGCTTGTTTCAGAAGGGTTTCCAAATCCAGATGCGCCGGCAGCGACTCATCCGGCAGACGGATTCGTTTGCCGGAATGCAAAACGATCGACACTCGAACCGAGAAATCCCAACGGGTGTCAAAGCGGAAATGGTCGATGTCGCGCAGCGCGACCTCTGCCTGCCGGTTCCCCGTGAACCAGCTTAGCGCATCCTGATCCAATTGCATGCCTGCGCTGGTGTTCTGAACCACGTCCCAAAGTGCGGGCAGGGTGGCCAAAGACAGCAGCCCCGTGATCCACCAGGCCGCGTCAAACAGGACAACCAGCGTCAGCAACGCCGCATAAACGCCGGCCAGGATGGCCAGCGTTCGCAAATTCCGGTTGCTGCGGGCAAAGCTGTAAGGCGTCATGCGCCGAGGATGCGGGACACCATTTCGGTCGTGTCCCGCGACAGGTTCGGTGTTTCCGCGATGCGGGAAAGCTGCGCACGCATCAGGGCCTGACGATCCGGATCATACCGTTTCCAGGTCTGGAACGCCGAGCACATTCGGGCCGTGGTCTGTGGGTTTACCGGGTCCAGACGGATCAGCCAGTCGGCCAGCAGGGCGTATCCGGCGCCATCCGGCTGGTGGAACCCTGCGTGGTTCATCGCCAAGGCCCCCATGACGGCGCGGAACCTGTTCGGGTTTTTCCAGTTGAAATCGGAATGCTCGGTCAGGGTCGCGGCAATTGCGGGTGTCGCCTCGGGTGCTGCCATCGCGACTTGCAGGCCAAACCACTTGTCCATGACCAACCGGTCATGCTGCCACTGGTCGTAGAAGGCATCCAGCTGCGCCTCACCCTTGCGGGCGCGTAAAAGGCAAGACAATGCCGTCAGTTGCAATGTCATGTTGTCTGCCGTGTCGTACATCTCGGCCGCCATCGCCCCGCCGTCCAGACGAGAGGTCAGTGCCAGCGCGGCGTTGCCAAGTGCCCGTTTACCGGATTGCTCGGCGTCCGGGCTGTAGGGGACGTCCACCAAAGCCTCACTGTGCAGGCGGGGCAGCAAATCCTGTACGGTCTGGGCTGTTGCCTGCCGCAACGTTTCCACTGCGGTCCAGATCGCCATAGGGTCGGGCGTGTGGCCACGGTCGTGCAGGGCCGCTGCCAATTCCGATTGTGTCGGCAATCCCAGCATCAACGCACGATAGGCCGGGTCCAGTTCGTCATTGCGCAGCACAGTCAACACGCCGTCAAGGTAATCGGTATCCGGTGCCGCATCCTTAAGGATCATCCGCATCAGGGTGTCCTGCGCCAGATCCCGTCCTGCCTGCCAACGGTTAAACGGGTCCGTGTCATGCGCCAGAAGAAACGCGCGTTCCGCGTTCGACTGGTCATGTTCCAGAATGACAGGTGCCGAGAAATCGCGCAGGATCGATGCTGTGGGTTTCGCCGCCAGGCCAGTGAACGCAAAGCTCTGTTCGGCCTGCGTCAGTTCCAGCACTTCGGTCGCGCGAACCTCATCGCCGTTTGGCCCAATCAGGCCGACTGCAACCGGGATGACCTGAGGCAGTTTCTCATCCTGTCCCGGCGTGGGATCGGTTCGCTGTTTCAGCGTAAGTGTATAGGTGCCGTCGGCCCAGTCTTCCTGAACCCTGAGGCGCGGAGTGCCCGACTGGCTGTACCAACGTTTGAATTGTGTCAGATCGCGCCCGGTGGTGTCTTCGAAAACCTTCAGCCAGTCCTCGATCGTGCAGGCCTGACCGTCATGGCGTTCAAAATACAGATCAAGCGCCTTGGCATAGGCCGCATCCCCGACCAACCGTTTCAGCATGCCGATCACCTCGGCGCCCTTCTCATAGACGGTGGCGGTGTAGAAGTTGTTGATCTCCTGAAAGCTTTCTGGGCGCACTGGATGCGACAACGGCCCGTTGTCCTCGGGGAACTGCCGGGCACGCAGGTCTATGGCATCGTGGATGCGCTTTACCGGGGCCGAGCGCATGTCCGAGGTGAATTGCGCATCCCGGAAAACTGTTAGACCTTCCTTGAGGCACAGCTGGAACCAGTCGCGGCAGGTGATGCGGTTGCCGGTCCAGTTGTGGAAATACTCATGCGCGATGATCGCCTCGATCCGTTCGAAATTGGCGTCGGTCGAAGTTTCGGGACTGGCGAGAACGGCCGACGAGTTGAAGATGTTCAGCCCCTTGTTTTCCATCGCGCCCATGTTGAAGTCATCGACGGCCACGATGTTGAAGACGTCCAGATCGTATTCACGGCCATAGACATCCTCGTCCCATTTCATCGACTTCTTCAACGCCTCCATGCCGAAAGCGCATTTGCCCTCGTCTCCGGGACGGACCCAGAGGTTCAGTTCGACGGTGCGACCTGATCTGGTGGTGAACTGACCGGGATGTGCAATCAGGTCTCCGGCGACCAGAGCGAACAGATAGGCGGGTTTTGGCCATGGATCGACCCATTCGGCCCAGCCTTCACCCTTGCCCGACGGGTTGCCGTTCGACAGCAGAACCGGCAGGTCGCCATTGATCCGAACGGTGAAGGTGGACATCACGTCTGGCCGGTCGGGATAGAAGGTGATCTTGCGGAACCCCTCGGCCTCGCACTGGGTGCAGTACATGCCGTTCGACATGTACAGACCTTCCAGCGCGGTATTGTTGCCGGGGTCGATTTCAACCTCGGCTTCCCACAGGAACGGGGCGTCCGGGACATCTGCGGTTAGTCCTTTGTCGGTCACGTCTGGCGTGATCTCGGCCCCGTCAATGGCGGCGCGGATCAAGTTCAGTTCTTCCCCGTGCAGAAAGAAGGTGCGGTCGGTTGCGTCAGGATTGGGCCGGAACGCAATGCGCGAGGTGACGCGCGTGGCGTGCGCGTCCAGATCAAAAGTCAGGTGCACGCTGTCCACCAGATAGCCAAACGGTGTGTAGTCTTTCAGGTAGATCGTGGTGGGGGCAGCGTCGCGCATCTTGGGCCTCGTATCTGTTCGGGACTGGCGCGACGTTAGGGGCTTCGTTCGGGCGCTGCAACCGGCCCTGCCATTGCCTTGAGGTTTTTGAAACAGCTTCAAGCCAAAGCGAATGCCCCAAATGACGGGATGAAAGTTGCCTATCGGAAACTTTCCGCCTAAGTCACAGTGCATACAATGGCGCACAATCGCAGGAGAGCAGGAATATGACGGACAGACAAACCCTGAGCGGACTGCAGATCGATCCGGTTTTGGCTGAGTTCATCGAGACGCAGGCGCTGCCGGGCACGGGCGTCTCTTCGCAGAAGTTCTGGGCCGGCATGGCGCGGATGGTGGACGAACTGGGGCCGAAAAACCGTGAGCTGCTGGCCAAACGGGCCGAGATCCAAAGCCGCATCGATGGGTGGCACATGTCCCGAAAGGGGCAGAACACCGATGCCGCTGAATATGAGGCTTTCCTGAAAGAGATCGGGTATCTGGTCGAAGAAGGCGACGCGTTCCAGATTGAAACGGCCAATGTCGACCCCGAGATCGCCCTGACCCCGGGCCCGCAACTGGTTGTTCCGATTACCAATGCACGCTTTGCCCTGAACGCGGCCAACGCGCGCTGGGGCAGCCTGTATGATGCGCTGTACGGAACCGATGCAATGGGGGATCTGCCGGCAAGCGGTGGCTATGATGCGGCGCGCGGCGCACGGGTGATCGCATGGGCCAAGGCGTTTCTGGATGATGCCGTGCCTCTGGCGTCGGGATCATGGGCGGATGTCACCGAACTGGGCATCACCGACGGTGCGTTGACCCCTGCGCTGGGCGATCCCGCTCAATTTGCCGGGTTTGGCGGTTCGGCGGACACGCCCGACTTTGTGCTGTTGAAAAACAACGGCCTGCACATCCAGATCATGATCGACTCCACAAGCAACATAGGCGCGACCGATCCCGCAGGCATTGCAGATGTCCAGTTGGAATCCGCACTGTCCACCATCATGGATTGCGAAGACTCGGTTGCCTGTGTCGATGCCGCCGACAAGGTTGTGGCCTATGGCAACTGGTTGGGCCTCATGAAAGGCGACCTGACCGAAGAGGTCACCAAGGGCGGCACAACGTTCACTCGGAAACTGGCCGAGGACCTGAGCTTTACCACTCCGTCGGGTGATCAGGCCAAGCTGAAAGGCCGGTCCCTGATGCTGGTGCGCAACGTGGGTCACCTGATGACCAACCCGGCCGTGCTTGACGCAGAAGGGCGCGAGATCGGCGAAGGCTTGATGGATGCTCTGTGCACCACCCTGATCGCCATGCACGACCTGAAACAGGACGGGGGCAATTCTGTCGAGGGCTCTGTCTATGTGGTGAAGCCCAAGATGCACGGGCCCGAGGAAGTTGCGTTCTCGGTCGAGATATTCGACATGGTCGAAGACATTCTGGGCCTGCCGCGCAACACGGTGAAGCTGGGCATCATGGATGAGGAACGCCGCACCTCGGTCAACCTCAAAGAGTGCATTCGCGCCGCAAAATCACGCGTCGCCTTTATCAATACGGGTTTCCTGGACCGGACCGGCGACGAAATTCATACCTCGATGGAGGCCGGTCCGATGCTGCCCAAGGGCGACATCAAGAATACGCCATGGATTGCGGCCTATGAAGATCGCAATGTCGATATTGGTCTGGCCTGTGGCCTGAAGGGCAAGGCGCAGATCGGCAAGGGCATGTGGGCCATGCCGGATCGCATGGGCGATATGCTTGAGGCCAAGATCGGCCACCCCATGGCCGGAGCGACATGTGCCTGGGTGCCGTCGCCCACGGCCGCGACCCTGCACGCAACGCATTACCACAAGGTCGATGTGCTGGCCCGTCAGGACGAGCTGGCCGCAGGCGGCGCACGTGGTACGTTGAAGGATCTGTTGACCATCCCCTTGCTGGCTGGACGCAATCTGAGTGACGAGGAAATCACGCGTGAACTTGAAAACAACGCGCAGGGTATCCTCGGCTATGTCGTGCGTTGGGTCGATCAGGGCGTGGGCTGTTCTAAGGTGCCCGACATCAACGATGTCGGCCTGATGGAAGACCGCGCGACGTGTCGGATTTCGTCGCAGGCACTGGCCAACTGGCTGCATCACAGCATCGTGGATGAAGCTCAGGTCATGGCCGCACTGCAAAAGATGGCCGCCGTCGTGGATCGCCAGAATGAAGACGATCCGAATTACACACCGATGGCGCCGGGATTTGACGGTATCGCCTTTCAGGCCGCATGCGATCTGGTGTTCAAGGGCCGGGTTCAGCCCTCGGGCTATACCGAGCCGGTCCTGCATGCGCGCCGTCTGGAATTGAAAGCCAGCCAAAGATAACACCGACAACAGCCCACAGACCAATCGTTTGCGGGCTTCGTCGAACTTCAATCTGACGAGAGGACCTTCAGATGTCAGTTTCCCTACGCAAGGCCCGCACCATCATCCGCAAAACCCTGGAAAAGGGCCGAGAGATGGAGTTGAAGCCGCTCTCAGTCGTGGTTCTGGACGCCGGTGGGCATGTCATTGCGTTCGAGCGCGAGGATGGTGCAGCACCGGGCCGGTTCGGGATTGCACAGGGCAAGGCCTATGGGTCGGTCATGCTGGGAATGGCGGGCACCGCGCAGATGCAGCGCGCTGAAACACAGGCCTATTTCATGGCCTCTGTAAATGGCGTCTATGGTGGTCAGGTCGTGCCTGTTCCGGGTGGCGTGCTGTTGCGTGATCGCAAGGGGGCCGTGATCGGCGCCGTTGGGGTTACCGGAGACACATCAGACAATGATGCGCTGGCCGCAATGGCGGGGATCGAGGCAGCCGGCCTGATCGGCGAGATTTAACAAGAGCGTTGTATTTATACGTCTTTCCCGCTGAGTGGGGAAATATTTTCCATCGCGCAGATGTTCGTTGGAAAATTTTTCCAATTAAGCGGGGCGGGCCAGAACGTACAGTGCGTCTTCGAACACGTCCCTGCGCTTTCATGCAGGGCGTGTATTCTTGCACGTTAAAACCGCTGCCGCTAGCTTCCTTGACAGGCACAACAACAGCAGGGAAAGCGGAATGTCTCGGCCTGTCGTCGGTATCATCGGCAACTCGTACCTCATGAACGATCAATACCCCACACATGCTGGGGGAACGATGAATTCGGATGCCGTGGCCAACGTGTCAGGATGTCTTCCGTTGTTGATACCCGCAGATCCGCGTTACGTGTCAGTCGATGAGTTGCTGGAGGTCTGTGACGGCTTTTTGCTGACCGGCGGTCGCCCGAACGTGCACCCGGAAGAATACGGGGAACCTGCAACCGATGCACATGGCGAATTCGACCGGGCACGAGACGCCATAACTCTGCCGTTGGTTCGGGCCTGCGTTGAAAGGGGGCAGCCGTTTTTGGGCATCTGCCGGGGGTTTCAGGAAGTCAACGTTGCCATGGGCGGAACGCTTTATCCCGAGATACGCGATCTGCCGGGGCGGATGAACCACCGGATGCCGCCCGATGGAACCCTGGAGGAAAAGTTTGCCCTGCGTCATGTGGTGACACTGGAAAACGGCGGCGTTTTCCACAAACTGTTCGGCGCAACCGAGGTCATGACCAACACCTTGCACGGTCAGGGCATCAAAACGATTGGGCAGCGCGTGGTCATTGATGGCCATGCACCGGACGGGACGCCCGAAGCGATCTACATAAAGGATGCGCCCGGCTTTACCCTGTCGGTTCAATGGCATCCGGAATGGGACGCGATCAATGACCCGGTCTCGCGCCCCCTGTTCGAAGCCTTCGGTGATGCGGTGCGTGGATGGGCCGCCGGAACGGTTCATCAGGCAGTTCAAAAATCTGCCTGAATGACACCGGCCCCGACGAGGGGGAAATCGGGCCGGTGCCGTGCGATCAGACCAGCAGGTTGAACTGATTGATCAGCGGAAGCGAACGGGCGCGCTTGCCCGTCAGGTCGAAAAGCGCATTGCCGAGTGCCGGCATCGAAGGCGGTGTTCCGGGCTCGCCCGCACCGCCCATATGCCGATTGGTTTCCAGCACGCGCACCTCGACCTGCGGGGCTGTGTGCATCCGCATCGCGTCATAGTCGGGGAAGTTGAACTGCTCGACTTCGCCTTCCGCAAAGGTGATCTCGCCGAAACATGCGGCAGACAGGCCGTACATCATGCCGCCGAACATCTGTGCCTTGACGTTTTCCGGGTCCAGCGCCAGCCCCATGTCGCAGGCAATCCAGGCCTTGCTGATGCGGATGGTGCCGTTTTCGTCGACCACTTCGATGACCTGGGCCACCGGGGTGCCGAAGCTGTATGTGAAGGCCACGCCCCGGCCGACGCCTTCGGTCGTTTGACCCGTCCAGCCTGACATGTCCTTCACGGCTTCCAAACATCCCGCCGACGGCGCGTGTTCGTTCTTCATCAGGTCCAGCCGGAACTCCAGCGGGTCACGGCTTGCGGCATGAGCCATCTCATCCATGAATGTCTCGTGAAAAAAGCCGTTATGGCTGTTGCCGACCGAGCGCCAAAACCCCACGGGAACAGCCAAATCAGCAATGTGGCCGCTCATGCGGTAATTCGGTACCGCGTAGGGCTGGTTGAAGAATCCTTCGACCAGCACCTTGTCAGGGCCGCCGCCGGGGAACCCGGTGTAGCGCTCGACCGCCTGTTGGGTCGGAGATTGGGCCGCGACCTTCCCGTCAATGAGCACGGCCTTGCCGTCCTGAACCGCGCCGCGCATCCGGGCGATGGCGCCGGGGCGGAAATAGTCGTGACGCATGTCCTCTTCGCGGCTCCAGGTTGTCTGAACCGGTGTGCCGGGCATGGCCATGGCAACCTTGGTAGCGATTTCGCCGAAATCCAGTTCGCCCCTGCGACCAAACCCGCCACCCAGATAGGTGGTGTGGATTTGGACGGCTTCGGTATCCAGACCGGCAGTGTTGGCAACGCGGAACTGAATAAGTGTGGGGGCCTGATTGCCGCACCAGAGTTCCAACGCATTTCCCGTGTAGAGCGCGGTGGCATTCATTGGCTCCATCGTTGCATGGGCCAGATAGGGCACGCGATACTCGGCGGTGATTTTAGTGGCGTTTTCCGGGCTCGCGCTGACATCGCCGTCGTCGCGCATGGTCGAGTTCGGTGCGTCGCCAAACGCCTCGGCGATCCTGGCAAAGATGTCTTCGGTTTCCGGCGGATAGGGCGCGTCGCCCCAATCAATATCAATGGCCTCGACTGCCTGATTGGCCAACCATGTGTTGCTTGCGATCACCGCCACGCCTGTGCCCAGATCGACGACCTTCTCAACCCCGGGCATGGATCTTGCGTCGCTGTCGTCAAAGCCGTTCATCGCGCCGCCCAGTTTGGGGTTCATTCTGACGCTGGCGAATTTCATGCCCGGCAGGCGGACATCGACGCCGAATTCAGCGGTTCCTGTCGCCTTGCCCACCATGTCGAGACGCGGTTGGCTTCGGCCCAGATAGCGCCATTCAGACGGATCTCGCAACGGTACCTCAACGGGTTCCAGCCCGGCGGCATCCTCGGCAAGCATTGAATAGGCGATCTTGTCGCCGTTGGGGGCAATGACATGACCTGACGCCGTTTTCAGATCCGAGGGGTCGACGCCCAACCGGTCTGCAGCAGCGCGTTTGAGTGTTTCACGGGCCGAAGCACCGGCTTGCCGCATCCGGTCGAACCCATCTTTCATCGAGGTCGAGCCACCCGTGACTTGCAGGCTGAGCGTCTTGCCCAGAACACCCAGTGCCTCGCCCAGATTGTGCTGGAAATTCGAGATATCGTACCCCTTGTTCGGCAATCCTTCGCCTACAAGGGCCGAGTTGTAATAGGCCGCCGCAGCGGGGCCGTGCAGAACGGTGATCTGATCCAGATCGACATCCAGTTCCTCGGCGATCAGCGCGGCCCATGTGGTTCGGACGCCCTGACCCATTTCCGCGCGGGGCGCGAACAATGTGACGCCGTTCTGGTCAATCAGCACAAACGGGTTCAGTGCTGCCTCTCCTTCCCGGGGTTTCAAGGGGTTGGCCGCGGGGCGGGTAACGTAATAGGCCCCGAAGGCCACGCCGCCAACGATCGCGGCAGAGCCGATCAGGAACGTACGGCGGAGGATTTTTCCAACGGAAGCCATTGCTTACGCCTCCTTCAGCTTGGATGCCGCGTCATGGATTGCTGCGCGGATAAGGGGATAGGTGCCGCAGCGGCACAGGTTGCCCTGCATCGCTTCGTCGATGTCTGCGTCAGAGGGGTCCGGGTTTTCCGCCAGCAATGCCGCGGCCTGCATGATCTGGCCCGACTGGCAGTATCCGCACTGCGCGACCTGATGATCAATCCAGGCCTGTTGGATCGTGGCCAGCGCGTCCGGCGAGCCGAGCCCTTCGATCGTGGTCACGTCACCCCAGACATCCGAAAGCGCCACCTGGCAGGAGCGCACGGCCTCGCCATCGATATGCACGGTGCAGGCCCCGCATGCGGCCACGCCGCAGCCGAACTTGGTGCCGGTCAGCCCGACCTCGTCCCGCAGAACCCAAAGAAGGGGGACGTCATCAGGCAGATCCACCTGATGTTGCTTGCCGTTGATCTTCAGGGTCGTCGCCATGGCGCACCTCGTGTTGCTGTGGCTGGTTTCTGACATAATTGTAGGAAAGTGTCAGGATGTCAATTGACAAATTGAACAAAAAATGTCAGGGCTTCGAATATGAAAGACAATGGTGACGGCTCACGGCAACAGGCGATCCTGAACTCGGCGTTTCAGGCGTTTTCCACTTATGGATATAAAAAGACCTCGATGGACGACATCGCGCGCGGCGCGGGGATGTCCCGGCCGGCGGTGTATCTGCATTACAAGAACAAAGAGGCGATCGTCAGCAAGCTGACCGAGCTGTACTATGCCGAAAAGAGCGTTGCGGTGGCCGAAGCGCTGGCGACGCAGGGGGCGGTGCCCGAGGTTCTGACCCGCGCAATTCAGGCGCAGACCGAGGGGATGGCAAAAATTCTGGCCTCGCCCCACGGGCTTGAAATGCTCGACAACACAAAATCGCTGTCTGGGGAAATCATCGCGGCGGGTGAGGCCAGGCTGGCCGCGCTCTATGCGGACTGGCTGACGCAACAGGAAAAGGCGGGCCGGGTTCGCCTGCTGGCTGACGCGGCAGAGACCGGTCGGACGATCACGGCCACGCTCAAAGGGCTGAAGCTGATTGGCGCCGGCGCCGAACTCTATGAACAGCAGGTCGCACAGGTCGCGGCCCTTTTCGGCGCCGGACTCGAAGTCAGGTAACGCGCTGACGGATCCTGTATTCGGGCGTGTCCCACAGGCGATTCTGCATGATATCGGCCATAATCCCGACGGCGCGTTCGACATCGCCTTCGTCGATATACAAAGGTGTAAAGCCGAACCGCATTATGTCGGGTGCTCGAAAATCTCCGATCACGCCTCGGGCGATCAGGGCCTGCATGGCGGCATACCCTTCCTTGAAACGGAACGAGATCTGGCTGCCACGCTGCTGCGGATCACGGGGGCTGGCCAGTTGCAGATCCGGGCAGGTTGCCTCGACGCGTTCTATGAAAAGCTCGGTCAGTTCAATCGATTTGGCCCGGACGTCGGTCATGTCCGCCAGATCCCAGATATCCATCGCAGCCGACAAGGCCGTCATCTGGATGATGGGGGGCGTTCCCACCCGCATCCGTTCAATGCCGCTGCCGGGGCGGTAGTCGAGATCGAAGGCAAACGGCGCTTCGTGCCCCAGCCATCCGGACAGGGCGGGGCGTGCGTGTTCCGCCAACCTCGGCGCGACATAGATGAAGGCCGGCGCGCCGGGGCCGCCGTTGAGGTATTTGTACGTGCACCCGACTGCGAAATCGGCGTTGCACCCTGAAAGGTCCACCGGGATGGCCCCCGCAGAATGGGCCAGATCCCAGACTGTTATCACGCCGTTGGCATGCGCCAGTTCGGTCAGTGCCTTCATGTCGTGCATCCGACCCGAGCGATAATCCACCTCGGTCAACATAAGAACAGCGACCTCTTCGGTGATTGCGCCGGCCACGGCTTCGGGATCAACGACGCGCAACTCATACGCGTCCCCAAGCGAGCGTAGCAAGCCATCCGCCATATACAGGTCCGAAGGAAAGTTGCCGTTGTCGGACAGAACCACTTTGCGATCCGGATTCAGTTCAAGGGCCGAGGCCACGGCCTGATAGACCTTGATCGACAAGGTGTCTCCGGTCACCACACTGCCGGGCTCAGCTCCGATCAGGCGGCCAATCCGGTCACCAAGCGCGGTGGGCAGGGCCATCCAACCAGCCTTGTTCCATCCGGTGATCAGCATCTGGCCCCATTCGTCCGTCAGCATCCGTTGCACTCGGGCACCGGCCGATTTCGGCAGGGGGCCCAGAGAATTGCCATCCAGATAGATGACGCCCTCTGGCAGGTCGAACATGGCTTTGGTTGCCGCAAAATCAGTCATGAAGGCTCGCTAACTCGTGTGAACGTCGGTGATTGCTATTGAGGTAGTCGATCCGCGATAATGAGTCCATGCGATGCGACATACTGGTCTTTTGCCATTTTGGCTCAAAAGCGGTAGGACATCGCGCAGAAGCGACATGTGCTTGATCTTGTCGTCATTCAATGAGGGCTTTGCATGCGCTGGATGGACGTTCCACCGGTTTGGTTGGTTGCTTTTGCGGCTCTTGCCTGGTTGCAGGCAAGGTATCTGAAGCTGGGCCTGTCGCTTGAGGGCGGTTTGACGGATCTTCTGAGCGGGGTGTTGATCGGAGGTGGAATCCTGATGGCTGTTCTGGCAGTGGTCGAATTCCGCCGTCACAAGACAACCGTCATCCCACATGAAACCCCGTCGTCGATGGTGCAGTCCGGCATTTACAAGCGCAGTCGCAATCCGATCTATGTGGGCGACGTTCTGATTCTTGCGGGTCTTATCCTTCGGTTTGATGCCGTGCTGTCCTTGGTTCTTTTGCCAGTCTTTGTCTGGGTGTTGGAGCGTCGGTTCATCCTGCCGGAAGAAGACCGCCTGCGTCGTACCTTTCGCGCTGATTACGCTCGCTACGAACGCAAGACACGGCGCTGGATCTAGTGTGGATGCTGCAATGACATCACGTCAAAAATGCTGCGCTTGCGAAATAATGTTGCGCAGGATACATCTTTGCTTAACAAAGAATACCGATCACCCGCTCAGAACGAGTAAGAATTAGGGGGACTGCCAGTGAAGATAGGCACGCCAAAGGAAATACTGGACGGCGAGAACCGGGTCGCGATGACACCGGACTCGGCCGTGCAACTGCAAAAACTGGGCTATGAGTGCCTGATCGAAAAAGGCGCAGGTGCTGCCGCCGGTTTTTCGGACGCGGCGTATGAGGCCGTGGGCGTTGAAGTTGTCAAGACCGCAGCATCGCTGTGGAAGGCCGCAGATATCATCGCCAAGGTTCGTATCCCGACCGAGACGGAACTGAAGCGTCTGACCAAGGGCAAGACGCTGATTTCCTTCTTCAACCCTGCCGGAAACGAAGAAGGAATGGACCTTGCCAAGTCCAAGGGCGCAAACGTGATCGCCATGGAAATGGTGCCGCGTATTTCTCGCGCGCAGAAGATGGACGCATTGTCGTCGATGGCCAACATTGCCGGCTACCGCGCCGTTATCGAGGCGGGCAACAACTTTGGTCGTTTCTTCACCGGTCAGGTGACTGCGGCTGGCAAGGTGCCGCCTGCGAAGGTTCTGATCGTCGGGGCCGGTGTTGCCGGGCTTGCCGCGATCGGTACATCGACCTCGCTGGGTGCAATCACCTACGCGTTCGACGTGCGCCCCGAGGTGGCCGAGCAGGTCGAATCGATGGGGGCCGAGTTCGTCTATCTGGACTTCGAAGAAGAACAGCAGGATGGTGCGGCCACCGGCGGGTATGCTTCCGTCCAGTCAGAAGAGTTCCGCAATGCGCAGCTGGCCAAGTTTCGAGAGCTGGCCCCGGAAATAGATATCGTCATCACCACGGCACTGATCCCCAACCGTCCGGCGCCAAAGCTGTGGCTGGAAGACATGGTCAAGGCCATGAAGCCGGGCTCGGTCATCGTTGACCTTGCGGCCGAACGCGGCGGGAACGTCGAAGGTACCGTGCCGGACGAAAAGGTGTTGACCGACAATGGCGTGACCATCATCGGCTATACCGACTTCCCCAGCCGGATGGCGGCGCAGTCTTCGTCTTTGTACGCGACCAATATCCGTCACATGATGACCGATCTGACGCCTGAAAAGGACGGCCAGATCAATCACGACATGGAAGATGACGTGATCCGCGGCGCGACCGTGACCTATGAGGGTGAGATCACCTTCCCGCCGCCACCACCCAAGGTGCAGGCAATCGCGGCGCAGAAAAAGCCCGAGGTCAAGGAACTGACCCCGGAAGAAAAGAAGGCGCAGGAAATTGCGGCCTTCAAGGCGCAGACCAAGCAGCAGTTCACCCTGCTGGGTGTTGGTGGCGTGCTGATGCTGCTGGTGGGGCTGATCGCTCCGGCGAGTTTCATGCAGCACTTCATCGTCTTCGTGCTGGCCATCTTTGTGGGCTTCCAGGTGATCTGGAACGTCGCACACAGCCTGCACACTCCGCTGATGGCGATCACCAACGCGATCTCGTCGATCATCATCGTCGGGGCCCTGATGCAGATCGGATCGGGGTCGTTCCTGGTCATTCTGTTGGCGGCACTGTCCGTCTTCATGGCCGGGATCAACATCTTCGGCGGTTTCCTCGTAACCCGGCGCATGCTCGCCATGTTCCAGAAATCTTAAGGAGGCCGGGCACATGGATTATGGCTTCACCACTGCCGCCTATGTTGTTGCGGCTGTCCTTTTCATCCTTTCGCTCGGCGGTTTGTCGAACCAGGAAAGCGCCAAGCGCGCGGTCTGGTATGGCATCGTCGGTATGGCGCTGGCGGTTTTCGCCACGCTGGTTGGCCCGGGCTCGGGTCTGTGGCTTCTGTCGCTGCTGCTGATCGCGGGCGGTGGTTTCATCGGCCAGTATGTTGCGCAGCGCGTGCAGATGACCGAGATGCCGCAGCTTGTTGCGGCGATGCACTCGCTGGTCGGTCTTGCGGCCGTGTTCGTCGGCTTCAACGCGCATTTCGAGATCGGCAACGTGGCGCAGGTCATGGCCATTGCGGACAGTGCCAGCCAGGCGGATCTGTCCGATCTGGGGTCTTTTGCCAAGTTGATTGCCAAGAAAACCCCGGCCGAGCTGGCAATCCTGCACGTGGAACTGTTCCTGGGCATCTTCATTGGTGCGATCACCTTCACCGGGTCGGTCGTCGCCTATGGCAAGCTGGCGGGCAAGGTGACCTCGGCAGCGACAAAGCTGCCCGGTGGCCATGCGCTGAACGCGGCGGCGGCGGGTCTCTCGCTGATCTGCCTGATCTGGTACACATCGACAGGGGGTCTGTTCCCGCTGATCCTGATGACGCTGGCAGCGTTGTTCATCGGCTATCACCTGATCATGGGTATTGGCGGCGCCGACATGCCGGTGGTTGTGTCCATGCTGAACAGCTATTCGGGTTGGGCGGCTGCGGCGATCGGTTTCTCGCTGGGCAACGACCTACTGATCGTGGTGGGTGCGCTGGTGGGCTCGTCTGGTGCGATCCTGTCCTACATCATGTGCAAGGCGATGAACCGCCACTTTGTCAGCGTGATACTTGGCGGTTTTGGCGGCCCGCAGGGCGAACAGATGGCCGTTGAAGGCGAACAGATCGCAATCGAGGCCGATGGCGTTGCTGCAGCCTTGAACGACGCGGACAGCGTGATCATCATTCCGGGCTATGGCATGGCTGTGGCACAGGCGCAGCAATCGGTTTCCGAACTGGTGCGCAAGCTGCGGGCCAAGGGCAAGAACGTTCGTTTCGCAATCCACCCTGTGGCGGGTCGCTTGCCGGGCCACATGAACGTTTTGCTGGCCGAAGCGAAGGTGCCGTATGATATCGTTCTGGAAATGGACGAGATCAACGACGACTTTCCGGACACGGATGTGGCAATCGTCATCGGCTCGAACGACATCGTGAACCCTGCGGCACAGGAAGATCCCAACAGTCCCATCGCCGGCATGCCGGTTCTGGAATGCTGGAAAGCCAAGCAGGTCTTTGTCTCGAAACGTGGTCAGGGCACCGGGTATTCTGGCATCGAAAACCCGCTGTTCTTCAAAGAGAACACCCGCATGTTCTACGGCGACGCCAAGGAGTCGCTGGACAAGTTGCTGCCGATGATCGATTGATCGTCGCGTTTGATCCGATTGCAAAGGGCGCCTTTGGGCGCCCTTTTCTTTTTTGAGTTTGTATGGGGGCGTTGCCCCCAAACCCCCAGGATATTTCCAGCCAGATGAAGCAGGCGGAGTGTGGTAGTCTGGGGTGGCGGCACAGATGGCAGGAGGTCGAGGATGGAGAAAGTGAATGGTATTGGCGGAGTGTTCTTTCGCGCCCGCGACCCTAAAGCGCTGAGCGCCTGGTATGAGAAGCACCTGGGCGTCAATCATTATGACCCCGTGCCTTGGAAGCAGCGTGAAGGCTATACGGTCTTTGCGCCATTCGCGGAGGACACCGCGTATTTCGGGCGGGCCGATCAGCAGTGGATGATCAATTTTCGTGTCGATGATCTGGGCGCGCTGACGGCGCAGCTTGAGCAGGCTGGAATCACGGTGGAAACCAATCCTGACTGGGACAGCGAAGTTGGAAAATTTGCCCGCATCCATGATCCCGAAGGCAACCCCATCGAGCTGTGGCAGCCAAATCAATGAGATAGCAGGGTTGTATACCGTTGTACCCCTGTAAGTACGTGAAATAAAAAGAGAATTGATGTGTCAATTATGTGCCGTATAGTGCGCGTGACGATGCGGAGCCTCACATGACACCGATAGATGACCATCCCCTTCGCTATGCGCTGGCCAATGAACTGCATGCTCGACCGTTTCCGGTCGCGTCAATGCCCTGTACGGTGGTCTTTCTTGCGATCAAAAAGCCTGAGGCCGCCGTGGCGCGCGATCGACGTGAGGATTTGGCTCATTTGATCGACCTGCTGGATCGCCACGGTGCGCAGCACCCTCGGCCGGACGCCACGCATTACGCGGGCCAGATTGGACGCCACTGGTTGAAGTGGGAGCAGCATACCGAATTCGTGACCTATACGGCGATCGCGCAGAATGTGAGTGAACGCGCCTTTGACCCGGCTGACTTTGAGGTCTTTCCGCCCGATTGGTTGATGGCCAGTCCGGGTCAAAGGGTTACGTCGGTTCTGGTGCGCGTGGTTGAACGCGAAAGTGACGACGTGGTGAAATCGAAACTGCTGGATTGGTTCGAGCCGGAAAGCCTGGCCGTGTCCAGGGTGTTGGACGATGCAGCGGTTTGTGCCAGTGATTTTCGGATCGATCCGGCAGGTCACATGCGCTTTGCCTTGTTCGTGGCCGAGGGCACCGGACGGCGTCGGACGGGACGGATTATTCAGCGTCTTTGCGAAATTGAAACTTATAAGGCGATGTCGATGCTGGGTTTTGCGCGCGTCAAGCAGCTGATGCCGCGTATCGGAGAGCTGGATGGGCGACTCACCCGATTGATGGGGCAGATGACTGGCAACTCGGCGCAGCCTGACGCGCTGTTGCAGGACTTGCTGGCAACGTCGATCGAGCTCGAAACATTGTCGGCACGGTGTTCTTTCCGGTTCGGAGCCACCGGGGCGTATGAGGCCATCGTCAACCAGCGGATCGAAGTGTTGCGAGAAGAACGTTTCGAGGGCGGTCAGAATTTCGCCGATTTTATGATGCGCCGATATGACCCTGCAATTCGCACCGTGAAATCCACGGAACGCCGCCTTGAGGCCTTGTCGGACCGGGCGATCCGCGCGGGTGAGTTGCTGCGGACAAGAGTGGATGTGGAACGCAGCGCGCAAAATCAGGCGTTGCTGGAAAGCATGGACCGTCGGGCTGATCTGGCACTGCGCTTGCAACATACGGTCGAGGGGCTTTCCGTGGTTGCCATCAGCTATTACGCGGTTTCGCTGGTCAGCTATCTTTTGTATCCGCTGACGGCCTCTGGCATCAGCAAGGGAATGCTGACGGCGGCGGTTACGATCCCGGTTGTCGCCGCGGTGTGGTACTCGGTGCGACGCATTCGCAAACGGCTCGGTTGAGCAGCAATTGCCAAGTTTTTTCTGACCTGTAGAACGGTGGCATTGGGTAAGCTGAGCGAGGGCATGGGATGGCAAGCATAGTTGCAGCATGGCGCGCTGTCGCCGCCATGTTCATTCTGAATGGTGCCCTGTTCGGAATCTGGGCGTCGCGCATTCCCGCCATACGCGACCGCTTGGAACTGTCCCATGATGCGCTCGGGTTCGGCCTGTTGTTCATGGCTGCTGGGGCTGTCTGCTCTTTCCCGATAACCGGGCGGCTTACGGATCGTTTCGGCGCTGTTGCAATCACCCGGATCATTGCGATTCTGTATACGGGGTCGCTGATCTTGCTGGCCATGGCGGATGGGCTTTGGGGGCTGGCAGTGTTCCTGTTTGTCTTTGGCGCCTTCCACGGGTCGATGGATGTTGCGATGAATGCATGGGCCGCCGAGGTAGAGCAGGCATATGACAAACCCGTTATGTCCTCGTTCCATGCAATGTGGAGCCTTGGTGCAGGTCTTGGCGCGCTCAGCGGTTATGCCGCGGTTCAGATGGGGCTGACGGTTCTTGTGCACTTCCTGTTGGCGGGTGGCATGGTTGTTGGCCTTGCGCTTGCGTCATCCTGGGTAAGCTGGACCTCGCGCCAATCCCAAGAGCCTCAGAGTACGGTCTTCGCCTTGCCATCCGGCGCGTTGATACTGGTTGGCATAGCCGCCTTGTGCGGAGCGTTGGGCGAAGGGGCCGTGGCAGACTGGAGCGCGATATATCTGCGTGACATCACGGGGGCGTCGGAAAGCGTCGCTGCCTTGGGCTATGCGGTGTTTTCAGTAACCATGGTGGCGTTTCGACTTGCAGGCGCGCTTGTTATTATCCGGTTCGGTCCAGTCGTTTCCGCCCGGTTCGGCGGTATTTGCGCGGCGTTTGGTGTTTTTACGGTGGTTTCAACAGCAACGATCCTGCCCGTGCTGGCCGGCTTTGCATTGATGGGAATAGGTTATGCCGTGATCATGCCACTGGCATTCAGCCGGGCGGCCAGCGATCCGAATGTGCCGCCGGGGCAAGCCATCGCAAGTGTTGCGACATTGGGGTATGGGGGGCTGTTGATCGGTCCGCCGTTGATCGGCTTTTTGGCGGAAGTGTTCGGCCTGCGTCTGGCATTCGCCGTGCTGTTGCCATTGGCCGTTCTGATCGTGCTGTTGGCCGGCGCGCTGAGGCGCGCCGACTGAACTTGTTTCAGCGTCCGCGAATGCGGGGATCCAGTGCGTCGCGCAGACCGTCACCCAGATAGTTGACGCTCAGGACAGTCAGCGAGATTGCCAGACCAGGCCAGAACACACGCTCAGGGTATTGCTGTAGGTAATCGACTCCGTCGAACAGCAGGCGGCCCCATGTCGGGAAGTCGGGCGGAAAGCCCAGACCCAGGAAGGAAAGCGCGCTTTCGGTAATGATCGCCGTGGCAATCCCCAGCGTCGCGGACACCATGATCGGTGAAAGCACGTTGGGCAGAATGTGCCGCGTGATGATCTGACTGTTACTGGTGCCGATGGAGCGTGCCGCCAGAACGAATTCGCGTTCCTTGATGGCCAGCACATCACCGCGCACGATCCGTGCGGTCGGCATCCATGAGGTGATGCCGATGGCGCAGACGATCAGGATGAAGATCCCACGCTCCAACCCGAACGCGGCCGACAGGGGCTCGCGGAACAGCAGCATCATGACCAGCAGCAAGGGCAGCAGGGGCAGGGCCAGAAACAGGTCTGTCAGACGCATGAGCGGACCATCCAGCCGTTTGAAGAACCCGGCCAGAACGCCGATGAACGATCCCAGGAACAGTGCTAGCAGCATCGCGGTGATGCCCACCGATACCGAGGTTTGACCGCCCGACATCATGCGCGCCAGAATATCCCGGCCCAACTGGTCGGTGCCGAAGGGATGCGCCCAGCTTGGCCCCTGATTGCGGGCCCGGATATCGATCTGCGTTGGATCGATGCTCCAGAGATAGGGGCCCAGATAGACGCCCGCCACGATCAGGATGAACAGCACCGCACCCACCATGGCGCCCTTGTGCGTCTTGAACTGATCCCAGACGTCGCGCCATTGGCTGCGCGGCGGGGTCGTGAGTTCCTCCATCACATCAGCGGTTGGCAGCGCGGTGGATGCCGGGGCCAGACCTTCGTCGGGGATCAGCGTGTCTGATTTGTCGTGATCAGTCATAGCGAATCCTCGGGTCCAGAATGCCATACAGGACGTCGGCGATCAGGTTGAACAACACGATCAGCACGGCAAAGATGAAGGTCAGGGTTTGCACCATTGGCAGGTCATTGGCCTGAATGGCGCCAATCAGCAACTGGCCGATGCCATTCACCTTGAATACCTGCTCGGTGATGATGGCGCCGCCGAAGATGGCCGGAATGCCCAGTGCAATGACCGTGACCACGGGGATCATCGAGTTCCGCAGGACGTGGACCATGACGACCGTGTATTCGCTGAGCCCCTTGGCGCGGGCGGTGCGAACGTAATCCTGGTTGAGATTGTCCAGCATCGAGGCGCGCATGAAACGGCTGAGCTGTGCCGTGATCTGCAACGCCAGCACCATGACCGGCATGATCATCTGCTTCAGCTGCACGACGAAGCTGTCCCAGCTGTTGACCACATGGGTCGTGTCATAGATCGACGGGAACCAGCCCAACTGGACCGAGAAGATCACGATCACCAGAACGCCCGAGAAAAACGGAGGGACCGAGAAGCCGACCATCGACACGAAGGTGCCCATCTGGTCGAACCAGGAATACTGGCGATAGGCCGAATAGATGCCGATGGGCAGCGCGATCAGGATGGCGACAACATAGGCGGTGCCGACAACCCACAGGGTCTGCGGGATACGCTGAACGACGATGTCCATGACGGGCGAGCGGGTCTGCCAGGATATTACACGCAGGTCGCCTGCGGAAAAACTGGTGCCGAAGATGTGGTCTATTAGAACCTGCGGTTCGATCCAGAAGAATTGCACGATCCACTTCCAGAACCGGATATGCATCGGCTGGCCAAGGCCAAGCGCCTCGCGCATCTTTTCCTTGACTTCGGGGGGAACGGTGAGCGGAACCTGCGCCATCGGATCGCCGGGTGCGAGTTCGAGGAGCAGGAAGATGACGAGGCTGATGAACAGCAGCGTTGGAACGGCCAGCACCAGTCGTCTGATTGTGAAATTAAGCATTAAGAGGCGCCTTTATATGCGTCTTCTTGTTGGGGTGGGATGCAAATGACCGCGCCCCGATAACGATCGGGGCGCGGTTTTGCAAGGTCAGTGCTTAGGAACCGGTCTTGCGGTACCAGTCCGCAATGTTCCACAGCTCGCTGTCCCAAACGTTCAGGACAACGCCACCCAGGGTGTTTGCATGCGCCGACAGGCGACCACGGTGAACCAGCGGGATCATACCACCATTCTGAACCATGATGTCATTCAGCTGCTTGGCGATTTCCGCACGCGCTTCCAGACCAGCGGTTTCGGCCAATTGAGCGTGCAGCTTGTCGAACTCTTCGTTGCAGAAGCGGCTGATGTTTTCGCCCTGCCACTGCGAGTCAGGACGCGGAGCTTTGTCGCACAGGCCGTTGCCCAGATAGGACTGCGGGTCGGTGCCGTTGAAGGTGTTGGCGTACATTTCAACGTCGGCATAGAACTTCTGGAACGTGTCGGGCGAGCCCGGGTCACCACCGAAGAAGACCGATGCGTTGATGTTGCGCAGTTCGGTTTCGATGCCGATCTGGCTCCACCATTCCTTGATCAGCGCCTGGAAGTCCTGACGGACGGCGTTGGTCGAGGTCTGATAGACGATCTTCAGCGGAACGCCATCCTTCTCGCGGACGCCGTCGCCATCGGTGTCGACGATGCCGGCATCATCCAGCAGTTTCTTGGCGCCTTCGATATCCTGGGTGTCACAGGTCATCGAGGTCGAGTTGAACGCAGCAGGGGCCGGAACCCAGTTGCAGGTCACTTTACCAGCCTGACCATAGCCGATTTCCACCAACAGCGGACGGTCGATGGCCATGGACATGGCTTTGTAAACGGCCGGGTCCTTCAGGAACGGATGCGGATGCTTTGCTGTCGAACGCTCGCCTTCAGGCAGCTCGGGCGACGGGTTGGTCTGGTTCAGCATGATGCGCTCGACCAGCGGGCCGAAGCCTGCAACCGGCGTACCTTTGCCACCTTCCTGCATCTGAGCGATCACTTCCGGAGCCAGTTGCAGGTTCCAGGCATAATCAAACTCACCAGTTTCCATGACAGCACGACCAGCAGCTGTCGCGTCACCGCCGCCTTTGAAGGTCACGGTCGCAAAGGCAGGTTTTGCCGGATCACGATAGTTGTCGTTGGCCTTGAAGGTGATCACGTCGTTCGGCTTGAACTCGGTGACGACAAAGGGGCCGGTGCCGATCGGGTTGAAGTTCTGCTCGGTGCATTCGGGGGCTTTGGCGCCCATGCAGTTTTCGAACTGGGCCTTTTGCAGGATCGGGCTTTCACCGCCGACGAACGGGCCATAGGGGAAGGGGGTCGGTGCGTCGAAAGTGACCTTGACGGTCAGGTCATCAACAGCTTCGACCGAGGTGACGCCTTCGAACTTGGTGACCTGTGCGCAGCCACCTTCCGGGTGCATGCAGTAATCAGCGGTGAACTTCACGTCAGCAGCGGTGAACGGAGAGCCGTCAGACCACGTGATTCCCGGCGCGATTTTCCATGTGATCGACGTCAGGTCTTCGCTGACACCGCCATTTTCCACGGTCGGGATTTCAGACGCCAGAAATGGCACCATGTTGCCGTCCTGGTCGTAGCGTGCAAGTGGCTCGATCACCAGCGAGGCTGATTCCACGTCTTTCGTACCGCCGGACAGGAACGGGTTCAGGATCGACGGAGCCTGCCAATAGATGATGCTGACATTGCCGTCCGAACCGCGCTCGGCAAAGGCCATCGGGGCCATTGCCGTGCTTGCGATCGCACCAAGCAAAAGGGTTTTGATTTTCATAAGTCACTCCCGAATTGGACACGTTCGTGTCTCGATTATCTCCGCAAGGCCTGCGGGTTTGGCGTTGCCGCTTCGGGGTAAGGTTTTGATCATTCACGATAATAGCGCTAACGGATTCCGTCGGCGCTGCTTCCCCAAGGCGGTTACGTTGGGTATCGAAACAGAACTTGAGAAAAATGCAAGTGGTGCCGTCGCGAAAATGTGTAATGGGTTTGACTTTTCCCGGTGGCCCGCCGTAGCGTTCGGCACTCAGAACAAGAATTACCTCGTCAAGGGAGCGCGCACGTGCTGGATCAGCCTATTGCTCAAATCAAAAAACTGCGGGTGGAGTTTCAGACAAAGGACGGTCCCGTTGTTGGTGTTGAGGACGTCTCGTTCGAGGTCAAACCAGGCGAAACCGTTTGTATCGTTGGCGAATCGGGCTCGGGGAAGTCGGTTTCATCTTTGTCTTTGATGCGTCTGGTCGAGTTTGGTGGCGGCGAAATCGCGGGCGGCGAACTGCTGTTTGATCGCCGCGATGGCGAAAAAATGAACCTGGCCAAGGCCGATCAGGATCTGATGAAACAGATTCGCGGCAACGAGATCGGGATGATCTTTCAAGAGCCGATGACCGCGCTGAACCCCGTTTTCACCGTGGGCCGGCAGTTAACCGAAGGTCTGCGCATCCACAAGGACATGACGAAGGCGCAGGCCGAGCAACGGGCGCTGGAACTGCTGCGTCAGGTCCGTATCCCAGAGCCCGAGCGCCGTCTGAAACAATACCCTCACGAGTTGTCGGGCGGGATGCGCCAACGTGTTGTCATTGCGATGGCGATGGCCTGTGAGCCGCGCCTGTTGATCGCCGACGAACCCACCACGGCGCTGGATGTGACCATTCAGGCCGAGATCCTGGCCTTGATGGACCGCCTCAAGCGGGAAACCGGAACTGCGGTGATGTTCATCACCCACGACATGGCCGTGGTTGCCCAGATGGCTGACCGCGTGGTGGTGATGTTCCGCGGCAACAAGGTCGAAGAAGGCACGGTCAAGGAAATCTTTGAAAACCCGCAGCACGACTATACCAAGGCGCTTCTGGCCGCGGTGCCGAAACTGGGCGAGATGCAGGGTAAATCTGCGCCCGAGCCGATGAAGCTACTGGGGGTCGAAGGGCAGAAAATTGCACCAATTCCGGGTACGGAAGAGGTTCTGCTGACCGTCAAGAACCTGACAACACGGTTCCCGGTCAAAGGCGGGCTTTTGCGGCGCACGATTTCGAACGTTCATGCGGTCGAGGATGTCTCGTTCACTCTGAACAAAGGTCAGACGCTCAGTCTTGTCGGCGAATCCGGGTGCGGCAAGTCTTCGGCTGGGCGCTCGATCCTGCGGCTGGTTGAGCCTTTGGCGGGCGAGATTGATCTGGACGGTGTCGATATCATGAAGCTTGATCCATCTGGTTTGCGCAAGGCGCGGCTGGACATGCAGATGATTTTCCAGGACCCGTTCGCGTCACTGAACCCGCAGATGCAGCTGGTCGACCAAGTGGCCGAGCCGATGCGCAATTATGGTGTGGCATCGGGATCCGAACTTCAGGATCGCGTGGCACAATTGTTCGACAAGGTGCAATTGCCGCGCAGCTTCATGCGTCGCTTCCCGCATGAAATGTCGGGCGGTCAGCGTCAGCGGATTGCAATTGCCCGCGCTTTGGCCCTGAACCCCAAGCTGATCATTGCGGATGAGGCGGTCTCGGCCCTTGACGTGTCGGTGCAGGCGCAGGTTCTGAACCTGATGATGGAATTGCAGTCCGAGCTGGGCCTGTCATACCTGTTCATCAGCCACGACATGGCCGTTGTCGAACGCGTCAGCCACTATGTCGGGGTCATGTATCTGGGGCGCATTGTCGAACTCGGGCCCCGGGCGCGGGTGTTCGAGAACCCGCAACATCCCTATACGCAGGCGCTGATGAAGGCGGTTCCGATCGCAGACCCGAACAAGCGGAAATCGGAAAAGGATCTGAATTTCAAACCGATCCCTTCTCCTATTCATCCCACCAACTACACGCCGGAACCTTCGCAATATCAAGAGGTTGAGGCAGGGCACTTCATTCTGACCACGGACAGCGGGTATTGACCCAAATGGCGAAACGCCTGACTCCGCTTGAGATCATGACACAGCTGATCTCATTTCCGACCGTAAGCCGTGATACCAATCTGCCGCTGGTGGATTGGGTTCAGGACTACTTGCAAGGCCACGGAATCGAAAGCCACCGCTGGCCAGATCCGGACCAACCGCACAAGGCCGCGATCTTTGCGCATGTTGGTCCATTGGAAGAAGGTGCGGTGGTTCTGTCCGGTCACACGGATGTCGTGCCGGTGGACGGTCAGCCGTGGGACACTGATCCTTTCACGGTGACCGAGAAAGACGGCAAGTACTTCGGTCGCGGCACCTGCGACATGAAGGGGTTTGACGCCCTGGCCATCTGGGCTCTGGTCGAAGCACACTATGCCAATATCAGCCGGCCGCTTCAGCTGGCGCTCAGCTTTGACGAAGAGGTCGGATGCACCGGTGCGCCGCCGATGATTGAAGCAATGCAACAGGTTCTGCCCAAGGGATCGGCAGTGATAGTGGGTGAGCCGTCGATGATGCAGGCGGTGACGGGGCATAAGGGCGGGTTCGGCATAGATACACATATCGTCGGGTTCGAAGTGCACAGCTCGATCATGCACACTGGCGTGAACGCGATCATGGCGGCGGCGCCATTGATTGATTGGGCAAATCACCGAAATGCCGAAAGCATGGCTGCTGAGCCGAGCGAAATCGCGGCCGTATTTGACCCGCCGTGGACAACCTGTCATGTCGGCATGATTGAAGGCGGGACAGCCCATAACATCACCGCCAAAGACTGCACTTTCATGATGGATTTCCGCACGGTGCCGGACGAAACGCAGGCTGAATGGCGCGATGCCTATATCGAACAGGTCCGCCAGGTCGAAGCTCGGATGCAGGCCGTTCACCCCGATACGCGCATCGAACTGTCTGAACATTTCGCGATCCCGGGGCTGGTGCCCGAACAGGATGGAGAGGCCGAAGCTTTGGTGCGCGCCCTGACCGGGGACAACGCAAGTCACGTCGTCAGCTATGGGACCGAGGCAGGGCAGTTTCAGGCGGCCGGGTATTCAGCCGTGATTTGCGGCCCCGGCGATATCGCGCAGGCTCATCAGCCGAACGAGTTCATATCGATCGCGCAATTCGAAGCTGGGCATAGGTTCATGCAGCGATTGGTTGAAAGGCTGAGCGCGGCGTAACATTCAACGTGGCCTTAGTGGTTCAGGGGAGGGTCTTGAGATGCCAGTCAAAAACAGACTTGCAGAGATGCATGGTGATATTACCAAGTGGCGCCGCCACCTGCACGCACATCCTGAACTGATGTATGACGTGCATGAAACGGCTGCTTTCGTTGTCGAGCGTCTCAGGGAATTTGGTGTGGATGAGATCACGCCGGGAATTGGCCGGACGGGTGTCGTGGCTGTGATCCGGGGACGGCAGGATACGACCGGGCGCGTGATCGGATTGCGCGCTGACATGGATGCATTGCCGATCGAAGAAGCGACGGGGTTGGACTATGCCTCGACTGTATCGGGCAAGATGCACGCCTGCGGGCATGACGGGCATACCTCGATGCTGCTTGGGGCCGCCCAGTACCTGGCTGAAACCCGAAACTTTGATGGCACCGTTGTTCTGATTTTTCAGCCCGCCGAAGAAGGTGGCGCAGGCGGTCTGGCCATGTGTCAGGACGGCCTGATGGACCGCTGGGGCATTGATGAGGTCTATGGCATGCACAATATGCCGGGGTTGCCGGTGGGCGAATTCGCGATCCGACCCGGCGCATTGCTGGCTTCATCTGATGAATTCGAAATCACGATCACCGGCAAGGGCGGACACGCGGCTGCACCGCATGACGCGGTAGACACCACGCTGGTGGCCTCGCATATCGTCGTGTCGTTGCAATCCGTCGTGGCGCGCACCGTGGATCCGATCAAACGCGTGGTGCTGACCGTGGGTACGTTTGAAACGGACAGTGTCGCGTCAAACGTGATCGCGCATACCGTCCGCTTGCAGGGGACCGTCCGGACGCTCGACCCCGAATACCGCGCCATTGCAGAAGAGCGCGTTCGCAGGATCGCCGAGGATACGGCCTCGGCCTTCGGCGCAAAGGCAGATGTCGTCTGGTCGCCCGGCTATCCTGTGACTGTGAATTCCGAGGCTGAGACGGCATACGCTGCCGAGGCGGCCGAGGCCGTGGCGGGCAAGGTCAATGACAGCACTGATCCGATCATGCCGTCGGAAGATTTCGCCTACATGCTTGAAGAACGGCCCGGAGCTTACATCTTTATCGGGAACGGGGACACGGCCATGTGCCATCACCCGGAATACAATTTTGACGACAATGCGATTCCCGCCGGTTGCAGTTGGTTTGCCGAGATCGTGGAACGACGATTGCCCGTGGCATAATTTGAGGGAGAGTGACATGCCGATCAAAAACCGCCTTGCAGAGATGCACGAAGAGATCACAGGCTGGCGGCGTGACATTCACCAACATCCGGAAATTCTGTACGACACGCATCGCACCAGCGCGCTGGTGGCGGAAAAGCTGAAGGAATTCGGCTGTGATGAGGTCGTTACAGGTATCGGTCGCACCGGCGTGGTCGGGGTCATTCGGGGAAAGAGCGACACGCAGGGCCGGGTGATTGGCCTGCGCGCCGACATGGATGCGCTGCCGATGCAGGAACAGACCGGGCTGGACTATGCCTCGAAGACATCAGGCGCGATGCATGCCTGCGGGCATGACGGGCATACCGCCATGGTTTTGGGGGCGGCAAAGTACCTCTCTGAGACGCGCAATTTCGATGGCACTGCAATCGTGATCTTTCAGCCTGCCGAAGAGGGCGGGAATGGCGCCGAGGCCATGTGCAAGGACGGTCTGATGGACCGGTTCGGCATTCAGGAAGTCTATGCGATGCACAACGTACCGGGCCTGCCGACCGGGCAGTTCGCGATCCGTTCGGGCCCTTTGCTGGCCGCAGCGGACGAGTTTGATATCCATCTTGAAGGGCGCGGCGGTCACGCTGCAAAACCCCATGAAACGGTCGATACGACGGTGATGCTGTCACAACTGATCGTGGCATTGCAGACGATCGTGTCGCGCAATGCCGATCCGATCCTGCAAGCCGTGCTTTCGGTGACGTCTGTCGAGACGTCATCGAAAGCGTTCAACGTGATCCCGCAATCGGCGCAGATACGCGGCACGGTCCGAACCCATTCCAACCAGATGCGAGATCTGATCGAACAGCGCCTCAAAGAGGTCGCCGAAGGGATTGCAGCAACATTCGGTGGTTCCGTGAACGTCAATTACTCGCGCGGCGTTCCGGTGACGATCAATGCCGAAACTCAAACCGGATATGCGGCAGAGGCCGCAGTCTCGGTCGGGGGCAGCTGCATCGAGGCGCCGATGGTGATGGGGGGCGAGGATTTCTCGTTCATGCTGGAGGAACGGCCCGGAGCTTTCATCGTTCTGGGCAACGGTGACAGCGCCGGGTTGCACCACCCTGAATACGATTTCAACGACGAGATCATCCCGATCGGATGTTCGTGGTTCGCAGAAATGGTCGAGCGCCGAATGCCGGCGGCTTGAACTGAATTAGGAGAGAATAGACATGCCAGTCAAAAACCGCTTTGCCGAATTGCAGAATGAAATCACGGAATGGAGAAGGGATCTGCACGAAAATCCAGAGATCCTGTTTGAGACCCACCGCACCAGCGCGAAGGTGGCCGAGAAGCTGAAGGAGTTCGGCTGCGATGAGGTGGTGACCGGTATCGGACGTACCGGTGTCGTGGGGGTGATCAAAGGCAAGTCGGACAGCAAGGGAAAGGTGATCGGCCTGCGCGCAGATATGGATGCGCTGCCGATCCATGAGGCGACGGGGTTGGACTATGCCTCGAAAACGCCGGGCGCAATGCATGCCTGCGGCCACGATGGCCACACGGCGATGCTGCTTGGTGCGGCGAAGTACCTGTCTGAAACCCGCAATTTCGATGGCACGGTTGTTGTGATCTTCCAGCCTGCCGAAGAGGGCGGCGGCGGTGGTCGTGAAATGTGTGAAGATGGCATGATGGACCGCTGGAATATTCAGGAAGTCTACGGCATGCACAATTGGCCGGGTCAACCTGTGGGCAAGTTCGCCATCCGCCCCGGTTCTTTCTTTGCCGCAACCGATCAGTTCGACATCACTTTTGAAGGGCGCGGCGGTCATGCTGCCAAGCCGCATGAAACAGTAGATACCACGGTACTGGCCGCGCAGGCGGTGTTGGCGCTTCAGACGATTTCCTCGCGCAATGCCGATCCGATCGATCAGGTCGTGGTGTCGGTGACGTCGTTCGAGACCTCGTCGAAAGCGTTCAACGTGATCCCGCAGACTGTTCAGATCAAGGGTACCGTGCGCACCATGAGCAAGGATATGCGGGATCTGGCCGAAAAGCGGATCAATGAGATCTGCAATGGTGTGGCGGCAACGTTCGGAGGCACCGCCGATGTGACCTACATCCGTGGGTATCCGGTGATGGTGAACAGTGAAGAGCAGACTGAGTTTGCCGCAGCTGTTGCCCGGTCGGTATCCGGCGATTGCGACGATGCGCCTTTGGTTATGGGCGGCGAGGATTTTGCGTTTATGCTGGAGGAGCGCCCTGGCGCCTATATTCTAGTTGGTAACGGCGATACGGCCATGGTTCACCACCCGGAATACAACTTCAACGATGAGGCGATTCCCGCCGGGTGCAGCTGGTGGGCAGAGATCGTCGAGCAGCGGATGCCGGCGGCCTGATGGGGCGGGTGGGGGCTCTGCCCCCACACCCCCGGGATATTTTTGGCCAGATGAAGAGGGATCCCG
The DNA here is from genome assembly GCF_013110575.1 of Ruegeria sp. HKCCD7559. Lineage (NCBI taxonomy): Bacteria > Pseudomonadati > Pseudomonadota > Alphaproteobacteria > Rhodobacterales > Roseobacteraceae > Ruegeria > Ruegeria sp. HKCCD7559. Next base: position 479,137 of record NZ_WVQU01000001.1, read on the forward strand.
CCTGATCACGTCAGGTTGAGCGAACAGCAAAGCGTTTCCACGACGGAGTCCAGTGCGTTGCTTTGCGTCTGGACGCAGGATTGGGCGGCGCTGCGGGCCCGGGTCAGGGCTTGATCGTCTGAAAGCCAAAGGTCGACCGCCGCAGAGAGATCTGTTTCGGTTCGAACCTCGATGGCGCCACCGGCTTTGATCATCGGCGCGAAAGTTTCAGCAAAATTGAAGTATCCAGGGCCGGTTATCACGGCGGCTCCGGCCTGGGCGGGTTCGAAAGGGTTGTGGCCGCCGATGTTTTTCAGGGAACCGCCCAGGAACACGATGGGAGACAGAGCGTACCATGTGCCGGTCTCGCCCAATGTATCGGCGACATATACCTGGGTTTCGGTTTCGATCGGGGAACTATCTGATCGGAACGCGGCGCTAAGATCGGAGGCGTCCAGTAGTTTTGCGATATCGCAACGGCGCTCTGGGTGGCGGGGGATCAGCAGCAGCAGCAGATCGGGCCAGCGTTCCAGAAGTGATTGATGCGCGGCCAGAACGATTTCCTCTTCACCGGCATGGGTTGAACTGGCGATCCACACAGGTCTGCCAGAAATCCGAGAACCGATGTCATCCAGCGTGCCGTGGTCTATGGGAAGAGGGTCTGACATGGCCTTGAGATTGGTGCCGGGCCGGACGCGGCCGGCAGGGGCACCCATGGCTGTCAGGTTGGCTGCGGTTTTGTCGTTTTGCGTCAGGAACAGGTTGAATTTGTTCAATACGAACCGCGCTGTTCTGGGGCGTTTTTTCCAACCGGCAACGGACTTGTCCGACAGTCGTGCATTCAGAAGGGCCAGCGGAACGGCGTGTCTGGCGCTTTCGACGATCAAACGCGGCCAAATCTCACTTTCGACGAAAACCCCGCCCTCTGGTTGCCAATGGTTCAGAAAGCGCCGGACCGGGCCTGCCGTGTCAAGCGGCGGGAATTGATGCCGTGTACGGGGCGGCAGGCGTTTTTCGATCAGAGCCGCTGAAGTCGGGGTGCCGGAGGTGATCAGAAACTCGGCCTCGGGCAGGCGGCCTGCCAGCCGTCTGATCAGGCTGAGGACCGAAAGGCTTTCACCGACGCTGGCGGCGTGGAACCAGATCAAACGCCCATTTGGTCTGGGCAGGCTGGCATGGCCAAGGCGTTCTTGTTGCCGCTTATCAGGTACGTTTGCTGCACGCAGCTTGTTCCGAACGACCCGCCATATCAGAGGCGCGGCCAGAGACGTTAGGGCGCAGTACACATGGTACAACGCCGTGGGGCGGCCGTCATGATCCGGCATATCAGCCGCCTGTATGGCTCATGTGACGGCTCATCCGGCCATCGACGGCTTGGCGGGAATAGTCGAAGTCATGCCCTTTGGGTTTGAGATTGATCGCAGATCGGATTGCGTCTTCAAGTGGCTGTTCGGTATCGGGATGATCGCGCAGGGCGCCGCGCAGGTCGGCCATGTCTTCCTGACCCAGGCACATGTAAAGCTCGCCCGTGCAAGTCAGGCGAACCCTGTTGCAGCTTTCACAGAAATTGTGCGACAGCGGCGTTATGAAGCCAATTTTCTGGCCGGTTTCCTCGAGCCGCACGTAACGGGCCGGGCCACCGCTGCGTTCGGCCAGATCGGTGACCGAATAGTGGTTTTCGTATTCTTTCCGGACGTCCTTGAGCGACCAGTATTGATCCAGGCGGTCTTCGTTGCCAATATCACCCATGGGCATGACTTCGATCCAGGTCAGATCCATATCCCGCTGGGCGCACCATTCCGTGATTTTGGGAAGTTCGGGCTCGTTGAACCCTTTCAGGGCAACGGCGTTTATCTTGATCCGCAGGCCAGCTTTTTGCGCGGCGTCGATTCCGTTTAAAACCTGTTTCAGGCGACCCCAGCGCGTCACCTTGGCGAACTTGTCATCATCCAGAGTGTCCAGCGAGACATTCACCCGACGCACACCGGCCGCATATAGATCATCGGAAAATCGGTGCAGTTGCGATCCGTTGGTTGTCAGCGTCAGCTCCTTCAATGCACCGCTGTCCAGATGACGTGTCATCGAATTGAAGAACGTCATGATGTTGCGACGCACCAAAGGCTCACCACCGGTAATGCGCAGCTTTTCGACCCCCATTCTGACGAAGGTCGAACACATCCGGTCCAGTTCCTCCAAAGTCAGCAGGTCTTTCTTGGGCAGAAAGGTCATGTTCTCGGACATGCAATACACGCAGCGGAAGTCGCAGCGGTCCGTGACGGAGACGCGGAGATACGTGATGGCGCGGGCAAACGGGTCGATTAGCGGAGCTGTCATGCCATTATAGGTAAAGCTGGAACATGCTCGCGACAAGGGCGAACTGTGCTTTGCGCTGGAACAGCTGGGCGCAGGGTTGTAGGTTTCCGGCATGAAGAAAATACTTGTTTTGACATGCGTAATGACGGCCGGATGCGATGCCGTGCAGTCAACGACTGACCGAGTGTTCGGCGGGGGCGACGCGCCCGCCCAAACGGTGCCTGACACGGAAGCCGGCACCGCAGTTGCCGAAGAGGTGTTGCAGCCCGAACCGGTTTCCGCGCGCCCGAACTGGGTTGGGGCGAAAACCACCATCGCCGGGCTTGGGGATCCGACCACTCCGGGGCGTTGGATGCAGACACCGCTGGTGGACAGCGAGGTTACGGCACGTGTCGTCGTGCCACGAACCGGGGCGCAGGCCTATATTACGTTGGTCCCGGTTCCCGGTCCGGACAGCAGCGGCAGCCGCTTGTCACTGGACGCCATGAGGGCCCTGTTGGTGCCCTTCGACGAACTTGTCGAGCTTGAGGTCTATGTGGACTGATTTTTCAGGTATTTGCCTGCTTCACGGCGGGCAAACGGCTTCATGGCATCACCGTTTTGGTTCAGAAAGGCGATCACGCGTTCTGGGTCATGTTTGGACAGTTCACGCAGCCACCAGGCTATGGATTTCTGGATGAACCAGTTGCGGTCCGAAACATATCCCGCAGCCCAGCCAAGGATGCGGTCACGGCGGTGCAGATCGTCAGGCTTGGGGTGGTTCTGTTTGGTCCAGGGCAGGGTTGCGATCAAGGCCGCGCGCCGGGTCCACATGTGATCGGACCGGGTCCACAGTTCAACCTCGTCCAACCGTTCGGGATCTGCTGAAAGCCGTTTTTGCATCGCCATGCACGCGTGGTCCGCAACGGCCCAGGCATCGAAATCCGGCAGCCAGCTTTGAAGCAAATTCCAAACCGCCCCATCCGGTCGGATGCGTGCCTGAGTCAAAAGCTTGGATGCAGCAAGCCGCCCTTCGTGGATGTTGCTTTGCCATAGCCCGTCCGCCAATGCGACCCGCGCCGGTACGTCCAATTCTTTCCGCCACGCCTTGGTCAGGTCGTTGAGAACCGGGTTCGCGACGCCCAGATATATGCGATCCGCCTTGTGGTAGCTGGCCATCTGGGTCGCCCGCTCGGGGTCACCATGCGCTTTGATCTGATCTAGATATCCACTCAGCATCGGGCTCACATCGGTACGCCGGTTGGCTTTCCATCAATCGTATGGCTGTTCCTTTCCACCCAATACGAGCGGATGTCCTCGTCTGATTTTCCATCCACCCATTTCTGCATCGTATCGCGGTCGGATTGGAATTCCATGAAAGGCACGGCATAGCCGCAAGAGGTCTGCACCATGTCGATCGTCTGGTCATAGATCTGCCGTGCGCTTCGGTGATTTGGGAACAGGCCGGCAAAGTCGTCCCATCCATCATCCCCGAGATGCAGGCAACGTGCCGTGCCATAGGTGCGCAGGATCATCGGGCGCGTGGTGAAGGAACACCACATCAGCGTCATCCTGTTGACCTGCAAAAGATGCCCCGCCGTTTCATTGCCACTGCCGGTCAGGTTCATCCAGACGATGCGGTTCGGCCCCAATATCCGCAGCGAATCCATTCCCTTGGGGGAAATATTGACACGACCTTCGGCCCCGGCGGTGCCGACGAAGAACATATGCTGATCTTCGATGAACTTTTGATGCGCTTCCTCAAGCTGCGGGAACTGCTTGGCCATAATTCACTCCACCGTGACCGACTTGGCCAGATTGCGCGGCTGATCCACATCGGTGCCCTTGGCAACCGCCGTGTGATAGGCCAGCAATTGCGCGGGAACCGAATACAGGATCGGTGCAAGACTGGTGTGAACATGCGGCATGCGGATGGTGCTCCAGACTCCGTCGCCGGCCTCGTCAATGCCGTCATCATCAGAGACCAGGATCACCTTGCCCTTGCGCGCCATCACTTCCTGCATGTTCGACACGGTCTTGTCGAACACGGTGTCACGGGGTGCCATGACGACCACGGGCATATGCTTGTCGATCAGGGCGATGGGGCCGTGTTTCAACTCTCCTGACGCATAACCTTCGGCGTGGATATAGCTGATTTCCTTGAGCTTCAGCGCGCCTTCCATTGCCAGCGGATACATCAGGCCACGGCCCAGAAACAGGACGTCGCGCGCCTCGGACAGGCGTTGGGCGGCTTTGCGGATCGCCCGGTTCTGATCGAGCGCGGCGTTCAGCACGGTCGGCAACCCGCGCAGAGCGGCGGCATGATCGGCGATGTCCTCACCCGTCATCGTGCCCCGGTCTGCTGCGGCCTTGAGCGCCAGCATCAGCAGCACGCTCAGCTGACAGGTGAAGGCTTTGGTCGAAGCCACGCCGATTTCGACACCGGCATGGATCGGCAAGGCGATATCGCTTTCCCTTGCAATCGAGCTTTCGGGGACATTGACGACCGAAACGATCTTGTCTGCCTTGCCCTCACAGTACCGCAACGCGGCCAGCGTGTCGGCGGTTTCGCCCGACTGGCTGACGAAAAGCGCCAGTGTTCGATCCGTGATCGGAGGCTCGCGATAGCGGAACTCGCTGGCGATATCGACCTCTACCGGCATCTTGGCCAGTTGCTCGAACCAGTATTTCGCGGTCAGGCAGGCGTAAAACGCGGTGCCGCAGGCCACCATGGTCAGACGGTCCAGCTTGCTGAAATCCAGATCGGCATCGGGCAGTGCCACGCGGTCACCACCCGTGGGCAGGTAGGACCGGATCGCCTCTGCCACAACGATGGGCTGTTCAGCGATTTCCTTGGCCATGAAATGCTTGTGCTCGCCCTTGTCCGCGCGCGTATGATCCAGCTTAATCTTGCGCTTTTCCCGGTTGGCCAACTCACCGGCTTCGTTGCGGATTTCAAGCGACGTTCGCGTCAGAACCGCGCGGTCGCCTTCTTCCAGATATGTGATCTGGTTGGTCAGAGGCGCCAGGGCGATGGCGTCAGAGCCCACATACATCTCACCATCCCCATGTCCGATGGCCAGCGGTGATCCCTTGCGGGCCGCCACGATCAGGTCGTCCTCTCCGTCGAACAGAAAGGCCAGCGCAAAGGCGCCTTCCAACTGGTCGATCGTCTTGAACGCGGCCTCAACCGGGGACAGGCCCGAGTTCAGGTGGTGTTCCGTCATGAGGGCGACCGTTTCCGTGTCGGTTTCGGTTTGGAAATCAACACCATGTTCGGCCAGTTCGGCCCTCAGGTCGCGATAGTTTTCGACGATGCCGTTATGAACGACGGCCACCGGGCCCGCCTTGTGCGGATGTGCATTGTTGACCGACGGGGCGCCATGCGTGGCCCAGCGGGTATGGCCGATGCCGGATTTTCCGGGAAGGGGATCATGCACCAGAAGATCGCTGAGGTTGACCAGCTTGCCAACCGCGCGCCGCCGGCCCAATGCGCCGTCGTTGACGGTTGCAATCCCGGCGCTGTCATAGCCGCGATATTCAAGCCGTTTCAGGGCTTCTACCAGAATAGGGGCGGCCTCGTGCTGCCCCAAAACACCTACTATTCCACACATATCTCAGGCCTTTTTATCGCGGCGAGCCTTTTTCGCCTTCAACATATCAAACAATTTACGTGCATATCCGGGCTTGTTTTCCTGCTTGGCCCGCGCAACAGCCAGCGCATCAGGGTCCACATCCCTGGTCACGACAGTGCCAGTCGCGGTCATCGCGCCGTCGCCCACTGTGACCGGCGCTACCAGCATGGTGTTCGAGCCGACAAAGACATTCTCACCAATCGTGGTCTTGTGCTTCATCACGCCATCATAGTTGCAGGTGATCGTGCCTGCGCCGATGTTGGTCGCAGCGCCAACCGAAGCGTCCCCGATATAGCTGAGGTGATTGACCTTCGCGCCTTCGGCGATTTCGGCATTCTTGATCTCGACAAAATTGCCCACCCGCGTGTTTTCGGCCAGTTCGGCACCGGGGCGCAGGCGCGCGTAGGGGCCGACGACAGCGCCCCGGCTGACATGGCAGCCTTCAAGATGCGAAAAGGCGCGGATCGTTGCGCCGCTTTCGACCGTGACGCCCGGGCCGAACACCACATTCGGTTCGATCACCGTATCGCGCCCGACCACCGTATCCGCGGCCAGATACACCGTGTCAGGCGCCATCAAGGTGACACCCAGGTCAAGCAGCTCGGCACGGGCGCGCGTCTGAAATACGGCATCGGCGGCCGCCAGATCAGCGCGAGAGTTCACGCCCAGCGTCTGCGCCTCGTCGCACGCGACTGCGGTCACGTTCAGCCCCCGGCGGCGCGCAATTTCAACCACGTCGGTCAGATAGTATTCGCCCGAAGCGTTGTCGTTTCCGACCTCATCGATCAGCGAAAACAGCAGCTGCGCATTGCAGGCCAAAAGCCCTGAATTGCAGAATGTTATGGATCGTTCTTCATCCGACGCATCCTTGAATTCAACAATGCGTTCCAGCACGTCGCCAGTCATAACCAGCCGGCCATAACGGGCAGGATCGGCTGCTTCAAAGCCAAGAATGACAAGGTCATTCCCGGACCGTGCCTCGATCATCCTTTCCAGCGTGTCGGGCTGCAAAAACGGGGTGTCGCCATAAAGAACAACCACATCACCTTCGAACCCGCTCAATGCGCTTCGGGCCTGGGCGACCGCATGGGCCGTGCCCAACTGGTCTTCCTGCACGGTGATCTGCGCCCCTTCATCCTCGGCCCGTGCAACCTTTGCCACAGCTTCGGACCCGTGGCCGGTGACGATCACGGTGTGTTCGGGCGACAGGACAGATCCGGCGCGCATCGCATGGATCAGCATCGGAACCTGAGCGATGGGATGCAGAACTTTGGGAAGGTCCGAATTCATCCTGGTGCCTTTTCCGGCGGCAAGGATGACAAGGGCAGTGGTCATGAATTCGTTTTCTCTTTGTGTTTTGTTGCCGTCCGTTTTATCCGCTGAGGTCAAAGGCGCAAGCCGTTCGGCCATCAAACAAGATTGCCGATTGAAACAGGATACGGCGAAAACCTGCCGAGCAAGGGGGCGAAATGCGCACCGTCATCTTCGATCTGGACGGCACTTTGGCGGATACATCCGGCGATTTGCTTGCGGCCGCGAACCATTGTTTCCGCAAGATGGGGCACGGGGATGTACTGGTCCACGGGCCGGATTCCGGTGTGGCGCTGCGAGGTGGACGCATGATGCTGACCCACGGGCTGAAACGTGTCGGGGCCTATGACGAGGATACGGTGCAGGCCTATTATCCGGTTCTTCTTGAGGCCTACGCGCAGGACATCGACACCCACACCAGTTTCTATCCCGGCGCACTACAGGCGGTCGAGATGCTGAGTGACGCGGGTTACGGTGTGGGCATTTGCACGAACAAACCGGAACATCTGGCCGAATTGTTGCTGACTCGCTTGGGGGTGCGGGACCGTTTTGCATCTTTGGTCGGGGCCGATACGCTGCCGGTACGCAAACCGGACCCGGCGCCGTTGCGTGAAGCCGCGCGCCGTGCCGGGGGAGATCCGGACTTGTGCGTACTGGTCGGAGACTCGGATACCGACCGCAATACCGCCAGGGCGGCGGGCGTTCCTTCGGTGCTGGTTACCTTCGGGCCATCGGGGGATGACATGGCGGCGCTGGAACCCGAAGCCCTTCTGCATCATTTTGATGACTTGCCCGGCCTCGTGCCTGATCTGATCGGTGCGGCAGCCTGAAACCTTGACCGGACCCTTTCGGAGCCTCAGAACAAGACCATGACCGACGTATTCTCTGGCAGCTTTACGCAGCAGGAACCCCTTCCGGAAGAAGCAATCGAAGCGGCACTGGCCGTTCTGCGCCATGGACGTCTGCATCGTTACAATGTCGTCCCCGGAGAGTTGGGGGAAACGGCGCTGCTGGAGCAGGAATTTGCGGCGCAGATGGGGGCCAAATACTGTCTGGCGGTTTCGTCTGGCGGTTACGCTCTGGCCACGGCCCTGCGTGCGGTTGGCGTGCAGCCGGGCGACCCGGTTTTGACCAATGCGTTTACGCTGGCGCCGGTGCCGGGGTCGATTGCCTCGGTCGGAGGGCGGGCAATTTTTGTGGGAGTGACGGAAGAGCTGACCATCGATCTGGATGATCTAGAGGGCAAGCTGGATCAAGCGCGTGTTCTGATGCTCAGCCATATGCGTGGGCATCTGTGTGATATGGACCGGCTGATGCAGATGTGTGACGCGGCCGGGGTGATCGTGATCGAGGATTGCGCACACACGATGGGTGCAGCCTGGCGCGGTCAGTTGTCAGGACGGCAGGGCGCGATCGGGTGCTATTCCTGCCAGACCTACAAGCATGTCAATTCGGGCGAAGGGGGCTTGCTGGTCACCGATGACGAGGAACTGGCGGCCAAGGCTACGATGTTGTCGGGGTCCTACATGTTGTACGAACGCCATCTTGCGGCGCCGGGGCCGGACGTGTTCGAACGGATCAAATACACCACGCCCAACGTCTCGGGCCGGATGGACAATTTGCGCGCCGCCATCCTGCGCCCGCAATTGCGGGATCTGGACCGGCAGGTGGAACGGTGGAACGAACGTTATCGCGAGATCGAAGCCGGGTTGCGGGGCACGTCGGGACTGACGATCGTCGAACGGCCCGAAGAAGAAACCTATGTCGGGTCTTCGATTCAGTTCTTGCTGCTGGATTGGGTGCCTGAACGGATAGCCGAAGTCATCAGCCGTTGCGCCGCGCGTGGGGTTGAGCTGAAGTGGTTCGGCGGTGCCGAACCGACAGGATTCACGTCGCGCTATGACAGTTGGCGATATTTCGATAGCGAGCGGATGCCTGAAAGTGACCGCGTTCTGGCCGGCGTTATGGATATGCGCGTGCCTTTGACGTTTTCCCTGGAGGATTGTCGATTGATCGCCCGGATCATCCGGGCTGAGGTGAGCGCGGTTTATCAGTCTTGACCAAGCGGAGTGCGCCTGCGGCGCACGCTCGATCTTTTGAAACGCCGCCCTTTTCGGGGCGGCGTTTTCTGTTTCGGACGCGCTGCCACAAAGATTGACCGGCGGCAGATTCGCTGCTAGAGATTTATTGAACACTTGTTCATTAAAGCGGAGGGAAGACGCAGATGTTCATGGCCACGATGAAATTCGATCTGGGTGAGGATGTGAATGCCCTGCGCGAGATGGTGCATCGCTGGGCGCAGGAGCGAGTCAAGCCGATGGCGGCCGAGATCGACGCCACCAATGCCTTTCCGAATGAGCTGTGGAAAGAGATGGGAGAGCTTGGTCTGCTGGGTGTTACCGTGCCGGAAGAGTACGGCGGTGCAGGCATGTCCTATCTGGCGCATACGATCGCCGTAGAAGAGGTCGCGCGCGCTTCAGCTTCGGTTTCTTTGTCATACGGGGCGCATTCGAACCTGTGCGTGAACCAGATCAAGCTGAACGGCAATGAAGAACAGAAGCAAAAGTACCTGCCGCGGCTTATCTCGGGCGAGCATGTGGGGGCGCTGGCCATGTCGGAACCTTCGGCCGGGTCGGATGTGGTGTCGATGAAGCTGCGCGCCGAAAAGCGGAACGACCATTACCGTCTGAACGGCAACAAATACTGGATCACCAACGGGCCGGATGCGGATACTCTGGTGGTTTATGCCAAGACGGACCCCGATGCCGGATCAAAGGGTATTACCGCATTTCTGATCGAAAAAGAGATGAAGGGTTTTTCAACCTCGCCCCATTTCGACAAGCTGGGTATGCGCGGGTCGAACACGGCTGAGCTGATCTTTGAAGATGTAGAGGTTCCGTTCGAGAACGTGTTGGGCGAAGAGGGCAAGGGTGTTGCCGTGCTCATGTCGGGGCTGGATTATGAACGGGTCGTGCTGGCAGGCATCGGGACCGGCATCATGGCCGCCTGTCTGGACGAAGTGATGCCTTATCTGGCTGAACGCAAGCAGTTCGGCAAACCCATCGGCAGCTTTCAGTTGATGCAGGGCAAGATTGCCGACATGTACACCGCGATGAACTCGGCGCGGGCCTATGTTTACGAAGTCGCCAAGGCGTGTGACCGCGGTGACGTGACCCGGCAGGATGCGGCAGCGTGTTGCCTTTACGCGTCGGAACAGGCGATGGTTCAGGCCCATCAGGCGGTTCAGGCGCTGGGCGGGGCGGGCTTCCTGTCGGATGCGCCGGTCAGCCGGATTTTCCGGGATGCCAAGCTGATGGAGATCGGTGCAGGCACCAGCGAGATTCGCCGGATGCTGATCGGCCGCGAAATGATGAATGAAATGCTCTGAAAGAAAAAACACCCTGCGGACGAGGTAACCGCAGGGCGCTTTGGAAACGGGATCAGAACCGATGGACGTAGGAAACACCGACCAGCCAGGGATCGATTTCCGCGGTGCCGATGGGGGCGCCGTTGAGCGAGACGTCCGAGTCAATGTCGAACCAGCGCACGTTCAGGCGGATCGCCCCGTTGTCGGTGACCATGTAATCCAGACCGGCCTGCAACGAGACGCCGAAGGAGTCATCGACCTTGATGTTGCCCAGGGGCGATTGCTCGTCGAAGAAGATCGTATAGTTGAGACCGGCGCCGACATAGGGTTTCCAGGCGCTGTTGGTCGGGAAGTGATAGTTCAGCGACAGGGTGGGCGGCAGGTGCTTGACCGTGGCCGCGTCCGTACCGCCAAGGGCCACGGTGTGTTTGAACGGGGTCGCCGCCAGAAGCTCAATGCCCAGGTTGTCGCGAATAAAGTACTCGGCGGTGAAAATCGGGCGGGTGTCCGCGTCGATCGTCGCTGCCGCACCGGCCAGCGTGCCGTTGTCGGATTTCGGATCCAGATAGCCAACACCGATACCCAGCGTCCAGTCCCCTTGCGACTGGGCCAAAGCCGGAGCCGCCAGGGCGACCAGCGCGGTAGACAGTGTCAAAACGGCGAGTTTCTTTGTCATATTCTTGCCTTTGGTTATGTTGATGCTCTTGGTTTCGCAAAGGCGGTGTCCGGCCACTCTGATCTGCATCAAGTTTGTGTGATGTGTCCGCCCAAGGTCAGGTCGCGAAGCATCAGGAAAACAAGGGGAATTCGCGTTGCTGCACGCTGAGCGCATACCGGGTTTGCGCTCAGGAGGAGGCTGGGACATACCGGACCGGCTGAACATGGCGCAGCAATGTCTGAACCATCCGGGTGATCAGGTGGCGCTTATTGATCTGACCGGATCAGGGCAGCGGCTGACAACCTATGGGCAACTGGCGCAAATGGCTGATGGGATTGCCCGCGCCCTGCTGGCCCGCGTCCGGCCCGGTGATCGGGTCGGAGTGCTGCTGAGCCAGTCACCCTGGTGTGCGGCAGCTCATCTGGCGATCTGGAAGATCGGCGCGATTTCGGTGCCCTTGTTCAAGTTATTCAAACGGGATGCGCTGCGGTCGCGGGCGGGCGATGCAGGCGTTCAGATCGTGCTGACCGATGCTGAAGGGGTGGATTTGCTGGGCGATCTGGCTGAACCTCTGATCGCATCCGAAATTGGCGTGGCCGGTCCTGCGCTGCCCTATGCCGCGACAGGGCCCGAGGATCCTGCCGTATTGATCTACACCTCTGGTACAACCGGCAGCCCCAAAGGCGCACTGCACGGGCATCGGGTTCTGACTGGGCATGTGCCGGGTGTCTCGATCAGCCACAATCACCTGCGCGAAGGAGACTGCCTGTGGACCCCGGCGGATTGGGCGTGGATCGGCGGGTTGTTCGATGTGCTGATGCCGGGCCTTGCGCTGGGCATTCCGGTTGTCGCGGCACGGCTTGAAAAGTTCACTCCCGAAGCCTGCGCCGAGATCATTGCGCGGGGCGGGGTGCGGAATGTGTTCTTTCCGCCGACCGCACTGCGGATGCTCAAGGCGGCGGATCAGGCGATCCCGGGTTTGCGCTCGGTTGCGTCCGGGGGTGAACCGCTGGGGGCCGAGATGCTGGCCTGGGGCCACGGTGCGTTTGGTCTGACGATCAACGAATTCTACGGCCAGACCGAATGCAATATGGTCGTATCCTCCTGCGCCGAGGATTTCCCTGTTCAACCCGGCTGTATCGGAAAGCCGGTGCCTGGGCATGAAGTCGCGGTGATCGACGAGGATGGCATCCCGACCAGCGAGGAAGGCGATGTTGCCATCCGGCGGGGTTCGGCCTCGATGCTGCTGGAATACTGGAACAATCCGCAAGCGACGGCCGAGAAGTTCCGGGGTGACTGGCTGATCACCGGAGACCGCGGCGTGTGGGAAGGCGACTATCTGCGCTTTGTCGGTCGGGATGATGACGTGATCACCTCGGCCGGTTACCGCATCGGTCCGGCCGAGATCGAGGATTGCCTGCTGACCCATCCGGCTGTGGCCACCGTGGGCGTGGTCGGCAAGCCCGACCCGCTGCGGACCGAGATCGTCAAGGCCTATGTGGTGTTGAAACCGGGGGCCGAGGCCACGGGTGCCGAGTTGCAGGGTTGGGTCAAGGACCGTCTGGCGCATTATTCGTACCCGCGCGAAGTGGCATTTCTGGAGGAACTGCCGATGACCGTGACCGGGAAGGTGATCCGCAAGGAGTTGAAGGCGCGGGCGGCGGGGGAAGATGTAGGGGAATGAAAGTACTCGATAGAATTAGTGGGCTCCGATGTCCTTGTTGCGACGCACCTGTCACGTGGAATATCGCAAATACAGCGAAGGGCAGTGAGGGCTACATACCTTTCGTCGAATGTGGAAAATGCAATGAGAAGCTCAGAGTCGCGAGCGGTTCTGGTCTCATCCACGCAATAATAGCTTGCACTCTCGTGACCGTTTTTTGGTTCGCCTTTGGAATGATGGGCTTGTTCGGCGTCGACGGCGTGTCACTGTTCCCAAGTTGGGTGCCGATTGGACTATTAGGAAAATCAATATTGTTTGGCATTGCTGTGGTTTTCATAGCTCTTCCAATTGCCAATCGGTCTTTGAAAATAGAGGTATGCAAATGAAACTCACATCCAAAGCTATGCCCGCCTCTGAGGGCTTCAAAGCCAACCGCGCAGCCCATCTCGACGCGCTGGCGCAGATATCTGCCGCCGCCGAGGCAGCCCGCATGGGGGGCGGCGAGAAATCCCGCGCGCGGCATGAATCCCGCGGCAAGATGCTCCCCCGCCGAAGGGTGGCGAACCTGCTGGATCCGGGGTCTCCGTTCCTCGAAATCGGGGCAACAGCGGCGCATGGGATGTATGGCGGTGCCGCGCCCTGTGCTGGGGTGATTGCGGGCATTGGCCTTGTGCAGGGGCAGCAGGTTATGGTTGTGTGCAATGATGCCACCGTGAAAGGCGGCACCTACTATCCGATGACGGTCAAAAAACACCTGCGGGCGCAGGAGATTGCCGAGGAAAACCATCTGCCCTGTATCTATCTGGTCGACAGCGGTGGCGCGAACCTGCCCAATCAGGATGAGGTCTTTCCCGACCGCGATCACTTTGGCCGCATTTTCTACAATCAGGCGCGGATGAGCGCGAAGGGGATCGCTCAGATCGCCGTGGTCATGGGGTCATGCACGGCCGGTGGCGCCTATGTGCCGGCGATGTCGGATGTGACGATCATCGTCAAGGAACAGGGCACGATCTTTCTGGCCGGCCCGCCGCTGGTCAAGGCAGCAACGGGAGAGGTCGTCAGCGCCGAAGATCTGGGCGGCGGCGATGTGCACACGCGCCTGTCCGGCGTGGCCGATTATCTGGCCGAGGATGATGCGCACGCGCTGGCCTTGGCCCGTCGGGCGGTTAAGTCACTCAACCGCCGCAAGCCGCAGACGGTGGACTGGGCCAGCCCCGAAGATCCGGCCTATGACCCCGAGGAAATCCTGGGCGTTGTCCCTGCTGATCTGCGCACGCCCTATGACATCCGTGAAGTGATTGCGCGTCTGGTCGATGGGTCTCGGTTCGACGAATTCAAACCGCGCTTCGGCGAAACGCTGGTCACGGGGTTTGCCCATGTCAAAGGCTGTCCGGTTGGGATCATCGCCAATAACGGCGTGCTGTTTTCCGAAGCCGCGCAGAAGGGCGCCCATTTCGTCGAGCTGTGTTCGCAACGCAAAATCCCGCTTGTGTTCCTGCAAAACATCACCGGCTTCATGGTGGGCCGCAAATACGAGAACGAAGGCATCGCGCGGCATGGGGCCAAGATGGTGACGGCGGTGGCGACCACTTCGGTGCCCAAGATCACGATGCTGGTCGGCGGCTCGTTTGGTGCTGGAAACTACGGCATGGCCGGTCGCGCCTATCAGCCGCGCTTTCTGTGGACCTGGCCGAATTCGCGCATTTCGGTGATGGGCGGCGAGCAGGCCGCTGGCGTTCTGGCCACCGTCAAACGCGACGGGATAGAACGGCAGGGTGGCACGTGGTCCGCCGAAGAGGAGGCCGAGTTCAAACGCCCGACGCTGGATATGTTCGAGGAACAGTCGCACCCGCTCTATGCCTCGGCCCGACTGTGGGATGACGGCATCATCGACCCGCGCAAGAGCCGCGATGTGCTGGCCCTGTCGCTCAGCGCCGCTCTGAATGCCCCGATCGAGGAGACACGTTTCGGCGTGTTCAGGATGTGAGATGAGCGAGAGTTTGAAAGACATATTAGCCCGTTATCCCGGTGCACAAACCTTCAAATTCGGCGACAACCCCGTGCTGAGTTCAGAGCTTCTGGCCTTGGTCCGTTCTGGCCGTAAAACAGCGACCTGCGACGCGCTCAGAAACTATCCTGATGACAGCCTTGAGATGCCCAAGTCCGGTCGCCGCGATATTGCGCTGAACTGGGATGACACTCCGGCGTTGGTCATTGAAACCGTTGATATTTCGATCCAGCGTTACTGCGATGTGACCGAGGAATTCGCCTTGGCGGAAGGTGAAAATGAAACGCTTGAAGGATGGCGGGAAGATCATCGTCGATATTTCCAACGAAACGGCGGCTTTGATCCCGAGATGAAACTCGTGTGCGAACGGTTCCGTCTCGTCGAAGATCTGGCATTGGAAGGGTGAAGGCTATGTTCAACAAAATTCTGATTGCCAACCGGGGTGAGATCGCCTGCCGGGTGATGGAAACGGCTCAGAGCATGGGCGTGTCCTGCGTTGCTGTTTATTCCGATGCGGATGCAGCCGCAAAACACGTTCAGATGGCGGATGAGGCGGTTCATATTGGCGGCCCGGCCCCGGCGGACAGCTATTTGAAGGGTGATGTGATCATTCAGGCCGCGCTGGACACCGGCGCGCAGGCGATCCATCCGGGGTATGGCTTTCTGTCCGAGAATCCCGATTTCGTGGATGCCGTGCAGGCGGCGGGGCTGACGTTCATCGGCCCCTCGGCGGATGCGATCCGCAAGATGGGCCTCAAGGACGCGGCCAAGGTTCTGATGGAGAAGGCCGGTGTTCCGGTCGTGCCCGGCTATCACGGCGACAATCAGGACCCCGAGCATCTGGCAGGTGCGGCGGATGCCATCGGCTATCCGGTTCTGATCAAGGCCGTTGCGGGCGGCGGCGGCAAGGGGATGCGCCTTGTCGAACGCCCCGAGGATTTCGAGGCCGCGCTCGACAGCGCGCGGGGCGAGGCCCGGACCGCCTTCGGCAATGATGCCGTGCTGGTCGAAAAATTCGTGGCCAAACCCCGCCATATCGAAGTGCAGGTGTTCGGCGATGGTACTCATGCCGTGCATCTGTTCGAAAGGGACTGCTCGTTGCAGCGCCGCCATCAGAAGGTGATCGAAGAAGCCCCCGCCCCGGGCATGACGTCTGAGATGCGCGAGGCTATGGGTCAGGCCGGCGTGCGGGCCGCCGAGGCGATCGGCTATAAAGGCGCGGGCACGGTCGAATTCATCGTCGATGCCTCGGACGGGCTGCGCCCCGACAGGTTCTGGTTCATGGAAATGAACACGCGTCTTCAGGTGGAGCACCCGGTGACAGAGGCCATCACGGGGATCGACCTGGTCGAGTGGCAGCTTCGCGTGGCCGCAGGCGAGAGCCTTCCCAAGAAACAGGATGATCTTGCGATCTCTGGCCATGCCTTCGAGGCTCGTCTGTATGCCGAGGATGTGCCGAAAGGGTTCCTGCCCGCGACGGGAACGCTGACTCATCTGGTTTTCCCCGGCACGTGTCGCGCCGATAGCGGCGTTCGCGCCGGGGACACGATCAGCCCGTGGTATGACCCGATGATCGCCAAGGTGGTGGTGCATGGATCGACGCGTGCCATTGCACTTGAGACGTTGAACCGGGTGCTGCAACAGACCGAAGTTGCGGGTACCGTTACCAATCTGGCCTTTCTGGGCGCGTTGACGCGTCATGAAGGATTTGCCTCGGGCGATGTCGATACGGGGCTGATCGGGCGGGACCTTGAAATGTTGGTGCAGGAACCCGAGCCGTCGGATGTTACCGCGGTCGCGGCTGCGATGACAGCATTGGATCTGGTGGATGTCGATCCGGAAACCGGGTTTTCGCTGTGGGCGCCGCTGCATCGTGCCGTGCATTTGTCCCGTCGCGACGACGTGCTGGATCTGGATGTGCAGGTCGATGGGCCGGATCGCCAGATTTGGCAGATTGGCAAAAACCGCGTCGTTGCGGACCGCACCGCCGGGCGCTGGATGTTGAACGACACGCCGATGCCTCGCGTTGCTGCACATAACGGGACCCTGACGGTTTTCACCGATTACGGTCAGAGCTTTGACGTCATCGATCCGCTGGACCGCGATACCAGCGCGACCGGCGACACCAATGTGATCGAGGCGCCTATGCCCGGTCTGGTCAAAGCCGTCTTTGCCACAGCGGGACAAACCGTACAGGAAGGCGATCGTCTGGCCATTTTGGAAGCGATGAAGATGGAGCATTCGCTGCTTGCGGCGCGGGACGGGATCGTTGCCGAAGTGCTGGTCGAGGATGGTTCGCAGGTCGAAGCCGGGGCTGCCCTCGTGAGGTTGGAGGACGAAGCTTGATCTGTACCCGCGCAGCGCGGCGTGCCAAGGTCAGACGATATTTGCTTGAAACGACGACAATCCAGAAGGGGGGCGGACATGGGTGAGCTGGTCGAAATCTATGAGGTCGGGCCGCGCGACGGGCTGCAAAACGAAAAACGCGAAATACCGGTCGCGGACAAGATCGCCTTGATCGACTGTCTCAGCCGGGCGGGGTTTCGCCGGATCGAAGTTGCAAGCTTCGTGTCCCCGAAATGGGTGCCGCAGATGGCGGGTTCCGCTCAAGTGCTGGGGGGGATCACGCGTGCGAATGGGGTGCGCTATGCCGCGCTGACGCCGAACATGCATGGCTATGGCGACGCGCTGGCGGCCAGGGCGGACGAGATTGCCGTGTTTGCCTCGGCCTCCGAAGGATTCTCGAAGGCCAATATCAATGCCTCCATCGCCGAGTCGATCGAGCGGTTCACGCCGATTCTGGAGGCGGCGCGCCATATCGACCTGCCGGTTCGTGGCTATGTCTCATGCGTTACGGATTGCCCATATGACGGTCCGACGCCGCCCGAAAAAGTGGCTGAGGTTGCTGATCGGCTTTTCGCGCTGGGCTGTTACGAGGTTTCGCTGGGCGACACGATAGGGCAGGGAACTCCGGACAAGGTTGCACATATGCTTCTGGCAGTGCGCGAGAGGGTTCCAGTGACGCGGCTGGCGGGGCATTTCCATGACACCAACGGGCGCGCGATCGACAACATCGATGCGGCATTGGCGCTGGGCGTGCGGGTGTTCGATGCAGCCGTGGGCGGGTTGGGCGGTTGCCCCTACGCCCCGGGTGCGGCCGGTAACGTGGCGACCGAGGAGGTTGCGGCACATTTGCATCGGCTGGGATACGAAACTGGCCTGGATATCGACGTTGTTGAAGAGGCCGCGCAGATGGCCAGGGCTTTGCGGGGCTGACATGTTTGAAACGATCACGATCTCGACGGATAGGCGTGGTGTCGCGACGCTCACCCTGAACCGGCCGGAAAAACACAATGCCATGTCGGGGCAGATGATCACGGAATTGACCGACGCCGCATCGCAACTTGGTCAGGATGACGCGGTCCGGGCGGTCGTTCTGGCCGCGGCGGGCAGGACGTTTTGTGCCGGCGGTGATCTGGGATGGATGCAGGACCAGATGGCGGCTGACAAAAAGACGCGTTTTGTCGAGGCGCGCAAACTGGCCGAGATGTTGCAGGCTCTGAACACGATGCCAAAGCCTCTGATCGGGGCGTTGCAGGGCAATGCCTTTGGGGGCGGGGTGGGCATGGCGGCCGTGTGCGATGTCGCGATCGGGGTCGACAGTCTGAAGATGGGGTTGACCGAAACGCGCCTGGGGCTGATCCCCGCAACAATTGGCCCCTATGTCATTGCCCGCATGGGCGAAGCCCGCGCGCGCCGGGTCTTCATGTCAGCTCGTTTGTTCGATGCGTCCGAGGCCGTTGATCTGGGCCTGCTGGCGAAAACCGTGTCGGCAGATCGGCTTTCGGAGGCCGTTGAGGACGAAATTCGCCCCTATTTGTCTTGCGCGCCCGGGGCGGTTGCCTCTGCCAAGGCGCTGGTGCGCGCTTTGGGGCCGCGCATCGACGATGCCGTGATCGATCAGACCATAGGCGAGTTGGTCGAGCGGTGGGAAACACACGAGGCACGCGAAGGGATCGCGGCGTTTTTTGAAAAACGAAAACCTGCATGGAATAAGTAGGTTTTACAAGGTTCCGCCATGCCAATGCCAAACGCCGGTGCTGCGATTCTATGCCGCGCTGTCAAGCGCAGGTTTGATCGCGAAGGGGGCTGTGTTCGGTTGACCCTCTGACCCCGCGGGGATAGAGAATGTCCAGTCAACACGCCAATTGACGGCGCACCCGGATCGGGGCATGCGCAGGAAAGGAGCTATTCGTGGAAGACCTGCTGCGGGAGTACCTCCCGATTCTGGTGTTTCTGGCCGTTGCCGTTGGCCTTGGGATCGTCTTGATTCTGGCCGCCGTCGTACTGGCCGTCCGCAATCCCGACCCCGAAAAGGTCAGCGCATATGAATGTGGTTTCAATGCCTTCGACGATGCGCGGATGAAATTCGACGTCCGATTCTATCTGGTTTCGATTCTGTTCATCATCTTCGATCTTGAAATTGCCTTCCTGTTTCCCTGGGCCGTCGGCTTCAAGGACATCAGCGATGTCGGGTTCTGGTCCATGATGGTGTTCCTGGGTGTTCTGACCATCGGCTTTGCCTATGAATGGAAGAAAGGGGCGCTGGAATGGGAGTGATGACAGGTGCAAACACCGCTGGCGTCGACAAAGAAGTCGCCACCCAGGCCCTGAATGCCGAGCTGCAGGACAAAGGGTTCCTGCTGACCTCGACCGAAGACATCATCAACTGGGCCCGTACCGGCTCGCTGCACTGGATGACCTTTGGTCTGGCCTGCTGCGCAGTTGAGATGATGCATACCTCGATGCCGCGTTATGATGCGGAACGGTTTGGCATTGCCCCCCGAGCGTCTCCGCGTCAGTCGGATGTGATGATCGTGGCCGGAACCCTGACCAACAAGATGGCGCCCGCGCTGCGCAAGGTCTATGACCAGATGCCCGAGCCGCGCTATGTGATCTCGATGGGGTCTTGCGCGAATGGCGGTGGGTATTACCACTATTCCTATTCCGTCGTACGTGGCTGTGACCGGGTTGTTCCGGTGGACATCTATGTGCCCGGATGCCCTCCGACTGCTGAGGCACTGCTTTACGGTCTGATGCAGTTGCAACGCAAAATCCGCCGTACCGGCACAATTGTTCGCTGAGGAGAGAGCTGATGAGCGAAGCACTCAAGGAACTCGGCGCGCAGCTGGAAATCAAACGATCTGATTGCGTTCTGTCATGGGACGTGACCCATGGCGAACTGAACGTGGATGTGGCGCCGTCAAACCTTGTGGAATTCGTCGAATTCCTGAAATCCGACCAGAGCTGCAAATTCTCGTCGCTGGTGGATATCACCGGTGTGGATTACCCCGAACGCGCCAAACGGTTCGATGTGGTCTATCACTTCCTGTCGATGTACCAGAACCAGCGCATCCGGCTGCGGGTGTCGATCCGCGAGGATGACATGGTGCCCTCGATCGTCGATGTTCACCCCTCGGCCAACTGGTTCGAGCGTGAGGTGTACGACATGTTCGGCATCCTGTTCTCGGGCCACCCAGATCTGCGCCGCATCCTGACCGACTATGGCTTTCGCGGTCATCCGCTGCGCAAGGATTTTCCGACCACTGGCTATACCGAGGTCCGCTATGACGAGGCGCAGAAACGCGTCGTCTACGAGCCGGTCAGTCTCGTGCAGGAGTACCGTCAGTTTGATTTCATGTCCCCATGGGAAGGTGCGAACTACATTCTGCCGGGGGATGAGAAACAGGAGACCGAATAATGGGTGGCATCTGGTGGCTGATCCTGTCTGCACTGACCATCATTCCGATGGTGAAGATATTGCCGTTTTTCGGGATCAACAAATACTGGTGCCTGCTCTGTCTGGTTCCCTTTGGCACGATCGCCCTGCTGTGGTGGGTCGGGCTTAAACTGCAAGAGCTGGAGCGCCGCTGATGGGTCTGGGGGAACTGATCGCGTTGGGGGCGCTGGGGGTTCTGCTGGCCGGGGCTGCTGCCAAAGCGGCCGAGGCGGAAAAGGTTCGGGTTCGGGCCGATGCGAAAAAGAAACGAGGGCGTTGATGGACGGCTCAAGATACGATGACGGCAGCACGGACGCGCTGAGCGGAGAACAGAAGATCCGCAACTTTAACATTAACTTCGGCCCGCAACACCCTGCGGCGCACGGGGTTCTGCGTTTGGTGCTTGAACTGGACGGCGAGATTGTCGAGCGCTGCGACCCGCATATCGGCCTGCTGCACCGCGGCACCGAAAAGCTGATGGAAAGCCGGACGTATCTGCAAAACCTGCCCTATTTCGACCGTCTGGATTACGTGGCGCCGATGAACCAGGAACATGCCTGGTGTCTGGCCATCGAAAAGCTGACCGGGGTTGAAGTACCGCGTAGGGGTTCGCTGATCCGGGTTCTGTATTCCGAGATCGGCCGCATCCTCAACCACCTGCTGAACGTGACCACGCAGGCGATGGATGTGGGCGCGTTGACCCCGCCGCTTTGGGGCTTTGAAGAGCGCGAAAAGCTGATGGTGTTCTATGAGCGTGCCTGCGGGGCCCGCCTTCACGCGGCTTATTTCCGCCCCGGCGGTGTGCATCAGGACCTGCCGCCGGAACTGCTGGACGATATCGAGGCCTGGAGTCACGAGTTCCCAAGCGTCCTTGATGACATTGACGGGCTGCTGACCGAAAACCGCATCTTCAAGCAGCGCAACGCCGATATCGGCGTGGTGACCGAAGATGACATCCAGAAATACGGCTTCTCGGGCGTGATGGTGCGTGGATCGGGTCTGGCCTGGGACCTGCGTCGCGCGCAGCCCTACGAGTGCTACGACGAGTTCGAATTCCAGATCCCCGTCGGCAAGAACGGCGACTGTTATGACCGCTACCTTGTCCGCATGGAGGAAATGCGCCAGTCGCTGCTGATCATCCGTCAGGCCATCGCCAAAATCCGCGACTGCCCGGGTGACGTTCTGGCGCGCGGCAAGATCACCCCGCCGAAACGCTCGGACATGAAGACCTCGATGGAAAGCCTGATCCATCACTTCAAACTGTACACCGAAGGCTTCCACGTTCCCGCAGGCGAGGTCTATGCCGCCGTCGAGGCCCCCAAGGGTGAGTTCGGCGTCTATCTCGTAGCCGACGGCACCAACAAACCTTACCGCGCCAAACTGCGCGCGCCGGGTTTCCTGCACCTGCAAGCCATGGACCACGTCGCCGGAGGCCACCAACTGGCCGACGTCGCCGCCATCATCGGGACGATGGACGTGGTGTTTGGGGAGATTGATCGGTGACGATGTCAAAGTCAGATCGGTGGACACTTGGGGTCGCTGTAGCATCTGCATTGATAGCTACGTGTGGTACAGGGTTTGCCGGCTACCAGACATACCTGACAAGAGAAGCTTTGATTTCATCGAAAACTGCTGGGCTTCAAGGAAAACAGATCGACTACTGCGAGCGATTGATTGTCGCGGCAGGGTCGTTTGGATCGATTTACGAAGCGGAATCGGTAACGCGTTCGAAAAGAAACTTTCTCTTGGATGAATTCGAAACAATTGATGCAAACGGCGGGAAGGATACGTCTGTCGGTTCCCAAGTGCCAGCTATACAAAGTGCACCGGGAGATGTCGCGTCATCTATCTCGGAAGAATTAACACGGCATCTCGGCGGCGAACTCGCATCTGCGTCATCAGACTTAAGAAATGCGGTGGATCTATTAGCCGTCTATTCGCAACCAGAAACAGTTCAACAATTAGACAATATAAAAGCGAAAAGTTTTCTTGTTGTTATGTTGATGGCTGCGGACAAAGCGATGCAGAACTCTGATCCGGAGACGAAAGTTGAGTATGTGGGTGGTACACCTGAGGAGCACCTCGCTGATCTTCGTAAGTCTATTGAAAACGTAAAACAAAAATGCACTAAAGCTATGCTAGGTAGTGCTCAGGAGCCAATATAATGCTTCGTAGACTCCACCCCGAACAACCCGAGAGCTTTGCCTTCACCGCTGCCAACCAGCAATGGGCCGAAGCGCAGATCACCAAATACCCCGAAGGCCGTCAGGCCAGCGCGGTGATCCCGCTGCTGTGGCGTGCGCAAGAACAGGAGGGCTGGCTGAGCCGTCCGGCGATTGAATCCGTCGCCGACATGCTGGGTATGGCCTATATCCGCGTGCTTGAGGTTGCTTCGTTCTACTTCATGTTTCAACTGCAGCCGGTTGGCTCGGTTGCGCATATTCAGGTCTGCGGCACGACGTCCTGCATGATCTGCGGGGCCGAAGATCTGATCGCGGTCTGCAAGGAAAAGATCGCGGCCAAACCGCATGAACTGTCCGCCGATGGCAAGCTGAGCTGGGAAGAGGTCGAATGCCTCGGGTCCTGCACCAACGCGCCGATGGCGCAGATCGGCAAGGATTATTACGAAGACCTGACGGCTGAGAGCTTTGGCAGGATCCTCGACGATCTGGTGGCGGGCAAGGTGCCGACGCCCGGTCCTCAGAATGGGCGTTACGCGGCCGAGCCGTTGAAAGGGCTTTCCAGCCTGTCCGAATATGAAGCCGGCAAGCCGAAATACAACGCGAGTGTTGAACTGGCGACAGAGCTTGGGGACACGGTCAAGCGTATCGACGGAACCGAAGTTCCGATCCTGACTCCTTGGCTTGGTAAGGATGGCAAAGCCGAAGCTTCCGGTTCCGCTCCTCAACCGCCAAAAAAGCCGGAGCCCGGCAAGACGGCGGCACAACAGAGTGGAACCAAAAAATCTACCCATACCGAACCGGCATCTCCCGAGGGCGCTGCAGCAAAGACGGATGGCCCAGACGTTCAGGAGACCCAGCCTAACACTCTAACCGCGGCACGTGACGGCAAGGCGGATGACCTTAAATTGTTGAAAGGCGTCGGCCCCAAGCTGGAAGAAACGCTAAACGAGCTGGGTTTCTATCACTATGACCAGATCGCGGCCTGGACGCCCGAACATGTGGCCTGGGTCGATGCGCGATTGAAATTCAAAGGCCGGATCGAACGCGATGGCTGGATCGAGCAGGCGACCAAGCTTGCTGCCGGTGAGGAAACCGAATTCGCCAAACGTGCCAAAGAAGACGGCACATACGAAGACTAGACGGATGCCCGTTCCGGGCTTCGGGGGAAGATGGACAAGGACAAGGAACAGGCCATAGCCCGCAAGGGCCGACATATCGGGGTGGTCATCGCCGTGACCATGCTGATCTGGCTTGCGATGAACCTGTTCATTGGCCCCGCGCTGGGTTTGACAACCCGGCATGCGCTGCTGTTTGATTTCGCCGCTCTGGCGGGATTCATCTATGCGGGCGTCAACATTTTTCAACTCTGGCGCATGCGTCAGGACAGCTGAAGGTAACACGCGATGCTGAAGGATCAGGACCGGATCTTTACCAACATCTACGGGATGCATGAACGCACGCTGAAAGGTGCGCAGGCCCGCGGGCATTGGGACGGCACTGCTGGCCTGATTGATAAAGGGCGCGACTGGATCATCCAGACGATGAAGGATTCCGGGCTGCGCGGACGCGGCGGCGCGGGTTTCCCGACCGGTCTCAAATGGTCGTTCATGCCCAAGGAAAGCGACGGGCGCCCGTCCTATCTGGTGGTCAACGCGGACGAATCCGAACCCGGCACCTGCAAAGACCGCGAGATCATGCGCCATGATCCGCATACGCTGATCGAGGGCTGCCTGATCGCGTCTTTCGCCATGAATGCCCACACCTGCTACATCTACCTGCGTGGTGAGTACATCCGCGAACGCGAGGCGTTGCAGGCCGCGATTGACGAGGCCTATGACGCGGGTCTTCTGGGCAAGAATGCCGCGGGCTCGGGCTGGGATTTCGACCTGTTTCTGCACCACGGGGCGGGCGCCTATATCTGTGGCGAGGAAACGGCGCTGATTGAAAGCCTCGAAGGTAAAAAGGGCATGCCGCGGATGAAACCGCCGTTCCCGGCAGGTGCGGGTTTATATGGCTGCCCGACGACCGTGAACAACGTCGAATCCATCGCCGTCGTACCTACGATCCTGCGCCGTGGGGCGGATTGGTTCGCAGGTTTCGGCCGCCAGAACAACGCGGGCACCAAGCTGTTTGCGATCTCGGGTCACGTCAACAACCCCTGCGTCGTGGAAGAGGCGATGTCAATTTCCTTCGAGGAGCTGATCGAGACCCATTGCGGCGGCATTCGCGGTGGCTGGGACAATCTGCTGGCCGTGATCCCCGGAGGATCCTCGGTTCCGTGTGTGCGCGGTGAGAACATGCGCGACGCGATCATGGATTTCGATTATCTGCGCAACGATCTCGGCTCGGGGCTTGGAACGGCGGCGGTGATCGTGATGGACAGGTCCACCGACATCATCAAGGCGATCTGGCGCCTGTCAAAATTCTACAAACACGAAAGCTGCGGCCAGTGCACGCCCTGCCGCGAAGGCACTGGCTGGATGATGCGGGTCATGGACCGCCTGGTGCGTGGCGAGGCCGAGCTGGAAGAGATTGACATGCTGTTTGATGTGACCAAACAGGTGGAAGGTCACACGATCTGCGCTCTCGGCGATGCGGCAGCCTGGCCGATCCAGGGCCTGATCCGGAATTTCCGTGAAGAAATCGAAGACCGCATCAAGGCTCAGAAATCGGGCCGTATGGGTGCGATGGCGGCGGAGTGATCGGGATGGACATGTTTGCAGAATACAGCCACGCGATTTCATCGGTTGTGCTTTTCACGCTGGTGGTTCTGTTCCTGGCCCCGTTTTCAGCGCTGGCCAAGCAGGGCAAAGGCCTCGCGCCTGGAGCGACCCCTGAGCAGGACTATTCCGACCAGGCCTATCGACTGAACCGGGCCTATCTGAACGGAACGGAAACGCTTCCGGCGTTTGTGGCTGTTGTGACTGCGGCGGTATTGCTGGGCGCCAGCCCGTTCTGGGTCAATCTGCTGGCGTCTGTCGCATTGGTTGCGCGGTTGGTGATGCTGGTGGTGCACATCAAAGGCATAGGCAAGCCGAACAGTGGCCTTCGGTCCGTGCTGTATGTATTGGGCTGGGCCTGCATGTTTGTGATTGGGCTTATGGCATTGGTGGCGGCGTTCTGATGGCGTCCCGGCAGATGAGAACACGAAGAGGGATAGTATGAAGGCCTCAAGAACCCTTGTAGTCCTGCTGGCACTGGCAAGCGTGTCCGCCTGCGGCATCATCAAGCCGTCGGAAGATCGTATTCTGTTCGATGGAAAAGCGTTCAAGGCAAAGGCGAAGGCGGTCGACAAGAAAGCATCGCCAACGGACTTTACCGTTGTGGTAAAGGGTGCGTCCGCATCGCTGGACGGTGCACGTGAGGCCGGCCGTCATGAAGGAACCAAGTTTTGCGTGCAGAATTTCGGGTCTTCGCGGATCGATTGGAAAGTGGGGCCGGACACCGAACCGCAAAACCTGCGCATCAGTGATGATCAATTGACCTTTGCGGGAAAATGCCAACGGCCATGACGCGCGGTTTTGCATATCACGACATGGATTGCCGGCCGCTATTGCCTAGCAAGACCGGACCGGTTCGTTTTGGTGCGTCCAAAACGAAGGGAAAATCCATGTCTATTGCCAAAACACTCGCGCTGGCTGCCTTGGTCACATTGCCTGCCGTTGCAAATGCGAAGCCGCCCTTGAGGGATGTCAAAGAGATCGACGACGAACTCTATTACATCGCCATCGCAAATGAAATTTCGGAATATTGCCCCTCGATCAGCGGGCGTCGATTGAAAGCGATCAGTGTGATGTGGGGGCTGCGCTCCAAGGCGAACAAACTGGGGTATACGGATACCGAAATCCGCTCTTACGTCGAATCGGATGCTGAAAAAGACCGGATGCGCGCCAAGGGCGAGGCGTATCTGGCTTCGAATGGCGTGACCTATGACAACCCCAACACATTCTGCACTCTGGGGCAGAAGGAAATCCAAAGAAACAGCGCCATTGGCGTTTATTTGAGGGCGAATTGAAAGCCATGTCTGACCTCCGCAAGATCAATATCGACGGACAGGAAATCGAAGTCGATGGCGCGATGACCCTGATCCAGGCTTGTGAACAAGCCGGGGTCGAAGTGCCGCGCTTTTGTTATCACGAGCGTCTGTCGATCGCTGGCAATTGCCGGATGTGCCTGGTCGAGGTCGTCGGCGGGCCGCCGAAACCTGCGGCCTCCTGCGCGATGCAGGTGCGTGACCTGCGTCCGGGGCCTGAAGGTCAACCCCCGGTGGTCAAGACGAACTCGCCCATGGTCAAAAAGGCCCGCGAAGGCGTGATGGAGTTCCTGCTGATCAACCATCCGCTGGATTGCCCGATCTGTGATCAGGGTGGCGAATGCGACCTTCAGGATCAGGCGATGGCCTATGGCATGTCCGGATCCCGTTTCAAGGAAGCAAAGCGGGCGGTCGATGACCTGGATCTTGGCCCGCTGGTTGGCACCGCAATGACCCGCTGCATCAGCTGCACGCGCTGCGTGCGCTTCACCACCGAAGTAGCCGGGATAACTCAGATGGGTCAGACCGGGCGCGGTGAGGATGCCGAGATCACCTCGTATCTGAACCAGACGCTGGATTCGAATTTGCAGGGCAACATCATCGATCTGTGCCCTGTCGGGGCACTGACCTCCAAGCCCTACGCCTTTACTGCACGTCCGTGGGAATTGACCAAAACCGAAAGCATCGATGTGATGGATGCGTTGGGATCGAACATACGCGTCGATACCAAAGGCCGTGAAGTCATGCGTTTCCTGCCGCGCAATCATGACGGCGTGAACGAGGAATGGATCAGCGACAAGACCCGCTTTGTCTGGGATGGCCTGCGCCGTCAGCGTTTGGACAAGCCCTATGTCCGTAAAAACGGCAAGCTGCGCCCGGCCTCATGGTCCGAGGCGCTGACCAAGGCAGCAGAGGCGCTGAAAGGCGCCGAGAAACCCGCCGGTATCGTGGGCGATCTGGCTCCGGTCGAGGTGGCGTTTGCGCTGAAACAGATGATCGAAGGGCAGGGTGGTGTTGTCGAATGCCGTACCGATGGCGCAAAGCTTCCGGCGGGCAATCGTGGCGCTTACGCTGGCACCGCCGCGATTGAAGATATCGACACAGCGGAACGTATCCTGCTGATCGGTACCAACCCACGTGACGAAGCGCCTGTCCTGAACGCGCGCATCCGCAAGGCGTGGGCGCATGGGGCCGAAGTCGCTTTGGTCGGTCCTGCGGTCGATCTGACATATGAGTATCAGCATGTTGGCGATGATCGAACAGCGCTGCAAAAAGTTGTCGACGTGGGCGGAGATGATGAGATCAAGGGAAAACGGTCGTTGGTCATCATTGGTCAGGGCGCTTTGCAGGAAGCGGACGGCGCCGCCGTGCTGGCTGCTGCGCAAGCCATCGCGGCCAATACAGAAAGTGGTTTGATCGTTTTGCACACTGCGGCATCGCGCGTTGGTGCGATGGATGTGGGTGCCACGAACGAAGGCGGAATGGACGCGATCAGCGCCGCCGACGTGATCTACAACCTTGGTGCGGATGAGGTCGAGATCGGCGAAGGCGCCTTTGTGATCTATCAGGGCAGCCATGGTGACCGGGGTGCACACCGCGCCGATGTGATCCTGCCAGGCGCGGCCTATACCGAGGAAAACGGCGTGTTCGTAAACACCGAAGGTCGCCCTCAACTGGCGATGCGGGCCGGTTTTGCGCCGGGTGAGGCGAAGGAAAACTGGGCCATCCTGCGCGCCTTGTCGGCCGAACTGGGTGCAACACTGCCCTACGACTCTCTGGCACAGTTGCGCACGGCCTTGATCGAGGCGGTTCCGCATCTGGCCCGCATCGACGAAGTGATCGAGAACGATGTGAAAGTTCTCGACGCCGGTACTCTGGGCAACGCAACTTTCCGCTATGCGATCAAGGACTTCTACCTGACCAACCCGATCGCACGGGCTTCACAGTTGATGGCCGAGCTTTCGGCACAGGCGCAGGCCCGCAAATCCGAGAAGATCGCGGCGGAATGACCCAGACCATTTTCATATCGCAGATCGGCGCATCCGGTGCCGGGCGGCAGTTGGCCGCGCCTGATTTGCGTGTGAAACCGAATATTAAGGGTGGCGCAATGGCGGCAGATGCTGTTTACACCAACGCGCCGACCCAGCCGCAGTTTGCGCAGGCTTCTGGCCTTTGCATCGCGCGCGGAAAACGGAATACCCACGGTGTGAGGACCAATGGCTGAATTCTTTAACACCCCAGGCGGAATAGCCATCATCATTCTGGCGCAAGTGCTTGCCGTTGTTGCCTTTGTGATGATTTCACTGTTGTTCCTTGTTTACGGGGACCGCAAGATCTGGGCCGCTGTCCAGATGCGTCGCGGCCCCAACGTGGTGGGCGTCTATGGCCTGCTGCAATCGGTGGCGGATGCCCTGAAATATGTGGTGAAAGAGGTCGTCATTCCTGCGGGCGCCGACCGGACGGTCTTTATCCTCGCACCGCTGACATCCTTCGTTCTGGCGATGATCGCCTGGGCGGTGATCCCGTTCAACGATGGCTGGGTTCTGTCGGATATCAACGTCGCGATCCTCTATGTATTCGCGGTGTCCTCGCTCGAGGTTTATGGCGTGATCATGGGCGGTTGGGCGTCGAACTCAAAGTACCCGTTCTTGGGCTCGCTGCGCTCGGCCGCGCAGATGATTTCCTACGAGGTTTCGATCGGCCTGATCATCATCGGTGTGATCATTTCGACCGGCTCGATGAATTTTGGCGACATCGTGCGCGCTCAGGACGGCTCGTTCGGCTTCTTCAGCTGGTACTGGCTGCCGCATTTCCCGATGGTGTTCCTGTTCTTCATCTCGGCCCTGGCCGAAACCAACCGACCACCGTTTGACTTGCCCGAGGCGGAATCGGAACTGGTCGCCGGTTATCAGGTCGAATATTCCGCCACGCCTTTCCTGCTGTTCATGGCAGGCGAATACATCGCCATCTTCCTGATGTGCGCGCTGACCTCTCTGCTGTTCTTCGGCGGCTGGCTGTCCCCGATCCCTGGCCTGCCGGACGGCGTTCTGTGGATGGTGGCCAAGATGGCGTTCTTTTTCTTCATCTTCGCAATGGTCAAGGCGATCACACCCCGCTACCGCTATGACCAGCTGATGCGGCTGGGCTGGAAAGTGTTCCTGCCATTCTCGCTGGCTTGGGTGGTTTTCGTGGCCTTTGCGGCGAAATTCGACTGGTTCTGGGGCGCATTTGCCCGTTGGAGCGTAGGAGGCTGATATGACCCAAATCGACTATACCCGCGCTGCCAAATACTTCCTTCTGCAAGACTTCTGGGTCGGCATGAAGCTGGGGCTGAAGTATTTCTTCGCGCCCAAGGCCACGGTGAACTATCCGCACGAAAAGGGGCCTCTGTCCCCACGTTTCCGCGGCGAACACGCTCTGCGCCGCTATCCGAATGGTGAAGAACGCTGCATCGCCTGCAAACTCTGCGAGGCGATCTGCCCGGCCCAAGCCATCACCATCGACGCTGAACCGCGCGAGGACGGCAGCCGCCGCACCACGCGCTATGACATCGACATGACCAAGTGCATCTATTGCGGCTTCTGTCAGGAAGCTTGCCCGGTCGATGCCATCGTCGAAGGCCCGAATTTCGAATTCGCAACGGAAACCCGCGAAGAGCTGTTCTATGACAAGCAGAAACTGCTGGACAACGGCGAACGCTGGGAAGCCGAGATCGCCCGCAATCTGGAACTGGACGCGCCTTACCGATGAGTGACAGCCCGACAAATCCGTTCGAGCTGATGATGAAGCAGGCTCAGGACATGGCCAAGGCGATGAACCCGGCGATGGAAAGCTTCTCGCCCAAGGGGTTCGAGGCGCTGTGGCCAACCATGCCGAAAGAGGTCATGGAGATGATGTTTGGCAACACCGTCAACAAAGACGGGCTGGATGCCAAAACCCGCCTTCTGCTGACGCTGGCCGGGCTGACCTGTCAGGGCGCTCAGGCGGACTCGGCAGTGCGTCAGACCGTGCGCCACGCTTTGGAGGCGGGTGCCAAGAAACAAGAGATCGTGGAAACGATCGGTCAGATGTCGGTCTTTGCCGGCATCCCGGCCATGACCCGCGCGCTGGATCTGGCGCAAGAGGTCATGGGCGACAACGAGGATGAGGATCAATGACCGTCTTTGCCTTCTACCTGTTTGCCATCAGCGCCATCACCGGCGGGCTGTTCACGGTGATCAGCCGTCAGCCAGTGCACTCGGTGCTGTGGCTGATCCTGTCCTTCCTGTCTGCGGCGGGGCTGTTCGTGCTGCTGGGGGCCGAGTTCGTGGCGATGCTGTTGATCATCGTCTACGTGGGCGCGGTCGCTGTGCTTTTCCTCTTCGTTGTGATGATGTTGGATGTGGACTTTGCCGAGCTAAAGGCCGAGATGGCGCGCTATATGCCGCTGGCCCTGCTGATCGGTCTGGTCATCCTGATGCAATTTGTCATGGCTTTCGGCGCCTGGGACAGCGCGCAGGGTGCTGCCGAAAATCTGGCGCAGCCGGTCCCGACTGACCGCCACAACACCGAGGCGCTGGGTGTCATCCTTTACGATCAGTACTTTCTTCTGTTCCAACTTGCGGGCCTGATCCTGCTGGTGGCTATGATCGGCGCCATCGTTTTGACGCTGCGCCACCGTCAGGATATCAAGCGTCAGGACATCGTCGGCCAGATGATGCGCGATCCGGCCAAGGCGATGGAATTGAAGGACGTGAAACCGGGGCAGGGGTTGTGAGGTTCAAAGCCGTGATATCTGGGCTAAGTTTCGCTTTTTTCCCCGCGACTGTTTTCGCAGCGGGTATCGAAGCTTGCGAAGCTCTTCCGATTATGTCGCATCACGTGTTCGAGACGAACCACAGAATCGTTGGCAACGGCGTTGTCTCTTACCCTGAGATTGGCTCTATCTGCACCGACGAATTGGGATGCACACATACTGAGTTTGTTTTGTTTGCGGCTTGTGAAAGCGGTCAAACGATGCGCGTCGTAGCGAATCTTGAACGGGACTTCGACGGTACTCATTTGGATCGCGTCGATGAAGCAAATGAAGTTGTCCAAGTACTAGCATCTGCTGAAACAAGTTATTCGTGGACTTCGGCAACAAAAGCCTTTGAGCGAAAGGCATTCCAGATCGACGACTACATTGAATCGAAAGAAAACTGCGCCTGTGCAATGGCGTTTCCCGAGCTTCGCAACGGGAAAGAGAAATTCGAGGGACTCTAAGACGATGATCGGACTTGAACACTATCTTACGGTCGCGGCGACGCTGTTCGTCATCGGCATCTTCGGTCTCTTCCTGAACCGCAAGAACGTCATCATCCTGCTGATGAGCATCGAGCTGATGCTGCTGGCGGTGAATATCAACCTCGTGGCGTTTTCCAGCTTCCTTGGCGATCTGGTCGGGCAGGTGTTCACGCTGTTCGTGCTGACCGTTGCGGCGGCCGAGGCGGCGATTGGTCTGGCCATTCTGGTCTGCTTCTTCCGCAACCGCGGCACCATCGCGGTTGAAGACGTCAATATGATGAAGGGGTAAGAGAACATGGAAACCACCATCCTCTTTGCCCCGCTGGTGGGCGCGCTGCTCTGCGGGTTTGGCTGGAGATTCATTGGCGAGAAGGCCGCCATGTGGACGGCCACGGGCCTGCTGTTTCTGGCTTGTCTGCTGTCATGGCTCGTGTTCTTCTCGTTCGACGGGCTCACACAACAGATCGAGATCATGCGCTGGATCGAAAGCGGGTCGCTCTCGACCTCGTGGGCCATCCGTCTGGACCGGCTGACCGCCATCATGCTGATCGTGGTCACCACGGTTTCGGCGCTCGTGCATCTCTACAGCTTTGGCTACATGGATCACGACCCGCAATGGCGCGAAGGCGAAAGCTATAAGCCGCGTTTCTTTGCCTATCTGTCCTTCTTTACCTTCGCGATGCTGATGCTGGTGACGGCGGACAACCTTGTGCAGATGTTCTTTGGCTGGGAAGGCGTGGGTGTTGCCTCGTATCTGCTCATCGGCTTCTACTATCGCAAGCCGTCGGCAAATGCTGCGGCGATGAAAGCGTTCATCGTCAACCGTGTGGGCGATTTTGGCTTTGCTCTGGGCATCTTCGCGCTGTTCTTCCTGACCGACAGCATCAACTTTTCGGACATTTTCGCATCGGCACCCGCGCTTGCAGAAGAAAAGCTACATTTCCTGTGGGGCGAATGGACCGCGGTCGAGGTGATCTGTGTTCTGCTGTTCATCGGTGCGATGGGTAAATCCGCGCAGCTGATCCTGCACACCTGGTTGCCGGACGCGATGGAAGGCCCGACGCCGGTGTCGGCCCTGATCCACGCGGCCACCATGGTGACAGCGGGCGTGTTCCTTGTCTGCCGCATGTCGCCGCTGATGGAGTTCGCGCCGGGCGCGACCGGGTTCATCACCTTCCTTGGGGCCTCGACAGCGTTCTTCGCGGCGACCGTGGGTCTGGTACAGACCGACATCAAGCGCGTCATTGCGTATTCGACCTGTTCCCAGCTGGGATACATGTTCGTGGCCGCGGGCGTCGGCATGTATTCGGCGGCGATGTTCCACCTGTTCACGCACGCTTTCTTCAAGGCGCTGCTGTTCCTCGGTGCGGGGTCCGTGATCCACGCTATGCATCACGAGCAGGAGATGACGGAATATGGCGGTCTGCGCAAAAAGATCCCTTACACCTTCTGGGCGATGATGATCGGAACGCTGGCCATCACGGGTGTCGGCATTCCGCTTACCACAATCGGTTTTGCCGGGTTCCTGTCTAAAGACGCGATCATCGAAAGCGCCTATGCGGGCGGAACCGGCTACGCCTTCTGGATGCTGGTGATCGCGGCGATGTTCACCTCGTTCTATAGCTGGCGTCTGATTTTCCTGACCTTCTATGGCAAACCGCGTGGCGACAAGCATACGCATGACCACGCACATGAAAGCCCGATGACCATGCTGGTGCCGCTTGGCGTTCTGTCGCTGGGTGCGGTGTTTGCCGGGATGATCTGGTATGGCAATTTCTTTGGCCATGCGGACAAGGTCGGCAAGTTCTACGGTATTCCGGTTGCCGAAGCGTCAGAACATGCCGAGGCCGGTGATCATGCGGCGGCGGATGCTTCGCACGGTGAAGACAGCCATGCGGATGAAAGCCACGCGGCTGACAGTCATGCCGATGAAGGTCATGGTGAGAAGGATGCAAAGGGTGGCGATCATCACTATGTCTTTGCGGGCCAGCCCGGCGAGGGCGCGCTTTACATGGCGCCGGACAACCATGTTCTGGACGATGCGCATGCGGCTCCGAAATGGGTCAAGGTTTCACCCTTCGTCGCCATGTTGCTTGGCTTTGTCGTGGCCTATTGGTTCTACATCGTGAATACGTCGCTGCCGGCACGTCTGGCTGCAAATCAGCGTCCGCTGTACCTGTTCCTTCTGAACAAGTGGTATTTCGACGAAATCTACGATGCGGTCTTCGTAAAACCCACTGTGGCGCTTGGCCGCTTCCTGTGGAAACGCGGTGACGGCAATACAATCGATGGCTTCCTGAACGGAGTAGCAATGGGCGTTGTTCCCTTCTTCACCCGCCTCGCCGGCAAGGCGCAGACCGGGTACATCTTTACCTATGCCTTCTGGATGGTGCTGGGCATCGCGGCCCTTGTCACCTGGATGTCGATCGGCGGAGGGGCCCAGTAATGGATTATATCCTTTCGATCGTCACGTTTATCCCCGCCATCGCCGCAGGCATTCTGGCCTTGTTCCTGCAAGGTGACGATGCGGCGGCACAGCGGAACGCCAAGTGGATTGCTCTGCTGGCCACCACTGTGACCTTCCTGGTTTCAATCGGCATCTATACAGGCTTTGACCCGTCGAACCCCGGTTTCCAGATGGTGGAAGAGGGCGAGTGGCTGATGGGCCTCAAATACAAGATGGGTGTTGATGGCATCAGTGTCCTGTTCGTTCTGCTGACGACCTTCATCATGCCGCTGACCATTCTGGCCAGCTGGAATGTCACGGACCGTGTCAAGGAATACATGGTTGCCTTCCTGCTGCTGGAAACGCTGATGCTGGGCGTCTTCATGGCGCTTGATCTGGTACTGTTCTACCTGTTCTTCGAAGCGGGTCTTATTCCGATGTTCCTGATCATCGGGATATGGGGCGGCAAGGATCGGATCTACGCCAGCTTCAAGTTCTTCCTCTACACCTTCCTCGGCTCGGTCTTGATGCTGGTCGCCATGGTTGCAATGTATGCGGATGCGGGCACCACGGACATTGCCGCGCTGATGACGCACCAGTTCTCGTCCGAGGGCTTCAGCGTGCTGGGCATCTATGTTGTCGGTGGCATGCAGACCCTGATGTTCCTGGCCTTCTTTGCCTCGTTCGCGGTGAAAATGCCGATGTGGCCGGTGCATACCTGGTTGCCGGACGCCCACGTTCAGGCGCCCACGGCGGGATCGGTCGTACTGGCCGCGATCCTTCTGAAGATGGGCGGCTATGGCTTCCTGCGGTTCAGCCTGCCGATGTTCCCGGTGGGTTCGGCCGTGATGACCGATCTGGTGCTGTGGATGTCTGCCATCGCGGTTGTCTATACCTCTTTGGTGGCGCTGGTGCAGGAGGATATGAAGAAACTGATCGCCTATTCCTCGGTCGCGCATATGGGCTTTGTGACCATGGGTATTTTCGCGGCAAACCAGCAGGGCATCGATGGCGCGATCTTCCAGATGCTCAGCCACGGGTTCATCTCGGCCGCGCTGTTCCTGTGCGTTGGCGTGATCTATGACCGGATGCACACCCGCGATATCGAGGCTTATGGCGGTCTGGTGATCCGGATGCCAGCCTACGCGCTGGTCTTTATGTTGTTTACCATGGCCAATGTGGGCCTGCCGGGCACCAGTGGCTTCATCGGTGAATTCCTGACCCTGATGGGCGCGTTTCAGGTCAACACCTGGGTAACGGCTGTGGCAGCGACCGGTGTGATCTTCTCGGCGGGTTATGCGCTGTGGCTCTACCGCCGGGTCGTGTTTGGCGATCTGATCAAGGAAAGCCTTAAGGCGATGACCGACATGAGCTCGCGCGAGCGATTGATCTTCGCCCCGCTGATCGTGATGACCATCCTGCTGGGTGTCTACCCGTCGCTGGTGACCGATGTAATCGGGCAATCCACAGCGGCTCTGATTTCGAACTATGACACGGCTCTGGCCGCGGCTGAGGCTGCGACCCAGACAGCCGCTTCGCATTAAGGGAACTTTGGAGACATGATCCAGGCTGATCTGACAATCATCCTGCCGGAAATCGTTCTGGCGCTTTATGCGATGGCGGCGCTGCTGGGGGCTGTCTACACGACAAAGGACGGACTGGCGCCTTTGCTGGTCTGGACCACGGCAGGTCTTATGGCCCTTCTGGCAATCTGGATTGCAACTCAGGGCGGGGGTACAAACGTGGCCTTCAACGGCATGTTCGTCGATGACGGCTTTGCCCGCTTTGCCAAGGTTGCTATCCTTTTGTCGGCGGGTGCAGTACTGGTCATGAGCCAGGAATACATGGCGCGCCGCGATCTGCTGCGTTTTGAATATCCTTTGCTGGTGGCACTGGCCGCCGTGGGGATGATGATGATGGTCAGCGCAGGCGATCTGATGTCGCTTTACATGGGGCTCGAGCTGCAATCGCTGTCGCTCTATGTCGTGGCCGCTCTGCGTCGTGACAGCGCGAAATCGACCGAGGCAGGTCTGAAGTATTTTGTGCTGGGTGCGCTGAGCTCGGGTCTGCTGCTTTATGGCGCGTCGCTGGTCTATGGCTTCACCGGCACCACGTTGTTCTCGGGCATCATCCAGACAGTTCACCATGGCGATGTTTCGTTGGGGCTGCTGTTTGGCCTGATCTTCCTGATCTCGGGTCTGGCCTTCAAGGTCTCGGCCGTACCGTTCCATATGTGGACGCCGGACGTTTACGAGGGGTCTCCGACACCGATCACGGCTTTCTTTGCCACGGCACCCAAGGTTGCGGCGATGGCGTTGTTCGCGCGCCTGTTGCATGACGCGTTTGGCGGCATTGTCCAAGACTGGCAGCAAGTGATTGTCCTGCTGTCCGTGCTGTCGATGTTGCTGGGGGCCGTGGCCGCGATCGGGCAGCGCGACATCAAGCGACTGATGGCGTTTTCGTCGATTGCCCATATGGGCTATGCGCTGATTGGCCTGGCCGCTGGTACCGAGCTGGGTATCAAGGCCATGCTCATGTATCTGGCCATCTACGTGACCATGAATATCGGCACCTTCGCCTTCATTCTGATGATGGAACGTGACGGCAAACCCATCACCGATATTGACGCTCTGCGGCAATACTCCAAGCGTGATCCGGGCAAGGCGCTGGCGGTGCTGATCCTGATGTTCAGCCTGGCGGGCGTGCCTCCGATGCTTGGTTTCTTTGCGAAATTCGGCGTCTGGCAGGCGGGCGTCAGTGCGGGTCTGACCGGTCTGGTCGTCGTCTCGGCCATCGCTTCGGTCATCGGTGCCTTCTATTACCTGCGGATCGTGTTCTACATGTATTTCGGGGCCGAGAACGAAGAGCCGATCGAAACCCGGTCGACCCCTGTTCTGTGGGTGGCATTGATGGGGTCTGCGGCCCTAATGCTGGTCGGCATCTTCTATCAGTTCGGCGTCGAGGGCGCGGCAGCTGCCGCGGCGGCCACGCTTGTCAATTGATCGTTTCACACATCCGGAAAGAGGGGCTCGGTCGCGCGACCGGGCCTTTTTGATATGACAAAATGGCCCCAAGGCTATGGCCTGCACGAGGTGCAGGAAGTCGACAGCACGCTGAATGAAGCGGCGCGGATTGCTCCGAATGCGCGTGGTCCTGTCTGGATCATGGCGCATCACCAGACGGCGGCGCGCGGGCGGCGCGGACGAAGCTGGGCCAACCCGATGGGCAACCTGGCGGCGACCTTGCTGATGCGTCCTCAGGGCGCGCCGGAACAGGCGGCTTTGCGCAGTTTCGTGGCGGCGCTGGCCCTTTTTGACGCGTGTGTCGCCGTTACCGGGCGGGCTGCCGGACTGTCGCTGAAATGGCCCAATGACGTGCTGCTGAACGGCGGCAAGCTTGCCGGTATCCTGCTGGAAAGCACGGGGCAGGGGCATGGCGTGGCGCATCTGTCCATCGGCATCGGAGTGAATCTGGCCAATGCCCCGGATGCGGACGCGGTAGAGCCCGGCGCGGTTCGTCCCGTCTCACTTCTTTCGGAAACCGGGGCACATGTCTCGCCCGAGGATTTTCTGACCGAACTGGCCGCGGCCTATGCCGGGTATGAAACCCAATTCGTCACCTATGGGTTCGAACCGATCCGCACTGCCTGGCTGTCCCGCGCGGCCCGGTTGGGCGAGGTCATCACCGCGCGGACCGGTACGTCAGAAACGGTTGGTACCTTCGAAACGGTGGACGCAGGTGGTAACCTTGTCTTAAACACCACCAAAGGCCGCGTGAGCATTCCTGCGGCGGATGTCTATTTCTGAGAGGGGCGCGAATGCTTCTTGCCATCGATTGCGGCAATACCAATACCGTCTTCTCGATCTGGGACGGTGAAGAATTTCTGTGCACCCTGCGCACCTCGACCCACCATGCGCGCACGGCAGACGCGTATTTCACCTGGTATTCGACGCTGGTGAAACATTATGGGATCGAGGCGAATATCTCGGATGTCATCATTGCCTCGACCGTGCCACGTGTCGTGTTCAACCTGCGCATCTTTGCCGATCGCTTTTTTGGTTGCAGACCATTGGTTGTGGGCAAGCCCGATTGCCTGTTGCCTGTCCCTCCGCGTGTGGATGAAGGCACGGTGCCCGGCCCGGATCGACTGGCCAATGCCGTGGGCGCTTTTGACCGCCATGGTGGCAATGTGGTTGTCGTGGACTTTGGTACCGCAACAAATTTCGACGTTGTCGCCGCGGACGGTGCCTATGTGGGGGGCGTTATCGCTCCGGGTGTGAACCTCAGCCTTGAGGCTTTGCATCAGGGCGCAGCCGCACTGCCGCATATCGACATCACGCGTCCCGAGAAGGTGATCGGTACAAATACGGTTGGTTGTATTCAATCGGGCGTGTATTGGGGATATTCCGGTTTGATCGAGGGGCTGATCGCCCGGATCAAGGCCGAGTATGGAATGCCGATGAAAGTCGTTGGAACCGGAGGGCTGGCCCCCTTGTTCGATCAGGCCGACGTGGGGTTCGACGCAATCGAAGATGATCTGACGATGCACGGCCTGACCGTGATCCATCGCTACAACAAGGATAATGGCTCCGTATGAGCAGTGAAAGATTGATCTACCTGCCGCTGGGTGGCGCGGGCGAAATTGGTATGAACGCCTATGTGTACGGCTACGGTGAACCGGGAAAGGAACGCCTGATCCTTGTGGATCTGGGCGTCACTTTTCCTGATATGGACACAACGCCGGGCGTTGACCTTATCCATGCCGATATCTTTTGGCTGAAAGAGCGTGCCGACCGGCTGGATGGTGTTTTCATCACGCACGCCCATGAAGACCACGTCGGTGCCGTGGCCCATTGTTATGAAGCTTTGGGCGCGCCGGTCTATGCGCGCGCCTTCACGGCCAATATCGCGCGCCGCAAGATGGAAGAACACGCGCACCCGACCGAGGCGGTCACGACTGTTTCCGCCTGGCCTGAACAGGTGTCCGTCGGGCCGTTCACGGTTGGCTTCCTTCCTGTTTCGCACTCGATTCCCGAAAGTGCCGCACTGGTCATCGACACACCCGCAGGGCGTGTCGTGCATTCGGGCGACTTCAAGCTGGATGCTGCACCCGTCGTCGGAGAGGCCTTTGACCCTGACCTGTGGGCCGAGGTTGCCAAGCCCGGCATCAAGGCGCTGGTCTGTGACAGTACGAATGTGTTTTCGACTCATCCGGGGCGTTCAGAATCCGAAGTTGGCCCCGAGATTGTCAAGCTGGTCGAAGGCGCGGAAGGTATGGTCGTGGCGACCACCTTTGCGTCAAACGTCGCGCGGGTCAAAACGCTGGCCGAAGCAGGTGCGCGGGCCGGGCGTTCCGTCGTTCTGCTGGGGCGCGCGATGCGTCGGATGATCGAAGCCGCGACCGAAACCGGTATTCTTGCGGATTTTCCAAAGGTGATCAGCGCCGAAGAGGCTCTGGACCTTCCGCGCCAGAACCTGATGCTGATCGTGACCGGCAGCCAGGGGGAACGACGGGCCGCAAGCGCCCAACTGGCCCGTGGCAAGTACCGTGGTCTGGAGCTGGCCGAAGGCGATCTGTTCCTGTTTTCCTCGAAAACCATTCCCGGGAACGAACGGGGCGTGATCTTCATCATGAACCAGCTCAGCGAAAAGGGCGTGGATGTCGTTGATGACAGTTCGGGCCTTTATCATGTCTCGGGCCATGCGAACCGGCCGGACCTCGAGAAAGTGCACGCACTGACTGATCCGCAATTCGTGATCCCGATGCACGGCGAACACCGGCACCTGCGCGAGCATGTCAAACTGGCAGAGCAGGGCGGCAGAACCGGAGTGCTGGCGGTGAACGGCACCATGCTGGATCTCAGCGGCAATGCGCCTGTGGTCGTCGATTATGTTGAAACCGGTCGCACATATCTGGACGGCACCGTGAAGATTGGTGCCCTTGACGGCGTGGTGCGGGACCGTATCCGCATGGCTTTGAACGGCCATGTTACAGTGACGGTGGTTCTGGACGAAGAAGACGAACCGCTGGGCGAGCCGTGGTGCGATACCATGGGGCTGCCCGAAACCGGCACGTCCCGTGCCGCGTTGGTCGAAGTGCTGGAAGAGGATCTGAACCAGTTCCTGATGCGGGCCGCTGCCAAGACCCTGCGCGATGACGACAAGCTGGAAGATGAAATGCGCCGCATCGTGCGGCAGACAGCCAAAGCGGAAATTGGCAAAAAGCCCGAAGTGACGGTGGTGGTCAGCCGGATGCGGTGAAACCGATCCGTCAGTCGTGGGTTGGCATCGGATAGCCCCTGAGACGCAGGAACAGGTTGGCTTCTTCGTTGTTTTTGTAGAATGGAACTGACGATGGCGGCTCGGGGGACGTAACCCGGGCCGCTATTTCCGCCAGAACGACCTCGGTGATAAACGGCAGATCCAGATCCCGTGCCCGATCCAGTGGCACCCATTGCAGGTGCGACAGCTCATCCGAGGCGTGACTGAAATC
Source organism: Ruegeria sp. HKCCD7559 (assembly GCF_013110575.1). NCBI lineage: Bacteria > Pseudomonadati > Pseudomonadota > Alphaproteobacteria > Rhodobacterales > Roseobacteraceae > Ruegeria > Ruegeria sp. HKCCD7559. The sequence goes on from NZ_WVQU01000001.1 coordinate 520,246, forward strand.
ATCCACATCACCTTGCAGAGCGTCGGCGTCGACCAGAAAGAACCGCGCATCGAACCGGCGGGGACGGCCCGGTGGAGTTACCGCGCGAAAGACGAACTGAAGCGCAGCCGCAGTTGGCAGGTAACCCAACGCGGCAAAGCTCTGCCAATCGTCAGGTACCTGACCGGGCCATGTGCCCGGCTGGCCGAGAACAAGACCGGTTTCTTCCCAAAGCTCGCGTATGGCGGCCGCGGCGAGGGCGTGTTGAATCCCCGGCTCGGCCTGTTCGCCCAAACGTTCAAAGCACAGATCCGGCAAATCCGTTGCCAATGGAACATCCGCGTCAGCCGGATCAACCGCGCCACCGGGAAAGACGAACTTGTTCGGCATGAAGGCCGCTTTGGACCCGCGCTGCCCCATAAGGATCGAGGGGTTTGTCCATCTGTCCCGCAGCACTATAACCGTCGCTGCGTTCCGGATGGCGGTTTTGTCGGGTGTCATGTCCAAACTGGTCAACTGGGTCGGGTCACGCGGTTTTTCCAAAGCCATGCATGCGGCGTGCCCACTGATACGCCACCACTGCACCTTTCAGGCGTGGCAACAGGTAAAGGGACAGGGCGACGCAGGCGACGGAAAAGCCGATGGCCATCGTCCACGGATCGGGCCGCCAATGCACGTACGACACGTGCAGAGCAGGCGCCAGCAGGTGGCCGACCAGCAGGATTGTCAGGTAGGCGGGCCCATCATCTGCGCGATGGTGAAACAACTCCTGCCCGCAGTTCGAGCAGGAGTCATTGACCTTGAGATAGCTGTGCAACAGCTTGCCTTCCCCGCAGTTGGGGCATTTGCAGCGAAACCCCTTGACCAGGGCTGGCCATGTCTCACGCTCATCTTCAGAGGTCGTCTCGATCGTCTGATCCGTCATAATGTAACTCGCGCAGTAATCTTTTGCGGATAATGGGCCTGATCGTGGAAATTTAAAAGGGGGGTGCGTCGCTTTGCAACGTCTGCCCGGCACCTCGTCTTGGGGCGGTCCCGAACCTTTCAAAAATAATATCGAATTCAGCGACGGAATTCCTGGCGCGGCCCGTTTGAATGGGTATGAGCGGCGGCACTCGGGCCGCGTCAACAAAAGGAAACGGAAATGAAAAACGTTACATTCATCTCGGCCATTGTCATGTCGGCGGTTGCGATTACCGGTACTTCTGTTTTGGCCGCTGGCTCGGGTGGCCGCGAGCCGGTGTCCTTTCAGGAATTGGACGCCGATGGGGATGGTCAGGTGACGCAACAAGAGATGGAGGCGCACCGAACCGCTCGTTTCACCGAGGCGGACATAAATGGGGATGGAAAGCTGAGCCAGGAAGAAATGCAGGCTGCCGCCCAGAAGAAAGCCAGTGATCGGGTTGCCAGGATGTTCGAAAACAACGACGCGAACAAAGATGGCTTCCTCAGCCAGGATGAGTTGCCGAAACCGCGCCGGGCTGACAAGATGTTTGATCGGATGGATGCGGACAACAGTGGCGGAATCTCGGAACAGGAATTTGCCGATGCCAAAGATCGGATGGGACGGCACCATAAGAAAAAGCATCAAAAATCGGATACAAGCGATAACTGATGCAGGATGGAGGATCTGACCTCCCACCCACAAGATGTTCGCGGCGCGGATTGCGCCGCGAACACACTCAGCGACGATGCGTTGCTGAGGCAATTCGCTGATGGTGAGGCGGGGGCGGCACGGATCCTGACCGATCGTTTGGGGCCACGCTGTTACTCGGTTGCTTTGCGCATGTTGGGCAATCGGGCCGAGGCGGAAGACGTGACGCAGGATGCGATGATGCGGTTGTGGCAGATGGCGCCGAATTGGGTTTCGGGTCAGGCCAAGGTATCGACCTGGCTGTATCGGGTGACGCTGAACCTGTGCGTGGACATCAGGCGCAAGAAGACACCCGACAGGTTGTCGGACGTTCCCGAACCCGAAGATGGCAAGGCCAGCGTTGTTGACCGCATGCAGGACGAGGCGCGCAAGGATGCCTTGCAGTCGGCTTTGGCCGAGCTGCCCGAGCGGCAGCGACAAGCGGTCGTGCTGCGCCATATTGAAGAGCTGCCCAACCCCGAGATTGCCGGGATAATGGGCATTTCGGTAGAAGCAGTTGAAAGCCTGACCGCAAGAGGCAAGCGCAGCCTGACCGCGATCTTGGCCGGACGACGCGAAGAACTGGGGTATGACAATGGCGGATGAAGACCTGGAACTTGATCATTTGTTTGCACAGGCACAGCGGCAGCGACCGGCACTGCCGGACGATCTTGCCGTGCGCATCCAGACGGATGCTGAAACTGTTCGCCTCGGTCGTCTTGCGCCTGCACCGCAGCCGATGCCTTCGATATGGAACAGGTTGATAAGCAATGTAGGAGGATGGCAGGGCCTTGGCGGGCTTGTCGCCGCAAGCGCTGCCGGGGTCTGGATCGGGTTTTCCGCACCGGCCTTTCTGCCGGACCCGGCCAGCCTGTTGACGTCAGAGGAGACATCCTTCCTCGTGGCCGACCTTGGATTTGACTCGAGTTTTCTGGAGAGCACGGAATGAACGCTGATCCCAAGCCCAAACGCAGGTGGGTGCCTGTCGTCCTGGCCCTGTCACTGGCGCTGAACCTTCTGGTTGTCGGTGTCGCTGTGGGCACCGTATTGCGCCTCAAAGGTGGGGATCATGCCAAATCACCGCCCGGCTTCGGCCCCGCGTTGTACCGGGCCCTGCCCAAGGATGATCGAAAGGCGATGCGGGGCGAGCTGACGGGCCTGCACAAAAAAGGATCAAAGGGTCGTACTCAGGATTTTGAAGCGCTCAGTCAGGCTTTGCGCGCAACGCCCTTCGACCCGGTCGCCGTTCAGGTTCTGTTGCAACAACAAGCACAGGCCACCGCCGATTTGCAGCAGGCCTTGCAAACGCAATGGCTGGCACGTGTGACCGCCATGAGCAATGATGAACGGCAGGCTTATGCAGACCGATTGCAGGAAGTCGTCAAACGCGGGCCGCATGGGCACAAGAAAAGAGACTGAACAGATCAGGCCGCACTTTGCCTGATACTCACCTGATTGCGCCCTGCCTTCTTCGCAGCATACAGCGCTTTATCCGCGGATTTGATCAGGTTTTCCACGCTTTCAGCCGCATAGTCTTGCCGGGCGAAACCGACCTGAGACAACTTCAACCCGATACTGACCGTCACATCAACTTGTGCCCCATGGTCCGGTAACAGGAACGGGGACTGACAGATGCTGTCACAAACGGTTTCGGCCAGGTTCAACGCCTGTTTGGGCGATACATCGGGCACGCCGATCATGAACTCTTCCCCCCCGATGCGGGCGACAAATCCACGGGATCCCAAGGCATGTTGCATACGTTCCGCCGCTTGCGTCAAAACGTAATCGCCGCTTGCATGGCCATGGCCATCATTGATTGCCTTGAAGTGATCCAGATCGGCCAGCATGATCGCAAAACTGCGCCCCGTTCTGGCGGATTGGCGCGCGATTTGATCCAGCGCGCGCATGGCGTAGCGGCGATTGTGCAGCCCGGTCAACGGGTCGATCCAGGATTCCGCGATGCCTCTTTTGAGAGAGACCCGCATCTGATCCAGTCGCGCTTTGCGGGCAATCTGGTTTTCAAGCCGCAGCAGGATCTCCTGTGCGCAGAACCCGCCCAGACAGACAGCATCAGCCCCTCGGTCCAGAGCTTCCGAAGCCTGTCCGGCGTCTTCGTCTTTCAGCACCCCGATCAAAACCGTGTGCCGGGTCACGCCGCGTGATCTCAGGTCGGCAAGGATATTCAGGCCGGCCGGGTTCGAGCCCAGTTCAACCACGATCGCATCGGGAACAGAGCCGGACAAAACACCCCGCAGGTTCGACTGAAGATGCCAGTTCAAATCAAATTGACGTTGATCTTCCAGAGCCTTTTGCCAAAGCGTGCCGTTTCGGGCCGTGTGGGTCAGGATATCAACCCGCGCCGCTTTGGACGGTCTGATTATGGGTTGGACCGGCTCTGCGAAGCCAATCGATTGCGATCCGTTGCTGACCTGCAAATCCTGAGTGGCCGCACGAGCACGCAAAAGGCTGCGAATGCGCGCCAATAATAAGGTGTCTTTGAACGGGTGCGTCAGAACATCATCCAGCCCGTCCTTTAACGCCCGCAGCCGGGCGTCCCGGTCATTTTGCGCGGCAATCGCCACGACCGGAACGTCGTCAAGGCCGGGTTCCTTCACAATCGCCTTCTTCACATCCGCAGCCGTTCCATCCGGCAACGTCTGAGCCGTCAGAACCAGATCCGGTTGCGTACGCCGCACGAGCGCGGGCAACCCTTCAAGCTTTTCGCCCTGCACCACGTGATACCAGGCCGCCGTCAGCTGTACCTTCAGCATGATGCGATTGGTCGATACCCCGTCGAGGACAAGGATGGTTCCCTGCACAGACATAGTTGTTCACCGTTGATTGCATGCGTGAACAAAGTGTTTATGACTCTGGTTAACAAACCCTTTCCAAGACCGGATCTGACCCAAGTTTATGCCGATATCCTCTGATTCCGCCCAAACTCTTGCGCTGACGGCCCTGGCCTGGCTGGTCAGCAATGACGAGCTTTTGCCTGTTTTTCTGGGCTCTACGGGCGCATCGATCGAGGATGTCCGCGATCGGGCAAGCGATCCCGAGTTTCTGGCGTCGGTTCTTGATTTTCTGGTGCTTGACGATTCGTGGGTCATGGCGTTTTGTGATGCCAATTCACTTGCCTATGATCTTCCCGCCCAGGCAAGGGCGGTATTGTCTGGCGGCGCTGAGATACACTGGACATAGCCATATTTTCCGCAGGAGCACCGGATGCCGATAGATGCGATCATCTTTGACAAAGATGGCACGCTGTTTGACTTTGCAAATACGTGGGGAGGGTTCGGGCGCTCCATGCTGTTGCGCCTGTCCAACGGGGACGAAGATCGCGCCACCGAGCTTGGCCGTGTCATCGGATATGATTTCGAGCAAGGGAGATATACCGAAGACAGCATTGTAATCGCCGCCACGGTCGAGGAAATCGCGGAGGTTCTGATTGCCCATGTCGATGGCGTGACCTTACATGAGATCATCGATTTGATGAACTCCGAGGCCGCCTCGGCCCCGCAGGTGCCCGCTGTTCCATTGGTTCCGTTCCTGGAAGGTCTGCAAAATTCCGGTATCAAGCTGGGCGTTGCGACGAATGACAGTGAACATCCCGCTTTGCAGCATCTCGAATCTGTCGGGGTAAGGGGGCATTTCGATTTCGTTGCCGGGTATGACAGTGGTCACGGGTTCAAGCCGGGACCGGGCCAGTTGCTGGCCTTTGCCGCCCATATCGGGGTCGAGCCATCTCGTATCGCGATGGTGGGTGACAGTCTTCATGACTTGCAGGCCGGGCGCGCGGCGGGGATGACCACGATCGGTGTTTTGACCGGTTTGGCCGAGGCCGATGCTTTGGCTCCGATGGCGGATGTGATTTTGCCGGATATCGGTCATATTCCCGAATGGTTGGCCAAAATCTGATTTTCAAATCCGGGATTCGACAAAACGGAATGAAAAACCGACATATTCTGTCGCATACGGAGCGGCCATAGGCGTCCCTTCGGGGCTTGCTTGACGAAAGCAAGAACAGGAGGCACCGATGGCCGAGACTAAAACACGCAAGCGCCGCGGAGGAGGGCGCGCAGGGGCGGCTGCGCGCAGGGGCAGTGCAGCGATTGACCAGATGCCCTGGGATCCGCCGGTCAACATCGATCGACCCACAGAACCTTTGGATCAGGCCGGCATCGAAGCGATCCATGAAGGGGCGATGCGCATCCTCGAAGAGATCGGGATCGAGTTTTACAACGAAGAGGCAATAGGCATCCTGCGCGAAGCCGGTTGCACCATCAACGGCGACAATGTCCGCATGGGGCGGGACTTTGTCATGGAGATGATCGCCAAGGCTCCCAGCCGGTTTTCGATCACCCCTCGCAATCCGGATCGCAAGATCGAAATCGGCGGGAAGAACATCCTGTTCGGCAACGTCTCTTCCCCGCCGAATTACTGGGACATGGAGATCGGGAAAAAAGTACCGGGCAATCGCGAGATGTGTCGGAACCTTCTGAAGCTGACGCAATACTTCAACTGCATCCATTTCGCGGGCGGATACCCGGTCGAGCCGGTCGATATCCACGCCAGCGTTCGCCATCTGGATGTGCTGTACGACAAGCTGACCCTGACCGACAAGGCCATGCACGCCTATTCACTGGGCAAGGAACGCGTCGAAGATGTCATGGAAATGGTGCGCATCGCAGGAGGGTTGAGCCATGAGGAGTTCGAGGCCGCGCCGCGCATGTATACCAATATCAACTCTACCTCGCCGCTGAAACACGATCACCCGATGATCGACGGGTGTCTGCGCCTGGCGCGGCGCGGTCAAGCGATTGTTGTCACGCCCTTTACGCTGGCGGGTGCGATGGCCCCCGTAACCATGGCAGGCGCCGTGGCGCAATCCTTGGCCGAGGCGCTGTGCGCCATTGCGCTGTTCCAATACGTGCGCCCCGGTATTCCCTGTGTGATCGGTACATTCACGTCGAATGTGGATATGAAATCCGGCGCGCCCGCCTTTGGAACACCGGAATACATGCGTTCGACCCAGATGACCGGCCAGATGGCGCGGTTCTATGGTTTGCCCATGCGGTCTTCGGGTGTTTGTGCGGCAAATGTGCCGGACGGGCAGTCTGTGTGGGAGACTTCGAACTCGCTTTGGGCCGCCGTGCAATCGGGCACCAATATGGTCTACCACGCAGCCGGTTGGCTTGAGGGCGGTCTGATCGCCAGCCCGGAAAAGTTTATCATGGATTGCGAAATCCTACAGCAAATTCAACGCTATATGAACCCCGAGTTGACCGCCACAGGGCCGGACGAGATTGCATTGGATGCGATCCGGGCAGTCGGCAATGACGGTCATTTCTTTGGCATTCAGCATACGCAGGATCGCTATACCACGGCCTTCTATCAACCCTTCCTGAGTGATTGGAAAAACTATGAAGGATGGGAGGTCGCCGGCGGCATCTGGACGGCAGAACGCGCGCATCACATGTTCAAGGAGATTATCTCGAGCTTTGACGCCCCCCCGATCGATGAAGGCATTCGCGAGGAACTGGCCGCTTTTGTCGAACGCCGCAAAGCGGAAGGCGGCGCGCCCACGGATTTTTGATCGGACAGGTGGTCTCGAGCTGATACTCGGTTGAATTCGCTACAACTCAGGGTGGATTTTGGCTATTTGTTAAGGTTTTTCCGGCCACAGTGCACAGGACACCAAACTGGGGCATCTGATGCATGGTCTGATCAATCGGGCGATACAGTCCTTTGTCTGTGCGACCTACGGGCGATCCTGCTGGTTGCGCGTGACCGACGCCTCACGGCTGGGGTTTGTCGAGTTTGAAGCCATGCTCGTCTATGACGATGACATGACGTCCAAGGTAATGGAGGCGCTGAGCGCAGACCTCGATCGGCCGCAAGCCGAAGTCTTTGAGGACCTGGGAACGTATCTCGTGTCTCATCCGAATATGGAAGGGCTGCGCCGCCTTCTCAGGTTCGGCGGCGTCAGCTACGTGGAATTTCTTCACTCGCTCGACGATCTGGCGGACCGCGTGCGGCTGGCCGTGTCTGATTTGACTCTGCCGGCCTTGGAGCTGAGAGAGCTGTCAGCCACGGAATTTCAGCTGAGTTGCTCTCCGGGCCTGCCGGGGTATTCCAATGTCATGGTTGGGGTCCTGCGCGCAATGGCGGATGACTATGGTGCGCTGGTGATGCTGTCACACGAGGGGCAGCAGCAAGGCAGTGATGTCATTTCCATCATGTTGGTTGAAAGCGCTTTTGCCGAGGGGCGGCATTTTGATCTGGGGGCTCGGAACGGATGACAGATACCCAAGAACTGGCAGGACTGCTGGAAACGCTTTGCCCGATGTTCCTGTTGGTGGACCAAAACGGGCATATTCAGCAAGCAGGTCCGACCCTGCAAAAGTTGCGACCTGAACTGCCGCTGGTGGGGCAGGGATTTCTGGATGTGTTTGAACTGATCCGCCCCAGAACTATCACGACCATTCCCGCCCTGATGTCAATGGCCGGGGCGAAGCTGCATCTGAGGTTTCATGATGAACCCCGCACAACCCTCAAGGGTCTGGTCGCTCCTTTGCCGCATTCCGGTGGTGCGGTCATCAATCTGTCATTTGGTATCTCGATTTTGGATGCGGTGCGGGACTATGCGCTGACAAGTGCTGATTTCTCGGGCACGGATCTGGCGATTGAGCTATTGTATCTGGTCGAAGCCAAATCCGCCGCGATGGAGGCATCCCGCTCTCTCAACCTTCGGCTGCAGGGTGCGATGCTTGCAGCCGAAGAGCAGGCCTTTACCGACACATTGACCGGACTGAAGAACCGCAGGGCGATGGATCACTTGCTCGAGCATTTGATTTCGGGAAATTCCACCTTCGCGCTCATGCATCTGGATCTGGATTTTTTCAAATCTGTAAATGACAAGCTGGGCCATGCCGCGGGTGATTTCGTCTTGCAGCAGGCCGCCCGCATCATGCAACAGGAGACACGAAGCAACGACACTGTGGCCCGGGTCGGCGGGGATGAATTCGTCATTGTTTTCAAGGATCTGACTCGGGAAGATACTCTGGCCTGCATTGCTGGGCGTCTGATATCAAGGTTGAATGAACCGATGACGTTTCAGAATCAGAGTTGTTCGATCTCGGCCAGTATTGGCACTGCCTTGTCCACGCAGTTCGACTGCCCCAACGCCGCCGACATTCTTCACGCAGCAGACTTGGCCCTTTATCAGGCCAAGCGCGACGGCCGGTCTTGCCATCGCATGTATTCAGCGTTGAGCAAGGCGCAAACCTGAATTCGTTCAGAAAACACGATGGGCACGTATCGGGGCTTCAGGCTGAATCGAATGCCGCATTTATATTTTTCGCAATCTGTTGCCGGATCGGAGGCAACTCTCCCACCACCGGCAGGACCACGCCTGAAAACCCCGCGCGATCCAGCTCTTGCGGGACGTCTTCCTGCACATGCCCTCCGGCACAAGCAAAGAACGGAAGGCACAGCGCCTGATCTTCGGTACCGTTTGCAGCGTCAGATATGGAAGGTGGCTCTTCGACGAAACCGACGCGAACGGATTTGAACGCCACCAGTCCCGCAAGCTGTTTCGCAAACTGCAACGCCACGGTCGACGGGTTCCGGCTGCGCCCGGAACCATGCGCGGCAATGACCAGATCGGTGGACCGAGCAGCCCAGTGTTTGTCGGACAATTCCGATCGCAGGGCCTCTGCGGTCAGGGCCGGCAGGTCCGGGTCAATTCCAAGCGGGTCCAAAATCCGTGCCGGATGGTGCCCAAGCCGTTTGGGTAGAGCGCTGGTGACAAACCACCCTTTTGCCATGAAAAGTGGATAGATGACCGAGTTTTCGGGCGCGCGGTCAAGCTTCGACTCCAACGCACCCGGCGCTGCCAGGGTGACCGAATCCACTGCTATATGCCCGGTAAGCGCGTTGACCTTGGCGGCGAATGCCGCAAGTGCAGCTTCGGCCGGTTCCGGGTCTGACGGTTGGCCATGAGCGACAATTATGGCATGTGACATGCGGATCTCCTGCAGCGTTGCGCGATAGGTGTTTCACATCAACCTGAAGTCAACACCTCAGTTAGCCCAAAAGTGTCAGCCATAGCCAGACGGTCAGAATGGACGAGGCCGTTCCGATAAGTACCGCCGACGCTGCGACCCGTTTTGCGCGACCATACATGTTGGCGAAGATATAGGCGTTGAAACCCGGAGCCATGGCGGCATTCAAAACCCCCGACCGAAACAGATCCTGCGGCAGGCCCGTGGATTTGCCGAACACCCACACCAGGCTGGGATGCAGCATCAAAGAGATACAGCAAACATAACCAATGGTGCGCAGGTCGCCCTCGGGCTTGTATTTGACCAGCACACCGCCCAAGGCAAACAACGCCCCGGGCAGGGCAGCACGGGTGATCAACCCCAGCGCTTCGTCGACCACCGCAGGGATTGCCAGGCCGGACAGGTTGACCAGAAACCCAAGGGCGATACCAAGGATCAGCGCGTTCTTGAACATTGCGGACAAAACAGACCGTGCCATGCGCACGCCACCGTGACCGCGATTTCGCACGACCTCCATCACCGTGATCCCGACGCCGTAACAAAACGGAGAATGGAAGGCGATGATCGCGTAGTTGCCGGTCAGGTTCTCGGGCCCGTATGCGCGTTCGGTTATCGGCAAACCCAACAGGACAGAGTTTGAGAACAGGCAACAAAACCCGATGGCAACGCAATCTTCCCAATCGCGCCCGAAAATGATGCGTGCGCCGAACAGACCTGCTGTGAAACACAGGGCGGCAGCGGAATAGAAACTGGCCAATAGCCGGGGGTCGAAACTGGCGCTGAGGTCCAGATGTGCGATGGCAAGGAACAAAAGGCAGGGAATCGCAAAGCCTTGGGTGAACTTCATCAGCCCATCGACATGCGTTTCTTTGAAGTATCCCGTGCGGGTTGCCGTATACCCGGCCCCGATCACAAGGAAAACCGGAAGAATGACGTCGATCAGGCTTTGCAGCATGTGGCCCCCGTGCGACGGGCCTGCTGCGATATCATGCGGGCGACGGGCAGCGGCCTACTGTGCCTGATGAATCACCATCCCGTCGAAGGCGGGGGTGATGTGGTCGGGGGTTTCGGCGTCGACGGTCGCGTAGTCGAGATCGATATGCATGTTGGTCAGAACCGCGCGCTTCGGTTGGAGTTCTTCGATCCACCCAAGCGTCTTTTCCAGATGCGCATGCGTTGGATGAGGCGAGCGGCGCAGGGCATCGATGACAAGGCAGTCCAGCCCTTTCATTTCGGGCCAGGCGTCGTCGTAGATCTCGGCGACATCCGGAAGATAGGCGAGTTGCCCTATGCGGAATCCAAGGGAATCGATCGAACCGTGATTCACTTTGAAAGGACGCAATGGAATCGGGCCGCCGGGGCCGTCGATTTCAAATGGACCGTCGATAGACTTGAGCTCGAGTATCGGAGGATAAGGGGAGCCTTCCGGCTGAATGAACGCGTATCCAAACCGCCCCAACAAGGCGTTCTGGGTGTCGCCATCCGCCCAAACGGGAACGCGGGTTTTCATGTTGAACACGATCATGCGCAAGTCATCGATTCCATGCACATGGTCTGCGTGAGAGTGCGTATAGACGACCCCGTCCAACCGCCCTGTACCTGTATCCAGCAACTGGCTGCGCATATCTGGCGTTGTGTCGATCAGAACCGAGGTTGTCCCATCTGGCCCGTCGCGTTCGACCAGCATCGAACAGCGGCGCCGGATGTTCTTGGGGTTCGCAGGGTCACAATCGCCCCACTGACCGCCCAGCCGCGGCACGCCGCCAGAGGACCCGCAGCCCAGAATTGTAAATCGGAAGCCGGTCATGCGGCGGCCTTGTCTGATGCCGCTTTGGTAAACAGCCGGTCGAAGTTCGCCTGTGTCTGGTCAGCAAAGGCGGCATAGTCCATGCCAAAGATTTCAGCCCCCTTTTGGGCCGTGTGCAAAGTATAGGCCGGCTCGTTTCGTTTGCCGCGATAGGGTGGCGGGGCCAGATAGGGCGCGTCAGTTTCCACCAGAATGCGGTCCACCGGGGCGTTTGCGAAGATATCGCGCAACTCCTGGCTTTTGGGAAAGGCTGCGATGCCGGACATGGACAGATAAAACCCCAGCTCCAGCGCGGCCTTGGCCAATTGAGCAGACGATGAGAAGCAGTGCATGACGCAGGAATAGGGTGCGTTGCGATATTCGTCGGCCAGAATGCGGGCCATATCTTCATCAGCTGCGCGGGCGTGAATGATCAGGGGCAGCCCGGTGCGCTGGGCCGCTTCGATATGGATGCGCAGTGACTGTTTCTGCACTTCGGCACTGTCGGCGGTATAGTGGTAGTCCAAGCCGGTTTCACCGATACCGACGAATTTGGGATGCCGTGTCAGGGCGACCAGATCATCGACCGAGGCCAATGGCTCGTCCGCGGCGCTCATCGGATGTGTGCCGGCGGCATAGAAGACCGGCGCGTGGGCTTCGGCAATCGCACGGACGGCGGGTTCGTTGCGCAGTTTGGTGCAGATCGTCACCATCCGGGTCACGCCAGCCTGGGCAGCACGCGCGATGATGTCGTCCAACTGGCCTTCGAAATCCGGGAAGTCCAGATGGCAATGGCTGTCGGTAATCTGGGGGGTGTCGCTCATCTGTTCTGACCGGCAGTTTCCTGTATCTTGAACACCGTATCTAGGACCAGAGCGGCAGGGTCAAGGTTGACTGCCTGACCATGTCGCGCTCGGGCTGTGATCGTTGCGGCGACCTCGGCCCAGCGACGGGCTTGATTTGGCGATGCTGACAGACGCGCCAGTGTTTCACCCTCGTTGGGGGCGGCTTCAGGCAGCGGGGGCGTGCCCGTTGCCCCGGTCAGTGCCAGCCGTGACAGAGCGATGTCGATCAGGGTAAGCAAAAGTTCGAACCGGTCCGCCGCACCACGCTGTGCTGCCGCTTCGGCCAGGGCCAGCGCGCGCTGGCGGTCCATGCGGGGCAGGGTTCCCAGAATGGCGATCAGTTCGGCATAGATGTCCAGACCACCCAGATTGATCAAACGCACGGCGTCTCCGACTGAACCCGCTGCAAGCGCGGCAAGGTGTTCTGTTTGCGCGGGAATTTCGGTTTCCGTTTGTGACAGGGCGGCTTGCATGTCTTGCGCGTTCAGCGGGCCGAGGCGCAGCGTGCGACAGCGTGAACGGATGGTTGGCAACAGGCGCGAGGGTTGATGCGATACCAGCAAAAGGGTGGTGCGGGCAGGCGGCTCTTCCAGCATTTTCAGCAACGCGTTGGCGGCGCTGACGTTCATTTCGTCTGCTGAATCCACGATCACGACGCGGCGGCCGCCGTCCGCAGAGGACAGGCCAAAAAACTTTCCAAGCTTGCGGATGTCATCCACGACGATCTCACCGCGCAGCCGTCCCTGATCGTTCAGTGACCGGGTTATTGCCGCCAAACCCGGTTCCGCCCCGGCCTGAATGCGATGGGCCACCGGGTGATCGGGATCGATATCGAGCGTCTCGGGCGGAGGCGGCGCGCCGAACAACCCGCCATCCTCGGTCGGCGGAGTGGAAAGCAGAAACCTTGCAATTCGCCAGGCGAGGGTCGCCTTGCCGACACCGCGTGGCCCAGTCAGCAGCCAACCGTGATGCAAACGGTCCGAGGTGTAGGCGGTCAGGAATGCCTGTTCAGCCGCGTCCTGGCCAAAAAGCCGAACTGTTTCGCGCGGATGTGGTGCGCCCTGCACCTGATCCGGAGAAGGGATATCGTCGTTCATCGTCTACCGCAGTGCTGCCTGGACGATTTCTGTCACATCCTGCGCAACGCTGTCCATGTCCCTGTTGCCATCCACGATGTGAAACCTGTCGGGGAACTCATCGGCCAGCGCCAGAAAACCGGCACGCATCTTCTTTTGTAAATCCGGGCCAAAGTCCTCGAAACGTTCTTCGGTGCCTTGTCGCCCCTTGGCGCGTGCCAGGCCCGTTTCGGGGTCCATGTCGATCAGCAGCGTCATGTCCGGTTCGCGCCCGATCATCAGGCTGTGCAACTGATCCACCAGATTTCGCAGGTCACCCCGGGACAAGCCCTGATACATACGTGTGCTGTCAGCAAAGCGGTCGCAGATCACAACCTTCCCTGCCGCCAGAGCCGGCTCGATTGTACGCTCCAAATGGTCGCGGCGGGCTGCTGTGAACAGCAGAATCTCGGTCTCGGCCGACCAGCGATCCGGGTCGCCCTCCAAAACCAAACTGCGAATTTCCTCGGCCCCCGCGGAACCGCCGGGTTCGCGCGTCAGTACCACCTCGTGACCCCGCGCGCGCAGATGTTCCGCCAGCATCCGTGCCTGTGTTGACTTGCCTGAACCGTCAATGCCTTCGAAGGTCAGAAATAACCCCGCTTTCGTCACATCGACTCCAGCGGGTTGTTGATCACGTCTTTCAATACGATACCGCCGACGGTCAGCATGCGCACCACAAACCCGCCAATCGCAACATCTTCGGCTGCCACCAGCGGGCGCCGGATTTCCGGCAGCCCTTCGGGCTTGATAACCAGTTCGGCCAGCTGCTGACCTTTTTTGACGGGCGCGTTGATCGGGCCGTCATAGACCACTTCGGCCTCGACATTCTGAGTGCCCAGAACCGGGAACAGCACATTCAGATCACCTTCGGGAACAAGGCCCACGGTCTTTTTCTCGCCCATCCACAGTTTGGCTTCGGCTATCGGCGTTTCCGCGGTGGCAACTGTCCTCTCGACAAAATTTCGAAACGACCAGTTAACCACGGCCTCAGCCTCCTCTGCCCGTTGGCCGGTGCTGTCGAGACCCGTCAGCACAAAGATCACACGCCTGTCGCCTTGTTTGGCGGACCCGACAAGGCCATAGCCCGCTTCTTGCGTGTGGCCGGTTTTCAGGCCATCTGCGCCGATATCCAGCCGCAGCAACGGGTTGCGGTTGCGGGCGTTCGAGGGCGCGCGGCCATCGAATTCGAAAACTTCTTCGGCGAAAAGGGGATAGTATTCCGGAAAGTCAGTGATCAGCCGGTCTGCAAGAACGGCCAGATCATGAACTGACATCATATGCCCGGCGGCGGGCCAGCCGTTTGAATTTGCGAAGTTCGAATTGTTCATGCCCATCTGCTTGGCCCGCTGGGTCATGTATCGCGCAAACCCTGCTTCGGTGCCATCCGGGCTGAGCGCTTCGGCAATGACGACGCAGGCGTCATTGCCCGACAAAACGATAATGCCGCGCAGCAGATCTTCGACACGTACGCGATCCTGCGTATTCAGGAACATCGTCGAGCCGCCATAGCTCATCGCGTGTTCCGAAACAGGCAGAGTTTCGTCCAGCGTCAAGCGCCCGTCCCGCAATGCTTCGAACGCAACATAAAGCGTCATGAGCTTGGACATCGACGCAGGCGGCAACGGTTGGTCGGCTTCTTTCGACAGCAGCACGGTACCGGTGGTTTGGTCGATCACGTAAGCCGCGCGGGCGGATGTATCAAAAGCCTGGGCCGGTATCGCCAGAACGGCAAGCCCAAGAGCCAGAACAGATGTTCGTATTGAGGACAGCATGTTAAGCCTCCCTGAATTAGTCGGTTACCGTGAACGCATCTTTGAAGCCAAGGTCTTTCACGTCCTTTTGAAAGGCTTTGCGCTCGGCCCTTGTTGCGGCGGGGCCTACCAGCACGCGCCACACTGTACTATTCGCTGTTTTCAGTTCCCGAACAACCGTAGGCATTCCGTTGCGACGCGCCTTTTGGGCTGCTGACTTGGCGTTTGCCTCAACGCTGAAGGTTCCAATCTGAACATACGGCTTACTCAAAGATGTCGCCGACGTTGTGGCTGCTGCAACAGGCGTGGCGTCTGACGCATCTATTGCTGCTGCGGCCCCTTCTACCGGGTCCAGCGGTGTTTCGGTGATCGCGGCAGGGTCTTTCTTTTGCCACCATTTCCGCTTGGCAGGTTTTTCGGCAGGGGGTGTGACCGGTGCATCCGACAAAGAGGGCGACGCCACGGCCGCAGCGGCTTCGGCGGCTACGTCTGCGCTGTCGGTCGCTGTATCTGCCGCGGCCACGGCAGTTCCCGCAGCCGCAGCTGTGGGGGCTTTCTTCTGCCACCATTTCCGCTTGGCGGGTTTATCGGCAGGTGCTTCGACCTGATCGTCGGCTGATGTAGGCGTCTCGGCATCTTCGCTTGCGGGCTCGACGTCCTCAGCCGTTTCATCGGATGAACTGGCTGCACCGGCTGCAACCGCAGTCGTACCAGCCGCGGCGGCGGCTGGTTCCTTTTTCTGCCACCACTTCCGTTTGACCGGTTTTTCCGGCTCTGCGGACGCTTGCGTGTCGGAAGCTCCATCAGCAACCGCAGCCGTGGTTTCGGCGGCCGATTCTTCTGCTTCTGGCGCATCTTCCGACGACGGTTCTTCCAGCTTTTCCCGGCGCAGTGCGACGACACTGACTTTTGTCGGCGCACCCGCAAGCATTCCCAGCTCTTTCGCGGCAGCGGACGAGACCTGAAGCGCAGGCCCGGGCAGGTTGCGCTCGCGCCGGAACAGGGCGCCGGTCACCGATTTGTTGTTGGACGTGTTTTTGATCACGACACGTTCAGGTTGGGACGCATCCGGGTGCGCAACCCATATCCCGCCAAGAGAAGGCCGGCCATCCCAAAGCCCTGCTTCGGTTGTCTGAAAAACCTCAGGGGCCTCGATATCACGCTGAGAGCCGGTGGCCACCTCGGGCAGGAGTTCCGTCTTGCCCGAATTGTCTTCCGGTTTTTCAGCCGAGTCAGAAGTTGACAAAACCTCTTCGCATCCGGCCAGTATCGTCAAAGTCAACGCCAGATACGCCAGCCGTTTAGGCCCCGGGCGTGTCTCGATCGCTCGCTTCATCTGCTTTTCCCTTGCCTGAAGGGGTTTCGTTTTCCGAACCCCACTGCCGGTCTGCTGGTTCTGGATGCCAGCCTGTTGCGGTCTTTCCTGCGGATCATAACGTGGCTGAAGTGTCATGGAAAGACCGCTGCACAGGCTTCGGCAAGATTTCCCGATTTCGACTTGCCTCTGGTCGAACTTCGCCTTAGACCCTGCTTTCGACGGGGAGGTGGCAGAGTGGTCGAATGCGGCGGTCTTGAAAACCGTTGGGCGTGAGAGCGTCCCCAGGGTTCGAATCCCTGTCTCCCCGCCACAAAAATGGCAAATCCGACCACACGCTGACCACGTCCCGTATTTTACGAACCTACGGTTTCTTCAGAAAATTCCCATGTCTGGTTCGTGTTCTAGTCCCCGCTTGGTCTGAGCATGCTTTGCGAGTCGCTTTTGGCCGGCACCTTTCGAGTGTTCTTGAGCCATGGAGAAATTTTTTTATGACCTGTGGTGGACGCAATCTGGTGGTCAGTACATCCAGCCTCGGCCAATTCGCTTGCTGCGCTGTATCGCAGGCAATATCGACATCTACAAAGACCGCCCCGAATGATCACCCGAAATGGGGCTGGGGCAGGGGAGGCGGGCAGGCGCCTCAACAATCGACGCGGCCATTCTGTATGCGCAAGCTTGGGCCGTGTCACAAACATCGCGCAGTTAGAACCTCCACGGCGTCGTCAAAGGTTTGGGTGCTCTTCTCGACCCGAGCCGTCAGATGAGCGCCTTCCAGCAAGGCCAATGCCGCGCGTGCTTCTGCTTTCGGATCCTCAACGCCCGTGATCGAATGATCTGTTTTGCCAAGCGCAAAGACATTCTCGATCCACCGGGTCAACATGCGCCGGAACTCGCGGATTTTGTCGGTGACCTCATTTGACAAGCTTTCCCGGCTGATGATCAGCGACACACATAAGCATAGGGTTTTTCCGTCGTTCAAAGCCGCGCGATACAGCGCGATCAGTGCACGCATGCGCGCGCCCGCCGTTTCGCAAGTTTCCTCGATCTCGACGCAGCGTCCGGTAAGCTCGGTATGGTAGCGTGTCATCAAAGCTGCAGAAAGCGCGGCTTTGGTCGGGAAGTGATAGTGGATCGATGCCTTGCGGATGCCCACATCATTGGCAAGGTCGGCATAGCTGAAGCCGTCGAAGCCTTTGCTGCGTACGGCAAATTCGGCAGAATTCAGCAAAGCGGTTTTTGTGTCTATTTCCATGCCACGTTCATCCTATTTGCGCTCAACAATGCCGCGGTGTTTTCTGCCGCTTCCAATGCACCTTCCAGATATCCCCCAAATTGCGCGGCTGTTTCGGTGCCACTGAAGATGATCCGGTCTTCCCAGATCCGCGTCATGGCCTTGGGCATGCCGTATTGCGGATGGGCATGTACGGGCTGAAGATCCAGGTTGGTTGCTGTGAAGCGATCAAACGCCCAGTCTTTTAACAAAAGCGCATTGGGGCTGGTCGCCTTGCGCCCGAACAATCGCCCCAGCTGAGCCAGAACCTGCTGCCGCAACGCCCCTTCATCCCGGCGAGCTTGCGCAGGGATGCCGATGAAACCGAACAGCGCGAAGGGACCACCGCTGGCAGGCGACGCGTCGTGGATTTCCACCATGGGACCGCGCCGGCTCATAGCATCCCCTGACAATCCGTCTTTGCGCCAGAACGGAGTGTCATAGACCGCAACTGCTTTGGCCTGACCGGCCATCCAGGTCGCGATGTGCCGCATGGCTGACAACGTGCCATCGGGCAGGGCGGGCTCATAGGTCAACTCGGCCGCGATACGTGGGGGCATGGCAAGTACCACACGGCTTGCCCAAATATGCTGTCCAGATTGCGAGGTGACCCGAACTCCGCCTTTGGTGCGGGCCAAGGCGGTGATCTGTGTGGACAGGTGAATTGCTCCATCCGGCAACCGTGCCGACAGCGCATCCGTCAAAGCAGCGAGCCCCCCGACCAGACGATAAGACCCTTCCATGGATGAAAACCCGCGGCCCCGCACAACACGGCCCTGTTCATCTTCGAAGCTCAGCGCGCCGGAACTGAATTGGTCAAACCGGTGCAGGCCCAGTCGGTCTGTCAGCGCTGCGATACGTGGCTGCCCGGGCCAGAACCAAGCCGGACCCATGTCCAGATGGGCGCGCCCCTGAACCTCGGTCAGAATGCGCCCGCCCAGACGGCTGCGCGCCTCAGCAACCAGCACCTCCTGACCCTGATCCACAAGCTGTGTCGCCAGGCCAAGCCCTGAAAGTCCGCCACCGATGATGAGCGTATCAGTGCGCATGGGTCAAACCCCCTCAGTTGAAGGACGCAGGTCCAGCTTTTGGGCCCAACTCGACCGGGGTTGTTGCGCCAGGGTTTTGTTCAGACATCGGTTACACCGCCGGCGGTTGGGCGTAAGGCAGGTGGCCTGTCTTCATCCAGATCTTGGCTCCGTCCGCCCCAGCAACGGCCGTCAGGCTGTGGCCTTCAGGCAGGCGCAGCCAATCGTTTTTGACCAGTTCGTCCCCGCCTTCGGTGACCGACCCGTCGATGATCAGAACCTCGATCCCGCCGGGGGCGTCCGAGCGCAGCGTCGCGCCCGCGTCCAGATGGGCGTAGGTCACGATCTCGCGCGCATCCTCATGCAGGACTGCGGTGGCGATACCGTTTGCGGGTGCGCGCAGCTCATCCACCATGTTTTTGCGAAACTGGGTTCGGTCGTTCAGGTCGAACTGCCAAAGCTTGACGAAGATCGTGCATCCCGGTTCCGACCCCGGTGTGTGTTGCGAGGTTGGCGGGTTGCGTACATAGGTCCCCGCCGGATAGTCACCATGTTCATCCTGAAATACACCGTCAAGGACAATGAACTCCTCGCCACCCGTATGGGTATGGGCAGAGAAATGACTGCCCGGCGCATAACGTACGATAGTGGTGGCCCGTGCGACCTCGCCTCCGATCCTGTCCAGCATCCTGCGATCCACACCCTTCATGGGTGAGGCCTGCCATTCCAGCTGGTCCGAGTGAACGACAACGCGGTCAGAGAAGTCCGAATTGATTTCCATGGGGTCAGTTCTCTTCCTTGGTTGCAGCAAGGATGACTATCTACCAGTAGGTAGGCAAATGCCAACTGAAATGTTGGTATAGGCGACACCTTACACAGAGTGTTGAACGGTTTCTTGTCAGTGTGGCTTGGTTCCACGGTTAGGTGACGCAATTGCCGGGAAGAAGTGCCACGCCTTTTTTGGGGGCGGGTGCGATACGCAAGATCAGGCGCATTAAGTATCTGAATGATATCAATTGCTTCGTGCGAAAGGACAGCTTCACCACCCGTTTCGAAACTGGTTGTGCCTTCTGCACGGGGCATTTCGGTGCTCAAGAAACCAGCGGGAATTTTCGGATTCTGAGGTTTCGGAGGGGCAATGTTGAATTGCAGGAAGTCGAAACAAACTTGCGAAAATACCGCATTCAAGAGGTATAAAAACGTATTCCTTGAAGGGCAGCGCATCCGCATGCTTCACTTTTGGAGCCATGTAAGCCTGTGATTTTGCTGGCCCAAAAAAACCCGAAAGGCACGGCCTTTCCACACAAAAAAAACTTAGCGCACCACTACCCGAGAGGGTGAGAAAAACAAGCGCGGAAACGACCCAACACGGAGATATCAGATGAAAAAAACTGCAACGCTACTTGGAAGCGCGTCTTTCGCGATTGCCGGGCCGGTCATGGCCGCGGATATCGTGATCGGTGTGCCCAACTGGGCCTCGGTGAACGCCACGGCACATATTCTTGAGGTCGTGATCGAAGAGAACCTCGGCCTGGACGTGGAATTGCAAAACGGCACCAACCCGATTGTCTTCGAGGCTATGGACAGCGGTTCGATGCATGTCCATCCGGAAGTGTGGATGCCCAATCAGCAAAACCTTCACGATACCTATGTCAAGGAAAACGGCACCGTCGTCATGAACCAAAACCCGGTTCAGGCGGAACAGGGCATGTGCGTGCCGACCTATATCGCGGAACAGTACGACATCAAATCGATCGATGACCTGAGCGACCCCGACAAGGTTGCGATTTTCGATACCGATGGCAACGGAACACCCGAGGTATGGATCGGTGCGCCGGGTTGGGCGTCGACCGTTGTCGAGAAGATCCGGGCCAAGTCCTATGGCTATGACCAGATCTTCGATTTGACGGAATACGAGGAAACCATCGCCTATGCCAATCTGGCAAATGCGACCAAAGCGGGCGACCCGTGGATCGGGTTTTGCTACAGCCCCCACTATATCTTCGTGACACAGGATTTGACGGTTCTGGAAGAACCGCCTCATGATCCGGCCACCTGGACAATCGTTCAGCCCACGGATGATCCGGATTGGTTGTCCAAGTCCGAGGCGTCCTCGGCCTGGAACGGAGCAACGCTTCACTTGCACTACGCCAAGGAACTGGAAGAGAGCTATCCCGAAGTGGCCGCCCTGTTCAGCAACTACCAGATGACAGGCGACGATCTGAGCGCGATGGGTAAGGCGCTGGCCGTCGACAACATCGAAGCTGCGGATTTCGCCAAGGAATGGGTGGCTGCGAATGAAGACACCGTCATCGGCTGGCTGACCAACTAAATCACCACTCTTTGGGCCGTCGCGCAAAACCGCGGCGGCCTTTTTCTGTCGGGCAGGGCATCGCCCTGTGGGAGATAAATGGACGAACCTGTCGTAAAATTAGAAAACGTTTGGAAGATCTTCGGCTCGCGTGCCGAAGAGGCAATGGAAGCGGTCAGAAACGAAGGCATAGGCAAGCCGGAGGTTCTGGAGCGGTTCAACTGTGTTGTCGGCGTTCAGGGCGCCACGTTCGAAGTGCCGAGGGGTGAGATTTTCTGTATCATGGGGCTGTCCGGCTCGGGCAAGTCCACGTTGGTGCGACATGTGAATCGATTGATCGAACCCACGGCGGGTCGGATCGAGATTCTGGGTCACGATGTTTCGAAACTGTCGGAATCCGAGTTGCGCCGCATTCGCGCCCAGCAAATCGGGATGGTCTTTCAGCACATGGCGCTGATGCCGCATCGTTCCGTGCGCGATAATGTGGCCTATCCATTGGAGATCCGAAAGGTGTCCAAGTCAAAGCGCTGGGCCGTCTCGGATCACGCGCTGAGCCTGGTGAATCTGACAGGATACGAGGACCGCCTGCCCAAAGAGCTTTCGGGCGGGATGCAGCAACGCGTGGGGATCGCGCGGGCGCTGGCCTCGGACCCGGAAATCCTGTTGATGGATGAACCATTTTCTGCGCTCGATCCGCTGATCCGCCTGCAGTTGCAGGACCAGTTCAAAGCACTTGTGGCGCAGCTCAAAAAGACCACGCTGTTCATCACCCACGATCTGGACGAAGCCATTCGGATCGGCCACCGGATTGCGATCATGAAGGATGGCGTCATCGTACAGATCGGAACCCCCGAAGACATCGTCATGAACCCGTCCGACGATTACGTGCGCGAATTTGTTCAGGGCATCTCAAAACTCAAACTGGTCAAGGCGCATTCCATCATGGAGCCTTTGGACAGTTATTCAGGGCCACTTAACGGTGCGCCCCGAGCCGACGAGGGCGCGGATCTGGATCAGCTGATCGACCTGGCCGTGAATTCTGATCTGCCGGTCGTCATCACGGATGCGGGTATCGATGTGGGTGTCGTGACCAAGCCGCGCCTGTTGCGCGGTATCCAGGGGGGCAAAAATGACTGATGCTGGAACAGAGATGAAAGTAACGGCCGCCTCTGATATCGAGGTCGATCGCGAGGCCTTGGACCTTTCCATCAAAGAGTTCGCGGGTCCGAACGGTGACTACTATGTCAATGCGTTCCACAAGATTCATGATGCGACCAGCGCGATTCCCAACACGTTCAACACGTGGGCCGCGGTGCTGGGGCCATTCTGGTCTGCGTCACGCGCCATTTGGGGCATGTTCTGGACCTTTCTGATCCTTGAGATCATCGCGTGGGTCCAGATCGGCAGGGGCGCGTGGGGCAATCCCGGCGCGGATTTCGCCGAGCGCGCTGCGCGTCAGCAGGAACGTGCGGCCGAACTGTTGGCGCGCGCAGCGGATGCCACGGAACAGGCCGATATCGATCGTTTCACCAAACTGGCCGAGAACATACAAAAAGCAGCGGCCACAAGTCTGGAAAGGGCCGCCGCTGCTCAGTCCGAGGCGGCAGGAATCCTGATTACCGGGTTGTTGATGTTGCTGGTATTCAAATTGGTTCAAGGGTTCTATGCCGACCGCGTCTATGAAAAACAGTACTCGAACTGGCGTATCGATCCGGACAGCACGGAAAGCGGGCGTTCGACCCGTAATATTGTCATGGGTGCGATCCTTGTCGCAGCAATCGGACCTTTGATTGTGTACAAGTTCACCGTGAACGCATCCCTTCCATTGTTGGACGCGTTCCCGGAACAGCAAGTGTCTGCGATATTTCTTGGCGAAGGCAACGGCACGCTGTTTTCGAGCCTGGCAAACTGGATGGAGGCCAGGATTGATGCCGCGGCGGCGGCAGGCGGCGACATCTTTGATGGGATCGTGGCGGGCGTGCGATCGGTGCTTGATGCGTTGACGATTGCACTGATCGGGTCGCCCTGGCCGGTGGTCATGCTGGTCATCTGTGTGACGGCCTGGCGTGCGGCAGGACCAAGGGTTGCCATCTTCACCGCGTCTTCTCTGGCTTATATCGCATTGCTGGGGTATTGGGACGTGGCGATGGAAACGGTGGCTCTGGTCGGTGCGGCGGTGCTGCTGTGCGTCGTCTTCGGCATTCCACTGGGTATCTGGTTCGGCAAATCGCAGCGCGCGTATCGCGCGGCGGAACCGGTCCTGGACCTGATGCAGACGCTTCCCGCCTTCGTCTACCTGATCCCGATCATCGCCTTCTTCGGCACCGGCAACCCGCCGGGGATTCTGGCCACCATCATCTTTGGCATGCCGCCGGTGATCCGCCTGACGGCACTGGGAATGCGGGGCGTGCCTGAAAGCATCAAGGAAGCTGCCGTCGCCTTTGGCGCGTCGAAATGGCAACTGTTGAAGGATGTTGAAATCCCGCTGGCGCTGCCATCGATCATGACCGGTGTGAACCAGACGATCCTGATGTGCCTGTCCATGGTCGTGATCATCTCACTGATTGGCGGGGGCGGTTTGGGCAAGGAAATCCTCGAGGCGCTGCAATACGCGGCCAAGGGGCCGGGCCTGCTGGGGGGCTTTGCGATCCTGTTCCTTGCCATGGTCATGGACCGGATCGTGCAGGGCGCGTTCCGACGAGAAGACGAAAAACTCTGAACGCAAACGCCCCCGGTTCTTATCGGGGGCGCTTTTCTTTGATCCGAGGAAACCATGACAGATCCGTATGAACAATCGATGATGGACAACCTGTATTGGTGGGGCGTGCCCACACTGTTCCGGTGTCCCAATGTCGGGCCCGAAGGGCAGGATATCGCACTGGCGGGCGTGCCGCATTCGACGGGCAACGGCACGACCGAAAGGGACCAGCACCTGGGACCACGCGCGTTGCGGCATGTCTCGGCAGTACAACGCAGGGTGCATTCGGTCTTTGAAATTGATCCCTGGCAGAGTGCGCGGATCGCGGATGTTGGTGATGTGCCTTTTCCAAAGGCCAACGACAACGAAGATTGCATCGAACGCATCACTGAATTCTACAAGACCATAGACACGGCCGGAGCGCGCCCCGTTTCCGTCGGAGGCGACCATTCCATCACCGGTGGCATTGTTCAGGCCCTGGGTGGCGGCAAGCTTGCAGGCGGGCAGCCGGTCAGCTTTCTGCATCTGGACGCGCATACGGACGTCTTCACCAAGGTTGATCACTTTCTGGGGGCCAAGAAATCCGCGGCTCACTGGGGGGCCTATCTGGCTGATCAGGGGCAGGTGGATCCAACCCGGTCGATGCAGATCGGTCTGCGCGGCCATCCACGCAGTCTGGACTGGCTGCAACCGTCTTACGATTACGGGTACAATATCGTCACCATGCGAGAGTTCCGACAGCGCGGATTGCAGGACGTCGTGGCGCAGACCAAAGAGGTTTTGGGTGACCGCCCGGTTTACATCACCTTCGATCTGGATTGTCTTGACCCAACCGTCGCGCCGGCCGTGTCAAATCTGGAACCGGGTGAGAAGGGGTTTGACATCGATGAGGCGGTCGGCATCCTGCGTGCGGCGCGCGGTTTGAACATCATCGGCGGCGATGTCGTCTGCATGATGCCCACCAAGGACAACCCCAACAACATCACCGCGCTGACGGCGGCGGCCGTGATGTTCGAGATGATTTCGATGATTGCCGAGAACGTCGCGCGGGCCTAGCGCCGCGCGTCGATCGCCTGTGCCAGAACGCAAAGCAGCTCGAACATCAGCGAGATGCCAAGCCACGCCGTTCCACCTTGGGGGTCGAATGGCGGCGACACTTCGACAAGATCGGCGCCAACAAGGTTCAGGCCGGACATCCTGCGAATGACCTGCTGGGCCTGAAAGCTGTTGGGCCCGCCGATTTCAGGTGTTCCCGTGCCGGGGGCGTAAGTTGGATCGACAAAGTCGATGTCATAGGTGCAATAGGTCGGCTGCATGCCGACGATATCGCGTACCTCGTTCATGACGTCGTCTATGCCCCGGTCGAACAGCTCTTCGACGCGAATGATGCGGATGCCCTGCGCCTCGCCCCATTCGATATCTTCAGTGTTGTAGGCCGTGCCACGGATTCCGACTTGTACAAAACGCTTCGGGTCCACCAATCTTTCCTCGACCGCGCGGCGGAACGGGGTGCCGTGGGTGAATTTGTGACCTCCGAAATAAGTGTCGAACAAGTCGGTGTGACTGTCGAATTGGATCAGGCCAACAGGACCTGAAGCGGCCAGGGCTCGCAGGACGGGCAGGGTGGTCAGGTGATCCCCTCCTGCGGTCAATGGTGTGATGTTGCGGGTTCGAAGATCAGTGTAGAAACGCGTGACCCGATCCAGCGTGTCTTCTATGTCGACGGGATTGGGGGCGACGTCTCCTAGATCTGCGCAGTTCACCATTGAAAACGGTGCCACACCCGTAACCGGGTTCATCGCCCTGATCATCGTGGAATAATCTCTTAATTGCCGCGGACCATGCCGGGCGCCGGGGCGATTGGTGGTTCCGCCGTCCCAAGGGATACCGACGATGCCCAGTTCGACTTCCGAGATACGTTCGTGCGCCAGATCCAACATGGGCAGGCGCATGAATGCGGGTATGCCGGCAAATCGGGCCAGTTCCATGGCGGATACCGGTTGAAAAAATGAATCGGCCATGATGCCCCATCCTCTGCAAGTTTCCTCAGCGACCCTAACGGTTCAGGACCAGGCAGGAAATGCCCGCGGCTCTTCAAGACAGGATATGAAAACGCCGGCGGATTTCGGCGTCTTGTTCCGGGGTGAGATATTCGGGGTAATGCGTGCGCAACACCTCTTGAGCGGCGCGCCGTGCGGATGACCACGCATCCATCGCGCCATCGGTTTGCCAGGTGCGGGGCTCCTGACGATCGGCGAGTTTCGGATAGAAATAGTCTCGTTCCATGGCTTCATAGGTTTGCTCGCTGCCCAGAAAATGCCCATCGCCCAAAACCGAATGGCATATGGCGTCAAAGCCAAGATTGGCTTCGGTGACCTCGATCCCGCGCAAGACGCGATACGTGTGCGAGTGCATTTCGTTGTCGAGAACGAAGGCCTCGAAGCTGACCCCGAGCAGAGATGCCGTCATGCCCGAGCTTTCATAGATCAGATTGCCTCCTGCCAGCGCTGCCGCCAGCGATGTGATGCCTTTTTCTGCCCCATGCTGGGCGTCGATGGCCTTGGCATCCGCCATCGAGGCGGCCACACCCGACGGCAAACCCAGCCAGTTCGTGATTTGCGCCGACGCCGCATTCAGGATTGCGGTCTCACCGCTGCCCCCTGCGAAAGAGCCGGTCCTGAGATCTACGATGAAGGGCCAGTTGGAAAAGACCATCGGAAAGCCGGGTTTGATCGCATTGACCATCACGAGACTGGCCAGCGTTTCGGCCAGTGACTGCGCCAGAAATCCGGCCAGAGTTGCCGGGGCGGTTGCGCCCGCCTGCGCGGCCGTGATGCAGGACATCGGCATGTTATGGGCGATGCATTCATAAACCACATCCACGGCATCCTCGCCGTATCGCATTGGTGAAATGATCGGACTTATATGCGCTTTGAGGAAGGGGCGTTTGGCGAATTCCCCGGCCCCTCCGGCGACGATGTCCAGCATCTCGACGATCGGGCCGACATGTTCCGCCAACGTGAAAGACGTTGCCATTGGCTTGGTTGTGTTGCGTACCAAAGCGTAAACGGTGTTGACGTCCAGATCGAACACATCCGGGACATCGGTTGCCACGCAGCATCGGGTGAACCAACTGACATTGGCCAGCGTGTCCTGTAGCCGGGTGAAATCATGCAGATCGGCCAGGGTGGAGGGGCGATAAAGCCCACTGTTGATATCAAGGGTCTGAACCGCAGCACCGCCGGTGCCAAAATACACGCGGTCGCCACCCACCTCGATGGATCGTTTTTCATCCCGGCCATGAAAGGTAAAGCTCTTCTCGGCCGAGGCGATGGCCTGTTTGACCATTGAACGGGGAAAAACCAGCCGGTTCTGTTCCCGATCCTGGGCACCCGCCGCCCTGAGGTCGATCGCCAGCCTGTCCGGCACGTCTCCCATCCCCAGCTTTTCCAGCAAACGCAGCGCCGTATCATAGATCTTCTCGATTTCCGATATGCTCAAGGGCTTGAATGCCCCGCCTTTCTGACCGGGGGGGCAAGGATCAATGACGGGCTTGGCCGCACGCTGTGCATGCCGTGCTTTGCGTCCGCTTCGTTTGATGCTGTCGGATGGCATGTGTTTTCGTCACCTAGCGTTTTCCTGCACCGTAGGACCCAAGTTGTCCCGGTATCAAAGAAGAAGTGCCGTTTTCAGAATCCGAAATCGCGGTTTCGATTTTCCGGCACCCGTATCTGCCCTGTTGTCTGCGCATCCCGTTATTCAGCAAGACTGGTGCCGAAGTTGAAGGAGCAATGCCATGAAGTCGCGTACCAGAGCCGTTGTGATAGGGGGCGGGATCGCCGGATGTTCGACGCTCTACCACCTGACCCGGGAAGGGTGGACCGACGTGGTTTTGGTCGAACGGAATGAACTGACCTCGGGCACGACTTGGCATTCGGCGGCGCAGGTCACCAATTTCGGCATGAACCAGACGATCGTCGGCCTGAAATCGCATTCGATCCGTCTGTACAAGGAGCTGGCTGACGATCCGGATTACCCGATCAACTATCATCACGCAGACGGTGGGATCCGTCTGGCCAACACCGAAGGGCAGATGCAGGGCTATCGTCACTTTGCGTCCATGGCGCGGGGGATGGACGTACATTTCGAGGTGATAGACGCGGATGAATGTGCCCGGAGACACCCGTTGATTTCGACCGACAATCTCATCGGTGGGCTTTGGGATCCGCTGGACGGCGACATCGATCCGGCGCAATTGTGCCAGTCCCTTGCGCGCCGGGCACGCAAGGCGGGCGCCGAGGTGTATCGAAATACGCCGGTGACCGCGCTGACACAGCACAGCGATGACACCTGGACCGTGCATACCGAGCACGGGGATATCGACTGTGATGTCGTCGTCAACGCCTGCGGCTACAGGGTCAACGAGGTCGGCGCCATGATGGGTGTTCATCATCCCGTGTCGTCCATGGAACATCAGTATTTCCTGACCGAAGAAATCGAGGCCATCCGGGATGCCGGACACCGGATGCCGCTGCTGCGCTGCCCGATCAGCGATTACTATTGCCGGCAGGAAAAGAACGGCCTGTTGCTAGGGTTCTACGAGCAGGGGTGCAAAACCTGGGGTATGGACGGGATTGATCCGAACTTCGTGAACGCATTGTGCCCGGATGATCTGGACCGCGTGACCGATGTGCTGGAAGGGGCCTTTGCGCGCATGCCCGCCTTGATGGAAGTTGGTATTCACACCGTGGTCAACGGACCGATCACCTATACCATTGATGGTGCCCCATTGGTCGGTCCGATTCCGGGCAAGCGCAACGCGTACTGCATCATTGGACTGCGGGCCGGGCTGGGTGAAGGTGGCGGTCACGGGTGGTTGCTGGCACAGCAAATCGTGCATGGCGAGGCATGTTATGACACGTGGTGCCTCGACCCGCGGAGGTTTTCGGGTCATGCCAATGTGGAACTCACCGCGCTCAAGGCGATTGAAGATTATCAGAACGAATTCAGGTTCCACTTTCCGCATGAACATCGCCCCGCGGGCCGACCCGCCAAAACGACCCCTTTGACGCCTGTTCTGGCATCCGAAGGGGCCGAGTTCACTGTGGTCAACGGATGGGAAAGGGTGGACTATTTCAAACCCGATCCCGATTTCTCGCCAACGCTCAGTTTCGATTTTGACGAAACCTTCGATTTGGTGGCCGCCGAAGTCGAAAGCATTCGAACCGGCGTCGGGCTTGCAGAGGTAAACGGGTTCAACCGTATCGAGATCACGGGACCGGACAGGCACGCATTCCTGGATCGGTTGTTTTGCGGGCTTGTTCCTCGGCGTGAGGGGCGTGTCGGGTTGGGATACCTGTTGAACGACCAAGGTATGATCAAGGCAGAGGCGACGGTTGCCAATCTGCCCGCCAGCCACAGGGGGGCGGCCCGCGTTTGGTATGGTTCCGCCGCGGCAAGCGAGTTTCACGACATGGATTGGTTGCGCCTGCATCTGCGCAGCGATGAGGACGTTCAGTTGCGCAGCCTGACAAATGATCAAACCATTCTGGTTCTGGCTGGCCCGAAGTCGCGTTCTGTCTTGTCAGCCTGCGCCAGAGGAGATTGGTCGGCAGATGCGTTCCCGTGGCTCAGCGTGCGCGAGTGCTTTGTCGGTATTGCTCCGGCGACGGTCATGAACCTGAGTTACTCGGGCGAGCTGGCCTATGAAATCCATGTTCCAAATGCCTCGCTCTATGCGGCCTATCTTGCCTTGCGCGAAGTCGGCGAAACGTACGGGTTGAAACTGTTCGGTGCCAGGGCCGTTGAATCCATGCGCATGGAGAAGAGCTTTTTGCACTGGAAAGCCGATCTGATCACCGAATTTGATCCTTTTGAAACCGGGCTGGATCGGTTTGTCCGACTGGACAAGGGCGTCTTCGTGGGGCGTGATGCCCTGTTGAGACGGAAGTCCGAAGGACAACGACGCAAGCTGGTCCCCTTGCGCATCGATTCAACCCTTGGCCCGGCGCATCCCGGCGCATCACTGATGCAGGATGATACTGTCGTTGGCACCATCACGTCGGGCGAATGGGGGTATCGCACGGAGCTGAATCTGGCGCACGCTTTCATTCATCCATCCCTGGCGCAGCTTGGCCGCGAAATGGAGCTGGACAGCTGCGGGAAACGGATTGGTGCGACGGTTATCAGCCCAAGCCCGTACGACCCGGATTTTATGCGAATGAAAGCCTAGAATCGACCGTTTTGATCAACTTCTTCATTGCCGCGTGGGCAAAACTTTGCTTCGCTAGTTTCGAACAAATCGAAACAATGGTCGGTTGCCGTGTCCAAATCTCTGAGTCTTCGATGGCTGGAAGTGTTTCAGTTGATCGCCAAATCCGGATCGATTCAGCAAGTCGCATCAGAAACAGACTTGTCAATCAGCACGGTTTCGAACCACCTGCGCAGCCTTGAACGCGCGTTGGGGATTGAATTGGTCGACCATGGGCGTCGCCCGATGGGCCTGACGCCGGCGGGCGAGGTGTTTGCCCGCTATGTGCGTGAGGGTCTGACTGTGCTGAAGCGCGGTGAGGCCGAGATACGAACGGGAAACTGGCAGCATGCGACGGATCTGCGGCTGGCTTTGATCGATGACTTCGACAACCAGATCGCGCCCGACCTTGTTCGTTTTCTGGCGCAGGCTCTGCCGCGGTGCAATTTCCGCCATTTCACGCGCCCAAGCCACGAAATTCTTGCCAAACTTCAGGAACACAAGCTTGACGTGGGCGTCGCCACACGACCGCTTGGTCGTACCGAGGGGCTGATCGAATACCCGTTGATGAGAGACCCCTTCATCGTCGTGGTTCCCAACAAGTTCGAAGGATCCCCGGACGAGCTGTTCAACCCGGATGCCGATTTGCCATTGTTGAGGTATTCGCGTGACTATGTGATCGGCAAGCAGATTGAAACTCAACTGGCCCGAAGCAAGTTCAGCCTGCCCAACCGGTTTGAACTGGAGTGCAACCAATCCATCATCGGCCTGGTCGCGCAGGGCAGTGGCTGGGCAATCACGACCGCGGCGTGCTTTCACCGAACGCAGAGGTTTCACAACAGCGTAAAGGCCATGCCCTTTCCCGGCAGCAACTTCGTTCGCACAGTGTCGCTGTTTACAACCGAAGTATACCCGGCAACGACGTCGGAGCTGATCCAGAAGGCCATGAGCAAATTGATACGTCAGCATTTCACAAGACCGATGTGTGCCCGGCACAATTGGCTGAAGAATGAGTTCCGCACCATGGAGATAGAGGGCGTCTAGCCCAATCTGACCGGGTTGCCGAACAGCTGGTTGTTGAGGACGAATGCTCGGACGGCTTTGACTGGACAGGCGGTGCAGGTGTTTCGGAAAACCGGGCCGATGTTCAAATTGCGTTCTGCGCTGGTTCGGGTTCTTTCTGACGGGGTGTCGAATTCGTCTCGCCTCGGGCTCAAAGCGCTTCTAGTCTCTGAACCACAGGCAATCACGTCAACAGGAAGCCAAATGAGCTGGATCAGAACCATCCCATTCGAGCAGGCCACAGGCAGGCTGAAGAAACTCTATGACCGCGTCACGGGCCCGGGCAACAATGTGGACAATATCATGATGGCGCATTCGTTGCGCCCGCATTCGATGGAAGGGCACATGGCGATCTACAAGGCGGTGCTGCATCACTCGGGCAACAAGACACCGAAATGGTTTCTTGAGGTGCTGGGCGTGTGGGTCAGCTCTCTGAACCGATGCGGATATTGCGTCGAACACCATTTCGCAGGGTTGCAGCGGTTGCTGGCCAACGAAGAACGGGGAAGCGCGATCCGGGCGGCGATCGAAGCTCGCGATCCGGCCGCCGCGCCATTGGATGCAGCGCAGGTGGCGGCCATGACCTATGCGCGCAAACTGACCGAGGATCCGGGCGATCTGGTCGAAGCGGATGTGATCGCGCTGCGTACGGCAGGGTGGGATGATGGAGAAATCCTCGAGATCAATCAGGTCTGTTCCTACTTCTCTTATGCGAACCGCACGGTTCTGGGGCTGGGATGCTCGACAGAAGGCGACGAGTTAGGTCTGTCGCCCAACAACTCTGACAACCCTGACGATTGGGGGCATAGATGAAGCCTGAAACAAGGGGATCAGCGATCCGGTGCGCCAAACGGGCGCCAGCTTTGGCCATGTTGGCCGAGGTCGATTAGACGATCCAATTGAGGATTCAGGCAAGGGCCGCTCGGGCATAGCTTGAAAAACGACGTTTGTATCGGACCCTTGTATCCAGTGCGGAATTTGTGGGTTTTTGAGGCATCAATTTGACCCCAATCAAAGCGCATCCATGGCCTTTCTGCTAGCTCCTTTCCGGGACAACAGAAAAGGAAAGATTTCATGGAAGCCATTGCTCGGGTCGAAACAAATTCAACTCAGGTCAAGACCGGGCCGACGCCGGTTGCAGACGTCGCAGAGCCCAGCCCTGAAAAGATCCGGCAGGCGTTTGAAAGCGGCAAGTACCCCTATGGCCGCAAGATGGCGCGGTCGGTGTACGAAGAACAGAAGGCCAAGCTTCAGGCAGAGTTGCTGAAGGTTCAGTTGTGGGCGCAGGAAACCGGGCAGCGTTTCGTTCTGCTGTTCGAAGGGCGCGATGCTGCCGGCAAGGGCGGTACGATAAAGCGCTTCATGGAGCACCTCAATCCGCGTCAGGCCAGGGTCGTGGCCTTGAATAAACCCACTTGGGAGGAAAAGGGGCAATGGTATTACCAGCGCTATATTCAGGAACTGCCAACAGTTGGCGAAATGGTGTTCTACGACCGGTCCTGGTACAACCGCGCGGGTGTCGAGCGGGTGATGGGCTTCTGCTCTCCCAATGAATATCTGGAGTTCATGCGGCAGACGCCAGAGTTGGAGCGGATGCTGGTACGTTCGGGCATCCAGCTTTACAAATACTGGTTCTCGGTCACGCAGGAAGAACAGCAGCGTCGTTTCAAAAGTCGCGAGACGGATCCTCTGAAACAGTGGAAATTGTCACCGATTGACAAGGCCAGCCTCAGCAAGTGGGACGATTACACCGAAGCTAAAGAGGCCATGTTCTTTTACACCGATACCGCGGACGCGCCGTGGACGATCATCAAGTCGAATGACAAAAAACGCGCGCGGCTGAATTGTATGCGCCATTTCCTGTCGACGCTGGACTATCCGGGCAAGGATCACGACATTGTGGGTGAACCCGATCCGTTGATCGTGGGGCAGGCGCATCACGTGATTCACCGCTCCGAGCATATTCTGGGTACGACACTGCATCCGGACGCTCGTTAATCACGCCGGTGCCCGCCTGGACCGTGCAAGCGGGCACCGAGGTATCATGTTGACATTTTAGCGATCATCTCTTGTCTCGCGCCAAGCCCGCGCATATGGCTGGTGCGATGACAAAAGTGATGACATATCCGGCCCACTTTCGGGCAATTGCCGTGCTTGGCCTGCCGTTGATCGGCGGCCATCTGGCGCAGTTTGCCATCGGCCTGACCGACACCGTCATGCTGGGCTGGTACGGGGTCGAGGCGCTGGCAGCGGTTACCCTGGCCAGCAGCTATTATTTCGTTCTGTTTTTGTTTGGTGCGGGGTTTGGCTGGGCTGTCATGCCGATGGTTGCCACCGCAGCGGCAGAAGGGGACGAAACCAGCATTCGCCGCTCGACCCGCATGGGGCTGTGGTTGTCACTGCTATACGCTGCGGTGGTCATGCCGTTGTTGTGGTGGTCCTATCCGATCCTGATCGCCATGAAACAAGAGCCGCATATCGCTGAAACCGCGTCGGAATATTTGCGCATTGCCGGTTGGGGATTGTTTCCGGCTCTCATCGTTATGGTGTTGAAATCCTACCTTGCGGCCCTGGAGCGAACCCAGATCGTGCTGTGGATCACGGTTACGGCGGCGGTTGTGAACGGGTTTACCAACTATGCGCTGATCTTTGGCAACTGGGGCGCGCCGGAACTGGGTGTGATGGGCGCTGCGATCGCTTCGATCGCGACACAGGTCGTTTCACTGGTCGCGGTTGTCGTCTATGTCGTCCGGACCTTGCCGGAACACAGCCTGTTCCAGCGCTTCTGGCGTCCGGATTGGGAAATGTTCATCAGCGTGTGGAAACTGGGCGTGCCCATTGGCCTGACAACCCTGGCCGAGGTGTCGCTGTTTGCAACATCCGCCGTGATGATGGGCTGGCTGGGTCAGGTCCCGCTGGCCGCGCACGGGATCGCCCTGAATTTGGCGTCGGCCACATTCATGGTGCATCTGGGGCTGTCAAATGCGGCCACCATCCGGGCCGGCAACGCGTTGGGCCGCCGTGACAAGGCGCATCTGGAGAAAGGTGCGATTGCCGTGACAGGCATGTCGCTGGTCATGTCCGTCGTGACCGTCATCCTGTTCCTGACATATGCCGAGCCGCTGATTTCCCTGTTCATGGAGGCCGATGATCCGCAGCGCGGACAAATTCTGGCTATCGGGACAGGATTGCTGGCCATGGCTGCCCTGTTCCAACTGGTCGACGGGGCGCAGGTGATTGCGCTGGGACTGCTGCGTGGTTTGCAGGATGCCAAGATACCGATGGTTATGGCGGCGCTCAGCTATTGGGTGGTGGGAATTCCGGCGTCCTACTATTTCGGCTTCGTCCGTCAGATGGACGGCATCGGTGTCTGGCTGGGGCTGGTGCTTGGCCTGGCATTCGCGGCGGTGCTGCTGATGGCCCGGTTCTGGATGCATTCGGTGCGGCAGATGCTGGCGCCGGCGGAACCTGCCTAGTCTTTGCTCAACCGGTCGGCCTTTTTCCGAACCAGAACCGTGCGCAGATCGTGCATCGCCATCAGCAATCTGTCGGTTACATCCTCAAGCTGTTCGTCGCTTGCCTTGGACTGCGCCCATTGCGTTGTCAGATTCAGATAGTCGACAGCGCGGTGAATGTCGTCAATGTCGCGCTGGGTCAGTATGGCCCGGCGCTCGTTCATCCATTGGGCGATCTCTGCCTGATCCCGTTCGGACAAAACCCGTTGGCCGTGCGGCTTGACCTCACCGTTGCGGATGTTGATGACGGCGATCTGGTCCATCTCGATCCGGCGCTGGCGGTTTTCCGTATCGATCCGAAACACCACGGCCCCGTTTTCACGGATGCGAAAATAATATTCGGGCAGGTCGGCAGACATGTTTACCTCAGAGATGCACAAAAGCGCTGTATACGAGCGCAGGCTTCGGTCAGGGCTGCGTCGGACGTCGCATAGCTGACCCGGAAGTTGGGTGACAGGCCGAAGGCCGCGCCAAACACGACGGCGACATCCGCCTCTTCCAGCAGGGCCCTGGCGAAGGCTTCATCGTTTTCGATGACGGTTCCCGCGGGTGTCGTTTTGCCAATCAGCCCGGCGATCGAGGGGTAGACATAAAACGCGCCCTCGGGTGTCGGGCAGGTTATGCCGTCAATCTCGTCCAACATGCGCACCACCAGATCACGGCGGCGTTTGAACGTTTCATTGTTCGGGGCCAGAAAATCCTGTGTTCCGTTCAGCGCTTCCACCGCCGCCCACTGGCTGATCGAGCAGGGGTTCGAGGTGGATTGCGACTGGATCTTGCGCATCGCCGAGATAAGTTCGACCGGACCGGCAGCATAACCGATGCGCCAGCCGGTCATGGCGTAGGCTTTCGAAACACCGTTGCAGGTAAGCGTCCTGTCATACAGGCCGGGCTCCACCTCGGCAGGCGTGCAGAATTCAAATCCATCATAGGCCAGGTGTTCATACATGTCGTCCGACATGATCCAGACATGCGGATGGCGCATCAGAACATCGGTGAGGGCCTTGAGCTCATCCCGGCTGTACCCTGCGCCTGTCGGGTTCGAGGGCGAGTTGAAGATGAACCACTTTGTCCTTGGGGTGATGGCGGCTTCCAGTTGTTCTGCCGTCAGCTTGAAGCTGTTGGCCAGCGTCGTTTCAACAACAACAGGCTTTCCACCTGCCAGCAAAACCATGTCGGGGTAGCTTACCCAATATGGCGCGGGGATGATCACCTCATCACCATCATTCATTGTTGCCATCAAGGCGTTGTACAGCGTTTGCTTGCCGCCCGTTCCAACCGAGATCTGCACGGGCGTGTAGTCAAGCCCATGATCGCGCTTCATCTTGGCGCAAACCGCCTGCTTCAGTTCCGGAATGCCGTCCGGTGCGGTGTACTTGGTTTTTCCGGCTGCAATCGCTGCAACAGCGGCGTCCTTGATGTTTTGGGGGGTGTCGAAATCCGGCTCACCCGCGCTCAGGCCGATCACGTCGCGCCCGGCAACTTTCAACTCGGCGGCCTTGGCTGTCATGGCGATCGTGGGCGATGGTTTGACGCGTGACAGTGTCGCAGACAGGAAACTCATGGATGGCCTCGGTTTGTATGTTCAACCCGACTGTCATAGGGTGCGTCGGAATGACGATCAAGCCGTATGGACACTGTGAATTGGAGACCCGAATGAATGATGAAAAAGACTGGTATGGACCGGACTCTGCGACATTCGGGGACCGTTTGGCAGGCGCTCGCGAAGCGGCCGGAATGACCCAAGCCGAGTTGGCGCGCCGCCTTGGTGTCAAGAAGACGACGATCGTCGATTGGGAAAACGATCTGTCCGAGCCGCGCGCGAACCGATTGTCGATGATGGCGGGGCTGGTCAATGTCTCGATCATGTGGCTGCTGACCGGCGAGGGGGACGGCATGGATGCCCCGGTGGAAGAGGGCGAAGGCGGTATGGAACTGTCAACCGCCGTGGCTGAACTGCGCGCCATTCGGGGCGAGATGCGGGTTTGTGCCGAACGTGCGGCGCGTCTGGAAAAGAAAATGCGTCTGATGCTGGAGCAGAAGAATTGAGTGAACCCCGGGACGTACGCATCAAGCGAATGAAAATGCGATCCATGCGGCGCGGGATCAAAGAGATGGACATTATCCTGTCCGCTTATGCCGATCGCAACCTGGCCGATATGGATGCGGCCGGGCTGGATGTCTTTGACGCGCTGCTGCACGAAAACGATCAGGACCTCTATCAATGGGTCACAGGTCAGGTGCAGCCACCGGCGCAGTTTGCCAGTTTAGTTTCAAACATCGCGCAGACCTTTCAGAAATAAGAAAAAAACCGGCTTAACCGATTTTTCGGACTTTCAGGTCATCGTGTCTCAAACAGCACGACTGAATCGGAGGGTCGGATGAGTATGGAAATGCAGGTCTCCGGGCTGGAAGCCAAGGGGTTCATGACCAGCTATCTTGAGGCGCTGGCCCTGGTGGAACGGCTGCACCGGTTGCTGCTGGACGTCATCAAGGATGAATTCGAGCGCGTTGGCGTGCTGGAAATCAACGCGGTTCAGGCGCTGCTGCTGTTCAATATCGGCGATCACGAAGTGACGGCGGGTGAGCTGAAAAGCCGCGGCTACTATCAGGGCAGCAATGTCAGCTACAACCTCAAGAAACTGGTTGAGATGGGGTATATGCACCACCAGAGATGCGAGATAGACCGCCGCTCTGTTCGCGTGCGTCTGACACCAAGAGGCAGGGAAATCCGCAATATCGTGTCCGACCTGTTTGCGCGTCACGCCGAAGGATTGCAAAGCAGGGGCGTGTTGGAGTTGGAAGGTATCGAAGACATCACCACGTCGCTGCGCCGCGTGGAGCGATATTGGACGGACCAGATCCGATACATCTACTGACCAGGGTTGTGCGTCGGGCAGAACCTAATCCGTCCTGCACTGATGCACAGGCCTGGCGGCCTTGTTCAAATGCCGGTCCAGAGAACTGGCCCGCAAAAGCAGCGCTCAGGCGCGGATTTATTGCGGGTCTTCATCGAGCGCACCAATCTGCAAGCCGCTCAATTCCCGTTTCAGCTTTTTCCGCATGGCCCGTTCGAAATCCTCGAACCCCTGAGCGACTTCCAAAAAGGCGCCGGGACCATGCAGGACATTGTTTTCAAAAAAGGGAATCAGAAAAAGTTCGCCTTCAAAATCCGCCGCGTTGATCACGAGGCCATTGACCACCACATTCTGAAAAGCGAAGTGCCGATAGGCTATCCGTGGTCCGTAGCCATCATTGTTGGAACCATCTCCGGACAGGTCAATCGTTTGAAACAAGCAGTCGGGTGCCTGGTTCATCAAGGTTGACCCGTAAGCCAGGGCATAGCCCATGGCGGTCGCTGATCCGGTATCTGATCTCACAGAGGCACTTATCCGACCGGAGGCGAAAAGCAAGTCGGCAACATCTTCTATCAGCATCCAATTCAAAATGACGTGCTGGGTGGAACGACCGCTCCATTCGTAAACAGCCAAAGCAACCGGCATGGGAGAGGAAAAAAAGGCCTCCTGCACTTCGGGTGCGATCAGCGCAGCCGCCAAACCCTGCCGTTGCAGCACGTCCTCGGCCTCATCGACCGACACTGAAATGTCCATGGCCAATGCAAGGGCCAAACGACACGTTTCGGCCTTGATCGGGCTGGCCAGCGCGGCCAGCCCAAGCGTTATGACCCACCGGATCACCAGTGGCCAACGCTTTCCATGCTGGCCCAGGGTTCCTTCGGCTCCAGAGCATCGCCGTTTTGCAAAAGCTCGATCGAGATATTGTCGGGTGAGCGTACAAATGCCATGCGACCGTCACGCGGAGGGCGATTGATCGTGACGCCATTGTCCTGAAGGTGCTGGCAAACCTCGTAGATGTTGTCGACGCCATATGCGAGGTGACCGAAATGGCGGCTGTCGCTGGGAAGGCCGTCATCACCGTCCCAGTTGTAGGTCAGCTCGATCGGCGCATCCTCCTGCCCCGGAGGGGCCATGAAAATCAGTGAAAACCGCCCGGCGTCGCTGTCATAGCGGCGTGTTTCCTTCAAGCCCAGAAGCTTGTAAAACGCCATGGATTTTTCCAGATCCTTCACGCGGACCATGGTGTGAAGATATGTCAGCGCCATTTTGGCCATCCTTTTCGACTCAGTTTGCATTGAGCTTAGCGCGTCGACCTAATGTGTCGAGACCGCCGGGTCTGGCGAATTGAAATTTGCGTGGGTTGCGGCATATATCGCGGTTTCGATGTTGCGGCTGGCGAGATATAGTAGGGGGCGACTCATTGCCAGAAAGGAAAACCTGATGCCGCTGTCCGCTGACCAACAGGCCGAGATCGAAGCGCAACGTGCGCAATCGCATCCCACTCGTCGCGTCGTTTCAGCGGGAATGGAAGATCACCTGTACACCGCGCATCAGGTTCTGGATCACGGCTTTGTCCGCGTGATTGATTACATGGGCGATGATGCGGCCATCTGTCAGGCCGCGCGTGTGTCCTACGGCAAAGGAACCAAATCGGTTCAGAATGACGAAGGTCTGATCCGGTACCTGATGCGGCACTGGCATTCGACCCCTTTCGAAATGTGCGAGGTCAAACTGCATGTAAAGCTGCCGGTCTTCGTGGCGCGGCAGTGGATTCGGCACCGTACGGCCAATGTGAATGAATACTCGGCGCGATATTCAATTCTGGATCGTGAATTCTATATTCCCGCACCCGAACATGTGGCCGCCCAATCAGAGGTGAACAATCAGGGCCGTGGTTCTGCTCTGGAAGGTGAAGAGGCCGCGCGTGTTCTGGACATCCTCAAGGCTGACAGCGCCCGGTGCTATGACAATTACGAGTCGATGATCAGCCAGGACGGGCAACAGGGGCTGGCACGAGAATTGGCCCGGATGAACCTGCCCGCAAACATCTATACGCAGTGGTATTGGAAGGTCGACCTGCACAACCTGTTCCATTTTCTGCGGCTGCGCGCTGACCCTCATGCTCAATATGAGATCCGCGTCTACGCTGATACGATGTGCAAGATCGTCGCCGACTGGGTGCCCTTTGCCTATAAAGCCTTCGAGGACTACCGTCTTGGGGCCGTCAACCTGTCGGCTCAGATGGTTGAAAGCCTGCGCCGCATGCTGGCGGGTGAGGACGTCACGCAGGAAAGCTCGGGCATGACGGCTCGGGAGTGGCGCGAGTTCGAAGAGATCATTCGCAAATAGAATTCGAATTACCGCGCGCCTATTTTTTTCGGATTGTCATGCCAAGCGATCCATCGCCTAAGCAGAGTGTGGGCTTTTGCGACGCATGCACGATGACCTGAAACCGGAACGAAGGGCGTCGCAACGTGCCAGCGTCGCCCCGAGCGCACAATGAAAGCCTGGGAAATCCGGTTTGCGGGCGGGGCTGGGATCTGGTTGCGGGAAACCGGGGTATCCGACACCACTGCAACGGATATACACCATTGACGCCGCGCAAATGAACAATCCGCGCGCGGGTAATGGAACAGGCCCGGTAGGGGGTGGTTGACGGCCGGAAATTGGCCGCCAACCTTAATGGATTCATCCCGCAATCAGCGGGGATGTCGTTACAACGGCTTCAATTCCGCAGCCATTTGTCGGCCGTCGCGCCCGTCCTGCAACTCGTACGAGACTTTCTGATTGTCTGCGAGTCCGGTGAGGCCGGACCGTTCTACGGCCGAGATATGTACAAACACATCTTTGCCCCCTTCATCAGGGGCAATAAAACCATAACCTTTAGTGGTATTGAACCATTTCACGGTGCCGGTTGGCATGTCCCGTGTCTCCTTCTACTTGCGCATTGTCCCACAAATTGGTGGGGGCTGTGGTCAGCGTCGCCACAAAAAAAGACTGTTTGGCACTTTCTGAACAGTCCGTTTCGTGTGTTTCGCCTTTTTCAACATTGCACGGTGAAGTAAAAAATCAAGAATAACCGCCGGAAACTGGCAAGTTTGCCTAAAATGCAATCAAATGCAGGAGCAGTAAAAACATGCGCCTTTATGGATTGAAAACCTGTGACACCTGTCGCAAAGCATTGAAAACGTTACCAGATGCAGAGTTTGTGGATGTCCGCAGTGATGGCGTGCCGGATGCTGTGCTGTCGCAGGCTCTTGCTGGCTTCGGCGAGGCTTTGCTCAACACCAGGTCAACGACATGGCGCGGATTGGATGACAACCAGCGCGCGAAAGCACCTTTAGAGCTTTTGAAACAGCATCCCACCCTGATGAAGCGCCCGTTGATCGAGAAAGACGGAGAGCTGTTTCTTGGCTGGACCGCGGAAACTCGCACGCAGCTTGGTATTTCTTAAGGAATGCTTATGTGCCTGCAAGCAACAGTGAGGACGTTCAATGCGTAATGCCGCCATGATCTTGGGCGTGATTGCCGGGCTGATCGGGATGATCGTCGGGTTTTTCGGGTATGCAAAGGTGGTCGTCATCGATCACGTCGGCGAGATAGACGGCGTTCTGAGGCAGGTAGACAACCCTGACCTGATTCAGGCTGTGTCGATCATCGCGCCTTTGTTGGCCATTGCCGGGGGCGCGATGGCGCCCGCGCGCGCCCTTGTTGCCGGGATTCTGCTGCTGATTTCGGCGGGGGCGATGTATTATGCATTTGGATTCGGTGTGTTCACCATGTTCCCGATCGCGTTTGCCGGGGTTGCCGGGGTGCTTGGGCTGGCAGCAGGTAAACCGGACCAGCCCAAAGCGCATTTCTAGGTCACTTCAGGCGCAGGATCCGATCAAGTGAGATGGGGCCCGCGCCGTTGATCACGATCACCAGCATCAGGAACGTCCACATCGTGCGCTGATCCATAATGGATGGCGCCGCGTCGAACAGGCTGCCCAGTTTCACGCCATGGCCGGTGACATCGACCAGGGTCTGCACCCAGATGAAACCGATCATACCCAAGGCCGCCAGGCGGGTGAACAGACCGACCAGCAGCAGCGCGGGAAGGACGAATTCTGCAACCGTGCCAAAGAAAATGACGACCCGTTGAAAGAGCGTCATTTGGGATACGTCGTAAAGGACGGCTTCGGCTGCTTTGGGGAAAATCTGACCGAAGGCACCGGCCGAAGGTGAAAAGATCGAGCCGTCGATCTTCAGCATCGCCGAGTTCCAGTAATAGACCAGAAGAACCGCGACAAAGACCAGTCGCGCCAGCGTGGGTGTAAGCCAGTTGGACGCCAGGTCCACTTTTCCCAGAACGTTGTTGTGAAGTGAGATCAGGGCAGTCATGTCTCCAGCCTTTCGATAGTCACAGAAGTTATTGCACCGCCCTGCAAAAGCAGTGCCAGAGTGGTTCCAAGGTCAAATTCCGGTTGCGCCGCAGCGGTTTTTTCAAATGCTTCGCCGATCGTGTCGCCGCCTTGCATATTAGCGATCCAATCGGCGCCGCCGGCTGGCAGCAACTGGGCAACCGGGTCGAATTCCGGGCGTGTGATCAAAACATCCTCAGCTCGCGCATCTGGTTTCGGCGCGTTGGTTTCGGTGTTGAAACGCCAGATCGCGTGAATGGGCCAGTCCGAGCGTACCACCCGCATGGCCGGGGCAAAACGCAGCCGGGCTCGCATGACCTGTTCGGGGTCTACGGCCAGCGCGTCTGCCGGGGCGGGTTGGCTGTCGGCGGCGTGGTACGACTTGCGCAAAGTAAGTTCCAGCCGCGCCACATCCGGCAGGTAACCAAGATGGGAAAGCTGCTGCATTTCGGCCAGAAATTCGGGAAAGGCTTCACCGTAGAACATCATCAGCGGTGATGATGGCGGGTGCTGGCGCAGAAATATCCCGGCCAGCCCGTCCATGTTCTGTGGCCCCAGCAACTTGGTGATGACTGGGAACGCCTGATGCATCGCTTCGGTCAAGGACACGGCGACATTGTTGCGATAGACGCTGAACCGACGACCGGCTGGCTGCGCCTGAGCGTCCAGCAAACCTTCGGGGACAGGGGCTGACGCATCCATCATGGCCGCGCGAAATTCGGATTGCGAAACGCTCATGCCGGGATCCGTTCCAGGGCGGTCTGCGCGCGAACGGCTTCTTCCCGCAAAATGGACCAGTCCGGTACGTCGGTATCCCACTCGATCAGGACGGGTTTCGGCCCCGTACGTTCCAGCACGTAATCCAACAGCGCCCAGACCGGATCGACGACTTCACGCCCGTGGCTGTCGATCAGCAGCGGGTGGCCGTGATCGTCTTCATCCTCGTCATGGCCCCCGAGGTGAATTTCTTCA
This sequence comes from Ruegeria sp. HKCCD7559, assembly GCF_013110575.1. Taxonomy (NCBI): domain Bacteria; kingdom Pseudomonadati; phylum Pseudomonadota; class Alphaproteobacteria; order Rhodobacterales; family Roseobacteraceae; genus Ruegeria; species Ruegeria sp. HKCCD7559. The sequence goes on from NZ_WVQU01000001.1 coordinate 563,106, forward strand.
ACTTTTTCAATTGGATAGGCGTCAATGTAACCCTGAGGAGAGAAATCCAGATTGGTGGCAGAGACAAAGACGTTATTGACATCCAGCAACAAGCCACTTCCGGTGCGACGTGCAATTTCGCGCAGAAAGTCCGGCTCGGACCAGGTGCTTTCTTCAAAAGCCAAATAGCTTGAGGGGTTTTCCAACAGCATCTGCCGTCCGACGGTGTCCTGAACCTGATCGATATGATCGCAAACGCGCGCCAGTGTTGCGTCGGTATAGGGTAAGGGCAGCAGGTCGTTGTAGAAATGGGTGTCATGTGTGGACCAGGCTAGGTGCTCGGAAAAGCTGGCGGGATTCAGCCAGCCCACCAGATGTTTCAGCCGGGCCAGGTGATCAGGGTCCAGCGCGCCTTCGCCGCCGATGGACAGGCCAACGCCATGGACCGAGATCGGAAATTGTTCGGAAAGGTGGCGCAGCTGCGCCAGAGGCCGCCCGCCGTCGCCCATGTAGTTCTCGGCATGGATTTCCAACCATGCGACGGGCTGTGCGTGTTCAAGTATCTGAGCGAAGTGTTGCGGCTTGTAACCAACGCCCGGCGCTGCGGGCAGACGGTTCGACCGGTGGGCATCATCCAGCATGGGTCAGTTCCTTGATCACGAAAGGGAAGGGGCGGGCGATGGTGCCCGCCCCTGAATTCGTCAGGCCGTTCTTATGCGGGCAGATCCCGATCCAGGGCTTCCAGCGAGCCTTTGCGCGGGCTGCCGTCTGCCTGCGCGGGCAGTTCGATATCCGCGCAGGTGCCTGCGTCAACCAGGGTCCATGCATTGCCCTGATAATCAACGGTCGAGGTGCCCGCGCAGGTGGTGCCGGGGCCCGCGGCGCAGTCGTTCTGACCGGCCAGCGATACGCCATAGCATTTTTCCTTTGCCTGAGCGGATGCAGTGGTTGCGGCGCCCGATACGGCGGCTGCGACTGCGGTTGCGATAACCAGGGACTTGGCTGTGTTCGACATCTCGGTAATCCTCTTGATGACTGGGTATGTCTGCTTGTGACAATGACAAAGGTAGTAGCTTGGTAGACAGAGTTGAATTCACGAGCCCGTGTCTCACAAGCACGTCAAAGGGCGGCGTGCCCTCTTGCAGCGTAAAGCATTGTTTTTGATGAAGAAAGAGTGAATTGTTTCAATCTGGCCCCAATTCGGGGGCCAGATTCCCAGCAATATGCTGCCGATTGTTACAGCAAATCCGGTGGGGTGGCTGCCTGCGACAGCTCGTTTGTTACAACGTCAAGCGGTTGAACCTGCGTCTGTTTTTCACCCAGACGTCGGACGCTGACGGTGCGCTCTTCAACCTCGCGGTGGCCCACGGCCAGAATGACCGGCACCTTGCCGACCGAATGCTCGCGGACCTTGTAGTTGATCTTCTCGTTGCGGATATCCGCCTCGGCGCGGACACCCGCAGCTTTGAGCGTTTCAACCACTTCCAGAACATACTCATCCGCTTCGGAGGTGATCGAGGCCACGACGACCTGACGCGGGGCCAGCCAGAACGGCAGTTTGCCCGCGTGTTCTTCGATCAGGATACCGATGAACCGTTCGAAGGATCCCAGCGTCGCGCGGTGCAGCATGACGGGGCGGTGTTTGCCGCCGTCGGCGCCAATATAGGTGGCGTCCAGGCGTTCAGGCAGAACGAAGTCCACCTGGAAGGTGCCGCACTGCCAGTCGCGACCGATGGCATCTGTCAGGACGAACTCCAGCTTTGGACCGTAGAAGGCGCCTTCACCCGGGTTCAGTTCGGGTTCGATCCCGGCTGCTCGGGTTGCAGAGAGCAGGGCGGATTCTGCCTTGTCCCAGACCTCATCTGAACCAGCCCGCGTTTCAGGACGGTCCGAGAATTTCACCGCAAACTTTTCGAATCCCAGATCCTTGTAGATCACGCTGAGGAAACGGATGAACTCGGCGGTTTCGGCCTCGATCTGTTCCTCGGTCGAAAAGATGTGGGCGTCGTCTTGCGTAAAACCGCGCACGCGCATGATGCCGTGCAATGCGCCCGAGGGTTCGTACCGGTTGCACGACCCGAATTCGGCCATACGCAACGGCAGATCGCGATAGGATTTCAGGCCCTGTTTGAAGATTTCAACATGGCAGGGGCAGTTCATCGGCTTGAGCGCGTTAACGGCTTTCTCGCGGGCATGTTCTTCGTCCACTTCGACGATGAACATATTCTCCTGATACTTGTCCCAGTGGCCGGACCGTTCCCACAGCTTGCGGTCAACGACCTGCGGCGTGTTCACCTCGACATAACCGCCCTTGCGCTGCTGTCGGCGCATGTAGTCCTGCAGCAGGGTGTAGATGGTCCAGCCGTTGGGATGCCAGAAGATCTGACCGGGCGCTTCCTCCTGCATGTGGAACAGGTCCATCTCGCGGCCCAGCTTGCGGTGGTCGCGTTTGGCGGCTTCTTCCAGCATATGCAGGTAGGCTTTCAACTTTTCCTTGCCGGTAAAGGCCACGCCGTAGATGCGCTGCAACATCGCGCGATCGCTGTCGCCGCGCCAATAGGCACCCGCGATGGACATCAGCTTGAACGCATCCCCCGGAACCTGCCCGGTATGTTGCAGGTGCGGACCTCGGCAAAGATCCTGCCAATGGCCGTGCCAGTACATGCGCAGCGGCTCGTCGCCGGGAATAGCCTCGATCAGCTCGACCTTGTAGGGCTCGTTATTGGCCTTGTAGAACTCGATCGCGCGCTCGCGGTCCCAGACCTCGGTGGTGACGGGATCACGCTTGTTTATGATCTCTTTCATCTTTTTCTCGATGAGGCCGAGATCTTCGGGCGTGAACGGCTCTTCGCGGTCGAAGTCATAATACCAGCCGTTTTCGATGACGGGGCCGATGGTGACCTTGGTGGCGGGCCAGATCTCCTGAACCGCGCGCGCCATGATATGGGCCAGATCGTGGCGGATCAGCTCATTGGCCTGGGCCTCATCCTTCATAGTGTGGATGGCGATCTGTGCGTCGGATTCGATGGGCCATTGCAGGTCCCAGTGCTGGCCGTCAACGGTGGCCGAGATGGCCTTTTTGGCCAGCGAGGTTGAGATGTCGGCAGCCACCTGCGCGGGCGTGACGCCTGCGGCGAAGGTGCGTGCATTGCCATCGGGAAAGGTAAGAGAGACGGATTGAGAATCCAGGGCCATATCGGCTCTCCTCGTCGGTTTGGCGCCCACTGAACGCCCGGTTGCGGGTTATGTGTGTTCGGCCCATGTGGCAGGTGGATGGGCCTGTGTCAAGAGTGGGGCGAGGGGCCAGCCTCTCGCGCTCCCCGGAGTAATTGGAAAAAGATGAAGTGGGCGGAATTGCACTCGGGGGTGGGGCGTGCATGATGCTGGAAAAGGAAAGAGGGTTTCATGGCAGCGACGGATTTTCTGGAGACGCCGCAGGGGCGGCGACTGGCTTATCACAAGACCGAAGGGGCAGGACCGACCATCGTTTTTCTGGGCGGGCTCAAATCGGACATGGAAGGCACCAAGGCCGTGCATCTGGAAGCCTGGGCACAGGCGCGTGGGCAATCGTTCTTGCGGTTCGATTATTCCGGCCACGGGGAAAGCTCGGGCGCGTTCACCGAGGGCTGTATCGGTGACTGGCATCAGGACACATTGGCTGCGGTAAAGGCATTGACGGACGGACCTTTGATCGTGGTTGGCTCATCAATGGGAGGATGGCAGGCATTGCTGCTGGCCAAGGTCATGCCCGAGCGAATTGCGGGCATGGTCACAATCGCCGCCGCGCCGGATTTCACCGAGGACGGGTACTGGGCTTCGTTCAGCGACGAACAAAAAGCTGCGCTGGACTCTGTCGGCCATGTCGAGCTGCCGTCCGACTATATGGAACCCTATATCATCACCAAGCGCATGATCGAAGACGGACGCCAGAATTTGGTTCTGCGGGACGCTCTGGATCTGCCGTTCCCGGTTCGTTTCCTGCAAGGTACCACAGACACGGCGGTTTCGACCGAAACAGCCGTGCGGCTGCTGGAACATGCTGCGGGTCCTGACATGCGGCTGTTGTTGGTCAAGGGGGCTGATCATCGCTTCTCGGACGAGATGTGCCTGGGTTTGATCGAGACCGCGGTTCTTGATGTGTTGGGAGAAGCCTGATGCGGCGCTTTGGTTGGTTTCTGGGGCGCGCTCTTCTGGCGCTGGTTGTTCTTGGCGGCCTGGTCTACTGGTTCGGCCCGCGCGAGGAAGTGAACCTGCACCCGACCTTTGATCCTCGGAAATTTGGTGAAGGTGTTCAGGTTTTTTTTGAAAGCACCGAGTCTGCCTATGATGACATCGTTCCGGGTGTCGAAAAGCGCGTGATCTGGCACGACGGGTTCAAGGAACAGCGCACGCCGTATTCTGTTCTGTACATCCACGGTTTTTCAGCAAGTTCCGAGGAAATCCGCCCTGTTCCTGATCTGGTGGCTGACGCTTTGGGCGCCAATCTGGTCTACACGCGGTTGCAGGGTCACGGTCGGGATGGGCCGGCGATGGCCGAGGGTACGGCCTCGGGCTGGATGCAGGACACCGCCGAAGGGCTGGCAGCGGCGCGTGCGGTCGGGGAAAAGGTGATCGTCATTTCCACCTCGACCGGAGGAACGCTGGCGGCGGCCGCTGCGTTGGATGCCGACCTCAGCCAGGATGTGGTCGGCATGGTTTTTGTCTCGCCGAACTTTGGTGTGAATACCGTCGCGGCGTCGGTGCCTTCGTTGCCTTGGGCAAGAAGTTGGTTGCCCGTTCTCATGGGGCCGGAACGCGATGTGTCAGGGCCGGACCCCGAGAAGAACAGGTACTGGACGTCGGTCTACCCGTGGGAAGCCGTCGTGCCGATGTCCGTGCTGGTGGATACGGTCTATGCGCTGGATTTCTCTGACGCCCTAATACCCGCCTTGTTCTGGTTTTCGGATGATGATCAGGTTGTGCGGCCGGACCGGACGCGCAAGGTTGCCGAGGCCTGGGGCGCTCCGGCAACGGTCAGGCTGGTGACGATGGGGCCGGGTGACGATCCGTCTTCACATGTTATCGCGGGGCGGTTGATGTCGCCGGGTCAAACCGATGCCACCGTTGCTGGTATTCTGGAGTGGCTCAAGGGCTTGGGGGTGGAATAAACCCTGATCGGAAAAAAGGATGCAAGATGCGTAAGCCGGGCAGTATGTGGAGCCTTGAGACCTTGGGTCGTGTCCGCTTGTCCCGGCACTTCTTCATGCGCGATTTTATGTATTCGGAAATCGGCAACTTCCACCAAAAGCAGAATATTCCGGACAACCCGGATCTGGCGATCGAAACAGGCCGCGCCTTTTGCGAAACTCTTCTTGACCCTTTAGAGGAGACATTTGGCCGGGTCGCGGTCAGGTCGGGTTATCGTTCATCGTCCTTGAACCGGTTTGGCAATGAAAACAAACTGAACTGCGCCCGAAACGACAATCCGTTGGAATGCCATATCTGGGATCGCGGGGAAGGGGATGCGCGGATTGCCGGGGCATCCATCGTCATCCCGTGGTTCGCGGATCAATATGCGCGGGGCAGGGACTGGCGGGATCTGGCGTGGTGGATGCACGATCATCTGGAGTATTCCGAAATCTGGTTCTTCCCCAAGCTATGCGCGTTCAACCTAGTGTGGCGGCCCAGACCGCATCGTCGGATCGACAGCTATATTGCTCCGCGTGGGTGTCTGTTGAGGCCCGGCGCTGAACCCGGTGAAGACCTTGCGGCCCGGCAAGCCCGTTACGCCGATTTCCCGGCGTTTCGGGCCATCGCCTACCCGTGAAGTTTTCCTTGCCCGGCTGTGGCAAAACTCTCATCCTGACAACAACTGGAAGGACTCGGACAAACCGAGCAGATGGAGCCCCCGCGTGAAGGAACCGCTGGTTTTGTTGCCTGGGTTGATGTGTGATGCCCGGCTGTTTCGACCTCAGATCGAGGTGTTGTCACGGTCACGGCCTGTCACTGTTGCACCTGTTTCCGGAGGCGAGCGCATTGAAGAGATCGCCTCGGGGCTGTTGGATCAGCTTCCCCATCGATTTGCATTGGTGGGCCTGAGCATGGGCGGTGTTGTGGGGCTGGAACTGATCCGGCGGGCACCGGAACGGGTAACGCGCCTGTGCCTGATGTCGACGGACGCACTGGCGGATACACCTCAAATCGCGGCCAGTCGCGAGGACCTGATCATTGGTGCCCTGGGTGGGCGGCTGGAAGAGGTCATGCGCCAACTGGTCGGCACCGATACATTGGCACCGGGGCCCAGACGAATCCCAATTCTGAATGATCTTTTGACAATGGCGAATGACATGGGCGCCGAGGCATTCGTGCGTCAAATGCGTGCCTTGCAGCGCCGGCCCGACCAACAGGGAACGTTGCGCCGCATCAAGGTTCCCACTTTGATCATGTGCGGCGCCCATGACACGCTAACCCCGGTCAGACGGCATTCTTTCATGTCAGACCTGATACCGGAGGCAGCGTTGGAGGTCGTCGAAAATGCCGGACATCTTCTGCCGCTTGAAGCGCCCGATGCCGTGAACAAAGCCTTGCAAACCTGGCTGAACATCCCGCAAAGGTGTGTCTAGGGGTAAAGCGCCGCCCGTTCGTCTTTCGAAATGACTTTCGGTACGACCGCGGGCTTGCCGGTCTCAGGGTCGAAAAACGGCGTATTCTTCCAGCGCCCTGACAGGCGCGATTGCAAGGTGCGGCGCAAAAGGCCAAACGCCGCAAACCTGACCTTTTCGTGTTTCTGTTTGCCATCGGGCCGAGGGACAAACCCACGGGTCGTCACCGGCCCCAATGCGGAAACATCACCGGTAATCCTGCCGACGATAAACCCTGCAAAGGGCAAACGTGCAGTCTGTGGCGTTGTCGCCAGCGGGGCGTTGCAGCAGCTGGCATACCATCGCAGCATACCATTTGGGCTGAGTTTCATGGCCGAAAGGAATTGGCTTCCGGCGGTGATTTCGATTTCATCCGGTGCCATCTGGAAAATGTCGACCGGGCCGGGCGCCGGGTCGGGCTGCCCGAAATACAGTTGCGCCGCACGGCAGTCATGACAAAAACACTCGACATGGGTTCCAAGCCGAACGCCCCGGTCCGAGATTTGACCCTTCAACTGGCCGCAACAGCAGGAAAAGGCGAGGCCACCATGTAATGGCCCGCCCATGTTCATCAGGCTACCTTGTTGGTGTTCGCAGCGCGGCGACGTTTCTTGCGGCTGTTTTCGTTCATGAAATCAATCACAAGCGGGCGAATGTTATCGCGCCAGCTGCGGCCCGCGAAAATGCCGTAATGGCCCGCGCCGGGTTCTACGTGGCTGGCCTTTTTGCTGTCTGGCAAACCGGTGCACAGGTCCAGTGCAGCAATACATTGTCCGGGCGCCGAGATATCGTCATTCGCACCTTCGACCGATTTCACGGCAACATCGGTGATTTTGCCGATATCCACCTTGTGGCCGGCGACAACAAATTCGTTGCGTGCGATCTCGCGGTTCTTGAACACGCGTTCGACCGTCGACAGATAGAACTCGGCCGTCATGTCCATCACCGCAAGATATTCGTCATAGAAACGGTTATGGGCATCCAGGTCCGAGGCTTCGTTGCGGATAACACGCTGAATCTGATCGGAAAACGCCTTGGAGTGGCGATCGGCGTTCATCGACATGAACGACGCCAGTTGCAGCAGGCCGGGATAGACCATACGCCCGACACCTTTGTACTTAAATCCGACCCGTTGAATCATGGTTTCTTCCAGCTGACCCATCGTAACACGTCGTCCAAAGTCGGTGACGTCGGTCGGGGTCGCGTCCGGGTCCACCGGCCCGCCAATCAGTGTCAGAGTGCTGGGTTGAGCCTTGGGTTCGACTTCGGCAAGATAGGCGGTCGCTGCCAATGTCAGCGGGGCAGGCTGACAAACCGCCACGACATGCGTGTCGGGCCCCAGTTCCTTCATGAAATCTACAAGGTAGAGCGTGTAGTCTTCGACATCGAACTTGCCGGCAGACACAGGAATATCGCGCGCATTATGCCAATCGGTGATGTAAACTTCGCAATTGACCAGCAGGCTTTTGACAGTCGAACGCAGCAGCGTGGCGTAATGGCCGGACATGGGCGCAACCAGCAGGACCTTGCGCGGTTGTTCTTCCCGGCCGTTGACACGGAAATGAACCAGATCGCCGAAGGGGCGTTCCAGAACGGTCGTAATCTCTACCAGATGGTCTTTGCCGTCCTCGCAGGTGAAGGTTCGAATGCCCCAGTCAGGTTTGACGACCATTCGCTGGAAGGTCCGTTCGGTGACTTCACCCCATGCGGCCATCCAGCTGAACGCCGGGTTAGGTGTCATGGAAAACAGGGGGTAGGACGCCATCGCGCTTGCGGTTGCACCAAGCCATTGGTTGGTGTTACGCATGGACTCCATAAGGTCGTAGGTCATCATGTAGCGCATAAATGGGGCCTCCTGAGTGTCAGCCTGAGAGTTCGGACCATTCGCCGCTTTGCCCCCCAGCACCCACGACGTTATTCTGCATGGCAGCGAGGTTAGGGTGGAATTGTTAAAATGACAACAAGTGAAGACCAAATGCCGGACGTGTCCGAAGAACATATTGAACGCATTAAAGAAAATATGGAAAGGGTCGAGCAGCTCGCGAAGCGCCTGGTCGAGATCATGGCGTCAAAAAAGTCGCACACGCCCGCGCTGGACGGCCCGAATCAAGAGCTTTTTGCACGAGCAGCAACAGCCTATTGGGCCGAGGCATGGCAAAATCCCGCCAAGTTGTTGGAGCAACAGATAGAATTCTGGGGCAAGTCGGTTCTCAACTTTGCCGAAGCGCAGAAAGCGCTGACGACCGGAGAGGTGGAAACCGAGGAAACCAAGCCCGGTGACAAGCGTTTTTCCAATCCCCTTTGGGAGACAAACCCTTATTTCCGACTGATCCGGCAGCAATACCTGACGAACGCGGAAGCGATTGCGCAGGCTGTCTCGTCGGTTGATGATCTGGATGCCAAAGACAAACGACGCCTACAGTATTTCTCGCAGCAGATCATCGACATGATGGCGCCCACGAATTTTCTGGCGACTAACCCGGATGCCCTGCAAAAAGCGGTCGAGACCGAAGGTCAGTCGCTGATAAAAGGGTTGGAGAACCTTGTTTCAGACCTCGAAGCCAATGATGGCGAGTTGGTCGTCAAGCTGGCGGATGAAAGCGCGTTCGAGGTTGGTGGAAACCTGGCGACAACGCCGGGCGAGGTCATATATCGCAACCGGATGATGGAGCTGATCCAATACAAGCCGGTGACTGAAACGGTTTATGAGACGCCCATCGTTCTGTTCCCGCCCTGGATCAACAAGTTCTATATTCTGGATCTGAAAGCCCAGAACAGCATGATCAAATGGATCACCGAACAGGGCTATACCCTGTTTGTCGTAAGCTGGGTGAACCCGGATGAAAGCTATGCCGAAACCGGCATGGAAGACTATATTCAGGACGGTTTCCTGACCGCAATCGAAACGGCCAAGAAGATCTGCAAGGTCAAACAGGTCAACGCTGTGGGTTATTGCATCGCGGGCACGACGCTGAGTCTGACCCTGTCCTTGCTGAAACAGCGTGGCGACAAATCGGTGAAATCCGCAACGCTGTTCACGGCACTGACGGATTTTTCTGATCAGGGTGAGTTTACGCCATTCCTGCAAAACGACTTCATCGACGGGATCGAAGAGGAAGTAAATAAGGAAGGCGTTCTGCGGTCGTGGATTATGGCGCGCACCATGTCGTTTCTGCGATCACGCGACCTGATTTATGGTCCGGCCATTCGCAGCTATATGATGGGGGAAGTGCCTCCGGCCTTTGATCTGCTTTACTGGAACGGCGATGGTGCAAACCTGCCAGCAAAAATGGCCGTGGAATATCTGCGAGGCCTCTGCCAGCGCAACGAGTTCGCGACCGACGGTTTCGAGTTGATGGGGCACAAGTTGAAACTCGAAGACGTGGATGTGCCGCTGATGGCCATAACCTGCGAAACCGATCACATCGCGGCATGGAAAGACTGTTACCGCGGCGTGCAGAAAATGGGCTCGCGGTCCAAAACCTTCGTGGTTTCAGAATCGGGTCATATTGCGGGTATCGTGAACCCGCCCAGCAAGAAGAAATATGGCCACTACACCAACCCGGATATGAAGTCGGATGCCAGCACCTGGCTGAAAGAAGCTGATTTTCACGAAGGATCCTGGTGGCCCATGTGGGACGCGTGGTTGAAGAAGCGGTCTGCCAAGCAGGTTCCGGCCCGTGAGCCGGGTGATTCGAAGCACCCGAGCCTCGCATCCGCACCCGGGACTTACGTTGTGGCGAAACCAAACGACTGATTTCATTTTGAAACTTAAAAATTCTGCGCCGCAGCAAGAAAAAACTTGCAATGCTGCGGTGCAGCAATCATATTGTCCTCAAGCTGATGAAACCCGGGGTGGGCCCGGACCGGCTAAAAGGATTAGGACAATGGCAAAGACCCAAGACTTTACCGCGATCATGAAAGACATGATGGGTGCATTTCCGGTGGACACCACCGCAATGGAAGGCGCATTCAAATCGACCGCTTCGCTGAACGAGAAGCTGTCGGGCGTTGCTCTGGACGCTGCTGAGAAATCGGCCGAGATCTCGAACAAATGGACCAAGGACACCCTGGCCAAGCTGAGCGAGATGTCGAAAGCCAAGGCAGAGCCTGCTGACTACGCAAAAGCCGCAACCGACTTCGCAAGCGCATCGGCTGAAGTTGCAGCCGAAAACCTGGCCGCTTTCGCCGAAATCGCGAAAAAAGTTCAGACCGAAACCGTCGAGCTGCTGATGGCTGCCGGCAAAGACGCCGCGGAAGAAGCAACCGCTGCCGTCAAAAAGGCGACCAACGAGGTCACCACCGCAGCCAAGAAAGCTGCAACTGCAAAGTAAGAAACGTCCGCGAAGCGCACCCAACCCTCCCATTAGGTGCAATCGCGTTGGGCAGGTCCATTGACCTGCCCTTTCTTTTTGTGCTGCACTCGCATAACCTGTGCTGCAACGCATCATCCTTGGGGAGGGAACCCGGTGTCGGACCAAGAAAAACCGCTGCTTATCAAGCGCTATGCCAGCCGTCGACTATACAATACCGAGACCAGCGATTACGTGACGCTCGAAGATATCGCGGGCTTCATCCGCGACGGGCGAGAAGTGCAGATCATTGATCTGAAAACCGGCGATGACCTGACTCGCCAGTATCTTCTGCAAATCATTGCCGAACATGAAAGCCGGGGTGAAAATGTGCTGCCGGTGAATGTACTGAATGATCTGGTGCGCAGTTACATGCTGCCGGGCGGGGGGGTGATGCCCCAGTTTCTGCAAAGCTCGTTCGAGATGCTGCGTGAAAGCCAAAACAAGATGATGGAAAACATGAGCGCGATGAATCCGATGTCTCAGATGCCGGGTTTTGACGCGTTGCAGGCGCAGCAACAGGCTTTCCTGAAGGCGATGACCAGCGGGCTGTCCAGCGGATGGTCCAGCCCGGAAAAGGAAGAGGACAAGTCCGAACCGAAAGAGGATCTGGACGACATCAAGAAACAGCTGGCCGAGTTGCAGCAAAAACTGTCCAAGCTGAACTGATCCGTTCCGAACAAAGAATCAGGCCCGCATCGTGCGGGCCTTTCTTGTTCAAAGTGCCGCTGTCTTAAGTGCCATAAACCGGCATCGGGCCTGTCACTTCGCCAACCGATGCCAGCAGGATGTCTGCAATCACGTCCAGCTCTTCGCGGGTCAGGCGGACTGGCAGGCGCACGTCACAGGCCTTCATCAGCATGTCGCGCGTCTTGGGCAGGTCGAAAGTTTCCGGAAGGAATTGCCAGTTCCAGAAAGCGCGGGCGTTGTCTTCGCTCAGACCAAAAACCTGAACCTTGACGCCGCGTGCTTCGGACGCTGCGGCAAAGGCGCGGATCTCATGTTCCTGCATTCCGACAAGATTGAACTGGATCGAATCCGGCGCACGCTGCTCGGGGGGCAGGGGGGCGGGAACTTCGATATGAGACGAGGTGTTCAGGCGACCGGCCACGTAATCGTGGTTTGCCAGGCCATCGCGGACACGGCGTGCCAGTTCCGGAAGTTGAGGGCGGATCACGGCGGCGCTGAGGTTGCTTAGGCGAAGGTTGTACAGCGGCAGCTTGTTCTGCCAGCGGGCAAAGGCCTCTTCCAGTTCGGGTGAGTTGTCGCCCTGCGGACCTTTGTGCTTCTTCCAATTGTGTTCATACGCGCCCGACATGATGACGGCACGCGCGACAAGATCTGCATCATTCGTGATCAGGATGCCACCTTCGCCGGCATTGATCATCTTGTAGGATTGGAACGAGAAACATCCGACCTTTCCGATCGTACCGATATTGCGGCCATGCCATGTGGTGCCCAGCGAATGCGCGGCATCCTCGATCACCGGAATGTTTCGTGCGTCGCACAAGGCCATGATCGCATCCATGTCGGATGTATGCCCGCGCATGTGGCTGATGATGACTGCCTGAACGTTGTCCAGCTTGGCCTCGAAATCGGCCATGTCGATGCGATAGTTTTCACCCACTTCGCACAGAACCGGAATGCAGTCGGCGTGGACGACCGACGACGGCACGGCCGCGAAGGTGAAGCCGGGGATCAGAACACGCGCATCGCGGGGCAGGCCCAGTGCTTTGAGCGACAGAAACAGCGCGGCCGAGCAGGACGATACCGCCAAGGCGTATTTCGTGCCCAACAGTTCCGCGAACTCGGCTTCCAGCAGGGCCACCGGGGCATCCTGCGGTGCGGTATAGCGGAACAGGTCACCTGATTGCATCAGGGCCTCGATCGCGTCCTTGGCGGCGGCAGGGATGGGTTCGGCGTCGTGAACGTTGGGGGGCAGCGTCATATTTGGAATTCCCGAATTCTATCTTTGGGAAAGATAAAGATAATCAGGAGGCAATCCAAGCCCCCAATCGCCGGGCAGGCGAAAATTCACCAATCTGTCGCAATTTACGTGGATCAGACCCCAAGCCGGTCGCGCAGTGCGAACCATGTCATGGCCAGCACCAGAAGCGGGCTGCGCAGGGCAGGGCCGCCTGGAAAAGACAGCGCGGGCACCCGTGCCATCGTGTCAAACCCTTCGGCCTGACCCTGAATCGCCATCGCCATGAGTTGTCCGGCATGGGTCGCAGTGCCGACACCGTGACCGGAATATCCCGAAGCCGAAAGAATATTGGGTGCGACACGGGCCAGATACGGCATCCGCCGCATGGTGATGGCCAGCGTTCCGCCCCAGGCATAGTCGATCTTCACATCCCGCAAATGCGGGAAAATCTCGGTCATGGGTTTGCGGACCTTGGCGGCGACATCTGATGGAAAGCGATAGCCATAGCTTTCGCCGCCTCCGAACAAGAGGCGACCATCGGCGCTGAGGCGAAAATAGTTCACCACGAATTTCGTGTCCGCCACCGCAACATCCCGGGTCAAAACCTGGGCGGTGTCCTCTCCAAGGGGTTCGGTGGCCGCAATGAAATTGTTGATGGGCATGACCCTGGCGGCGACGGAACGATTGAGGTCGCCCAGATACCCGTTGCAGGCCAGAATGACGTGCTTGGCCCGAACGTTGCCGTGTGCAGTTCGGATCACAGCCGTCTGGCCCTCGTCAATCCCGGTCACTTCGGTGCTTTCATGGACGCGAACGCCCGCTTTGGCCGCGGCTTGCGCCAATCCCAACGCAAAGTTCAGAGGGTGCAGATGCGCCGCACCCATATCCAGATACCCCCCTTGATAGGCTGGTGACGGGCACAGCGAATGACCCGCGTTTTCGTCCAACAGCTCGATCTGGTCGTATCCGTACCGCTCGGAAAGATGACCGGCGTGGTCATGCAGTTCTTTTTGCTCGGATTTGCTCAGGCCCAGAACGGCGACACCGGGTTTCAGGTCACAGGCGATCTGGTGTTTTGCAATCAGGGATTTGACCAGATCCTTGGCGTCTTCAGCCAGTTCCCAAAGCCTGGCGGCGTCGGCATCGCCTACAAGACGCTCGAGGTCTTCCTGGTCCATCCGCTGCGCGCTGCCCAACTGGCCGCCGTTTCGGCCCGACGCGCCAAAGCCGACGCGGTGCGCTTCAAGCAGCACGACGTCGAACCCGGCTTCGGCCAGATGAAGGGCCGCGGACAGCCCCGTATAGCCGCCACCGACAACGCATACATCCGCCCTGGTGTCTTCTGACAACGCGGGAAAGCGATCCATCGGATGTGCCGTCGCGGCATACCAGCTGTCAGGGTACTCGCCCTTGCGGTCATTGGAATAGAGCAGGTTCACGGAAGGTCTCAGACGTTGATCAGCAGATGTTCACGTTCCCACGGAGAGATGACCTGTAGGAACTCCTCATACTCGGCCCGTTTGACGATGCCGTAAACGCGGGCGAATTCGGGGCCCAGAACCTCGTGCAGGGCGGTGGCTTCGTCGAACAGATCCAGCGCTTCGCCCATGACCTGCGGGATATCGCCCTCGCCTTCATAAGCGTCGCCATAGAACTGACGACGTGGGCGTTCCTGCTCGACCAGGCCAAGATAGCCGCAGGCCAGCGACAACGCGATGCCCAGATACGGGTTGCAATCCATCCCGGCGATTCGGTTCTCGACGCGCCGCGATTCCGGGCCGGACAGGGGCACGCGAATGCCGGTGGTGCGGTTGTCACGGGCCCATTCCAGGTTGATCGGTGCCGCGTGATCCTTCACATAGCGCCGGTAGGAATTCACATAAGGCGCCATGACCGCCAGACCGGAGGGCAGGTGGTTCTGCAAACCGGCGATAAAGTGGTAAAACGCGTCCGTCTCACCCCCTTGAGGACCAGAGAAGATGTTCTGGCCGGTTTCCATGTCGATGATCGAGTGATGGATATGCATGGCCGAGCCCGGCTCTTCCTCGATCGGTTTTGCCATGAAGGTGGCAAAACAATTGTGGCGCAGCGCGGCCTCGCGGATCAGGCGTTTGAAATAGAAGACTTCATCGGCCAGTTTCACCGGATTGCCGTGACGCAGGTTGATTTCCAACTGCCCGGCGCCGCCTTCCTGGGTGATGCCGTCGATCTCGAACCCCTGATGCTCGGCGAAATCATAGATGTCGTCGATCACCGGGCCAAACTCGTCCACGGCCGTCATGGAATAGGCCTGTCGCGCCGCGGCCGGACGGCCGGAACGCCCCATCATGGGTTTGATGCCCTGCGCCGGGTCCACATTGGGGGCAACCAGAAAGAACTCCATCTCTGGTGCAACAACCGGCTTCCATCCCTTGTCATGATAAAGCTGCACAACACGCTTGAGCACGTTGCGCGGGCTGTAGGGGATCGGGTTGTCATCCCGGTCGTAGGCGTCGTGGATCACCTGCAATGTCCAATCCCCCGTCCACGGCGCAGCGGAAGTGGTCGAGAAATCGGGCTTCAGGATCATATCCTTTTCGATGAACCCGTCATCGCCGGCAGCTTCGCCCCAGCCCCCTGTGATGGTCTGGTAGAAGATGCTGTCGGGCAGGTGGAAATAGGATTGCTTTGCGAATTTTGATGCAGGCACCGCCTTGCCGCGCGCAATACCCGGCAGGTCCGAAATGATGCATTCAACTTCGTCCAGTCGTTGCCCATGGAAATATGCCTTTGCGGCTTCCGGCAGTTTATCAGTCCAATCAGCCATCAGGCTCTCTCTTTCTTTAGAAACTCGGCCATGTGGCGCGCAATTTTGGCGTTGTCGTCCGGGGCAGTCTCGCGATTTGCGGCTTCGCGCATCAGGTCTTCGGGTACCACGCCCTTGCCCCGTGTCCGCATCAGGCCTGCCACGAATCCGTTGTTGAATTCCGGGTGGGCCTGAACTGTCCAGATTGTATCCCCATAAGCCAGCATCGCGTTTTTGCAGAAGGCATTCCGGCCCAGAACCCGCGCTTCTTTCGGCAATTCGACAACCTGATCCTGGTGCCAGGCATTCAGCCATAGTCTGTTGCCGTCATATTCGTATTCCGTACGACCTACGGCCCATCCTTTCGAGAATTTCTCGACCTTGCCACCCAGTGCCTGAGCAATGATCTGATGGCCAAAGCAAACGCCGATCAGGGGTTTTCCACTTTCCCAGATCTCGCGCACCAACGCTTCCAGCGGGGCGATCCAGGGAAGGTCCTCGTAAACCCCGTGGCGCGATCCGGTAATGATCCATCCATCCGCATCATCCGCACCATCGGGGAAGGTGCCGTCCACGACGGCGAAGGTCACGAACTCGAACCCGTTGTCACGCAGCAACGCGGGGAAAAGTTCGTTATAATCCCCGAATTCTTCCTGTAGCACTTCGGGGGTGTGGCCGGTTTGTAGGATACCGATTTTCATGTGTCACCAAATTTGATCAAATTAATCCTAGCCGAGACTGGTTGATGCGGCAAGGGGGTCAAACCGTCTCGAGATAGCTCAACCAGTGATCCTCGGGCGGGATGTTCGCAAATCGGGTGATCTCTTGTCGTTTGGTCATGGTCAGATAGCGGATCAGGTCAGCGGGGAACAGCCGGGCCACCAAAGGATCCGTGGAGAACCTGTCAATCGCGCTCGACCAATCCGGCATCAGTTGAGGCAGGTCCGCGATGTCATAGGCGTTCCCCGTAATCGGGGCAGGGGGGATCAAGCCGTCCTCGATGCCGACAAGTGCCGCGCCCAGAACCGCGGTCAACATCAGATACGGGTTTATGTCCCCGCCGGCGACACGGTGTTCGATGCGCCGTGCGGCCGGGGCCCCGCCCGGGATGCGAATGGCAGCGGTTCGGTTTTCATACGCCCAGCAGGCGCCCGTGGGCGCATGTGCACCCGGTATGAGCCGTGTGTAGGAGTTGCCGTGGGGTGCAAATATCAGCGAGCTGCCCGGCATGGCTGCGACACAGCCAGCTACGGCAGACCGCAATATCTCGGTGCCTTCCGGCCCGTTGTTGTCGAACACATTGTGCCCGTTCTGGTCCACCACCGAGAAATGCACATGCATTCCGTTGCCTGCGTCATCGGCATAAGGTTTGGACATGAAGGTGGCCGCAAATCCGTGCCTGCGCGCCAACCCACGCGTCAATGCCTTGAAAAACCACGTATCATCGGCACAGCGCATGGCGTCCTGATGGTTCAGGTTGATCTCGAACTGGCCGATGCCGCTTTCGGAAATCGCCGTCTGCGCGGGGATGCCCATTGCGGCGCAGCCATCGTACAGGTCGGTAAAGAACGCCTCGAACGCGTCCATTTCGGCAACCGACAGAACGGCCTCATCCGCAAGGCGCCGCCCTGTGATCGGATTCACCGGTGGTTGCGGCTGCGCGCCAGAAGCGTCAACGAGTGTGAACTCCAACTCTGTCGCGGCAACAACGGACCAGCCGCGTTGCGCATAGCGGTCGAGTATGGCGGACAGGGCATGCCGCGGGTCGCCCGGGAAGGGCACGCCGTCATCATCATACAGACACATCGGAACCAGCGCTGTTTCCGTATCCAGCCAGGGCACGGGGACCGGGCCGCGTTCGGTCGGGCGCAGCACCCCATCTGCGTCGCCGGTTTCAAAGACCAGCGGGCTTCCTTCGATATCAGCGCCCCACAAGTCTACGTTCAGTGCCGAAAACGGCATTCGCACGGCGCCTTTTCCCAGTTTGTCGGCATAGCCAGGGGGCACGCGTTTGCCACGCATTTGACCGTTCAGGTCACATGCGGCGACGCGAAAATTGTGCAGGGCTCTCAGATCCATTGGGGGCTCCGTCGGTGAAACTCCCCAGTGATTTACTTCAATGGATGTGCTTTGTCACCAAATTTGATCAAATTTTGGCTTGGGTTTTCAAGGAACGCCCCGCGCCGGTATAGACCGGCGCGGAGAGCTGTTTTCAGGCAAAGCTTACGCCATGTTCTTCCATGGGCAATTGCGCCACATGCAAACCTGACAGGGCTTTGATCGCATTGGCCAAAGCCGGTGCTGACGGTGGCGTGCCGGGTTCTCCGACGCCGGTCGGTGCTTCGGCCGATGGCACGATATGCACGTCGATTGCGGCAATATCCCCGATGCGCAGCGGTTCGTAATCCGGGAAGTTGTATTGATCCACCGCCCCACTTGTCAGGGTGATCTGGTCACGCATCACATGGCCAATGCCATAGCCGATGCCGCCTTCCATCTGGGCCCGCACGATATCGGGGTTCACGGCGATACCGCAATCCACGGCACACGTGACCTTTTCAATCCTGATGCCATTTTCCGGATCGCCCGAGATTTCGACCACTTCAGCCGCGTAAGACCCAAAGGACTTGTGAACGGCAATCCCCTGCGACCGGCCCTCTGGCGCATTGCCCCAGTTTGCCTTTTCGGCCGCCAGCTTCAAAACAGCTGCTTTGCGCTGCTGGTCCAGGTTGCTGCTGTCGGAAAGATGGGCCAGACGGAATTCCACCGGATCACGACCGGCGGCCTCGGCCACCAGATCCATCATGGTTTCCATCGTATAGGCGGTGTGGGTGTGCCCGACCGAGCGCCACCACAGAACCGTCGTCGCCTTTGGCGTGTCTGTCAGACCCACCGCCATGCCGGGGATGCTGTAGGGGCTGTCCGAAACGCCTTCGACCGAGCTGTGGTCGATGCCGTCATGAACCAGAACAGCCTCGAACGGGGTGCCCTTGATCACGGATTGGCCGGCAATCTGGTGCTGCCACCCGACGATGTTGCCTTCGGCGTCCAGACCCACACGAACCTTGTGGCCAAAGGCCGGTCGGTAATACCCGCTGCGAATGTCGTCTTCGCGCGTCCAGACCAGTTTCACCGGGCGAGAGCGGTCAGTGACGACAAAGGCCAGGGCGGCCTCGACCTGATAATCCGCATCCGGGGTGGCGCGGCGCCCGAAAGACCCGCCTGCCAGCATGGTTTTGATGTGGATCTTCTCGGCGGGCAGGCCAAAGATTTGCTGGTAGGCCATATGAGGACCCGTCGGCATCTGTGCCCCGTCATGCAGAACGATGTCTCCGTCTGCGGTCTGCTCGATGGTGCAGTTCAGCGGTTCCATCGGGGCATGGGCCAGCAGTGGGAAGTAGAACGTTTTTTCGACGACCTTGTCCGCTCCGTCGATGGCGGCTGCCACAGCGGCAAAATCCGCCTTGTTGACATTATACGTGGGCTCAGCCTCCAGCGCGTCCATGATCTCGGCCTTGATCTGGTCCGAGTTGCGGGTTTCCGCGCCGGACATGTCCCATTCGACCTCAAGCGCATCGCGTGCCTGAATCGCGGCCCAGGTGTTCTCGGCGTACACCGCGACGCCCGCCTGATTGGGCAGAACAGCGGCGCTGATATAGCCTTTGACCTCTTTCGATGCGCTGTCATCAAAGCCCAGCGCGATGCCGCCCTTCGCTTCGGGGCGTTTGATCATGGCGATCATCTGGTTGGGCAGGTGAACGTCCATGGCAAACATCGCCTGGCCGTTGCTTTTGATTGCCGTATCCTTGCGACGCACCGTTTCATTTCCGATCAGACGGAATTCGGACGGGTCCTTCAGGCGTGGCTCTGCCGGAGCGTCCAGTTGCGACGCAGCAGACACAAATTCAGCGATCGGAGCCGACTTGTCGCCTGCCTTCACGATGCCGTCTTCGATGGTGATGCCAGATGAATCCACGCCCCAGCTTTGTGCGGCGGCGTTGATCAGCATTTCGCGCGCGGCAGCACCGGCCTGACGGTATTGCAGCCACGAATTCGCCATCGCGGTCGAACCGCCGGTGCCCTGGAACGGGCCGAACAGCAGGTTGTTGTAGACATTCGGATCCGAGGGGGCGAACTCGTACTCGATCTGATCCATGGTCAGGCCGATTTCTTCGGCAATCAGCGTCGGCAGTCCGGTCGCCGGGCCCTGACCTTTTTCAAAATGTTTGACGATGGCGGTCACGGTGCCATCGGCATCGATCTTCACAAATGGATTGAACTGCGCGGTCTCGGACGAGGCCGCGGCCAGCGCACCGTCCGGACGGGCGCCAACCAGCAGGACGGCACCGGCAGCAGCGGCGCCTTTCAGAAATCCACGGCGAGAGGTGTTGATGGTCATGGATCAGGCCTCCAGAATTTCAGACGCGCGTTGGATGCCGGCGCGGATGCGTTGATAGGTGGCGCAGCGGCAGGCATTGCCGGACATGTACTCGTCAATCTCCTGGACCGACGGCTTCGGGTTCTCGGACAACAGCCCGACAGCCGACATCACCTGACCCGACTGGCAATAGCCGCACTGGACGACATCCAGTTCTACCCAGGCCTGTTGTACGGCAGCACCGATCTTGTCGTCACCGACAGCTTCGATAGTCGTGACTTCGGCGTCTTCGACGTCTTCAATGAATGTCTGACAGGAACGGACGGGCTCACCATTCACGTGCACGGTGCAGGCCCCGCAGGATGCCACGCCGCAGCCGAATTTTGTGCCGGTCAGTTTCAGTTCGTCTCGGATCACCCAGAGAAGAGGCGTTCCGGGTTCGGCATCAACCTCGAGGGTCGTGCCGTTCAGGTTCAATTTAAGAGCCATGATGAGGGGGTCTCCTGTTGGTGCTGGTTTCCGTAACTGGTAAACTCGCAGGTTTACTTATGGCATATGGTTTTGCCTGTGTAAACTCCTGCGTTTACCTAGTGTTTGACCAGGGCACGTCAATAGGTCTATAGCTCTGACATGAACGAATGCAGCGCACAGAATGCGTCCAAGCGCGCACAGATCATCGAAGCTGCCGTGGCCGAGTTCCAGGAAAAGGGCTTTGCCGCGGCCAGTATGGATCGCATTTCAGCAAGGGCCGAAGTGTCCAAGCGTACGCTGTACAAGTACTTTGAAAGTAAAGAAAACCTGTTCCGCTCCATCGTGGTCGAATTGTCCAGCCGCTTTGCTGAAGTGCTGGAAATTCGGTATGAAAAAGGTCGCGATATTCGTACGCAACTGACTGAACTGGCCTGGGCCGAAGGGCGCATTCTGATGCGGCCCGATGTTATCGCGATGGCCCGGATGGTGATCAGCGAAACCTTGCGCAACCCGACGCTTGCGGCGGAAGCGCAGGGCAAGCTGGACAAGACAGCGACATTCATTGCCATGCTCAAAGATGCGGCAGAGGATGGGCAGCTTCGGATCGATGATCCGGAACGGGCCGGGCGCGAATTCATCGGCCTGATCAAGGCGCGCGCCTTCTGGCCACTGCTGTTTACGGGTGGGGCGCTCAGCGAAGCCGAGATGACGGAAACGATCGAAAGCAGTGTCCAGATGGTGATGAGCCGATATGGTGTCTAATCGATAGCAACTCACTGATGATGGTCGCAGTCGGGACGTCGTCAGAGGAATGTGTTAGGGCTTTTCGACTTGATTCGGGTGGGCAAAGCCACTGACAGTCCATCGGATTTCGAAGCATAGCAGGACGGAGGCGTTGCTGTGACATGCAAGGCAACACAGGCTGCGCGTTTAAGCGTGGCACCCATGATGGATTGGACAGACCGCCACTGCCGCTATTTTCATCGGCTCCTCAGCGCGGAAACGTTGCTGTATACCGAGATGGTGACGGCGCCGGCGCTCGTGCGGGGCGGGGCGTTGCATCTGTTGGACTACTCTCCCGAGGAACACCCGGTTGCTTTGCAACTCGGCGGCTCTGACCCGGAAGAACTGGCGCAGGCCGCGAGACTGGGGGCTGAGGCCGGGTATGATGAGATCAATCTGAACTGCGGCTGTCCGTCGGATCGGGTGCAATCCGGCACTTTTGGCGCGGTCTTGATGAAAGACCCGGCCCGCGTTGCCGACTGCGTGACTGCCATGCGCGAAGCGGTGAATGTGGATGTCACCGTTAAATGCCGCATCGGAGTCGATGATCAGGAGCCCGAAGATGTATTGCCCGCGTTTCTTGAGCACATCAGCGCGGCAGGTTGCCAAAGGGTGACAATCCATGCCCGCAAGGCATGGCTGCAAGGGCTGAGCCCAAAGGAAAACCGGGATATCCCACCTTTGAACTATGACCTTGTGCATCGGATGAAGGATGAGTTTTCGGATCTTCACATATCGATCAATGGCGGCATCAACACGCTGGACGAGGCAGCCGCACATCTGGAAGCCGGTCTGGATGGGGTAATGATCGGCCGGGCCGCGTATCATCAGCCGGGCGATGTCCTGTCGGATGCTGACCGACGCATCTTTGGTACCGGAACGACGCGTGATCCGTTCGCGATCGTTCAACATATGGTACCTTATGTGGAACGGCACCTTGCCAATGGCGGGCGTCTGCACCAGATCACGCGTCATATGTTGGGCCTTTTCGCAGGTCGTCCCGGAGCCCGCGCATGGCGGCGCGCCTTGTCGGAAGGGGCTGTGCAGGATGGGGCCGGACCCGAGGTGATGCTGCGGGCGCTGGATCATGTGGCGCCCATGGCAGAAGTTTAAGCGGCAGGGGGAACTATGCCCGAGACGATGTTGCTGGCCCAGATGCTGGGCCTTTTGCTTGCGATCGGAGCGCTGGCCGGCGTGCTTGCCGGATTGCTGGGGGTCGGCGGTGGAATCGTCTTGGTGCCTGCCTTTTTCTATGCGTTTCAAACTCTTGGCTATGGCGGCCCGCAGTTGATGCAGCTGTGTCTGGCCACGTCGCTGGCCACGATCATCGTGACATCGGTCCGATCCGTTCTGGCGCACAATAAAAAGGGTGCGGTGGATTGGGGTATTCTGCGCGGTTGGGGGCCGGGGATCGTCGTCGGTGCGATCATCGGAGTTCTGGTTGCCTCGGCCCTGCGGACCGAAGCCTTGCAGGCGCTGTTCGGCATATTGGGAATGGTGATCGGGGCCTATCTGGGGCTGGGTCGTTCGGAATGGCGGCTGGGTGATGTCATGCCCGGTGGAATAAAGCGGGCCATCCTGTCTCCTGCGGTCGGGTTTCTTTCGGTTCTGATGGGAATCGGCGGCGGCAGTTTTGGTGTGCCGCTGATGAGCCTCTACAACACGCCGATCCATCGTGCCGTCGCAACCGCCGCAGGGTTTGGTGTGATTATCGCCGTGCCCTCGGTCATCGGGTTTTTGTTTCTGGATATCGCACCGGAACACCGGCCTCCGCTGACCATTGGGGCGGTCAATCTGGTGGCCTTCGGTATCGTCGTGGCAATGACGATGATCACCGCGCCCTGGGGGGTGAAGCTGGCCCATGCGATGGATCCGAAACCCTTGAAGCGCGTATTCGCAGTGTTCCTTACGCTGGTGGCGCTCAATATGCTGCGCAAGGCGGTGGGTTTGTGAAGGATTTTGACATCAGGGGGTGGGTGAAATTCCCGTATGATCCAGTGCTTGCGGCCTGGGTGGGACATGCGCTGCCTGCAGCACGGGCCGCGGTATCGGACCCGGCCCATGCTGACTGGCTGGATTGTGACGGGGCGTGGTTCATCGGTGTTGACGCGTTGCCCAATGACGCGCAGGGCAGGGTTGGCCAATCGGGGCCTTTGGCCGGAACCGCCATGTCATTCATTGCAGGGCGTTACGGGCAGTTGCCGCTTCACAAAGGCCAAGTCTCGGTCACGCATCCTGGGTATCCACGCCCGCGTCGGGGGGAAAACGAAGCCGCCGCGCGGTATCGCAGAAATCGGGACGCGGCCCATGTGGACGGTTTGCGCCCGATGGGGCCGGATCGTCGCCGCCGGGTCGATGAACCGCATGCGTGGGTTTTGGGCATACCGCTGACCGAGGCCAGCCCGGATGCGTCGCCCATG
This sequence comes from Ruegeria sp. HKCCD7559, assembly GCF_013110575.1. Lineage (NCBI taxonomy): Bacteria > Pseudomonadati > Pseudomonadota > Alphaproteobacteria > Rhodobacterales > Roseobacteraceae > Ruegeria > Ruegeria sp. HKCCD7559. Next base: position 586,821 of record NZ_WVQU01000001.1, read on the forward strand.
GTGTTGTGGGAAGGCAGCCATCATATCCTGGGTGCGGCTTTCAGGCGCGCCCTTGCGGGGACGCCACAAGAGCGCCTGCATGAAGTCGATGTTACGGATATCTACCAATCCGTCCGTCGCGAGGTTTTCGAAACCTGCCCGCGAATCGAATTGCCTGCAAAACCGGGCGAGGCTTACGTGCTGCACCGCCACTGCCTGCACGGGGTTGCCCCCTGGGCGGAAACGGCAAGCGCAGGGCCGGATGGACGGATGATCGCCTATTTCCGCCCGGAATGCGCCGGGGGTGTGGCGGAATGGATCGAATCCACTTAACCTCCTGTCATTGTTTGGCTTTGGAGGTTTTGACCGATGATTACGGTCCATACGAATTCTGATGGTGCGTTGATAGAAGTGGAGTTGTCGGGGCAAGTCACCAGCGCCGACTATGCCGATGTCCTGGTTCCTGCAATCGAAGCAGCGCTGACCGAACATGATTCCGTTCGGCTTTTGGCCATCGTGCAGCCCGAGTTCAAGGGGTATGATTTGGGCGCGGCCTGGTCCGACACCAAGCTGGGGCTCAGCCACTGGCGGGGGTTTGACCGGATCGCGGTTGTTGCCGATCAGGGCTGGGTGCAAACCAGCATCCGATTGGCCGCCCCGATCCTGCCATGCCCCGTTCAGGTCTTTGAACTGGCCGAGCTTGAGGCCGCCCGGCGCTGGATGCGCGAGTCGCTGGGATCCATTCACGTGACCGATCTTGAGGGCCCATGTGTGCAGATCAGCCTTTTGGGAAAACTGGACCCCGAGGAGTACACGCAAGCCGAACGCGACCTGGACGCTTTGTTGCATGATCGATCCGGATTTCGGTTGCTGATCGACCTGCGGGAATTCGACGGCTGGCAGGGGTTGTCCGCTCTTGCAGCACATTTTCGTCTGGCCAGCCGCCACATCGGACAACTGGATCGCGCGGCCATCGTCGGGGACAAAAGCTGGCAGCACATGGCACAACGTGTCGCCAGTCATGTATTGGGCACACGGACTCAGTTCTTTCCGTCCGAGGAAATCGAAAACGCCAAAACTTGGCTGGCTGCCGGGTAAGGATCTGCTCTGCGTGCCAACCTGCATCTTGTGATCTTGCTGCCAACAGGCGGCTTGCGTGCTTTGTTCTCTGGTCAGAACAAAGCACCCTTGAGCATGAATTGACCAAATCTGATTGGCTTATTTCGCGGAACGACACGCACCACATGTCTTGAAACCGGTCTTGATACCGTGCCGGTCAAGAATTGTGACGTAAGGGAACTGGTGGGTTTTTCCGTGGAATTTCTGACCTTAAGGTCAACACGGACCAAAAACCGTGTGTTTTCCCCCTAAATTTGACCGGAAATACCCTTACCTACGCCGTGTCGCTGCGGGCCTCCACTCACGTTGAACAGATGCGTTCATGAGCTGGCCCCTTTTAGGAGCTCGAACTCGGCCCGTGGCGGCACAGTTATTGGAAGCGGGAAGTTTGCGATGACACTTAGGTTATTGATGGAAAGATTTGCGGCACGCAAGACGCCAGTATTCAAGGCGGACAAGACCGGCACGAAGCGCGTCCGACGTGCAGCGAAAAAATACGGGACTGCAAAAACAAGCAGATCCGAAATCGCAGCTCTGTTCGAGTCAGAGCTGCGCGGGCAAGATACAAACAGGTCGGCCCGCGACGAATCCGATGACCACAGGGATACGTCCCCAAAGCAGGCTGGCTGACTTCAGGAACCGTTTATGCGCGCTGCACGCCCGCCTCGGCGTTTGCTGAGGCGCGGCTTTCTGGTTGGTAGATCTTCCATGATTTCGGCGCGTTCGCTGCTGTCCATCTTGGACCAACGGGTGATTTCGTCAATCGTGCGATAGCAGCCGGTACAGATGCGTTCAGTCGGGTGAACGACACAAATCTGGACACAAGGGCTTTCGACCTCATTCCTTTTCCAAACCATATTCGTCATCACTGGTCTCCGACCCGTTACAAAAAGCGCAGCCTGTCCAGCGCCCCTTGCAAAATATAGCTGGCCGCAACGTGATCAATAACCTGTCCGCGACGTTTTCGTGTCGTATCCGCCTCAAGTAGTGCTTTTTCTGCCGCAACGGTACTGAGCCGTTCGTCCCAAAACCCGATGGGCAGATCGGTCAGGCGGGACAAATTGCGCGCAAATGCCCGCGTTGACTGGCATCTTGGCCCTTCGCTGCCATCCATGTTCTTGGGCAGGCCCAGCAAGATGCCCCCGATCTCGCGATCGGTGACAATTTCGATCAGGCGCGCGGAATCGAGCGTGAATTTCTTGCGCCGTACCGTTTCCAGCGGGCTGGCGACACCGCGCATCCGGTCGGACACGGCGACGCCGATTGTCTTTTCCCCAAGGTCCAGCCCCATCAGGGCACTCATCGGTTGCAAGGCTGCTGCAAATTCTTCGATAGCGTCATGGATCATTGAGCGATCCCGGCTTGAAGGGCCGCCGCATCGATGATCTGCAACGCCTCTGAATCGCCGGCAAAGACTTCCATGGCCTCATCGCGAATATCGATGGCGCGCTGACCCTGGCCAAGAACGCCCAAGGCCGCGATCAGGCGGGCCCATTCCTCGGGGGATCCGCCCTCTGCCGCCAGCCGATCAGACAGCTGGTCCACCATGCCCTGAATCATCTGCTGCCGCTCTTCGGGGCTCAGCTCTGCGGCGGCGGCCATGTCTTCCTGGCTGGGGCCGGGTGCGGTGCTCAAATCCGGTGCATTGAAAACGCCGGCCCGAAAGGCGAGTTCGTCGATCTGAGCCCGAATTGCTTCGGCCCAGGGCGCACCTGCGGGGGAATCCTGCAACGTTTCGACCCACATGCGATAGGCAAGGTCCGGCCGCCCGATCTGGGCCAGCATCTGCCCCCAATAATAGCGCGCCGGGCCGTGACGGGGGTCACGGTTCAGCGCTTCGATCAGCGCCTGTTCCGCTTCGGGTGAGACATACCCACCTGCGGCCAGAATCATCATTTCAGCCAGGTCCGCATAGGTATCAGCCGTGGCGCTGTCTTCGGACAGCTCGATCACCTTTTGCTGCGCGGTGTACCCATCCTTGAAGTTGCCCGCATTCGTCTCGTGTTGCGCCAGCAACATCTGACCCTGCAAATCGTCCGGCCGGCTCGCAACGGTTTCGCGCAACTGCTTCAGCAGGTTGGCATAGCTTTCTTCCAGCTGCGCAGGTCGAGGTGGGGTCGCCAGTTCTTCCGCGGCGCTTTGGGATGGCCGGTTGGCGCGCACTTCCTTGGCCAGTTCAAGCCGTGCGGTCAGCGGCATGTCAGGCAAACCCACGGCCCCGGTGCGATGATACATCGCCAACGCTCCACCGATCAGAAGCAACGAGATTGCCAGGATCGACAACGCCGAAACCGCACGAGATGGCCCGGCGCCGGCACCCTCTTTCTTCATTTGGTCATCTGCGGCCAGAATGCGACGGGAAATTTCCGTGCGCACCCGTTCGGCGTCGGCCTCGCCAATGACACCGCGCGCCAGATCCCGGTCCACACCGGCCAACTGTTCGCGATAAACCCGCAGATCGTATGCCGCCGCGGGTTCATCCCCACGGCGTTTGCGCAGCAGGGTAAAGCTGAGAAAAGCTGCGATCAGCAGCGCGACAAGAAAAATCAGAACCCAGAACGTCATGGTCCCTCCGAGGATGCTGCCCTGACTTAGACCTGTGAGGCGTCCGACAAAAGGGACAAATGGCCGCGAATGAGCGACATGTCGCAATAGTGCGATATTGCGGCGTTGCACGGCAGGGTTAAAATGCCGTCACACGGCATATCTGCGCCCAATCACCGAACCGGATGGATTCGCACATGAAACACTATTCAGCCTTTGCTGTGGCGCGGGAAGCTCTGCGCTATCACACCGGATGGGAGCGCGCCTGGCGCTCACCCGAACCCAAGAAGCGCTATGACGTCATCATCGTTGGTGCTGGCGGTCATGGTCTGGCGACCGCGTATTACCTTGGCAAGAACTATGGCATCCAGAATGTCGCGGTTATCGAAAAAGGCTGGCTGGGCGGCGGCAATACCGGTCGCAACACGACGATCATCCGTTCGAACTATCTGCAAGACCCGTCGGCGGCGATCTACGAGAAAGCGCGCAGCCTCTACGAGGACCTGAGCCAGGAATTGAACTACAACATCATGTTCAGCCCGCGCGGTGTCATCATGCTGGCGCAGACCCAGCACGAGATCCGCGGCTATCAGCGTACGGCCCATGCCAACGCTTTGCAGGGCGTGAAAACCGAATGGATTACGCCTGAGCGTGTCAAGCAACTGGTGCCAATCATCAATCTGGATGGCCCCCGGTATCCGGTTCTGGGCGGCCTTTGGCAGGAACGCGGGGGCACTGCGCGCCATGATGCGGTGGCGTGGGGCTATGCGCGTGCCTGTTCGGCGATGGGTATGGATATCATCCAGCAATGCGAAGTCACCGGTGTGCGCTCGGACAACGGGCGCGTTGTCGGGGTCGATACCACCAAGGGTGCCATTGATTGTGACAAGCTGGGCATCGTCGTCGCCGGCCATTCGGGTCAGTTGGCCGAGATGGCGGGCTTCCGCTTGCCGCTGGAAGCCGTCGCGTTGCAGGCGCTGGTGTCCGAGCCCATCAAACCCTGCATGGATGTGGTCGTGATGGCCAACACCGTGCACGGCTACATGTCGCAATCCGACAAGGGCGAAATGGTGATCGGCGGGGGGACCGACGGGTTCAACAACTTCACGCAGCGCGGGTCGTTCCATCATATCGAGGAAACGGTGCGGGCGCTGGTCGAAACCTTCCCGATGATTTCGCGCCTGAAAATGCTGCGCCAGTGGGGCGGGATCGTGGACATGACCGGTGACCGCTCGCCCATCCTGTCGAAAACACCGTTGCAGGGCTGCTTTATCAATGGCGGCTGGGGCACCGGTGGTTTCAAGGCGATTCCGGGCTCGGGCTGGGGGATGGCGCAGTTGATGGCGACGGGCCATTCACCGCTGACCGAAGCCTTCTCGATGGACCGCTTCAAAGAAGGCCGCTTCATAGACGAAAGCGTGGCCGCCGGGGTGGCGCACTAGGGAGATTCCCGAAGGTGCCAGAAAACAGAATTCGGGTCGGCCCCCGCGCTGACCGACCGCCAAAAGGATGACAACATGCTAATCCTGAACTGCCCCTATTGCGGCGTAGACGCCGAAGAATCCGAACTGGCCGCCGGTGGCGAAGCGCATCTGAAGCGTTTCGGCCCGGGCTCGTCCGATGACGAATTCCACGACTATCTGTTCATGCGTGAAAACCCGAAAGGTGTTCATTTCGAGCGCTGGCGGCACGCCAATGGTTGCGGCAAGTGGTTCCACGCCGCGCGCTGCACGCAGACACTCGAAGTGTTCGGAACCTACACGGCTCAGACCTCCGAACCGCCGCAAGACATCAAGGATGCCATCACTGCCAAACGGCCCGGCTGGACGTGGAGAGAGTTCTCCTGATGTTTCATTTTTTCAATAATACTCCCGCCGGAGGCTTTGACGCCTCCACATGCGAAAGGTCCGCACAATGAGCACCCGTCTCGCAAAACAAGGCCGGCTGATTGACCGGTCGAAAAAGGTCACATTCACCTTCAACGGAACCTCGATGCAGGGCTATGAGGGGGATACGCTTGCCTCGGCCCTGTTGGCCAATGACCAGATGATGGTTGGCCGGTCGTTCAAATACCACCGTCCCCGCGGCGTTGTCGCCAGCGGCGCGGAAGAGCCGAACGCGCTTGTCGGCCTGGGGCAGGGCAACCGGTTCGAGCCGAACCAGCGCGCCACGACGACCGAGGTGTTCAACGGCTTGACCGCGATTTCACAGAACCATTGGCCAAGCCTTGAATATGATATCGGTGCGGTGAACACGGCCTTTGCCCGGTTTCTGCCGGCCGGCTTCTACTACAAGACGTTCATCCACCCCAAACCCTTCTGGAAACACGTCTACGAACCGTTCATCCGGCAGTCGGCGGGATTGGGCAAGGCGCCCGACAAAGACAACCGGGATGCCGACACTTATGAACATTTCTACGCCTTTACCGATGTTCTGGTGATCGGCGGCGGTGTGGCTGGTTTGCAGGCAGCCAAGGCGGCGGCACAATCCGGTGCCAAGGTCCTGCTGATCGAGCAGACCGCGCATTGGGGAGGTCGCGCGCCGGTTGACGGCGGCACCGTGGATGGTGAGCCTGTGGATAAGTTCGTGGAACAATTGGTTTCCGAACTCGAAACAATGGACAACGTCATCATGCGCACGCGCTGCATGGGAGCGGGTGTTTATGACCATGGTTATGTGCTGGGATACGAACGTCTGACGGACCACACGCCGGGCGTGCAGGGCCCGCGCCATCGTTTGTGGCGCATTCGCGCCAAGCAAATTGTAACGGCAACGGGTGCAATTGAAAGACCATTGTCCTTTGCTGGCAACGATGTTCCGGGTGTGATGCTGGCATCGGCCATGCGCGACTATGTCGTGAACTGGGGGGTTACCCCGGGCGAACGTGTCATCGTCGCCACCAACAATGACGACGCCTATCGTACCGCGATTATCCTGAAACAGGCAGGTGTGGATGTTTTGCGCATTGTTGACGCCCGGGCAACGGCCGGACCTTTGGCGGAAGAAGCCCGCCAGTTGGGTATCCGCGTCGATCCGGGCAAAGCCATTGCCAAGGTCAAAGGCGGCAAGCGCGTCAAAAAGGTAGCCATCTGCAATCAGGAAGGCGTCGGCGGCGCGCGTGAAGAAGTTGAGGCGGATGCAGTCGCCATGTCCGGCGGCTGGTCTCCGGTCGTGCACATGTGGTCCCATTGCGGGGGCAAGCTGATCTGGGATGAGGCAAACGCGCATTTCCGGCCGGATCCCGAGCGTCCACCGCTGGGGGTAGACGGCAAAGGGTTCGTTGTTGCTGCTGGCGCGTCCAACGGCCCTCTGGCGTTGCAGGATGTTCTGACAGACGCCCATGCGGCCGGTAAGGCGGCCGCCAAGGCGGCTGGCTTCAAGCCCAAGAACACCAAGGCGCCCGCAGGGGACACAACCGCCGAAGCGCCGATGGAAGCGGTCTGGCTGATGCCGGCAAATGCAGAAGTCCAATTGCGTATGAAATCCTGGCTGGATTTCCAGAACGACGTCAAGGTTTCAGACGTCCAACTGGCCGCGCGCGAAGGGTATGAAAGCGTCGAACACACCAAGCGCTATACCACGCTGGGCATGGCGACCGATCAGGGTAAGTTGAGCAACATCAACGGATTGGCGATCCTTGCTGATGCTCTGGAATCCGAAATTCCCAAGGTTGGGACAACCACTTTCCGCCCGCCCTATACGCCCATCTCGATGGGTGCGATCGGTGGTGAGGCACGGGGTGAGGTCTTTCAGCCGATCCGTCGGACACCGATGCACAACTGGCACGACAGGAACGGCGCCGATTGGGAGCCGGTCGGCCACTGGCGCCGGACCTATGCCTATGTCCGCCCCGGCGAATCCGTGCATGACGCGGTGAATCGCGAGGTGAAAAACACCCGCGAGAACCTCGGCCTGCTGGATGCATCGACGCTGGGCAAGTTGATCGTCAAAGGCCCGGATGCCGGCAAGTTTCTGGACATGTTGTACACCAACATGATGTCCACGCTGAAGGTCGGCAAATGCCGCTATGGCCTGATGTGTTCGGAAAACGGCTTTCTGATCGACGACGGCGTTGTCGCCCGCATCGATGAAGACACCTGGCTGTGCCACACCACCACCGGCGGGGCCGAGCGTATCCATGGTCACATGGAAGAATGGCTTCAGACCGAATGGTGGGACTGGAAAGTCTATGTCGCCAACGTGACCGAGCAATACGCGCAGGTCGCCGTGGTCGGCCCCAATGCCCGCAAGGTGCTTGAAAAGCTGGGCGGCATGGATGTCAGCAAAGAGGCGCTGCCCTTCATGGAATGGCGCGATGGCAAGATCGGAGGCTTCGATTGCCGGGCCTACCGCATTTCGTTCTCAGGCGAGCTGTCTTATGAAATCGCCGTTCCGGCCAGCCAGGGGCAGGCGTTCTGGGATGCCTTGATGGAAGCAGGCAAAGAGTTCGGCGTGATGCCTTACGGAACCGAATGTCTGCACATCCTGCGGGCCGAGAAGGGCTTTATCATGATCGGGGACGAGACCGACGGCACCGTGATCCCGCAGGATTTGGGGCTGCACTGGGCGCTGTCCAAGAAGAAAGAGGATTATCTGGGCAAACGCGCCCATTCGCGGACCCACATGGCGGATCCCGAGCGCTGGAAACTGGTCGGTCTCGAGACTGTGGACGGATCGGTTCTGCCGGATGGTGCTTACGCGGTGGGCGAGGGCGTCAATGCGAACGGTCAGCGCAACATGATCGGCCGTGTGACGTCGACATATTACTCGGCCAATCTGGGCAAAGGGATCGCCATGGGGCTGATCAAGCACGGCCCCGACCGCATGGGCGAGATCGTCGAGTTCCCGGGCACGGACGGTAAAACCTACAAAGCCAAGATCGTGGACCCGATCTTTTATGACAAGGACGGGGAGAAGCAGAATGTCTGAACCCATCAGCGCATTGAACCACGCCAGCTATGACGGCATCGCCAAGGTCCAGGAATGCGGCCTGCAAGGCATGATAACCCTGCGCGGCGACCTGTCCGACAAGGTGCTGGCCAAGGCCGTCAAGGATGCAACCGGTCAGAAAGTGCCGGGTCAGCGCGAGGTGCTTGTGACCGGCGATACCGGCGTGGCTTGGATGTCGACCGACGAGTTGCTGGTTCTGGTGCCTTATGCCGAGGTCGAAGCCAAACTGGCCGACATGGTCGGTGCCCTGAGCGGCACCCATGCTTTGGCGGTCAATGTCTCGGATGCCCGCGCCGTCTTCAGCGTCTCTGGTGCCAGCGCAAGAGAGGTGCTGGGCAAGGTCGCGCCCGCCGATCTGTCGGCGGATGCATTCCAGCCCGGCCAGATTCGCCGCACGCGTCTGGCGCAGGTGGCTGGTGCTTTTTGGATGGATGATGAACAGACCTTCCGCGTGGTCTGCTTCCGTTCCGCTGCGGATTACGTGTTCAAACTGCTCAAGGTGGCAGCACAGCCCGGCAGTGAGGTTGGGATCTACTGAACAAAAAAAAGCCCCGGTTCATCCGGGGCTTTTTCTTACTTGACTGTCGAACAGGTCCCGACTCCGAAAGGTTTGTTCGCGAAATTTCCCTGAACGAATGCCATGCGGACGGCGACCGTATTGTCGGTTGTTTTCAGGTTCGCCTGATATCGAACGCGGACATTGCCGCCGGCAACCATTTTCTGATCGAGATTCCAGATAATACGATATCCCTTGGCGCCGCGGTCTTTGAATTTTGCCTTGGCCCAATCCTGGTACGAAGTGGCGGCCATCGCCGAAGATGCGGCGGGGTCGATCCGGAACGCATACTCTGGCGCAATCCAGCCATGGGCGTCCTGTTTGGTCATCTTGCAATGATAGGTAACCGTTTCTGCCGCAGCGGTATGTGCAAGAAATGCGGCGACTGCAATCGGTAAAAGTCTTTTCATTTTATCCACTTGGGCATGATTCTTGGTGTGTGCAATCAAACTGATACACCTCAATGCCGCAAGCGGGACCTCGCGTGAACGAAGAAAAAAATGCCAGACGTTCTACCCATGCAAGAGAACGGTGTGAAAACGGCTCAGGCCATCTTCGGTCAGCAAGTCCGAAATCTCTACAGGCTGTGACTTGTCATCCGACAGGTTTGCGTAATAACCCAGTTCATCCATCAATGCGCTGACACGTTCGTGCCTCTGGTCTTCCGGAAGCAGAGGTGCGTGAAGAGACAGAAGAAGGGCGGGGCGGCGTTCCTTCAGCCACGCGGACAAAGTGGGGGCAACAATGAATTCCGCGCCCTCGATGTCCATTTTGACCAGCGAAACCCGTGACAGGTCGTTTGTTTTTTCGAATTGGTCCCAGGCGATCGTCAGCGCATCAGACCCATGCGCCCCGTCGTGCAGAAGCGAACTGGTGGAATCCCCGGGTTCACCGCGCACAGAGGCCATGCGTGCCACGCCAAATCGATCTGACAGGGCGACCCCGAATGCCGAAACGTTCTGAATACCGTTCAGATCAAGATTCCATGCCAGATGCCGAAACGCGGTCGGGTCAGGCTCAAAACACCAGACATGCCGTGCCCTTCGCGCACCGTACAGCACCGTCGGGCCAATCCACGCGCCGATGTCCAGATAGTCGCTTTGAGGGGACAGGAACCGGTCAAGAACTGCAAATGTTTCAGGCTCCCAAGCGCCCGCAGTGGCCTTGCGCCAGAATTTCGAATGGTACGGGTCCAGACGAAACGGCTCGCCGTTCAGATTGCCCGCATAATATCCGCGGGCGCGATAGAACATCTTGCGCGCCTGTGTCAGCATCGCCTGCCTCCGGGTTTTCTTGCCACGCCCCTTGACCTGCGGCGGTTGCCAAAGCATTTAACCTTGGGAACCGCAACTTACATTTAAACAGGGGGCCGACATGGCTTTTGAACTTCCTGATCTTCCTTATGCACATGACGCGCTGGCAGCCAAGGGTATGTCCGCGGAAACGTTGGAATATCACCACGACCTGCACCACAAGGCCTATGTCGACAACGGCAACAAGCTGATCGCCGGCACCGAATGGGACGGCAAGTCGCTGGAAGAGATCATCGTTGGTACATACGACGCAAACGCCGTGGCACAAAACGGTATTTTCAACAACATCAGCCAGTTGTGGAACCACAACCAGTTCTGGGAAATGATGGGGCCGGGCGAGTCCAAGATGCCGGGCGAGCTGGAAAAGGCGCTGACCGAAAGCTTCGGTTCGGTGGATGAATTCAAGTCGCAATTCAGTGCCGCCGGTGCGGGTCAGTTCGGTTCGGGCTGGGCGTGGCTGGTCAAGAACGCCGATGGCTCGCTGGCCGTCACAAAAACCGAGAATGGCGTGAACCCACTGTGCTTTGGTCAAACCGCGCTGCTGGGTTGCGATGTTTGGGAGCACTCCTACTACATCGATTTCCGCAACAAGCGCCCGGCCTACCTGTCGAACTTCCTCGACAATCTGGTGAACTGGGAAAACGTCGCATCGCGGATGTGACGTATTGAACCGACGTCGGTTCATAAAGGGCCTGCTGGCGGCGACGCTGGCAGGCCTTGTCACGGCCGCCTACGGGTTCATCATTGAACCCGCGGTTCGGCTGCGCGTGCGCAAATGGCGCATTCAGCGGGACGACTGGACAGCGCCGCCGCTCAGAATCGCCGTACTGTCCGATATGCATGTGGGCGAGCCCTATGTCGGCCTGAACCGCGTAAGGCAGGTGGTCCGCCGAACCAATGCGCTGGCTCCGGACGTGATCCTGCTGTTGGGTGATTTCTTTGCAAGCCACAAAGGTGTCTCGGACACGGTCAAGATGCAGGACCTGGCCCCTGTGCTTGCCGGGCTTGAGGCGAAGAATGGTGTCTTTGCCGTTCTGGGCAATCACGACTGGTGGGATGACAGGTCGGCACAGCGGCGCGGGTCCGGGCCCAATCGCTATGCCGAAATTCTGGAACAGAACGGGATTTCGGTGTTGTCCAATGCCGCGATCAAACTCGAAACTCAGGGCATCTGGCTGGCCGGTCTCGAGGATCAGCTGGCGATCTGGCGCAACGGCGAGCCGCAAGGATTGGACGATCTGGAAGGTACTCTGGCGCAGATCACCGATGACGCTCCGGTTGTGATGATGGCGCATGAGCCCGATGTGTTTCCCACTGTGCCCGGGCGGGTGGCCTTGACCCTTTCAGGGCACACACATGGTGGCCAAGTGCGCCTGTTCGGCTGGTCGCCCGTGGTGCCATCGAAATTCGGCAATCGCTATGCCTATGGCCATGTACGCGAAAATGGGCGCGATCTGGTCGTTTCGGGCGGTATCGGCTGTTCGATCCTGCCGGTTCGTCTGGGCGTGACGCCCGAAATCACCGTTGTCAAGATGTCCGCCTAAAGGGTTGATGACCAGCCGGTGAAAACCCGCCGATACATGCCCTTTCTGCGTGACGGTATCTTGTTTGCTGTTTTCCAGTACACATCTCTGTAGGGTAGAGGGAGAAACTGCATATCAATTCAAACAATGATCGGGCTGCGCACTGTTCGTGCGTCAACGAACCCGCATGTCCAGCAGGTCGAGGGATACCCAGAACACAACCTAATCAGGAGATCGCAATGGTCGCACTTACACAGGGAACTTGGGTTATTGTTGCAGATGGAGAGAAAGCGCTGGTGATGGAGAATATCACCGATGCCGACGATCCCAATTTTGTCGTCGTCGCTGTCGAAGAACAAGACGGCCCGACCGGAAAACCGACGGACCGCGCAGGTCGTCGCAACGACGGCGGACCAAAACAGAAATCGGCAATTGAAGAACCCACGTGGAAGGCGCACGCAAAATCTCTGTTCGTGCAGGATCTGGCGAACCTGTTGAACCGCAAGGGGCTGAAAGGCGCCTATGATCGGCTGGTTCTGGTGGCCAGCCCCCATGTTCTGGGTCTGTTGCGGCGTCGGTTACACAGCGAGGTGCTGGGAAAGGTCGTGGCCGAGGTCAACAAGACCCTGACCAATCATCCTTTGCACAAGGTCGAGCAGGTGGTGCGCCTCAGTCTGCAACCCAAAGCCAGACTTGCCTGATGAATACGGCGGGCGGTTCAACCGCCCGCACGGTTTCCCATCCTCAGGTCAGCTTGTCCCGCAGGGCGATCATGGCTGTATCGGCGTCTTCGACCCAGGTGATGAAATCCGCCAAAGACGTGTCGGCAAAGCCTTGCCCGATCACCTGATCCAACAATGTGTGCAACGCGTCCCAATAGCCGTTCACATTGACCACGACGATTGCCTTGTCATGCAGGCCAAGCTGGCGCCATGTCAGCGCTTCGAACAGCTCGTCCAGCGACCCCGGACCGCCCGGCAGAACCACGACGGCGTCGGCGTTCATGATCATGACCTTCTTGCGCTCGTGCATTGTCTCGGTGATCACGAAGTGGGTCAGATCCGTCTTCCCGACCTCGCGCTTGACCAGATGCACCGGAATGACGCCGAAGGTTTCACCACCGGCATTCTGCGCGGCGCGGGCCACTTCACCCATCAAACCGACATCTCCGGCTCCGTAGACCAGCCGCCAGCCTTCCTGCGCCAGCAGGCTGCCAAACTGCCGTGCAGTTTCAGAATAAGCCTTCTCGGCTCCATTGCGTGACCCGCAGTACACACAGACTGATTTCTGAGACATCAAAGGGGGGCTCCGGGGTTGTGTCAGGGGTTTTGACCCGTGATAGCGGGATTGATAGATTGGCTCAACTGTCCGTCGGAAAGCTTTTCAACGCATAGCTTTTGCCCGGCGGAGTGAAAGGAAAATAATGGACGCCAAATCGGGAAACGGAAGCTCGGGCAATTTCATCTGGGGGGTGATTGCGGGTCTTGTTGCGATATTGGGCGCGGGTGGATTGTATCTGTCCGGCGTCTTCACCAAAACGCCCGAGCCGAGCGCCCCGCAGGAAACCGCCTCTGCCGTAGCCCCGGAACCTGTAGGGCAGGATGCGCAGGTTTCGGAACCGGAAGTGGCTGAACAGGCGGCTCCTGCGGATGAAGGGCCCACGACCGAGCCTGTCGAGGACACTAGTGAAACGGCTGACGCCTCTGACGCGGACACCGCCGTTGCCAAGACGGAAGATATCGCGCCCCAGCCAGCGGCCCCTCCGGCCCTGGATCAGATTTTTGTTGAGCCAGATGGCACGGCGCTGTTGTCCGGCGATGCCGAGCCCGGCAGCCGGATCGAGGTGCTGCTGAACGGCGAAACCCTGCACAGCTTTACCGTGGACGGCAGCGGCCAGTTTGCCGAATTTGTTTCGATCCCGTTCAGCGACGCGGCTCAGGGGTTGGTCCTGCAAAGCAAGGATGGCCAACGGATCACACAGTCCGACGACTATCTGATTGCGGCATTGCCAAAGCCGGTCGAAGAAGCGCCTGTAACTGAAGAATCGCCAGCATCCGATCCGGACACGACGGCCGACGCCGAAGACGCCACGATCGCGACAGCCGATGCAGACGTTGAGCCCGAAACGGCGACCGAAGTTCCAGCGCCAGAAACTGATGTGACCGGAACCGAAACCACCGTGCCGGAGGCCGAGGAAACGCAAACCGCCGACTCGCCGCCGCAGACACCCGAACCGGATCAGCAGATTGCGGTGCTGCGGTCCGGCGAAGAAGGGGTTGAACTGGTGCAGCCGCCTGTGGTGCGGGATACGCCCCCTGATCAGATCGCACTGGATACCATCGGGTACTCTGATACCGGCAATGTCCAGCTGACGGGGCGTGTGCAGGACGGTGCAGCCGTTCGACTGTACCTGAACAATCGCCTGATCGCCGATCTCGACCCGAAAGAGGATGGATCCTGGCGCAGCGATCTGGAGGGGATTGATCCGGGTGTCTACACGCTGCGCGTGGACGCGGTGAATACGGACGGGACGGTGCTCAGCCGGGTCGAAACCCCGTTCAAGCGAGAGCCGGTTGAAGTTCTGGATGCCGCAGTCGCGGCCAGTCAGGCCAACGCGCAGGGCGAAGCAGCTGCCATCCGTTCGGTTACGGTTCAACGGGGCGACACGCTGTGGGCCATCTCGCGCGACCGGTTTGGCGACGGGGTCCTGTATGTACGGCTGTTCGAGGCCAATCGCGACCTGATCCGCGATCCGGATCTGATCTATCCGGGGCAGGTCTTCACCATACCTGAATAAGCATCGCCTTTGGCCCAAGCGGGCCGGGGTCAATCTCTGACCGCAGTTAAGGTACGTGATGAGACGAACACCTACTACGACCCCGGACGATACGGTGCCGCGTGACGAGCGAAGCTCGGGCTGGCGCACGATCCGCAAAGTGGCACCCTATCTTTGGCCACAGGATGAACCATGGGTAAAGCGCCGCGTGGTGATTGCCATGGTCATGCTGGTTCTGGCCAAGCTGATCGCGGTCTATACGCCAATCCTTTACAAAGGTGCCGTTGACGCGCTGGCAGGTGAGGGCGTGCCGCCGGTGGCGCTGGGCGCGGTCGGGCTGACGGTCGCCTATGGCGTGGCGCGGATGCTGACCGTGGGATTCCAACAACTGAGGGATGCGGCCTTTGCGCCCGTAGGGCAAAGGGCTCTGCGGGCGTTGGCGCTTGAGACCTTTCGGCACATTCACAACCTCTCGATGCGTTACCACGTGTCCCGCCGTACCGGAGGGCTGAGCCGCATCATCGAACGGGGTGTCAAGGGCGTCGAGTTCCTGTTGCGCTTTCTGCTGTTCTCGATCGGGCCGCTGATCCTGGAACTGCTGCTGGTGGCGATCATCCTGATGTGGCTGTTCGATGTCTGGTATCTGGTGGTCGTCGCCGTCACAATCGGTCTGTATATCTGGTTCACATTTGCCGTGACCGAATGGCGGGTGAAGCTTCGGCGCGAGATGAACGATCAGGACACCGAAGCCAATCAGCGCGCCATCGACAGCCTGCTGAATTTTGAAACTGTCAAGTATTTCAATGCCGAAGCGCGCGAAGCTGAGCGATATGATGTGTCGATGAAAGCCTATGCCGGGGCGGCGCTGAAAACGGCATATTCGCTGGCATTTCTGAATTTTGGCCAGTCATTCCTGATCACTTGTGGTTTGATCGGTGTGATGGTTCTGGCTGCCATCGGGGTTCAGAGCGGAAACCTTACAGTGGGCGATTTCGTCATGGTCAACGCTTACATGATCCAGATCACCGTACCGCTGAACTTTCTGGGGACGGTCTACCGGGAAATCCGGCAATCGTTGGTCGATATGGGCCAGATGTTCGATCTGCTTGAACAGCCCGCCGAAGTCACCGACAAACCCTGTGCGCCCAACCTCAAGGTGAATGGCGGCGAAGTCACGCTGGACGATGTGCATTTCGGCTATGACCCTGAAAGGGAGATCCTCAAAGGTGTTTCGTTGACCGTTCCTGCCGGGCAGACCGTGGCCATCGTGGGGGCAACCGGGTCTGGCAAATCAACCATCGGGCGGCTGCTGTTCCGGTTCTACGATGTGACCAAAGGATCCTTGAAGATCGATGGACAGGATGTGCGGGATGTGACGCAGTCCAGCTTGCACGCGGCCATCGGCGTTGTGCCGCAGGACACGGTATTGTTCAACGACAGCATCCGGTACAACATTGCCTATGGCCGTGACGACGCCACCCCGGAGGAGGTCGAGGCCGCGGCCCGAGCTGCGCAAATTCACGATTTCATCACCTCGCTGCCCGAAGGCTATGACACTATGGTCGGTGAACGGGGGCTCAAACTGTCAGGTGGTGAAAAACAAAGAGTCGGCATCGCGCGGACTTTGCTCAAGAACCCGCCGATCCTGTTGCTGGACGAGGCGACCTCGGCCTTGGACACGGATACCGAGCAGGACATCAAGGATGCGCTGGCGCGCGCAGGAGAGGGTCGTACGGTTATCACCATTGCCCATCGCCTCAGCACCATTGCCGAAGCGGACCGGATCGTGGTTCTGGAAGCGGGCGAGGTCATTGAACAGGGCACGCATGACGAGTTGCTGGCGCGGTCGGGGCGGTATGCCCAATTGTGGAACCGGCAGCAATCGGACGGGGAAGCGGCCTGAAGATCCAAACATGGAGCGAAACAGGGTAGAATACAAAAAACCAGAAGGGTGCCTGTCATGATGAAGCGATTGAAGTCACGACTATCGTCTATTGCGATCGCGATTAGTCTGCCGGTCATTGTGGCGGCCGATCCCATCGTGGGTGTCTGGAAGACTGAACCTGATCGCAAGAACCTGATTTCGCACATCAAAATCACGGCGTGTGGGGATAAGTTCTGCGGTCGGATCCTGTCGGCCTATGACTCTTCAGGCAAGGAAGTCCAAACACCGAATATCGGTAAGAAACTGTTCTGGGACGTGGCCGGTGAAGGCGGAGGAAAATACGGCGGCGGCGAATTCTGGGTCCCGTTGATCAACGTGGATGCGGTGCCACAGATGACGTTGCAGGGGGACAAGCTGCTGGTCAAAGGATGCGAACATGCGATTTGCGCGCATCAGACGTGGTCCCGGTTGTGATGATGGCCAAATGAATAAGGACCGGGAGTTCCGGTCCTTTTCGTTTATTCAGCAGCTTTCAGCGGCGGGCCAGAGGGGCGACCAGACTGATCTGATCGACTGTCCTGTTCTGATCCTTCAAAACGCGAGTCGTCCTCCCACACAATTTCAGTGGCCTGCATCTGCCGGGCAGAGCGCCCTATCGCCATGTCCTGCGCGATCTGGCTGGACCGGCCTGCCGTTACACGGGCCAGAACTCGGCTGAGCCAGATCGCATAGGTTGTCACCCAGACCCGCAAGGCCAGAAGCGATGGGGTGACGATCAGCGTCAGAACAGTTGCAATGCCCAGGCCAAAGACCACCGCTGTGGCCAGCTGTTTCCACCACAGTGCGGTGGGGCTGTCGATGGAATAGCCGCCATTGATGAAGTCCAGCGACAGGCCGAACATCATCGGCGTCAGACCGGCCATCGTTGTCAGCGTGGTCAGCAGAACCGGGCGGATACGGGATTCCGCGGTGCGGATGATCGCCTCGATTCTCGGCATATAGCTGCTGTATTCCTGATAGGTGTCGATCAGAACGATATTGTTGTTCACCACGATACCGGCCAGGGCCACGATGCCGGTCCCGGTCATGATGATCGAGAAGGGCTGTTCCATCACGATCATGCCGATCAGAACCCCGGTGGTGGACAGAACCACCGCCAGCAGCACGAGAACTGAATTGTAGAACGAGTTGAACTGCGCCAGCAGGATCACGAACATAAGCCCCAGGGCGCCCATGAACGCGTTCACCAGGAAGGCGCCGGATTCTTCCTGCTCTTCCTGATCACCAGTCCATTCCCAGCTGATCGCGTTGGCGAACGGGCCGGTTTCCAGCCATTCCGTCAGCACCGCAATACGCTCGTTCGGGTTGATCAGCGCAAACTGAGCATCCCCGTCTTCGATTGCGCTGCGCAGCTGGTCGACACTTTCTGCGCCGGTCAGTTGAACCAGTTCATACGACTTTCCACCCGTACCATTCAGAACGGTGCCGGTCGGTGTGTAGCCTTCCGTCACTTCACGCATGGCGGCCAGCCGCACCTGTTTTCCATCGGGGCCTTCGGTCACAACCTTGCTCAGCCCCGGTTCGACATCCGCTTTGACGTCGTAGTATCGCTGCTGGTCGACGCGGTTGATCTCGGCCAGCTTGGCCACGGGTTTGCGCGTTACGAAGTTCGACAAGGGCACCAAACCGTCCGGGGTACGGACCTTGAGTGTATCCAGTGTCGACAAAACGCGGTCTTCTTCGGGCAGGCGAACGCGAATTTCGATCTCTTCGTCATTGCTGTCCGGGCGCATCTCGCCCAGCAATATACCGCGCGTGACCAACTGGACCATGGCGCCGACGGTTGCCACGTCGGCTCCGAACCGACCGGCCTTGGCGACATCCACGTCAATCTGCCAGTCGATGCCGGGCAGGGGCAGGGTGTCTTCGGTCTTGATCAGGCCCGGCGTGGTGTCGAAAACCTCGCGGGCGGTGATCGCTGCCGAGGTCAGGTCTTCCCACCCGTCACCCTTGATGCGCAGATGCACAGGCTTGGCCGAAGCAGGGCCTTGCTCCAACGGCAAAATCTCGACGATGATGCCGGGGATCGTTGCAAGTTGGGCATTCAGCTCATCAATCACGAAGTCGCCATCATATTCGGGCGCCACGAAGTGCCGTTCGAACAGGCCCCACAGGGCCGATTCCGAAACGTTGGGGCGGTCTTCCCAGGGGATGATCTCGAACTGAACCCGGCCCACTGTATCGGCCGGCGCCTGAGCGCCACCGTTGTTCTGGTTCAGGCCACCTTCGCCCGCAAAGGCAAAGACGTTGATGACCGCAGGGTGGGTTCCGATGATCTCTTCGGCGGCAAGAACCATCGCGTCTTTTTCCGCCAGGGAAAGGTTCCCGCGGGCACGCACATATGCGGTGGCCTGTTCAGGTTCGCTTTCCACGAAGAATTCAACCCCGCGGGATTCCTGAGGAAACCAGACGAAGGCCACGAAATACACCGTCGTGAAAACCGTCAGCAGGGAAACGACCGGCATGATCGGATTGCCGACAAGGAACCGAACGACATGGCCAAAAAGCGTGTGTTCGTCCGCTGTATGAACGTGGTCCTCTTCGGCGCGTACCATTTTGGCCGCGCTCAGCGTTACGGACCCGGCAAACGCCCCGAACAGGAACAGCAGCGCCCCGGCGATCGAGCCACCGGGCAGCAGGTAGTTGGGGTTCAGAACCTGCATCGCACCCAGAAAGATCATGTACAGCGACGGCGGCACCATCAGCACCCGGACCCACCATGGCGTGCGCGCCCGCAACCAGGTCGAAGACCGATCGAAGAGGCGGCTCAGGCGGCCGGACACACCGCCCATGACCGGCAGATAGATCAGCGCCACGATCAGCGACGCCGACAGAACGAAGATCAGCGTGACCGGCAGCATTCCCATGAACTCACCGGGAATACCGGGCCAGAACAACATGGGCAGGAACGCACACAGCGTCGTCGCGGTCGAGGACACGATGGGCCAGAACATGCGCTGGGCGGCCTCGACATAGGCGTGCATCGGGCCCACGCCTTCCTTGATGCGTTTGTCTGCGTATTCCACCACGACGATGGCGCCATCCACCAGCATCCCCACCGCCAGGATGAGGCCGAACATCACGATGTTCGAGATGCTGACACCCATGACCGCCAGAAACGCAAAACACAGCAGGAACGAGGTCGGGATCGCAAAACCGACCAGCAGGGCGGCCCGCGTACCCAACGAGGCAAGAACCACGATCATCACCAGCGCAATCGCGGTCAATACCGAGCCTTCAAGCTGGCTGACCATCGAGCCGACGATGCGGCTCTGGTCGTTCGATGTACCCAGATCAACCGCCGCCTGAAGCTCGGGCGGCCACTTGGTCTTTGCATGCGCAATGGTTTCCTTCACCTGCGCGACGGTGTCGATCAGGTTATAGCCCTTGCGCTTGACCACCTGCAACGCGACGGTCGGTTCACCGTTGAAACGGGCCGTCCCTTCGCGGTCTTCGAAAGTGTAGTTGATCTGTGCCAGTTCCCCCAAGGTGACGACCCGATCACCGTTGACCTTGATGGGCAGGCCGTAAACATCCTGTGCGGTTTTGAACGACGACGGTATCTTGACCGAGAAGGTGCCCTGCGCGGTTTCAACTTCACCGGCTGCAATCAACTGGTTGTTGTTCCGTACCACGTTGATCAGCTCGTCCGCCGTCACGTTGTACGCTTCAAGCCGAAGCGGATCGATCACAACCTCGAGCATCTCGTCGCGATTGCCTGCGATACCGGCTTCGAGAACGGAATCCAGAGCCTCAAGATCGTCCTGTAGATCCTTGGCGACACGGGCCATCGTGCGTTCGGGAACGGGACCGGTCAGGTTCACGATGACGATCGGGAATTCGGAAAAGTTGATCTCGGTCAGGGAATATTGTTCTGCGCCTTCGGGAAAGTCCGCCTGAGCTGTGTTCATCGCGTCACGCACATCGGCCATGATCGCGGTCTTGTCCCAACCGAAGTCAAATTCCAGCGCGACCCCCGCATAGTTTTCGGCAGCGGTCGATGTCATTTCCTTGAGCCCGTCGAGATCCGCCAGTTCGGTCTCCATCGGCTTGATCAGCAGGTTTTCGGAATCCTCTGCGGAAATCCCGGGAAACTGCACGGATACAAACAGGGCAGGGATTTCGATATCCGGCTCGCCTTCTTTCGGAAGCGAGACATAGGCAAATCCGCCGATAACCAGCGAAATCGCGATAAATGCCAACACCATGCGGGCTCGATCAGCGGCCCATGCGACAACACCGGTCATTGTGACGCTTCCCGATAAGTCGGCGCTACGGTCACACCGCGTGTCACGAACTCTTGTCCGACAATGATTATGTCGGCTGTTTCGGGGAGACCGTCGACCCAGACACCCTCGGCCGTGTCACGCAGAATGCGGACAGGCAGGAAATCCACCACATTGCCGGTGCCGACAGTACGGACACCCAATTGACCCTCGTTGCTTAGGGTCAGGGCGGATTGCGGCAGCAGATGTGCCTTTGTGCCTTCGGCTGCGATGCTGATGGTCGCGGTCTGACCGTCGCGAATGGTCAGATCCGGGTTCGGAACCGTGATTTCAACTTCGAACGTGCGCGTTGTTTCATCAGCCGACCGGCTGAGGAACGTGACGCGGCCGCCAAGCTGCCGACCGGTGACCAGCGTTGCCGATGCCTCGGACCCCACCTGAACACGGTTGACTTCGGTTTCCGGCACGAACCCGACCAGTTTGATCGGATCAAGCTGAATCACGGTTGCGCACAGCGATCCGGGCTGCATCAGGCTGCCCAATTCTGCGGTGTCGCTTTCCAGCAGGCCCTTGAACGGGGCTTTGATGGTCAGGCGTCCGACCTCTCGCTGCGCGGCTTCAACTGCGGCTGCGGCTGCTTCGATTCCGGCCCGGGTCGCCTCCAGCTCGGCTTCGGCGGACTTTACACCTGCTTTGGCGGCGCTCATCGCAGCCTCGCTGGAAATTCGGCGGGTTTCCGAAGCAAACCCGGTTTCCGCCAGTTTGCGCGAAGCCGTCAGATTGATTTCGGCCTCGGCCACACGTGCATGCGCCTCTTGCAAGCGGGCTTCAGCCTCGGGAATGCGGCTTTCGGCTTCGAGTTTTCCGGCCAGCGCCTCGGCCAGTTGCGCCGGACGCGTGCCGGGGTCGAGTTCACACAGAACATCCCCGGCCTCGACAAAGGCACCTTTGCGCTTGGGTTCCGAGATGACCGTGGATGTAGTTTCAGACAAAACCTCGACCTGCCGGTTCGCCTTGGTTTGTCCTCGCAGCAGAACCGCACTGTCAATTTCGCGCGCCTGCGAACGCAGGGCGACCACGCCAACGGCATCAATATCGGTCTCGTCGGATTCGACGGCTTCGGTCTGTACCGCTTCTTCTGCTTCGCCACGTCCGGCGAAAGCAAACAAAGAGTCGCGCTCAAAAACAAGAAAATACAACGCAACAATAACCAGAAGGGCGTTGATGAAAGAAATCAAACGCATTCAGTGTTTCTCCTAGAATTCGGTGCCAACAAAAGCGGGGCCGTCTTGGTATGAAATGGGGCGTCGGCTGTGTAATTTCTACACTAAACTGAATAGTTCGGTTTAGTTTTTTTCGCAAGTGAGAAGCCAAGCGGTGAAAATGCGCAAAATCGGACCCTTGGCTTGGCGTTGGTGCCGGGGTATGACATGGCGCACTTATGCAAGACACACAGCCCAGGGGGCAGGAATGAGCGACACCGACAGTTTTATTGATGAGGTCACGGAAGAGGTACGCCGTGATCGGATGTATCTGCTGCTGCGCCGCTGGGGTTGGGTTGGTGTGGCGGCGGTCGCGCTGATTGTCGGCGGGGCGGCGTTCAATGAATACCGCAAATCCCGCGATACGGCGCAGGCGCAGGATCTGGGTGACTCGATTCTGGCGGCTCTGTCGGAAAACGATTCTGATGCACGGGCGGCCGGTTTGCGGGAAACCGAGGCGCAGTCGCCGGGCGGGAATGCTGTTCTGAACATGCTGCTGTCTGCGTCTCAGCTTGAAGCGGGATCGCGCGAAGAGGCGGTCAACAGTCTGAACGCGGTTGCCGTGCAGGGGGATTTGCCCGAGATCTATCGCGCGATCGCAAGCTTCAAGGCGCTGTTGTTGCAAAGCGACACCTTGCCCGCCGCTGACCGTCGACAGCAGTTCGAAGCGCTGGCGGCGCCGGGTGCGCCCCTTCGACTGCTGGCCGAGGAGCAACTGGCCCTGATCGACGTGTCCGAGGGCAATGTCGATGCGGCACTGGACCGCTTGCAGGCGCTGCGTCAGGACGCCGAGGTCGGTATTGATCTGCAACAACGTGCGGCCCAACTGATAGTTGCATTGGGCGGCGAACCCGAGCCATTGGTGGCACAGCAGGGCTGACCAGGCGGGACAAAAGACTTAATGACAGGCGAGTTCGGAACATCATGGTAACAAGACTAATTTCCCGCGCGGGATTGCCGGTTGCGGCACTGGCTTTGACCGCATTGACCGCCTGTGAACCCCCTGAAGCGATCTTGCCCGGAGAACGTGAAGACATCCGTCCGGCGTCTGATCTGGAAACAGTGGAAAAGAGCGGCTCTCAGCCCATCAGCCTGCCAGCTCAAAAAGCGAATGCCAGCTGGCCGCAAAGCCCGGGGACGGCTGCTTTCCGAACCACGAACGCGGCACTGCGTGGCTCGCCACAGCGGGTCTGGTCTGTGTCGATCGGGCAGGGCGACTCGCGCAAGCAACGTATCACCGCCGAACCGGTGGTTGCGGGCGGGTTGATTTATACACTGGATGCGGGGGCGACGGTGTCAGCGGTCACGCCGCAGGGCCAGTTGGCTTGGGATACCGATCTGGTTCCGCCAAGTGACGGTGATGCAGACGCCACCGGTGGCGGCTTGGCCTATTCGAACGGCGTTCTCTACGTGTCGTCCGGGTTTGGGCGACTGACCGCATTGGATGCAAAAACGGGCGCCGTGCGGTGGCAGAAGCGATTGGACGCAACCGGAAGCGGCTCTCCGATGGTCAATGACGGGTTGTTGTACCTTGTCGCGGGGGACGAAACCGGGTGGACCATCAACACCAAGGACGGGCGTATCGCCTGGCAAATCGAAGGCACGCCCAGCGTCGGTAACGTTCTGGGCGCACCGGCACCGGTGATTGCCTCGGACCTGGCAGTGTTTGCATTCGGGTCCGGCGATGTTGCGGCCACCTTCCGCCGTGGGGGCATCCGTCGCTGGAATGCGTCGGTCGCAGGCGGGCGGCGGGGACGGGCCGCCGCGCAGATCGTTGACGTGACCGGCAGTCCGATGGTTGTCGGAAACACAATCTATATCGGCAACCATTCTGGCCGGACCGTTGCCTTTGACGCCGCCACCGGTGAACGCCGCTGGACCGCCGATGAAGGTGCGGTTGATACTGTCTGGCCTGCAGGCAACAGCATCTTCCTGATCAGTGACCGCAGTCAGCTGGTGCGCTTGAATGCGGCCGATGGCTCGGTCATCTGGGCGCAGGATCTGCCAAGCTTTGTCAAGGACAAGCGAGGCCGCCGCGGTCCGATCTTTGCACATTACGGTCCGATCCTGGCCGGAGGCCGTATTGTGATTGCGTCCAATGACGGGTATCTGCGCTTCTTCAATCCGGTTAACGGGGCACTGGTTCACCAGGTCGAAGTTCCCGGAGGTGCAACTACGGCTCCGGTTGTTGCCGGGCAAACGCTGTATGTCGTTTCCTCCAAGGGAGATCTACACGCTTTCCGTTGACAGCAAGATGCGCTAAAGGGCGCTTCTTGAGTCTTGAAAGTTGAGTATCATGTCGCTGACCCTCGCCATCGTGGGGCGCCCGAATGTGGGCAAATCCACCCTGTTCAACCGCCTTGTGGGCAAACGTCTGGCCCTGGTCGACGACCAGCCCGGCGTGACGCGTGACCTGCGCGAAGGCGAAGGGCGTCTGGGCGATCTGCGCTTTACCGTGATTGATACGGCGGGTCTTGAGGACGCGACGGATGACAGCCTTCAGGGGCGGATGCGCCGTCTGACGGAACGTGCCGTGGACATGGCTGATGTCTGCCTGTTCATGATCGACGCGCGCGTGGGTGTGACACCAACGGATGAAATGTTCGCGGAGATCCTGCGCAAACGGTCCAAGCACGTGATCCTTGCGGCCAACAAGGCCGAAGGCAATGCTGCGGATGCGGGTGTTCTGGAAGCTTACAACCTTGGTCTGGGTGAACCGGTCCGCTTGTCGGGCGAACATGGTGAAGGGATGACGGACCTTTATGCGCAGCTGATGCCTCTGGCAGACGCGGCAGAGGAAAAACAAGTCGAGGAAGCCCCGCAAACGGACATTGAACTGGACGAAGACGGTGAGGGCGAGACGCCGCTGATCACCGCAGCCAAGCCCTTGCAGGTTGCGGTGGTGGGGCGTCCGAATGCGGGCAAATCCACCTTGATCAACAAGATCATCGGCGAAGACCGTCTGTTGACCGGGCCAGAGGCTGGCATCACGCGTGACGCAATCAGCTTGCGAATCGACTGGGCTGACCCGGACGGTCAAAGCACGCCGATGCGGATCTTTGACACCGCAGGGATGCGCAAGAAAGCAAAAGTACAGGAAAAGCTAGAAAAGCTCTCCGTGTCCGACGGCCTGCGCGCGGTAAAATTTGCCGAGGTCGTCGTTGTGTTGCTGGACGCCGCGATCCCGTTTGAACAGCAAGATCTGCGGATTGCCGATTTGGCCGAGCGTGAAGGCAGGGCCGTTGTCGTCGCCGTCAACAAATGGGACATCGAAGACAACAAGCAGGAAAAGCTGCGCGAGTTGAAAGAGTCGTTTGACCGGCTGCTGCCGCAACTTCGCGGCGCGCCGCTGATCACGGTTTCCGCCAAGACGGGCCGGGGACTGGAGCGTTTGCGCGACGCGATCCTGCGCGCCCATGACGTCTGGAACCGCCGGGTGCCGACTGCCGCTCTGAACCGCTGGCTGACGGCCATGCAGGAACAACACCCGCCGCCAGCCCCACAGGGACGCCGGATCAAACTGCGCTACATGACGCAGGCCAAGACCCGACCCCCGGGGTTTGTGGTGATGTGTTCGCATCCCGACAAAATGCCTGAAAGCTATACCCGTTACTTGGTGAACGGTTTACGGCAGGATTTCGACATGCCCGGAACACCGATCCGCCTGACGCTGCGCGGGCAGGGGGACAAGAACCCCTACAAGGGTCGGCGCAAGAAAAACGCGGGCGCATTGGCCAAGCATCTGAAGGGGCGCGGGTAAGCTACGCACCAGAATCAGGGCTTTGATGACACAGGCGGACTGACTCAATCGTGCCCAAGTACGAATGCGCGGTTCGCTTCTGCGGCATTGGCGATACCCTCTGACGTCCCATTGCCCTGTTCAATGGCCGTCGCCAGCTCGGTCGCGGCTGAACCTGTCGTAAAGATCGATGCAATTCGCGTCCGACCTCCGAAAAGACCTTTGGAAGCGTCGGCATTGTCATAGGTCAGGTCAAATGTCGAAACTAAACTGACCGCCTCATCATTGGGTCGTTTGTTTTGATCGCGCGATATGGGCGGAACCAGCGTTGTCACGCGGCGCTGTACACCTGCATTGACCTCGACAGGCAGCGCCTTGGCGGGATCAGAGCGCAAGGCGATGTTCACGCCGCTGCGTTCCCCATAGACCAAACTGCGATCCTGAATCGAGGTGCAGCCGACAAGGCCAAAGCCCCCGATTGCCAGGAGGATGATCCAAGAAAGTCTTGGGTTGTCAGCCATTGCCATTTCCTCCGGTCGATTGGTTGTCATTGCCCTGTTCATTGCCGGTGTCCTTGTCTTTTCCCTCTTTGTCTTCACCGCAGGTGACCAGTCTCGCGGCACCATCGGTTCGGTTTTTTGTTCCAAGCGTCTTTGCAAGTTTGTTTGCGGCGTCTCCGGTGGAAATGACGTCTGAGTATCGGGTCAAGAAAATGCTCTTGGTTTCCATCCGTGTGCAGCCGAATACGGCCATAGCCTCGCGATCTGTGCGCGATGTGCCGTCGGGACCGACCTTGCCTGGTTCAATCACGGGAACCACGGCAGCGAAATCTCTGTCATAACCGATCACAACCTGGCCTTGCTGCCGATTGGCGCTGACGGCGGCATTGATACCGACAACTGTATCATGCGCGACATAAAGCGTATCGCCACATCCCCAAACACTGCTTAACCCAAACAAAATAAATAATTTTTTCACGTCCCTGTCTCCTTCGTGCACAGAGTGTCATCCTGTTGATCAACGCTGGTTGCCGACAGGTCAGTCAGATCCAGATGCAGGCTGCGGGAGATTTCGGCGCCCTGTGGCACATCCACCAGAACAGCGGCCTGATGGCGGCCAAGGGTCAGGCCGCTCCATCTGCGGCCAAGGGCGATCTCCAGCCCTGTCGTGTCTGTCACGGATGCTGCAAGAGTTTGGTTTTTGATCAGTGCCTGACGGTCTGTCAGCCTTGCCGGGCCATCTTCGCAATTTCCGGCAAAAACCAGAACCTCGTGATAGATGCCCAAGCTGAAGATTGCCGTGCCGCGCATCGTAGCAACATGCAGCCCGCGACCGCGCAGCTCGTGCACAATTGCATTGCCAGTCACGATGGCGGCTGAAGATGAGGTGCCGAAACCGTTATAAGAGCACCCAGCAAGCGAGGCGCAGAACAATGGCGCCAATGGCAATATATTTCTCGAATAAGTCAATCAACATGCCTTAAAACACTGCTTCTTACTCTTACTGGAAGTTTCCCAAGCGTCAACTCAAAGGGAGGTTTTCGAATACTGCTGAAGCGTTCCGCGACATTGCGGGGCTGTTTTCCCGGGCGCTTCCCACTTGCCAGGGCGCGTTATTCGGCGCTGGTGATCGTCACGCAAGCGCGTAACTGCGCCAATTTTCAGCGTTTTCGCTCTGAGGGCGTGACAGCCCCTGTTCTGCGCGCTAGCATTCACGTGTGTGCATCTGTCAGCACATGCATTGCCTGCACGCGGTCAAGCCGCGCCTGGATTTTTAACAGATTAAAACAGGGCCATCGTGGGGAGCGGACTGGATGGATCTGAGGGAATACACAAGACACTACGCAGTTCAGGACAACAGATTGGCTGCACTGAGCTATTTTGGCACGTTCGCGGTGTATTTCGCATCGCTGTCTCTGGCGATCGTGTTCGTGGACCGCTGGTACATCATGATCCCGGCCGGGATCGTCTTCGCCTTTTCGGCGGTACGCCTTTATGTGCTGCAACATGATTGCGGGCACCATTCGCTGTTTGAAACGCGAATGCAGAACGAATGGGCAGGGCATGGTCTTTCGCCATTCACCTTTGCACCGTTCGAGGTGATGAAACAGAACCACAATCTGCACCACGCGGGGATCGGAAACCTCGAGCATCGTGAGACCGGTGAAATTCACACGATGACATTGCGGGAATGGCAGGACGCGGACTGGAAAACCCGTTTGTTTTACAGGTTGTATCGAAACCCTTTCATCCTGGTGCCGGTCGGTGCGCTGTTCACATATTTCATTCGCTATCGCTGGCCCAAGAACACTGTTCGTTTCGGTGTCGCAGGCGTCTTGCTGCACAATGCATCGATCATCGTATTTTTGGGCCTGTTGTACCTGGTGGCGGGCTTGACCGGTATTCTGGTCTGGCTGGTGTTTTCGTTTCTGGGCGGAATGCTGGGTGTGTTTCTCGTGTATCTGCAACACAATTTTGAAGATACCTATTGGGATCGCCGTCCTGACCTGAACCCGCAGACCGCAGCGTTGCATGGATCTTCCGCACTGGATTTCGGATGGTGGTTCGATACCGCCGTCGCCTGTATCACGTTACATGACATCCACCATTACAACGCGCGTATCCCATCGTACCGGTTGCGGGCCTGCCACTATAATCTGCCGCCTGATTTCACGCCTCGTCGGATCAAGTTCCCCGAGGCTGTAGCGGCTTTGAACCTCAAGCTTTGGGATGAGGATGCGAAACGCCTCGTGCCATTCCCGAAAAATGACCGAACCGCTGGGCTGGCGCATAGCTGATCCATTGGTTCCGAGAAGGCAAGTGCTGAACTTGCGGATATGCATATCCAGTGTATATGCGATGAGGCAGGGAGATGGAGAAAGGACCTTTGGATGACTGTAGTGACCGACGTAAAAGGTGTGGGAGAGGCGCTGAAAAAAGCCCTTGCAGCCAATGGCTTTAAGACCGCGGAAGCGATAGCGAAGGCGTCACCCGCAGATCTGGTCAAGGTTCCTCGGGTCGGTGAGAGCCGCGCCGCCGTATTGATCGAAGCCGCAAAAGCGGCAATAGCCGCAACGCTTGCCGCCGGT
The DNA here is from genome assembly GCF_013110575.1 of Ruegeria sp. HKCCD7559. Taxonomy (NCBI): domain Bacteria; kingdom Pseudomonadati; phylum Pseudomonadota; class Alphaproteobacteria; order Rhodobacterales; family Roseobacteraceae; genus Ruegeria; species Ruegeria sp. HKCCD7559. The sequence goes on from NZ_WVQU01000001.1 coordinate 615,841, forward strand.
AAGTCTGGCGCGCGCAAGGCGCCGGCACGAAAGCCAGCGGCACGGAAACCAGCAACCGCAAAACCAGCCGCCCGAAAGCCGGCGACACGAAAAGCCGCCCCGCGCAAGACCGTGGCCGCTGTAGCGGCAGAAAAACGGGCGGAAGAAGCTGCACGCAAAGCGGCAGAAGAACAAGCGGCGGCCGAAAAAGCCGAAGCCGCAGCCAAGAAAAAGGCCAAGGCCAAGGCGAAAGCTGAAAAAGCCGCCAAGAAACGCAAAGAAATGGAAGCCGCGTTTTCCAAGGCCAAGGATAAGGTGAAAGCAAAGTCCAAGAAGGACAAAAAATCGAAAAAGGACGAAAAGAAAAAAGACGCCAAGAAGGGCAAAAAAGACGCCGAGAAAGGCAAGAAAAAAAGTGACAAGAAGAAAGATAGCAAGAAGGACAAGAAAAAGGCGAAGAAGTAAATTCCTTCGCCCCGTCTTGCATTGTGAACCGGCGCCTCATGGTGCCGGTTTCGTTTTTCAGGCTAGTGTGCCGTCCAGTTGCAGGGTCAGTTTGCCGCCCAGATAGGGGCTTAGGACTTCGGGCAGGGTCACGGTGCCGTCCGCGTTCTGGCCATTTTCCAGCACGGCAATCAGGCAACGCCCAACAGCCAAACCTGAACCGTTCAGCGTATGGACGTATTCCGGCTTGCCGCCACCTTCGGGGCGGAACCTAGCGTTCATGCGGCGGGCCTGGAAATCACCGCATGTCGAAACCGAGCTGATTTCGCGATAGGTGTCCTGACCGGGTAACCAGGCCTCGATATCATAGGTGCGGCGGGCGCCAAAGCCCATGTCACCGGTACACAGGATGACAGTGCGGTAAGGAATGCCCAGCTTTTCCAGAATGCCCTCGGCGCAGCGCAGCATGCGCTTTTGTTCTTCATCCGATTTGTCCGGATGCGTGATCGAAACCATCTCGACCTTTTCGAACTGGTGCTGCCGCAACATCCCGCGGGTGTCTTTGCCCGCGGATCCGGCCTCGGACCGGAAGCACAGGGAATGCGCGGTGTAGCGTCGGGGCAGATAGCTTTCCTCGATCAAGCTGTCGTTTACGATATTGGTCAGCGACACTTCGGAGGTCGGGATAAGCCACCAGCCTTCGCGGGTCTGATAGCTGTCTTCGCCAAATTTCGGCAATTGGCCGGTGCCCTGCATCATCTCGGACAGAACCAGAACCGGGCCATTCACCTCGGTCAGCCCGTTTTCGGTGATATGCGTATCCAGCATGAACTGCGCCAAAGCGCGATGAATACGGGCGACGCCACCGGACAGCAGCACAAATCGCGAACCCGAGAGTTTGGCTGCGGTTTCGAAATCCATGCCTTGCTGAACGGCTTCGATCTCGAAGTGTTCCTTGGGCGCAAAACCCAGCTCAAACGGTGTGCCCCAGCGGCTGATCTCGACATTGTCGTTTTCATCCACGCCATCCGGCACATCCTCGGCGGGCAGATTTGCGATCCGGATCAACTGATCCGTCAGCAGGGCATCCAGATCCTTGGCCTCGGTCTGCATCCGCGCGATTTCGGCTTTTTTCTCGGCAACCAGCGCGCGCAGGCGTTCGAATTCGGCTTCGTCGCCTCGAGCTTTGGCAGCCCCGACTTCCTTGGACGCCTTGTTCTGTTCGGCTTGCGCTGTTTCGGCCGCCAGAATCTTGGCGCGGCGGCTTTCGTCCAGCCTGAGCACATCTGACGACACCGGCGCGTCCCCACGGCGCGCTAAAGCGGCGTCGAAAGCGGCAGGGTTTTCGCGAATGGCGCGGATGTCGTGCATGTCTCAGATCCTTGAATGCGTGAATCACTGAAACCGCTTATGCACCATCTGTGGGGCAGGGTGTAGCGCCGGTTACGACTTATCCGCTTCCTCGTGCGATTCATGTGCCAGATGACCATCCCATTCATTCGCCGGGATTTTTGGTTCTGGCGGATCAGCCATGTAAGATGGCGTCATGATCTGCACTTTGTTCTCGTTGAAAACGGCGACAATATTGCGATGCAGGTCCGAGCGGATTTTGGGAATGATGCTGCCGCGGGTGGTGTAACCGTTGATCTGATAATTGATGGCGTAGTCGGCCAGCGCTGTCCACAGTACGAAAGGTTCAGGTTTGGCCTTGATGCCCTTGGTGCGGTTGGCCGCCTCGATCAGCATTGCTTCGACCTTTTCGGGCGGTTCTTCATATCCGATGCCAACCGTCGTGTGCAGCAGCAACCCACTGCCATCGGTTTTCTTCGAGAAATTCACAACGTCCGAATTCATCAATTGAGCGTTCGGGATCGAAATCAGCTCGTTCTTGATGGATTTCAGATGCGTCTCCATCAGTTTGATCTGAACCACGTCGCCAATATGGTCCCCGATCTGAATGCGGTCGCCAATTGACGTGGAGCGGCGATAGATCACGAAAAGCCCCGCCAGCATGTTGGACACGACCGAGTTGGCACCCAGCGACAGCATGGCGCCGACCAGAATGGTCAGACCCTGGAAGGCGGCCGAATCCGAACCGGGAATGTAGGGAACGGCAAAGACGAGCGCGATCAGAATCACGATAACCCGAGCGATGTTGAACGTCGGATTGACCCAGTGTTTTTCAAAATCGCCCATTTCGAACGAACCGGCTTCGACCGCGTCGAAGAACACGCGCATGCCCTTGATTATGTACAACGTGACCCATGCGATCAGGCTGAGCATAATCAGGTTTGGGATATAGCTGAGTATTCCCTTGAATATCAGCAGTACCGGTTCTGTCAGATAGGTCAGCAGCAGTTGCGCGAAATAGCGTGTTTCCGCAAAGGCCAGTAGAACGAAGGACAGGTAGTAGTAGAAGCCGAGAAAGAAGATGACCAACAGGGCAAAATTCAGCCCGTATCGGATCAGGGCGGCGATTGCTTCGGCCTGAACGCTTTTGGCCGTCGCCGTTTCGACATCCTTCAAATAACGCTTTACTAGTTTCAGAGTGCGCCGCCTGATCCGCCGGTGAAGCCAAAGGATAACCAGCACGAAGACGACAAAGCCTAAGGTCCATCCAGCGGCCTCAATCGCTCCGGATACCCGGGCTTGATCTGTACGGTTGGAGCGGTAGGCAAGGATGGCCTCTTCGATGGCCTGACCATGCAGTAAGCCGAGGACGTCCAGCTCCATCTGATCCAGTTCGGCGTCTGCAAGCGTCACGATCGATACGATTTCACCGTCGGCGCGAATGCGTATGCCTAGGTCGGTTTCTTCAAAGGTGATGTCGACGGTGGGGCTTTCAGAGGCTTCGGCCACCTCAATAATCTTGTTCTGCACGCTTTCGGCACGTTCCGGCGCGGGCAGAGCGCTGGAGCCGCGCAGGAAGAACAACATGTCGCCGTCCACGATGACGGGCGCCTTGAAACTTTCGGTTTCTTCCGCCTCGGGTTCGGTGGCTTCGGCAGGCAATTCCTGGGCCTTCACCGGCGCGGCCAGACACAGGATCAAGCTCAGCAAGGACAGCAAAAGCGTCAACGATTGGAATGGTTTGTATCTAGCTCTCATTGCCCCCCCTGATGTTCGACTATAGCCAATTTGAAATACCTGCATAGGACATATCTGCAACGATTTACCGGTTCGTGTGGCACCTTTCTCAGGTTGCGGCCGATCACATGACCACCTTTGCTTGCAAACACGCATTTCAAAGCATAGGTTCCGGCAAAATTTGCGGAACGGTGCCGCAAGATCTGAACAAAGGAATATCCCATGGAAGGTGGCGCAATCGCCCAGTTTCTCCCGCTGATCCTGATCTTTGCGATCATGTATTTCCTGCTGATCCGTCCGCAGCAGAAGAAAATGAAGGAACATCAGGCCATGGTCGATGCCGTGCGTCGGGGGGATCAGGTTGTCACCCAGGGCGGGCTGATCGGCAAAGTGTCGAAGGTCAAGGAAGGCGATAACGAGATCGAAGTCGAGATCGCCGAAGGTGTCAAAGTGCGTGTGGTCAAATCGACCATCGCCCAGGTTCTGAACAAAACCGAACCCGCGAAATAACACCACCTTACAAATCCTTGAAAAGGCAGGGTAATGCTGCACATTGATACCTGGAAGCGGGTTCTGATCTGGCTGGTCTGCGTGACTGGCCTGATCATGGCCCTGCCAAATGCGTTTTACACACGGGTCGAGCAATCAAACGACGCCAAAGCCGCGATCGAGCTGGGCGTGGATACGCCCGAGTTGCAGGTCGAGGCGGGGCAATGGCCGAACTGGCTGCCCTCGTCGCTGGTCAATCTGGGCCTTGACCTGCGCGGCGGTGCACATCTGTTGGCCGAAGTTCAGGTGCAGGACGTCTACGAATCCCGGATGGAGGCGATGTGGCCAGATATCCGTGACGCCCTGCGCGATGAGCGCTCGACCGTCGGGACGGTCCGCCGTCAGGAATCGGCCCCAGATGAGATTCGCGTGCGCATCAGCCAGCCTGAGGGCATGGCGCGGGCACTGGAGGTCGTGCGCGGTCTTGCCCGTCAAGTGCAGACCCTGACCGGTGTCGGGGCAACGGATATCGAGGCACGTGCCGAAGGCGACACGATTGTCGTTCAGTTGTCCGAGGCAGAAAAACTGGCCTCAGACGACCGCACAGTGCGTCAATCGTTGGAAATCATCCGCCGCCGGATCGACGAAGTGGGCACCCGAGAGCCGACCATTCAGCGTCAGGGTGCCGATCGTATCCTGATTCAGGTGCCTGGCATCGGCAGCGCGGGTGAGTTGAAAGAGATCATCGGCACGACGGCGCAACTGACCTTTAACCCGGTCGCCGGACGCGGCACCAATCCGGATGCCGTTGCAGGCATCGGCGAAGAAATTGTGCCGTCGATTGACGAAAGCGGTGTTTACTACACCATTGAATCCGCTCCGGTCGTTACCGGAGAGGAACTGGTCGATGCGCAGCCCGCATTCGACCAAAACGGTCGCCCTGCGGTCAATTTCCGGTTCAACACGTCTGGTGCGCGCAAATTCGGGGATTATACCCGCGACAATATCGGAGCCCCCTTTGCCATCGTTCTGGACGACGAGGTAATTTCGGCCCCCGTGATCCAAAGTCATATTCCGGGCGGTTCAGGCATCATCACCGGCAACTTTACGGTTGAGGAAAGCACCAATCTGGCCGTCCTGCTGCGAGCGGGCGCACTGCCTGCCGGCCTGGAATTCCTCGAAGAACGTACCATCGGACCCGAGTTGGGGCAGGACAGTATCGACGCGGGCAAAGTCGCCACAATCGTGGCCTTTGTGGCAGTACTGGTTTTCATGGCGCTCAGCTATGGTCTGTTCGGGATCTTCGCCAACATCGCGCTGATCATCAATGTGGGCCTGTTGTTCGGTCTGCTGTCCATGATCGGAGCAACCTTGACCCTGCCGGGTATCGCGGGGATCGTATTGACTGTCGGTATGGCGGTGGACGCCAACGTGCTGATCTTTGAACGTATCCGCGAGGAATTGAAATCCGCCAAAGGTCCGGCGCGCGCAATCGAACTGGGCTATGAAAAGGCGCTGTCTGCCATTCTGGATGCGAACGTGACCACATTCATCACCGCCGTGATCCTGTTTGCCATGGGCAGTGGCCCGGTGCGCGGCTTTGCAATCACTCTGGGCCTCGGCATTCTGACCTCGGTCTTCACCGCGATCTTCGTGACGCGCCTGATGGTCGTGATGTGGTTCGAACGCCGCCGTCCGAAAACGATCGAGGTTTGACATGAGACTGAAACTCGTACCCCAGAACACCTCGTTCGATTTCTTCAACCGCTGGAAGGTCTGGTTGGGCATTTCCGGCCTGATGATGGTGATTGCCTTCACCTCGTTCATGCTGCAAGGGCTGAATTTCGGTATTGATTTCCGCGGTGGCACGACGATCCGGACGCAAAGCGCGGTCGAGATCGATGTGGGCACATACCGAGATGCCATCGCCCCGCTGGAACTGGGCGATGTGACCATCACCGAGATTTTCGATCCAACCTTTGCGGATGACGAAAACGTTGCGATGATCCGCATCCAAGCGCAGGAAGATGCCGAGGCTGTCGAAGCAGCGACCATCACCGCCGTCGAGGACGCGTTGCAGCAGGAAATACCTGATATTCAGTTCGTCTCCGTAGAATCCGTCGGCCCCAAGGTCTCGGGCGAGTTGATCCAGACCGCCGTCATCGCGGTGGCTTTGGCGATTGGCGCGGTGCTTGTCTATATCTGGCTACGGTTCGAATGGCAGTTTGCGTTGGGGGCCGTGGCGGCACTGGTTCACGATGTGATCCTGACCATCGGCATCTTCTCGGAACTGCAAATCCGGTTTGATCTGGCCATTATCGCGGCCCTTCTGACCATCGTCGGTTATTCGCTGAACGATACCGTGGTCGTTTTCGACCGGGTGCGTGAAAATCTGCGGAAGTACAAAAAGAAAGACCTCAAAGAGGTGCTGAACATTTCGATCAACGAGACCCTCAGCCGGACGGTGATGACCTCGGTCACGACGTTGCTGGCGTTGATCTCACTTTATGTTCTGGGCGGCGATGTGATCCGCGGCTTCGTGTTCGCGATGATCTGGGGCGTGATCGTGGGCACTTATTCATCGGTCTTCGTCGCTTCGACCATCCTGTTGTGGCTGGGGGTCAAGCGCGACTGGTCCAAGCCGTCCAACACGGCGGGCAACCAGTTTGCCAATATCGATGCCTGAGGCGTTGCAACAGGCCTTGTCCCTGCCGGGGCTGGGTTGGTTGGTTCTTACCATCGGAGCCGCGGGACTTGTCCGCGGCTTCACTGGTTTTGGCACCGCGATGATCTTTGTTCCGGTGGCCACTCAATTTCTGCCGATTGCCGATGTCGTCTTTCTGATGGCAGCCACCGGGATCGTATCGACCTTTGCGCTGGCGCCGCAGGCATGGCGTGAATGCGACAAGACCGAAATCAGCACTTTGGGCGTTGCAGCGGCATTGACCGTGCCGCTTGGCCTTTGGGTCATGGCACAGGCCGACACGGTCGTTCTGCGCTGGATTGCCTGCGGTATCACCGGCGTGACCCTGTTGGCGATCGTCACTGGCTGGCGCTGGCAGGGACGGCTGGGTGTGCCCGGACGGATGGCCATCGGAGGCAGCGCAGGCGTGATCGGTGGCATGACCGGACTGACCGGCCCGGTCGTTATCGTATTCTATCTGGCCAGCTCTTCAGATGTGCGCAAGATTCGTGCCAACACGATCATCTTTCTGGCTTTGCTGGACGTGGCCATCGTCTTCAGCATCCTGATCGGAGGCGCTGCGGATCTGTCGATCCTTTGGATTGTCCTGCTGCTGGGCTTGCCCTATCTGACCACGACACTGATCGGCAAGGCTCTGTTCGATCCAAAGCTCGAACGGATCTATCGCACTGCGGCTTATTCGGTCATTCTGATAGCAGTCGTGTCCGGTTTGCCGATCCTGGATTGAAGGAGGGAAGGAATGCGCCTCAACCAAGTTACGTTTTCGGATGCCAAGCCGGTTGATGGCTACGGCCCCGGTTTTTTCCGCATTGGCGGTGATGTGTTCGAAGGCGCAGTTCTGACCGGCCCCGCAGGACCTGCCATCTGGGGCGGTTATGAAGATGCGCAACCACTTCTGGAACTGGCTGATGAAATTGACGTTCTGCTTGTCGGCACTGGCAAAGACATGGCCCACATTCCCCAGTCTTTGCGCACCCGGTTGGAGAGTGCCGGTGTCGGCGTCGAAATCATGAATTCTCCGGCTGCGTGCCGCACCTACAATGTCTTGCTCTCAGAAGGTCGCCGAATAGCGCTTGCTCTGATCCCGGTCTGACGGGATCCCTTCATCTGGCCGAAAATATCCCGGGGTGTGTGAGGGGCCGGCCCCTCACTCGGACCTCTTTGCTCAAAGCTCCCACAGCCGAACTGCGGCAAATCCCACCTTTTGCCTCTGATGACATTCCGATAAGCGGGTCTCATGACTCTGATTGTAACCGACCTGTCGATCACCCGTGGTGGCATTCCCGTCCTGGAACATCTCAGCTTTCAGCTGCCTCCGGGCAAAGCGCTGATTCTGCGTGGGCCGAACGGGATCGGCAAAACGACCCTTCTGCGCACATTGGCCGGGTTGCAGCCGCCGCTGAAGGGTCAGATCCAGGGCGCGGAAGACCAGATTGCATATGCGTCCCATTCGGACGGGCTGAAACCGACGCTGACTGTATCCGAGAACCTGACGTTCTGGGCTTCTGTCTTTGGCACCAACGGCATCCAGACGGCGCTGGACGCGTTCCAGTTGAACGAGCTGTCGGATCGCCATGCGGGGTACCTGTCGGCCGGTCAGAAACGGCGGCTGGGGCTGGCACGCATGCTGGTCACCGGGCGGCCGATCTGGATGCTGGACGAGCCGACCGTTTCGCTGGACAGAAATGCGGTGCAAATGTTCGCCGATGCAGTCCGCGCGCATCTGGGGCAGGGTGGGTCAGCCCTGATCGCGACCCATATCGACCTTGGTCTGGATGGCGAGGTTCTGGACGTCGGCCCGAACAAGGCCAAACCCAAACCCATTGACGATTTCGACGGAGGTTTCCTGTGATCGCCCTTCTGCTGCGCGACCTGAAACTGGCCTTCCGAGCGGGTGGCGGGTTTGGTTTGGGATTGGCCTTTTTCCTGATCGTGACCGTGATGGTGCCGTTTGCAGTGGGGCCACAATCGTCACTGCTGACCACCATCGCGCCGGGTGTGCTCTGGCTGGGGGCGTTGCTGGCCTGCCTGCTGTCTCTTGACCGTCTTCTGGCGCTGGACTGGGAGGACGGATCGCTGGACCTGCTGGCAACGGCGCCGCTGCCGCTGGAATCAGTCGTGACCATTAAGGCGCTGGCCCACTGGCTGACCACAGGCCTGCCTTTGGTTCTGGCCGCACCTTTTCTGGGGGTCCTGCTGAACCTGCCTGCGCAGGGGTTCTTCTGGCTTGTCATCTCGCTGCTGATCGGCACCCCGGCCATGAGCGTGATCGGAACATTCGGTGCTGCCCTGACCGTCGGTCTCAAGCGCGGCGGGTTGCTGTTGTCGCTCTTGGTGCTGCCGCTTTACGTCCCCACCCTGATTTTCGGGGCCGAGGTCGCCCGGCGTGGGGCAACGGGGATGGACGTGCAGACGTCTTTGTTGATGCTGGCGGGGATCACGGCGGCCACCATCGCGTTGTTGCCCTTTGCCAGCGCGGCTGTGTTACGTATCAATCTGCGGTGAACCGCCCCAACTTTGACTGATGTCAATTGAGAATACCCCCAACTCGGACTAGATAGGGCCCATGTCGATAGCAGCCAAAGCCAATGCCCTCTGGGAATACGCCAACCCGCGCAAGTTTCTTGCGACCAGTGAACGTGTCCTGCCGTTTTTCTGGATCGTCTCGATCTTCTGCATCGTCGTCGGGCTGGTCTGGGGGTTCTTCTTCACGCCGGACGACTATAAACAAGGGTCGACGGTCAAGATCATCTATCTGCACGTCCCGGCGGCACTGATGGCGATCAATTGCTGGCTGATGATGTTGGCAACTTCTCTGGTCTGGCTGGTTCGACGTCATCATGTCAGCGCGCTGGCGGCACGGGCGGCTGCGCCGATCGGGATCGTGATGACCTTGATTGCGTTGCTGACCGGGGCGATCTGGGGACAGCCCATGTGGGGCACCTGGTGGGCGTGGGATCCGCGTCTGACGTCGTTTCTGATCCTGTTCCTGTTCTATCTTGGCTATGTCGCATTGTGGGAAGCCATCGAGGATCCGGACACTGCGGCGGACCTGACCTCGGTTCTGTGTCTGGTCGGATCCGTGTTCGCGCTGCTCAGCCGATATGCGGTCAACTTCTGGAACCAGGGCTTGCATCAGGGCGCATCGGTCATGCGCGCGGCAGCCGTGACCGGGGCCGATACGGAAGAGAAAGTCAGCAATATCTACTTCTATCCGCTGTTGCTGTGCATCATCGGATTTGTACTGCTGTTCATCGCTTTGGTGCTGTACCGCACCGGAACTGAAATCCGCGCGCGGCGCATCAAGGCGTTGCAGGCGCGTGAAAGGGTGGGTGGATGATCCCCGATCTTGGAAAATATGCTGACGCGGTTTTGTCGTCTTATGCCGTGTCCATCATACTGCTGGTGGCATTGATCGTGTTCAGCGTGATGCGAGGGCGCAAGGTACGCACTGAAATGGAAAAGATCGAACAAAGGATTTCGCGAGATGGCTAAGATATCGCCCCTGATGATCGCGCCGCCTTTGATTTTTGGCGCTTTCGCCGTGTTGGCCGGGATCGGTATGTTCCGTGAAGACCCCAATGCGTTGCCCTCTGCCCGCGAAGGCCAACCGGCTCCGCCCGTGGTTCTGAGCGAGTTCCCGGAAAAGAAGCTGTTTGATGATGCCACGCTGCGGGATGGAGAGGTCAAGCTGGTAAACTACTGGGCCAGCTGGTGCGCGCCATGCCGTGCCGAGCATCCCAATCTGGAGGCTCTGGCCGCCGAAGGCATCCCGGTCTATGGCGTCAACTACAAAGACCAGTTGGACAACGCCCAAGCGTTTTTGACCGAGCTTGGCGATCCCTACGCCGCGATTGGACGTGATGAGAAAGGTCGCATGGCATTGGATTGGGGCCTTTACGGCGTTCCCGAAACCTATGTGGTTGATGGCGACGGCACGATCATTTTGCGCTTTGCCGGCCCGATTACGCAGCGGGTGATTGAAAACACTCTGCGTCCGGCGTTGGAAAAGGCTGCGGGCGGTTGAGCAATTTGGAAAACGAGGTTTAAGCCGCCTTACAAGCGATAGCCTCCGGTCACGCCCAGGACCTCTCCGGTTACGAATCCCGCCGCGTCCGAGGTCAGAAACCGAACGACCCTGGCGATGTCTTCCGGAGTTCCGATCCGGCCCAGCGCCGTTTCCCTGACGAATAGCGATGTCAGATCGTCAGGGCGGGGGGCTTCGGGGATGTTGATGGCACCCGGTGCAACCGCGTTGACGCGGATTCCGTCCGGGCCAAGCTCTTTTGCCATGGCGCGCGTCCAGAGGTTCAGCGCGGCTTTGCTTGCCCCGTAGGTCGCGGCGTCCCGCGGTGGCAATGTTGCGTTCATCGATGAGATGCTGACGATCGAAGCGCCGCGTTTCAGATGCGGCAATGCCGCAGCAAGCAACGCGGCGGGGGCCAGCACGTTGAGGTCAAGAATGGCGCGATGGTCCGCGGCCTGAAACTGTTGTTTCGGAGTGGAGCGAACAAGACCGGCATTGTTTACGATCACGTCCAGTCGCCCGAAGTGATCAATGACCTTTTCGACCACCCGGGTGGGTTGGTTGTCTTTTGTAAGGTCAGACTGAATCGTCAGAACGTCGCCTTTCAGCAATTCTGAATCGGGGTGGCTGGCCAACCAAGTGAAGGCGACACGGTGATCACCGCGCAGGTCTTCGACTATTGCCCGCCCAATTCCACGGGCACCACCGGTTATCAGTGCTACTTTTTCCATGAACTCAGATGACCGGCAAAGCGCCCGGGATTCAACGTTGATTTTTGCGCTGCCGGAATGCGGTCACTTGCGCAGCAATATCCAGAGCATTGCCGCGATGAACGCGAAGGTGACAAGGTTCATCAATGTGTCCGTAAGATCACCGATCAGCATTGCGTTGGCCCTCTTCTCTTAGCCCGCGGAACAGGCAAACCATCAGCAGGACCGAAATGAAGACAAAGGGCAATGCGCCAAGCGAGATGAGGATCTTCACCGAGTCCACGGATCCCGAAAGGATCATTGCAACGCTCAGCAGTCCCAGCAATCCCCCCCAGATCAGACGCACACGCGGCGGTGGGTTCTCGTCCCCGCCCGTCGAGAAGGTGCCCAGAACAAAGGCTGCGCTTACGACGCTGGTCACGATGAACAGAAAGGCGGCCAGTACCGTTGCAAGCGTGGTGATCACGGAAAGTGGAAGTCGGTCGAGCAGGGCGAAGGTCACGCGTTCGATATTTGTCTGCGTATAGGCCAGCAGTTCGCCCGCACCATTAAGTGCCTCGAACAGGCCAATGCCACCAAAGGCACCGAACCAGAGGATTGAAAACAGCGTGGGGGCGAACAGGACGCCGATCACGAATTCCCGTATCGTGCGACCGCGAGAGATACGCGCGACAAAGACGCCCACGAACGGGCCCCAGGCAATCCACCAGACCATGTAGGTAAGGGTCCAGTCGCTGAACCATCTGGTGACGTCATCGCCGAAGAACGTAAAGGTCTGAAATCCCCTGGGAATGACATTGGTGACATAGTCGCCGAACCCCTGAACGACGGTATTCAGAAGGTATTCGGTGGGGCCAAGGACCACCGTGTAGGCAACAAGGCCGATTGCGATAAGCATGGCGGCATTGGACAGGCGCGCCATGCCTTGGCCCAGATCGATCATGAGTGCCGGGATATACGCAGCAACCATTGCCAGAAACACGACACCAATCAAAAGGGCGCCGACCGTTTCCCGACCGCCCAGCACTGCGATGCCGTCTGCCACCTGAAACACGCCCATGGCCATGGAGCCGCCGACACCAATGGATATGGCGATGATCGCCATGAAGTCCGAAAGCCACCCGACACGTTCAGCCCAGCGTTTGTCGGGAAACAGGTTTTTGATCGGCGCACTGACCATCATCCCCGTACCGCGCCGAAAGCTGAAATAGGCAATGGTCAGCGCGGTGGAGCCATAAATCGCCCAGGCATGCAGCCCCCAATGGAAATTTGTCGCCAGCATCGCCTGCTGCGCCGCGATGAAATCCGGCGCCATGCCGGAGATGAAGTTGAAATGGGTCAGCGGTTCCGCCACCGCCCAAAACAACAGGCCGACGCCCATACCGGCGGAGAACAGCATTGAAATCCATGTGGCGGTGGAAAACTCTGGCTCCTCGTCATCCCGGCCAAGGCGAATATTTCCATGGGGTGAAAACGCCAGAAACAGGCATCCGATCAACATACCCGAAGCGGCGAGCATCACGAACCAGCCGCGGCTGTGGAAGGTCTGCTGGACGATGCCGCTTGCCCAGGTCACCAGACTTTGAATGTCCACGACACCCCATATCCCGATCACGGCAATTACGCTGAGCGAACATACCAGCAGGGCGTTGGGTTTCTTCATGGCGAATGGTTTTCCGTTGACGACCTTGCCCAACAGTTTCAGGTTTTCGAATAAATGACCAGAAAACAAAAAAACCCCCGGCGGGTGGCCGGGGGTTTGAATTGCACGCTTTGGTATCGGTTATGATGCCTTCGCAAGATTGCGCAGGACGTAATGCAACACGCCACCGTTTTCGATGTATTCAATCTCGGGCGCGGTATCGATACGGCATTTCAGGGTGATGGTCTTTTCGGTTCCATCGCCATAAACGATGGTGCACGGGACTTCCTGTAGCGGCTCGATCGTATCCAGCCCGTGAATCGAAACGGTTTCATCCCCTTTCAGCCCCAGGGTTTTGCGGGTGTCGCCACCTGTAAACTCGAACGGAATGACCCCCATGCCAACAAGGTTTGAACGGTGGATACGCTCAAAGCTCTCGGCGATAACGGCCTTGACGCCCAGCAGCGCCGTGCCCTTGGCCGCCCAGTCGCGGCTTGAGCCCGCGCCATATTGCTCGCCACCGAATACCACCAGCGGGGTGCTGTTCGCCTGATAGGCCATCGAGGCGTCATAAATTGACGTCTGTTCACCGTCCGGGCCTTTGGTGTAACCGCCTTCGACGCCGTCCAGCATCTCGTTCTTGATGCGGATGTTGGCGAAAGTTCCGCGCATCATCACCTCGTGGTTGCCGCGGCGTGAACCATATGAATTGAATTCACGCGGCTGAACCTGACGTTCGATCAGGTACTGGCCTGCGGGCGAGGTCGTTGCGAATGACCCAGCAGGTGAGATGTGGTCGGTCGTGACCATGTCACCCAGAATGGCCAGAACCTTGGCGCCTTCGATGTTGGAAATCGTGCCCGGTTCGGGGCCCATGCCCTGGAAATAGGGCGGGTTCTGGATATAGGTCGATGTCGGCGGCCAGTCATAGGTTTCCGCATCGGTGGTTTCGACCGACTGCCATTTCTCGTCCCCTTTGAAGACGTCGGCGTATTTCGACTGGAACGCTTCGCGCGTGACAGTCTGTTCGACCAGTTCCGCGACCTCCTGCTGCGTTGGCCAGAGGTCTTTCATATAGACGTCGTTGCCGTCCTTGTCCTGACCGATCGGTTCGGATGTCAGGTCAATGTCCATGGTGCCTGCCAGGGCGTACACGACGACCAGAGGCGGTGAAGCCAGATAGTTTGCGCGCACGTCGGGCGAGATGCGGCCTTCGAAGTTGCGGTTGCCGGACAAGACCGAAGTGGCGACCAGATCGCCTTCCGCAATGGCCTCCGAGATTTCTTTCTGAATCGGCCCCGAGTTGCCGATACATGTGGTGCAGCCGTATCCGACGAGGTTGAAGCCGATCTTGTCCAGATCCTCCTGAAGGCCCGCGGCCTCGAGATAAGCGGACACAACCTGCGACCCCGGTGCCAGTGAGGTTTTGACCCAAGGCTTGCGATCCAGCCCCAGCGCGGCTGCCTTACGCGCCACGAGGCCCGCTCCGATCATCACGTAAGGGTTCGACGTGTTGGTGCAGGACGTGATCGAGGCGATCACGACCTTGCCCGATTCCATGCCATAGTTTTCGCCTTTGACCTCGACCTGTTTGCCCATCGGGCGATTGAAGGTCTCGGCCATTTCCTTGGCGAATGCGGCCTTGGCGTCAGTCAGCGCAACATAATCCTGCGGGCGTTTGGGCCCCGAGATTGCCGGAACAATCGTGCCCATATCCAGGGTCAGGGTGTCGGTGTAGATCGGCGCATAGTTTTCATCGCGCCAGAAACCGTTTTCCTTGGCGTAGGCTTCAACCAGCGCGATGCGATCCTCGTCGCGGCCGGTGTTGCGCATGTAGCGCAGCGTTTCGCCGTCAATCGGGAAAAAGCCGCATGTCGCGCCGTATTCCGGGGCCATGTTGGCGATGGTCGCACGGTCGGCCAGCGGCAGACGATCCAGGCCTTCGCCGTAGAATTCGACGAACTTGCCGACAACGCCTTTTTCGCGCAGCATTTCCACGACCTTCAGAACCAGGTCGGTGCCGGTGGTGCCTTCGACCAGATCACCGGTCAGCTCAAAGCCCACGACCTCGGGGATCAGCATCGAGATCGGTTGACCCAGCATCGCGGCCTCGGCCTCGATCCCGCCGACACCCCAGCCCAGCACGGCCATGCCGTTGACCATGGTGGTGTGACTGTCGGTGCCGACCAGCGTATCGGGATAGGCGACTTCTTCACCGTTCTGGTCGGTGTCGGTCCAGACGGTCTGGGCCAAATATTCAAGGTTCACCTGGTGGCAGATGCCGGTGCCGGGGGGGACAACGCGGAAGTTGTTGAATGCACCCTGACCCCATTTCAGGAACTGGTACCGTTCCATGTTGCGTTCGTATTCACGGTCCACATTCATCTGGAACGCGCGCGGGTTGCCGAATTCGTCGATCATCACCGAATGGTCGATGACCAGATCGACAGGGTTCAGCGGGTTGATCTTTTGCGCGTCGCCGCCCAACGCCTTGATGCCGTCCCGCATCGCGGCCAGATCCACCACGGCGGGAACGCCGGTGAAATCCTGCATCAGTACCCGGGCAGGGCGATAGGCGATTTCACGAGGGTTTTTGCCACCGTTGGCGCCCCATTCGGCAAAAGCCTTGATGTCATCGACCGAGACCGAAAACCCGTCATCCTCGAACCGCAACATGTTTTCCAGAACCACCTTGAGTGCGGCAGGCAGTTTCGAGAAATCGCCCAGACCGGCCTCTTGCGCGGCAGGGATCGAATAATAGGAAATGGATTTACCATTCACGCTCAGACTGCGGCGCGTTTTGGCGTTATCCTGTCCGACTTTGATGGGCATCTGTGGCCTCCCTCTCAAATGACTTGGATATTGGGATTTGCTGAGTGTTATCTGCATCACCAAGCCCCCGTGTTCAAGGCTGAACACGCGCCGAGAGGGAAATTTGTATACTATTGTACACCTTTTCGCGGAGGGAATGCGTCAAAGCCTCAAGAAACCTTGATTGGCTGTTGAGTGTCAAAGCAGCTATCCCTGAGATCCAACCGCTCAACCCGAGAGTTCTCATGTTCAGATCCATTGCCTTGACCACCGTGTTTTCCTGCCTTGTGGCGGTACAGGTCGCGGCCGAGGAAGACCCGGTTGTGGTTGAGCTGTTCACGTCTCAGGGGTGTTCATCCTGCCCGCCGGCAGATCGGATCATGCAGGATCTGGCCAAGCGCGACGACGTCATAGGGCTGGCTTTGCATGTCGATTACTGGGACTATATCGGGTGGAAGGACGAATACGCAGACCCCGATCATACGCTCCGGCAGCGGGCTTATGCCCGCGAGGGGGGGCGTTCCATGATCTACACCCCGCAGATGGTGATCAACGGGCAGCACGACATCGTCGGAGCGCAATCCCGTGAACTTGATCGATTGATCGAAGCGCATCTGAAAGCAGCGCCCGAAGCGCTTGTGACGGCCGTGCGCTCAGCCGATGAAGTGACAGTGGATGTGACGCCCGTCGAGTTGCCGAAAGGCGATACCTATGACGTGCATGTGGTTCAGTATTCGCCCATGCGGCACGCTTCGATCCGTCGTGGAGAGCTGGCCGGGCACGAGCTGGACTATGCCAATGTAGTTGAGGCCTGGCAGATTGCAGGGCAGTGGGATGGAACTGCGCCGCAATCATTCACGGTTCAGCTTGGTTTGGACCTGCCGGCTGTCGTTCTGGTTCAAAGGGCCGGGGAAGGGCCGATTGTTGCCGCCACCCGGGTCAGGTGATCAGGGCATCTCTTCCGGCTTGATGCCCAACCCGTTCCAGTGTTTCCAGCGGCGGTGAATCCAGAACCATTGCCCCATATGCTGCCGCACCATCTTTTCCAGATCGTCATTGGTGAACTGGGTCATGGTTTTTGGGTCGGTGTGCGGAACCGGTTCGTGCAGAACGATCTCAAAATCAAGACCGTTGGGCTGACGTACCGCGTAACACGGAATCAGCTCGGCATTGTACTTGATGGCCAACTCGGCGTTCAGCACGGATGTCACTGCGGGTTTACCGAAAAACATCAATTCTTCACCGCCCATTGCGTGAAGATCTGAAACGATGGCAATGATCCCACCCTTTTTCAACGAGCGCACCATCTCGACCATACCGCGCCGCCCCTGTTCGAACATCGGGGCGCCTGTCTTGTAGAAAGCTTCGACATAAGCGTCGTTGAAATACGGGTTGGCCATCCGCCGATACAGGCAGCCGATGGGCTGACCGCTGTATGTCTGCAAGGCGATGCGCGCTGCAAGGTAGTGACCGAAATGCGCCGTAATCATCATGACCGGACGCCCCTCGGCAACAGCCGCGTCAAATGCAGCGATACCTGGCCCAGAAATCTTGGCCTTGCTCTGCCGTTCGATAAAGTCTTCCGGAGAAAAATGTTCCATGATCGCACGACCGGCATTGTCCGGCACATCGCGGCAGATCTGCCTGACTTCGGCTTCAGGCAAGTCCGGGCAAGTCAGCTTCAGATTCCGACGGACACGTTTGCGAAACCCGACAACAGGTGCCAGAAACCGCACGATAGCCCCCATCGTTGCAATACGCCGCTCATAGGGAAGCATGCGCATAACGCGGATGACCCCCTGAAGAAACAGGTTGGCGACATAGTATTTCCCAAGCTCAAACCGGCTGAGCTCCGACTTTTCAACGGGCATGGAGGTGTCTCACCGCGTGTTGCGAATTGCTGAGAAAGACATACAGCCCGATGCCAGCAAGCTCAAGCGCTCAGACGGGCGGAAAACCTGAACCCGCAGCAGGTGGCCGGATCGCGCAATACCCGCGGGTTCGCGGGGTCAGGCTGCATCTTCCTCGTCATCGTTTTCGATCAGAACAATGGAACCGGCATCGACCAGAACGCGAATGGCGGCCACCACCTGTGTCATGGCATCTTCGGCTTCCGATTGTTTGACGCGCCCACGTTCGGCCATTTCCTCGCGCAGATTGTCGGCCATGCGGGACGAAATGTTTGACAGAATGAATTCAACGGATGCCTTGTCATCATCCGCGGCGGCACCTGCCAGTGCGGTGACAAGAACCGGCTGTTCCACTTCACGCAGGATGGCGGGAACATCGCGGGCCGTGATACGGCTTGGGATATGGGCAAAGGTAAAGATCGACTGGCGTACCAGATCCGCAAATTCGGCGTCGTCCTCGTCCAATGCGTTCAACAAGTCATCGCGTGTCGCGGCCGCCGACTGGTTCAGGATCGCGCCCACGCGTGCGCCCGGACCATTGTCGAAAGCCTGAGCAGGCCGCTGATCCAGTTGCGCGGCCAGCGACCAGCCAATACGTTCAACCGCTTCGGGGGTGACATTTGTTGTTTTCGAGATGGCATAGGTAATGCGCCGCGCAACCGGGCCCGGCATATGGGCCAGCATCTGCGCCGCCTGTGCGGTATCCATCTTTGAAAGCATGACAGCCGCCACCTCGGTGCTTTCCGCCTGAGCCATTTTGGCAAGATCCTCAACGGGTACGTCACGCAGGCGTTGCCATGGGTCGCCGATCTGGCGCACCCCGGCTAGCTTGCGCAGGCGCGCGGCCGTCGATGGTGCGATCTTTCCGTTCACCGCATCCAATGCACCTGCAAGCCCATGTGGAAAAGCCAGCCCGACATTGTCCAGAGCGTCGCTGAATTCCCGGGCCACTGCGCCCAGGGTTACACGATCCACAAGGCCCATTTGCCCAAGTTGATGGGTCAATGTCTCTTGCAGGTCGTCAGGCAGTTCCTCAAGTGGAATATCGGCGCCCTCGTTCAACAGAAGGCGCACGACAACGGCCGCTTTTTGCTGACCGGTCAACGTGCGCGGAACAACTTGCGGCGCGTGTTCATCCCCCGCGGCAATTGGGGCAGACCCCCCATTTGCCATTTGTATCAAAGCGTTTGTGTCCTGCATCTGCCCGTAGTGCCAAATTTTCCGAACCACGGGCAGATTAACGGGAGTCGGGTTAAATAACCCTGAAGCTCAGTAGCTGTAGGTAAACCCTGTCCGGATAGCCTCGCGCAGAGACGTCTCGGCCCAGGTCCCTTCGCCGCCGCGGGCTTTGATCTCACGCCATTGCTCGATTGCCAGATCGGTTTTTCCTTCGGTTACAAAGCCTTGCGCCATGTAGCTGCGCGCCAGAAGATTGTCGGGATTGGCATTGATGGCATTCTGGTAAAAGACGTTCGCCAGCTCCAGCTCGCCCATCTTGCGGTAGGTAAAGCCCCAATAGGTCAGCACACGGTCGTCGTCCTGATCCATGATCCGCAGGATATCCTGCGCGTGCCCGTATTGCCCGTCATAGGCCAGTTCGCGGACGGCGTCGTAAAGCTGATCTTCCGACAGGTTGGTTTTGTTGGGTTTGACACACCGGCCTCTGGCTTCGTCATAGACCCGACCGAACAAACATTTCTTGGTCGTATTCGTCGGTTTCGGCGGGCTGCTGCTGTCGCCGCCTGCGGCGTGGACCACCGGGGCAAAGGCGAAGGCCTGCAAAGCGAGGGCTGAAGCTAACAAAAGGCGCATATTCTTACTCCGTTCTCGGGGCTGCTCACAAAATCATAGTGCGATCTACAAAAAAGCTAACAGTGGAACGGTTGCTTTTATTCACAAGTCGGACAGAAATTCGTCAGCTGTTGACCGATTTCGTGCAGCTTTGCGTTTCAGTGTCCCAGGTTGTGCCGGGTGCGCAGGATTGCGTCTGTTTGGAATGCCCGCTGCATGCAAGGCCGGCAGATGCCACACAAACAAGTGCAAGTGAGCAAAGAACGGTACGGATCATGGTGCCTCTCCCCAAAAATCATTCGCAGAATAACCGATTTCGGGCAGTCTGGCAAAAACAAGGCCCGGCCTGCGCATTGCAGACCGGGCCGTGTGAAGGCGGCGTCGAGACGTACCTTATTCGCCAAATACCCGGGCGAAGATCGTATCAACGTGTTTGGTGTGATAGCCGAGGTCGAATTTCTCTTCGATTTCTTCGGGGCTGAGCGCGGCCGTTACATCGGCATCCGCCAGCAGTTCCTGTTTGAAATCGGTGCGGTGTTCCCAAACCTTCAGCGCGTTGCGCTGGACCATGGCATAGGCGTCCTCACGGCTGACCCCTGCTTGGGTCAAGGCCAGAAGAACACGCTGGCTCATGACAAGACCGGGGAATTTGTTCATGTTTTCCAGCATGTTTTCGGGGAAGATCAGCATCTTGTCGATCACACCGGTCAGACGGGCCAGCGCAAAATCCAGTGTAATCGTGGCATCCGGTCCGATCATGCGCTCGACCGAGGAATGCGAGATGTCGCGTTCATGCCAGAGCGCGACATTCTCCATTGCCGGGATCACTGCCGCGCGTACCATGCGGGCCAGCCCGGTCAGGTTCTCGGTCAGTACCGGGTTTTTCTTGTGCGGCATGGCCGACGAACCTTTCTGGCCCATCGAGAAGAATTCTGCGCCCTCCAAAACCTCGGTCCGCTGCATGTGGCGGATTTCGATGGCGATGTTTTCGATGCTGCTGGCGATGACGCCAAGCGTCGCAAAGAAGGCCGCATGGCGATCACGCGGGATCACTTGGGTGCTGATCGGTTCGGGCACAAGGCCCAGTTTGTCACAGACATGTTCCTCGACGGCGGGATCGATATTGGCAAATGTGCCGACGGCGCCGCTGATGGCCCCGGTTGCGATTTCTGCGCGGGCGTCGCGCATACGGGACAGGTTGCGGTCCATCTCGGCGTAGAACCGGGCAAAGGTCAGGCCCATTGTCGTAGGCTCTGCGTGGATACCGTGGCTGCGGCCGATGCGAACGGTGTCCTTGTGTTCAAACGCACGGCGCTTGAGCGCTGCCAAAAGCCCTTCGAGATCGGCGATCAGAAGGTCCGCCGCGCGCGTCAGCTGGACGTTGAAGCAGGTGTCCAACACGTCTGAACTGGTCATGCCCTGGTGCACGAACCGGGCCTCTTCACTGCCGACATGTTCGGCGAGATGGGTCAGAAAGGCGATGACGTCATGCTTGGTTACGGCTTCGATCTCGTCGATACGGGCGACGTCGAATTCCACGTCCTTGGCTTTCCAAACGGCTTCTGCATTCTCGCGCGGGATCACGCCCAGATCGGCCATGGCATCGCAGGCATGCGCCTCGATTTCGTACCAGATGCGAAACTTGGTTTCGGGCGACCAAATGGCAACCATGTCAGGGCGGGAATAACGGGGAATCATTGGCGGCAGCACCTTTATGTGATTGGGATGAGGCGTTGGCGCGGGGTTTAGCCGCCTGTGCGCAAGGGAACAAGATGTGAGAGCAGGTATGAGACGGTTTGCCCTGATTTTCGCCCTTTGGCCGGGTGTTTCGACGGCCGGAGACTTCCAGAAACTGTCCGGAGAGGAAATCCTGTCAGCCTTGGCGGGCAAGAAGCTGGAATACGGCGCGGGTGTTTGGCAAGTTTTCGAAGCCAGCATGACCACGCAGTATTTCTCGGGCGGGCCCAGTATCGGGCGCTGGGCGGTGAGAGGGGATCAATACTGCTCGACATGGCCACCTGCCGATTTGTGGGCCTGCTACGACGTCTGGCGAAATGGGGACGCGATCCGTTTCGTTGATGATGCGGGCGGCCAGACCGTCGGGGTCTATGCGCAATAGATTTCATGTATTTGTCTGAAAAATTGGGGCGTGATGCTTGCAAGAGGCAGATGACACGTGCGGGGAAGGGAAATACCGGAACGCGGTTTTTCTGGGTCTTTGCAACGCAGTGCTGGACAAGTCGCGCTTTCAGCGGTCAAGCTGAGGGTGAAGAAATCATCAGGTTATTGAAATATGCGTTTATTATCATCTCCAATTCTTGCCGCTTGCGCCGCTGTCTGGCTGGGTGGGGCAGGATCAGCACTGGCCGACACACCGGTGACATATACCGAGGATGGTCGCGCCCTGTTTCGGTTCGACGTTCCAGATTTCTGGGTGCTGCGCACTGGCGGCCCGCGTGAGATCGAAGACACCGGGTTGGATGATCCGCGTGCGGTGGCTCGGGTCATGGGGCTGCGTCCCGTAACGGACGACAACGTCTGGATGGGGTTTGTTTCACCTTCAGGGGTTGCGACCATTCAGGATGGGGTCCGCTACTTGCAGGATATCGACAAGTTTCTGGTCAAAGACCCGACCCTAACCAGCACCAGCGACATCCGCATCGGCGGGTTGCCCGCCCGTGTCTTTCGGGGGACAGGGCGCCGCGATGGCAAGGGGGTGAACTTCACGGCCACTGTCATTGACTTGCCGCGCAACCGTGTCGCCATAGCTGTTGCCATCCTGCGGGATGGGGCAGACCCGGATTTCGCCGAAGACTTGAACGCCGTTTTCGCGTCGTTCCGGTCGCTTCTGTGAGGGGGGCAAGATGCGCATTGGACTGATTAAACGGATTTCCCTCGCATTGGGGCTGGGGGCCGCGACTTTGACGTTGTCGGCCTGTGACGGCGTAACGGTCGGCGTCGGATACGGGTATGACCCGTTCTATGACTCGATGCTGTGGAACGACTACTATCGCGATGTCGATGTGAATGTTGATATCAACCGCCCGGACCGCCCAGATCGACCCGTGCGTCCCGAGCGCCCGAATCCACCGGTTGCCAAACCTCCTGCGCGGCCGCGACCCCCGGTGGCCCGGCCACCTGCCGCGCGGCCACCGATCCATCGTCCGGCACCACGCCGCAGATAATCAAAAGGCCGCCTGTCCGGCGGCCTTCTCTCAGGTAAGAAGTTCGGTCGTGATATGCGCCGAGCCTTCAAGTGTCCGGTGAACCGGGCATTTGTCTGCGATTTCCAGCAGGCGCTGTTTTTGTTCCTGATCAAGCGGGCCGTTCAGGCGGATTTTGCGGCGGAACTGATCCACTTTGCCTTCATTCGCCAAACCGGCATCCTGAGCATGAACTTTGTCATGGCAGACATCGACGCTGACACTGGTCAGCGGCCATTTTTTGCGGCGCGCATACATCCTTATCGTCATGGACGTGCAGGCGCCGAGGCCGGATGAGACAAAGCCATAAGGCGACATGCCCTTATCCGTGCCGCCATAAGAGGCAGGCTCATCTGCAACGGCATGATGGTGCGGGCCTGCCTGAATATCCTGCATGAAGCCATTCGGATCCGCTTCTGTTACGCGAACGACACCTTCCGGCGCACCCGGGGGCGGCGCGGGTGGACAAAGTTTCAGATAGCGCGAAACCCAAGCCGAGATGACATCCGCGGCATATTCAGCATCAGAGGCCCGTGTGATCAGGTGATCGGCATCGTCGAGGGTGACGAAGCTTTTTGGGTGCTTTGCAGCCAGAAAGATGGTGCTTGCGTTGTCGATACTGACCGTTTCGTCCCGAGGAGCGTGCAGGATCAGCAAAGCGGCCTTGAGATCAGCGATCGAGGCAGACAGGGCCGACCCCGCAATGTCGTCCACAAACGCTTTGCCAATTCGAAACGGGCGCCCGCCCAAGGTGACCTCGGCGCTGCCCTCCTGTTCGATCTGGGGCAGGGCTTCCTCGAAATGATGGGACACGTGGCCGGGATCCGCCGGTGCGCCCAAGGTGACCACGGCCTTGACCGTCGGAATTCCGGCACGCGCCCGCAAAACCGCCGCGCCGCCAAGCGAGTGACCGATCAGCAGGGCAGGGGCCATGTTTCGTCCGGCCAGATATTGCGCGGCCGAGATCAGGTCCTCGACATTCGACGTGAAGGTCGTGTTGGCGAATTCTCCTTTGGAATGACCCAGGCCGGTAAAGTCGAACCGAAGCACTGCAATTCCCATGGCCGCAAGGCGGGCCGAAATGCGCCGGGCCGCAGGTATGTCCTTGGAACAGGTGAAGCAATGGGCAAACAGGGCCGTCGCAAGGACCGGTCCATCCGGCAAATCCAGCCGCGCGGCCAATTGGCTGCCGTCATGTCCGGCAAAAGTGATGCGTTCCGTGGGCATGTCGGCTCCTTGAACGGTTCGGGGAAACATCCCCAATACTGTGGTCAAGCCCGCCGGGTCACAACCCTTATGTCAAACGCGTCACGGGAAGGTGAGAACCAAGCGAGCGCCTTGCAATCCGAAAGATGCCCCGGGCGGTGACAGGCGCGGCCGCTATTTTGGGTGTGGTCGACGTGTCATCAATATTTGTGATAATACATGAAACAAACATTCGTTTCACTTATGTTGCAATCAAGCCCATCTACGGCCTACAGCAATTGATAAAGGAGACGCAGATGGCACATGCAGACGTTGCCGCACATCTTCCAAAGATACTACCCAGTACAGTCATGGCGATTGTTCTGGCTGGCCTCGTGGGTTTTGCCGTCGGGCAATCCCGGCCCGCAGTTTTCAGCGGGCCGCAGGCTCAGGTAAGTCCAACTGTCGAAGACTGGCACGGCAACGTGCGCCGGTCTCATTGGTCAGAATGAGGCGCCGGCCTCACTCGAGCCCCATCAACCGGGCATCGAAGGGGTATTTCGTCAGGTTCTCATATCCGTCTTCGGTTATGAGAACCTGATCCTCCAGCTTGATGCTGAAATCGCCACCCACTTCGCCCACGCAGGCTTCGACACACAAGACCATTCCGGGTTCCAGCGGATAATCGTAGGCCCCTTCAACCGCCTTGTCCGGATAAGCAACCAACGGCCATTCATCGCAAAGGCCGACGCCGTGCATCAGGCAGCCATATTTCTGCGCCTGGAACTTCTTGTCCAGCCGGTGGGAATTTGCGGTCAGTTCAGGGATCATCACGCCGGGCTTGAGCATCTCCATATTGGTCATGATGTGTTCATGGGCGTGCTGCATGGCATAGATCATGTCCTCGCGCGGCTTCTGATCGCCGATCCACCAACTGCGAGAAATATCGATGCAAATCCCGTAAGAACCAATCAGGTCAGTGTCGAACGAGATGATCTCGTTCTGCTGGGTGATCCGCGGGCCGCATTCCTGAAACCACGGGTTGGTCCGCTGGCCCGAAGCCAGCAGACGGGTTTCGATCCACTCACCGCCACGCCTGATGTTTTCGGCGTGAAGAACAGCCCAGATATCATCTTCCGAGGTCTTGCCGTCGCCGACATTGGCACGGGCAAACCGTTCCATTTCGGCAACCGCAGTTTCGCAGGCATGGCTGGCGCAGCGCATGGCCAGGATTTCGTCGGGCCCTTTGACGGCGCGGGTCTTCTCGGTCAGCTCTTCGCCTTCCATGATGTCGAACCCCTGCGCCTCGAGCGCGCGCAATCCGTGCAGCATGATCTTGTCGACGGCCAGGCGCATGTTGCCGCCGCCGTGTTCTTCGATCAGTACGCGTACTTCGTTCGAGAACACATCTGCGGCCACGTCAACCTTGTCGCCCCGGTCGAAGTAGAACAGGTCAGCGCCCGAGCGCTGCTCGCGCACAAGCGGGTTGAAGGTGCTGAGGAAGGGGGAGTTCTTGTAATCCCAGATCACCATATAGCCATCCGCACACAGCAGAACCGCCCGAAACGGATTGTGGGTGTTCCACAGCTGCATATTCGTGCTGTCGGTGGCATAGCGGATATTCAGCGGGTCAAAAATCAGCAAGCCGCCATAGCCGCGGTCCACAATGGCCTGTGTCAGCCTCTTCCAGCGGTGTTCCCGCATCCGTGCCAGATTGGGAAGTTCCAGCCCCGCAGCGGCCCACTCGTCAAACGCAAGCTGCGTCGGCCCAATCTCGATCCGGTCATTTTCGTTCGGCGTACCATCGCCCAATGTCGTGCCGCGGCTGGGGTCAATCTTGCGCGTGTCTCGATAGTGCTGGTTCATGGCTGGCCTCATTGCTTGTTCCAATTACAATTCATCCGCCACAACCAATCGTCTGAGAAAAATGCGACGGCGAGGTTGTCGTTTTCGACCGACAAGAAAAGTTGCGCATGCTAAGCCTCCAGCATGACTCGTATTCTGCAAAACAAGATTCCGTATGATGTCGAAAGCCCACGCGTTTTGCCGGGTATTCAACCGGCAACCATGGAAAGCTGGCTAGATCAGGATGAGGCTTTTGCTGACCAGATGCGGCGCCGCGAAGAAATTCTGGCTGAGCGGCGCGACGATGTTCTTGCGCTTGATCCTGGGGCCAAACCTGCCGCGCAAGAGTTGCTGGATCTGGTGTTGACACAGACATATCCCACGGCCGGGGCAGAGGCCGCAAGGCCGGATGGCGTATCCGTCGCGATCGATCGGGATTGTCCGCTTGATACGCTGTGCAGGCTGGTACAAGAGGACTTCTGCATCCTTCAGAAACGGGGAAATGAGCATGTTCTGACGGGTGCCATCCTGTGTTTCCCTGCCAGTTGGCGCCTGTCCGAGAAATTCATGCGACCGTTGATTGATATCCACGTGCCCGTGGAAAGCTATGACGCCAATGTCGCGAAACGGGTGCAGAGGCTATTCGACGGTATTCAACCCGGTCGCCCGCTGTGGCGCTTCAACGCCCTGTGGTACGAAGACCCGGAGCTGTTCCAGCCTCGCAGTGCAAGTGAGCCGCGCAAAATACGGGACCGGCGTCAAGCGTCTTATCTGCGAAGCGAGCGGCAGACGCTATTGCGTTTGCCGAAAACCAACGCGGTCGTGTTTTCCATCCACACATACGTTCTGGCCGCAAACGCGATCCCACAAACGGAAAACCCCGCCTGATGGCGGGGCCTCCTAGGAGGGTCTTCGATAATTCCTTTACATGCCCAAGGCGCCCGCTACATCGGCCAACGCGTTGCTGGCGTTCAGTGCGACAATGGCAAATGTGAATACAAGCACCTGTGTGTTCAGGCGGAAATCTTCGCCCCGGATCAGATTGACTGCGGCCATCGATACGGCAATTGGCGCTGAAATGCTGGCTAGAACTCCGGTCAAGCACCAACTGCTGAGCCGCAGGATGTCGCTTGGCTTGTCATCATCCGCGATGGAAGCGCCTGCGTCCTTCTGGGTGGGCAGGTCTACCTCGTCGCTTCGGAACGCGATGCTGAGCAATTGTTCGTCCGTCAGTTGAATTGGACGCGCGGCAGGAGTGTGTAAGGCAGTGATCGTGTCATCCTGTTCAGACTGCTGCATCCCGGCGAACTGTCCGGTCAGTGATTGAAAGATCTGCTTTCGATCCCGGCTTGTTCGGCTTGGTGTCAGGGTGTCAAAGGCGCTCATGAAGTGCTCGACAGTAAGAACCGTGTGTGGCGACAACCATTCAACCCGCCGGGTCGAACAGATATCGACCATGCGATACAGAGTGACCACCAGCATCAGTTCCGAAATCTCGGCGTCGTCCAAAAGTGGCGAGACTGGCGTTATTGTCAGTACCAACCTGTTTTGTGGATGTGACACGCGGGGCTTTGTTATGGTTTTCAACCCCGCAGCGCGATCCATGCGCTCGTATCGGTCCTGCTGTCCGGAGGTGCCTGTATCCAGAGTCATCCGCACAAGATACTGGCTCGAGACGATGCTGGCCTCGGTCGCGCTGAGCAGGGCCTTGCGCTCGACCAGATGACCGTAGTCTTCCAGCGTCGTGGCGACGATCGTTCCAAAGCGCTCTATCGCGCCAGTTGCGTCGCCATCAAATTGCAGGCCGCCATGGTAGCTGTGCTTCCGAGCCACTGCCCTGTCCTTTTTTACATTCTGTCAGCCAAAGGTTAGCACCCCTTCTTGCAGAGAATTTGGCAAAAAATGCAAAAAAGTGAAATTTACCGGCGATTGGTTACGCTTTGGAAACCAAGCAACCAAAGGCTTTTGTTTGTCACTGTGGCGGAAATGTGGCGAAATTGGGCGCAGTGCGTGTTGTCGGTGCGGCGGGGCTAATTGTCGATTCGGGCAGCCATTATTGCGATGGATTGCTGATAGACAGAGGCTGCATTCCACTGCTGCAAGACGCGAAAATTTGGTTCTCCGGGTTGATAGCCGCGTCCCGGTTTCCACCCTTTCTGGCGAAGGAAATTGGCGGTTGAGGCCAATGCATCCGTCATGTTGTAGAAGTCCACGCGCCGGTCGCCCGTAGCATCGACACCATAGGTCAGGGCGTTGCCTGGCAGGAATTGCGTGTGGCCCAGTTCGCCATGTTTTGCCCCTTTTGTCGACATTGTGATACTGCCCATGTCGACCAGTTTCAGTGCCCCAATTGCGTGGGGAATAAAGAACTCTGACCGGCGACAATCATAGGCCAATGTTGTGATTGCGGAAACAACCTGACTGTCGCCCATGAAATTGCCAAAGCCGGTTTCCATGCCGTGAATGGCGATCAAAACGCCCGCAGGAACACCATATTGCCGCTCAAAGGCGGCATAATAGTTCGGGTTGGCGGCTTTGCGTTTGCGCCCCTGTGCGACGATTGTATCAGCGCCTCGGACTCGCATGAATTTGTCCAGCGAGTATTTGAAGCTTTTTTGATTGCGGTCTGCGGCGATGGTGCGCGTGGCATATTGTGTCTGGGACAGCGCTTGCAGACCTTTCTTTTTCACCCCCGCCTTGCGTGCCTGTTTGGCAAAATCGGCCTTCCATGCCTCAAATCCAGCGCTGGTGTTGCCACAGGGTGCGGCCAGAACCGGGGACGTCAGGGAAAGGGCAAGAATGGTGGCAAGTCGAAACATGGGCGTAATCCGATGGAATTGAAATCTGCGGTTAGCCTAGCGTGGGCTGCGTCTTGGGCAAAGCGGTTAATAAAGGTCCAGCTCGCCCTTTTTTCTGAGCGTTTCGAACCATTCCTCTGGGGTGGCATTGATGCGGGCGTGTTTCACCATCATCGCATTCATATTTGGCAGATGGGTCGAATCCGGCCAGTCTTTGGGTTGCCACAGATGTGCGCGGATTACACATTTGGGACAGTGTGCAAATGCTGTCGCGACATGGATGAGCAGCGCCAGTTTGGGCGGGTGCCCGTCAATGGCCATGGTTTCAAGCAAACGGGTGTCAGCACAGATACGGGCTGTGCCGCGAATGCGGAGCGTTTCCATCTTGCCCGGAACAAAGAACAGGACGCTGACGCGCGGATCCTTGAGAACATTGTGAAACGTATCCACGCGTTTGTTTCCCGGCCGATCCGGGACTGCGATCAGGGTATCGGACAGCACCTGAACAAAGCCGGGCGGGTCGCCACGGGGTGACACATCAAGATGCCCATCCGTGTTGGCCGAAGCGATCAGGCAAAACGGCGAGGTCGCTATGAAATCGCGACACATCTGATCGAGAGAGGACACCTCCTTGGCGGTGATCTGCGGCAGCGGATGGCCAGAGATCCTCCTCAGCTCCTGTTCGGATGTCACAAGGTTTGAGAATTTCGAGAAAGGTGAGGTATCGCAAGGCATGCTGTCGTCTCCGGTCGGGAGTGTTCTCACCAGTCTGTTGGATCAACGACGGCGCGTCAAACCGTGTGGGCAGACATGACGAGGGCGCCCGAAGGGGCGCCCTGCCAAATCGTTTCCGTACTCAGCTTAGCAGCTGTAGTACATGCCGTACTCTACCGGGTGCGGCGTGTGCTCGTAGGTTTCCACCTCTTCCATCTTGAGCGCGATGTAGCCGTCAATCTGGTCTTTGGTGAACACATCGCCCTGAAGCAGGAAGTCGTGATCGGATGCCAGAGCCTCCAGAGCCTCACGCAGGCTGCCGCAGACGGTCGGGATGTCGGCCAGTTCCTCGGCGGGCAAGTCGTACAGGTTCTTGTCCATCGCCTCGCCGGGGTTGATCTTGTTCTTGATGCCATCAAGACCAGCCATGAGCAGGGCGGCAAACGCCAGATAGGGGTTGGCGGCCGGATCGGGGAAGCGCGCCTCGACACGTTTGGCTTTGGGGCTTTCAGTCCATGGGATACGCACACAACCCGAACGGTTACGTGCCGAATAGGCCCGCAGAACGGGGGCTTCGAAACCTGGGATCAGACGCTTGTAGCTGTTGGTTGCCGGGTTGGTGAAGGCGTTCAGGGTCTTGGCGTGTTTCAGAATGCCGCCGATGAAGTACAGCGCCTCGTCCGACAGGTCGGCATACTTGTCGCCGGCGAACAGGGGCTTGCCATCTTTCCAGATCGACATGTTCACATGCATGCCGGTGCCGTTGTCACCCGCGATCGGCTTGGGCATGAAAGTGGCCGACTTGCCGTAGGCGTGTGCCACGTTGTGGATGACGTACTTGTATTTTTGCAGCTCGTCGGCCTGCTTGGTCAGGCTGTCGAAGATCAGGCCCAGCTCGTGCTGACAGGATGCAACCTCGTGGTGGTGCTTGTCGACCTTCATGCCCAGACGTTTCATGGTCGACAGCATTTCCGAGCGCAGGTCCTGGGCTTCGTCGATGGGGTTGACCGGGAAGTAGCCGCCCTTGACGCCCGGGCGATGGCCCATGTTGCCCATCTCATATTCGGTGTCGGTGTTCCACGACGCATCCGTTGCATCAACTTCGAAGGATACCTTGTTGATGCTGTTGGAAAAACGAACGTCATCGAACAGGAAGAATTCAGCTTCGGGACCCATATAGGCAACGTCACCGATACCGCTGGACTTCAGGTAGGCTTCGGCTTTCTGCGCGGTTCCGCGCGGGTCGCGGCCATAGGCTTCACCGGTGTCGGGCTCAACGATCGAGCAGTGCAGACACAGTGTCTTTTCCGCATAAAACGGGTCGATGTAAGCCGAGGTCGTGTCGGCGATCAGTTTCATGTCCGAGTTTTCGATCGACTTCCAGCCCGCAATGGACGAGCCGTCAAACATGAAGCCTTCTTCCAGGAAGTCTTCGTCGACCAGATCGACGTCCACCGTGACGTGTTGCAGCTTGCCGCGCACGTCGGTGAAGCGGATGTCGACATAGGCGACGTCTTCTTCGCGGATTGTATTGAGAACTGCGTCTACGCTCATTCCCTTTGTCCTTTTGATAGATGTGTCAGTAATCGTGTGAGTTAGAGCGCTTCCGAGCCGGTCTCACCGGTCCGGATGCGAATGGCCTGGTCGACGGGCGAGACGAAAATCTTGCCGTCTCCGATCTTGTCGGTTTTGGCGGCCGATACGATGGCTTCGATCGCGGCGTCGACCTGGTCGTCGTCCAATACGACCTCGACTTTAACCTTGGGCAGAAAATCGACGACATACTCGGCGCCGCGATACAGTTCGGTATGGCCTTTCTGGCGACCGAAGCCTTTGACCTCGATGACGCTGAGGCCCTGGACGCCCACATCCTGCAAGGCCTCTTTTACTTCGTCCAGTTTGAACGGCTTGATGATCGCTTCGATCTTTTTCATCCCGGTTCACCTTGAATGGTTGTCTCAGGGGCAGTGATCACGTCTAAGATCGGGCGGCAATGTGATTGCGATATCGTGCAGGTCGGGATGCTTGGAAAAACGGTTGGGTGCTAATTTTTGAGCGACTTGCACAAAAAGTAATCAAAACTGAATCAGGCGCGGGGTGAAAGGATGGAATTGCTGACAGCGGCACAGATGCGGGCCATTGAGCAGGCCGCCATCAAGTCTGGTGACGTGACCGGTCTGGAACTGATGGAGCGGGCCGGCCAGGGTGTTGTTGACGCGATTTTCGAAGAATGGCCCATGTTGGACAGGCGAGGGGCCAGCCCCTCGCGCTCCCCGGGATATTTAGGGCCAGATGAAGAGGATCCGCTGCGCGCAGTGGTGCTGTGCGGACCGGGCAACAATGGGGGTGACGGGTTTGTCGTGGCGCGGCTTTTGCAGAAGCAGGGGTGGGCGGTTGAGGTGTTCCTGTATGGAGACCCGCAAAAGCTGCCACCGGATGCGCGGGTGAATTATGAGAGATGGCGGGCAAAGAACGAGGTTCGCGTCTTCGCTGTCGACTCCGCCCCGTTGGCGGACGATTTTCTTGGGTTTCCAAAGAGCATTGATCTGGTTGTCGACGGGGCTTTTGGCACGGGTCTCACCCGGCCATTTGCAGGGGCGTTTTCCATGTTGGCCAATGCGCCGGTCAGAGACCTGCTGCGAGATCTAGGCGTAAAGGTCGTTTCAATTGACGCGCCGAGCGGCTTGTGCGCCGACAGTGGTCGCATTCTTGGTCAGGCGATAGTTGCAGACATGACGGTGACGTTTCACAGTAAAAAGCTTGGGCATGTTCTGGGCGATGGTCCGGTGACCTGCGGGACGGTCCGAACCAAGTCGATCGGGCTTGAACCACTGGAAGACGGTCAGATCGTTCACACGACCGAGGCTGACGGGGTGAAGCTTTCGAAAGTTTCGGTTGGCCACAAATACTCACACGGTCATGCTTTGATCCTGTCCGGGGGGGCGGGCAAAACAGGGGCCGCGCGTTTGGCGGCGCGGGGGGCTTTGCGGGTTGGAGCGGGGTTGGTGACGCTGGGTGTGCCGCCGTCTGCGCAGATGGAGGTTGCCAGCCAGATCACGGCCCTCATGTTGCAGCGGGTTGATGGGGCTGATGGATTGTCTGAAATACTTGAGGATACGCGCCTGAATGCGCTCTGCCTGGGGCCTGCGCTGGGATTCGAGCGGGCGCGGGCGCTCGTGTCGATTGTCCTAGCTGCACGGCGGGCGACCGTGTTGGATGCGGATGCTTTGTCAGCTTTTGCCGAGGATCCCGGCGCCCTGATCGCGCGATTGCACGACAAATGCGTACTGACACCGCATGGCGGGGAATTTGCACGGGTATTCCCGGACATTGCCGCGCAGATGAACGCGCAACCGGCCAAAGGCCCGGCGTTTTCCAAGGTGGACGCAACGCGTGCTGCTGCAAAACGGGCTGGGTGCGTAGTTCTGTTCAAGGGCCCGGACACGGTGATCGCTGTGCCGGATGGCCGGTGCGTGGTTAACTTGGCCGTATACGAAAGAGCGGCCCCATGGTTGGCGACGGCCGGGTCCGGTGATGTGCTGGCAGGGTTCATCGCAGGTTTGTTGGCGCGAGGTTTGCCACCAATGCGGTCGGCGGAAACTGCGGCGTGGCTGCATGTGGAATGTGCGCGCCAGTTCGGGCCGGGTTTGATCGCGGAAGATTTGCCGGAACAGGTGCCGGAGGTTTTCAGAAAGTTGAATATTTGAGTTTGTTGGGCGTGGAACGGCTCAATTCACGGCGAGTCGGCGGAAATCCGCCGTCAAGGTTCGCATCAATGCAGACCGAATGTTTGCCAGATGCATAGCTGGACGTCACAATTTATTTGCACACTGTGCTTTGGATCTTCGAATGGATTTGTAACCGTATGAAATAAAATGAAAAATAACCAATTTTTCGATATGCCATGTTGCGAATTTGCAATGCTTGCGAGGGAGTGAATGCGGGCCACTGGAACGCTCGCATTTCGTAAACAATTGGACAGTACCTGAAACCCGAACCTTTCATGGTGAGTGAAATGACCCTTAACATCAAACCGATATCAATAGCCGCTGTTCTGACTGCGACGACCACCATCCCGGCTGTGGCGGAAATGAAGTACGAAAACAATAGTGGCGGATATGTACTGTTGTATGGACAGCTGCACCCCGCCTTGATCTCGGTGGATGACGGACAGGATACCGAGACCCGTGTTCTCGACAACGATCTGTCAAACAGCCGTGTTGGCCTGCGTCTTGTGCAGCCATATGGAAGCAACGAATTCCAGTTTTGGTTCGAAACAGGCCTTGGCCTGCCGGGTTCGGCGTCTGCCGATCAATTCGGAACCAACGCAGATGGATGGAATCGCGAAGACATTCGCCATGTGGACTTCTCGTTGAAAGGTGGCTACGGCAAGTTTTCGGCAGGTCAGGGCAGCATGGTCGCCGATGGCGCCGCAGAGGTTGATCTGTCATATGTCGGAACCGCGCTGTATTCGTTTACCAACGATGAAAATGCAGGGTTCTTCTATCGCGACACGACCGGAATGCTGAGCGGTATTACGGTGGGTGACAGTTCCAGCAACTTTGACGGCGCGCGGCGTGGTCGTGTGCGGTATGATACGCCGTCGTTCAATGGGTTCTCCGCCGGATTCGCTTACGGTCAGAACATTTTGTCCAGCAGCGACGACGACGACTATTATGACGTCGGTCTGTTTTACGAAAACACTTTTGCCGGTGGTGTGGAGTTCGCTGCAGCCGTTGCCTATTCGGTAAGAGACCGGGATAACAATTCGGGGGATCGCAAAGATACGATCGGTTCTGCTTCTGTCCTGCTTCCCAGTGGCCTGGGCTTTACGATTGCGGGCGGTACGCGCGACGATGATCAGGCCGGTGCCACGGATCCGAACTATTGGTACGGTAAGATCTCGTACGAAGGCAACTGGGTGTCCTGGGGCAAGACTGGCGTCGGTATCGACTATTATGATGGCTCGGATTTCCAGAGCAACGGTTCTGACACCAAAGCCTGGGGTATCGCGGTCGTGCAGAAAGTCGAACCGATCAACACGGATGTCTATCTGAAATACCGCAACCACGATTTCGATGACGGCACATCCTTTGACAACAACGAGGCATGGGTTCTGGGCGCACGCTGGAAGTTCTGATTGCCCGGCTGGAACAAGCGCGAACGCCCCGGTTTCCGGGGCGTTCTTTTTTGCGGTTTTGGCGATCAAATACCACTGGATTCAGCCTTTGCCCCTTGCACGTGGGCGGCTGGGCAAATAGAAGGCTTCAAATTTGCCCGGCGCGCCCTTTTTGCGCGCCCCGAATCCTATGGGGACTACCATAATGCAGGTTACCGAGACGCTGAACGAAGGTCTGAAACGTGGCTACAACATCGTTGTGTCAGCAGCCGAGCTGGACGAGAAGGTCAATGAAAAGCTGACCGAGGCGCAGCCGGAAATCGAAATGAAAGGTTTCCGCAAAGGCAAGGTGCCAATGGCGCTGCTGAAAAAGCAGTTTGGCCAGCGCCTGTTGGGCGAGGCGATGCAGGAAACTATCGACGGCGCCATGAACAAGCATTTCGAAGACAGCGGTGATCGCCCCGCGCTTCAGCCCGAGGTCAAGATGACCAATGAGGACTGGAAAGAAGGCGATGACGTGGAAGTCGCCATGTCCTACGAGGCGCTACCAGCGATCCCGGAAGTTGACCTGAAATCGGTCGAGTTGGAAAAGCTGATCGTCAAGGCCGATGACGCCGCCGTCGAAGAGGCGCTAAACAATCTGGCGGAAACCGCTCAGGACTTCAAAGCGCGCCGCAAGGGGTCAAAAGCCAAGGACGGCGACCAGATCGTGTTCGATTTCGTTGGCAAGGTTGACGGCGAAGAATTTGAAGGTGGTTCGGCAGAGGATTACCCGCTGGTTCTGGGCTCGAACAGCTTCATCCCCGGCTTCGAAGATCAACTGATTGGCGTGAAAGCCGAAGAAGTAAAGGACGTCAACGTTACGTTCCCTGAAGAGTACGGCGCTGAGCATCTGGCCGGAAAAGACGCCGTGTTCACCTGCACAATCAAGGAAGTCAAAGAACCGGTTGCTGCGGAAGTGAACGACGAACTGGCCAAAAAATTCGGCGCCGAAGATCTTGAAGCCCTGAAAAGCCAGATCGCAGAGCGCCTGGAAGCTGAATATGCAGGTGCATCTCGCGCCGTGATCAAGCGCGCTTTGCTGGATGCGCTGGACGAGAAGGTGTCGTTCGATCTGCCGCCGTCGCTGGTTGAAGCCGAGGCCAAGCAGATTGCGCATCAACTGTGGCACGAAGAAAACCCAGAAGTCGAAGGCCACGATCATGACCCGATCGAGCCCACGGACGAGCACACCAAGCTGGCCGAGCGCCGCGTGCGCCTGGGCCTGTTGCTGGCTGAACTGGGCCAGAAGGCCGAGGTTGAAGTCACCGACGCTGAGATGACACAGGCAATCATGAACCAGGCACGTCAGTACCCGGGGCAGGAACGTCAGTTCTTTGAGTTCGTTCAGCAGAACGCACAGATGCAACAACAGCTGCGTGCGCCGATCTTTGAAGACAAGGTTGTGGACTACGTTTTGGAGCTGGCTCAGGTCACTGACAAGGAAGTCAGCAAAGACGACCTTAAGAAAGCCGTTGAGGCACTGGAAGAGGAGTAATCCTCTTCCTTCCCTTCATCGGAAGAAGGGACAAAAAAACGGAGCCGCCTGCAATCAGACGGCTCCGCATGGGTGGCTTTTGTATCTATGAGGTGAGGGGGTCAGGCCTCATGAGCAAAAGCACGGGGGGTTTCCAAAAGAGCGGTTTTTTGTTCTGGCGTGAAGGTATCCGTAAGCGCTTCGATCAGCTTGAGGACATCTTTCCGTTCAGCTTCGGTTTTTGCCGCGCTCATCTGTTCCACAAAGTACTTCTCTAGATCGGTGAGTGGTTTGTGATCCTGATTCGCAGGATTCTTGGCTGCGGCTTTCTTCGCGGCAAACAGGGCCAGCGCTTCTTCGTCGTCCATGAAGACGTCATTGTGAATGTCCGCAAATTCACGCAGACCGGCGATACGTTCTTCGGTGCAGTCCAACAAAGCAGCCAATGCGTGAACCTTGCCCATTGGAACCGTCTTGCCGACATAGTCATAAGGCGCGCAATTCGAACGCTTCAGCACCCGATCCATGACCGGATCGATCACGGTGATGATGTCCTGAATACCTGCGTTTTTCGCATATTCCAAAGAACCGATCATCAACTCGCAAGTCGCGTAGGAGACTGAGTTCTTTTCCTTGCCACGCGTGAGGCGTTGGGTGTCTACGCAGAAACGGGTGGATTCCCACATGGTTGCGCTGCGAAGAGGTGCTTCGCCGCAAAGGATCGCCGAGAAGACATCCGACAACATGTGTGGTCCGGTGGTCTGGAGGGCACGCACGGCTGCGACGACATTCCCCTCATCGTCGAGTCCGATTACATATGCCGGGTCCAGTTGATCGAACTCGTCGATTTCTTTTCCGTCTTGAATGTTGACGTCCCATCCCAGGCGCCCACCAAAAACACGTGCTCTCAGCTCGAACATTTCGTCAAGAACTTCGCTGAACATATGTCTGTTCAGGCCATCTACCACGATGATCATTTCTTCCCCCTTCGAGTGGTTGTTCGGTAAATTAGAAGTTACCGGGCCCGGGGAGATTTTCTATTGGGGGTTTCCCGTATTTTGGCGAAATTTGGCGATTTTTTTGTTTAACTTGGGGTAATAAGCCCAATTGCAATCGCGCGGCCAACGGCCTGAGGGGTGGTCAGCGCACTAAGCTTTTCTCGGCTGGAACGCAAGTGCACTTCTACGGTTCGGTGCGAAATTGACAAAATATCGCCGATATCCTGTTGCGATTTCCCCGCCGCGACCCACTGCAAAATCTCTGTCTCACGTCTGGAGAGCGTTGGGTGATACAGCGCGCTGGTCAATTCGTCTGATGAAACCACGTTGTCATGGATGTGCACTGCCATCGACTGCAAGTCACTGATGACATGCGTGTATAGCTTGCGCCATTCCTCTTTGCTGCAATTGCGCGTTGCGCTCAGCAGGCCGATATCTCCGTAGGGACCGCGCACGGGAATTGTAACGCCTTGGTTTGGCAATCCAAAATCATGGGCATCCCGGAATACACGTTGGAAGTCGGGGCTGCGCTCAAGTCGGCTCCAATCCACGGGCGCGATGCTGCGGCGGGCCATATGGATGGTCGGATCAATCATGATCAGACCCTGGTTCTGGTAGTGCTTGTTCCAGGCGTCGTCATAGGTAACAAAGCCGGCAACCGTGCCGGCAGCAGGGTTCATGCCAGCATAAGCAGCATGATCCATATCATGCTTCTCACAGATTTGCCTTAGAAATTCGGTGTATCGAACTTCTGAATCCGGCAGAGTGCTCAGATCGACAATTTCCATGTGGTGCCTACCAGCTGCGGCCCATCTTACAGCCCGATGGTGTCGTCGAGCATGCATATAACACAGAGTGGAACCCGTTTACCTCACCGAGCCAGAACACCATAATTTCCTAAACATGACAAGGCGAGGCACTAATTGTCTGCGCAATTCCAAATAATGAGACACTCAATAGAACATTTTTGTCACTATTCGGCAAAAAGTGCTAATTTCACGCGGCTTTCTGACGCTAATCACCGTCAGTTGGCGGGTTTTAGCCCAGTTTCCACCAGCAATCCGCGCGCTTTGGCTTCGGGGTAAAAGCCCTTGGCATAAAGAAATATCGCCCGATCCTGGTTGCCATCAGACAGAAGCCAGGCACCGCGAAGGTATTTCCCTGCAAATTCAAGGTTGGTGTCCGCGTCCAACAAGCCTTTGGCGTTTCCGGTGTACCCCATGGAACGCGCGGTGGCCGGAAGGATTTGCAGCAGTCCATAATAGGGTCGGTTGACCGCCCAGGGGCGATGCGTGCTTTCACGAATGGCAAGCTTGTGAACAAGCTCTCGCGGAAGCTCGTAATGGTCCGCCCATTTGTTGATCGACGCGCGAAGTTCCGGCGTTTCGTTTGGATAGAGCATAGGGTTGAACTGTGATGTTTCGGCCTTGGAGACTTCTCCTGCACCGCAGGCAACCAACGGGGCTGTCAGTAAGAGTGCCAAGAGATTGCGACGGGTGAACGGGGGCATGAGTTTCTCCGGGGTTTCGAGTGGTAATGATATGGCCTGAGTATTTGGCTGCAAGATTATGGATGGAGTTGGGCTGAAATTTGCTGGTTTGTCTCGTAGACAAGAAAAAAGGCCGCGCTGAAGCACGGCCTTTGTTGTGTTCGAAACCTTGCCGGTT
Organism: Ruegeria sp. HKCCD7559; assembly: GCF_013110575.1. Classification (NCBI taxonomy): domain Bacteria; kingdom Pseudomonadati; phylum Pseudomonadota; class Alphaproteobacteria; order Rhodobacterales; family Roseobacteraceae; genus Ruegeria; species Ruegeria sp. HKCCD7559. Next base: position 654,480 of record NZ_WVQU01000001.1, read on the forward strand.
CACGCTTTGGCTTCGTCTTCCTCGGCAGGAGCGGCTTCCGGAGCCAGCTCTTCGTCCTCGGATGCGGCCGAGCCGATGTCGTCGAACAGTTCGGCGATCTCGAATTCAGCGGCTGCTTCTTCTTCGGCGGCCAGTTCTTGGATCGATTTGCCCGAGGCCTGAAGCTCGGCTTCTTCTTCCGAACGCGCCACGTTCATCTTGATTTCAACTTCGACTTCGGGGTGCAGCTTGACTGCAACCGAGTGCAGGCCCAGTTCCTTGATCGGATTGACCAGAACAACCTGCTTTTTGTCGACAGTGAAACCAGCTTCGGTTGCGGCGTCAGCGGCGTCACGCGGGGTGACCGAGCCGTACAGAGCACCAGCATCCGATGCCGAGCGAATCACGATGAACTGCTGTCCGTCCAGCTTTTCAGCCAGTGCTTCAGCTTCTTTCTTGGTTTCCAGGTTGCGGGCCTCAAGCTGCGCTTTCTGGGCTTCGAACGACGCGATGTTGGCATCGGACGCGCTCAGGGCTTTGCCCTGGGGCAGCAGGAAGTTGCGGGCGTAGCCGGGCTTGACGTCAACGACGTCGCCCATCTGACCCAGTTTCGCAACGCGTTCCAGAAGGATAACTTGCATGTCAGTCTCTCCTTACTTCACGGCGTAGGGCAGCAGGGCGAGGAAGCGGGCGCGCTTGATAGCACGGGCCAGTTCACGCTGCTTTTTCGCCGAAACGGCGGTGATGCGCGAAGGTACGATCTTGCCACGCTCAGAGATGTAGCGCTGCAGCAGACGGGTGTCTTTGTAGTCGATTTTCGGCGCGTTCTCACCCGAGAACGGGCAGACCTTGCGGCGGCGGAAAAATGGTTTTGCGGCCATGGTTTAGTGTCCTTTCCTCAGGCGGTGATCAACGACGCTCGCGGCGGTCGCCACGTTCGTCACGCTTCTGCATCTGAACCGACGGGCCGTCTTCGTGACCGTCAACCTTGATGGTCAGAACGCGCATGACGTCATCATGCAGGCGCATCAGGCGTTCCATTTCCTGCACCGCGCCCGAGGGGGCATCGGTTTTCAGAAAGGCATAGTGGCCCTTGCGGTTCTTGTTGATCTTGTAGGCCATCGTCTTGACGCCCCAGTACTCGCTATCAACCAGCTTGCCGCCGTTGTCAGCCAGAACGGTGCCGAAATGTTCGACGAGGCTTTCCGCCTGCGCGTTGGACAGATCCTGACGCGCGATCATTACATGCTCATACAGTGGCATGTGCACTCCTGTTTATGTCAAGGCGCATTTCATAGGCGGGGCCATCCGGTCCTTCGCGACCCTGCCACGAGAGGCTGCGCGATTCATCTGATTGCGAAGGATGGCCCCGTATACACGTTTGAACCGCAGGAGCAAGCCCCGCCACATATGCCTTTGAGACGCCGCCCAATTTCCTTTGGGCCGCCCAAATGCTGACGCTTTTCGGCTCAAAGTTGTTTTGCATACCGGACGTTACCCGGACCAAACAGAAAATCGACAGTAACCTGATAAAAGGTGAAGTGTTATGACCGCGACCAATACAAACACATACCGGGAAGAGGCGGCAGGCTCGCGCTTTGAGCATTCGGTGCCGGTAATGATTGCCTTCGCGCCAAACTGGAAGGCCCGTTTGATCCTGGCGCGGTTGGTCGGAGCGTTCCTGATCTTTTCGGCGTTTTCGATGTGGCTGATGCCGGGTTCGATCGTGGGCGCAGATGTCTGGCCGATCAAGATGGTGGCATCCATGCTGTTTCTGATCGTCGGTGTCAGTTTGCTGACGATCGAAGTGCTTGATCAGCGCCCGGATGCCTATTTCGATCCGATCCGCCGCGAAGTCCGTGTTCTGCAAAAGAACGAAGACGGACGCCCTCAGACGGTGCTGCGCCGCAGCTATGAATCGCTGGGTGGTGCACGTTTTGAGGAAAACGAAGTCCACTTGTTTGATGTGGATGGGAGCCTTTTGATGAAGCTGCCCCTTGAATCGGCGGATGTCAGCCGAGCGTTGAAAGGGCAACTGAGCAAGAGCGTAACAATTTTCGGCTGAACTTTATTCTGTTCAAAAAGGAACAGATGTTGTGACTCGAAAAAGGTTGTGTGCCGCCGACAGGCGGCACATTTTGTTTGTGAGCAACCCAGACGGTTTGCATTCACAAAAACGCGGAGATTGTTATGAAATCCACCCTTCTTGCTGCTGCACTGGCCGTATCGGCGACCACGGCATTCGCCAGCGCCGAGAAATACGTGCTGGACCCGAGCCACAGCCAGGTTGTCTTCAGCTATGACCACCTGGGCTTTTCAACCACAACCGGCATGTTCTCGGGCTTTGAGGGCGAGATCATGTTCGATCAGGAAAATCCCGCCGCCTCCAGCGTGAGCGTGTCGATGCCGGTATTGGAGATGCTCACCGGTTGGAAGCCACGTGAAGATCACTTCATGACCGAGGATTTCTTTGGTGCGACCGAGGGCGATCTGATCACCTTTACCTCGACGGGTATCGAAGTGACCGGTGAAGACACGGCCAAGATCACCGGCGACCTCACCATGAACGGCGTGACCAAATCCGTTGTTCTGGATGCCAAACTGAACAAGGTTGACACCCACCCGATGGCAAACAAGCCATGGGCCGGTTTCAACGCCACCACGACCCTTGTCCGCAGTGAATTTGATCTGGGACAGTTCGCACCGTTTGTAAGTGACGAAGTGCAGGTGCAGATCTCGGTCGAAGCGCAAAAAGCCGAATAAGCGCAAGACAACGAACACGAAAACCGCCGGTGATCCTGTCACCGGCGATATTTTTTGGCATCACTGACTGCGGGACGCGGCGAGTTCCACAGCGACGGTGACGGTGAAGCCGAGCGAATCTTCGGTGGGCTGCGATGCGCCGATGCCGAAATCCAACCTGTTCAGATCAACCGAGCCTGTCATGGTCGCGGTGTCGTCCTCCAGCTCCAGTGAAAACGGGAGTATGATATCGATCGTCTTGTCGCGGATTGTCAGTGGTCCGCGTGCCTCATATCCGCTTTCGGTTTTGAAAAGGTCAGCCGTGAACTGGGCCGTCGGAAACTGGGCGTTGTTGAAGAAATCCGCACCCATGGCCTGTTCGGTTACGGTTCCGAGGCTGAGAGACCCTATTGCGATCGTGACCTCGACGGACCCGGCCGGGCCAGGCTCGGCAGGGTCGTCAAAAGCAATTGCGGCTGTCCAGTCGGAAAACGAGCCGGTGACCGGGCTACCCAATTGGGAAATCGTGATGGACAGGGTGCCGTTCTGAACCTGCCAGTCTGATTGCACCTCGGCCAGTTGGACGTCGGCGTCATCATCGTCGGCCTCACGCGCAAATTCGCCAGAGACCCAGCCGCCGGTGAGGACAAGCGCCCAAACGGCCACCGCGGCGACGGCGGGCACAAGGGAATGATGCTGGTGTGGAGGCTCCGGTGCGTCCGACCCACCCGGCAACATCCTGCGCAACGTGCTGTCTTTGTCTATGACGTGATGCTTCAACGCTCCGGCAACATGCAGGACCAGCGCGCCGACGAGCGTCCACATGAACAGCCAATGCAGAACGCCTGTCACCTCGGCCACAATGGTTGATTTCGCTACAAAAGGCAGATTTTGGCCGAAGGGCCAGAGGATTGGAGCAAACCCTTCGGTTGCGGCGTGGTGCACCCAACCGGTCAGTGGCACAAGCACCAGTGACCCATAAAGAAGCCAGTGGACGGTTTCGGCGGCAAAAGCCTCGGGCTTGTTGTCGGCATTCAGCAGGCCGGGCTTGGTTTGCGTGAAGGCCCACACTATCCGAGCCAAAGCAACGAAGAACACGGTGACGCCTATGGTTTTGTGCAATGAGAACATGCGCGCCGCGCGTGCGATTTCGGCCTCGCTTGGGGCTGTGGAGGCATGCAAGACAGCATGGGCCAGGTTGTCCGCGATCCAGCCGAGCGGCAGGGCCGTGAAGATCAGCAACGCGGTGAGCCAGTGAAACGTCTTTGCGACACTTCCGTAGCTTGAGAAGGAATTGGTCGAGGCCATGGGTGCAACGCTCCGAGATTCTGTGCTGCGCCCAAGTTAAGGTTATCGGAAGTCGGCACAAGTAAGCGCTTGTGCACAGCCAAGGTGCCAGAATGCAGAACACAGGCAGTGCTTGTGCCAGACGTTCAGTCAGTTTACACCCCGCCGCAACCTGACATCATCCATGAGGTTGTAATGACACTCGCGTTCGTTTTTCCGGGGCAGGGCGCCCAGACCATCGGTATGGGCAAAGCACTGGCCGATGCCTATCCGGCGGCGCAGGCCGTCTTCGATGAGGTGGACGAGGCACTGGGAGAGAAGCTGAGCAGATTGATCTGGGAAGGCGACATCGCCGACTTGACGCTGACTCAGAACGCCCAGCCTGCTCTTATGGCGACATCCATGGCGGCAATGCGTGCGCTGGAAGCCGAAGGCGTTTCGGTTGGTCAGGCAGCTTTCGTGGCGGGTCATTCCTTGGGTGAATACTCGGCCCTTGCGGCAGCGGGGGCTCTGTCGGTTGCGGATACCGCGCGCTTGCTGCGCACCCGCGGTCTGGCGATGCAAAGTGCCGTACCGGTGGGCGAGGGCGCAATGGCGGCCATTCTTGGATTGGACCTGGAGGCGGTGCGCGCCGTTGCAGAAGAAGCCGCGCAGGGGCAGGTCTGTCAGGCTGCCAATGACAACGATCCAACCCAGGTCGTTGTGTCCGGTTCCAAGGCTGCCGTGGAGCGTGCCGCCGAGATTGCCAAGGAAAAAGGCGCAAAACGTGCTGTTATGTTGCCTGTAAGTGCTCCATTTCACTGTGCGCTGATGCAGCCTGCGGCAGATGTCATGGCGGAAGCGCTTGCTGCCGTCGAGATAAAGGCGCCTTCCGTGCCTTTGGTGGCCAATGTGCGCGCCGAAGCCGTCAGTGATCCGGATCTGATACGTCAGTTGCTGGTGGAACAGGTAACGGGGTCGGTTCGCTGGCGGGAAAGCGTTCAGTTCATGGCCGCGCAGGGCGTGACTGAAACGTGGGAAATCGGTGCTGGCAAAGCGTTGTCCGGCATGATCCGCAAGATCGATCGTGCCATTGCAGGCAAGGCAGTGGGCGCACCGGAAGATGTTCAAAAGGCCATTCAGGCCGAATCGTAAGCTCAAAAAGCGTCGTGGCCGACGCACCAAGAGGAAAACCGAATGTTTGATTTGACAGGTAAGAATGCGCTGATCACCGGTGCTTCGGGCGGTATCGGAGGCGACATTGCACGTGCGTTGCACGGCGCTGGCGCAGCGGTCGGATTGTCCGGTACACGTGTCGAGCCATTGCAGGCTCTGGCAGACGAACTGGGCGAACGCGCGCATGTGTTGCCTTGCAATCTGAGCGATCCGGAGGCCGTAGAAGCGTTGCCAAAGCAAGCGGCCGAGGCGATGGGATCGGTGGATATCCTGGTGAACAATGCGGGTATCACGCGCGACAACCTGTTCATGCGCATGTCCGATGAGGAATGGCAGAGCGTTATTGACGTGAACATGACCTCGACGATGAAACTGTGCAAAGGTGTGATCCGCGGCATGATGAAGTCACGCTGGGGCCGGATCGTGAATGTCTCGTCCGTGGTGGCCGCAATTGGCAACCCGGGGCAGGCAAACTATGCTGCGTCAAAAGCCGGAATGATAGGGTTTTCCAAGGCTTTGGCTCACGAAGTGGCAACGCGCGGAATTACAGTGAATGCCGTGGCGCCGGGTTTTATCACCACGGCAATGACGGAGAAGTTGACCGAGGAACAGAAAAAGGGTCTGTTACTCAAGGTTCCGGCCAATCGCATGGGCGATCCCGAAGAAATCGCAGCGGCCGTTCTGTATCTTGCCAGCCCCGAAGCGGGTTATGTTACCGGAAGCACCTTGCATGTGAACGGCGGCATGGCCATGTTGTGATCGCCACAGGGGCAGCGCGAAAGCGTTTGCCTCTTGCGTCGACTATGCTATAGGCGGCGCATCTATGCGGGGCCGGTTGTTCAGGTCGGCCTTCGACTTCCCGGTTCGCCGGGACCCAAACCGCCCGAAACGGGCAAATCAAAGCCAACCCGTGCGGGCAAGGGCAGAATCGGGCAGACCGCCCTGTAAAGGAATGAGGAATAGACATGAGCGACGTCGCAGATCGCGTTAAGAAGATCGTTGTTGAGCACCTGGGTGTTGAAGAAGATAAAGTCGCGGAAAACGCGTCCTTCATCGATGATCTGGGCGCAGACAGCCTGGACACCGTTGAACTGGTCATGGCCTTCGAAGAAGAGTTCGGCATCGAAATCCCCGATGACGCAGCCGAGACCATCCAGACCTTCGGCGACGCCGTAAAGTTCATCAGCGAAGCGTCCTAAGCGTTTCCCTCTGATCAAATGCGGCGCTTCCGGGCAACGGAGGCGCCGTTTTTTTATGCCTGTTCAAAATTCAGGCTTGCGCGGTCATTTTTGGATGCGCACTGTTTCCATTGAGGCAAAATTCCAAGTGGACAGGGCATGATAAGATCCACTCCCATGATAAATACCGCGCGTTTGACGCTGTGTGCCATGCGCCCGGAGGACTTTGACCGGTTCGCCGAGATCTGGAGAGATCCGTGCGTCGTTCAGCATATTGGCGGCTCACCCCGATCGCGCGGAGAAGCATGGGATTCCTTTTTGCGCAATGCCGGGCATTGGCACATGGCCGGGTTTGGACAATGGGGTGTGCTGCAACAATCGGATCGAAAGCTGATCGGACAGGCCGGTTTCTTTTACGGAAACCGCCGGATGGGCGAGGATTTCGACGGGTTTCCCGAGGCGGGTTGGGTTCTGGCGCCCGAAGCGCAGGGGCAGGGCCTGGGGTATGAGGCGGCCAAGGCAGCGCATGACTGGTTTGACCGGGTGATTCCCGGGCCTTTGGTTGCGATGGTGAATGCGTCCAATGCCTCGTCACAGAAGCTTGCCAAAAAGCTGGGCTATGTATTGATGCGGGAAGGGGTGTATAATGAAACCCCGGTGCATTTGCTTCGGCGCAACGGGCCACCTGCGCTCGCGTAAATCCGCCACTTCGACACTATGCCGCAAAATGGCCAAACTGTGCCGATCCCGGTGATATTGGGAGGGCGTTCCAGGTGTATGCTGCCGGGGATTTTCAGAGCGATTGAGCGGAGGACCGAGCTCATGAGGATATACCCCACTATGGAGTTGCAGAACGGCCGGTGTGTCACGTTGGACAAAGGTCGTTTGGACAACGCTATGATTTGGCACGTAAACCCGGTTGAAACGGCGCGAAGCTGGGCCGAAGCGGGTGCCGAATGGATGCACCTGACTGATTTCGATGCGATAGAGGGCAAAGATACCAACGTCGAATTGATTGAAGAGATTATCCGCGCGGCCGAAATCCCGGTTCAGTTGGCAGGTGGTATGCGGACCCGCGAACAGGTCGAGCGCTGGATCGACAAGGGCGTCGGTCGCGTCGTGATAGGGACGCTGGCAGCGCGCGAGCCGAAGCTGGTCAAGGAATTGGCCACGCTCTACCCGGATCAAATCGTGCTGTCGGTCGATGTCTGGCAAGGTTTTGTAATGACGGATGGCTGGCGCAGCCAAAGCGTATTCACGCCCGAAGCGTTTATCGACGCGTTCGAGGGGGCGCCGTTTGCTGCTATCGTGGTGACCGATATCGACAGCGATATGGAGGACGTCGAAGCTCAACTTGGTTTGATCTCGGGGATCGCCAGTCAGTCGCGCACCCCGGTGATAGCAAGCGGGGTTGTACGTACCGCGGATGACATCTCGCGGCTGGCGTATATTCCCAATATCTCGGGTGCGATCGTGGGGCGTGCATTGTTTCGCAAGACACTTGACCTGACGGATGCTCTGGAAATGGCAAAATCGGCGCATGAGCCGGTGGCACAGTTCCAATAAATACGCTTCGCCCTTTCAACCGGAATCGTGAAAGGGCGGCGCCGATTTCCGTAACCCAAAGCGGTACTGCTTCGGTTACCCGGCGGTGGGAAGCCCGCATGAAATCGCCGTTGCTCTTGCCCCCGGACCCCGGGCCGGGGTAAGAGCGGTTCTCATAACAGGAAGCAGGCAAGAGGCACTTCATGCGCAGAGTCGTTGTAACCGGTCTTGGATTGGTCACTCCTTTGGCCAGCGGGGTCGAGGAAACCTGGTCGCGGCTGCTGGACGGAGAGTCCGGCGCTGGTCCCATCACGCATTTTGATGCGGAAGGCAGTGGTGTCACCACGACCTACGCCTGTGAGGTGCCCCGCGGGGACGGAACCAACGGGACCTTCAACCCCGATGACTGGATGCCGCCGAAAGAGCAGCGCAAGATCGAGGACTTTATCCTGTATTCCATCGCAGCCGCTGAAATGGCGTGCAAGGATGCGAACTGGTTGCCGGAAGATGAAGAGGACCGCCTGCGAACAGGTGTTCTGATCGGTTCTGGCATCGGGGGGTTGGGTTCGATCGCGAATACCGCCAATCTGATCCGCGACAAAGGCCCGCGCCGGGTTTCACCGTTCTTTATTCCGGGTGCTCTGATCAACCTGGCATCAGGTCAGGTGTCGATCCGGCATGGCTTCAAGGGGCCGAACCATTCGGTCGTGACGGCGTGTTCCACCGGTGCCCATGCAATCGGTGACGCCAGCCGTATTATTCGGGCAGGGGACGCAGACGTCATGGTCGCTGGTGGCGGCGAAGGCTGCATCTGCGAGATCGGCATCGCCGGGTTCAACGCATGCAAGGCGTTGTCGACCAAATATGCGGATAATCCAAAGGCGGCCAGCCGACCCTATGACGTTGACCGCGACGGATTCGTCATGGGCGAAGGTGCGGGCATCGTCATCCTGGAAGAGTATGAACACGCGAAGGCCCGCGGTGCGAAGATTTACGCCGAGGTGCTGGGCTATGGCATGTCGGGCGACGCATATCACATCACGGCACCGTCCGAGGACGGTGACGGGGCAGAACGTTCGATGAAAGCCGCGTTGCGCAGCGCGGGGCTGGAGCCGAAGGACCTGGACTACATCAACGCCCATGGCACCTCGACCATGGCGGATACGATCGAACTGGGTGCGGTCGAACGTCTGCTGGGAGACCACGCCGCGAACGCCACCATGACGTCGACCAAATCGGCAACCGGTCACCTTTTGGGTGCAGCGGGGGCGATCGAGGCAATCTTCTCGATTCTGGCGATCCGCGATCAGGTCGCACCTCCGACGATCAACCTGGACAACCCCGCGGTGGAGACACCGATTGATCTGGCCCCGAACGCCAAGCGTGAGCGCGAGATCAACGTGGCCCTGTCGAACTCGTTCGGGTTTGGCGGCACCAATGCCAGCGTGATCTTCGGAAAGGTCAACTAAATGTGGCGGGCCATTGCTTCGAACGCGCTGACCATTCTGGTGGTCGGCTTGTTTCTGATGGGAGGACTGATCCTTTGGGGTCAGACCCAGTACAAGGCCGAAGGCCCGCTTGAAACCGCAATCTGTCTTCAGGTCAGAAGCGGATCGAACATGACACGTGTCAGTCAGGAACTGGAAGAGCAGGGCGCGATCCGCAGTGCCACGATCTTTCGGATGGCCGCCGATTACACGGATCGGGCGCAGCAGTTGAAAGCCGGCAGCTTTCTGGTGCGGGAAGGCGCGTCGATGGAGCAGATCATCGACGAAATTACCAGCAGCGGTGCCAGCACCTGTGGATCCGAGATTGAGTATCGTATCGGTGTGACGCGTGCTCAGACCCGTGTGCGCGAGTTGAACCCTGCGACCCTGGATTTCGTCGAAATCGCGTCGTTTGATCCGTCGGAAGAAGAGGTGCCTGAGGCCTATACCGAGAAACGCAACGAGGCGGACACCCGTTACCGCGTGTCGCTGGCCGAAGGTGTGACCTCGTGGCAGGTGGTCCAGGCGTTGAAGGCGTTCGACGCATTGACAGGTGAGGTGACCGAGATCCCGGCCGAAGGGATGCTGGCGCCTGACAGTTACGATGTTGTGGCGGGCCAGGACCGTAACGACATTTTGCAGGCGATGCAGGACAAGCAACAATTGCGGATCAACGCCGTTTGGGAAAGCCGTCAGGACGGGTTACCGCTGCAAAGTCCCGAAGAAATGCTGATCCTTGCGTCGATCATCGAAAAGGAAACCGGAGTTCCGGAAGAGCGCGGGCAAGTGGCCAGTGTTTTTGTGAACCGGCTGAAACAGGGGATGCGGTTGCAGACGGACCCGACCGTCATCTATGGCGTCACCAAAGGGCAAGGCACGTTGGGGCGCGGGCTGCGCCGCAGCGAGCTGAACCGACCAACGCCGTGGAACACCTATCAGATAGACGGTTTGCCGCCGACGCCGATTGCCAATCCGGGCTTGGCCAGCCTTGAAGCTGCTGTTGCGCCGGATGACACGGATTTCGTGTTCTTCGTTGCCGATGGCACGGGTGGCCATGCATTTGCCGAAACTTTGCAGGAGCACAATCGCAATGTCGCCAAATGGCGCGAGATTGAGGCAGAGCAGAATTCGGGAAATTGATCTGAACGAAAAATGGTTTCGTTCATCGTGTTGCGCCAACGCCGGTCATTGAACCGGCGTTGGCTTTTTTGTGTTCCGATCTTAGGCCGCCGGACGTTTGCTGCGTGGACGACGCCGTTTGTTTGCTGCGGGTTTTCCTTCCCCGTTGGCGGGCTTGGGTTTGAACCCCCGGCGACGGTTGTTCGGGCGGCGCGCCGGTTTTTCAGGTTGCACGGCTTCGGGCATCGCGCCACTGGCAACTGGAATCTCGATCTTCATCAGCTTTTGAATCTGGCGCAGCAGATCAACTTCTTCCGGTGAACAGAAGGCGATGGCTTCGCCCTCGCGCCCTGCGCGGGCGGTGCGCCCGATACGGTGGACGTAGTTGTCAGGCACCTCGGGCAAGTCGAAGTTGATCACGTAGGCGACGCCCGGGATGTCGATGCCCCGGGCGGCAACGTCGGTGGCGACCAGTATGTTGATTTCGCCCGCGCGAAACGCCTTGATGGCACGATCGCGCTGACCCTGGCTTTTGTTGCCGTGGATGGATGCGGCGTTGTAGCCATCGGCCACAAGCCCTTTCATCAGCCGTTCCGCGCCATGTTTGGTGCGGGTAAAGACCAGTGTCAGAGCGTCCACATCTTTTGACAGGATTTCACGCAGCTTGGCTGGTTTCCCGGGCCTGGAAACGAAGTGCAGAGACTGCGTAATCTTGTCGGCGGCTTTGCCCGGAGGCGAGACCTGCACCCGCTGCGGGTTGGTCAGGTAAGCACGGCTGAGCTCTTCCATCTGCTTCGGCATGGTGGCCGAAAACAACATGGTTTGGCGTGGGGTGCCCAGTGCCGGAGCGATTTTTCGCAGTGCATGGATAAAGCCCAGGTCAAGCATCTGGTCTGCTTCGTCCAGCACCAGATGGCGTACCGCTCCGAGGTTTACCGCGCCCCGCTCCATCAGATCTATCAGGCGGCCCGGTGTGGCGACCAGAATATCGGTGCCACGGGAGAGGAACATTATCTGCTTGTTGATCGATTGGCCGCCGACGACGGTGGCCACACGCAGCTTGGTGCCTTTCGTCAAGGTGCGGAGGCTGTCGGCGATTTGATTCACAAGTTCCCGGGTGGGCGCCAGGATCAGCGCTTTAGCGGTTTTCGGGTCGGGCTTGCCGGGTTGGGCCAGAAGGTGATCGATCAGAGGCAGGCCAAAAGCCAAGGTCTTTCCGGTGCCGGTTTGCGCCAGTCCCAGAATGTCGTGACCATTCAGAGCAAGCGGAATCGCCTGGTTCTGGATCGGGGTGGGTTGAGTGAAATTGGCACGTTTGAGTGCCTCGTTCAGTGCCGGGGCAAGGCCCAGCATATCAAAGTCGAACAAATAACTATCCTTTTGCAGCCCGGAGCGTTTGCCCGCGGACAGGTCATGAAGGGTCGCGCGTTGGCGACCGGCAGGGGTTGTGCGAGACCTCGGGACGAGCAGGCGTATCCTGCGCCATCCGGCCGTCGCGTCAAGAACCCTGCGTGATGGGGAACTGGAATGATGAGTCGGCGCTGTGGGGCGGACGAGGTCCGCTTGGGCTCACGCATCAGCGCTGTGATGTGGGGCACATGAGGGTTCCGCCATGGAATGTCAAGCGCTGGCAAGCTTTCTGGTGGTCTTCTGAGTCGAATAAGGCACTGTTCGCGGCACCAGACTGCCATTGAATTACAGTGTTAAACCAACGGCCCTGTTGATCGCCATTCCAGTATTCACGGCCTGATAGGTTGGAAATGGCATCCTCTCGGCGGTATGAATGTCGCGTCGGATCCAGTTTTGTGCTTCCAACTGGTGAAGGGATGAGGACAACGCCCGATCTGTGATGACCGAAAGACCTGATTTGATGGCCGAGAAACGATGAGGGGTGCTTGCCAACGCCAGAACTGGCACAGTCCAGGATTTTCGCAGAAGTCTGATTTCATCCTCAGAGCGGGCGGTGGTAATTATCTTGCTGGCGATCGTGGCAGCCTCGGTCCCGCATGGCGTTAGTCGAAATTCTGGACGTAGAGGGTGCCCATGGCCGGGATTTCTTTCGATCATTCCAAGTTCAATAAGATGAGCAAGGCTGGCTGCAAAGGCGGTTCGGCTTGCGTCGGTCGCTGCCAGAAGCGGGGCTTGTCGGCCCGGAACTTTGGCGTGCAGCAGCGCAAGAATTTTCAGGGACCAAGCCCGCGACGTCAGCTTGACAAGTGTATCTATGTCCATAAAGTATAGTAAATATATTTTTCAAAAAGGAAAAGCCTTATGTCGCTCGTTTCATTGAAGAACACCATCACACTTGCGATGTCCGTTCGGGATCGACATGCCAGTGCGGAATGGTACGCCGCCAAGCTGGGATTCGAGCTTATCCACCACATTGATGAAGCAGGATGGAGCGAATTGCGAACCAATGTCGACCGAGTCACTTTGGGACTGGGCGAACAGGCCGAAGCCTCTCCGGGGAATTGCGTGCCTGTCTTCGAAGTCGCGGATATCGCGGAGGCGCGTGGAAAGTTGGAACTTGCAGGCGTGGAATTTGACGGTGAAACGGACACGATTGAGGGGATGGTCAGCACGGCAACGTTTTATGATCCGGATAGGAATGCGCTGATGCTGGCGCAGGATTTGACAGGCCAGAGCTGAGAGTAAGAGGTAAAGAAAAACTCAAAACAGCGACCGCTGCGTGTTGCCTCGGCGTTGCGTAACGCATTGACTTTGCGGACTTAATCCTTTATATCTTGTGATATGCTAGAAGAAGTGGGCAGCGGCCCCGGGGCGACCCGGTGGCCGTTTTTTTGCTTCTCTCGTGCGGAGAAAACTCACGCATGAGGTCACAGGCAAACATGACTTTGATTACCCCGGAAGAGCGGATTTCCCAGACGGCTGAATTGTTGCAGTCGCTTGAGAGGTCCATTCGCGATCTGCGGCAAGCGGCGGAAGAACTGCGCAATCAGATCGGAGCCGGGGAGGATGCAGATCTTGCTGGTTCAGCCAAGCAACTCGGGCAGTTAGAGGGGCTGATCCGAAGTTGTCAGAAAGTGGAGACAAGCTTTGTCGAACAACATCACAGACAAGCCGGAATTGCCCAAGGAGGGTACGCGCTCGATCTTGACCGAGCTCGGTTTGAAGTCGGGTGCAGGCTGGCTCGCCTCCGCGCCTGTTACGGTGCAGAACAGATTTCTGAGTGAGATCGGGGAGGGAGGGCTGTGTGCCCTCCCTTTCCTGTTCGAATTCTGGGCGATGCCGCATCAGTTGCCACCCGAGGGTGACTGGCGGTCCTGGGTGATCATGGGCGGGCGCGGTGCGGGCAAGACGCGCGCCGGGGCCGAGTGGGTACGGTCGATGGTCGAGGGGTCTTTGCCATTGGATAAGGGCCAGGCCTGTCGGGTGGCTTTGGTTGGTGAGACCTTCGATCAGGTACGCGATGTGATGATCTTTGGCGACAGCGGGATATTGCAATGTTCGCCCCCGGATCGGCGACCCACGTGGAAGGCATCTGAGCGCAAGCTGATCTGGCCCAACGGGGCCGAGGCTCAGGCGTTTTCGGCACATGATCCCGAAGGGCTGCGCGGGCCGCAGTTCGATGCGGCCTGGGTGGATGAGCTGGCCAAGTGGAAGAAAGCGGGCGATACCTGGGACATGCTGCAATTTGCGCTGCGTTTGGGCGAGAGGCCCCGGGTCTGCGTGACCACGACGCCGCGCAATGTGAAGGTGCTGAAGGATCTGCTGGCGTCGCCCTCCACGGTGCAGACCCATGCACCGACCGAGGCGAACAGAGCCAATCTGGCGGCGTCGTTTCTGGAGGAAGTGCGCGCGCGCTATGCCGGCACGCGGCTGGGGCGGCAGGAGCTGGACGGGGTGTTGCTGTCGGATGCGGACGGCGCGCTGTGGACGGGTTCGATGCTTGAGGCGGCGCGCTGCGCACAAGTGCCCGAATTGGATCGCATCGTGGTGGCGCTGGACCCGGCGGTGACGTCCGGGTCAGGCGCGGATGCCTGCGGGATCGTGGTGGTTGGCGCGCAAGTGCAAGGCCCGCCCGAGGCGTGGCGCGCCTATGTGCTGGCTGACCGGACGGTGCAGGGCGTTGGCCCGGCAGGCTGGGCGAAGGCGGCGATTGACGCGATGGACGAATTCGGGGCCGAACGGCTGGTGGCCGAGGTCAATCAGGGTGGGCAGTTGGTGGAAGAGGTCGTGCGGCAGGTGGACCCTCTGGTCCCGTTCCGGCCGGTGCGTGCGTCACGTGGCAAGGTCGCGCGGGCAGAGCCTGTGGCGGCCCTGTATGAGCAGGGACGGGTGTCGCATGTTGCCGGGTTGGACGCGCTGGAGGAGCAGATGTGCCAGATGACCGCGAGGGGGTTCGAAGGGCAGGGCTCACCCGACCGGGTCGATGCTCTGGTCTGGGCGTTGCATGAGTTGGTTGTGGGGCCTGCGGGGGTGTATCGGCGGCCTCGGGTGCGGAGTCTGTGAAGGCCTTGTTCTCTTGTGGCTATGATCACCCGGTAAAAGTGCAATATTCTTCTTGATATTTGCGCAGCAGGGTCAGTAGACGACGAGGCCGTTCGTCATCTTGCAATTCAGCCATGCCAAACGGGTAGTACTTTATTGGTGCATTAGGAATGGGGATGTGAGGGTTACCACGCGGAGTAGGCGTGTAGGGATCTGTAAACAAGAAAATCATGTCTGCGAATTTGACGCAACTCTCTAGTTCTACGAACCTCCAAAGTGCGCTGTCAGTGTTATGGGGGTCAGGAACCTGAGTCCGAGCCAAATCAAACGTCAGGCCGTATATGCGCGTCCCTTGCTTTCTGGTTTCTTCGATTTCAACAGTTGCGTCGCAACCTGCCACCTTGATTTGCTGTTTGACACGTATTTCTGGAAACCAGTGGTTGCCAACCTTGTTTCCTCCTGAAACCTGTCGGGTCTCGGACACCTTTTGAATCTCATGAGCGAGAGATAATCGCGCGTCTTTGGCAAGCGCCATGTTGCAATCTAAGGGCAACAGAGAAAATAGGATTGAGACCATTCTGACGTAATTTACTGTCAACGACGCAGATCCTTACATACGTTGGCGGAAGCGCGGGATAATTCGAGTATGGTCCTCGATTGACACCAACACGCCAAGTTGTAAAGGGTTTGGGGCCTGCAATCTTAAGGTGTTGAAAATGTCCTACAAAAAAACTTATTTCTTACTTGTTGCTTTGGCGCTTCTTGGGTGTTTTGGCACGCTTTGGTACTTTGATCAGCCCGGCTTCAGCGGGAAGCACAGAATGGGAACTTTGCTGGTTACAGCATTGATAATCGCAGGTCTTACAAGGCACTATTTTGTAGGTATGCGAGACGACGACTAGCCTTGGCGGATATGCCTTTAGTGTTCTGCGCATTTCTTTGACAGATATCCACCCGTTGCCCACCCCCCGTACGCCCCATTTCCAAGCCTTAAACTTCTTTCCGTCATAACTCCTTTCAACAAGCCGGGCAGAGCGGCGGCAGAAAGGAGCACAGATGGTATTCGATTTCTTGCGTCGTGGATCGGCTGAAGCGGCGCCCGAGGCAAAAGCAAGCGCGGCTGGGCCGGTGGTGGCGTGGCAGACGGTCGGGCGCGTGGCCTGGAGCCCCAGGGACGCGGTGTCGCTGACGCGGACGGGGTTTTTGGGGAACCCAGTGGGGTTTCGATCCGTCAAGCTGATTGCCGAGGCGGCAGCGGCGCTGCCTTTGGTGCTGCAGGATCAGGCGCAGCGCTTTGATGCGCATCCGATCCTGTCCCTGATGCGCCGTCCGAATGCGGCGCAGGGGCAAGCGGAGTTGATGGAGGCCTTGTTCGGGCAGTTGCTGTTGTCGGGCAATGCCTATGTCGAGGCGGTTCAGGCTGAAGAAGGGCTGCCGGTTGAGCTGCATGTGCTGCGATCCGACAGGATGAGCGTGGTGCCGGGGTCGGATGGATGGCCCAAGGCGTATGACTATGCGGTTGGCGGCAAGAAGCATCGGTTTGCGGCGGAAGCCATCAGCCATATCAAATCGTTTCACCCTCAGGATGACCACTACGGGTTCTCGCCGATGCAGGCGGCGGCGATGGCGATTGATGTGCATAACAGCGCGTCGCGATGGTCGAAATCGCTGCTGGACAACGCGGCGCGGCCTTCGGGGGCTTTGGTCTGGAAAGGCGATGGCCACGGGGTGATGGCCGAAGATCAGTTCCGGCGTCTGTCAGACGAGATCGAGGCGAACTATCGCGGGGCGCGCAATGCAGGCCGTCCGATGGTTCTGGAAGGCGGGCTGGATTGGAAGCCGATGGGGTTCTCTCCGTCCGATATGGAGTTTCAAAAGACCAAGGAAGCCGCCGCCCGCGAGATCGCGCTGGCCTTCGGTGTCCCGCCAATGCTGCTGGGGATCCAGGGTGACGCGACCTATTCGAACTATCAGGAGGCCAACCGGGCGTTCTATCGCCTGACCGTTCTGCCCCTGGTGACGCGGGTGGCGGCGGCGGTGTCGGACTGGCTGGCGGGCTTTACCGGCGAGGAACTGGTGTTGAAGCCTGACCTGGATCAGGTGCCCGCGCTGTCGGCAGAACGCGACGCGCAATGGGCGCGGGTCAACGGGGCCGATTTTCTGACGGATGCGGAAAAGCGCGCGTTGCTGGGGCTGCCGGAGCGTGCAGATGGGTGAGGGGTATCCCTCGTTCGAGTGCGCGCCAGGTCTGCGTCTGGCCGCGCATGAGCGGGTGGCCGAGATCCAGCATGCACATCTGTGTCGGCGTCTGGATCAGATCGAAGAGATGATGGAGCGGCTGGACCGCCGGCTGTGGCTGACGGTCTATGGCGTGGCGGCGGTGATCCTGGCACAGGCGTTTCAATCCCTCTTGGTGGTCGCGCCATAAGTTCAATGGGTTACATGGAGAAGTTCATGGATTTAGAGCATAAATTCGCACGGTTCGGCGACGGTTTTTCGGTTACGGATGACGCGGCAATCGAGGGCTATGCCAGCCTGTTTGGGCAGGTCGATCAGGGCAGTGACGTGGTGCAGCGTGGCGCCTATCGCGGCTCGCTTGACAGGCTGGCCAGAGCGGGTCAGCGCGTCAAGATGCTGTGGCAGCATGATCCGGCCCAGCCCATCGGCGTGTGGGACGAAGTGCGCGAGGACGACAAGGGCCTGTGGGTCAAGGGGCGTTTGCTGGAGAGCACGCAGAAGGGCCGCGAGGCGGCAGAATTGATCCGGGCAGGTGCGATGGATGGTCTGTCGATCGGCTACCGCACCAAACGGGCCGTGAAGAATGACAAGGGCCAGCGGGTCCTGACCGAACTGGAGCTGTGGGAGGTGTCATTGGTGACCTTCCCGATGCTGCCCAGTGCGCGGGTGGCGGCGAAGGGAAGGACACCTGACGCCGAGGAAGCCCTGCGCTGTATTGCCGACGTATTCAACGATGCCCGGCAGGAGCTGGCGCGGACCTAGCGCGCCTCAAAACCACTCAGAACAGGACATGCTGATGAGCAAGACCGAAACCCCGGCCTTGACCGGAGAGGGTGCGCCCCTGGTTCAGGAGGTGAAGCGGGCGATGGCTGGCTTCGTGAATGAATTCAAGGGCCTGAAAGCCGAAGTTAATACAAAACTGCAACAGACAGAAGAGCGACTGACCATGCTGGATCGTAAATCAACAATCGCGGCACGCCCGCATCTTGCCGCTTCGATCGAAGACGGAACCCCGCATCAGAAGGCATTTGACGCCTATGTGCGGTCCGGCGAAGATGACGGGCTGCGTGGCCTCGAGATGGAGGGCAAGTCCCTGTCAGCAGCGGTCAACAGCGACGGTGGCTATCTGGTTGATCCGCAGACTGCCGAGACGATCAAGTCGGTTTTGAACTCGACCGCCTCGATCCGTTCGATTGCATCGGTCGTGAATGTCGAGGCAAATTCGTTCGACGTGCTGATCGATCACACCGATGTAGGTGCGGGCTGGGCTGACGAAAACTCGGCCACAGCGGAGACCGGAACACCGTCGATCGATCGCATCTCGATCCCGCTGCACGAGCTGAGCGCGCTGCCCAAAGCGTCGCAGCGCCTGCTGGATGACAGCGCCTTCGACGTCGAGGGCTGGCTGGCCGGGCGCATTGCCGACAAGTTTGCACGCGCCGAGGCGGCGGCATTCATCAACGGCGATGGCGTCGACAAGCCCAAGGGGTTGATGATCCACCGAGCGGTGCCGAATGATGGCTGGTCCTGGGGCAGCCTTGGCTATGTAGCGACCGGTATTGATGCGGGTATTGATGCGGATGCGATTGTCGATGTGGTTTATGCGCTGGGCGCGCAGTACCGGGTCAACGGGACCTTCGTGATGAATTCGAAGACCGCAGGTGTGATCCGCAAGCTGAAGGACAGCGATGGCCGCTTCCTGTGGTCCGATGGTTTGGCCGCAGGTGAGCCGGCGCGTCTGATGGGGTATCCGGTTCTGATCGCCGAGGACATGCCGGATGTGGCAACCGACAGTTTCTCGATAGCCTTTGGTGACTTCCAGGCTGGTTACACCATTGCCGAACGTCCTGATCTGCGCGTGCTGCGCGACCCGTTCAGCGCCAAGCCACATGTCCTGTTCTATGCGACCAAGCGCGTCGGCGGCGATGTCAGCGATTTTGCTGCGATCAAGCTGGTGAAATTCGGCACCGCCTAACGCGGGCTGAATCCGGGGGGCCCTGGCCCCTCGGACGGCGGGCGCGGGCCGGAGTGAGATCCTCTGCGTTGTCTAGCTGTTCCCCTCCGTCCGAGCAACGTGGGGCGGCGCGTGCCCGCCATTTTCCAAGGATGGGGCCCTGGAGGGGTCCGAGATTGCGGAGTGAGTGGATGATGTTGATCGAAGAGACCGCCATCGCGGATGCGGCGCTGCCGGTGGAACAATTCAAGGCGCATCTGAGGTTGGGCACGGGCTTTGCCGAGGATGATGTGCAGAATGAAGTGTTGAAGGGGTTCCTGCGGGCCGCCATCGCGGCGATCGAGGCGCGTACTGGCACGGTTCTGATCACACGGGATTTCTCGTGGAGTTTGCACAGGTGGCGCGACCCGTCGGGCGAAGTGCTGCCTGTGGCCCCGGTGGTTTCAGTGCAGGCCGTGACCCTGACTGACAAACAAGGAGTTGAAACAGTTGAGGACGCCGCGACCTATCGGCTGGAGCATGATAGTCAGCGGCCCCGGATCCGCCCATTGGGTTTCAGCCTGCCTGCCATCGAAACGGGTGGTTCCGTAAAGATTTCGTTTGTCGCGGGGATGGCGCAGGATTGGGGCGGGTTACCTGCCGATCTTGGGCAAGCCGTGCTGCTGCTGGCGGCGCATTACTATGAATACCGGGATGAAACCTCATTGGGCGCTGGATGCATGCCCTTTGGAGTCACCAGCCTGATCCAGCGCTATCGCGTGGTGCGTTTCGGGGCGGGGGTATCGCAATGAATACGCCGCATCTGAACCGTAAGTTGGTGCTGGAGGCGCCCATGCGAAGTGCTGATGGGGCGGGAGGCTATACCGAAACATGGGCTGCGATGGGGACACTGTGGGCCGAGGTGACGGCGCGCAGTGGCGCGGAACGGCAGATCGCCGGAGCGTCTGTGTCGCGTGTCGGGTACCGCATCGTGGTACGCGGAGCGCCCATGGGATCTTCGATGCGCCCCGCGCCAGATCAGCGGTTTCGCGAGGGAAATCGCTGTTTCGTAATCCGGGCCGTGGCCGAGCATGACCCGCGCGGCAAGTTCCTGACCTGTTTCGCAGATGAAGAGGTGGCGGCATGAGCTATGGCGTTTCCGCTGCTTTGCAGGCGGCCGTGTATCAACAGCTTTCAGCGGACGCGGCAGTCAGCAGCCAATCGGGGGGCGCGATCTATGATGCCGTACCCGCAGGAACCGTGCCGCAGACCTATGTGACGCTGGGCCCCGAAGAGGTGCGGGACGCGTCGGACCGAACAGGCGCGGGCGCGATACACCGCTTCACCGTTTCGGTGGTGTCCCAGGAGGCAGGGTTCGGTGCTGCCAAAACACTGGCCGGCGCGGTGTGTGACGCGCTGGAAAACGCGCCACTCAACCTGGGTCGCGGGCGTTTGGTGGGGCTGTGGTTCGAGCGGGCCTCGGCCCGGCGCACCGGGACCGGCGGCACCATCCGCCAGATCGACCTGAAGTTCCGCGCCCGCGTGGAAGATGACTAAGCAATCAACGGAGAGAGCACATGGCTGCCCAGAACGGAAAAGACCTGTTGGTCAAAATGGATATGAACGGTACCGGCCTGTTCCAGACCATCGCGGGGCTGCGGGCCACGCGCATAAGTTTCAATGCTGAAAGTGTGGATGTCACCAGTCTGGAAAGCCAGGGTGGATGGCGCGAGCTTTTGTCCGGGGCGGGGGTCAAATCGGCTTCGATCTCTGGCTCGGGCGTGTTCAAGGATGCTGGCACGGATGAACGCGCGCGGCAGTTGTTCTTTGATGGCGAAACTCCAGCCTTTCAGGTCATCATCCCTGATTTCGGGATTGTAGAAGGCCCGTTCCAGGTGACCAGCATCGAGTACGCGGGCTCGCACAACGGTGAGGCGACCTATGAGATGAGCATGGCCAGTGCCGGTGCTCTGACCTTCACGGGGCTTTGATCCGATGGCCAATCCGTGGACAGGCGAGGTGGCGCTGACCATCGATGGCGAGCAGCGGGTGCTCAAACTGACGCTTGGTGCTTTGGCGGAGTTGGAGCAGGAGCTGAATGCTGGGTCGCTGGTTGAGCTGGTGCAGCGGTTTGAGGGCGGTGCGTATTCCAGTGCGGATGTTCTGGCGCTGATCGTTGCCGGTTTGCGGGGCGGTGGCTGCCACATTGCCCGGACCGACCTTATGCATGCCGAGATCGAAGGCGGCCCCATGGCTGCCGCCAGAACCGCAGCCGAATTGTTGGCGCGCGCCTTCATGGTGCCGGAGGGCGCATGAGCGGGTTCGACTGGCCTGTCCTGATGCGGGCCGGATTTCTGGGGCTGCGACTGACGCCGGATCAATTCTGGCGTCTGACCCCGGCAGAGCTGCGGCTGATGCTTGGGCAGGGTTCCGGAGAGCCCGCAATGAACCGGGCGGGGTTGGACGCTTTGCAGGCGGCCTATCCGGACAAGACACAAGGAGAGCGTGATGACAGATCGTGACGGGTTTGATGACCTGCAAGAACGAGGCGAAGCGTTGGGCGATTCCCTCGGCGATGCTGCGACTATGGCGGCGGCGTTTGACAGCCAGATGAAGCGCATCAGCGCCGCATTTGAAGAGACCGGCAAGGATGTCGCGACGCTGGAGCGCGGCATGTCCAGCGGATTGCGCAAGGCCTTCGATGGTGTCGTTCTGGATGGGATGAGCCTTTCCGGTGCGTTGGATATCCTGAAGAACTCTTTGATCCAAACGGCTTATGCGGCTGCGATCAAGCCGGTGACGGACCACTTTGGCGGCATGCTGGCCAACACGGTCGGTGGGTTGGTGAAGGGAATTCTGCCCTTTGCCGATGGCGGAAGCTTCAGCCAGGGCCGGGTGATGCCCTTCGCCAATGGCGGTGTGGTCAGCGGCCCGACCATGTTTCCCATGCGCGGCGGCACCGGGCTGATGGGAGAAGCCGGGCCAGAGGCGATCATGCCGCTTGCGCGCGGGGCCGATGGCAAGCTGGGCGTGCGGACGCAAGGCGCCGGGCGTGCCGTGAATGTGGTGATGAACATTTCGACACCTGACGTGCAGGGGTTCCGCCGCTCTCAGGGGCAGATTGCGGCCCAGATGAGCCGCGCGCTGGGGCGCGGCAATCGCAACAGGTAAATCAGGGAGCAGCTGATGAATTTCCACGAGGTGAGATTTCCCGCCAGCCTGAGCTTTGGCTCGGTCGGGGGGCCGGAACGGCGCACGGACATCGTGACGCTGGCCAATGGTTTTGAAGAGCGCAACACCCCCTGGGCCCATTCGCGTCGCCGATATGATGCGGGGCTGGGGATGCGGTCGCTGGACGATATCGAGACACTGATTTCGTTCTTCGAAGCGCGGCAGGGCCAGATGTTCGGCTTTCGCTGGAAAGACTGGTCGGATTTCAAATCCGGCAAGGCCACGGCGGACATCAATTTCGGAGATCAGGTGATCGCGAAAGGCGACGGAACACGCACCGAATTCCAGTTGATCAAGACCTACCAATCGGGCGGGGTAAGCTATGCGCGCCCCATCGTGAAACCGGTATTGGGGACGGTGCGTCTGGGGCTGGATCAGGATGAGGTCCGCGAGGGCGTGGATTTTGACGTTGATCTGACGACGGGCAGGGTCACGTTTGCGGACCCGCCGCCGGAAGAGGTCGATATCACCGCGGGTTATGAATTTGACGTGCCGGTGCGCTTTGACACCGACAAAATCCAGACCAGCGTTGCCAGTTTTCAGGCCGGCGACGTACCGAACGTTCCAGTGGTCGAGGTGCGCATCTGATGGCTGAAGATATCAAGGGCCTGCACGCGCATCTGCAAAGCGGGTTGACAACGGTCTGCCGCTGTTGGGCGATCAAGCGCACGGACGGTCAGGAATACGGTTTCACCGACCACGACAGGGAGCTGAGTTTTGACGGGTTGACCTTCAAGGCAAGTACCGGCCTGACGGCCGCCGCCATCGAGCAGGCCACGGGCCTGTCCATCGACAACACGGAAGCGATGGGCGCCCTGTCTGACGCGGCCATTCGCGACGAGGATATCGAAGCGGGGCGTTTTGACGGGGCCGAAGTGCGCGCCTGGCTGGTCAATTGGGCAGATCTGGATCAGCGCATCCTTCAGTTCCGTGGTTCAATAGGTGAGTTGCGCCGCTCTGGCGGCGCGTTCCATGCGGAATTGCGTGGCCTGACCGACTTGCTGAACCGCCCTTTGGGGCGTGTTTACCAAAAGCCGTGCACGGCTGTGTTGGGGGATCGGGCCTGCCGGTTCAACACCGACACGCCGGGGTATTGGTTCAACGGTGTGATCTCGGGTTTCGATGGCGGCACCCTTTTGCATGTTGCAGGAGGTCAGACCATTGAAGAAGGCTGGTTCGAACGGGGGCGCATGGATGTTTTGTCCGGTTCTGCCAAGGGGTTGTGGTCTTCGATCAAGAACGACAGGCAGACGGCAACCGGGCGCGAGATCACGCTTTGGTCCGGTTTCGGGGCAAGCCTGGCGATCGGCGACAGTGTGAAACTGCGGGCAGGATGCGACAAGCGCATGGAAACCTGCCAGTTCAAGTTCAACAACTTTCTGAATTTTCAAGGGTTTCCAGATCTTCCAGGCGAAGACTGGGTCATGGCTGTTCCCAAGAAAAGCAAAACCAATAGCGGAGGCAGCTTACGGTGACGATACGTAGAGAGGATATTGTGACAGAGGCGCGCAATTGGCTTGGAACGCCTTATGTGCATCAGGCCTCGGTCAAAGGTGCCGGTGCGGATTGTCTGGGCCTGTTGCGCGGCGTTTGGCGCGCCGTGATCGGGCGGGAACCTGAATCTGTTCCGGCCTACAGCATGGACTGGTCCGAACCGCAGGGCGAGGAACGGATGTGGGTGGCTGCCAGGCGGCATCTGGTCGAAAAACCAATAGGCAAGATGGCATCGGGGGATGTTCTGCTGTTTCGGATGCGCGACGCAAGCGTCGCCAAGCATCTGGGCATCGTCAGTGCCACGCACCCCGAACCCCGCTTTATTCACGCGTATTCCGGCCACGGCGTGGTGGAAAACGCACTGAGCAGGCCTTGGTGCCGCCGTATCGTTTCCTGTTTCGAATTCCCGATGGAGATGCATTGATGGCCACTATTCTTCTTTCTGCAGCCGGGGCCGCGCTGGGCGGTTCGATCGGGGGCACGGTTGCGGGCCTTTCAACCGCAATTATCGGTCGGGCTGTTGGTGCGACGGTCGGGCGGATCCTTGATCAGAAGTTCTTTAACCAGTCCGTTATGGGCAGTGGCAGTGAAGTCGTCGAAACCGGTCGCATGGATCGGTTTCGGTTGACGGAAACCGGCGAAGGTGCCCCGGTGACCACCGTGTTTGGCCGTATGCGTGTGGGCGGTCAGGTCATTTGGGCTTCGGACTTTCTGGAGACCCAGGCAACGACCACAGAAGGTGGCGGCGGCGGGGGCAAGGGGAAACCCAAGACCCCTGAGGTGACTACCGTCACGTACAGTTACTCGATTTCGCTGGCGATTGCGGTTGGCGCCGGTGAGATCGCCGATGTCGCGCGCATTTGGGCGGATGGAGAAGAACAAGATCGATCCGGCCTCAATATGCGGGTTTACCATGGCACGTGGGATCAGTTGCCGGACCCGCTGATCGAGGCGATTGAAGGCGCCGGAACGGTTCCGGCTTATCGCGGAACCGCCTATGTCGTGATCGAGGACTTCCCGCTCGGCGCTTTTGGCAACCGGGTGCCGCAGTTTTCATTTGAAGTTGTGCGCCCCACGCAGCGGGACATGCCCGATCACGACAGTGCATTGCCTCAGATCGTGCGCGGGGTCGCCATGATACCGGGGACCGGGGAATACGCTCTGGCCAGCTCTCAGGTGAATTATTCACAATCTGGCAAGAGCTGGCCTGCCAACGCATATTCCGCGTCCGGCACCTCGGATCTTGTCTCCTCGACCCGAGCGCTGGAAAGCGAGTTGCCCAATTGCGATGCCGCATCTTTGGTGGTGTCGTGGTTCGGCGATGACCTGAGATGCGGACACTGCAAGATCCGGCCAAAGATCGAACAGCGTGAGATCGACAGCAGCGACATGCCCTGGATCGTATCTGATCAGGCCCGAAGCGACGCCGGGCTTGTGGTGCGACAAAACGGCCGCCCGGTCTATGGGGGGACACCGGCCGATGTGGCCGTGGTCGAGGCGATCCGCCATCTGAACCAATCCGGCAAGCGGGTAATGTTTTACCCCTTTATCCTGATGGAGCAATTGACGGGGAACGGGCTGCCTGATCCCTGGTCGGATGCGTCAAGTCAGCCTCACCTGCCATGGCGTGGGCGGATCACCTTGGATGTGGCGCCGGGGCGTCCCGGTTCCGCGGACCAGACGGCATCGGCCGATGCACAGGTCGCCGCGTTCTTCGGAACAGCACGTGCGCAGGATTTTGCGATCAACCAGGATACGAACGGGTCGGGCGGCACCGGTGGTGGCTCGGGTGGTCTGGTCAGGCCCAGACCGGGTGGTCGGCCTGACGACAGAGGGGATACCGGTTTAACTTGGGTCTCCGGGGGCGGTACCTTTGGCGGGCTGCTGGGGTACAGCGGCGTCACGGCCAAAGAAATCATCAAATATTCCGGCCCTCAGGAATGGAGCCTGCGGCGTTTCATTCTGCACTATGCCATGCTGTGCAAGGCTGCCGGCGGCGTTTCGTCATTCTGCATCTCGTCGGAGATGCGTGGCCTGACCCAGATCAGGGGGGCTTCGGGCTTTCCGGCCGTTGCGCAGCTTCGCGCCTTGGCGGCCGAGGTGCGTCAGATTCTGGGGCCGGACACGAAAATCGGCTATGCAGCGGATTGGAGCGAGTATTTCGGATACCAGCCAAAAGGCACCAGCGACAGGTATTTTCACCTCGACCCTCTTTGGGCGGACGACAACATCGATTTCATCGGCATCGACAACTATATGCCGTTGTCCGATTGGCGTGACGGTGAACACCATCTGGACGCCGAGGCCGGCGCGCCTTCGATTTACGACCTGGGGTACCTTCGCAGCAATATCGAAGGCGGTGAAGGGTATGACTGGTACTACGCCTCTCCGGAAGAGGCGGAAGCGCAGATCAGGACTCCGATCGAAGATCAGGGGCATGACGAGCCGTGGATCTGGAGATACAAGGACCTGCGCAACTGGTGGTCGAATCCGCATCACGAACGGATCGGAGGTGTGCGTCAATCCAATCCGACCGATTGGGTGCCCGCATCGAAACCGATCTGGTTCACCGAGTTGGGGTGTGCGGCAATCGACAAGGGCACGAACCAGCCGAACAAATTCCTGGACCCGAAGTCATCGGAATCGCTGTTGCCCGCGTATTCAAACGGGCTGCGCGACGACTTCATTCAGGTTCAGTACCTGACGGCGATGCTTGGCTATTGGAGCGATCCGAAGATCAATCCGATCTCGGATATCTACGGCGCGCCGATGCTGGACATGGCAAACGTGTATGTCTGGGCATGGGATACCCGTCCGTTTCCGACCTTTCCGAACCTGAAAAGCCAGTGGGACGATGGCGAGAACTATCCCAGAGGGCACTGGCTGAACGGTCGGTCCGGGTCTCGTACGTTGGCCTCCGTGGTGACCGAAATCTGCCACGGTGCAGGTGTCACGGATATAGACGTCTCTGGTCTGTACGGTGTGGTTCGCGGGTATGTCATCGAAGACGTGACGAACGCCCGTTCCGCCTTGCAGCCGCTGATGCTGCGCTATGGGTTTGATGCGATCGAAAGGGATGGAGTGTTGAAGTTCCAGATGCGCGACGGGTACGGCGCAGTTGCCTTGAACCCCGACCATCTGGCGATCAGCAGCGATCTTGAGGGCACGGTCGAACACCGGCGCGAGGCCGAGGCCGAAATGACCGGGCGCGTTCGTCTGCGCTTTGTTCAGTCGGACGCGGATCATGACGTCGTCGCGGAGGAGGCGGTTTTGCCCGATGATCGCACCCATTCCGTATCGGTAAATGAGATGCCTCTGTCCATGACCCGCACCGAAGGGAGGCAAACGGCCGAACGCTGGTTGAGCGAAGCCAGAGTTTCCCGCGATACGGTTCGGTTTGCGCTTCCGCCGTCTCAAATGCACCTGGGGGCAGGGGATCTGGTTCGTTTGACAGACGCTGAAACCGGGCCGGTGTACCGGATCGACCGGTTGGAATCCGGCGACCTGCAACTGGTTGAAGCGGTCCGGATCGAACAGGGCGTGTACAAGGCGTCCGAATTGAATGACGACCCGGCAACGGTCAAACCGTATGCGGCGCCGGTCCCCGTGCTGCCGGTTTTTCTGGATCTGCCCTTGATCACGGGCGCCGAGGCCCCTCATGCGCCCTATCTGGCCGTTACCGGGGATCCATGGCCCGGGGCGGCAACGGTCTATTCCTCGTCCAGTGACTATGGCTATCGCCTGAGCGATGTCATTGCCCAGCGGGCAGTGGTCGGCGTGACCGAAACACCGCTGAGGCGCGCCAGTGTCGGTGTCTGGGATGAGGGCCCTGCCTTGAAGGTCAAACTGCTTACGGGTCAGTTGGAATCCCGTCCGCGCAGCTCGGTGATGAATGGCGTCAATCTGGCTGCAATCGGTGACGGAACACCCGGTAACTGGGAGGTTTTTCAGTTCGCTGACGCGGCGCTCGAGGCCCCGGATGTATACGCGTTGTCCGGGCGGCTCAGGGGTCAACTGGGAACAGACGCTTTGATGCCTGATGTCTGGCCGGATGGATCAGTATTCGTGCTGCTGAATGACAGGGTGCAACAGATCAGCCTGCTGCGAAACGAAAGGCGTCTTGCCAAACATTATCGCATTGGGCCTGCGACCCGCGGCTATGATGATCCGTCCTATCAACACCTGATTGCCTCGTTTGCAGGCAACGGATTGCGCCCCTATGCGCCTGTGCACATGCGGGTTCGGTCTGGTACCGCCGGGGATGAGCTTACGTGGATCCGACGTGCCCGAACGGATGCGGATGACTGGTCGGGGCTGGAGATTCCCTTGGGCGAAGAAAGCGAATCCTACCTGGTCCGTGTCATTGCGAGCGGAACCGTTCTGCGCGAAGAACTGACATCCGAACCAAGGTGGACCTATTCGACGGCCATGAAAGCGGCGGATGGTCTGTCCGGGGGCTATGAGGTCGAAGTGGCCCAGGTATCTGCTGTATTCGGACCGGGTGCCTGGTCGCGTCTTGCGGTTGGGCACGCTGCCTAATGCGGCCGGTTCTGCATGGGGATGTCAGTGCTGCGGCGCGCGCCTTGCTGGCCGTGCCGCAGCCGGACAGGGGGGCTTTGTGTGTGCGGATGATCCACGAGGCGGAATTGGCCGACAGGCATTTGGAGCGCACGGGCAAGCTCCACCCGGTTTACGGCAATGGTTCTCTCATGGCCGTTGCACGAAACAGGGCCCTGGCCGATGAACCCGGGTTTGACGATCTGCAATATTGCCAGTGTTTTGAGATGGTTCTGCACCAGCTTGCCAGATTTCAGGCTAGCCGGACGCGCAGCTGACGCATTTGCTGGCGGCCAGATCCAGATTCAGACGCCCATCCGGAATGCGCTCGCCGCAGTCTTCGCAATATCCGAACTCGCCGTCGTCAAGCCGGTCCAACGCTGCCAGAAGCCGGCGTGTTTCCACATCGCGATTGGCCTGCTGTGCCTTGGCCATGGCCTGATTTTGCAGCGCATCCATGCGGCTCAGCCGTCCAACGGCCTGTTGATCCAGTTCGACAACGGCCTGAGCCTGCTGCCCCGACGCTGACATCTGCTGCAATTCCACCAATCGCACGCGAATTCGTGTTTCGAAATGGGTGCGCTCTGACTCATTCATTTTCGTTACATGACCGATCATGGGTTTGCGTTTGGTCTTTTTGCCACTAAATGGCATTCTAGGCGCAGCAAAGGATCAAAGCCATGTTCGAAAAGCGCAGCCATGTGACACCGGTTGATCCGGTCTGGACCCGTATCACATCCGAAGCCCATGCGGCCGTCGAGAAAGAGCCCCTCATGGGGGGGCTTGTGCACGCCTGTATCCTGCATCACCGCAGCCTTGAACGCGCGCTTTCATATCGGGTGGCGGCCAAGCTGTGTTCGAACGAAATGTCGATGATGGTTCTGCGTGAAATCGTGGATGAGGCATATGCCGACGATCCGGGTTTGCTCGAAGCTGCTCGGGCGGACCTTATGGCCGTTTACGAACGTGACCCGGCCTGCCATCGGCTGTTGCAGCCGATCCTGTATTTCAAAGGGTATCAGGCCATGCAGGCATATCGCGTGGCCCATTGGTTGTGGCGCAAGGGGCGCTATGATCTGGCCTATTTCTTCCAGATGCGTTCGTCCGAGATTTTCGGGATCGACATTCACCCGGCAGCCAAAATCGGAAAGGGCATCATGATCGACCATGCCCATTCCATCGTGATTGGCGAGACGGCAGTGGTGGGCGACAACGTATCGATGCTGCACTCGGTGACACTGGGCGGAACGGGCAAGGAAGAAGAAGACCGTCATCCAAAAATCGGAGACGGTGTTCTGATCGGGGCCGGGGCCAAGGTGCTGGGCAACATCACCATTGGGCATTGCAGCCGCATCGCTGCCGGTTCGGTGGTGTTGCAAGAGGTGCCGCCCTGCAAGACCGTCGCCGGTATCCCCGCCAAGATCGTGGGGGAAGCCGGGTGCGACCAGCCTTCGATCTCGATGGATCATATGCTGGGCAAGGATCAGTAGCAGCTCAGCGAGAGCGGTTGGCGCGTTTGTCCAACCGCTTGCGCCGCCGTTCTTCCCGTTTTTGTTTGCGAAGCTCTTGCCGTGTGTCCTGTGCGGCTTTCTGCCGGGCAATCGCGGCCGGATCGTTTGGCTTGAACTTTGAATGCTCACCCGGATAGCCGTTGGGCTTTGCCAAGGCAAAGTCAGGTGACATGGCTGCCGGAAACGCCGAAACAGTCAGGCTGAGAATGAGATTTTTTGAGAGCATCGCGCACCTGCCTTCCGTCTGCTTCCAATGGAAGGAAGTGGGGCGTCTTGATGCATCGGGCAATCGATGCCCCGATCACGCAAGTTCAACTCAGTGAAAACACTTGAGGCTGCCCGCGCTCCGGCTGTCCGGGGCACGGGCATTATTCGGGTCGTCAAGCCAGCATGACCATCGGGTTTTCCAGGTTGTCGACAATAGCCTTGAGCAGTTCTGCCCCCAGCGCGCCGTCGATGACGCGGTGATCGACGGACATGGTAACGGACATTACGGTCGCCACCGTCAGTTCTCCATCATCCCCGACAACGGGCTTTTTCACGCCGGTACCCACCGCCAGAATGCCGGCATGAGGCGGGTTCACGATGGCGTCGAAATTGTCGATGCCGAACATGCCGAGGTTCGAGATGGCGAACGTGCCACCCTGATACTCGTGCGGTGCCAGCTTGCGCTCGCGGGCACGGGCGGCGAGATCCTTCATCTCGGTCGAAAGCGCCGACAGAGATTTCATGTCGGCGTCCTGAAGAACCGGGGTGAACAACCCGCCCTCGATCGCGACCGCTACGGCCACGTCCGACGGCTTGAGTTGCAACACGCGGTCGCCCGCCCAGACGGCGTTGCAGGCTGGAACCTGCTGAAGCGCGTTGGCGACGGCCTTGATGATGAAGTCGTTGACGCTCAGCTTCACGCCACGGCCTTCCAACTGCTTGTTCAACTGGCTACGGAACTTCAGCAGCGCGTCCAGCTTGATGTCGCGGCGCAGGTAGAAATGCGGGATGGTCTGTTTGGCCTCGCCTAGGCGTGCGGCAATGGTTTTGCGCATACCGTCGAGCTTGATTTCCTCGTACGGGCGGCCTTCGTACATCCGCGCGACCATATCCGCCGATGGACCAGACGGAGCTGCAGGGGCAGCTGCGGGCGCGGCGGCGGGAGCTGTGGCAGGAGCCGCTGCCGGAGCGGTGGCAGTTGCGCCCTCGACATCGACCTTGACGATGCGACCGTGCGGGCCGGAACCGGCAATCTGCGTCAGGTCGAGACCTTTTTGTGCAGCAATCCGGCGAGCCAGAGGCGAGGCAAAAATCCGACCACCATCCGCCTTGGCCGGAGCGGCCGGGGCAGGGGCGGGCGCCTCGGGTGCCGCTGGCGCGGCAGCCTCGTTGCCCGCGGCGGCTGGTGCCGCCTCGGGGGCCTTGGCAGGTGTCGCCGCGATATCATCTGCGCTTTCGCCATCTTCCAGCAAAATCGCGATAGCGGTGTTGACCTTGACCCCTTCGGTGCCTTCGGGGATCAGAATCTTGCCGATGGTGCCTTCGTCAACGGCCTCGAACTCCATCGTGGCCTTGTCGGTTTCGATCTCGGCCAGCAGATCACCGGAGGAGACGGTATCGCCTTCCTTAACCAGCCATTTTGCAAGCGTACCTTCCTCCATCGTCGGGGACAGGGCGGGCATCAGAATTTCTGTAGGCATCTGTCTGTCGCTCCTTACCGGTAGGTCACTTGTTTGACGGCGGCGATCACCTCATCGGTGGTGATCAGGGCCAGCTTTTCGAGATTGGCGGCATAGGGCATCGGCACGTCCTTGCCAGTGCAATTGATGACCGGCGCGTCGAGGTAATCAAACGCCTCCTGCATCACGACCGAGCTGATATAGCTGCCCACCGAACCTTGCGGCCAGCCTTCTTCCACAGTCACCAGACGGTTGGTCTTCATCACCGAGTTTATGATCGCACCGGTATCCATCGGACGGATGGTGCGCAGATCGATGACCTCGGCGCTGATGCCGTCTTCGGCCAGCTTGTCTGCGGCTTCCAGTGCGTATTGCATGCCGATGCCGAAGCTGACGATGGTCACGTCCGAGCCTTCGCGCCAGATGCGCGCCTTGCCCAGCGGCACGGTCAGGTCATCGACCTGCGGCATGTCGAAAGTGCGACCATAGAGGATTTCGTTTTCCAGGAAGATCACCGGGTTGGGGTCGCGGATGGCCGATTTCAGCAGACCTTTGGCGTCGGCTGCCGAATAGGGCATGACGACCTTCAGGCCGGGGATCTGCATGTACCAGGCGGCATAGTCCTGGCTGTGCTGGGCAGCCACGCGCGCGGCGGCGCCGTTGGGGCCGCGGAACACGATCGGACAACCCATCTGACCGCCGGACATGTACAGCGTCTTGGCGGCCGAGTTGATGATCTGGTCGATCGCCTGCATCGCGAAGTTGAACGTCATGAACTCGACGATCGGCTTCAGTCCGCCAAAGGCCGAACCCACGGCGATGCCGGCAAAGCCGTGCTCGGTGATCGGTGTGTCGATCACGCGCTTGGGGCCGAATTCGTCCAGCAGACCCTGGGAAATCTTGTATGCGCCCTGATATTCCGCGACTTCCTCGCCCATCAGATAGACGTCTTCGTCGTTGCGCATTTCTTCGGCCATCGCGTCACGCAGAGCTTCGCGAACGGTTTCGGATTTCATCTCGGCATCTGCCGGCCAGTCGGGCGACAGGTCGACCACCGGCGCAGCGGGGGCCGCAGCGGCAGGAGCGGGGGCCTCGACCGCTGCCGGGGCGGCTTCGGTCACCGCTGCGGCTGCCGGTGCAGCCGCGGTCACGGCCGAGGCGTCTTCGCCTTCCTCGACCAGAACCGCAATCGGGGTGTTCACTTTGACCCCTTCACTGCCTTCGGCGATCAGGATCTTGCCGACGATGCCCTCGTCGACAGCTTCAAATTCCATTGTCGCCTTGTCGGTCTCGATTTCGGCCAGGATGTCACCGCTGGATACGGTGTCGCCTTCCTTGACCAGCCATTTGGCCAGCGTGCCCTCTTCCATCGTGGGCGAAAGGGCGGGCATGAGAATTTCGGTTGCCATGTCTTATTCGTCCTCTCAGGCGTAAATGTCGGTCCAGAGCTCTTCAACGGCGGGCTCGGGGCTTTCTTTCGAGAATTCGGCGGCTTGGTTCACGATCTCTTTGATTTCCTTGTCGATCGCCTTCAGGTCATCCTCGGTCGCGTGTTTGCCGGTCAGCAGCAGCTCGCGCACATGTTCGATCGGGTCGCTTTGTTCGCGGACTTTCTGAACCTCTTCGCGGGTGCGGTACTTGGCCGGGTCGGACATCGAGTGGCCGCGATATCGGTAGGTCTTTACCTCAAGAATGTAAGGGCCCTTGCCGGCGCGGCAGTGGGCAACGGCCTTTTCACCAGCGGCTTTGACGGCCAGCACATCCATTCCGTTGACGATCTCGCCGGGGATGCCGAAGGCTTCGCCGCGTACATAAATATCGGGTGACGAGGTCGAACGCGCCTGCGCTGTGCCCATGGCGTATTGGTTGTTCTCGATCACGAAAACCACTGGAAGATCCCACAGAGCGGCCATGTTGAACGTCTCATAGACCTGGCCCTGGTTTGCGGCACCATCGCCGAAATAGGTAAAGGTCACGCCGCCATTTTCCTTGTACTTGTCGGCAAAGGCCAGACCTGCACCCAAAGGCACCTGCGCGCCGACGATGCCATGGCCCCCATAGAAATGCTTTTCTTTCGAGAACATGTGCATCGAACCGCCCTTGCCCTTGGACAGGCCGCCTTCGCGCCCGGTCAGTTCGGCCATCACGCCGCCCGGGTCCATGCCACAGGCCAGCATATGGCCGTGGTCACGATACGAGGTGATCCGCTTGTCGCCGTCCTGTGCTGCCGCTTCGAGCCCGACAACAACCGCCTCTTGACCGATGTACAGGTGGCAGAACCCGCCGATCAGACCCATGCCATAAAGCTGACCCGCCTTTTCTTCGAATCGACGGATCAGAAGCATCTCGCGGTAGTATGTCTTGAGTTCTTCCGCAGAAACATTTGGTTTCTTTGTGGTTTTTCGCGCAGCCATAGTGGCGATCTCCCCCTTTCGGCAAGATAGTTTAGCGTTAAACTATCTCATAAAGCATTTGGAGCTTTCTGGCGAGGGGAAATGTGACGCAGCGTCCGCGCGGGCGTGGCGCAGCCGACGGGCAAAGCGGTGCGACGATGGTCCGACAATATCCGGCGGCCCAAACAGGATCAGCGGATCACGATTTCATCCGCTCGGATCATACCAAGAACAGAACGTGCCTGCTGATCGAGCAGGTCAAGATCCAGATAGGTGTCGGACAGGCGCCGGGTCAGGTTCTCCAATTCGGCGATTTGGGCGTTCAGCTTTTCCAGGTCCTGTGACAGGGCGTCCCGTTCCGCAGCAATTTCGACCCGCCGAAACAGGCCATAGTCACCTTGTACGGCGGCAAAGGTGAAATACACACCAAGCATGAAAGCCACCGAGAAAAAGATGATTGAGCCCAAACCGGGCCGATGGGAACGGGACACTCTGTTTACCGCCGTATGAAAACTAGCCTCAAAAACGTGCCCTTTGCGAGCATCTGAACACACTATGTCACAGGTGATTCGGGTTGTGAATCCCCTGTTTCGATTTTTTCATCAGTAATTTAAGCGCGTCCTGATCCTCGTCAGCGCCAGGATTCCAGCGCCTGATTTCGCGCGACGGTCTGTTCTTTCATGCAGGTCCAGTAGAACATCGGCGCAGCGCTGCCGCCGCCTGACAATTCCTTGTCGCAGGTTGCGTCTCGGACCTTCAGCCAGACGCGTTGTTCGGCCAGAAGAGCATCGCCGTTGCCGCGCGCATCGGCTGCGGGTTTGATCTGTGCCCACAGCCGGTTGAGTTCGCGATCTGCGGCCTCCCATTGTTCCTTGGCGCAGAAATTGGCGTCAAGCTGGGTTTGGCCGCCGCAACTGGATTGAGCGGCGGCAGAGCAGGGCAGCATCATTAGGACAAGAAAATAAATTGGCTTCACGGTAATATCCCCCGTTCAAAAGGGGATAATACCATGGACCATGTCAGGCGATCAAAGGCGGCAAGCAGTGCTTACTGATCCAGCGCTGCGACACCGGGCAGCGTTTTGCCTTCCATCCATTCCAGAAACGCGCCACCCGCGGTTGAGATATAGGTGAAGTCCTTGGCGGCACCCGAGGCGTTCAGGGCAGCAACCGTGTCTCCACCTCCGGCGACCGAGATCAGCTGGCCCGAACGGCTGAGCGCGGCCGCCTTCAAGGCGGCGGCATTGGTGGCGGCGTCGAACGGTTCCAGTTCGAATGCGCCCAGCGGTCCGTTCCAGATCAGGGTTTTGCTTTTGTCGAATATCTCGATGATCGCGGCCACGCTTTCGGGGCCAGCATCCAGGATCATGCCATCCTCGGGGCATTGATCCGCGGGCAAAACCTGATGAGGGGCATTGGCTTCAAACTTTTTGGCAACCACGACGTCACGTGGCAGAACGATCTGGCAGCCGGTGCTTTCGGCCTTGGCCAGAATTTCGGCAGCGGTGTCTTTCATCGCAGTTTCGGCCAGCGATTTTCCGACACTGACACCTTGCGCGACGAGGAACGTATTGGCCATGCCGCCACCGATCACCAGATAATCGACCTTGTCGATCAGATTGCCCAGCAGTTCCAGCTTGGTCGAGACCTTGGCCCCGCCCACAACCGCTGTTACCGGGCGTTTGGGCGCGCCCAACGCGCTTTCCAGTGCCTGCAACTCGGCCTGCATCAAACGGCCCGCACAGGCAGGCAGCAGGCGCGCGATGGCCTCGGTCGAGCTGTGGGCCCGATGCGCCGCTGAAAACGCGTCGTTGCAGTACACGTCACCCAGCCTGGCCATACCTGCGGCCAGATCGGCATCGTTCTTGGTTTCCTCCGCGTGAAAACGCGTGTTCTCGAGCAACAGCACCTGGCCGGGCTGCAAGGCACCGGCGGCCAGTTCCGCCTCGGCCCCGACGCAATCGGCAGCAAACAGCACCTTTGCGCCAAAAGCGCTTTCCAATGTCGGGACCAGTTGTTTCAGCGACAGGCTTTCACGCCGTTCGCCACCGGGACGGCCAAAATGAGCCAGAAGGATCGGTTTTCCACCAGCGGCCAGAATATCGCGCACCGAGGGGACGATCCTTTGAATGCGGGTGGCGTCGGTCACAACACCGTCAACCACGGGCACGTTGATATCCACACGCACCAGCACGCGTTTGCCGTTCAGGTCCATATCGTCCAGTGTTTTCCAGCCCATTGTGCGATCCTTGTCATTGGCAAATGATTTAGGCGGTTCTTTTCCTGCAATTTGCCCTCAGGTCAATGCGTCACTTGGCATTCGTACGCGTGCGTCATAGGTATTTGCGCAAGATAAACGACAGGAGGGCCTCATGGCCGAGATCAAGGATCCCGAAAACACGATCATCATCGAGCTGAAAGACGGCAATGTCGTCATCGAGCTGCTGCCGGATGTGGCGCCTTTGCACAGCGCGCGGATGAAAGAACTGGCCCGCAGCGGAGAATACGACAACGTGGCCTTTCACCGAGTGATCGACGGCTTCATGGCCCAAACCGGTGACGTGCAGCACGGCGACATGGAAGATGGGTTCAACCTGCGTATGGCGGGGACCGGCGGTTCGTCGCTGCCGAACGTGCCGGCAGAGTTTTCCAAGCTGCCCCATGATCGCGGTACGCTGGGCGCGGCCCGGTCGCAGAACCCGGATTCGGCCAACTCTCAGTTCTTCATCAACTTCAAGGACAACCACTTCCTGAACGGTCAGTACACCGTTTATGGCCGCGTCATCGAAGGCATGGAGCATGTGGACGCAATCGTACGTGGTGAGCCGCCTGCGAACCCCGACCGCATGATCAGCGTCAAGGTGGCCGCAGATGTATAAGCTTGCCGCCGCCTTTGCCCTGCTGGCAAGCCCGGCGCTGGCCAGCGGTTTGCAGATCGAGGTCGAAGGGGAAGGGGCCAATGGCACGATCTCCATCGATCTGTTCGAAGATGTCGCGCCGAAGCACGTGGAACAGATCACGGCATTGGCTGCGGACGGCACGTACGATGGTGTGGTGTTCCACCGCGTGATCGAAGGTTTCATGGCCCAGACCGGCGATGTTCAATACGGCAATTCCACCGCGAACGGCTTTGACATGCGGTATGCCGGGCGTGGCGGGTCAGACCGCCCGGATCTGCCGGCTGAGTTTTCTGATCTGACCTTTGATCGTGGCGTGGTCGGCATGGCCCGATCGCAGAACCCGGATTCGGCCAATTCGCAGTTCTTTATCATGTTCGAACCCGGCCCGTTTCTGGATGGCCAATACACCGTGGTCGGTCAGGTGACCGATGGTATGGACGTTGTGGATGCGATCAAACGGGGGCATTCCCAGACCGGAGCGGTTACGGGACAGCCCGACATGATGAAAAAAGTCACCGTCACCGAATGAACCGAAACAGCCCGGCGTTCCAAAAAGCGCCGGGCTGTTTCTTACGGTCGATTGAACGAAACTCAATCGTCTTGTGACATCGCTTTCCAGATGACTGCACCGATTGCGCCGCCGATCAGCGGGGCCACCCAGAACAGCCACAGCTGTGACAGGGCAGGGCCGTCGGCAAACAGGGCGACGCCTGTGGACCGGGCCGGGTTGACCGAAGTGTTGGTGACCGGAATTGACACCAGGTGGATCAGGGTCAAGGCCAGACCAATTGCGATGGGGGCGAAACCGGCCGGCGCCTTGTCCGAGGTTGCACCCAGGATGATCAGGATGAAGAAAGCGGTCATCACGATCTCGATCACCAGAGCGGACATCAGAGAGTATCCGCCGGGTGAGGCCTCACCATATCCGTTGGACGCAAATCCCCCGACGCCGGCGAAGTCGGGCGCACCGCTGACGATCAGATACAGAACCACTGCGGCGGCTATGGCGCCGATGACCTGAGCGATCCAGTAGGGCAGCAGATCCTTTGCCGGAAACCGCCCGCCGATCATCAGACCAAGGCTGACCGCCGGATTGAAGTGCCCGCCCGAGATATGGCCAACCGTGTAAGCCATTGTCAGAACCGTCAGGCCGAAGGCGAAGGAAACGCCAAGCCACCCAATGCCGACATCTGCAACGCCCGCTGCCAATACGGCACTGCCGCAACCTCCGAGAACCAGCCAGAAGGTGCCGAAGAACTCGGCCAGTAGTTTTGATGACATGAAATTTCCTCCACAATGCAATGAGCTTAAGTGTAATTCATAAATTAACTTTTGTTAAATTGAGCCGAACGGGGAATTTTCCCGGCACCCGCGCACCAGGGGTCGCAAAGCCTTAGTGCCATTGAGAAGGATCCAGGTGAAACAGCTTGGACAGTTGCTTGTAAACCTCCGGGTCCGACCTGCGCAGGGCCTTTGGCCGCTCAAAGAACACTTCAACCGAAACGGCGAAAAACTCCTCGTGCCCTTCCGCGCCATAAGGGTCGATTACGGTTGGCTGCCCGGATTCAACGGCGCGTACATGCGCGTCATAGGCTGTCAGGAATGCGGATTCCCATTCTGAAAAGCTTTGGTCGTCGCTAAGTACGGGCACTCCGTTGGCCGACCCTGTCAGATCGTCGATCTGGTGTGCAAATTCGTGAAACACAACGTTTTGGCCGTCATGATCGTTCATGGCCCCGCGCTGGCTATGCGCCCAGGACAGGATCACCGGGCCGCGGTTCCAGCTTTCCCCTGTGCGCACGATTTCCCTCTCGGTGACGACATAGCCGCTGTGCCGGCTCTGTCTGGATTTGAATGCGCTGGGATAGATCAGGATGGTGGTCAGATTGTCATACCAGAGATCGGTATTCACAACCAGCAGACAGGCTTGCGCGGCGATGGACAGTTGCATGTCTTCGGAAACGTCCAGACCGTCACACCCGATGAATTCAACCTGATCCAGGAACAGGTTGATCTTGCCCTCCAGCTTTGCGCGCAGGCCTTGCGGCAGTTTCCGCAAGATCGGGACCTGAGCGTCGACAAGCTGCCTTTGCTTGTCAGTCAACGGCGCGGCCAACAGGACGTGGCGCGCCTGTCGTTTGGACCAGAAGTAAAAGGCCAGACCTGCGGCGATCACCGCAGCAAGTGTCAGAAAAATCAACATGGCCCGACCCTAACGTGATCCCGGCGGGATCAAAACAGGTTTCCCGGATTCAGGCTGCGGTGCAAAAAAGAAACGCCTCGGGTCTCCCCGCGACGTTTCCGATCTGACCTGATGGGTCGAATTACTGCTTGACGTCTGCTGCCGGGTTCGATCCGGCTTTGGCGCTGCGGCCCGGATTCAGCGGATCGTCCTGCCGTTGTACGGATCCTTCGAAATGCGCTCCGCTTTCGATGGCGATGGTCTTGTGGATGATGTCGCCTTCGACACGTGCGGTCGATGTCAGACGCACCTTGAGACCACGTACGCGACCCACGATACGTCCGTTGATCACGACGTCATCTGCGGTGACTTCACCTTTGATCGTTGCCGACTCACCAATGGTCAGAAGGTGAGCGCGGATGTCGCCTTCGACTGTGCCTTCCACCTGTATGTCACCAGAGGTTTTGATATTGCCAGTGATGTGCAGATCCGAAGACAAAACCGACGCAGGCGGTTTGGGCTTGGGTGCAGTGGCAGGTTTCGACTCGGTCGGTGCAGGGGCCGCTGGGGTCGCCGGAGCGGCTGGTTTGGCCGCCTCGGGTGCCTTGGATGCGGGCTCGTTGATTTTGCTTTTAGAAAACATTTCTCGCAGCCTTGATGTAAGTCATTGGGTTTACGGGTTTTCCGTTCACGCGCACCTCATAGTGCAGATGCGTGCCGGTCGACCGTCCGGTGCTACCCATATCAGCAATATGATCCCCGCGCGAGACCCTTTGACCAACCTTCACGTTGATCTTGGTGTTATGAGCGTAAAGTGTCTCAATTCCGAATGCGTGCTTGATTTTCACAAGCCGTCCGAAACCGGATTGCCAGCCTGCGTGGGTAACGACGCCGTCTGCGGTCGCAAAGATATCCGTGCCTTGCGGCCCGGCAAAATCGACCCCGTTATGCATCCGGCGACCACCGGTTTTGGGGTCGCGCCGGCTGCCATAGCCGCTGGTAAAACGCACGGCCGAATGTACAGGATTGGCAAAGGGGGCCTTTTCCGCAGCAAGTCGGTAAAGGTTCAGCTGATCCATCTGTTTCAGCAATGTGTTCGCGCGGGCTTCCTCGGCGGACACCTCGTCCACCTCACCGCGCGTGCTAAGGGATAAAGGGGTCAGCGGACCGCCCATACCGCTATATCCGCGCCGGACCTCTTCGATGATGCGGTCTGTTGGCATTCCCGCCTGACGGAACATCTTGTCCAGCGGCTCGACCGAGATCACCATGGCCTCTTCCAGCTGTCGGAAAATCTCGTCGCTGCGTTCCTGCATAAGGCGGATTTCCAGCTCAAGATCATCGCGCTGGTCCAGTGCCTCTCGGGCGTCGGCGGCGATCTGATCGCGTTCCTCGGCCGTGCGCGCCAGAGCACCCGTCATGAAGGCCATCTGTACCGGCGCGCTGGAGGCCGTTACGTACATGTCAGCCTTGCTGTTTTCCTGCTTCAGCGCCGCCAGTTCCTTCCGCGCATCTTCCCGCTGTTTCATGGTGGTGCGCAGCGTGGTCTGAATGACTTCGATCCCCGTCTCAAGTTCGCGACGGCGGTTTTCCGAAGCCAGCAGTTCGGACTGCATGGCGGATATCTGTTCCAGCGCGGCGTTGAAACGATCCTGAGCGGCGAGCGCTTCCTGCGCACGGGCGTCGCGTTCTGCGGACAGGACATTCAATCGTTCCTGATAGGTTGCCTGGTCGCGTCTCGCCTGTTCCCGGAAGTTGCCCGAACCGATGCTGTCCATCAGCAGAATGGCAGTTGCTACCGCGGTCCATCCGACCATGACGGCAACACCGGCCACCGCGACCACCTGCGTTTCCGAGCTGAGACGGATAAAACGTGTATCTTTGTCAGACTTCAGAAAAACCCGGCGTTCCGGAAAGTACCGTTCAAATGCGGAGTGTATTTTTATTGCCAGACGTGTTCGCACGCGTCCTACCTCTCATCCCCAAGATCGGGACCGGTTGTGGGTGCCGGCCGCTCCTTGGGCCGACTGCATAAAGGGCAGGCAGCGTTCGGGCAAGTTTGTTGATCAGTCCGGCGCCAACTGCGTAGAAATCCCCCCAAAGATCGGCGGGAAATTGCCGAAAACAATCTTGAGGCGTCAGTTTGGGATTCCGCCGGGCGTGGGCAGGTCTTCGGTCAGCGGCCAGTAGAAATCGGGCGGCAACCCGGCCTCGGCCCGTTTTTCCTCGTTGAAGGGTGGTTTGAGGACGCCGTGGAAATACCGGCGTACCAATGCGTGAAACACATCCTTGGGGTCCGTGTTTTCACGGCCGCACAGGAAGTGAAACCACTTGGACCCATAAGCGACATGGCCGACTTCTTCGGCATAGATCACCTCAAGCGCCGCGATGGCCTGTTCAGACTTGGCCTTGCGAAAAATCTCGATCATGCCGGGGGTCACATCCAGACCACGCGCTTCGAGCACCATCGGCACGACCGCAAGGCGTCCCATCAGGTCGTCTGCGGTGTCTTCGGCCGCGCGCCACATGCCCGCATGGGCGGGCAAGGCGCCATAATGGCTGCCCATCTGTTCCAGGCAATCGCAGACCATCTCGAAATGGCGCGATTCCTCTTCGGCGCATTTTACCCAATCGTCATAAAACCCGATCGGCATCGGCACATGGCCAAAGCGGGCAATGATATCCCAATGCAGATCGACGGCGTTCAGTTCGATATGCGCCACGGCGTGCAAAAGGGCGATGCGGCCCGCCTCGGTGCCCGGTTTGCGCTTTGGCACCTCGCGCGGAGACAGGAGTTCGGGCCGTTCCGGGCGCGCGGGTCGCAATGGGGGAGATGCCGTACCGATCTCGATCGGGGGGGCGTCGCCCTTGCGCGAGGCAAACCACGCTGCGGCGTGCTGTTTGGACAAGGCGGTCTTTTCCCGACCTTCCGCCGTTGCAAGCACTTCGGTCGCCATCTGAGTCAGCGATTTGGACACCATTATTCTCCGCCTGGTTGGTCCTGTGGCTCTTAAACCGGATGGCGACCGTGGTCGAGGACGTTACAGCGCGCGCACGGCTTCCAGCACCTCGTCCACGTGGCCGGGAACTTTGACCTTGCGCCAAACGCGGGCAATTTTGCCTTCGGGGTCGATGACAAAAGTCGAACGCTCGATCCCCATCGATTTGCGCCCGTACATGTTTTTTTCGACCCACACGCCGTAGTCTTCACAGACGGTCGAGCTCTCATCCGACAACAGCGGTGTGGTCAGCCCATGCTTGGCGACGAATTTGTCATGTTTGGCGACGCTGTCGCGCGAGATGCCGAAAACTTGTGCGCCCGCATCGGCAAAGGCCTGAAGTTGTTCCGAGAAACCGATGGATTCCTTGGTGCAGCCCGGCGTATCATCGCGGGGGTAGAAAAACAGAACCACGGTGCTACCGCGCAACGCCGAAAGCGTCACCTCGCCGCCGCCGTCGCGCGGCAAAGTGAAGTCAGGGGCGATGTCTGAAACGTCGGGCATTGGAAACTCCGCTAAAGGTTTTTAAAGGCTGCCTAATATCATAGGGCAACGCGTGCGGGTTGGAAGGCGTGGATAGCAATTTGAAGCAGCACGAAGACGGTGACGGAGCACAGCCGGATAAGCCCGCGCGCCGTCGGTCTCGCCGTCGGGCCGCTGGTCTGTGGGCCATGCGCGGCACTTTCGTGCTGGTGTTGCTGGCGCTGTTCACCGGTTTCATGGTTGTCGGGCAAAGAATGCACGCACCCGTCTGGCTGCGGGACAGGGTCGAGGCGCGGCTTGAACAGGCATTGGGCGGGCTGCAAATCCGGTTTGGCGACGTGAGTTTCATCATTCACGAGGGATGGCGACCCCGTCTGCGTCTGACCGATGTGGCCATCAGCGACGCTGAGGGTCGGCAAATTGCGCAGGTGTCCGACATGCGCGCCAGTCTGGCGATGCGCCCCTTGTTGCGGGGGCACGTTCGTCCCAAAAGGATAATTCTAAGGGGTGCGCAGGTCGCCGTGACCCGAGACAAGGACGGGGCGCTGAGCCTTACGGTCGGGTCCGGCAGCGCACCGGTGCAGGAGGCCCCGAACCTGGCACAGCTTATCGAGGCTTCGGATCAGGTCTTCCTGTCTCCGGCCCTGTCGGCGCTGACCTCGGTCGAGCTTGATGCGATCACACTGGATTA
The DNA here is from genome assembly GCF_013110575.1 of Ruegeria sp. HKCCD7559. Classification (NCBI taxonomy): domain Bacteria; kingdom Pseudomonadati; phylum Pseudomonadota; class Alphaproteobacteria; order Rhodobacterales; family Roseobacteraceae; genus Ruegeria; species Ruegeria sp. HKCCD7559. Next base: position 697,702 of record NZ_WVQU01000001.1, read on the forward strand.
TCGAGATCTTCGGCAGGAGCGGTCCTGGATTCTGGACGGTGGGCATATTCAAGCCAACCGAGCCGGCAACGAAGTGCGCTTGGCAACCGGGTTTTCGGTTCTGGCGGGGCGTGACTATGTCAGTGCCATCGAGGCCAATTATACAAGCGTTCTGGGCACACCTGCCGCACATTTCGGAATCTCGGTCACCGATCTTCCGGCCGAGGACATCGCGGGCCAAACGCCCGCACTTGCCTGGTTGCAGGTTCTGCGGGCCCCGATCTCGGGTGCCTTGCGCGGTGGTGTCGATGAAAACGGCGCGATAGGAACCTTGTACGCCACGCTGAATCTGGGGGCGGGGGCGGTGCAGCCAAACCCGGAAACACGCCCGGTTCCTTTCGAAGCAGCGCGCACCTATTTCACCTATGATCCCGAAGGCCAGATCCTGAATTTCAACGAAGTTTCGGTGGTCTCGGCCTGGGGTAAAGTACAGGCTGACGGAAAGGCGTTTCTGGAAGGTGTGGAAGATGGCGTGCTGGACAGCCTGTCTGCACAGTTGCGGCTGTCCGGTATCAACGTAAACCCGGCAAACCTGTTCCCGCAGCCTATTCAGCTTTCGCGGGCCAGCCTGGATTTCAAGATGGCCCTCAATCCGTTCCAGCTGAATCTGGGTCAGATGACCATAGAAGATCCGGGTCACACGGTGCGTGCCTTTGGTGTCCTGACCGGGCGGCCGGATGGCTGGGCCGTCAAGCTGGATGCCCATTTGGATCAGATGACCTCAGACAAGGTGCTCAGTTACTGGCCCGAACGTCTGGCCCCGAAACCGCGAGAGTGGGTGACCGAAAACCTGTACGAAGGGGTTCTGTCGGATATGGATTTTGCCCTGCGCCTGCTGCCCGGATCCAAACCCGATCTCTATCTGGATTTCGGGTTTGAAAAGGCGAAGGTCCGATTTGTCAAAACCCTGCCGCCGATCGAAAACGCTCAGGGTCAGGCCAGCTTGCTCAATCAACGCTTTACCGTCACTGCGCAGCAGGGCGTTGTGATTGCGGATGACGGCGGTGCTGTTGATGCGTCGGGGACGTCCTTCATCATACCCGATACGGATATCAAGAAATCCGCGCCGGCGATTGCGCGCATTCAGGCCAAAGGCAGCGTGACGGCCGCGTTGTCTTTGTTGGACCGGCCTCCGCTGGAATTGCTCAGCAAGACGGGGTTACCCGTTGATGTGGCAAAAGGAACGGTGTCGCTTGCGGGAACCCTTTCCCTGCCCTTGAAAAAGGGTCTCAAGTTTGACGAGACCGAGTTCCATTTCGACGGAAGGTTGGCCAACCTGTTCAGTGACCGCTTGGTGCCCGGATTTGACATCAGTGCTGATCTTCTGGCCCTTTCTGGTGATCAGTCCGGCGTTCAGATTCAGGGGCAGGGGCAGTTCGGGGACGTACCGCTGACGGCGCTCTGGCGGCAGCCGATAGACGGCAAGTCTGAACAGCGAAGCACCCTGACCGGTCAGATCGAGCTGTCGCCGCGATTGATGGATGAGATCGGCGCCGGTCTGCCTCCGGGGATGCTGACCGGCAAAGGGATTGCAGATATCACGTTGGGGCTCGGCGCCGGGGTTGCCCCGAAATTGTCCGTCACGTCCGATTTGAAGGGTGTCGCGCTAGCCATACCCGAACTTGGTTGGAGAAAGGGGGCCAATTCGACCGGCTCTCTGACGGCCGAAGCGACTTTGGGGTCGCAGTTGAAGGTGGATAGCCTGCGCATAAATGCAGCGGGTTTGCGTACAACAGCCTCCATCACGTTTCGTGAAAACGGCGAATATGACCGGGTTCGCTTCACCTCTTTTGACCTGGGCGATTGGCTGGCGGTCCCGGCAGAGCTGATCGGGCGCGGAAACGCCATGCCGGATATCCGTGTGCTTGGCGGCGTCCTTGATATGGGCCGCGCGAATTTCGGCGAAAGCGGCGGATCGGGCGGCGCGGGCGGTGCCGGGCCGAAACTGGACGTGACGCTGGATCGCCTTCAGGTTACGGAAACCGTCGCGCTGACCGGGTTCCTGGGTGCCTTTCAGACGACCGGCGGAATACAAGGGAACTTCACCGCGCAGGTCAATGGTGGCGCGCCGGTCAGGGGGCAGGTCAGCCCCAGAGGGAACCGAAGTGCCGTTGACCTGACGTCGCAAGATGCGGGGTCCGTGCTGCGATCGGCCGGAGTACTGACACAGGCGCGGGGCGGAGAAATGACCCTCAAGTTCGAACCTGTGGCCGCAGCCGGCAGCTATGACGTGATACTGAGAATCACCAACACACGGATCACCGACGCCCCGGCCATGGCGGCCTTGCTGAATGCCATCAGCCTTGTGGGCCTGTTGGATGAAATGGCGGGGCAGGGTATCTTTTTTGCGGCAATCGACAGCCGGATGCGTGTCACCCCCACAGACATCAAAGTGCTCAGCGGCAGTGCCGTCGGCCCGTCGATGGGCCTGTCTTTTGATGGCACCATCGACACGGTGAACGGATTGCTGAACCTGCGCGGTGCGATCTCGCCCATATACCTGCTCAACGCAGTTGGCAGCGTGTTTACGCGCAAGGGTGAAGGCGTTTTTGGCTTCAACTACACTCTGACCGGCCCGCTTGCCTCGCCCAAAGTGTCGGTAAATCCGTTGTCCGGTCTCGCACCTCTGTTCCTGCGCGACCTGATGCGCGCCCCGGCCCCCAAAGTTCAGGATGGTCCGAACGCAGTGCCGCAGAAGCCGGATGAACCCAAACGCACATTCGGCTCATCCCCAAGTGACCGATGACAGGATATGGCCGAATCTGATGCAGGGTTGTAAGGCGCGGGCATGAAACTCAGCGATTTTGATTTCCATCTGCCCGAAGACCTGATCGCCACGCGGCCGGCCAGCCCGCGTTCCTCTGCACGTCTGCTTGTGGCGCAGGGGGATGCAATCACGGACAACCATGTTTTCGACCTGCCCGATTTCCTGCGGCCCGGCGACCGGCTGGTGTTGAATGACACACGGGTTATTCCGGCGCGACTGAACGGCCGGCGTCACCGAGACAGCGCGCAGGGGCCGGTTTCCGCAGGGATCGAGGCCACTTTGCTGGATCCACAGGCCGATGGCACGTGGTCTGCGTTGATCAAGCCGCTCAAGAAGGTGAAGCTTGGGGAAGAGATTGTCTTCTCGGACGATCTCAGCGCCACGCTGGACAGGGTTGCGGATGGCCAGGCGCATCTGCGCTTCAATCTCAGCGGCGAGGATTTCGACGCGGCGCTGGATCAGGCCGGAGCAATGCCTTTGCCGCCCTACATCGCAGCCAAACGTCCGGCTGATGAACGGGACAAGACGGACTATCAGACCATCTGGGCAAATCATTCAGGCGCCGTGGCCGCCCCGACCGCATCGTTGCATTTCGATGAGGCGCTGATGCGGGCGCTGGCAAAACGGGGGGTAAGCTTCACGCATGTGACGCTTCATGTGGGGGCAGGGACTTTTCTTCCGGTCAAGGTTGAGGATGTCACAACACACAAGATGCATGCTGAATGGGGGCAGGTAAGCCCTGGCGCCGCCGCCGAGATACAGGCAACCAAGGTCGCCGGCGGGCGGGTGATCCCGGTAGGGACAACGGCTTTGCGCCTGATCGAAAGTGCGGCAAGGTCAGGAAAGATTGAACCCTGGGAAGGCGAAACGGATATCTTCATCTATCCCGGTTTTGAATTCCATGTCACTGACGCATTGATGACCAATTTTCATCTGCCGAAATCCACGTTGCTCATGCTGGTTTCGGCACTGATGGGACAGGATCGGATGCGCGATGTCTACGCGCATGCCATCGCCCGGAAATACCGGTTCTTTTCCTATGGCGACGCGTCGCTTTTGTTCCCTTGAGAGGCGCGGAAACAGTATCACGGATCGGGAATGTCGTAGACAAGCGCGACGCAGGCGGTCTTTGATCGCAGAACGACATTAAAAACAGGTTGGCATTAGTCGGAGGCCCCAATGATTCAGGTCCTTTCCAGCGCATGGGCGCTGCTGCTCGGCATGGGGTTGCTGATGGTCGGAAACGGCCTTCAGGGCACGATTCTGGGTGTGCGGGGTGAGATCGAAGGCTTTTCGACCTTCGAGATGTCTTTTGTCATGTCGGCTTATTTCCTGGGCTTTCTGGGCGGCTCACGCCTTGCGCCCGAGATGATCCGGCGTGTTGGCCACGTGCGGGTCTTTGCGGCCCTTGCGTCGTTCATTTCAGCCGTGATGATTATGTATCCCATGCTGACAAACCCGATCGCATGGATTCTGGGCCGGGTGGTGATCGGGTTCTGTTTTTCGGGCGTCTATGTCACCGCCGAAAGCTGGCTCAACAATGCGGCCAGCAACGAAAATCGCGGGCAGGCGCTGTCGCTCTATATGATCGTCCAGATGACGGGGATCATCAGTGCGCAGGCGCTTGTTCTTGTTGGTGACCCGGCCGGTTACGAGACCTTTGTGATCGCCTCGATCCTGGTTTCAGTGTCCTTCGCACCGATTTTGCTGTCAATCTCGCCCACACCGGCCTTTGATACCACCAAACCGATGACCCTGAAGAAACTACTGGAAACCTCGCCTCTGGGCTGCGTGGGCATGTTTCTTCTGGGGGGCGTGTTTTCGGCGCAGTTCGGCATGGCGGCGGTGTATGGCGCCCGGGCAGGGTTGTCGCTAGTTGAAATTTCGACCTTCGTTGCAGCATTTTATGTTGGTGCGGTGGTCTTGCAATACCCTTTGGGCTGGTTTTCTGATCGTATGGATCGCCGCTTTCTGATCTTGCTTGTGGCGCTCGCCGGTGCCGGTGGCGCAACGATCGCTATGATGATGGGCGGATCGTTTCCAATTCTGCTTGCTTCGGCTTTCCTGATCGGCGGTATGTCCAACCCGCTTTACTCCTTGCTGATTGCGCATGCGAATGACTTTCTGGATCACGAGGATATGGCGGCCGCATCCGGTGGGCTGGTATTCATCAACGGTCTGGGCGCGATTGCCGGGCCGGTGATCACCGGATGGCTGATGGGGGATGCCGTATTCGGGCCACCGGGCTTTTTTCTCTTTATTGCGGCACTGTTACTCGCAATGGCACTTTACGCCCTGTATCGGACGACGCAGCGGGCATCGATACCCGTGGACGAAACCGGCACAATGTCGACGCTGTATCCAACAGCTTCGCCAGTTGCGTTTGAAGTGGCACAGGAAGTCGCCATCGAAGCCGCCGAGGCCGAACAGGCTGAGCAGGAAGATGCCTAGGACACAGGATTATGTCGCAAGTGTTGCAATATGTTACTGTAACAGTTCTGCAAAACGGCCTTAAATGACGTTACGTCCAGACTACGGGCACAAGACGGAGTTTAAGGCAATGGTAACGCCTGAAGAAGTATTGAGTTTTTGGTTAGATGAGGTGGGTCCAAAGGGCTGGTACAGTGAGGATGAAGCGCTGGATTCAGAAATCCGCGCACGTTTTCAATCAACGTGGGAGGCTGCGGCCGAGGGCAAGTTTTCGCTCTGGCTGACCTATCCCAGCGGGTCACTGGCTTACATAATTTTGACGGACCAATTTCCACGCAACATGTTCCGCGGGCAAGCGCGTGCTTTCGCGACGGACCGAGCGGCCCTGGCGGCTGCCAAATGCGCGGTGGACAGAGGTTGGGACAAGAAGATCGATGAACCGGCCCGGCAGTTCTTTTACCTGCCGATGATGCATTCGGAAAATCTGTGTGATCAGGAACGCTGCGTGCGTCTGATCTGTCAGAACCTAAGCGGCGATACAAGCAATCTGCTGCACGCCCGTGCGCATCGTGAAGTGATCCGCAAGTTCGGTCGTTTCCCTTACCGGAACAAAGCACTGTCGCGCAGCTCAACCCCCCATGAAGTGGCTTACGTCGACATGGGCGGCTATGGCAGCACCGTACGACAACTGCAAGCGATGGCCTGAGATCGCAGATACATGTTGTGCGCCTCGGTTGTTCGCGCGGGGCGCTTCAGGATCCCGGCTCACATCCTTTGAACGCCAGGACGCGTTCGGATGCGATGTCTGCTCCGGTCTGTATGGCTTGGGCGATCAGAACCTCTGGTGTCTCTGCAAGTTCTGTGAATCGCTCCTGCGCAGATTGCAGCTTTTGTTCAACCGCGTTCAGGCGGCGCAATGTTGCCTGGATATTTTGAGCGGTTTGACTGTCCGTAACCTGATTTTCCTTCATCAGCGTCGCCAAATCGTCACGCAACGCGGAAAGTTCGCCCCGAATGCCCTTCGCCTCATCCCGAAAAGGGGCAAGAACCTGTACGGCCGTTGAGAATTCTGCCGAGACGCTTTCGACTTTCGATGCCAGCTTCCAGCCTAAAAACAAGCAAAGCGCCACAAGTATCAAAGTTGCGTTAAGCAGAGCAAGCGCCAGATCTTTCAGTGTTTTGGCCATGGTAAACCCCTTGAATTCAATGTCTTCACGAATGTCCGAGCGGCGTCGGCAGTTCCGTTCTAGCCATAGCGCGGGCCGGGGTATAGGCTGAAATCCGCACATTCAGGCATGGTTTACCTTGCGTCTCATTTGTCGCGGGAAGGCGTGTTGATGCGTTTCTGGAAATAGTTTAATGGTAAACTAAATTTTCACCACCTGCGCCGAGAGGAACACATGGCTGCACAATCCTATGATCTGATCGTAATCGGGGCTGGCCCCGGTGGCTATGTCGCCGCCATCCGTGCGGCCCAGCTTGGTCTGAAAACCGTCGTGGTCGAGCGCGAGCACCTTGGTGGCATCTGCCTGAACTGGGGGTGCATTCCCACCAAGGCATTGCTGCGGTCCTCCGAAGTGTTCCATCTGATGGAACGCGCCAAGGATTTCGGATTGAAGGCCGACAAGATCGGTTACGATCTGGACGCGGTCGTCAAGAGGTCCCGTGGTGTTGCCGGGCAGCTTTCGGGCGGCATCGGCCATCTGCTGAAAAAGAACAAAGTCGCCGTGGTGATGGGTGAGGCAACAATCCCCGCAAAAGGCAAAGTCAGCGTCAAGACCGACAAGGGCACCGAAGAACTGACGGCCAAGAACATCATTCTTGCAACCGGCGCACGGGCCCGCGAACTGCCCGGTCTCGAGGCTGACGGCGATCTGGTCTGGACGTACAAGCACGCGCTGCAACCGCCCCGGATGCCAAAGAAACTGCTGGTCATCGGCTCGGGCGCGATCGGCATCGAATTTGCAAGTTTCTACAACACGCTGGGGGCCGACACGACGGTGGTCGAGGTGATGGACCGCGTGTTGCCCGTGGAGGATGCGGAAATCAGTGCCTTGGCCAAGAAAGCCTTCATCAAGCAAGGCATGACCATCATGGAAAAAGCCATGGTCAAGCAGTTGGATCGCGGCAAGGGCAAGGTCACCGCTCATATCGAGGTCAAGGGCAAGGTTGAAAAGCACGAGTTCGACACCGTTATCTCGGCTGTCGGGATTGTTGGGAATGTCGAAAACCTCGGGCTCGAGGCACTGGGCGTCAAGATCGACCGCACGCATGTGGTGACGGATGAATATTGCCGCACCGGCGTCGATGGCCTTTACGCGATCGGTGACATCGCGGGCGCGCCTTGGCTTGCACATAAAGCCAGCCACGAAGGTGTCATGGTTGCCGATCTGATCGCGGGCCAGCATGCGCATCCGGTCAAGCCCGAAAGCATCGCCGGATGTACCTATTGTCAGCCGCAGGTGGCCTCGGTGGGATATACCGAAGCCAAGGCCAAAGAGCTGGGTTACGACATCAAAGTCGGTCGCTTCCCCTTCATCGGCAACGGTAAGGCCATTGCTCTGGGCGAACCGGAAGGTCTGATCAAAACCGTGTTCGACGCCAAGACAGGCGAATTGCTGGGGGCCCATATGATTGGCGCGGAAGTCACGGAACTGATTCAGGGCTATGTGGTTGGGCGGCAGCTGGAGACCACCGAAGAAGACCTGATGAACACGGTCTTCCCGCACCCGACTCTGTCAGAAATGATGCATGAAAGCGTGTTGGATGCGTATGGTCGCGTGATCCATATGTAACGTCATACGCGTGTTGCGGTCGGGCAGGGGGCTCTGCCCCCGCCTTGCTGCGCGCGGCTCCCCCGGGATATTTTGGGCCAGATGAACAAGGGATCCTTTATTCATCTGGCGGCAAATATCCCGGAGCGCGAGGCAGAGCCTCGCTGAAATCCGTTACTGGTTCAAAGCATCCAGAATGCGGGCCCAAGAACGGATACCCTTGTGGAAGCTTTTGACGTCGTATTTCTCATTCGGCGAATGGATGGCGTCATCCTCGTTGGCATAGCCGACCAGCATCGAATCCAGCCCCAGAACGGTATTGAAATACCCGACGACGGGGATCGAGCCGCCCATGCCGGTAAACACCGCTTCGCGGTCCCACTCGTCCGACAGTGCTTTGCGCGCGGCTTCGAATTCCGGGCGATCGATATTCATGACCGAAGCGGGCGAACCTTCCAGATCGTTGTCCCAGACAACTTTTGCATCCGGGGACAGGCGATCCTCGACATGTTTGCGGATATTGCTGCGCAGCGCGTCGGGGTCCATGTCGCCGACCAGTCGGCACGTGATTTTACAATGCGCTTCCGAAGGGATAACGGTTTTCGAGCCTGCGCCATTGTATCCGCCCCACAGCCCGTTCACCTCAAGTGTCGGGCGCGCCCATTGTTGTTCGAGCGTCGAATAGGCTTTTTCGCCGTGCGGCTGGGTATAGCCGACAGAATTCAGATAATCCGCTTCGTCGAAGCCGCAATTCTGCCACTGGCGCAGCTGGTCCTGGGGCACTTCATGAACGCCTTCATAGAAACCATCGACCGCGACACGTCCGGTTTCGTCATCATAGAATGAGGCAACGATTTTCGACAGCTCGCGCAGCGGGTTCAGCCCCGGGCCACCGTAATGGCCGGAGTGCAGATCGATGCGGGGCCCGATGATGGTGAACTCGTCCTTCAGCATGCCGCGCAGCTGCGCGGCAATCGACGGAACACCTCGCGATACCATGGATGTATCGCAAACCAGCGCCAGATCCGCTTTGAGTTCGGCCGCGTTTTCTTCGAGGAAGGGGACCAGAGAGGGTGAGCCGGATTCCTCTTCGCCTTCAAAGAAGAAGGTGATGCGGCAGGGCAGGGATCCGTGCACCGCTTTCCAGGCGCGGCAGGCTTCGACGAATGTCATCAACTGACCTTTGTCGTCCGATGCGCCGCGCCCGCGGATAACGGGGCCGTGCTCGGTATCTTCGATGGCGGGGTCGAACGGGTCGCGCGTCCAAAGGTTCAACGGATCGACAGGTTGCACATCATAATGGCCATAAAACAGGATATGGGGTGCATCCGAGTCCTCGCCCACATGTCCTACGACCATCGGGTGCCCCGGAGTTTCCCGTTTTTCTGCTGCAATTCCGATACTGTTGAGGTCGGCAACCAGCCAGTCGGCTGCACGGCTGACGTCGGCCTTGTACGCGGGATCGGTTGAGATCGAAGGGATGCGCAGCAGCTCCATCAGGCGGTCGATCGAGGTTTGCAGATCTTCGTCAATCCGGTTCAGCACGGTGTCTAGCGACATGGGGATCTCCTGCTTGTCAGTGTTCGGGCGAACCCTAGCAGCGTTGACAGCGCCGTCCAGAGCGGTTGATCTGAATTGTTCATGCAATCACGAGCCCGCGAATGACGTTGCGCGGGCTGCGTCGTTTCCACGCGTCCGATAGCCGGAACTCTACTTGCCGTGAGCATTGCAAACTTATATTTGATGCAAATCAAAGTTGGGTTCACCTGTTCGGCTGTAACCAGCTGAATAAAGTAACACAAAGCTGCTGATACAGGTTAAGCTGTGGGATGTGGCAGACTAATTGCCCAAGGGAAACCGGAAACGGGCATTCAAGGAGGGTCCGTTGGACTATACTGCTCAGCTCGATTCAGCGATTGCCAGGCTGCATGACGAAGGACGTTACCGGACCTTTATCGATATCGAACGTCGCAACGGTCATTTTCCGCACGCGGTGCGCACGCGCCCGGACGGCTCGCAGCAGAACATCACCGTATGGTGCGGCAATGACTATCTGGGCATGGGCCAGCACCCTGTTGTTCTGAACGCAATGCACGAGGCGGTCGAAGCCGCAGGTGCCGGGTCGGGCGGTACGCGCAACATCTCGGGGACAACGGTCTATCACAAACGGCTCGAGGCCGAGCTGGCAGATCTGCATGGCAAGGAAGCCGCGCTTTTGTTCACCAGCGCGTATATCGCCAACGACGCCACGCTCAGCACGCTGCCCAAGCTGTTTCCGGGGCTGATCATCTATTCTGACGCGCTGAACCATGCTTCGATGATAGAAGGGGTGCGCCGAAACGGCGGGGCCAAGCGCATCTTCCGTCATAACGACGTGGCGCATCTGCGCGAATTGCTTGAGGCGGACGATCCCGCCGCACCCAAGCTGATCGCCTTTGAATCTGTCTATTCGATGGACGGTGATTTTGGTCCGATCGAAGAAATCTGCGATCTGGCAGATGAATTCGGCGCGCTGACCTATATCGACGAAGTGCACGCGGTGGGCATGTATGGCCCGCGCGGTGGCGGCGTGACCGAGCGTGACCGGCTGGCACATCGGATCGACATCATTAATGGCACTCTGGCCAAGGCCTATGGCGTCATGGGGGGCTATATCGCCGCCAGCGCAAAGATGTGCGATGCCGTGCGGTCTTATGCGCCGGGCTTTATCTTTACGACATCGTTGCCGCCGGCAGTTGCCGCAGGAGCTGCTGCATCCGTTGCGCACCTGAAAACCGCGTCTGAGCTGCGCGAGCAGCACCAGACTCAGGCGAAGATCCTCAAGCTGCGGCTGAAGGGAATGGGCCTTCCGCTGATCGACCACGGCAGCCATATCGTGCCTGTGATCGTCGGCAATCCGGTGCACACCAAGAAGCTCAGCGATATGCTGCTGGACGATTATGGCATTTACGTGCAACCGATCAATTTCCCGACCGTCCCGCGCGGAACCGAGCGTCTGCGTTTTACCCCGTCTCCGGTGCATGGACCCGACGAAATGAACCGTCTGGTGCAGGCGATGGACGAACTTTGGTCACATTGTGCGCTAAATCGCGCCGAACTTGCCGGATAACCTAACGCCAAAGTGTGCAACGAGTTTGCCGCGTGTTAAGCTTACGCTAACAAAACGAGTAGACGAATCATTCTGGGGATGATTCGCCACTTACGCGAAATACGCGACAGGCAGAATGGGGCAGCAGGGATGATTGGGCGCAGATCTCAGCGCGAATCCGAAGAGGACGTAGATGTCAGACCAAAGGGGTTTGACGACTACGAAGTTCGCCTAGGCGACAAGATGCGTGGTGAACGCGCAACGATGGGCAAATCTCTTCTGGATGTTCAGCGCGAGCTGCGGATCAAAGCCAACTATATCGCTGCAATTGAAAACGCCGACCCCGATGCGTTTGATACACCCGGCTTTATCGCCGGGTATGTGCGTTCCTATGCGCGCTATCTGGGGATGAACCCTGATGAGACCTTCGCGTCTTTCTGCAAGGAAAGCGGATTTGAGGTTGCGCATGGCATGTCCGCAGAGGCCTCGGTGGTGCGGAAACCTTCGGGGGCTCTGCCTGCGCGCGGCCCGATGGGGCGGGATCCGTTCATTTCGCCCAATACGCCCTATATTCCGGGCAAGGAGTCTCTGGTCAGCCAGATTGAACCTCGCGCAATCGGCTCGTCGCTGGTTTTGATCGCGGTGATCGGTGGCATCGGCTATGGCGGTTGGTCTGTTTTGAACAAGATTCAGCAAGTTCAGGTCAGCCCGGTTGAACAGGCACCGGTGGTTCTGTCTGATCTGGATCCGCTGGATGCGGCGCGCAGCAACGTGTCAGATCATGTTGCGGAAGTGGCAAGCGCCGAAGCATTGGACCGTCTCTATCGTCCGCAGGCGCTGGATGTTCCGGTGCTGGTTGCGCGGGATGCTCCGATCTCAACGCTTGATCCGCGCGAGGTTGGAACCTTCCGCCCGCCCGAATTGCCGCAGTTCGAAGTGGCTGAACTGCACACGGTCGAAAAACCGGCCCTGCCGCAAGTGGTCGAACAGATCGATACCACGCTAAAGATCGTGGCGGTTGATCCGGCATGGATGCGCGTGACGGCTGCGGATGGCAGCGTCATTTTCGAAGGTACACTGGGAACCGTCGAGCAAGGCAGTGTATTCGAAGTGCCCCTGACGGAAGAACCGCCGACATTGCGTGCGGGCGCGTCGGGATCGGTATATTTCGCGATGAACGGTGAACATTACGGCCCGGCGGGTGCTCCGGGAACGGTCGCCAAGGGTGTCGTTCTGTCGAAAGACGCCGTGTCCGAGGCCTATGCCGTCGCCGATCTGGAGGCGGAACAGAACAGTGCGCTCAAGCAACTGGTGGCGGAACTGCAAACCGAGGCGACAGAAACGCCCGCCGAGTGATCTAGCCATTGCGATAACCCTGTTGCCGAACTATCTACAGTCGCAACTCAGGCAGACGCGGATCCGTCCTTATGTCCCTCAATCACGTGCGCCCATGGCGCGACATCTATCGTCGTAAATCCCGTCAAATCATGGTCGGCAACGTCCCCGTCGGTGGCGATGCACCCATTGCCGTTCAAACCATGACCAACACGCTGACCACCGATGTGGCGGCGACCGTGGCGCAGGTACAGGCGGCGGCTGAGGCTGGCGCTGACATCGTTCGCGTTTCGGTTCCTGATGAGGCGTCGTCCAAGGCATTGAAAGAGATCGTGCGCGAAAGCCCGGTGCCCATCGTTGCGGACATCCATTTCCACTATCGGCGCGGGATCGAGGCCGCCGAAGCAGGCGCTGCCTGTCTGCGCATCAATCCCGGCAATATCGGAGACGAAACCCGTGTAAAAGAAGTCATCCAGGCGGCGCGCGACCACAACTGCTCGATCCGCATCGGCGTGAACGCGGGCAGCCTGGAAAAGCACCTGCTTGAGAAATATGGCGAGCCGTGCCCCGAAGCGATGGTCGAAAGCGGGCTGGAACATATCCGCATCCTTCAGGACAATGATTTTCACGAGTTCAAGATCAGCGTAAAGGCCAGCGACGTGTTCCTGTCGGCCGCGGCTTATCAGGGCATTGCCGAGGCGACGGATGCCCCCATCCATCTGGGCATTACCGAGGCCGGAGGGCTGGTCAGCGGCACGATCAAATCGGCCATCGGGCTAGGCAACCTGCTGTGGATGGGGATCGGCGACACGATCCGCGTCAGCCTGTCTGCTGACCCGGTGGAGGAGGTCAAGGTCGGGTTTGAAATCCTTAAATCCCTTGGCCTGCGTCATCGGGGTGTCAATATCATCTCGTGCCCATCCTGCGCGCGACAGGGTTTTGATGTCATCAAAACCGTCGAGGCGCTGGAACATCGCCTTGAACACATCAAGACGCCGATGTCCCTGTCGATCATCGGCTGCGTGGTCAACGGCCCGGGCGAAGCGCTGATGACCGATGTTGGTTTCACCGGCGGCGGTGCAGGGTCCGGCATGGTCTATCTGGCCGGCAAAGCCAGCCACAAAATGTCGAACGACCAGATGATCGATCACATCGTGGAAGAGGTCGAGAAAAAGGCGGCAGAACTGGATGCGGCGGCTGAAGCGGCTGAATAGCCTGTTTCTTCACGACATTTAAAAACCGGGCATCTGTTGTGTAGCGCAATGGATGCCGCCACCCAGCTCTCCCAGCACATCCACGTCAAGCGTCACGACTTCACGCCCGGGGTGGTGTTTTGCAAGCGTTTCCGACGCGATCCTGTCTGTTTCCGAGTCTCCGAACCGGGCCGCAATCACACCGCCATTGCAGACGTAGTAATTGGCATAAGAGGCCACGAAATCCAGGTTTTCGACCCGGCGGATATGCGGCTCGGGTATCACGTCCATGTCGATGCCCGCGGCAATGAGACGATCATGGGTGTCCAACGCGGCCATGTTGAAAGGGTCATATTTGTCCGGCTCATCCGGCAGGTTGATGATGCCGCGACCGGGGCCGGTAAAGCGGGCCAAACTGTCAATGTGATAGTCGGTGATATCTTCGCCCCAGACACCTTCGGACCAGATCATGCGTTTGGCCCCATAGGCCGCCAACAACCGGGCTTCGATCTCGTCCCGGGTGAGGACGGGATTGCGGTTGTCATTCACCCACGAGCTTTCATGCGCCATTAGCGTCCCATGCCCATCCTGCTCGACGCCACCGGCTTCGCCGATCAGCCCGGTCGGCAACAGGGGCAGACCCAGCCTTTCGGCCACTCTGCCGGCAATTTTCGCATCATGTGCGTGAACCTGTTTTCCTCCCCACCCATTGAACTGGATCTGCTGGACCGCAAGCGCGCCACGGTCGTTGATCGCAAAGATCGGGCCTGCGTCCCGGCACCACAGATCTTCGGTCGGGACATCCCAGATCTCGACCGCCGCAGAAAGTCGTTTGCTGATATCTGCGTGATGTTCCGATCCGGCGAGCATTGTGACGAGTTCAAAAGCAGAGATCGTGTTTGCGATTTCCGCAATGGTCCCCTGTACCATTTCCAGAAAAACGGGGTCGGGATAGACGGTTCGGCTGACCGGCCATTGCATGAAAGTGCGATGATGCCGGGCGTCTTCGGCCGGCACGTGGAAGCCGGTCGCGGGCTGCGCAATTGACTGGCCAGAGAAACCCGTCATACCCAAGGCTCCTCCGGCCACCAGAAATTCCCGCCGCTTCATGGCACGTTGCCGACAGATCCGGCCTTAGCCGCGTTCGGCACGTATACCGTTAACGATCTGCTGCATCTGATCGGCTGGCAAATAGCCACGCAGCATCTCTGTGCCCAACACAAACGAAGGTGTGCCCGAGATCTGCATCCGCTGGGCCAGAGCACGGGTGCGCGCAATCTCATCCGTGACGCGATCGCTGTCCATCGCCGCGATGATCTCGTCGCTGTTCAGCCCCAAACCGTCCGAGATGCGGCGTAGGGCAACTTCGCTTGGCTCGCCGGTGAATTCCAGCAGAGCATCATGGACCTGCTTGTATGCGTCGTCGCCCGCCACGTGTTTGGTGGCCACGGCAAAACGTGAGGACAGCACAGACGCATCACCCAGGATGGGGAATTCCTTGATCACAAGGCGGATGTTGCCGTCTTCTGCCAGCAGGCTGGTAACTTCGGGAACGGCACGGCGGCAATAGCCACACCGGTAGTCCATGAACTCGACCAGCGTGATGTCGCCATCCGGGTTGCCGCCAACCCAGCTGTACCCGTCATCAAACAGTTCATCCGCATTGGCGGCGACCAGTTCTTTGTCCGCCGCGGCTTCGGCGACGGCATTGCGCTCTTCCAGAATGTTGATGGCTTCGATGATCACTTCGGGGTTTTCCAGCAGGTATTCGCGCACCTGGGCACCAAATTCCGCCTTCTCGGCATCGTTCATCGCGTTCAAGTCCAGCGCCTGCGCCGAGGTCGCCGCCAAGGAAAGCCCCAGAAGGGCGGGTGCAGCATGTCTGAGGATCATTTCCGTTTCCTTTTGTCTTTGTCGAGTCGTTCCGATGCAATCAACACGTCTTGTGCCCTTTGCCAACCCGGTGAGCCTTCGGGCAGACGTGCCACGGCGCGTTTTGCGTGAATTCCGGCATCTTTCAACCGCCCTTGCAGCGCATAACGCTCTGCCGTCACGGTCGACGCCATACCATCATTGCCGACCTGAGCATAGGCAACACCCAGATCCTGCAACAGCCTGGCGTTCCGGTAGTCCCGGGCGCGGGCTTTTTCCAGCACGCTCAGGGCCTGTTTGGTTTGGCCCTGCGCCAGCAACGCCCGCCCGTAGCCAGCCAGGATCAGCGCATCGTTCGGAGCCATTTCAACAGCGTTCCCATACGCTTCAACAGCCGCGCCTATTTGCCTGTTTTCCAGCAGAATTTGCCCTTTCAGGTCATAATAGTAGGGGTCGTTCGGGCGCAGAGTCAGGGCCTTGTCGATGGCACGGCGCGCGCGATCCAAATCACGGTTCTGATGATAAGCCGAAGCCTCGCGCATCAGGCGGATGTCCTGGGCGGTTTCTTCTTTGGCGCGCCGTAATGTCCAACTGGGTGAGCGTAAAAAGGCCGACAGTTTGCCTTTGACGCGGGCAAACCAGTAATCGGCATTGGCATTCGGAACGGCCTTGTCGCCGAACTCATCCAAAAACGCTTCGGCGGCGCGCAATCGTTCACGACTGGTGGGATGCGACCGCATGTACGGGTCCTGATTGGCGACGCTCAGCAACTCCTGACCCGCGAATTTCCTGTGCAGATCAACCATGCCGCTGGGGGAAATCTGAGCCCATCGCAGATAGCTTGCAGCGCTTCGGTCGGCCGAGGCCTCTTCGGCGCGGGTATGGCCCAGAAAGCTGCGGATTGCGGCGCCTTGGGTGCCTGCGGCGATGCCAATGGCGGCTTCACCCCCTCCGGCCGCAGCCGCAAGCAGGGCCAAAGCGGTACCAAGGCCCGCATTGCGCCGCGCCGCCTTCAGGTTTTCGGCGCGGCGGGCCAGATGGCCGTTCGCAATATGCGCGGCCTCATGCGCGATCACCGCTTGCAGCATTTCGGGGCTTTCGACCGTAAGGATCAGCCCGTAATTCAAATAGATGGCGTTGTAGTCGATGACGAATGCATTGAACGTGTTGTCATTGACCACAAGGATTTGAACCCGATTGGTGTTCAGACCGGCGGCGCGCAGAACCGGAAAGGCCAGCTCGCGCAGGCCACGCTCGATATCGGGGTCGCGGATCAGGCTTTGCCCATGGGATTGCGCTGCCGCCGCCAGCCAGACACCAACCGACAGGATCAGAGCCGGGATTGACGTCAGCAGGGATACGCGTTCAAAAGCCATGGCTGCAACATGGGAGATGGGCATGAGAAACTCAACCCGGTCCGGGGTCGATCCCTTCATCGTGATGGACGTGATGGAAGCCGCGCGCCGTGCGGAAGAAGCGGGCCGCCATGTGATTCACATGGAGGTTGGCCAGCCCGGAACCGGCGCCCCCAAGGGCGCGACCGAGGCGCTGGCGAAGGCGATGGATCAAAGCCCGTTGGGCTATACGGTGTCTCTGGGCTTGCCTGCGCTGCGAAAGCGTGTCGCGCAGCTTTATGGTGAGTGGTACGATGTGGACCTGAACCCGGAGCGCGTGGTCATCACGCCCGGATCGTCCGGCGGGTTTCTGCTGGCTTTCACGGCATTGTTCGACAGCGGGGATCGCGTCGGAATCGGTGCGCCGGGGTATCCGTCTTATCGCCAGATTCTCAGGGCACTTGGATTGGTGCCGGTCGATCTGCCGACCGCGCCTGAAAACCGTCTGCAACCCGTGGCAGCGGATATTCAGGGAATGGGCCTGAAGGGGCTGATGGTGGCGTCTCCGGCGAATCCTACCGGCACGATGCTGGATCACGCCGCCATGGGGTCGCTGATCGAAGCCGCACACGGGCAGGGGGCATCCTTCATCAGCGACGAAATCTATCATGGTCTGGAATACGAGGCCAAGGCCGTGACCGCACTGGAACTGACGGATGAGTGCTATGTGATCAACTCGTTTTCCAAGTATTTCTCGATGACCGGTTGGCGCGTGGGCTGGATGGTCGTGCCCGAGGATCAGGTGCGCGTTGTCGAGCGGATAGCCCAGAACATGTTCATTTGCGCGCCGCATGCCAGTCAGGTTGCCGCACTGGCCGCGATGGATTGCGAGGACGAGCTGCAAGCCAATCTGGACGTGTACCGCCGAAACCGCGCCCTGATGCTGGACGGGCTGCCCAAGGCGGGCTTTACGAAAATCGCGCCTCCGGACGGGGCTTTCTATGTCTATGCCGACGTGTCTGACCTGACCGATGACAGCCGCGCATTTGCGGCCGAGATTCTGGACAAGGCCGGTGTCGCGGTCACGCCGGGTCTGGATTTCGATCCGCAACGCGGCCATACGACGTTGCGTTTTTCCTATGCGCGTTCGACGGCCGACATTCAGGACGGGCTGGAACGGTTGCGCTTGTTCATGACCCAGCGGAAGGTGATCGGGGAACCTGCCTGAGCCGTTCACAAATCAGCCCTTGTGGTATAGGCTGCCCGGCAAACGATCTCGGGAAAACTTGAGGCCATGAGCAGGATCTTCATTTGCATCGCCCTGATCTGGGCGTTGTGCGGCAGTGCCGTCGCGCAGGATTTCAGCGCGCTGGCACGCGTTCAGCCCGACCAGAGCCGCATCACGGATGTGGGGCGAACCGGCGTTCGCGTGGATATCGGCCTGAGCCAGGGGGTGCCGTACCGGATCTTCACCTTGCAGGATCCGTACCGGATGGTTCTGGACTTTAACGAAGTGGACTGGACCGGGCTGAACCGAACGGATTTCCTGCAATCCGAACGCGTTAGCGGCGTGCAATTCGGGGCCTATGTTCCGGGTTGGTCGCGGTTGGTGTTGGAACTGGGCGCTCCGATGGCCGTAGACACTGCCGAGTTGACGGTTGCCGAGGATTCGGGGGCGGCTCTGCTGTCTCTGAACCTCAAGGGCACGGATTTTGATACGTTCAACGCAACCGCAGGTGCGCCGCGCAACCCGGGATGGGACTTGCCGGAGCCGGCTGATGTGCCGCAGGCATCGGCGCGCTCGGCAGACAGGCCGTTGCGCGTAATGCTCGATCCGGGGCATGGCGGGATCGATCCGGGTGCCGAAATCGATGGCGTTGATGAAAAAAACCTGATGCTGACCTTTGCCCGCGAACTGCGCGAAGTTCTCTTGCGATCAGAAGGTTATGAGGTGGTCCTGACCCGCGTTGACGACCAGTTCGTCTCGTTGGAGCGCCGGATTGCCCTGGCGCATCGGGCTGGCGCGGATCTGTTCATTTCGTTGCATGCGGATTCCCTGTCGGAAGGTCAGGCCCACGGGGCTGCCGTCTATACCTTGTCTGCCGATGCTTCGGATGTGGCCAGTTCAAAACTGGCCGAGCGGCATGATCGGGGGGATTTGATCTCGGGTATCGATCTGAATGGTGCCGATGATCAGGTGGCCGATGTTCTACTTGATCTGGCGCGCCAGGAAACGATGCCGCGGACCAGGTCACTGGCCAGCGCGATCGCCAACGGGATGGCCCAGCAAGGCGGGCCGATGAACCGCAAACCGCTGCGGACTGCTTCGTTCTCGGTTCTCAAGGCGGCCGATATTCCGTCTGTTTTGGTCGAACTTGGATTTCTGTCCAGCCCCAGAGATCGGGAAAACCTAAGGGATTCGGAATGGCGGGCGAAGATGGCCTTGGGGATCTTTCAGGGGATCGAAGACTGGCGTCAGCAGGATGTGATCCGCAAATCCCTGATTGGCCAGTGACCTTGCGACGCAAAACGGCTAGAATACGCTTGGTGTTTTGACCCTTGGGCGGTGCAACACTATATAGGCACCACCGCGAGAAAAAGGCAGTAACGTGATCCGGTTCATTCTTTCGTTTTTCGGGGCGATCTTCAGTATCGTTACCTTGGGTATTTTCATGGTCGCACTGGTGATTGGTGCAGTGTTCTGGATGTATGGCCGGGACCTGCCCAGCCACGAATCCCTGGCCCAGTACAAGCCCCCGACGATCAGCCGGATCTATTCGGGCGAAGGCCAGTTGATCGACGAATTCGCGCAGGAACGCCGCCTGTTCACGCCGTCCGCGGAAATTCCCGATCTGGTGAAACAGGCGTTTATTTCGGCGGAAGACAAGAATTTCTATACCCATCAGGGGTACGACCCACGCGGCATTGTCGCGGCAGGTGTCGAAGCTGTGCGCACCAAAGGCGGAACCGTGCGGGGTGCGTCGACCATTACGCAGCAGGTGATGAAGAACTTCCTGTTGTCGGGCGACCGCCGGGCAGAACGCAAGATCAAGGAAATCATCCTCGCCACACGGCTCGAGGATACCCTGGACAAGGAGCAGATCCTTGAACTGTACCTGAACGAGATCTTTCTGGGTCAGAACTCGTACGGTGTGACGGCCGCCGCGCAGACCTATTTCAACAAGACCTTGCAGGAACTTGCTCCGCACGAGGCCGCGATGCTGGCCGCGATGCCCAAGGCGCCGTCGGATTACCACCCGGTCCGGGAAAAGGAACGCCTGCTGGCCCGCCGAAACTATGTGCTGCGCGAGATGTACCAGAACGGTTACATCGATCAGGCGACCTATGAGTCCGAGGTCGAGATGCCGCTGCGCTCGGTTCAGAACGGCGATTTCGAAAGCTTCCGCACCGCATTGCCGCCGCGAGACTACTTCACCGATGAAATCCGACGTCAACTGAGCGAGGACTTTGGTGAAGGTGAGTTCTTTACCGGCGGCTTCACGGTTCGCGCGTCGGTGGACGAGGAAATGCAGGTCGAGGCCGCAAAGGCCCTGCGCACGGCGTTGCAAAAATATGACCGGTCGCGCGGGAAATGGCGTGGCACAGGCGAAGTGATCCCGGAAGAAAAACTGGCGGATGAGGCGCAGTGGCGACAGGCGCTGTCGCTTCTGGAAATTCCGCGTGATGTGGTGCTGCCGACCCGCTGGTATCCCGCCGTGGTTCTGAATGTCTCGGATCAGCAACTTACCGTCGGGATCGAAGACGGCCCTGCGAATGGCACCATTCCGCGGTCCGATATCAAGTGGATGCAGGGTGATTTTGCGGCGAACTTCAAACGCGGTGATGTGATCCTTGTTGTCGAGGGCGAAGGGGGGCAGTGGTCTGCCCGTCAGGTGCCCGAAGTTCAGGGCGCCTTTGTGGCGATGGATGTGAACTCGGGCCGCGTTCTGGCGATGCAGGGCGGGTTTTCTTATCAGGACACCGTTTTCAACCGCGCCACGCAGGCACAGCGCCAGCCGGGTTCCAGCTTCAAACCCTTTGTCTATGCCGCTGCGCTGGACAGCGGATACAGCCCCGCAACTATCGTTGTGGACGCACCGATCGAGGTGAACACGCCACAGGGCTTGTGGCGGCCCAAGAACTCGTCGAACAAGTTCTACGGGCCGACGCCTTTGCGCACCGGGATCGAGCAGTCGCGGAACCTGATGACCATCCGTCTGGCGCAGGAAGTTACAATGCCCGTCGTTGCCGGCTATGCGGAGCGGTTCGGTGTCTATGACCGGATGGGCGCGTTTTTGGCCAACTCGCTGGGGGCCGAGGAAACCACGCTCTACAAGATGGTCGCGGCATATGCGATGTTCGCCAACGGCGGCCAGCGTGTGGAGCCGACTCTGGTCGACCGCATTCAGGACCGGTTCGGCAAGACCATCTATCGCCACGATGACCGTCAGTGTCTGGACTGTAACTCGACCTGGCTGGAACCGGATGAATCGCCGACCCTTGTCACAGACCGCGCGCAGGTCATGGATGCGATCACCGCCTATCAGCTGACATCGATGATGAAGGGTGTGGTCGACCGCGGGACGGCATCCAGAGTTGTGAATCTGCCCGTGCCAACAGCAGGCAAGACCGGAACCACCAACGAATCCAAGGATGCGTGGTTCATCGGCTTTACGTCGAACATCGTGGCGGGTTGCTACATCGGCTATGATCGACCGCGCCCGATGGGGCGGGGGGCTTATGGTGGTACCTTGTGCGGCCCGGTGTTCCAAAGCTTCATGGAAAAAGCCGTCGAAAAGTATGGCGGCGGGCCATTCAAGGTTCCAGAAGGTGGTCACTTTATCAAAATCGACCGTTTCAGCGGCGCCCGCCTGCCGGATGACGCCACCGGTGACTATGTCGTGGCCGAATTCTTCCGCGACGGTGTCGATGGGTTCATCGACCGTGTTTATGATGGTGGTTTTGCGATTGGTTCCGACCTGCCCTTGTTCGAGGAAGCGCAGCGCGCAGGTGTGCAGGTTCAAACCTCCACCGGTCAAACCATCACGGTCGGCCCCAAGGCTACGCAAGGCGATCTGAGTACCGGCGGTCTTTACTGATCGGCCACGTCCTGAATAAGGGGCAAAAGCTCCGGGTCGTTTTCGATGGCACCGCCGGATCGCCAGCAGATGGACAAGGCGCATTTGGCGGCTGCCCATTGGGCCAGCCGTTTTTCTGAAACCTTCATGGCTTCGGAATAGAGCGACAGGCAGGTTTCGATCTGCCGGGGATTGCGCACCAAATCGGTCATGCCTTTTGGGTGCCGCAGTGCATTTGCCAGCTCAAAGGCCGGATCACCTGCATATCCTTTGGCATCGAAAACCCGCGGGCCATTGTGGGTTAGAATAATGTTGTCCGGGTGAAGATCCCCGTGCAGGGGCACCGGAGTGGGCTGTCTCGGTAACCAGTTCCGGCTGATGCAATTCCCATCGGTCCAGAAACTCTTTGAATGGGCCTTGCATTCACGCCCAGCCCGTCTTGTGGTGCCTCGCACCTCTTGCTATCACGCAGGCCTGATTGAGCAAGTTGGGACAAGACCATGCGCGCCGAAACCCAGAACACTGTGGCGGAAATCGAAAAGTCGCTGGAGCTGCTGGCGCAGCGCATGGACTATGAGACCGCGCCGCATCGCCTTGAGGAATTCAATGCGCGCGTCGAAGATCCCAACCTGTGGGACAATCCCGAAAAGGCGCAGAAACTGATGCGCGAACGGCAGATGCTGGTCGACGCGATCGAAACCTACGAGTCCATCAAAACCGATCTCAGCGACAATATCGAGCTGATTGAGCTGGGCGAGATGGAGGAAGACCAAGAAGTCGTTCAGGATGCCGAAGCCGCGATCAGGACGCTAAAAACCAAGGCCGCGAAGAAAGAGCTTGAGGCGTTGCTTGACGGTGAGGCCGACAGCAACGATACCTTCCTCGAGATCAACTCGGGCGCGGGCGGAACCGAAAGCTGCGACTGGGCCTCGATGCTGGCGCGGATGTATGTGCGCTGGGCCGAGAAAAAAGGCTATACGGTCGAGCTTCAGTCCGAAACCCCGGGCGAAGAGGCAGGGATCAAATCCGCTGCGTACAAGATTTCGGGGCACAACGCTTATGGCTGGCTGAAATCCGAAAGCGGCGTACATCGGCTGGTGCGGATTTCGCCTTTTGACTCGGCGGCCAAGCGGCACACCTCGTTCTGTTCGGTCTGGGTCTATCCCGTGGTCGACGACAATATCGAGATCGAGGTGAACCCCGCCGATATCCGCATCGACACCTACCGGTCATCGGGTGCCGGTGGTCAGCACGTGAACACCACGGACTCGGCTGTTCGGATCACGCACATCCCGACCGGGATTGTTGTAACCAGCTCGGAAAAGTCGCAGCACCAGAACCGCGATATTGCCATGAAAGCCCTGAAATCGCGCCTGTACCAGCAGGAACTGGACCGCCGGAACGCCGACATCAACGCGGCACATGAGGCCAAGGGTGATGCGGGCTGGGGCAACCAGATCCGGTCATATGTTTTGCAGCCCTACCAGATGGTCAAAGACCTGCGGACAAATTACGAGACCTCGGATACCAAGGGTGTTCTGGACGGCGATCTGGACGGCTTCATGGCGGCCACACTGGCCCTGAACGTGGCGGGCAAGAGCCGCTCCGAGGCCCAGGGCGACAGCTGAGGTGAAGCGTAACAGCCCTTTCCTGAACGTTCTGAAAGGGCATTGGCAGCTTATCCTCATCACGGCACTGGTGTTTCTGCTTTGGAATACACCGGTTGCGGTTCCACTGAAGATACTGGTCGTCTTTCTGCATGAGTTGTCTCATGCGGTGACGATCTTGATGACGGGCGGCTCGGTCGAGAGCTTTTCGATCTCACCACAACAGGGCGGCGTTGTCGTCGGCCGGGGCGGCAATCGCTTTCTCAGCCTGTCTGCCGGGTATCTTGGTTCCCTCGCGCTGGGCATGGCCCTTTTGATCCTTGCCTTACGAACACGGGCCGACCGCGCCGTTCTGGCGGGTTTTGGCGGCGTCATGTGTCTGGTGGCGGTGCTGTATATCCGCGACCCGTTCGCCCTTGTTTTCAGCATCGGAACCGGGGCTGCGATGATTGCTGCGGCGTGGTATCTGCGCCCGGATGTAAGCGATCTGGTGCTGCGCGTGATCGGATTGACCAGCATGATCTATGTCCCTTTCGACATCTTCGATGACACGATCCGACGGTCCGGCGCGCGGTCGGATGCATTCATGCTGGCCGAGGAATTCGGTGGCTCTGCCATGTTGTGGGGCGGGATCTGGCTGGTGCTCAGCTGTATCGCGATCGTTCTTTGCCTGCGCTACTGGCTTGGGGCTGACAGCAACCTGCATTTTAGCAGATCAGCGCGCTGACATTACCGTCTGGGACGACGCTGAAAAGATACATTTAAACAGTGGGTTTAAATGATCTGAACTGCCCGCTAGGCTGCCGGAAACGACAATGGATTGGCGCGTCATGGACCTGACCCGGATATCGGCTACAGACCTTTTGAAACAGTTGGCCAACCGGCAGGTTTCAGCCTCGGACGTGATGCAGGCCACGCTGGATCGCATCGCCAAGGTCAATGGTGATGTGAATGCCATCGTCGCATTAAGGGATTCAGATGGTTTGATGGCCGAGGCGAAGGCCTGTGACGACGGCCCGATCACCGGCCCGCTGCACGGTCTTCCAATCGCAGTCAAGGATCTTGTGAACGTGGCGGGTGTCGTCTCGTCGCAAGGATCACCTGTTTTTCAAGACCACGTGCCAGCCAGCGACGATCTGATCGCCGCGCGGATGCGGCAAGCCGGTGCCATCCTGATCGGAAAGACCAATACGCCGGAATTTGGGCTGGGATCGCACACGTTCAATCCGGTCTATGGCGCAACGTGCAACCCTTATGATGCCAATCGTACCTGCGGTGGCTCATCCGGCGGGGCGGCGGTTGCCTTGGCGACGGGCATGGTTGCGCTGGCCGATGGCTCGGACATGATGGGCAGCTTGCGCAACCCTGCTGCCTGGAACAACGTTTATGGCTTTCGGCCAAGCTGGGGCAGGGTGCCTTCCGATCCCGTGGGGGACAGCTTTTTGCACCAGTTGTCGACACTGGGCCCCATGGCGCGCTGCCCCGAAGATCTGGGTGTTCTGCTTGATGTCATCTCGGGTCCGGACCCGCGCTTGCCGTTGGCCGTTGAAAGTGCGCCGGTGTCGCCAGTGACCGCCGCAGAGCTGCAAGGGCTGCGGATCGGGTGGCTTGGCGACTGGGGTGGCGCTTTTCCGACCGAGCCCGGTATTCTTGACATCTGCAAAGACGCGATGGGCGTGTTCGAAACGCGTGGCGCGCGGGTTGAGGACGTCGCCCCGCCTTTCGATGCCGAAAAACTCTGGACCAGCTGGATCACCTTGCGGTCGTTCAGCGTGGCCGCCGGGCTGGAACCCTTGGCATCGCAAAAGGAAGACTTGAAAGACACGGCACGATGGGAACTGGATCGGGGTCTGGCACTGAGTGCAATGGAGGTGCACCACGCCAGTGTCATCCGCTCGGAATGGTTCCGCTGCGCGGCGATGCTGTTCGAACAGTTTGACGCGTTGGTTCTGCCGTCTGCTCAGGTCTGGCCGTTCTCGGTTGATCTGCCTTACCCGACAGAGATCGCGGGCCGGGCCATGGATACCTATCACCGATGGATGCATGTCACGATACCGGTCAGCCTGATCGGCCTGCCATGCCTTGCTGCGCCCGCGGGGTTTGGCACGCAGGGGCTGCCGATGGGGTTTCAATTGTTCGGGCCCAAAGGATCGGACCGGAAACTGTTGTCAGTCGGAGCGGCTTACCACGCCGAAACCAATTGGCCAAACAAGAGGCCGGCGATGCCATAACGCCGGTCAGGGAGGAGGAAGACAACATGGAAAAACCCTTTGGTGTTCCGGATATGCGACCGGTCGATACCGCCATGCTGCGTACTGCATTGCAGCGCGCCTGGGCCGACTTTCGCCGCGCACCGCTGTTCGGCCTGATTTTTGCGGGGTTTTACGTACTTTCCGGGTGGGCGATGGCGTGGGTGACAATTCAAACCGGAACAACCTTCTGGCTGGTGCTGGCGGCCATCGGGTTTCCGCTGATCGGTCCGTTCGCCGCTGTTGGTCTGTACGAGGTATCGCACAGGCTGGAACAAGGAGAGCCGCTCGATTTTGGCGCGATCTTCGGGGTCGTGATGCAGCAAAGCCGCAGACAATTGCCCTCGATCTGCGCGATCATAGTTGTCGTGTTTCTTTTCTGGTTTTTTCTGGGGCACATGATCTTTGCCCTGTTCATGGGGTTGGCGACGATGACCAACGTGTCGACCTCGCTTGAGGTGTTTCTGACATTGAATGGCCTGACAATGCTGGCCGTCGGCACGGCCGTCGGGGCGGTTTTTGCAACCGTTCTGTACATGATCACCGTTCTGTCGATCCCTCTGCTGCTGGACCGCGAGCTGGATTTTGTAACGGCCATGATCACCAGCTTTACCTACGTGTCAGAGAACTTTCCGGTGATGCTGGCCTGGGGTGCCTTCATCGCGGTGCTGACATTTCTGGCGATGGTGCCCTGGTTTCTGGGGTTGCTGGTGGTTCTGCCGTTGCTGGGACATGCCAGTTGGCATCTTTACCGGCAGATCACGCAGAACGATGAAGAGGAAACACCAACCTGAGACGGAAGGTTACAGGTTCTGAGCCACGTTGTTCGTCGACAATCGCGCAGCAGCAAAAATGGCCGTCGAGTCGTGCCCAAGGTATTTCAGCACAACGGGTTCGGGCGTTGTCGCATTTGTCGGGCTGATGACCGACCCACGCCAATGAACTGCAGTTCCCGTAGGGTCCGGAGAGATCAGATAGACCCGGCTGTTCTGACCTTCCCGCTGGGAGGTCAGCATATAGACAGTGTCACCGCTTGAGGCTGCTATCCCCTGTATTTCCCGCGCTTTCGGTGTTGCCTCGGGCATTGCCGCGCGCGACACGTAGCCACGGATCAACGTACATTGGGCCAAGGGTCGGGCGTGCAGCAGGGTCATCCGGTGTTCAGCCGAAAGGCTTTCGATTACCGCGTAGAACCCGGGTGAAAACGGGGATTTCTCGATCGCATCCGCACCAGAACCCAAAAACTCTGTCAGGGCCGGAGTTGCGGGGTGTTCTTCGATCTTTTCGATCTCGTCCAGCGGTTTCAGAAGAATGCGGGCATCCACATCGAAGAACCGGCATATACGGTCCAGCACATCCGGTCTGGGAACGCTTTCACCGGAAAGATATCTGTTGAACTGGGTACGGTTTACGCCAAGTTGGCGGCACAGCGCCGAGACCGAGCGATATCGCTTTGCCAATTGCCGAAGGTTCGCACCAAACATTGCGCGAATCTCGGCTGGACTACGAATATCGTCAGTCATGGGTGTCCACGTCTTGCTAAGTTTCCGGAAGAAACCGACAACGCACCGACGCCGAAGCCCGGTGCATATTCAAAAATCGTACAGAATGACCCCAAGCAACGTATCCCCACGTCGCGTTGCGGCGACAAGGCTAACGTTCTCATGTGTAAAGGCAATAGGCTTTATCTGAAAATGCCTGATCTTTTTCCGGAAAAGCCGACCCTATGGCAATTTTAGCGCATTCAGATCGCCAGAGTTGAATTGCAAATCGCCGGCCACCTTAAAAAGTGTTCCCGCCTTGGCTGCAAGACAAGTGCCAAGGCGGGACAGGTCGGTCAATCGCCGCGCAGCAGGGCCGCCACGCCGGTACGCGCGATTTCCATCAGGCCCAGCGGGCGCATCAGGTCAGCAAAAGCGTCGATCTTGTCGGGCGCACCGGTGATTTCGAAGATGAAAGAGTTCAGGGTGCTGTCAACCACATTGGCGCGGAAGATATCGGCCAGACGCAGGGCTTCGACCCGCTTGTCGCCTTCGCCGACGACTTTGATAATGGCCAGTTCGCGTTCAACCGAAGGACCTTCGACCGTCAGGTCATGCACGTCATGGACAGTCACGATCCGGCCCAGCTGCGCCTTGATCTGTTCGATCACCTGCGGTGTGCCTGTGGTGACAATGGTGATGCGGCTCAGGTGTCCTGTGTGATCTACCTCGGCCACGGTAAGGCTTTCGATGTTATAGCCGCGCCCCGAGAACAGTCCGATCACACGGGCCAGGACACCGGGCTCGTTCTCGACCAGCACGGCAATGGTATGGCGTTCCTGCACGTCCGAGAAGGTAGGTCGTAGGTTGTAGGCCGAATGGCGGGTAGCGCCTTTTTTGATATGTAGGGCAGACATTTATGTCCCTTTCATCATCCTTGACAGGTTGAGCGCAGCGCGGCGCTCAACCAAATCCGTCGAATTTTGTTAAACCAGAACCGAGCCTTTGCTGTCGATCACGCCCTGCGTTTCCGCCTCGCCCAACAGCATCTCGTTATGGGCTTTGCCCGACGGGATCATGGGGAAGCAGTTTTCGTGCTTTTCCACCAGACAGTCAAAGATCACCGGACCGTCATAGTTGATCATTTCCATGATCGCGTCGTCCAGATCGGCGGGGTCGGAACACAGGATACCTTTGGCGCCGAACGCCTCGGCGAGTTTCACGAAATCGGGCAGGGCTTCGGACCAGCTGTGCGAATACCGCTCGCCATGCAGCAGTTCCTGCCACTGGCGGACCATGCCAAGGCGTTCGTTGTTCAGGATGAACTGCTTGACCGGCAGGCGGTACTGAACGGCGGTGCCCATTTCCTGCATGTTCATCAGCCATGATGCTTCACCGGCGACGTTGATCACCAGCGCGTCCGGATGTGCCATCTGCACACCGATGGAGGCGGGGAAGCCATAGCCCATCGTGCCCAACCCGCCCGATGTCATCCAGCGGTTGGGGTCTTCGAACCCAAGGTACTGCGCCGCCCACATCTGATGCTGACCCACCTCGGTGGTGATGTAGCGATCATGCTTTTTCGTCAGTTCTTCAAGCCGTTGCAGAGCGTATTGCGGTTTGATCGACTTTTCGCTGTTGGTGAAGGCCAGGCAGTTGATCTTGCGCCATTCGGCGATCTGCGCCTGCCATTTCTTGACGGCTGCCGCATCCGTCTTGCGCCCGCGTGACTTCCACACCTTCAGAATGTCTTCCAGTACATGCGCCACGTCGCCGACAATCGGGATGTCAACGCGGATGACCTTGTTGATCGAAGACGGATCAATGTCGATATGGGCTTTCTTCGACTTTGGAGAGAACGCGTCGATGCGCCCCGTGATCCGGTCGTCGAACCGTGCACCGATGTTGATCATCAGGTCACAGCCATGCATCGCAAGGTTCGCCTCGTAAAGGCCGTGCATCCCCAGCATACCCAACCAGTTTTCGCCCGATGCCGGATAGGCACCCAGACCCATCAGGGTAGATGTGATCGGGAAGCCGGTGGAATCCACTAATTCGCGCAGCAACTGGCTGGCTGCGGGGCCAGAGTTGATGACGCCACCACCCGTATAGAAAACCGGCTTCTTGGCTTTTTCAATGGCTGCAACAAGCTCGTTGATTTCCTCCAAATCGCCTTTCAGCACAGGCTGGTAGTGCGAGGTCGAAGGTTTCGGACTGTTGTATTCACCCGTGGCAAACTGAACATCCTTGGGAATGTCGATCAGTACCGGTCCGGGACGGCCCGACTTGGCCACATGGAAAGCCTCGTGCAACGTTTCGGCCAGCGAATTCGTGTCCTTTACCAGCCAGTTATGTTTGGTGCAGGGGCGGGTGATACCAACGGTGTCGGCCTCTTGAAAGGCATCCGATCCGATCATGAAGGTCGGGACTTGCCCGGTCAGAACAACGATGGGGATCGAATCCAGCAACGCATCGGTCAGACCGGTGACTGCATTGGTGGCACCGGGGCCGGACGTGACAAGCGCAACGCCCGGTTTTCCCGTCGATCGGGCATAACCTTCGGCCGCGTGGATCGCGCCCTGTTCGTGACGCACCAGAATGTGGCGAATGTCGTTTTGCAGAAAGATCTCATCATAGATCGGTAGCACGGCGCCACCGGGGTATCCGAATACCGTGTCCACGCCCTGATCCTTGAGGGCCTGAACCACCATCTTTGCGCCGGTCATCTCACGTGTCATCTGCTTTGCTCCGTTCGCGACATGTGTCTTGCGTTCGACAAAAAAAAGCCCCCGATTTTTCGGAGGCGCATGGGTTCGATTATGGTTTACCGTTACCGGCCCATGCGCGTGGTTCCTACGATTACGACTAGCGTTCTCATCGCCAGAGGCTCCTTTTTGCTTGGGGGCGACATTATGGTCGGGGGGAAGGGGCGTCAACAGACAATTGCACCAATTTTCTATCTCAGCGGCGGTATTTTGCGACATTTTATTGCGCAGATTGCCGCATGTCGGGAATTTCCGGGAATTCGACGTGAAAATTGGCCGTTTTGTGTGCGGATAAGGCGGTCTGAAAGCGTCAGGCCGATGTCCGAAACGGGCATGATCATTACTTTTTTCTGCGCCACGCTGAACGTGCAGGGGGCAAAACCCGGAGGCTTGAAATGTTGCAGGACCTGGTTGATCTTGGCCGCTATCCAATCGATCGTCCGGATTCACCGGCTTATGATCAGCTGATCGAGGATTTGAGACGCGAGTTGGAACAGGATGGATGTGCTGTTCTGCCGGGTTTCGTGCACGAGGCAGGGGTCAAACTTCTGGTGCAAGAAGCCGAGGGGGTGGCGCCCAAGGCGCACCGGTCCTTCAACAGAACCAACGCCTATTTCACGAAGGACGACCCAAGGCTTGGCATCGCCCATCCGATCCGCCGGTTCTATGATCGTTCGAACGCCTTTGTTCCGGCCGACAATCTTTCGAAATCCGGCCCGCTGCGGCGCATTTACGAGTTCGACGGCTTTCTTCCCTTTGTCCGCGATGCCCTGAATGAACCCGAAGACCGCTTTTTTCGCTACGATGACCCATTGGCGGACGTGATCATCAATGTCGTGGAAGAAGGGCAGGGCTTTCCCTGGCATTTCGACACCAACAACTACACCGTGACGCTGGCCATCCAGAACGGAGAGACGGGCGGCGCGTTCGAGTACGCGCCCAATCTGCGGACGGCGGAAAATGAGAACTTTGATCTGGTAGCCTCGGTTCTCGATGGGAACATGGGGCGGGTTCGCCGGCTGGAACTGCAGCCGGGGGATTTGCAGATTTTCAAGGGCCGGTATTCACTGCACCGGGTTGCTCCGGTCAGCGGCATGTGCCGTCGTTATGTCGGCATCTTTTCCTTTGTCGAGGCTGAAGGCATGTGTGGCGGTGTGGAACGGACGCAGCAATTGTATGGCCGCGTTTTGCCGCATCACTACAAGCGCGCGGGGCTGCGAAAGGATCAATTGCTGGATTGAGTGGTCAACCTCGGTACGATGCATCTGTTTCCTGTCCGGAGAGTCAGATGCCCAAGATTATGCAGCTTACACCATTTGTGTTGTGCTCGTCCCTGAAGGACCAGATCGACTTCTATTGTGATCGCCTTGGGTTCACCTGTGGGTTCACGCAAGACAATTATGCCTTTTTGAAACGTGGTCCTGTTGCGATCCGCCTTTTGGAGTGCCCGCCGCGGGATGACGGCAAGCCATTGGGTGATGAACACTCCTTCTATATCGATGTTGAAGATATTGATGGGCTTTATGACAGCCTGCGTGACCGATTGGCCGATCTGCCCGAAGGCCGTGTCAGGCCACCGTTCAATCAGCCCTATAATCAGCGTGAATTCCACGTTCTGGACGAAGACGGGACACTGGTTTTTTTCGGAGAAGGTCTTTGACCCGGCGGGTACCGCTCCCGCCCATCGTCAACACGCCTGCGGCGTGTATCCTCTGGTTGGGCCGGGCAGCGCTGCGCGCTGCGGGCGCGTGCAGATCAGAATCCGACGCCGGTCCCTTGCAGTACGCCATGTTCCAAAGCGTAGCGTGTCAGCCCGGCGGTTGAGGATATGCCGAGTTTGCGCTTTATATTCTTGCGGTGCGTTTCGACCGTCCGCACGGAAATATCCAGCGTTTGCGCAACTTCCTTGTTGGATTTGCCCTGCGCCAGTTCAAGCAGAATGGTCTGTTCACGTCCGGTCAGCGCTTCGCGCACGTTGTCGCCCTTGGGCTTGAGCGATCCGCTGGCGCCGGTGCACAGATACCGTTCACCCCGCATCACCGCATCAATGGCCTGCTTGATCTCTTCAGTGGGAACGTCCTTGAGCACGTAACCCTTGGCACCGTGGCTGAGCGCGGTCGAGATATATTCCGGGCTGTCATGCATCGACAGGATCAGGATGCGCGTTTCCGGCAATCGTTCCAGGATGATTTCCGTGGCGCTGAGACCGCCGAGGCCGGGCATGTTCAGATCCATCAGGATCACATCCGGGGCAAGATCAACAGCCTGATCCACTGCCGCCTGTCCGCTGCCAAGCGTACCGACAACTTGGATCTCATCATAGCTTTCGAGGATGGACTGGATGCCCTCGGCCACCATTGGATGGTCGTCGACGATAAGAACTCGGATGCTTTCGGCGCTCATGTGCCGGCCTTTCGGTTCGGAGTTGCGTCTTCCTGCGGCGGCAGAAGGTGGCTCAGCGGCAGACTGACTTCGATGACAGTGCCGCCACGCGGTCCGCGTGATGACAGAATGCGCAGGGACCCGTCAAGCTGTTCGATGCGTTCTTGCATGTTGCGCAACCCGATCCCGGTGCTGGGGGTGCTGGGATCGGTCCGCATGCCCCGGCCATTGTCCGTGATCCGCATGGTTGCACCTTTCTTGTGCCCGCGCAGGTCTATCGTAACATGCGTGGCTCCAGAGTGGCGCTCGATATTGGTCAGCGCCTCTTGCGCGATGCGATACAGGGCAATCTTGCTGTCCTGATCCAGCCGGTTGCGGAACACCACGGTCGAGAATTCCGTCTCGATCCCGGTGCGGTCCCGGAAATCGTCGGTCAGAGCTTTCAGCGCTGGCCCAAGACCCAGATCGTCCAGCACGCCGGGGCGCAGGTCGCGACTGATGCGGCGGACCTCGGTGATGGCGGTGCCAAGATGGTCAATCCCTTTGTCCAGCGGATCGCGTGCGCCCGCGTCATCGCCGCGGGACAGGCGGCGCCGCGCGTTGTCCAGCGCATAGCGTACACCGACCAGTATCTGGCTGATGCCGTCATGCAGTTCGCGGGCAACGCGGCCACGTTCCTCTTCCTGGGCATCGAAGACGCGCTGGGTCAGTTCCTTCAGCTTGGCGTCTGCAAGTCTGCGCTCGCGGATGTTCAGCAACATGCCGGATGCAAAGACGATGAGCACCGCCGCCACAACGATCGCGCCGATATACATGAAGGTGCGCTGAACGCGGGCCTCGACCTCGGCCCTGGCGTTGGCGACCGTTGCAACGATGTCGTCGATGAAGACCCCGGTTCCCACGACCCAGCGCCAGTCCTGAAGCCCGACGACATAGGCGATCATCTGTGCTTCCTCTCCGGTCGAGGGCTTTTGCCACATGAAGCTGTGCCAACCGGCCCCCTGGCGGGCGAGGCGGATAAACTCGTCAACGATCGGAGTGCCGTCGCTGTCCGTCAGCCCTTCCCAGTTTCGGTTGATGAACTGCGTCTGGCGGGGGCTGACCAGGTTGTTGCCGTCATAATCGTAGACAAAGAAGAACCCATCCTGGCCATAGATCATTGCCGACAGGATTTGGGACACGAGGTTTTTCGCGACCTCGTCATCAGGCTCGGCCCGGCCGTAGATATAGGCGAACCCGTTGCGCGCCTGTGTTACGTAGTTGCGCAACTCTTCCTTCTTGGCTTCGACCAGGCTGCGTTCCAGCGCTTCGATCTCACGCTCGGCGGTCGCGCGGGCCTCGTATGCCACAAGCACGGCAATTGCCGCCACGGCCACGACCAGCGGGATTGCCGCAACCAGTGACAATTTCTGCGCATAGGTCAGCGAGACCAGATGTCGGAGTCTTTGCATGGACGAATCGATACGCAAGCGGCGGCGAAAATGCAAAAAGATTGGGCTTTGTTCGGGGAATACAGAGATTATCGTCGGGGAAGACGTGATTTGCGGTCTGATTTCTTGCCGGAAATCGCAAAGAATCCGATTCTCTACGCAGTAGTAGGTATTCCCTTTCAGTTCGGTCACATTAGGCTGACGCGCACTGAATGCGACAGGTCCGGTTCTGCCGGGCCGTGACAATGAAGGGGAGGAACACTCATATGGATCGTCGTTCATTTCTGAAAAAATCCGCGCTGGGCGGTTCGGCTGCTGCTGCAACTGCTCTGGCAGCACCGGCTTATGCGCAGGGACAGCGTACTCTGACCATGGTGACCTCGTGGGGTCGTGGTCTGGCGGGCGTGTTTGACAGCGCGCAGCGTTGTGCCGACAGCATCAACGCCATGTCGGATGGCAGCCTGAATGTTGAAATCAAGGCAGCGGGCGAGCTGGTTGGCGCCTTCGAAGTATTTGACGCGGTGTCGTCGGGTCAGGCCGACATGTACCATGCCGCTGACTATTACTTTGTGGGTCAGCACCCGGGTTATGCGTTCTTCACGGCCGTTCCTTTCGGCATGACGGCGCAGGAACTGGTGAACTGGTACTATCATGACGGCGGTATGGAGCTGCATGACGAGCTGGGCGAAATCTTTGGCCTGAAGTCCTTCCTGGCCGGCAACACCGGTGCGCAGGCAGGTGGCTGGTACTCGAAAGAGATCAACAGCCCCGAAGACTTCAACGGTCTGAAGTTCCGTATGCCGGGTCTGGGCGGCAAGGCGCTGGGTAAACTGGGCGCATCGGTCCAGAACATTCCGGGGTCGGAAGTGTATCAGGCGCTGTCGTCCGGCGCGATCGACGGTACCGAGTGGATCGGTCCATGGGCCGACGAAAAGGCCGGCTTCCAGGAAATCACCAAGACCTACTACACTGCGGGCTTCCACGAGCCGGGCGCAGGTCTGTCGCTGGCAACCAACCGCGACGTGTTCAATGAACTGACCCCGGCACAGCAGAAGATCATCGAGATCGCTGCCGCCGAAGCGCACCAGTGGAACCTGGCACAGTTCCTGGCCAACAACGGCGCAGCGCTGCAGCGTCTGCAGGCGGGTGGCGTCAAGGTCCTGGAATTCCCGGACAGTGTCTGGGACGCGTTTGGTCAGGCCAGCCAGGAAGTTCTGGACGAGAACATGGGCGATGAGCTGTTCAAGAAGATCCACGACAGCGCGATGACGTCGATGGCAGCATCGTCTGCTTGGAACAACCTGTCATCGGGTGTTTACACCGCTCAGCGCGACCGTGTTCGCGGCTAAGCCATTCTGATCCAAGAAAAACCGGTTCCCCCGCGGCGCGGGGGAGCCTTTCCCGTTGCGCTAAGGGGTTTGGGCAAGCAACAATAATCCAATGCACAACTGAGACGACCTGGGGACAACATGCAGGACGAAAACGGTATCTCGTTCTTCGGCGCCCTGTGGAATGGACTGGTCTGGTTCATTCAGAACATTGCCGAAGCCTTCTATAATTTCGGATACGCCATCACGCATCCGCAACTCTGGCTGGACTGGTCCGACAAGGCGTCGATCATGCGCTTTGTCTATTACGGCGGTTCGGTCGAGTTCTTCTTTGTGGTGTTCACGTTCTTTCTGGTTCTGACGGCCATCGGGCTGTACTACCGGAACTTCATGTGGGCCATCGTGCGGGGCCTTGAGGGGTTCGCCAATACCACCGGGCGTTTCTTTGCCTGGGCGGGCCTTTTGATGGTGATCCAGCAGATCGTGATCGTTTTCATGCAGCGGGTATTTACCAGACCCGATATGTCCTTTGGTTTGGGTATCCCGTTCCAGATGGATATCAGTTGGTTCGCGGAAGAACTGAAGCTGTATAATGCGATGGTTGTCTGCCTGTGCTGTACCTACACATTCGTGCAGGGTGGGCATGTGCGCGTTGACCTCATTTATGCCGGCATCAGCCACCGTGCCAAACGGGTGGTTGATATGTGCGGTGCGGTTTTGTTCATGATGCCCATGGCGGTGCTGACCTGGATGTATGGCTGGTACTTCATGTGGCGGCACCTGATCGTGCCGAAACCATCGGCCAGTGACACGCTGGACCGGCTGGTGGCCAAGTCCCGTGCGCTGCGCTGGAACGTGGAAACCATTGGGTTCAGCCCCAACGGATTCAACGCCTACTTCCTGTTCAAGATCTTGCTGGTGGCCTTTGCGGCCATGGTGTTCCTGCACGCAATCGCATTCCTGTACCGGTCGTATCTGGAATACGTGGAAGGGCCGGAAAGCACCGGAAAATACCTCGACAAGGACAGCCTTGGTGAGGGTGAAGAAGCCTATGAAGGCGCACATTAGGGACGGAGACCCAGACTATGTTGTTCGGACTTGATGGCGTCGAGATAGGCCTCATTATCGTATTTTTCTGCCTCTTTGGGGGCATCCTTTCCGGCTTCCCGGTGGCCTTTGCCATCGGCGGCGCCGGAGTGATTTCCTTTGGGATCATCGCGGCACTGGACAGTGCCGGGCTGTTGATCCACCAGGCAATCGACACAGGCTCGCAAGCCTATCGGGATATTGTAAATTCCGGGGTAAAACCTGATGTCATATCGGTATTCCGATACCCGGATCTGCCAAGGATAGCCGAGCCGGTCTTTGTCTCTGGCTGGGAAACCGCGCTGGACCGCAACGTGTCGTTCATCGTCAATCGCATGAACGAACGTGTTTTGGCCGGTCAGTCCATCGAGACATTGCTGGCAGTGCTGATGTTCGTTCTGATGGGTATCACGCTGGAGCGTTCAAAAATCGCGAACGACCTGCTGACGACGATGGCGCGCGTCTTTGGACCGCTGCCGGGTGGTCTGGCCGTGTCCATCGTGGTTGTGGGGGCATTTCTTGCGGCCTCTACCGGCATCGTTGGCGCGACCGTGGTGACCATGGGCCTGCTGGCGCTGCCAACCATGTTGCGGAACAATTATTCGCCGGAACTCGCAACGGGTGTGATCGCGGCCTCGGGTACGCTGGGGCAGATTATTCCGCCCTCGATCGTGATCGTTCTGCTTGGCACATTGGCGGGCGATCTGTATTCCACGGCGCAAGAGACACGCGCTGTCGAGGCCGGCTGCACCGATGCGCTGACCTATTTGGGAGAGCCGGCGGTTGTATCGGTCGGAACCTTGTTCCAGGCGGCGCTTTTGCCGGGGATCCTTCTGGCGCTGCTTTATGCGTTGTATGCGTTTGGTTATGCATTGCTGAATCCCCATAAGGCACCTGCCGTGGCGCTGTCAGGCGGGTCGGGTGAGCCGATCACCCGGTCCGAAGGTCTGACTTGGCTGCTGGGGGCACCGGTTGCGCTGATTGTCGGCACCGTATTGCTGGGCAATGTCGGCCTGATCGGCAGCCAGAACATTTCGGTCTCGGCTTTCTCGGACATCGGACAGGGCGCATCGTTGCGAACCAACGTGTCGGAAGAATGCAAGGTATCGATGATCGATCTTCATGGTCAGGCCGCCTGGGATCAGGCCGTCGCCGAGCAGGACGCCATTGACGCCGCTGGCGGTGCAGCTGAGTCTCAGCGCCTGACAGAAGAAGAACTGGCCGCCGCACAACAGGAAATGATTGCATCAGCCGCACCAATTGGAACGGGTGTCGCGATCACCGTCGTGCTGTTGGGCCTTACTCTGGTTCTGGGTCGTGGCATCGCCCCCTCGCGTACGCCACAGCCGCTTATCGTTGGTGCGATTGGTCTGCTTCTTATGGTGTTGGTCGATATCTTGCTGATTTCGCCCACGACATCTTCGGGGGCGACGTTCCTGTTGCTCGCGTTGCCATTTGCGCTGGCCATGTATGGTTGCAAGGAAGCCGCAGCGCGATGTGCGACCAATGACCTGATCCGGGTGGTTTTCCCGCCACTGGTTCTGATCATCGCTGTTCTGGGGTCGATCCTGGGGGGAGTGACCAACCCGACGCCGGCGGCGGCGCTGGGTGCGGGTGGCGCGATCATGCTGGCGGCCTATCGCAAGCTGCAGGATCAGGGGCGATCGGGCAAGGTGATCATCTGGTCGACCTTTGCCGTGATCATCGCCTTGCTGATGGGGGTGAACTTTGACCTGCGGGTCAATCAGGGCAATGTGACGTTGGAGACCTGGATCGCCTTCATCATCGCGTATGCGGCCTATCTGTACGCCTTGTTCGGGCTGCTGTTCGGGTGCTGGGTGCTGTACTCCAGCGGAGTTCTGACCCCGGTGGTGCGCGAGACGGCCAAGGTGACCTCGATGGTGTTTACCATCCTGATCGGATCCCAATTGCTGAACCTGGTGGTGATCTCGTTCGGAGGGGAGCACTATATCCAGCAATTCCTGAAGAGTTTTGACAACGAGTTCACGGTCTTCCTGATCGTGATGCTGGTTTTGTTCATACTGGGCTTCGTGCTGGATTTCCTCGAGATCATCTACATCGTGATCCCGATCGTTGGGCCGGTGATCTATGGCGGTTCGTTCGACCCGAAATGGGTGACGATCATGGTGGCGGTGAACCTGCAAACATCCTTCCTGACACCCCCGTTCGGGTTCGCGTTGTTCTACTTGCGAGGGGTTGCGCCGAAGGAAGTGACGACGGGCCATATCTATCGCGGGATCATTCCGTTTGTTCTGATCCAGGTGGTAGGGATCGCAATTCTGTGGTTCTTCCCGGCGATTGTCACGATCGTACCGGACCTGATCCCGAACTGATCCGGATCATCAAAATGCAAAAGGGGGCCCGAAGGCCCCCTTTTTCTTGTTTGTTGCTGAGAAGGGGCCAGCCCCTTCTTGCCCTGCTGCCAATTCATCCCCGGGATATTTTCGGCCAGATGAAGAAGCGGATCAGGTGAATTGGATCAGATCCCAGCGGTTGTCATAAGGATCGCACCAGACGGCGACTGTGCCATAGGTTTCGACGCGGGGGGGTTCTTCGAAATGGACCCCATTGGCACGCATCTGTGTGTAGTCGCGTTGGAAATCATCGGTTTGAAGGAAAAAGCCCACACGGCCGCCGGTCTGGTTGCCGATGGCGGCGCGTTGTTCGGGCCCGTCGGCTTTGGCCAGAAGAAGGGCGCCGCCGTCTGAACCCGGCGGTGTGATCAGGACCCAGCGTTTTCCGCCTCCGAGATCGATGTCCTTCAAGAGCTGGAAGCCAAGTCTTTCCGTATAAAACGCAAGTGCGTCATCGTAATCCGGCACCACGAGGGTGACGGCGTGCAGCTTCTGTTTCATCGGATGGTCAGCCCTTGGTGGGGTGGCGGTCGGGAAGCTGGATATTGGCCACTTGCTCGGCAATCGGAGCGGTGGACAGGGGGTGCCGTGAGGAAGCGCAGAAGGTATCAGTATCTGTGATCTTTTGCCATTCGCCCTGAATATAGGCCTCAAGCCCGGAGAATTTTGCCTTGTAGCCCATCTTGGGGCTGCCGGGGACCCAATAGCCCAAGTAGATATAGGGCAGGCCAGCTTCGCGCGCGATCTCGATATGGTCCAGGATCATATAGGTGCCCAGAGAGTTCTGAGGCTGGTTCGGATCGTAGAAAGAGTAGACCATGCTCAGCCCATCATCGAGCACGTCGGTCAGGCTGACAGCGATCAGGTCGCCGGTCTCAGGATCTGCATACTCCACCACTCGGCTTCGAATCGGGGTTTCTTCGATCATTGCCGCAAATTCGAACACGTCCATGTCGGCCATGCCGCCATCGGCGTGCCGGGTGTCAAGATAGCGGCGGAACAGCTCATACTGCTCGTCCGTGGCCCAGGGCGATGTGGCGCGGCGTTGCAGATATCCATTGCGTTTCACAGCGCGTTTCTGGCTTTTTGTCCGGCGGAAAGCCGAGACGTCGATCCGGGCGGACAGGCAGGCTGCGCAATCTGTGCAGGAAGGGCGGTAGAGCACATTCTGCGACCGGCGAAACCCCTGCTGCGACAGGGAATTGTTCAACTGTTCCGCACCTTCGCCCTGAAGCGCGGTGAACAGCTTACGCTCCATCCTGCCATCGAGATAGGGGCAGGGTTGCGGGGCCGTGACATAGAATTGTGGCGCAATTGGCAGCGTGTGTCGCATGAAGTTCCCAGATAGCCTCGGGAAGGATGATAGCAACCGTTCCCGAGGCCGCCAAGTGTTTCGCGCAACCGCGTGTCAGGCCCGTCGATTGATCATGACCGTGCCCAGAAAACTGTCGGTCAGACCCTGGCCGCGGGCGCTGGTCATCATCATGATCACCGAGATGATCTGGATCACCGCAAACGCCATGCTGACGAAATAGCCGGCAGTGTGGGCGATGGCCTTGCCCATATCCATTCGTTCTCCGAATGCGTCGCGCAATTCGATTCCCATGAACCGCATGCCCAGTGTGGCCGAGCCGTTGGTGATGGTTACTACGCGATAGACAAAGCTGATCACGGCATAGATCACTGCCAGAAAAAACAGACCGAGGCCTGCGCTCAACAGGATCGCCACCGTGCAGAGCAGCGAGATGAAGGCGATATCAAACAACCAAGCGACAAAGCGTTTGCTTGTCACCGAGCGGTAGAAATCAGGTTGGGTATCCGGGTCAGGCAGGTGGTTCATTCGTCAGGTCCGAAAAAATGGGTCAGGGTACCCTGTCCCGGATTGCCGGGACAGGGCAAGGTCAATCAGGCCGGCTTGGCATTTTCGTCGTCTTCATGGTTCTCGCGGGCGCGTTCATCCATGAACTCGTCGAATTCGGCCTTGTCCTTGGCATCGCGCAGGCGGCGCAGGAACGCCTCGAAGTCCTGCTGTTCGCGTTCAAGGCGGGCCAGTGTATCTGCCTTGTAGGCGTCAAATGCGCTGTTGCCTGATGGTTTCATCGCACTCATGTGGCTGTGCCAGGATTTGCGGCGGCTGCAGGATTTGCTGAACATGCGTTTGCTCCAGATCATGTAAGCCAGAAGGGCCAGGCCAACCGGCCAGAAGAAGATGAAACCAAGGACCATGGCGGCAATCCAGGCCCCTTTGCCTTTGTCATCCAGCCAGGCCTCGATTCGATAAAGCCATCCCGGATTCGCGGGGACGGCGGGGTCGGACAATGCGGTCATTTGAGCTCTCCAGGGTTGATGTAAACTCTTTTCACATTGATTAGATGGGGTCGTGGGCGGGGGTTGCAAGGGGGTAATGTGAAAAAGATTTACATTCAGCAATTCGGTTGACGGTGAGCGCCATCAGCCGCAGGTTGCGGAAATGGATTTGACAGAACACAAAACGGCACCTGCGCTGGATGAAATTCTGAATTTGGAAAAGCAGGTCTGGATGGCGCTGGTCGAGGGCAACGCAAGCGCGGACCGGGCGTTGCTGAGCGCGGATTTTCTTGGGGTCTATCCGACGGGATTTGCCAATCGTGACGATCATGTCGGTCAATTTGCAGACGCACCGGCGATGGCCGAGTTCGAACTGAGCGGCGAAAGACTGCGTGTTCTGACACCGGATATCGTCTTGCTGTCCTACAAGGCCGATTACCTGCGCCCGGGTGCGACAACGCGCGAGGCGATGCTGATTTCGTCGTTATGGGAACGCAGAGACGACGTTTGGGTCAACAGTTTCAGTCAGGACACGCCGGTTCAGAACACCTGATCAGAATGCCCCATTGACGATCACGCGACGCGATGCGCAGTTTGCGCCCATGACAGACGTTTTAGCCATTTCACGACTTCCGCGCGCTTTCGATCCATCCTTGGGGGCCGAAGCGCGGGCCCTGATGCCTGATTTGCCGGCCGGGATGGCGGAATTGGTGGCGGGCACCGCCGGTTCCAGCCCCTATCTGAAAAGTCTGATCGAACAAGAGAAGGGTTGGCTGCCCGAGGCTCTGATGCACCCGGATCAGGCATTGGCTGACGTCATGTCTGCTGCGCGTGATCTGCCGCCGGATCAGTTGAAACCCGGATTGCGGCAGGCCAAGCGGCGAATGGCTCTGCTTACGGCGTTGGCCGATATTGCAGGTGCGTGGCCATTGGAGAAGGTCACGGCGGCCCTGACCGATTTCGGTGCGCTGGCCGCAGATGTTGCCGCCAAGGCCGAGATCGCAACATTGATCCGGCGTAAGAAGCTGCCGGGCATGACCGAGGATGATGTCGAAACCGCAGCCGGCCTGGTCATACTGGCGATGGGAAAGATGGGCGCGCATGAGCTGAACTACAGCTCGGATATCGATCTGATCGTTCTGTTTGATGAAACGCGCTTTGACCCCGATGACTTTTACGAGGCCCGGCAGGGCATGGTTCGGGCCACGCGCAACTTCTGTGCGACGTTGAGCGAGAAGACGGCGGATGGCTATGTGTTCCGAACGGATCTGAGGCTGCGCCCCGATCCGGCCGTGACACCGGTTTGCATGGCGATGGAGGCCGCCGAGCGGTATTACGAAAGCCTCGGTCGTACGTGGGAGCGCGCGGCTTACATCAAGGCGCGCCCCTGCGCCGGGGATCTGGATGCGGGGCAGCGTTTCCTTGACGGCTTGCGCCCCTTTGTCTGGCGCCGCCATCTGGACTTTGCCGCCATTCAGGACGCTCATGACATGCGCCTGCGCATCCGGGAAAACAAAGGGACGGGCGGGTCTTTGTCGATCCCCGGTCACGACATGAAACTGGGGCAGGGCGGTATCCGCGAGATCGAGTTTTTCACGCAAACCCGCCAGTTGATCGCGGGTGGGCGGGACGCTGACCTGCGGGTGCGAGGCACGGTTCCGGGGTTGGCGGCG
Organism: Ruegeria sp. HKCCD7559; assembly: GCF_013110575.1. Lineage (NCBI taxonomy): Bacteria > Pseudomonadati > Pseudomonadota > Alphaproteobacteria > Rhodobacterales > Roseobacteraceae > Ruegeria > Ruegeria sp. HKCCD7559. The sequence continues at coordinate 740,295 of NZ_WVQU01000001.1, forward strand.
CTGGCGGCAAAAGGCTGGGTGCCACAGGATGTGGCGGACAAGCTGACAGATCATTACCGCGCGCACCGCGAAGTCGAACATCGCATCCAGATGATTCATGATGCGCAGACTCACAAGGTGCCGAACTCACCCGACGGGATCGAACGCGTCGCCTGCCTGATGGGGATCAGCAGCGCCGAGTTGACGCAGGACCTGAAAAACCGCCTGACCGAAGTGCATGAGCTGACCGAAGGGTTCTTTGCCCCCGGACCTGGTGCGGCGCCCGCCCATGTACAGGATGTGGAGTTCGACAAGAACGTTCTGGCCCGATGGACGACATATCCGGCCCTCAGGTCCCAGCGCGGCGCGCGGATTTTCGAACGTCTGCGCCCCGAATTGCTGTCACGTCTGGCCAAAACCGCCAAGCCCGACGAAGCATTGATGGCTTTGGACGGGTTCCTGGCGGGCCTGCCCGCCGGGGTGCAGCTGTTTTCGCTGTTCGAGGCGAATCCGCAACTGATCGACTTGTTGATCGATATCGTCGGAACCTCGCATGCTCTGGCATCGCACCTGTCCCGCAACGCGTCGGTGTTCGATGCGGTGATCGGGGGCAGTTTCTTTGCGGATTGGCCCGGGCAAGAGGCGTTGCAAGCGGAATTGACGCAGGCTTTGTCGGAAGAAACGGATTATGAAACCCAGCTTGATCTTGCCCGACGCTGGTGCAAGGAATGGCATTTCCGGGTCGGCGTGCATCACCTGCGCGGCCTGATCGACGGGGTGCGGGCAGGTCGGCAATATGCCGATCTTGCGCAGTCGGTCATCGCGGCCATCCTGCCGCATGTCACCGAGAATTTCGCCCTCAAACACGGCCCTGCACCGGGGCGTGGCGCTGCCGTGCTTGGGATGGGGTCGCTGGGGGCAGGCCGGATCAACTCGCAATCCGATCTGGACATGATCGTCATCTACGATCCTTTGGATCAGGACATGTCTGACGGTCCGCGCCCTTTGGCCACGCGCACGTATTATGCGCGGTTCACGCAGGCCCTGATCACGGCATTGTCCGCTCCGATGTCGCAGGGACGCTTGTATGAGGTCGATATGCGATTGCGTCCCTCGGGCAATCAGGGGCCGGTCGCAACCAGTTGGGCCAGCTTTGTCAATTACCAGCGGAACGAAGCCTGGGTGTGGGAGCATCTGGCCCTGACCCGCGCGCATGTTGTTGCCGGGGATGCCGGACTGGCCGAGGAAATCGAAGCCTTCCGCACCGAGTTTCTGTCGCACCCGCGAGAGCAGGGGAAGGTTCTGCGCGAAGTGGCCGAGATGCGGTCACGCCTGGCGGCGGCCAAGGCGCCCGCCGGCATCTGGGACGCCAAGAACGGCCCCGGCCGGCTGATGGATATCGAATTGATGGCCGAAACCGGTGCTTTGCTGGCAGGGTCCGCGCAGCGCGATGTCGCGTCGGGTCTGGACGGTGCCGTCGCAGCCGGGTTGCTGGATGTCGCGCAGGCGCAATCTCTGAAAGACTGCTATGACCTATTCTGGTCGGTGCAATGCGCCGCGCGGTTGCTGTCGGGCAAGACGATCGAAGCCGACAAGATCGGCGAAGGCGGTACAGCATTTTTGTGCCGCGCCACCGGGTTCGAACAGGTCGAGGCGTTACAGGCGGCATTGCAGGAATGTTACACGACTGCGGCCGATCTGATCGGCGGCGTGATCAAGGGGGAAGAAGATGGCGCGCAGCAGTGATCCCAACGACCACAAAGGTCTGATCCGCGAAGCCTATCGAATCGACGGCATCACCCTGCCAGAGTGTCGCAGCATTTTTTTGGACTGGGCGCTGAGCCTTCCCGCGGATCGCGACCAGAACACGGCGCTGGCCGAGCTGCACGTGGGCTATGCCGAGCAGAACCCCGATCATCCGATGACACAGGTTCTGACCGAAGGCCTTCAGACGGCAAAGGTCCCAAAACGCCGCGGCGGTTGGCGATCCCGTAACCGCTAGGGCTTTCCCACCGGCGCGTTCAGGACTATGAGGGCGCCATGACCCAATCTGCCGACCGTCCCCGTATCCGCCTGAAACCCAAAGCCAATGCGCGCGGCCTGCGCCATGGTTTCCCCTGGGTCTACGCCAATGACATCGTCACCGACCGCCGTACCCGAAAAATTCCGGCGGGCGCTCTGGCCGTGCTCGAAGACGACAAACGCGCGCCCATCGCGCTGGTCGCGGTCAATCCCGCGTCCAAGATCATGTGCCGGGTGCTGGATCGTGACATCGACGCGCAGCTTGACGCGGCGTGGTTCGAGAGCCGTTTGCAGCGCGCCCTTGATCTGCGAGAAAACCTGTTCGACGCCCCATATTACCGCTTGATCCATGCAGAAGCGGATGGCTTGCCCGGCGTTATCATCGACCGCTTTGGCGAGGCCTGTGTCATTCAGCCGAACGCGGCCTGGGCCGAGGCGCACCTGGATGTGCTGACCCAAGCTCTGGTCAAAGTCACTGGCGTGACCACGGTGCTGAAGAACGCCTCGGGCCGCACGCGCGGCCTGGAGGGGTTGGACGACGTCAACCAGGTATTGCGCGGAACCGCGCCCGATGCGCCCCTGCCGGTACCGATGAATGGCGCCACCTACATGGCGGATCTGACAGGCGGTCAGAAGACCGGGCTGTTTTACGACCAGCGCCCCAACCACGCCTTTGCCGCGCGCCTGGTTCATCCCGATGCGCAGGTGCTGGACGTGTTCAGCCATGTGGGCGGCTTCGGTCTGGCGATGCTTGCAGGCGGTGCGGGGCAGGCATTGTCCGTCGATGGCTCAGCCGCCGCGCTCGACCTGGCGAAAAAAGGGGCCGAGGCGTCGGGCCTTGCTGAAAAGTTCCAGACCCGACAGGGCGACGCGTTCGAGGTTCTGACTCAACTGGGTGAAGAAGGCGCGCGATTTGATGTGGTGATCTGCGATCCGCCCGCGTTTGCACCGTCCAGGCAAGCGCTGGATGCGGGGCTGCGCGCCTATGAACGTATCGCACGACTGGCGGCGCCTCTGGTCAAACCCGGTGGTTATCTGGGGCTGTGTTCGTGTTCGCACGCGGCTGACCTGAGCCGGTTCCGCGATGCGTCCTCCCGTGGGATCGGGCGCGCCGGGCGTCAGGCGCAATTGATCCACACCGGGTTTGCGGGTCCCGATCACCCGCAACTGCCGCAACTGGCGGAAAGCGGCTACCTCAAAGCAGTGTTCTACCGCCTGTGAAGGCCGTTCTCGACACCTGCGTCATCTATCCCACGGTGATGCGCGAGATGCTGCTGGGCGCGGCCCGCCTTGGCCATTTCACTCCGATCTGGTCTGCCCGCATCCTCGAAGAATGGGCCCGCGCCGCGCGCAAGCTGGGCCCGACGGGCGAGGCGCAAGCCCGCGCCGAAATTGCCTTGGCGCAAGCGCAGTGGCCACAGGCCGAACGCGCGCCGGTCCCGGGGCTGGAGCAGCGCCTCTGGCTGCCCGACGCAGCCGATATCCACGTTCTGGCGACGGCCATCACCGCCTCGGCCGACGTCATCGTGACCGTCAACGCCAAGGATTTCCCCAGAAATATTTTGGCAGAGGAGGGGCTCGACCGCCGAGATCCCGACGGCTTGCTGCATGGTCTCTGGCTATCTGACCCTGACGGCCTGGCGACCATCGCCGATCGCGTTCTGAGTGAAGCCATCCGCCTTTCCGGCCACCAATGGACCCTGCGGGCGCTGATGAAAAAGGCCCGCCTTCCACGCCTTGGCAAGGCGCTCACCCAATAAACTGGATCCCACTTCATCTGGCTAAAAATATCCCGGAGAGCGCGAGAGGCTGGCCTCTCGCTGCGCACCCTCAGCCACGCGCCCAACGCTGCTCAAGGGCCTCCAGTGCCGCAACGCGCTCACCCGTTTTCGGGTGGCTCATCAACCATGCCGGGGCAACGCCCGCCCGTTGTTGCGTCAGGTCTTCCAGCTTGTGAAACAAGGATTTCTGCGGCCCGATCCCGATTCCGGCCTTGGTCAGCAAGGCGGCGGCATATTCGTCCGCCTCATACTCATCCTGTCGCGACAGGCGCGAGGCCAGTAATGATGTCAAGGCATTCGCAATCATCGCTCCGATAAACGGAATAAACCGGTTCAGCACCATGATCAGCGCCGTCCGCATCGCGTTTTGGCCTGAAAAATCAATCATCCGTCGCTTTGCGTGACCCAAGGCTACATGTCCCAGCTCATGTGCGATCACGCTGGCCATTTCCTCGGCCGACACCTCTCCGTTGCGGAATTTTCGGTAAAACCCGCGCGTGATGAAAATCCGACCATCCGGAGCAGCCAGCCCGTTCACCGGGTCAATCTCGTAGATATAGACGGGGACCCGATCGATTTCCAAAGCTGCGGCCAGCCGGTCCGTCATACGTTTCAGCACCGGGTCGGCCAGTTCGGTCGATTTTGCGTCCAACTCACGATGGGTGCGCCAGACCGAAATGCGGTACATCACGATGGCATAGCCAATTGCCAGCAGGATCGGGGTCAATCGAAGCATGTCAAAGATATGGTCCGAACATGGGCTTTGCGCAAGTCACACCTGCGGGATGTGCGTCGGGACCCGCATAACCTTTTTTCGTGCGCCGAAATCGGCACAACCTTCGATAAGTTGTGATCTTGCGATATGAGCTGTTGATTATTTCAACGATCCCACTTAACCGACAGGGCGCTATCGATGGGGGACCCATGACCGACAAGAACTATGAAGCGCGTCACCTGGAAACACTCGACCGGGATTTGCGGCGCTTTTCACGCCTCGAAATGGCGACCGCACAGGCTGGACGACCCTTTGTGGGCTCAGGGATCGCCCTGGCATTCATTGTCGTCGCAGGCCTTGTGGCCGCTTTCCTGTTCGGGCAGGGCAACAATTCACTTGTCGTCGTGATCGCGGCGATGTTCGGGGCCTATATGGCGCTGAATATCGGGGCCAATGACGTCGCCAACAACATGGGTCCCGCAGTGGGGGCGAATGCGCTGACGATGGGCGGTGCCATCGCGATTGCCGTTGTTTTTGAAAGTGCCGGGGCGCTCATTGCCGGGGGCGATGTCGTGTCGACCATCGCCAAGGGAATCATCGCGCCGGAAAGCATGGGAACAGCCGACGTCTTCATATGGGCGATGATGGCTGCGCTGCTGTCCTCGGCGCTTTGGGTCAATCTGGCGACTTGGATCGGCGCGCCGGTTTCCACCACGCATTCGGTCGTGGGCGGTGTAATGGGGGCAGGGATCGCTGCGGCTGGGTTCGGCGCCGTAAGCTGGGGCACCATGAGCAAGATCGCTGCCAGCTGGGTGATCTCGCCACTTCTGGGGGGCTTGGTCGCAGCCGGTTTCCTGTGGTTCATCAAGGCCAGGATCATCTATCAGGAAGACAAGATCGCCGCGGCCCGCAAATGGGTGCCGATGCTGGTCGGGATCATGGCGGGCGCCTTTGCATCTTATCTGGCGCTCAAGGGTCTCAAGAAAATCATCAAGATTGATCTCGGGACAGCGTTGCTGATCGGTGCGGCGTGTGGCGGGCTGATCTGGGCAGTGATGATCCCGGTGATCCGCCGCCAGTCCGAGGGGCTTGAAAACCGCAACAAGTCGCTGAAAATTCTGTTTGGAATTCCGCTGATCGTGTCTGCGGCACTGCTGAGTTTTGCGCATGGTGCAAATGACGTTGCCAACGCGGTGGGACCGTTGGCCGCGATTGTGCAGGCTTCTGCCTCGGGCGACTTCACTCATGCCGTCAGCATTCCCTATTGGGTCATGGTCATCGGTGCGTTCGGGATATCGTTCGGCCTGTTCCTGTTTGGTCCGAAACTGATCCGTATGGTCGGCAGCCAGATCACCAAGCTCAACCCGATGCGGGCCTATTGCGTTGCCCTGTCGGCCGCAATCACGGTGATCGTTGCAAGCTGGCTGGGCCTGCCTGTCAGTTCCACCCACATCGCGGTTGGCGCTGTCTTCGGTGTCGGGTTCTTTCGGGAATGGGATGCCGAGCGACGGCTGAGACGCGCCAGCCGGGCTTTCCCTGAACGCCCCCGCGTCGCGCCGGAAGAACGCCGCCGCCGCAAGCTGGTTCGTCGGTCGCATTTCCTGACCATCGTTGCTGCGTGGGTTATCACGGTTCCCGCCGCTGCAATGCTGGCAGCGATCCTGTTTCTTGGGATTCAGGTAATTGCCGGGTAAACTCTGGCGCTGACCTCAACGGGTCAGCGCTTTCATGCCCTGTTCCAGCCCGGCCAGGGTCATCGGCACCATGTGGCCTTCGAAGATCTCCTGAATCATGCTGATGGAGTGGGTGTATTCCCAATACTTCTCGGGCACGGGATTGATCCACAGGTTCGACGCCCATTGATCCCGCGCGCGTTGCAGCCAGACCTGCCCGGCCTCTGCGTTCCAATGCTCGTTGGCGCCGCCGGGATAGGCGATTTCATACGGGCTCATCGAGGCGTCGCCGACGAAGATGCATTTGTAGTCGGGCCCATAGGTGCGCAACACTTCATGCGTGGGCGTCTGCTGGTCCCAGCGGCGGCGATTGTCACGCCAGACGCCCTCGTAAAGGCAATTGTGGAAATAAAAATATTCCAGATGCTTGAACTCGGACCGTGCGGCTGAAAACAGCTCTTCCACCACTTTGATATGCGGGTCCATTGATCCGCCAACGTCCAGAAACAGCAGAACCTTGACCGCGTTGTGACGTTCGGGTCGGGTTTTGACGTCCAAATAGCCGTGCTCGGCCGTAGCGCGAATGGTGCCGTCCAGATCCAGTTCTTCCGCAGCACCTTCGCGCGCCCAGCGGCGCAGGCGTTTCAGGGCAACCTTGATGTTGCGGGTGCCCAGTTCAACCGTGTCGTCCAGGTTTCTGAATTCGCGCTTGTCCCAAACCTTGACCGCGCGCTGGTGGCGGCTTTCCTTTTGGCCGATGCGCACGCCTTCGGGATTGTAGCCATAGGCCCCGAAAGGAGAGGTCCCGGCCGTGCCGATCCACTTGTTGCCGCCCTGATGGCGGCCTTGTTGTTCCTTGAGACGCTCGCGCAGCGTTTCCATCAGCTTGTCGAAACCGCCAAGCGCCTCGATCTCGGCTTTTTCTTCATCAGACAGGTGCTTTTCGGCCATTTTGGCCAGCCAGTCGCCCGGGATGTCAACGGCTTCCAGAACCTGATCGAAGCTGATCTCGTTCAGTCCTTCGAAACTGGCGGCAAAGGCGCGGTCGAACTTGTCGATGTTGCGTTCGTCCTTCACCATCGACACGCGCGCGAGATAGTAGAACGCCTCGATATCATAGGTGGCCAGACCCTTTTTCATGCCTTCCAGAAAAGTCAGATACTCCCGCAGCGATACCGGGATGCCAGCTTTGCGAAGGTTTTCGAAAAAGGGCAGGAACATCGTGTCAGGCCACCAAACGCACCAGAATCAACGAGATCACCAGACCCACCAGCGCAAAGGCAATGCCGTATCCGGCGGCATACTGCGCCATGTCGGCCCGATTACCGCTGCGCTTTTTCGCGGTCAGGGCGCCCAAGGTTGCACCCAGTGCCGCCATTCCCAGAACTACCAACATATGTGCGTCATCCGTCTTTCGTGCCATCCGTGTTTCTTCGGCCATTGCCCCGCGACAATGACTGGGCCACCAGATCCGAGCCAAACCCGTACCGCGCCCATCCCAGGCTGTCCAGCCTGACGGCACGTGCCTGCTGTATCTGCCCCGCCTGTTTCAGCGCTTCTGATTTCAGCAACAGCAACGTGGCCAGCAAAGACGCATTTTCTGCCCGTGTCATGACATCGATGGCCCTGTTCAGCTCGGGCAGAACACTGGGTCCCTTTTCCTGTGCCAGCGCGAATGCCGCGGTTTGCGTGGTGACATAGGCCTGATGCACCTCTGTGCCGGGCGTGGCCTTCAGAAATTGCTGCGCAATCTGAAACTGGCGTTGGGCTTCGATGGGGTCCCGGAATTGTTCCATCCGGCCCATCAGGTAATGGGGATAGGCGCGGCGGTGATCCGTCCATCCCTGCTGCTGACCGATCCGTGCCGCCTTTCGGGCAGCGCGCAGCTGTCTGGGCGACCCCGCGCCCGGTCCCAGTGATTTCTGGATCGCGTCAATCCATTCGCGCGGTGTATCCGTAAAGGGTTGAACGGGCACCCTGTCCCCGCGCGGGTTCATCCGGCTCAGAACCCCCGGGATGACCGCGGCAACCTGATCGCGGGTCATGCCGGTGCGCAGTTCCGGCGCATAGGCAGCCCGCAGGATCAACATGTCGAACCCGGTCAGAACCGTATGGATATTGTCGTCGTTGAACACCGAATCCGGCAGGTGATACAGATCGTTCAGCGGACCAAGCGCTTGCGCCAGTTCTTCATGCAGGCAATCACGTATTTCCTGCGGACTGACGTCGTATGGGATGAAAATCCCAAGCCGTTCGCGTTTGTGCAGTTCTGTCCAGCTGCTTTTGATCTTTCGGCGGTCACGGCGATATTCTTCAAGGCTGGAGGAGTTGGGGACGACGAAACAGGCCGCGTTGGGCAGAATGCGCAGAATGTCTTTCTGGCTGACGGCTTCGATGGTGATATTCGCCTGGCCTTCGTCGATCTGTCGGATGTTGATTCCGGCTTCACGCCTCAGGCGGTTGAGCAACCGGGTCAGATCTTGCTGCATGCTTGCGGTCGGCGATCCGGCCAGGCGGACTGTGACCGGGGTCTCAAATCGCGTGAAAACGGGCAGGGCGGCGCCGCTTTCCAGTTCAAAATGCAGGGACAAGAAATCCGAGGCGATGTTCTTGTTCGATCGAGCAGGCGGCGAAGGACGTGCTGTTGAAAAAGACTTGGCAGGCGGCAGGCTTGCTTCGATGGGCGCGACCTGATCGGGCAGCTCGATCGTTTCAACCGTCGCGCAGCCGGCAACAACCAGTGCCAGAAAAAGGGCACTCAATCGCTTCATGAGCGGGCGTACTTGATGAACGGTGTCAGTGTGCCGATGCGATCATACAGTTTCCGCGCAGTGTGGTTAAAATCCTGGGTCAGCCAATAGACCGACGGCGCGCCCTGACGATCGGCCTCGTCATAGACCGCCTGGATCAAGGCCCGGCCAACGCCTGCCCCTCGTGCCTTGGGTCGCGCGAACAGGTCTTGCAGGTAGCAGACCAATTCCACCTTCCAGGCGTGGCGATGAAAAAGATAGTGTGTCAGTCCGACCAGGGCGCCATTCTGCTCGGCAACGAAACAGGAAAAATCCTGCGGGTCGTCGCCCAGCAGCCTGGAAAAGGTTGTTTCGTATACATCATCGGGCAGGGCGGTTTCATAAAATGCCAGATAGTCCCGCCACATGTCGGCCCATTGGCTTTTGTCCTCGGCACGCAGGGTGCGGATTGTCAGTGCGTTCGCCACGCGAGTCATCCAATTCTGTGGGCGGCGAAGCTCTGTTTCGCCAGATGGGCCGATGCTGGCATCCGGGCCGCCGCAAGGCAAGCCATGATCACCGTCTGGTCACCGTCCGGCTATCGTTTGCCGCGTGCCATAAAGGCCAGACGTTCGAACAGATGCACATCCTGTTCATTCTTCAGCAACGCGCCATGCAGTTTCGGAAGCGCATCTGTGCCGCCGCGTTTGAGGTCTTCGGCGCTCAGGTCCTCGGCCAGCAGCAGCTTCAGCCAATCCAGCACTTCCGATGTTGACGGCTTTTTCTTGAGCCCCTGCGTCTCGCGGATTTCATAAAACTGGGTCAGGGCGGTGGTCAGCAGCGCATCCTTGATGCCGGGGTGATGAACCTCGACGATGCGGCGCATCGTGGCCTCGTCCGGGAAGCGGATGTAGTGGAAGAAGCAGCGGCGCAGAAACGCGTCCGGCAATTCCTTTTCATTGTTCGAGGTGATGATGACGATCGGGCGGTTTTTGGCCCGGATGGTTTCCCCTGTCTCGTAGACATGGAACTCCATCTTGTCGAGTTCCTGCAAAAGGTCGTTTGGAAACTCGATATCCGCCTTGTCGATCTCATCGATCAGCAGAACGACCTTTTCGTCGGCCTCGAAGGCCTGCCACAGCTTGCCCTTGCGGATATAGTTCGACACGTCATGCACGCGTTCCTCACCCAACTGGCTGTCCCGCAGGCGGCTGACCGCGTCATATTCATACAGGCCCTGCTGCGCGCGGGTGGTGGATTTCACGTTCCATTCAATCATCCTCAGCCCCAGCGCGCCGGCCACCTGTTTGGCAAGTTCTGTCTTGCCGGTGCCGGGTTCGCCCTTGACCAGCAATGGGCGTTCAAGTGTGACGGCGGCGTTCACGGCAATCGTCAGATCGTCAGTGGCGACATATTCGGCTGTACCTTGAAAGCGTGCGGTCATGGGCCTCTCGTGTGGTTTTTCGTGATCCGTGGGCAGGTTGTGTTGTCCGGGTTACAGACGGTCAATGATTTTGACAACCCGCGTCCCTGCGTCGGTTGAGGCGATTTTTGCAGGAACTCCAAGCCCTTTTGGTTGATTCGTGCGCGCGAATGTACCCTGCCAATTGACACCTGCCTCAAAAAGGCCTGCTAAATTTCATAGAAAAACAGGGTTTTGTTGTTGTTTGTCTCATATTTAGACAAAACAACACGAGGGCGGGCTGAAGCAACGTTTGTGTAGTGACAATCCCACGCCCGTCGGCTAAACGCTGCGCAGAAGGGGGTGCCAAATGTCAGGTGAAACATCCGCGACCGACGTTTCTGGCCATACCGAGGGAGCAAATATGAAACAGGAAGTTTTTCTGCCGGAGGATTACCGCCCGGCCGAAGATGAACCTTTCATGAATGAACGTCAGCTTGAATATTTCCGCCGCAAGCTGTTGGATTGGAAGAATGAGCTTTTGGCGGGCAGCCGCGATACGATCGAAGGGCTGCAGGACAACACCCGAAACATTCCGGATGTCGCAGACCGCGCGAGCGAGGAGACCGATCGCGCTCTGGAGCTGCGGACACGCGACCGCCAGCGCAAGCTGGTTGCCAAGATCGACGCAGCCCTGCGCCGGATCGAAGAGGGTGAATACGGCTACTGCGAAAAGACCGGCGATCCGATTTCGCTGAAACGCCTGGATGCACGTCCGATTGCGACCATGACGCTGGAGGCGCAAGAGCGCCACGAGCGCCGCGAAAAGGTCCATCGCGACGATTGATCGCCGGGTGAAACTGGAAAATTTCGAACGCCGGGGCCTGTGGTTCTGGCGTTTTTGCGTTATGCGGGGGGCATGAAGATCAATCGGTTGAATTTCTGTGTAATTGGTGGCGGCATCGGCGGTCTGGCGGCTGCGTTGGCGCTGCGGCAACACGGGGCGCAGGTCACCCTGCTAGAGCAAGCCCCGGCATTGACCGAGGTTGGCGCCGGTCTGCAGATCAGTGAAAACGGGTTGTGCGTGTTGCGCGCGCTTGGGGTGGCGGATCTGTCTGCGGGCCAGAAGTCGCACGGTACGATCTTGCGCGATTACCGCAAAGGCCGCGTTGTCAGCCGGCTGCCCGGTCCTTCGGCTGGCCCGACCTATTACTTTCACCGCGCCGATCTGTTGAATCTGCTGCATTCTGCGGCCCGCAAGGCCGGCGTGGATGTCCGTCTGGGGGCCAAGGTTTCCAACGTGCACAAACACCCCAACGAAGCCGAAATTCTGTTGGCGAGCGGCGAACGGCTGCGCGCCGAATGCGTCATCGCGGCCGACGGTGGCCGAAGCGCGATTCGCCCGGCTCTGAACGGGCCCGAGACACCCGAGTTCACGCACCAGGTCGCCTGGCGCGCCACCATTCCCTGGCGACCGGATTCAGGCGTGGTGACGGCATCCCTGACCATGGGGCCGGGTCGGCATGTCGTAACCTATCCTTTGCGCGATCAAAGCATGATGAACATCGTTGCGGTCGAGGAACGCTCGGACTGGAGGGAAGAGGGATGGAAGCTGAACGGCGATCCGGATGAATTGCGTGCACGTTTTTCAGGGTTCGGCGGTCCGGTAGGTGAGATTCTGTCAAAGGTCTCGGATGTGAATCTGTGGGCCCTGTTCCTGCGCCCGGTCGCAGAAAAATGGCAGAACGGTCGTTTGGCATTGCTGGGGGACGCGGCGCATCCGACCTTGCCGTTCATGGCGCAAGGCGCCTGCTTGGCGTTGGAAGACGCCTGGGTGCTCGCACGATCTTTCGACGAACACTCGGGTGTCACAAGCGCGCTTGCCGCCTACGAGAAAACGCGCCGACCAAGGGCAGAAAGCGTGGTTGCCGCTGCCGGGTCGAACGCACGTAATTTCCACCTGTCAGGCCCCGCCCGTTTGGCGGCCCAATGTGCGCTTATGGCCATCGGACGGAAATTGTCACGCCGCTACGAATGGATATACACCTACGACGTCACGGCCTGAACCGCTAAATATCCAGATCGACCCAGACAGGCACGTGATCCGAGGGTTTTTCATGCCCGCGCACGGCGGCATCAATCTGGCAATCCCGCATTAGATCTGCCGCTTGCGGGGTCAGCAGAAAGTGATCGATCCGAATTCCGTCGTTCCGGTTCCAGGCCCCGGCCTGGTAGTCCCAGAATGAATAGTGCCCCGCGCTTTGGGTGGTGGCCCGGAACGCTTCGGTGAAGCCCAGATTCAGGATCTTGCGAAACGCGGTGCGGCTTTCGGGGCGGAACAATGCGTCTTCGCGCCATGCTTCGGGGCGTTTGGCGTCCTCCACCTGCGGGATGATGTTGTAATCCCCCGCCATCAACGCAGGTTCTTCGGTTGCCAGCAAATCACGGGCACGGTGATAAAGCCGCTCCATCCATGCCAGTTTGTAATCGTATTTCGGGCCGGGCGCCGGATTGCCATTGGGCAGGTACAATCCACAGATCCGAAGAGCCTTTTTACCAACGACGGTGGCTTCTATCCAACGGGCCTGCTCATCCGCGTCATCGCCGGGAAGGCCGCGGGATACATCCTCGAGGGGAAGCTTCGACAAGATTGCAACGCCGTTGAAGCTTTTTTGTCCATGGGTTTCCACGTTGAACCCACGCTCTTCGAATATCTCGCGCGGGAAGTTTTCATCGACCGACTTGATCTCTTGCAACAGCACAACGTCCGGCTGCGCTTCGTCCAGCCAACGGGGCAGGGCTTCGACCCGCGCTTTGATGCCGTTGATGTTGAACGTGGCGATTTTCATGCGCGATCCTCCGAAGACTTGGTGCAACCTATCGCGCAGAACGGGCCCAACGGCAAGGCGGAGATCGTATTTGCGAGGCTCTGCCTCGCGCTCCTGGATATTTTTGGCCAGATGAAGAAACGGATTATTAACCGAATTTCTTCAAGCTGAAGTGGCGGTACAGGCGGGGACGCCGATGACAGCGCCAGGTGAAGCCCTCTGGTCTTTCGGTCAGAGGGCGGACTCCTGCTTCATCTGGCTGAAAATATCCTGGGGGTGTGGGGGCAAAGCCCCCACGGTTACATCGAAAAAGATGTGCCACAACCGCAGGAAGAGGTGGCGTTGGGGTTGTCGATTACAAATCGCGCACCGATCAGTTCCTGGGTGAAGTCGATAACCGCGTTTTCCAGGAAGGGCAGCGAAATGGCGTCGACAATGACTTTTTGCCCTTTGCCTTCAAGGACCAGATCATCTTCTTTTGGCGTATCCAAAGCGATTTCGTATTGAAACCCCGAGCAACCGCCGCCTTCCACTGCGACGCGCAGTGCCTGACCCTGATCCGCCGCGCCGATTTCTGCGAGGCGTTCAAAGGCGCGATCCGTGACTGTTGGGGGCAGATTCATGCCGGTCTCCAAAGGTTTCCTTCCGTTACGCCATACAATATAGAAAGTGCAAGGACAGGCGACAAGGACGGGCCATTTGGACAGAGCTAGTTTTGCCTCGGATCCGGACCGCACCAGGGGACGGCTCGTAGCCGAGGAGGAAAGCAGTTTCCGATCATGCTTTCAGCGCGACCGGGACAGGATCATTCACGCCAGTGCCTTTCGGCGCCTCAAACACAAGACGCAAGTTTTCGTTGAGCATGAGGGCGATAGCTACCGCACCCGCCTGACCCATTCCATCGAGGTGGCGCAGGTGGCCCGGACCATTGCCGGTGCTCTGGGCCTGAACCCAGAGCTGACCGAAGCTGTGGCCCTGGCGCATGATCTGGGGCACACGCCCTTTGGACATACCGGCGAAGACGCGTTGCACGCGTTGATGAAACCCTATGGTGGTTTTGATCACAACGCGCAGGCCATTCGGATCGTCACAAAGCTGGAGCGCCACTATGCAGAATTCGATGGGTGCAACCTGACCTGGGAATGTCTGGAAGGAATAGCCAAGCACAATGGCCCGGTTGAGGGCGATCTGCCCTGGGCATTGGCCGAGTGCAATCAGGAATTCGATCTTGAACTGCACACCCATGCCAGCGCGGAAGCGCAAGTTGCGGCCCTTTCTGATGACATAGCGTACAACAATCACGATCTTCTGGACGGATTGCGCGCAGGCTTGTTCACGGATGACGATTTGCAGGACCTGCCAATTGTCGGGGTGTGTTACGCCGAGGTGGATGCCAGATACCCAGGGCTGGATTCCTATCGCCGGCGTCACGAAGCGCTAAGGCGGGTTTTTGGTGTCATGGTGGGGGATGTCATCAACACTTCGAACGATCTCATTGCCGTTTCTGGCGCGCAGTCCGTCGAAGAAATCCGACATCTTGGGTATCCTGTCATCCAGTTCTCGGATGAGGTTTGGGCGCAACTGCGTGAAATCCGGGCGTTTCTGTTCACACGTATGTATCGCGCACCCAGGGTGATGTCAGTGCGGGCAGAGGTGGCAAAGATCGTGGAAGATCTGTTTCCGATCTACATGAACGATCCCAGGCAAATGCCTGTGCGCTGGCACGATGACATTGAAGCTGCCAGGGACGACACAGCCTTGGCCCGCATTGTTTCCGATTACATTGCGGGCATGACCGACCGATTTGCCTTGCAGGACCATGCGCGGCTGACGGGCTGATCACTCCACGGCTATGTAAGCGATGGCCCAGACTTGCTGAGCCGCTTGTCTCGCAGACTGATCGGCGTTCTTTGTCGGTGGGAACACGATCATTGTCGGGCCATAGCCTCCGATCCCCATCGGTGCGCCATCAGCATGCGTTGCAACGATCGGTTTGTGCGTTGCGATACTGTCCCACTCGATTTCAGCCTGATACCCATCCAGCGCCATGGGAAAAGCGGTTTTCCCCTCGGCCCCCGCCAGTGTCATGACGTCTGCCAAAAGCGGGCCCGAAAACCTGTAATCCCGCTCATTGCCCGGAGGACCATAGGGGATTGTGATCTCGAACTGCTCCAGCCCGTCCAGCATGGCTGCGTCAAACCCTGCCGCGCCGTCATGCGTGACCTCCAGATAGCCCAGCAGACCGCCGTCATTCTCACCTCGCGCAGGCAGGTTTGTTTCACTGACCGTGCCGCCCAGCGTCAGCAGCACATGGCCTTTGGGCTGTGGCAGGTCGGCCAGCGCAGGCAAGGCGGTGGACAAAAGCAAGGCAAAGGACAAGGCGCGGTGCATCAACGGTCTCCGGTAGCGGCGTACAGGCCCGAGATTAGCGAGATGTTTCGCCAAACCAAGCTTAAACATTAGGCGTCCATTGACCTTGCCGGTTTGCGTGGTAAACCCCGCGACAAGCAAAAGGACATCCGAAATGAACCTGTTTTCCGAGATCCGCGGCCTTGTACTGGACGCGCTGGCGCAGATGCAGTCCGAAGGCGCATTGCCCGAGGGGCTGAGCTTTGACAACGTGGCGGTCGAGCCGCCGCGCGATGCGGCCCATGGGGACATGGCAACCAACGCCGCGATGGTGCTGGCGAAACTAGCCAGGATGAAGCCGCGCGACATTGCGGATGTTCTGGCCGGGAAACTGGCGGCGGATGACCGGATCACAAGCGCAGAAGTGGCAGGGCCCGGTTTCCTGAACCTGCGTCTTGCGCCGTCCGTTTGGCAAGGTGTGTTGGCGGCGGTTCTGGAAAAAGGCACCGATTTCGGGCGCTCGACCATGGGGCAGGGTCAGAAGGTCAATGTCGAATATGTCTCGGCCAACCCGACCGGTCCGCTGCATGTCGGGCACACACGCGGCGCGGTGTTCGGGGATGCGTTGGCAAGCCTGCTGGCCTATTCGGGCCATGACGTGACCCGTGAATACTATATCAACGACGGCGGCGCGCAGGTGGATGTGCTGGCGCGGTCGGCTTACGAACGTTATCGCGAGGCCAATGGCCTCAGCCCCGAGATTGCCGAAGGGCTGTATCCCGGCGACTATCTGATCCCGATCGGCGAGGCGCTGAAAGAGAAATATGGCGACAGCCTGATCGACAAGCCGGAAAGCGAATGGCTGGAAGAGCTGCGCGAGTTTTCGACCGACGCGATGATGGACCTGATCCGCGCCGACCTGAAGGCGCTGGGCGTCGAGATGGATGTGTTCTTCTCGGAGAAATCGCTCTATGGCACGGGCCGGATCGAGGCCGCGCTGCAATCGCTGACCGAAAAGGGCCTGATCTATGAAGGCGTGCTGGAGCCGCCCAAGGGCAAAAAGCCCGAAGATTGGGAGCCGCGCGAACAGACCTTGTTCAAATCCACCGAACATGGTGATGACGTCGACCGCCCGGTCAAGAAGTCGGATGGCAGCTGGACCTATTTCGCCCCCGATATCGCCTATCACTATGACAAGGTGAGCCGTGGCTTTGACGCGTTGATCGACGTGTTCGGGGCGGATCATGGCGGCTATGTCAAGCGGATGAAGGCGGCCGTGTCGGCCTTGTCCGATGGCAATGTGCCGCTGGATATCAAGCTGACGCAGTTGGTGAAACTGTGGAAAAATGGCGAACCGTTCAAGATGTCGAAACGGGCCGGGAACTTTGTCACCCTGCGGGATGTGGTCGATCAGGTTGGTCCCGACGTGACCCGTTTTGTGATGCTGACCCGCAAGAACGACGCGCCGCTGGATTTCGATTTCGACAAGGTATTGGAACAGAGCCGCGAGAACCCCGTGTTCTACGTTCAATACGCCCATGCCCGGGTGATGAGCGTGCTGCGCCGTGCCGCCGAGGCGGGGATCGACGCCACCGACGACACCTTGCGAGGGGCCGATCTGGCGTCGCTGGACCACCCCGCCGAACTGACGGTTGCCAAGAAGCTGGCGGAATGGCCACGCCTGGTCGAGATCGCTGCGCGGACCAACGAACCGCACCGCGTCGCCTTCTATCTGTATGAACTTGCAGGGGATTTTCACGCTCTGTGGAACAAGGGCAATGATGAAACCCAGTTGCGTTTCATTCAGGATGGCGATGTTGCCACAAGCCAGTCGAAAATTGCGCTGGCCAGGGCCGTTTCTGTTGTGATTTCAGCGGGCTTGGGTATTCTTGGCGTCACCCCGGCGCAGGAGATGCGGTAACAAATATCGCCCGAACCGCCGGTACGAGGTAGGCAAGAAATGACCCGCGCGCCTTATTTTCGGGCGCGAAGCGGGCAGTGAGGCGGACATGGCGAGTTACGATTTCTCGGGGCACCAAAGCCCCGGGCAGAATGATTACCCGAATCAAGCGCATTTCGAGGATGCGTATGACTATCCCGACGAGATGCAGGATTACGACGCGCCGCGCGGCGCGTTCGGACTGGGGCGGGCGGTCAATTTCCTGGGGGCTGTCGCATCGTTGGCACTGGTCGCCGGCGTCGGTATCTGGGGATACAAGCTTGTCATGCGGGATGTCAGCGGCGTGCCGGTCGTGCGTGCGGCCGAAGGGCCGATGCGGGTGCAGCCCGAAAACCCGGGCGGAACACCGGCCGATCATCAGGGCTTGGCCGTCAATGCCGTGGCCGCCAAGGGCAGTGCTGCCGCCCCGGCGGATCGTCTGATCCTTGCGCCGCGGCCGGTCTCGTTGACGGATGAAGACGTACCTGTCGCTGATCTGAAGCCGACACCAGCGCTGCATGTCGTGGAAAAGCCGATTTCAACCCAGGAAGCCGCCCGATTGCGCCAGAACGCAGTGGATGCGCTGGTTGCGGAATTGGCTGGTGAAGCAGCCAAAACGCAGCGAAGCGCTGAGGATGGCGTGCAGGTGGCATCGCTGACCACCCCGGAGGAAGAACCCGCAATTGACCCGGCCGATTTCGCAGCAGCCTTGCCGGACCCGGCCATTGCCTCGCTGCCGGGCGTGCGCCGGTCCTTGCGCCCCTTGACCCGCCCGGCACGCGCCTCACGCAGCCGGGTGTCGCCAAGTGAGAATTCCGAAGACGCTATCAATGCTGCGGTGAAGGCTGCGGTTGGGTTGGATGTTGATCCTGATACGCTGGCGAAAGGCACGCGTCTGGCGCAGCTTGGGGCCTATGACAGCGTTCAGGTTGCCCAAACGGAATGGGATCGCCTGAACGGGAAGTTCAGCGAATATATGGCCGGAAAACAGCGCGTTATCCAGAAGACCTCAAGCGGTGGGCGCACCTTTTACCGCCTGCGCGTGCTGGGCTTTGAAGACCTGAGCGACTCGCGCCAGTTTTGTGCCGCGCTTGTTGCGCAAGGGGCTGATTGTATCCCGGTGGCCGTCAGGTGAAGTACGGTGCCGCGATCACCGATGCAGAGGGCCTGCGCCTGACGCAAAAGGAAAAAGACTTGTTTCGGCAAATGAACCCGTTCGGGTTCATTCTTTTTGCCCGCAACATCGACCACGCGGATCAGGTGCGCGCCTTGTGTGATGATTTCCGCGAGGCTGTCGGGCGCAATTGCCCGATCACCATCGATCAGGAAGGTGGCCGCGTGCAGCGCCTGCGGGCGCCGCTGGCCCGCGAATGGCTGCCTCCGTTGGATCACGTGGCCAATGCCGCCGAGCAGGCCGAGCGCGCCATGTATCTGAGGTACCGCCTGATTGCCGATGAATTGTTTGGTCTGGGCATCGACAGCAACTGTGCGCCCATGGTGGATGTCGCGCGTCCCGAGACGCACAAGTTTCTGAAGAACCGCTGTTATGACGCTGATCCTGAACGCGTTTCCAGAATTGGCAAAGCCGTGGCGCAGGGTCATCTGGATGGCGGTGTGTTGCCGGTGCTCAAACACATTCCGGGCCATGGACGCGCCACGTTGGACAGCCACCATGACTTGCCGCATGTGGATCTGCCCCTGGATGAGCTTGAGCGCAGCGATTTCGTGCCGTTCCGGGCCTTGAACGACCTGCCGATGGGGATGACTGCGCATTTGGTCTATGACCGGATTGACCCGCAACCTGCCACAATCTCGGCAACCATGATGGATGTGATCCGCGACAGGATTGGCTTCGGCGGGCTGATCATGACCGATGACATCGGGATGAAGGCGCTCAGCGGAACGCCCGCTGAGGTGTCGCGGCAAGCCATAAGCGCGGGCTGTGACGTCGTTCTACACTGCAACGGAAGCTTTGCCGAGCGCGCCGAGGTGCTGGAAGCTGCCGGGGAAATGTCCGATGTGGCACAGGCCCGCGCAGAACGGGCGCTGGCGATGCGCAAAGCTCCGCAGGAACTTGACATCCCTGCCGTCGAGGCGGAACTATCTGCCCTAATGGGCGGGCAGGTATATGAACGATAATCTTTTCAGCGAAGACCCTGTCTCGGTCGCAGATCGTCTTGCGGCCGAAGCGCTGATTGTTGATGTCGATGGGTTCGAAGGCCCGCTGGACGTTCTTCTGACCCTGTCGCGCACGCAGAAGGTCGACCTTCGGAAAATCTCGGTTCTGGCGCTGGCGCAGCAATACCTTGCCTTTGTCGAAAAGGCGCGGGCGCTGCGGATCGAACTGGCCGCCGACTATCTGGTGATGGCGGCCTGGCTGGCCTTTTTGAAATCCCGCCTGCTGTTGCCGCCAGATCCGGATGACGAAGGACCATCGGGTGAGGAACTGGCCGCACATCTGGCGTTTCAGTTGGAACGTTTGCAGGCGATGCGCGATGCGGCTGCGCGGTTGATGGCGCGCGATCAGCTGGGACGGGATTTCTTCAAACGCGGGCAGGGCGAAGATATCACCCGGATCCGCACCGTCACCTATTCCGCCACGCTGCTGGATCTGATGCAGGGCTATGCCCGCATCCGCACCCGTGATGAATTCCGCCCGTTTGTGATGGACCGCGATTCGGTATTCACCATGGAACAGGCACTGGAACGGATGCGCCCGCTGATCGGGTTTGCCGGGACATGGACCGACATGGAAACTTACCTGCCCGACGGCTGGGATTCCGACCCGGTACGGCGCAGGTCGGCAACGGCGGCGACCTTTGCGGCCTCGTTGGAACTGGTGAAAGAAGGACATATGGAAATCAAGCAGAGCGAGACATTCGCTCCGATCCAATTGCGCAAGAGGACCGAAACACGTGACTGATGCCCCTGAAGAGACCGGTACGCTGTTCGAGGCGCCTCCGCTGGCAGAGCAGGAGCGTATGGTCGAAGCCGTTCTGTTCGCCAGCGCCGAGCCGGTGACGATTGCGGATCTTGAGGCGCGGATGCCCCATGGCAGCGACGCGGCGCAAGCGGTTGAATTGCTTCAGAAACGGTATGAGGGGCGTGGCGTGCGCGTTGTGCGTGTAGGGGACGCCTGGGCCATCCGCACGGCCCCTGATCTGGGCTTTCTGATGCAGAAGGAAACGGTCGAGACGCGCAAACTCAGCCGCGCTGCGATCGAAACTCTGGCCATCGTGGCCTATCACCAACCCTGCACACGGGCCGAGATCGAGGAAATCCGGGGCGTGTCGGTCTCGCGCGGGACCATCGATCAGTTGCTTGAGATGGAATGGATCAAGCTGGGCCGCCGCCGCATGACGCCGGGCCGTCCGGTGACGTTTGTGGTGACGCCTGAGTTTCTGGATCATTTTGGCCTGGAGAACGCGCGCGACCTGCCAGGCCTGAAAGAACTGCGCGCCGCGGGATTGTTGGAGAATCGGCCCCCTCCGGGTGCGATCCCTTTGGGCGAAGGGCGCGAGGACGAAGTTGATGAAGACCAGAGCGAGTTGTTCGAAGAAGATTGATCGAACAGCCCTTTTGTTGCCGCATAAAGCGTCTATCTTTGAGCGTGCGGACGCGGAGTTGAGCGATGAATGCAAACCGGATCATCGACATGATTGTGCGCCAGGTCATGCGCCGTCTGGTCAACAAAGGTGTGAACAAGGGTATCGATCTGGCCAGCCGAAAGGGCGGCGGATCCGGCACATCGAATGGGCCCGGAAAAACCAGTGCACCGCGACATGCGCAGAACCTCAGGCACGCACAGCGCGTGACCCGTCAAATGCGCCGGTTCATGAAGTTCTAGGGGTCAGCTTGCGGCTTTGAAGTGCTTTGACAGTTTCAGGCCCTGACCCTGATAGTTCGAGGCAATGCCCGCACCATAAAGCTGCGTCGGCATTTCAGCCATTTTCTCATAGACCAGACGCCCGACGACCTGTCCGTGTTCCAGCACGAATGGCGCTTCGTGGCAGCGCACCTCAAGCACGCCACGGGAACCGGCCCCCCCGGCAGCGGCATGGCCAAAACCGGGATCGAAGAACCCTGCATAGTGCACTCTGAACTCACCAACCATCGCCAGATAAGGCGCCATTTCAGCCGCGAACATCGGTGGTATGTGCACCGCCTCGCGGCTGACAAGGATATAGAACGCGCCGGGGTCCAGGATGATGCAACCATCTTTGGTGCGCACCTCTTCCCAATAGTCTTGCGGATCGTATTCACCGATTCGATCCAGATCGATCACCCCGGTATGAGGTTTGGCGCGATAGCCCACCAGATCGGTCTCGGGCAGTTGCAGGTCGACCGAAAAGCCCAGACCGTCCTGAATGACGGCAGGTCCGTCCACAAGCGGAGATTCGGCATGCAAGGACCTCAGTTCCGCATCGGACAATACGGCCTGACCCTGGCGGAAACGAATCTGATTCAGACGCATCCCGGGACGAACCAGAACCGAGAACGAGCGCGGGCAGATTTCGGCATAAAGTGGGCCTGTGTAACCTGCGGGCACGCGGTCGAACTCGGTGCCGCCATCAGTGATCGTCCGCGTCAGAAGGTCCAGCCGCCCGGTCGAGCTTTTGGCGTTGGCCACGGCGCTCATGCTGTCGGGCAGGGCAAGCGATTCCATCAGGGGCACCAGATAGACGCAGCCCTTTTCCAGAACCGCGCCATCCGAGATATCGATGCGGTGCATCTCAAACTCGGTCAAGCGATCCGTGACAGTCCGGCCTTCGCCCGCAAGAAACGAGGCGCGTACACGGTAAGCCACTGTTCCCAGTCGTAAATCAAGGCTGGCAGGTTGAATCTGGGCAGGCAGAACCTCTGGGTCGGCGGTGATCTCACCGCGCGCGATCATCGCCTCTAGCTGTTGGTTTGGGCAAACACCTGTCATCTCGATCCCCCCTGGTGCCAGAGCGGGATCTGGCCTGTATGCCATAAACGTCGGTGTAATTTGGTCGGGCTAGCAGGACTCGAACCTGCGACCTTCCGTCCCCCAGACGGACGCGCTACCAGGCTGCGCCATAGCCCGACGTTGGGGTGTTCATAAAGATTTTCCCGGCAGGGGCAAGAGGAAATCAATGCCTTTTGTCCTAACCCGTCGCCTGTGTTTCAACCCGGTCCAGCCAGCGGCGCAGATCTTTTGCAATCGGTGCGATGCGCCGCAGCAGGTCGTCATCAAAATCTGTCTGTTTCCACGCAAGCGACGCGATTCCACCCATCAAGGGCGCGGCATCCAGTTCGGGCTCTGGCTCCGGCTGTGACGCGTCAGAGGCGCGTGCGTTTTTCTGCGCATCGTCCTTACCGGTTGGCTGGATCGGGTCGCGCAGATCCATGCGAATCTGTTCCGTGGCTGCGGCGGGCTTTGGTTCGAACGGCACCACGGTGTCCTGGGCAGGCGCAATCGGGGCTGGGCCGGGATCGTCCAGGGAAGGGGACAGCGCCGCGACATGTGCGACGCCTTGTTCGCGCAGGATACGCTGGACACCTTTGATCGTGATTCCGTCTTCGTGGAGCAGTTTTTTGATCCCGCCCAAAAGACGCATATCATTTGGGCGATAATATCTGCGCCCACCTGCGCGTTTGACGGGCTTTACCTGCGTGAACCGGCTTTCCCAGAAACGCAAAACATGAGCCTGAACACCGAGCCAGTCCGCAACTTCGCTTATGGTGCGAAAGGCATCGGGGGACTTACTCATAACCTGGACGTCCTGAACTTACTTGCGGTTCCCGGCTGCGACGCGATCTTTCATCAGATGCGACGGGCGGAAAGTCAGCACACGGCGCGGCTGAATCGGGACTTCTTCGCCGGTTTTGGGGTTGCGACCGACACGGGCAGTCTTGTCGCGAACACTGAATGTGCCGAAAGACGAGATCTTCACCTGTTCACCACGCACCAAGGCGTCGGACATGTGGTTCAGAACGCTTTCAACCAGCTGCGCACTTTCGTTCCGTGACAGACCTACCTCACGAAAGACGGCTTCGCTCAGGTCCATTCGAGTCAGTGTTTTGTCGCCCATGCTAATTCCCCTGTTGCTATTGAAGCATATGGGTATGGCAAATTCGCTGTCAATATCAATGAATTGCGGGCGGCTGTGTAAGCCGGTTTGCGCCGGTTACCAGCGCAGAACCACTGCGCCCCAGGCCAGACCGCCGCCAATGGCTTCGGTCACGATCAGATCACCCGGCTTGATCTGTCCGCGCTGCTTGCCCACGGACAGGGCCAATGGGATGGATGCGGCCGAGGTGTTTCCGTGATCCTGAACGGTCACAACCACATTTTCCATCGGCAGGTTCATTTTTTTGGCGGTGCCCTGAATGATGCGGATATTGGCCTGATGCGGCACGATCCAATCCACGTCGGAATTGCCCAGCCCCGCTCGTTCCAACGCTGTTTCCGCTGTTTTTGTAAGCTTTTCAACGGCATGGCGGAAAACCTGATTGCCCTGCATACGCAGATGTCCGGTGGATTGTGTCGAAACGCCGCCATCGACATAGAGAAGATCCTTGTAGCGCCCGTCCGAATTCAGGTCGGTTGCCAGAATACCGCGGTCCTCGGCGGTGCCTTTGCCCTCTTGGGCCTCCAGCACCACTGCACCGGCGCCATCGCCGAAAAGAACACAGGTGGACCGATCGGTCCAATCCATGATCCGTGAGAAAGTCTCGGCCCCGATCACCAGCACGCGTTTGGCCTGACCTGAAACAATCAACGCATTTGCGTTGGACAGTGCAAAAACGAATCCGGCGCAAACAGCCTGCACGTCAAAGGCAAAACCCTTGGTCATGCCCAGCCGTGCCTGAACCATGGTGGCGGCCGAAGGAAAGGTCAGATCCGCCGTTGAAGTCGCCAGTACGATTGCGTCAATATCATCCGCCGTCAGGCCTGCGTCGGCCAGCGCAGCTTGGGCGGCATTGGTGGCCAGATCGGATGTCGTCTCGTCCTCGGCTGCAAAATGGCGGCGTTCGATCCCCGAGCGGGTCTTTATCCATTCGTCGGTTGTGTCCAGGGTTTTTTCAAACTCGGAATTGGGGACAACGCGCTCAGGCAAATAATGCCCGACACCTACTACAACTGAACGGCCTGCCATTTTCCGGTACTGCCTTTTTTGTTATTTATCTGTTTGCGGCGCTGATTGCGCGGCATCTTGTGCAAGCTGGGCAGTGGATGCAACCCGCGCAGCCAATTTTTCGGAAAAGCCGGACTGCGCCAAAGTGAAGGCCAGTTTGATTGCAGCTGACACGCCTGTCGCGTCAGCGCCGCCGTGGGATTTCACCACGGTGCCGTTCAGCCCCAGAAACACACCACCATTCACGCGTCGCGGGTCGATCCGTTTCTTCAAACGGTTCAGCGACGTGATAGCCAGAATCGAGGCCAATCGGGATAGCGGGGAGTATTTGAACGCTTGCCGCAGCAGGTCGCCGATCAGGCTTGCCGTACCTTCGCCGGTCTTGATCGCGACGTTGCCGGTAAAGCCATCGGTTACAATGACATCCGCCTTGTCACCGGGGATGTCGCTGCCTTCGACGAAACCCACGAAATCGAAATTCGCCTGTTCCGCGAAGCCCGCGATCATCAAGTGCGCTTCTTTCAGTTCGGCGCGCCCCTTGTGTTCTTCAGTGCCGACATTCAGCAGCCCGATCCGAGGGCGGTTCAGGGCCAAACCGTTGCGCGCGTAAGAGGCGCCCATCAGGGCGTATTGCAGCAAGTCCTTGGCGTCGGCGCGCACATCTGCGCCGACATCCAGCATCACGTTGAACCCCTGAGGGTTGCGCGAGGGCCACAGTATCGCGATGGCCGGTCGGTTCACGCCCGGTAGTTTGCGCAGGCGCATCATCGACAGGGCCATCAGCGCACCGGTATTGCCGCAGGACACCGCGCCATGGGCTTCGCCCTGGCGTACCGCTTCCAGCGTGGACCACATCGAGGTCTCTTTGCCGTTGCGCACGACCTGACTGGGTTTGTCCTCCATCGTGACCACGCCCGAGCAATCACGAAAAACGACGCGCCCCTCAAGGACACGCCGTTTGGCGACAAGCTTGCGCAATACCTGTTCGGGCCCGTGCAGCAAGAACCTGATGTTCGGGTTCTTGTCGGCCGATTTCGCAAGACCGGCAACAACGACAGAGGGACCTGCGTCCCCACCCATAGCGTCGACCGAGATGGTTATCCGTCCGGCGTGCGTGGGCTGTTCAGTCATGCCTTGGTCTGCGCTCGATCAGGCTTAGGCTGCGTCTTCGTCCAGATCGATTTCATCGGCCTGAGCGACGACTTCGCGATCATCATAGTGGCCGCAGGATGCGCAAACGTGGTGCGGGCGCTTCAGCTCGCCGCAGTTCGGGCATTCGTTCGGGTTTGCAGCAACCAGAGCGTCGTGTGCGCGGCGGTTGTTGCGACGCGACTTGGAAACTTTGTTCTGTTGGACGGCCATGGTCTCAACCTTTGTCTGACTGGGGGTCGCAGATTCGCTGCCGACCCGGGTTTCGTAGTTCGTTTATCGTGGTTTGACGCGCGTTTAGGCGACGGGCCCCGCAATGTCCAACCCTAAATCCGATGAGCGCGCGAAAATACTGCGATTCTCGGTATGTTCAAGCGATTTTTCTGACCGCCTGCTATGACAGGAAATCTGCGTTCTGTCACTCGTCTTTTTTGAGCGTATCGCGCAATCCTGCCAATCCGGCGAAAGGTTTGGCGTCTTCGTCGGTCATCGCCTGTTTTCCGGGTTCGGTATAGTCTGCCTGACCCAGTTCCGCACCCTCCTTGCGCGGGTATTGTGGCAGGGCCAGCGACAGCGCCTCGACCATCACCAATGCGGGGTCGATTTCCGGGCCCAAGGGCTCGGATTCGTCATCCTGCGGAATTTCGAACTCGGGTTCATCGGGGTCGGTCCAATCGGCCAGAAAGGTGCGATGCACGGGAATGTCGATCCGGGTCGTGACCGGCTCAAGCGTCACGACACAGGGTTGGATCACGGTTGCACCGAGTTTGCCGTTGAGAACCCAGTCGCGCTTGCCCTGTGCGCGAAGCTCGCCGGAAAAGCTGAGTTTGCGCAGCCCCAGCAGCCCCAGATCTTGCCTGATCTCATCCAATTCGGCGCTTGCGGGGCGCAGTTCAAAGGGTGTCGGGGCGTTCTGGGGCAGGTCAGCCACCCGAAATGATGTAACGTTGCCCATTCGTGAGCCTTTCTATGTGTTGAACCGTGGCAGCGGTTTCTGTAATCGGATAGAAGCCGCAAGAGGCCAAGGCAAGAGGGTGTGCATGTTGAAGGTAGTGAACCGGTTGAAACCAGCGACGAAATCGCTTGTGTTTGTTGCCTGTCTGGCTGCGGCCGGGGCCTGTACGCCGATCTACAAGAATCACGGCTATGTGCCTCCGGCCGAGGAACTGGCCGAAATCAAAGTGGGCGTGGATACGCGCGACAGCGTGGAAGAAGCCATCGGCGCACCGGGTGCGTCCGGGGTCGTGCGGGATACGGGCTATTACTATGTCCGCTCGCGGGTCCGCCATTACGGCCCGAAACGGCCCGAAGTGGTGGCGCGCGAACTGGTCGCCATCAGCTTTGATCAGCGTGGAGTGGTCAGAAACATCGAGCGTTTTGGCTTGGAAGACGGCATCGTGATTCCGCTGGAACGCCGTGTGACCGATTCCAACGTTCAGGACAAAGGCTTCCTGCGTCAGCTGTTGGGCAATATCGGCAACTTCAACCCGGCCAATATTCCTGGCGCCAACTGATCGCGGCGGAACCTTGCGTTGGTCACAAGGCGGTCACATGTCTTGTGTTAACGGTGTCGTGCCGACACTCGTGGGTCGGCACCCATGGAGGACGCGACCGTGGCGGCGGCAGTTATGTTAAGCAAGGGGCGCTATCGCGCCCGTCTGGCGGAATCGGCCGAGGATATCAGGGCCGCACAAAGCCTGCGGACATTGGCATTCGGCACCCGGCAACCGGACATTGACGCTTTTGACGCGCAATGCAGCCATGTCCTTGTTGAAGATATGCGATCCGCCGGGCAGTTGGTCTGCTGCTTTCGGTTGCTGACAATGGAACATGGCGGTGAAATCGGACGCAGCTATTCAGCACAGTTCTACGACCTGAGCTCGTTGGCAGGGTTCAGTGGCCGCATGGTCGAGATGGGCAGGTTTTGCGTTCATCCGGGCCTGAACGATCCTGACATTCTGCGTGTCGCCTGGGGTGCAATGACGTCCTATGTCGATCAACACAATGTTCAGATGCTGTTTGGATGTTCGTCCTTTGCCGGGACCGAAACCGGGCGATACCTTGATGCCTTTGCGATGCTCAAACATCGCCACCTGGCCCCGAAACGGTGGTTGCCGCGGGTCAAGGCTCCGGACGTGTTCCGCTTTGCCGCACGTCTGCGGCGCCGGCCGGATGCGAAAAAGGCCATGTCGCGCATGCCGCCCCTGTTGCGAACCTATCTGATGATGGGGGGGTGGGTGAGTGATCACGCGGTTGTGGATCGTCACATGAACACGTTGCATGTGTTTACCGGGCTTGAAATCGGGGCGATCCCGCCGGCCCGAAGACGCCTGTTTCGGGCATTGGCCGTTTAAGGTGAGTATTTCCGAAAAGGTGAAAACAGGGCGTTGACGCAGTGTGGCCGCCGGTTTAGCTGGCGGGCATGGCGAGAATTCCTTTGTTGCAGATGTCCGGCATATCCCTGACTTTCGGGGGCGAACCGGTGTTTTCCGAACTGGATCTGGTGGTACAGCCCGGTGACCGCGTGGCGCTGGTTGGGCGCAACGGGTCGGGCAAATCCACGCTGATGAAAGTGATGGCTGGCCTGGTCGAGGCTGACCGCGGTGAAATTGTCGTGCCGCCCGGAAAATCCGTGGGCTATATGGAGCAGGACCCGACGATGGAGGGCTTTGCCACCCTGGGCGACTATGCGTCGAGCGGTTTGGAGCCGGGGGAGCTCTACAAGGTTGAACGGGCGGGTGCGGGGCTGAAATTCGATCCTGCGCGCGCCGTTGAGACTGCTTCGGGCGGTGAAAGGCGGCGGGCGGCATTGGCCAAGCTGATGGCCGAGGCACCGGACCTGATGCTGCTGGACGAACCGACCAATCATCTGGATATCGAAGCCATCGCGTGGCTGGAGCGCGAGCTTGGGTCGACACGAGCGGCGTTTGTGCTGATCTCGCACGACCGGGCCTTTTTACGGGCACTGACGCGGGCGACACTTTGGATTGATCGGGGCGCTGTCCGACGGCAGGAGCAAGGTTTTGACGCGTTCGAAGCTTGGCGAGACAAGATCTGGGAAGAAGAAGACCAGCAGCGTCACAAGCTGAACCGTCTGATCAAGTCCGAGGCCAAATGGGCGGTTGAGGGCATTAGCGCCCGACGCAAACGCAATCAGGGCCGGGTGCGGGCCCTACAGGCGCTGCGGGCCGAAAAGGCGGCACAGATCAAGCGTCAGGGTTCCGCTGCGATGACGCTGGAGGCCGGGCCAAAATCGGGCCGCAAGGTGATCGAGGCCAAAGGGCTGGCCAAAGGGTTCGGCGACAAGCAGATCGTTCGGAATTTTGATCTTCTGGTGCAGCGCGGTGATCGTGTGGCCTTTGTCGGGCCGAACGGGGTCGGCAAGACGACCTTGCTGAAGATGCTTCTGGGGCAGGTGGAGCCGGACGAAGGTTCGGTGTCGCTGGGCACCAATCTTGAGGTCGCGGTGTTCGATCAGACCCGCGCGCAACTGGACCCCGAGATGAGCTTGTGGGACAGCCTGACCGGCGACCCGGATATGCGGGTTTCCGGCAAGGCCGATCAGGTGATGGTTGGCGGGCAGCCCAAACATGTCGTGGGCTATCTCAAGGAATTCCTGTTTGACGAGCGGCAGGCAAGGGCGGCTGTCAAATCCTTGTCGGGTGGGGAAAAGGCTCGGTTGCTGCTGGCCAAGTTGATGGCGAAATCTTCCAATCTTCTGGTGCTGGACGAACCGACCAACGATCTGGATGTCGAAACGCTGGATCTATTGCAGGAACTGCTGGACGACTACGATGGAACAGTTCTGCTGGTCAGCCACGACCGGGATTTTCTGGACCGCGTTGCAACGACGACCATCGCGATGGAAGGCAACGGGCGGGCGACCGTCTATGCCGGCGGCTGGTCCGACTATATTGCGCAGCGGGGCGAAGTTTCCGAGAAAAAAGACATCAAGACAAAGCTTTCCAAGCCGAAGGTGAAGCAGGAAGCAAAAGCCAGATCGGGATTATCCTTTTCCGAGAAGCACCGTCTGGAAAAGCTGCCGGCCGAGATTGAACGGCTGGAGGCCGAGATTGCAAAGCTCGAAGAATTGATGTCCGACCCCGAGCTGTTTACCCGCGAGCCGGTCAAGTTCCAGAAAGCGTCCGAGGCGCTTGTCGAACGGCAAGACAAGTTGTCGGCGGCCGAAGAGGAATGGCTGACACTGGAAGAGAAAGCCCAGGCTGAGTAGACGCCAACTGCGCGCGCCTTATCAGGCGGCGTTTAAAAGTTGCTGAAAGCCGAGTTTCGCCTGCTGCTTCGGTTTTGCCGGGGACCGGGCCAGCCGATCCGCGCCATTTCGTTCAGCTTGATTCGGCTGCGACCCCGTCGATCGTTTTCATGCAAGTGGCGAGATGAAGCGCGTTCAAATGCGTCTGCCACGGTTCGCGGCTGTTCCAAATTGCATGGAAGGCAACGACACCAGGATATGTCGCAACCATATGCGGGTCGTTTTGGGTGCATTCTTCTTCGGCGTAGGCGATGTCTCTTTCGAGTTCGGCGCAGTCGAAATCCACCTTGCCCGGGCGCCCCTCCTTGGGGACACGTTGACCCGGCGCGGCCTGATCAAAAAAACAGGCGCTACGCCCCGCGAACAAGACCCTGGTGGATTGGCGGAAGAGCAGGGTTATCGGCCGGCGCGTATCGGCCGGGCAGGGTTTCCAACCACGGTCTCGCCGGCGGGAACGTCTTTTGTCACCACGCTGCCCGCTCCGATGATGGCATGGTTGCCGATCGTAACGCCCGGCATGATGATCGCGGCCCCGCCGATCCAGACGTTGTCGCCGACCCTGACAGGGTGGGCAACTTCGAGGCCCTGAGCGCGCAAGGCAGGATCTTTCGCGTGTTCGGCGCAATAGATCTGCACCGCAGGTCCAAGCATCGTGTCATTCCCAATCGTCACCGGCGCGGTGTCGAGCACGACACAGCCTGCGTTGAAAAACACGCGGTCTCCCAACGACAGGTTTATTCCGTAGGCACAGTGAAACGGAGCCTCGAGAAAGCTATCCTGACCAAAGCCCGCGAACAGGGCTGCCAGTTCCGGCGCGATGGCCCCACGGGCATCCGGCGGGCATGTGTTATGGGCATGAACGGCCCGGCGCGCTTCGGCGCGAAGCGCATCCAGTTCCGGGTCAAGGCAGCAATACCATTCACCCGCTTCCATTTTCTGCCGCTCGGTCATGAGCCCCGGTTTAGCGCATACGCAGGGCACCGTCGATGCGGATGACCTCACCGTTCAGATAGCCCATCTCGACGATAAAGCCGGCCAGTCGTCCGTATTCATGCGGATCGCCAAGGCGGGCAGGGTTCGGGACGTCGGCGGCAAGCTGTTGTTGCACCTCTTCGGGCAGGCCCGCAAGCATCGGGGTCATGAAAATGCCCGGCGCGATGGTCATGACCCGAATGCCGGTCGAGGCCAGGTCGCGGGCCATCGGCAGCGTCATGCCCACGACGCCGCCCTTCGAGGCCGCATAGGCCGCCTGACCCTTTTGCCCGTCATACGCAGCGATCGAGGCGGTGTTGATGATCACCCCGCGTGCCCCGTCTGGTTCGGGTTCATTCTTTGCCATTTCGGCAGCGGCCAGCCGGGACACGTTGAAGGTGCCAACCAGATTGATGTCGATCGTACGCTGGAAAGCATCCAGAGGGTGAGGGCCATCCTTGCCGACGGTCTTGATACCATAGGCGATACCGGCGCAATTCACCGTGGCCGTGATCTTGCCCATCTTGTCCATGCCATGGCGCACGGCTGCGGCCACCGACTCTTGGTCGGTTACATCCGTTTGTGCGAAATGCCCGCCAATCTCGGCGGCGACCTGTGCGCCACGATCCGCATCACGATCCAGAATGGTGACCTGCGCGCCTTCCGAGGCGAAGTGGCGTGCCGTGGCTTCGCCAAGACCGGATGCGCCTCCGGTGATGAGGGCGGCAGTGGTGGACAGGTGCATGGTGAACTCCTCCCGAGGATATGAACACTTGTTCAATAACTGCATTTTGGGGCCAGAGTCCACATATTTGAGAAGGCAGGAACTTGGTTGGCGGGTAGGGTCCTTGGCCCCGATTTTTCGGCCGATCCTCAACAATACTTAATGCCGACTTCACGAAAACGCGCCTGTTCGTGAGCGAAGAACTCGGCGCCTTTGTGTGTTTTTCCGTCAGGAGGATCTGTTATGGTAATAAGTACGAAACACATACTGGGTGCAGTTGTCGCTGTGCCCGTTTTTGGAATGGTGATGGTTGGCGATGCCGCTGCCGCACCGGAAACCTGCAACTGGAAAACGGCTCGGACTCTTGCCAACGCGGGGGACTATGCCGGGTTGTGCGATTGTGTGCAGGTAACCCCGAGTTTTCTGGACAGGCTTCAAAAGCGTGCCGACTTTGAAACAACTTTGACTGTAACCGGAGCGCAATGCCCGGGGCTGGCCGCGTTGCTGACGGATTTGCCGACGGCAAACCTGTCTGGTTCGGCGGAAAACCGGGGTGAAAGCCGCGGATCTGAACCCGGTGGGTCTGGATTCGCCGATGCTGGTGGAGCTGTCGGAGGCGGTGAAAGTGGCCCCAGCGGCGCGTCTGAAGAAAGCGATAACAATGGAGGTGGCCAGTCCGGCGGTGGAGGAAGCGAATCCGGCGGTGGCGGTAGTGAAACCGGTGGCGGTAGTAAAACTGGCGGTGGAGGTGAATCCGGCGGTGGCGGTGAAACTGGCGGTGGTGGTGAGTCCGGCGGTGGTGAGTCCGGTGGCGGTGGTGAATCCGGCGACGGAGGTGAATCTGGCGGCGGCGGTGAACCCGGCGGCGGCGGTGAAGGCAAAGGCGAAGGTAAAGGCGGCAAGGGTAAAGGTGGTGGCAAGGGCAACAACGGCCATGGCAATGGCGGTGAAGGCAGCAGCCCGGGCCGCGGTCATAACGCCAACAATGACGAAAGTGGCGACCGGCCCGGTCGTGGCGGCGGAAAAGAACGCAGATAAGCACGGCTTGCCGAATGAAAAACGGCCACCCGTTTGGGTCGCCGTTTCGATTTCGTGTCTTTCAGCCTTGCCGGGTCAGCCCAGTTGAACCAACGCGTGGCGCTTTTTGCCTGCGCTCAGCTTGATCGGCGAAGACAGGGCGTTTGCGTCGATCATCAGCCCCGCATCGGTCAGCGGCGCGTCGTCCAGCTTGGCACCGTTTTCGGCGATCAGGCGCTTGGCCTCTTTGCCGGATTTTGCCAAACCCGATTTGACGAAGAGCTGCACGATAGAAATCCCCTCTCCAATTTCATCAAGCGTTAGCGATATAGTCGGGAGTCCAGCCAAGAACTCAGAGGGAAGGTAGTTTTCTCCTTCACGGGCTGCCATTGTACCGAAAATACCTTCAGCAGCATCCATGGCGGACTTTGCAGCTTTTTCGCCATGAAGTAGCGCAGTAACTTCGTAAGCGAGTATCTTTTTAGCGCTATTGATTTCCGCGCCACGCAAAGCCCCCAATCGTTCACATTCTTCAACGGGAAGTTCTGTGAAGATTTTTAGGAATCGGCCCACGTCAGCGTCTGTTGTGTTGCGCCAAAACTGAAAAAACTCGAATGAGGAAAGCATATCTTCATTCAGCCAAACCGCGCCGCCCTGAGATTTACCCATTTTGCGTCCGTCGCTGGTGGTCAGCAGCGGGGTCGTCAGGCCATAGATTTCATGATCCAGCACGCGGCGGGTCAGGTCGATGCCGTTGACGATGTTGCCCCATTGGTCCGAGCCGCCCATCTGCAAAACGCAGTTATACCGGCGGTTCAGCTCCAGAAAGTCATAGGCTTGCAGGATCATGTAGTTGAATTCGAGGAAGCTCAGCGATTGCTCACGATCCAGACGAGATTTCACCGATTCAAACGATAGCATCCGGTTAACCGAGAAATGCCTGCCGATGTCTCGCAGAAAGTCGAGGTAGTTCAGACTGTCCAGCCACTCGGCATTGTTCAGCATCAGCGCGCCGGTTTCGCTGTCATCATAGGACAGGTACTTGGCGAACACCTTTTGCATCCCGGCGATATTGGCGTCGATTTGTTCGGGCCCCAGCAGGGGGCGTTCGTCCGAACGGAACGACGGGTCGCCCACCTTGGTGGTACCGCCGCCCATGAGGGTGATCGGCTTGTGGCCGGTTTTTTGCAGCCAGCGCAGAACCATGATGTTCATCAAATGACCCACGTGCAGCGACTGCGCCGTGGCGTCATAGCCGATATACGCTGTTTGCACCCCACTAATCAGCGCGTCGTCAAGGCCCTGATAATCGGTGCAGTCGGCGAGAAAGCCGCGCTCGATCATCGTGGCGATGAAATCCGATTTGGGGTGGTAGGTCATATCGTGCCCTTTGGGTTAATGTTGCGGGGCACTGTATAGGCGGCAGCGCGTGGGAGGAAAAGCCACCTTTTCACCTCGGGCGCGGGGTGTGGTCGAGGGTGTCGATCCAGACACGCGCGCTGAGAAAAAAATTGCCGGGCCGGTCCGGAACGCTTGCCTTTGCGCCCCAACAGAAGGCACGTTGACCGGGCTGCAACCCAAAGGTGAAATCCCGGACCCGGAGGCGGCGAATGACACAGCCAAGTCAGGAGGCAAGCTTGGGCCAGACCATCGCGAAACACGGAAAGCTCCGGGCTTTGGGCGCAATGTCCGGCACATCGATGGACGGGGTTGATGCCGCGGTGGTGGAAACCGACGGGCATTTGATTTACGGGTTTGGGCAAAGCGGATACCGCGCGTATTCGGATGCGGAACGCGATGTGTTGCGCGCCGCGCTGGGCCAGTGGCATGGACCCCAGGTCGATGCGGCGGCAGAGATGGTGACAATCGCCCATGCCGAAGCACTGTCCGAGTTCGAGGATGTGGATCTGATCGGCTTTCACGGACAGACGCTGGCGCATGAGCCGCGCGGGCGCGGGACATTGCAGGTCGGTGATGGGCTGGGGCTGGCGCAGGCCCTCGGGCGCCCGGTGGTCTGGGATTTCCGCAGCGACGATGTGGCGATGGGGGGCGAGGGGGCTCCGCTTGCGCCATTCTTTCATTTCGCCTGTGCCAAATGGTTCGGCGCGGACCGGCCGCTGTGTTTCCTGAACCTGGGCGGGGTCGGCAACCTGACCTATGTGGACCCGGCGTTCGAGGGCCCCGAAGCGCCCGGTGCGTTGCTGGCCTTTGATACAGGCCCGGCCAATGCGCCGGTCGATGATCTGATGCAGGCCCGGCTGGGGCTTCCGATGGACCGCGACGGGGCGCTTGCGCGCGATGGAACGGTGGAAATGGGCGCGCTGGAGCTGTTTCTGGCCGAGCCGTATTTTTCTCGCATGCCGCCGAAATCTTTGGACCGGAACGATTTTTCGGAAATGATCGGTTTGGTCAAGGAACTGGATGACGCTGACGCGGTGGCGACCCTGACCGGTATGTGCGCCGCAGCTGTAGTGCAGGGGATGGAGCATTGTCCGAAACCTCCGTCTTGTGTGTTGGTCACCGGGGGCGGCAGACGCAACCCGGTGCTGATGGAGATGTTGCGCGTGTCGCTGGATTGCCCGGTCGAACCGGTTGAGGCGGTGGGGCTGGACGGCGACATGCTTGAGGCGCAGGCGTTTGCCTATCTGGCGGTGCGTGTCGCGCGGGGGCTGCCGACCTCTTGTCCCGGAACCACCGGCGTCAAGGCGCTTGTCGGTGGCGGGGTCGTCAGTACGGTGTCGATGGACCCGGTCGGATAACCCGATCCGGAAAACAGTTCAAAAAAACAACTCTTTGTGCGACGATTGCCCGGACCGATGGATCAGGGGCATGGCAGTATGGCGACCAAGGCAGAGCTTGAGGCCGAGTTGGAGAAGTTGCGGAAGCGGAATGCGACGTTGGAGGCGCAGGCCGAAAAGGAATCGGGTTCCGATGATCCGCCTGAGGGCGCCAAATCGTCGGATGAAATCCGGCAGCTGCTGGAAGACCACGGGATCGACCTGAGCCAGGTTCAGTCCTTGGGACATGACGTTGCCGAGGAGTTCGGTCGGCTTCAGAAAGACTATCCGATCACGGCGTTGCTGATTGCGTTTTCGCTGGGGTACGTCGTCGGGCGCGCGCAGGGCTAGGAGGCGGATTATGAGCAGACTGAGCAAGAACCTGGTTACGATCTATCGGACCGAACGTTTGATTGCACGCCGCCGTCTTGGGGTGGTTCAGCAACAGACCATACTGATGGGCATCGCGGGCATCGCGGCATTGTCGGCGGTGGTGCTTTTGAATGTCTCTTTTTTCTTGGCGCTTCAGAGCGCGATGTCACCGGCATCGGCGGCGGCGCTGTTGGCCTTTGGAAACATCGTTTTCGCCGGGCTTATTGTGCTGATTGCAAGACGCCGAAATATCGACGACGAAGTCGCACCGGCCGTCGAGGTGCGCGATATGGCCATAGCGGATATTGAAGA
The DNA here is from genome assembly GCF_013110575.1 of Ruegeria sp. HKCCD7559. Lineage (NCBI taxonomy): Bacteria > Pseudomonadati > Pseudomonadota > Alphaproteobacteria > Rhodobacterales > Roseobacteraceae > Ruegeria > Ruegeria sp. HKCCD7559. Next base: position 776,408 of record NZ_WVQU01000001.1, read on the forward strand.
CGAATTGGAGGAGATGACGGCAGAGGCCAAAGAGGTCGTGCAGGCGGTCAAGAGCATTGGATCGAACCCTTTGGGATCGGCAGCGACGCTGCTGGTACCGCTGATCAATTTGTTGATCAAAAGCCGAAGCGACAAATAGAGGCGCAACCCGAAGGTTCATCGACACACCGGAGCGCCCTTGCGGCGGGCCGTGTCAAAATGGAAATGCCCGACGTGATAGCGGTCGGCGTCCGGGCCAAGCACGGTTCCGAATATGCCGCAGGCGCCTTCGTGCAACTCTCTCAAAACAGCGCCTTGCGCGTTGCTCCATCCGTCCCGGACCGTGATCTGTGTTCCGTCCTGTAGAACGAAGGTCGATATGTCGATCGCCCTTCCGCGCGCATGTTCCGAGATGCGTGAACGCGGCTGGTTGTTCTGGGTCTTGCAGGCATAGTGGCCAACGATCCGCATCCCCTTCAGCCCGCCGCCCATATCGGCAAAGGCTGGCTTGGCCGTGTTTTCGATCCACGTTTTCAGCGTGACCGCTGTCTGGCAGTCCATCAATGAGAACTGGCTGAGAGCGATATCTGATATTTTGTGAACCCGAACCGGGTTCGTGATCCCGCATCCGCGGGCCTTTCCGGCGACGGGCTTGCGAGTTTCACCCAGAATGGTCCAGTCGCCGCACACGGCGCCCCGTTCCTGCATTCGTTCACGGCCCACTTCGAATTTCCGAAACTTGCAGGGTCGCAGGGCAGGACGCCTGGAAACCAGCACCGCAGGTTCGGCTGTCACGATCGGGTCAGCATCTTCAGCCGTTTCTTCCCCGTTCAGTTCTGGCGCAGTCAGATCGGATGCAAGACGGGCCTCGGCGCAAGCGGGCTCTGCGCTGGCCCATGCTGCGCTTTGACACAAGAACAAGACAGTCAGCAGGACCTGCTTCATACTCACTCGTTACTCCGTCGCCTGTGGCTGCGTGTACAGAATGATCAATGGGCAACCGTCTGTAAACTCTCCTTTTCCGAGATCGTTGAACGTCGGCTTACGCCTTGGGGATATCGAAGCCCGGGGCGGCCAATTCAAATCCTTCAAATTGGAAGCCGGGCGAGACTGTGCAACTGACCAGCGTGTAATCACCCGTGCTGCGGGCGGCTTGCCAATGGCCTTCCGGGACGATCAATTGTGGTGCGCCAGCGGAAAGGTCGTGTGTCAGCACATGTTCGGTGGCGGGGCCTTGGTCGGTTGCGCTGAGCGACAGGACAAGCGGCGCGCCGGCATGGTACAGCCAGATCTCGGTCGCATCGACACGGTGCCAATGGCTGCTTTCGCCTTTCTGCAACAGGAAGTAGATGCAGGTGCCGGTGGGGCGACCTTCGTTTTCGGCGCGCCATGTCTCGGCATACCAACCACCTTCGGGATGGCGTTGCAGGTTCAGGCGGTCGATAATCTCTTGTGCGGTCATGTGGTTCCTCGTGTTTGGGTGCGATTATGCACGGGCCGGTGTGATCCGCTATGGTATTCATGCGTCCGAGGGATATGTTTACGGCATGACCCTGAAAATCCCCTTCGATAACTCTTATGCCCGCCTGCCGGATGCGTTCTTTGCACGGCAGTCACCGGTTCCCGTGCGCGCGCCAAGGATGATTGCGTTCAACGATGATCTGGCCAGGTTGCTGCGGATATCGCCCGGAGGCGTCGAGGACATGGCCGAAGCCTTTGCGGGAAACAGTATTCCCGAAGGTGCCGAGCCCATCGCACAGCTTTATTCCGGGCATCAGTTCGGGCAGTACAACCCGCAGCTGGGCGACGGACGTGCGGTGTTGCTGGGCGAGACGGTTGGAACGGACGGGGTGCGCCGGGACATCCAGCTGAAAGGTTCGGGTCCTACGCCGTTTTCCCGCCGGGGCGATGGCCGGGCCTGGCTGGGGCCGGTGCTGCGGGAATATGTGGTGTCCGAGGCGATGCATGCCCTGGGCATTCCGACCACACGCGCCTTGGCAGCCGTGGAAACCGGCGAGACCGTCTTTCGTGAAGCTCCGATGCCCGGAGCTGTTCTGACCCGGGTTGCATCCAGTCATCTGCGGGTGGGGACCTTTCAGGTTTTTGCAGCGCGTGGGCAGATGGACAGCCTGAAGCGCCTGACGGACTATGCCATTGCGCGGCATTACCCAAAGGCAGATGGGCCGATGGGCCTGTTACGTTCGGTGCGCGATGCGCAGGCCGGTTTGATTGCACGATGGATGAGCGTGGGGTTCATCCATGGGGTGATGAATACCGATAACTGCTCGATCGCGGGTGAGACCATTGACTACGGCCCATGTGCGTTCATGGACACTTATCACCCCAACACCGTCTACAGCTCGATTGACCGGATGGGTCGTTATGCCTATTCGAACCAGCCTGATATCGCGGTGTGGAACCTCGCGCAGTTGGCAACGGCCTTGATCCAGCAGATGGACGACAAAGAGGCCGCCGTGGAAGAGGCGACCGAGATCGTCCACGCGATGCCGGACCTGCTGCAACAGAACTGGTTGTCCCGGTTCCGGGCAAAGATCGGACTGGCAACCGCGGACGAGGGCGATCAGGAACTGATCACCGACCTTCTGAAGCGCATGGCCGGGGGGCAGGCGGATTTCACCAATACCTTCCGGGCGCTGGGCGGTGGCACGGCGCGGGATCAGTTCCTTGACCCGGCAGCGTTTGACGCTTGGGAAAAAGACTGGCGTGCACGGTTGGCGCACGAAGCGGCGCCACTGGAGGTGATGACTGCCGCAAACCCCGCATTCATTCCGCGCAATCACCGGATCGAACAGATGATCCAGGCGGCGGTGCAGGGTGATTACGCGCCCTTCGACCGGCTGAACGCTGTGTTGGCGCGACCGTACGAGGATCAGGGGGATGCGGAAGACCTGAGGCGTCCTCCGGCCGAAAATGAGGTGGTCCATGCAACATTCTGCGGGACGTGACGCGAGGCCTGCATCTATTTCCGCAGGATTTCCACCACCGCGGCGCTGACGATCAGGATGGCGCCCAGAAACTCACGCAGGCCAAATGGTTCTCCTGACAGGGCGGCGGCTGAAGCGATGCCAACGACAACCTCGCTCATCAGCAGCAGGCCGACCTTTGCGGGGGACAGCTTTGTTGCTGGCCAGATGGTCATGTAGATCATGGGCAGGACATAAAAGGTGGACAGCATTGCATATCCCGCTATGCGGATCGACTCTTCGCCCGTGATGTTCGGCAGGGTTTGGCCCCCAAGCATCAGCAGGCTGACAAGCGACAGCAACAGCGCGCCAATCACAAAGGCAAAGACCTGACCCGAGATGGTCATGCTGCCAGCCTTGTACAGGCCCAGTGTACCCAATGCCCAGCATATGCCCGATGCCAGTGCCAGCCAGTCACCCAAGTTCTGCGGCCATGGCACGAACCCGGCGCCTCCGAGCACGACAAACAGCCCGCCAAGCCCGCAGATCAGACCCGCAAGGCGCATCAGGCTCAGGCGTTCTTTCAGAAATACGACGCCCAGAATCGTGCCCCAGATCGGGGTGAGATAGAACAACAGGATCGAGCGGACGACGTCGGTGTAGACAAGGCTGATTGAATACAGGCCGAATGCAGCCCCTGTGAACATTCCGCTGAGCATCAAATCGCGCCATTGCCGGGCCAGCATGCGCCTGTCGGACCAGACGAAGGGGCGCAACGCAATCAGGGCCGCGCAGTACATCGCGATCCCTGACCAGGGGCCGGTCAGGCCCTGATCAAAGAAAAACCGCACCGGAATCCAATAAAGGCCCCATAGCGCGCCGCCTGTCACCAAAACGATACTGGCCCGGGTGCTGTTGTCGGGTTGGGTCTGGCTCAGGCTCATGCGGGCCCCGCTTTGGCTGCGATGCGTTGTCGTCACCGCATCGGGATAGAGCGTTGCAGGGCCGGGGATCAAGCGGAACCTTCGCTTTGATATCAGCCAGGTTTCAATCGCCGAAATAGGAGGCAGATTGCTGGGGGCGGATGCCGTATCGGAATTGTCGCAGCAGGAAACCAAGCAGAGGGGTTGCGCCTCACGTCAGGCATGGCACTTTAGGGCAATTCATTTGGTCACGCCCCCATGCCAACTTCCTCCACGCTGCGTATCGCAAGCTACAACATTCAGAAATGCGTCGGGCTGGATTTCCGGCGCCAACCCCAACGTATTCTGCAAGTCATCGAAAACATGAAAGCGGATATCGTGGTGTTGCAGGAGGCCGACAAGCGCCTGCCGCCCCGTCCGGCCGCGCTGCCGCATTTTATGTTGGACGAGGCGGGATGGCAGATCGTAGATCTGGGCGGCGCGGGAAGTCTGGGCTGGCACGGCAACGCGGTGATCTGGCGCGGAGAGGGTATCTCGGTCCGCCGAAAAGGGCATCACGAGTTGCCGGGGCTGGAGCCGCGCGGTGCGGTGCGTGTCGAGTTCGACACCCATATCGGGCCATTGCGCGTGATGGGTATGCATCTTGGACTGTTGCCAGCGTCGCGGCGACAGCAGATTTTGCACATTCGGCGGAACGACTGGGACATGGACCAGATGCCGACTGTTTGGGCCGGTGACTTCAACGAGTGGTCACGTCAGCCAGTACTGGATCACCTGGTCCCCGAAATGCGGTTTCTGCCTCCCAGACCAAGTTTTCCCGCCGCGCAGCCCCTGGGCGCGCTGGATCGGATCGCGCTGGGCAGCGGAATACAGGCCGTGGCGCACGGTGTTCACGACACACGTCCCGCGCATATCGCATCTGATCACCTGCCGGTCTGGGCCGATCTGACGCGCGCCAGATCAGAAGGTCGCAAAAGGTGAAATCCCTGTAGCGAAACCTGCGCAGACATATTAAGACAGACACCCGAGCAAGTCTGAGGGGCATCATGTCGGAAACGATTATTGGGCGTTGTGAAGCCAAAGGGCTGCGCATGACCGGTCAAAGAAGGGTCATCGCGCAGGTACTGGAACAGAGCGACGACCACCCGGATGTCGAGGAACTCTATGCGCGGGCGTCTGCTGCGGACAAAGGCATTTCCATTGCAACGGTCTATCGCACGGTCAAACTGTTCGAAGAGGCTGGTATTCTGGAACGTCTTGAGTTCGGCGACGGACGGGCCCGGTACGAGGACGCCGAGCGCGATCACCACGACCACCTGATCGACATGCAGTCAGGAGAGGTTATCGAATTCGTCGACCCCGAGATCGAAGCCCTACAGGAAAGAATCGCCGCCAAGCTTGGGTATAAGCTGAAAGGGCACCGGTTGGAGCTGTACGGCGTCCCGCTGGAAAAGGACTGACCCATCACGAAACGCGATTGATCGCCTCACGTTAATTCATCAGGCGTGACGGGAATTGTCTTGCCAGATGCCGTTGGTTGAGGTTGTTGTGCATCTACAGGCACCAGATGTGCCCTTTCCAACGGACGCGCAAATGAACAACGTAAACGGCATCCTGCTGCTCATCGGGTCGATGGCGGCCTTTGCACTTGAGGACATGTTCATCAAGCTCCTGTCCGGCTCTGTGCCGACAGGGCAGATCATGGTGTTTCTGGGCGTGTTTTGCGGGCTCGTGTTTGCCGCGATGTCAGTGGTCACCCGAAAGCGGATCTTTGACCCCGTGGCATGGAAAGCCCTGCCATTGATCCGCGCTGCGACCGAAGGCTTTGGCGCGGTGGCGTTCGTGACGGCGTTGTCGCTGATCGACCTGTCCACCGTTGCGGCCGTGTTTCAGGCCATGCCGCTGGTCGTCACCATGGGTGCGGCCCTGTTCCTTGGAGAGCAGGTCGGCTGGCGTCGCTGGAGCGCGATCGGTGTCGGCTTTGTCGGTGTTCTGATGATCATCCGTCCGGGGATGGAGGGCTTTCGGCCGGAATCCCTGTTTGTGGTGTTGTCCGTGGTCGCCATTGCGGCGCGCGATCTGATCACCCGCAAGCTGGACCCACGCGTGCCCTCATCCGTCGTTGCGATGCAGGCCTATATTGCGGTGGCTGTGGCCGGCCTGGTTCTGATGGTCATGTCCGGGGCATCCTTCGTGCCGGTTCAAGCCGGTCAAACGGGCCCTTATGCGGGGGCGATCGGATTTGGCGTGCTGGGCTATTACGGCATTGTCACTGCGATGAGGGTGGGCGAAGCCTCGGCCCTGATGCCGTTCCGGTACACGCGCCTTGTGTTCTCGATCCTTGCTGGAATGCTGATGTTCGGTGAACGCCCTGATGCGCTGACAATGGCGGGGGCGACCCTGATCATCGGCTCGGGTCTTTATACCTTTGTCCGCGAACGGCGTCTGGCGCGGGAATTGGCACCTGCCTGACCCTGTTGGCGCAAACAGCGAATTGTTAGCCCTAAATGTCCGGGAATATACGTGTTAGCGTTAACGGAACCGGTTTACTTTTGGCCGGTTGCTGCTATGACGCGTGCAACCGACCGCAGTCACAGGGACAGGCTTCATGAGCACCATCATCGACATCCACGCACGCGAAATTCTGGACAGCCGGGGCAATCCGACAGTCGAAGTTGACGTGATTCTGGAAGACGGCACCATGGGTCGCGCTGCCGTACCCTCGGGCGCGTCCACCGGTGCCTATGAGGCGGTTGAAAAACGCGATGGCGACAAGGCGCGCTATATGGGCAAAGGCGTTCTGGAAGCCGTCGCCGCCGTGAACGGCGAGATTGCCGAAGAACTGGTGGGCTTTGACGCGACCGAGCAGGTGGCCATTGACCAGGCCATGATCGAGCTGGACGGCACCGAGAACAAAGGCCGTCTGGGTGCGAACGCTATCCTGGGTGTCTCGCTGGCCACGGCCAAGGCGGCGGCGGATTTCACCACCCAGCCGCTCTATCGCTATGTGGGCGGCACCTCGGCGCGGGTTCTGCCGGTTCCGATGATGAACATTATCAATGGTGGCGAACATGCCGACAACCCGATCGACATTCAGGAATTCATGATCATGCCGACCGCCGCCGCGAACATTCGCGAAGCGGTGCGCATGGGGTCCGAGGTGTTCCATACACTGAAGAAAGAACTGTCTTCCGCGGGTCTGGCCACGGGAGTGGGCGACGAGGGCGGTTTTGCCCCCAACATTGCCAGCACACGCGAGGCGCTGGATTTCATCCTGAAATCCATCGAAAAGGCGGGCTACAAGCCGGGCGAAGAAATCCACCTGGCCTTGGATTGCGCGGCGACCGAGTATTTCAAAGACGGCAAATACGTTCTGGCGGGCGAGGGGATCACCCTGACATCCGAGGAAAACGCAGCCTATCTGGCTGCTCTGGTCAATGACTATCCGATCATCTCGATCGAAGATGGCATGTCTGAAGATGACTGGGATGGCTGGAAGGCCCTGACCGATGCCATCGGCGACAAGGTGCAACTGGTTGGTGATGACCTGTTCGTGACCAACCCGGAACGTCTGGCCGAAGGGATCGAACGTGGCTGCGCGAACTCAATGCTGGTCAAGGTGAACCAGATCGGTTCGCTGACCGAAACCCTGCGCGCCGTCGATATGGCGCACCGCGCGCGGTACACCAACGTGATGTCGCACCGTTCGGGCGAGACCGAGGACGCGACCATTGCCGATCTGGCCGTGGCGACGAATTGTGGTCAGATCAAAACCGGCTCATTGGCGCGATCGGACCGGTTGGCGAAATACAACCAGCTGATCCGCATCGAGGAGTCGCTGGGGGAAGTGGCCGAATACGCAGGCGCGTCGATCCTTCGCAAATAACGCACTTGGTGCTAGGCTGACCCCCGGGTTTGATCCGGGGGTCGCATTGTGCTGAACATCATCGAACCGGAAACGCCGGACCAGTTTGAAGCGGTTCGGCGTTTGTGTTGGGATTACAGGGATTTCCTGCTGGCGCTGGATGAAAGAACCGCCCAGATTGTGCAGGCTTTCTACCCAAGCGAAAAATACGCCCGTGTAATGGACAACATTGACGCGGAACACGCACCGCCGAACGGTGGGATCAAACTGGCATTGCTGCATGGGGAACCGGTCGGCTGCGGCATGTTTCACACCTACGAGCCCGGTGTGGCTGAAATCAAACGCGTATTTGTAACCGACGCAGCAAGGGGGACCGGCGCAGGCTGTGCCATCATGCTTTCGCTGATCGAAATGTGCCGAGATCTTGGGTTCGACTATATTCGAATGGACACCGGCAAACCCCTGGAAGTGGCGACTCGGTTATACCTGTCTTTGGGCTTTCACCTGCGCGACGCCTATTACGAAACTCCTGAAATCGCACGCGATCACCTGCTTTTTTTCGAAATGCCGCTTTTTGAAGAAGACATTGGCGTGCCAGAAAAAAGATAAAATTCTCAGGGGCATGGTGGTCTTAGACGTGGAAATTTGATAATATTTAAGTGGCTTAATTATTCTTATGTGTGAACTTGTTACTTATCGCGTTCACTCCAAATGCCGTAGTCTTTCTTCATTGCAGAAAGGAGACCACGATGTCTGTATCCAAATTCCTTCTGATAATCGTCACAGCGTCCATCACAGTATTGTCTGCCTGCGCGGGTCCGGGAACGTATCCGATAACCGGAGAAGAAGTTTCGTCGAATGACCCGGTACAGGACATGAACCCGGCCAATATCTTCCGCGGCGAGTCTCGTTAAAGCAACTTGCTCATCAGCATATATCTGTCGCGTGGTTTGAACCCGGTGCGCAGATAGATCTTCTGAGCGACCTCGTTGTGCCGGTCGACTTCCAGATGAAGGGCAGTCAGCCCCGCTTCGGACAAAGCTTTGGGCAGCGCCAGTAGAACTTCGGTTGCGATGCCGCGGCCGCGAACAGCGGGCCGGATATAGATTTCGTCCACGAAACCGTCCATGCCGCCGAATTCGACGGACCAGCCGAAGGTCAGGATGATGTAGCCCAACGGCGCGCGTCCGGGGCCGATCAGATAGACACAGCCATGGGGAATACCCTCGAGCAGGGGTGTCAGAGCGTTTCGGGTCTGGTCCGGGTCTTGCGTCAATCCGGCCTCGGTATGGAAGGCGGTGACCAGTGCCATCAGACGATCCAGGTCCTCGGGGCGCGCCAGGCGCAGGGCGGCGCTCATAATCTGGCCAGCCTTTCCGTCAAAAGATTGAAGAAGCCGTCGGCGTCGATTTCCCCCATGAACAGCGCATTGGGCGCGCGGTCGGTTACGCCCCACCAATCGGCGACCGTCATGCCCATTGTCAGCTCGGACTGGGTTTCAATCTCGACATTCACATGACGACCCGAAAACAGCTCGGGCCGGATCAGATAGGCGGTCACGCAAGGGTCGTGCAAAGGCGCACCTGCGCTGCCGTATTTTTCCTTGTCGAACCTTTCGAAGAAATCGGTCATCTCGGCGACGGAGATTCCGACTTTGTTTCCCAGCGCACGGAACGCATCATTGCGGGGTTTGGTGACCAGCGCCTTGTGCGTGACATCCAGCGACATGACCACGATAGGTCTGCCGGATTTGAAAACTATATCAGCGGCTTCTGGATCGACGTGAATGTTGAACTCAGCTGTCGGGGTGATGTTGCCGACCTCGAAATACGCTCCGCCCATCAGAACGATTTCCTGTACCCGGTCCACAATGTCCGGAGCCTTGCTGAACGCGGTCGCGATATTTGTCAGTGGCCCCAGCGGGCAAAGTGTTACCGTGCCCGGTTCTTCAGCGCGCAGGGTGTCGATGATGAAATCCACCGCATGCCCTTCGGTCAGCGGCATCTGCGGATCGGGCAGGTCCGGGCCATCCAGACCTGTCTTGCCATGCACATGCTCGGCCGTGACCAGCGGGCGGTTCAACGGTCTGTCGCAGCCCGCGTAAACAGGTATGTCGGTCCGGCCCGCCAGTTCGCACACGATCCGAGCGTTCTTGGCGGTCAATTCCAGGGGCACGTTGCCTGCGACCGCCGTGATGCCAAGAACCTCGATATCCTCCGGGCTGGCCAGCGCCAGCAGGATAGCGACGGCATCGTCCTGTCCGGGATCGGTGTCGATGATGATCTTGCGAGGGGGCATGGGCGTCTCCGGTGGTCGTGAAGGTGGGACACTCGCAAGTGTCGGGTGCCTTGTCTACCCGTTTCTGGGTGCGGCCATGACTTCAACCGGCGGGAGTTTGCCGTTGGCGCGATGCTCTTCGGTTTTGACCTCGTCCCACAGCGCATCCATCTCGGCCAGATCGCTTTGCGAGGGGGTCTTTCCCCGTTCGGCCAGCCGGGTCTCGACCTGTTCAAAGCGACGGGTGAACTTGGCATTGGTGCGGCGCAACGCGGCCTCCGGTTCGATGCCAAGATGACGACCCAGATTGACCATCACGAACAGCAGATCGCCAAACTCATCCTCAAGCGCGTCCGCGTCCATCTTGTCACGCGCCTCTTCCAGTTCGGCGGCTTCTTCGGTGATCTTGGCCAGAACGTGGCCGGCGTCGGGCCAGTCGAACCCTACGCGCGCGGCCCGTTTTTGCAGCTTATGCGCCCGCAGCAGGGCTGGCAGGTTGGCGGCCACCCCGTCCAGCGCGCCTTTCTGTTCCTTGCCCGCACGTTCGGCGGCCTTGATGGCTTCCCAGTCCTTGGTCTGCTGTTCGGCGGATTTATCGCGGGATTCGTCACCGAAGACATGCGGATGCCGGGCCACCATCTTGTCGGACATGGTGCGAACCACGTCCTGAAAGGTGAAATATCCCGCTTCTTCCGCCATTTGAGCGTGGAAGACGGATTGGAACAGCAGATCGCCCAGCTCTCCCTTCAGCTCGTCCCAGGCCTCACGCTCGATGGCGTCGGCGACCTCATAGGCCTCTTCGATCGTATAGGGCGCGATGGTGGCGAAATCCTGTTCGATATCCCACGGGCAGCCGGTTTGCGGATCACGCAGGCGGCGCATGATTTCCAGCAGGCGTTCGATCCCTGCGTCACTGTCATGGATCAGAGGATTATCGGCCATTGCGAACCCTTTCATTCCGGTGTCAGATGCATCCATCCCGCAGTCCCGATCAGGAGTCCACCCCAGATGCCCGTCGTCAACCGAATTGCCGATTTCTCTGCCGATATGACCAGATGGCGCCAATATCTGCACACGATACCCGAGTTGGAGTTCGAGTGCTTTGAGACTGCCGCGTTTGTGGCCGAGCGTCTGCGTGAATTCGGGGTTGATGAATTGCATGAAGGGATCGCAAAAACCGGGATGGTCGCGATCATCAACGGGCAGGGCGACGGCCCGACCATTGGCCTGCGCGCCGATATGGATGCATTGCCGATCACCGAAGAAACAGGCGTCGACTATGCATCGAAGAATCCCGGAAAGATGCATGCCTGCGGGCATGACGGGCACACCACAATGCTGCTGGGCGCGGCGCGGTATCTGGCCGAGACGCGAAATTTCCGCGGCCGTGTGGCCCTGATCTTTCAACCGGCCGAGGAAGAAGGTGGCGGTGCGGGTGTCATGGTCGAAGAAGGCATCATGGAGCGGTTCGATATCTCTGAGGTCTATGGAATACACAACGATCCGGGAAACCCGGAAGGTACGTTCCATACAACGCCGGGGCCGATCATGGCGGCGGTCGATACGTTCGATATTCATATCCAAGGCGTCGGCGGCCATGGCGCCATGCCGCATCAGACCCGCGACCCGGTCATGGCGGCCTGCGGCATTGCACAGGCGATCCAGACCATCGTCAGCCGCAACCACTATGCAGTGGAAGACCTGGTTGTTTCGGTCACTCAGATCCACGCCGGAACGGTGAACAACGTGATCCCGGACACCGCCTATCTGAACGGCACGGTTCGTACATTCGATCCTTATGTGCAGAAAATGGTGATGGAGCGGATGGAGCAGATCGTTCAGGGGCAGGCCGCGTCTTACGGTGTCGAGGCACGGCTTGAATATCAGGTGGGATACCCGGCGACGATCAACGATGCTGAAAAGGCAGCCTTTGCCGCGGCCGTCGCGCGCGAAGTGTCGGGGGCTGAACGGGTGATCGACACAATGGGGCGCGACATGGGGGCCGAGGATTTTTCGTACATGCTTCAGTCGCGACCAGGGGCTTATCTGTTCCTTGGGCAGGGTGATGGTGCCGGGCTGCATCATCCGAAATACAACTTCAATGATGATATCGCGCCGGTGGGGGCATCGTTCTTCGCACGGATCGTGGAAAAGGCGCAGCCGTTGGGCTGATGGGGGAGCGAAATGGCACTGGAAGACGCAAAAAACCAGGTGGACGAGGCATTCACCAACCCGGATCTCAAAGGCCTGTCCTATGAAAACACCTTTGGCGGGGCGACCTCGTTTCTGCGGCGGCTGTATACCAAGAACCTGACCGGCGTCGACATCGCCGTGACCGGCGTGCCGTTTGATCAGGCGGTGACCAATCGCCCGGGCACCCGCCTTGGCCCGCGTGCAATCCGCGAGGCCAGCGCGCTGCAATCGCCCGATGCACCTTATGGCTGGCCCTTCGATGCGCTCAGCGAGCTGGCTATCATCGACTACGGCGATATGGCCTATGATTATGCCAACATTCCCGCCTTTCCCGACACGCTGACCGACCATATCCGCACCATTCTGACGGCGGATGTGGCCTCGGTCGCGCTGGGGGGCGACCACTATATCAGCTTTCCGATCCTCAAGGCCTATGCCGAGAAATACGGGCCGATGTCGCTATTGCAGTTCGACGCCCATACCGACACCTGGGCCGATGACGACATGAGCCGGGTGGACCACGGCACCATGTTCTACAAGGCGGTGAAGTCGGGGATCGTGGATCCGAAACGTTCGGTTCAGGTGGGGATCCGCACCACCAACGAGGACACGCTGGGCGTCAACATCATCGACGCGCGCGAGGTCTACGAATCTGGCCCCGCCGCCGTGGCGCAGAAGATCAAGGGCATTCTGGGCGACAGCCCGGTCTACCTAAGCTTTGATATCGACGGTCTGGACCCGGCCTTTGCACCGGGTACGGGGACACCGGTCTGGGGTGGTTTGAGTTCCATTCAGGCGCAGATCATCCTGCGCGACATCGCGGGGATCAACATCAAGGGCGGCGACGTGGTCGAAGTGTCTCCGCCGTTCGATACATCCGGCGCGACGGCGATTGCGGGGGCGCATGTGGCGACGCAGATCGTCTGCCTGTTGGGGTGGAATAAACTCGCATGACTAAACGAAAAGCTCTGATCTGGGCGTGCATTGTTCTCCTTGGGTTGCCGCTCGGGCATTTTGCGCGTGATCGCCTGCATCAGCCAACTGCTCGCGAGCATTCAGCAATGACTTTGTTTGAGACATACTGCGTACCATTTGCCGACGGTCAGGTCGTTGCTCCAGAAAAACGTCTAGTGCGCCTCGCGCGGGCTGACGGGCTGGCTTGGGTTGATTCCGAAACAGTAATGATGCTTCGATATAGTGATAAAAGGTGCTCTGTTTCTGATGCCTTGCGACCGATGAACGCAAGCGAACGCCACGCACTGGACACAGGTGTCATCGGGGTGATCGAAAGAGAATTGCCTGCACTGAGGCCCGAAAACAATCACGGATTGGACACTTGGGATGCGTTTCTCGTATGGGAAAGCCATCCCCGAGGGGATGATAGGCGCTGGGGTGCGACGTACACCCGTTTTTCATCGGACGCAGATTTTGAGACGTCATTAAGTGTTTCTTATCCAATTAATGATGATGTTTCGGAAAATTTGCGCGAACTTCGAAACAGTTCGTAAAGCAAAATACTCTGGGGCTTGTCGAGAAAGAATATGACACAATTCAACCAACCCATCAGCGGTAATGATCTGGCGCGGTTTTCGGGGCCGAATACGTTTATGCGCCTGTCCCAGGCAGCCTCGCTGGCGGGGCTGGATGTGGCGGTTTTGGGGATTCCGATGGATATCGGCACCTCGTGGCGATCGGGCACCCGGTTCGGACCCAAACAGATCCGCAGCGAAAGCGCGATGATAAGGCCCTACAACATGGCTACCTCGGCGGCTCCGTTCGACAGCTTGCAAATCGCCGACATCGGGGATCTGGCGATCAACACCTTCTCGCTTGCGGACAGCCTGAGGATCATCAGGGAAAGCTATGACGCGATCCTGGCAAAGAACGTGACCCCGGTGGCGATGGGGGGTGATCATTCGATCACCCTGCCGATCCTGCGGGCCATTGCGGCAAAGTATGGGCCGGTGGCTCTGGTGCATGTGGATGCCCATGCGGATGTGAATGACGAGATGTTCGGCGAGAAAGAGACCCACGGAACCGTCTTCCGCCGCGCCTATGAAGAGGGGCTGATTGTCCCCGACAAGACCTTTCAGATCGGCATTCGCGGATCGGGCTATGCGGCTTCGGATTTCACCGAAGCCAGGGATTGGGGCTTCCGCCAGTTCCCGGCCTGGGAGTTGTGGCAGCAGAACCTGACGCAGATCGGCTCTCAGATCCGCAAGATCATCGGGGATCATCCGGTCTATGTCACCTATGACATCGACAGCCTGGACCCGGCCTTTGCACCGGGCACGGGTACACCAGAGATTGCCGGGCTGACCACGCCGCAGGCGCTGCAACTGATCCACGCGTTGCAGGGTGTGAATGTGGTGGGGTGTGATCTGGTCGAGGTTTCACCCCCGTATGACCCATCCGGCAACACGGCCCTGACGGCAGCCAACCTGATCTACGAGATGCTGTGTATCCTGCCGGGTGTGACGTCGCGGTAAACCGGCCCGGAACGGCTTGCCCCGGCGCCTGATCCGCATAGGGTTTCTGCAAGAGGGCAAAGCGGGATGAAAAAGATGGTTTTGTGGGCAGTGATCGCGCTGGTGCTTGGGCTGGTCGCTTACGTCCGGTTGGCCCCGTCAGCTCTGGCGCAATGGCATATTGCACCGGTTGCAGAGGTTGATCAGGACTTGCCGGGTGGCGTTCTGCGCGTTGTTGCAACCGGCCCGGGAGGGTTGGAGAACCTCGATCGGATCGCCCGCGCCACGCCGCGCACCTCGGTTTTGGCAGGTTCGGTCGATGAGGGCATGATCACCTATGTCACCCGCACGATATGGATTGGTTTCCCCGACTATACCACTGTTCAGCAGGACGGCGACACGCTGCGCATCCATGGCCGTTTGCGGTTCGGTCGCAGGGATTTCGGTGTGAACAAGGCACGGGTTGATGGGTGGTTGGAGCAGATGTAACTGTTCTACCGGCGCTCAGGACGCCTCATCCTGTTCAAAGTGATCAACTGGATCGCTTTGCAACCCGGACGATAAACACCCTTCCTGCACCTCGCGCCACATGGGCACGTTCAGGGACATCTGGCATTGTGCCGTGAACATGCGGCCGTCGACTTGCAGGCAGATCATCTCACCCAGTTCGATGCGGGACCCGGACGTGTCGGTGCAATAGCAATCGCGGGTCTTGCCGTCGGGGCCGATGTAATCGGCGAAAACCGGCGTGGACGTCAGCAAAAGGGCAAGCAAAATCCGTTTCATGACAGGAAGCTTAGCACGACGTGGCCCTTGACCAAAGCCCCCGGATGATAGACACCGCCGGGATGATCCCCGAAGAACGTCTTGAACAGATCACCCAGCGTTTCCAATACCTCGAAGCAGCCATGGCGGATGGCGCATCGGGCGGCGATATTGCGGCCTTGGCCAAGGAATATTCCGACCTCAAGCCCGTGGTCGATCAGATCATGGCCTGGCGCCAGCTGGTGGCAGACCTGGCTGAGGCCGAGGCGATGCTGGCCGACCCGGATATGAAGGAGTTGGCCGAAGAAGAAATTCCGGACCTGCAATCGCGCATCCCCGAGGCGGAACACGCGCTGCAACTGGCGCTGCTGCCGAAGGATGCGGCGGATGCGCGTCCGGCGATGCTGGAAATTCGCCCGGGTACCGGCGGGGACGAGGCCGCTTTGTTCGCGGGCGATCTGTTGCGTATGTATCAACGCTATGCCGAGGCCCGCGGGTGGCAGTTCGAGATCATCGAAGAACAGGCTTCCGATCTGGGCGGGATCAAAGAGGTGGTGGCCCATATCAAGGGCGACAACGTCTTTGCCCGGCTGAAATACGAATCCGGCGTGCACCGTGTGCAGCGCGTGCCCGAAACCGAAAGCGGCGGGCGCATCCACACCTCGGCGGCGACGGTGGCGGTACTGCCCGAGGCCGAGGATGTCGACATCCAGGTAGACGCCAATGACATCCGTATCGACACGATGCGCAGTTCCGGCGCGGGCGGGCAGCACGTGAACACCACTGACTCGGCGGTGCGGATCACGCATATTCCGACGGGCTTGGTGGTCACAAGTTCCGAGAAGTCCCAGCATCGCAACCGCGAGATCGCCATGCAGGTGCTGAAGACGCGGCTTTATGACCTCGAGCGGCAGCGGATCGACAGCGAACGTTCCGCCGACCGGGCCAGCCAGGTAGGATCAGGGGATCGTTCGGAACGCATTCGCACCTACAATTTCCCACAGGGGCGGATGACGGATCACCGGATTAACCTGACGCTCTATAAACTGGATCAGGTGATGCAGGGGGATCTGGACGAAGTGATTGACGCTCTGACGGCGGATGATCAGGCCCGGTTGCTGGCCGAGATGGCGCAATGATGGGGCTGCAAACAGCAGCGCAGGCCATGGTGGCCGCAACCGCGCGTTTGAGGGCCGCGGGCGTGGATGACCCGGCGCGCGATGCGCGCCTGTTGTTGGCCCATGCCGCACGGATAGAAGCCAGCCGGGTGACGCTGATTGCCCCGGAAGAGTTGCAGCCCGAGATCGCTGAACGCTATGACCAGCTGGTTTCTTTGCGTGCCATTCGGGTGCCGGTGTCTCATCTTCTGGGCGAACGCGAGTTCTATGGGCGCAGGTTTCGCGTCAGTTCCGATGTTCTGGATCCACGCCCCGAGACTGAAACCTTGATCGAGGCCGCGCTGAGCGAACCTTTCGACCATGTTTTGGACCTCGGGGTCGGGTCGGGCTGTATTCTGGTCACACTGCTTGCGGAGCGCTCCAGCGCTTCGGGCCTTGGGGTCGACCTGAGTGAAGCCGCCTGTCTTCAGGCCAGCGCCAATGCCGTGCTCCACAAGGTGCAAGGACGAGCCGAGATTGCGCAGTCAAACTGGTTTGAAGACATTGAAGGCCAGTTTGACCTGATTGTTTCCAACCCACCGTATATTTCCGTAACCGAAATGAAGGATCTTTCGCCCGAAGTGCGGGAGCACGAGCCGCGCATGGCGCTGACCGATGAAGGGGACGGGCTGGGCGCGTATCGGCAGATTGCGGCCTCGGCCCCGGATTACCTGCTGCCAGGCGGGCGAATACTTGTGGAAATTGGCCCGACACAGGCAAATCTGGTGTCTGCCTTGTTTGATGCGGCGGGTTTGGCGGATATTCGCGTAATCCCCGATCTGGACGGGCGTGACCGGGTTGTCGGCGCGAAGATGCCGGGTTGAAACTGTTGTCTGAAGCCAAAAAACGCTGCCCCGAGTAAAAAAGCGTGTGAAAATCCCAGATTCCTCTTGTCTGCGCGGTCAGGACATGTTTACTCAGGATTAGTCGGCGAGGTTGACGCTGTTGCAGCGCACCCCTGACGCCAAGCCCAAAAAAGTCGACATCCCGTCACGGCAAACGCCTCTGAGCAGTGCAAAACACGGGTTGAGCGACAGCGCATTGATAAGGCTGACGTAAAGAAAGATGAGATCTTCCAAATCCCGCTCGCGGGCCAAGAACAACCGCAATCGTCCTTCCGGCGGTAACGTCGTAAACCGGGTTTTTGACAGCTCGGGCCCTGAAGGCAAGGTGCGTGGCACGCCGCAGCAAATCATTGATAAGTACAATCAGCTGGCGCGTGACGCTCAGCTGTCAAACGACCGCGTTGCGGCGGAAAACTTCCAGCAGCACGCAGAACATTATCTGCGCATGCTGAGTGAGGCGCAGCGCGAGATTGAAGCGCGCCGCGAAGAGCAGGAACGCCAGAACCGCGAACGCCAGGCCGAGCGTGATCGTGAGCGCGCAGAGCGCCAGGAACGTGAAGCGGCCCGACAGGCCGATCCCGCCGAAGCGCCGCAGCCGGACGTAATGGATTTCGCCGCACCGGACGCTGCTCCGGAAAGCGGTCTGGTCGAGACACCGGAAAGCAAGGGGGCCGAAGCCCCGGCAACTGAGAAGAAGGAAAAGCCTGCGCGCAAACCGCGGGCACGCAAGCCCAAACCGGCGCCAGCGGCTGAAGATGCGCCCAAAACGGATGGCGACGCACCGGAAGCGGCTGAGTAAAGCTGGCATCAGAATTTGCAAAGCCCCGAGGTCAAGCCTCGGGGCTTTTTTGTGATCAGGGTTTCTGGATTTCGCGCGCCAAGGCACAGAACGCTTCAAGCGGAACCTGCTCGGCCCGTTCAGTGGGTTGGATACCTGCGGCCTGCAAGCGATCCTCGATATCCGGAGCGACGCCTTTAAGCGAGGCACGCAGCATTTTGCGGCGTTGATTGAAGGCAGAGGCCACCACACGCGACAGGGTCGCGGCGTCAGCAGGATAGCGCGGTTCTGGCAGGGCGGTCAGGTGGACCACCGCGCTGGAGACTTTGGGCGGGGGGGTGAAGGCGCCGGGGGGAAGGGACATGGCGATGCGCGCCTCGGCCCGCCATTGGGCAAGGATGGCGAGGCGGCCATACGCCTTGCTGCCGGGCTGGGCCACGATGCGTTCGGCCACTTCGCGTTGGAACATCAGCGTCAGGCTCTGCCAGAAGGGGGGCCATTCAGGGGGTGTCAGCCAGCGCACAAGCAGTTCGGTGCCGACGTTGTATGGAAGGTTGGCTGCGATGCGGATTGGCGGGGTCAGATGTTCCAGCGGGTTGATCTCGAGCGCGTCACCATTGATGACCTCCAGCCTTCCGGGATAGGCGGCGGCGATATCGTTCAGGGCGGCAATGCAGCGGGTATCTTTTTCCACCGCCACGACCTTGCGTGCGCCTTCGGACAGGAGCCCTCGGGTGAGGCCGCCAGGACCGGGGCCGATTTCCAGTACGTCGCAGTCTGCAAGATCGCCAGCCTGACGGGCGATTTTGGCGGTCAGGTTGAGATCCAGCAGGAAGTTCTGACCCAGGGATTTGCGCGCCGAGAGTTGATGTGTGGCGATGACCTCGCGCAGAGGGGGGAGATTGTCGATTGCACTCATGATCCGATTACCGTGACGCAGGCCGCAGGGGCAGCGCCAGAAGTTTTTTGCCTCTGGCGGGGATATTTTCAGCCAGATGAAGGATCAAGAGCCTTGCGCCATGCGTTGGGCAAGCTTCAGAGCTTCGATCAGGCTGGTTGGATTGGCGATGCCTTTCCCGGCGATATCCAGTGCAGTGCCGTGATCTGGCGACGTGCGGATGAAGGGCAGGCCAAGGGTGACGTTCACACCCCGGTCGAAATCCAGTGTCTTGATCGGGATCAGGGCCTGATCATGATACATTGCGATCGCCGCGTCATAGCGGGCGCGGGCAGCGGCATGGAACAGTGTATCCGCAGGGTGCGGGCCCGTCAGGGTCGCATCTTCCGGGTTCAGATCGGCCAGCATTGGGGCGATCCAGTCAAGCTCCTCGCGGCCCATTTTACCGCCTTCGCCGGCATGGGGGTTCAGGCCGGTTATGGCGATGCGGGGGTGTTGTATGCCGAACTGGTCGCGCAGACCGCGCGTGGTGATTTCGATCGTCTCGCGCAGCAGGTCCGGCGTCAGCGCGGCGGGAACCTGCGCCAGGGGAATGTGGATTGTCGCCGGGACAACCCGCAACTGGTCGCTGGCCAGCATCATGACAACCCGCCGGGTGCCCGACAGCGCGGCCAGAAACTCGGTATGGCCGGGATAGGTAAACCCGGCCCCGTCGATCAGGGCCTTCTTGTGAATGGGCGCGGTGCACAGAGCGGCCGCTGCCCCCTCTTTCACAAAGTCGACGCCGGTTTCGATGGCATCGATCACCGATGGGGCATTGGCCGGGTCTGGCTGACCGGGCATGTTCGCAGCAGGAAAGTTCAGTTGCAGCACGGGCAAGGCCTGATCACAGACTGCAACGGCATCCGAAGGGGTTTGGATTTTCACAACGGGGGTGCCAGCAGGCAGGTGGCTGGCATCGCCGATAAAGAAAAACGGGCAGGTTTGGCGCAGCTCTGCCCATGCTTTGGCCGCGATTTCAGGGCCGATCCCGGCCGGTTCACCGCAGCTGAGCGCAATCGGGCGTGTCATTCCTGAACAATGGTGGCGTCAGCCCGCAGCTGCTCTACCAGGCTGGCCGCAAAGGCCTGTAGCCGCTGTTGCGCCAGTGCATTCGCGACATCCGCCCGCGAGGTGTTTTCGCCCAGGTTGCGGGTGCGGTTGCACAGCATCAGGAACACCAGCGTCTGCCCGTTGTTGCGGGTCAGGTTTGTTGACACTTCGAAGCGATCCAGCTTGGCCAGTTCCACGGCGAAATCGCGTGGTACTTCTGACGGGCTGGCTTCGATACGGTCCAGGACTTCGACGGGTTGATCCTTGGCGATTCCGTACAAGTCGTCGCAGGTGTCGATCTCCTCCCGCAGGGCGGCAGCCTGTGCCAGAGCCTCGGCGCTGCGGCCGCCCGGCAGGTAATAGGCCGCATAGTCAAGTTTGGAGATAGCCGGCGCAGCGGTCGCCACCTCGCGCAATCCGCGCAATTGAAACAGGGCGACGGCGTTTGGCAGGCTGATGGGATCGGTGATCTCACCGTTCTGGAGCCCAAGAATAACCGGTTGCAAGGCAGGAGGCAGGTTGGAGATATTCAGCCAGTCCAGACGTCCGCCTTCGTTGCGGGTGGCCGCTCCGGAATATTGCGCCGCTGCGGCTGAAAACGCTTCGATAGTTTCAAGTCGCGAAATCTCTTCCGCCAGCAACTCGGTCTGTGCAACGGTTTGCGGGTTCACCGGGATGATGATCTCGGACAGCAGGACCTGAAGGCCGCCGCCACCGGTTTGTCCCAGCGCGCGATCAATCTCGTCTTCGGTCGGACGGGCCTGCGACAGGTAGCGCGAGCTGATATAGTCGCGCCAGGCCAGCTGATCTGCAACATAATCACGGACAGTTTCCGGGTCGACGCCTGCCTCACCCAAAAGTTGCAGGAACTGTTCGGTGGACAATTGCCCGCGCGAGGCGAACTCGTCGATCCCCAGTTGTACGGCTTCCGGGGCAGCTTGCACGCCCGCTTCGCGCATGGCCTGCTTGCGCAATTTTTCTTCGATCAGGGCTTCCCTGACGTCAGCCTCATTGCCGCCGGGCAAACCCAAAACATTCAGGAATTGCAGGCGTTGTTCCAGCTCGTACCAGGTGACGATGTCCTGATTCACGCGGATCGCTGGCGAGAACAGGCTTTGGGCGCTGACCTGCGGCGCCGATAAAGCGAGGAAAACGGCGGCCAGTGCCGGCGTGACCGGTTTGTGCCAACCGGAACGGAGAAACCTGGAGAAACCTGATATCAACTGCATTTTCTCTTGTATGTGTTACCACCGCCTTCAAGGGCGTATCCTGTCAGCGATAGGGTAAAGCCGAATTCTGTCGAAGGCTCAATAGTGGATGTTGAAGTAAAGCGTCTGCTTACGGACATGTTAACCTGAACACATTCATTCTGGTAGGTTACACCAAGCCCAAGCCGGATTGGCTCTGACTGGTTCAGATCATAGCGTGCCTCGGCATTCGTAAGCCAGTTCTGGTCGACCTGATAGCGGCCCAGAAGCCAGATTTCCGAAATTTCTTCCGCAATGTTTTCCGCCGGATCCGGTTCCTGCCAGATATAGCTTCCGGACAGGCCGGCAAATTCAGAAGCCCAGGCCCCGCGCAATTCAGCTTTGACGAAACTGAAATCGCTGTCGATCAGACCGCGCCCGCCAAGCGACCAACCGTTGGCCGTGGTGACTTGTCCCGCCACCAGCAAGTCGGACGTGGTGCCCTGCAACCCGGATGTCAGGGTGAAATTCGGGTCGGCATCCGCCCGAAACACCTGACCCACCGTTACGAGCGCCTGCTGTCCGTCTGCACCATAGCGCGCCCAGTTCAGGCCGATGACCCCTGTGGCACCGTCTTCGCGCTGATCTTCGGCAGGGAAACGGGACAGGGCCAGCAGGTTACCCTGATCGAATTCCTGAAACGTGCTTTCATCATCTGGCGCATCAGTGTCCGAGACATGGGTCCATCCCAACTGCGCGATCGGTTCCAGAAGCTGAACCGCGCCGGTTTTTTCGCGACGGGTCATCGGATAGCGAAGCGTCAACGCCGCGCGCGGGGTCGAGCGGGTCACATTGCTGGGAAAATTGCTGTCATGGCGTATATTGAACGTATCCACCGATGCGCCCAGCGTCGCGTCCGCGCGCAGCCCCGATGCAAATGTCCAGCTTCGCAACCATTCGGCATCAACAGTTGCCCTTGCTATGTCACGGCCAACGATATCGGCGTCGCTGGTGCGTTCATGTGCGTGGCCGATAAAAGCCAGCCGAACCTCGCCGCCAAGCGCGCCCGGAAAGAATCGCTTTTCATAGTTCAGGTCGAAGACGCGGGATGGGATTTCGTCCTGATTTTCACTTTCACGCAGAGTTTTGTAATGGATCAGGCTTGTTTTGAATGCGGTGTCTCGTTTGATCCGTTCCAGCGCTATCTCGCTGCGCAAACGGTCCAGATCCGGCAGCCCGTAGTCAACCAGATAGGCGTCGTCCGAGGTGGTTTGCAGATCGAATGTCAGCCGGAAATCATTCTTCAGGTTGAACCAACCGCCGGCGAACAGATAACCGCGATCCTGATCGGGCTGGACGTCATCTCGGGTATAGGCCCCTTCAAGCTGAATGCGCCCATTCACGAACGCCTGGCGATACCGATATCCCAGCGTCGTGGTCTTGGCCGACAGATACGGCGTCAAGGTCAGATCCTTGTGGTCCCCCAGCTTGAAGAAATAGGGAACCTGTACCCCCGTTCCCAGTTGTGAGGTGCTGCGGATCGATGGCACCAGAAAGCCGGTTGCGCGCTCCAATGTCGGATCCGGCAAGCGCAGATAGGGGAAATAGAATACCGGATAATCAAGCACCCGAAGCTGCGCGCCTTCAAAGTACAATTGCCGCTCCAATTGGTCGTGGGTGACCTTGCGGGCGCGGATCTGCCAAAGGGGTGGCTTACCGTTGGTGCAGACATGGCAGGAAGTGGCCGAGACCTTGCTGAACTGCGTATAGCGACCCGCGGCCCGTTTCGCCTGAACCGAGGCAATCTGGATCTGCTGATCGAAAACCATCCGGGCACCAATCAACAGACCGTTCTGGATGCCGCTGTCCAGCTGTCCGGAATCGGCCAGAAGGGTCGACTGCCCCCCCTGATCAATGCGAATGGGCCCCTCCAGTGTCAGCTCACCCGTTTCCCGGTCATAGGTGACACGTTGGGCCGACAGCTTGGTATCGCCCTGAAAGGCTTCGACATTGCCTTCGGCCACCAGTTTTCTGTCGGGTGTGATAAAGACCTTGTCGGCAACCAGAAGGGCGGGTTCGGCCTGTGACTGCGCAGCTTGCGGGTCAGGCTCAGCCGAGGTGGTTTGCGCCGCCAGAACCGTCGGTGCCGACAAAGCGATTGCGCTGGTCAGCAGCAGGGAAATCATGTTCCGCATCAGCCGTCCTCCGCGTGAAGAAGCAGACCAAGGGACAGCAGGATGGCGGCGAAGGGCGGCGCCCAGGCCGCGATATAGATGGGCAATTGTCCGTTTTCCCCGAGGATTTGCGCAAAATTGCGGACGAAATAGATGGCAAAGCCAAGCAGTACGGCCGTCAGAACGGCAATTCCGGTACCGCCGAACCGAACGTGACGCATGGTGAACGCAGCCCCGATCAACACCATCGAAACTAGAAAGAACGGCCTGGCCAGTTGCACCTGCAACCAGACTTCATATTGCTTGGTCGAAAACCCGGCTTCACGCAGATCCTTGATCAGTTGCGGCAGGTCAAAAACCGACACTGAATCCTGTTGCCCCAGCGTGTCCAGAATCCGCTGCCGCGTCAGCGAGGTTGGCAACTCCAGCCGTTCATGTTCCACCGAGCTGGTTTCGGGGTTCTGCCCATTCTGCAAATTCCAGATCTTGGCCCGGGACAAGACCCAGTTTTCGTCTTCCAGCACGGCCCTGTCGGCGACGATCTGCTGGGTGGGTTTGCCGTCGCGCGCGAAGGTGATGATGGTCACGCCGTCCAGGCCAAGAGCATCCCCGTTCGAGGTGCCCCGGGCGTGGATGACAGCCTGACCGTTTTCCGCCGACTGACGCAGCCAAAGGCCTTCGCTGCTGATCGAAAGCGCTGAACTGCCGTTGTTGCGATAGGAATCAGACAGGCGTTGGAATTCCTGGGATGTGGCCGCCGCGATGGGGTTCAGCAATGCCACAGCAAGCGCACCGATGATCAGGGCCAGAGCCGCTGGCGCGACCAGTGCGCGGATACCCGAGCGACCCGTGGCGCGGGTCACCACGAGTTCAGAGGTCCGTGCCAGCCCGACGAACAAGGCAATGGTGGACAGAATGACCAGCAGGGGCAGCATTTCACTGATGGCGGCCGGTGTGTTCAGAAGCGTCAGGTGCAGCAATTGGCCGAAGGACAGGTCGACTTGGTCAAATCGGCGGATCTGTTCGATCAGATCGATGAGAATCATTAAGGTCAGAAAAATACCGCCGATGACCAGAAAGCTCTGAAGAAAGCGGCGGGCGAAATAGCGGTCGAGGATCACAAGACTGCCCCCGCCAAGCCTTTTGCGCCGGAAAACGGGCCGAAATCGCGCATGCATGTCTTCCTGCGCGACGGCGTATGCCTGCCCTCTCGTGTCACGTCTTTCTCCCCCGAGCCTGCCGGTTATTTTTGCGGGACCTTACTGCAATTGAAACGCGGGGAAAACTGCTATCTGGTCAAGTCGGGCGGCGCGGGCTAGGTCTTGGGGAACAGAATTCGAGGAGTTTGCAATGAGCAGTCTGATACCGGTCCGCTTTCAGGAGTTTGACTTGGATGCGATGGCGCAGGCCGAAGGGCGGGTGGCCATCATCATTTCGTCGGACGGAAAAATGAACCCTGCGGCGCGCCGGGCCAATCGCCTGACGAAAGGCGCTGTGGCGCGGCTTGTCGAAAGTGAGAAATTCGGAAAGTCCAAGACCGGCGATGTTATCTCGATGGCCTGGCCGGCTGGGATGGCGGCCGAAGCGCTGGACGTCGTGGTGCTGCCGCGCCGCCCGGAAGCCGATGAGGCCCGCAAGGCTGGTGCCGCGTTGGTCAAATCAGCGGGTGGCAAGGACATGCTGGTGATGGTCGGCAATCAGGCGCAGACCGAAAACCTGGCCCTTGGCATGGTGCTGCGCAGTTATGATTTCAACGCGCACAAAACCAAGGACAGCGAAGGCAGCGGTTCGATTACGATAGGACATTCGAAACCCAAGGAAGCCGAAGTAGAGTTTGCACCGCTATACGCGATTGCCGACGGTGTGCGGATGACGCGTGATCTGACCAACGAACCTGCAAATGTTCTGACGACCACGGAATTTGCCGATCGTCTTGTCGAGATGCAGGAGCTGGGCCTGGAAGTCGAAGTTCTGGAAGAGGACAAGCTGGTTGAACTGGGCATGCGCACTTTGTTGAGCGTCGGGCAGGGCTCTGCCAGCCCGTCCAAAGTCGTCGTGATGCATTGGAATGGTGGCGACAGGGACGATGCGCCCTTGGCTTTGGTGGGCAAGGGCGTGGTTTTCGACACAGGTGGCATTTCGCTGAAACCGGCCGGTGGCATGGAAGACATGACCATGGACATGGGCGGCGCGGGCGTTGTCGCGGGCACGATGCGTGCGCTGGCCAAGCGCAAGGCCAAGGCCAATGTGGTGGGCCTTGTCGGGCTGGTCGAGAACATGCCTTCGGGCAATGCCACCCGTCCGGGCGATGTGGTCAAGTCGATGAAAGGCGACACGGTCGAGATCATCAACACCGATGCCGAAGGCCGATTGGTTCTGTGCGACGTGATGTGGTACGCGCAGGAGCGGTTCAATCCGGTGGGCATGATCGATCTGGCCACCCTGACCGGAGCGATCATCATCGGGCTGGGTCATGAGAATGCAGGTGTGTTTTCCAACAATGACACATTCTGTGACGCCTTCCTGAAATCGGCCCGGGCCGAGGATGAAGGCGCGTGGCGGATGCCGTTGGGCGATGCCTATGACAAGCTGCTCAAATCGCGCATCGCCGACATGAAAAACGTCGGTGGCCGTCCGGCGGGCTCGATCACGGCGGCGCAGTTTCTGCAACGTTTCGTGAAAGAGGATACACCCTGGATCCATCTGGATATCGCGGGTGTGGCCTCGGTGGCGTCCGAGACATCCTATGCGCCCAAAGGTGCTACGGGCTGGGGTGTGCGCGCGCTGAGCCGGTTCGTGCAGGACAATTTCGAGTAAGCGAATGGGTGCTGTCTATTTCTACCATCTGACCCGCCAGCCGCTGGAGCACACCTTGCCTGTGCTGCTGGACAAGGCGCGACAGGCCGGGTGGAAGATTGCCGTGCGGGGCACCGATCCCGCACGGATGGACTGGCTGGATGAAAAGCTGTGGCTGGGCCCCGAGGACGGGTTCCTGCCGCATGGTCGCGAAGGCGGCCCGCATGACGCCGAGCAGCCGATCCTTCTGACCACCAGCGCCGAGGCCCCCAACGGCGCGGTGTGTGTCATGGCGGTGGACGGCGCGTCGATCGAACCCGAAGAAGTGTCGGTTCTGGAGCGGGTTTGCATTCTGTTCGACGGCAATGACGACATGGCCGTGCAGCACGCGCGCGGGCAGTGGAAGGCGCTGACCGGCGCCGGATGCGCCGCGCAATACTGGTCGGAGGAGTCCGGGCGGTGGGAAAAGAAGGCCGAAGCCTGACGGGCCGTGCCATTTATCAGGAGATTTGAGGATGCAGATAAAGCCTCTGGGCCGCACCGGGATTGTCGTGAGCGATCTTTGCCTCGGGACGATGACGTTCGGGACGCAGACCTCGGAATCGGATGCGCACCGGCAGATGGACATGGCGCTGGACGCGGGGATCAACTTTGTGGATGCCGCCGAGATGTATCCGGTGAATCCTGTCGCCAAAGAGACAATTGGTCGTACTGAAGAAATTCTTGGAAATTGGAACGCCGCAAATTCGTCGCGCCGGGCGGATTTCGTATTGGCGACCAAGCATTCAGGTGAGGGGTTGTCATATGTTCGCGACGGTGCGCCGATCACGGCCAAGACCATTCCTGAGGCCATCGAAGGGTCTTTGCGGCGTTTGCAGACGGATTACATCGATCTCTACCAGTTCCACTGGCCCAATCGCGGCAGCTATATGTTCCGTCAAAACTGGGATTATGCGCCTTCGGGCCACAATACTGCGGACGTTCTGGAAAATATGCAGGAGTGTCTGGGGGCCTTGCAGGTTCAGGTGGAGAAAGGCAACATCTGCGCTTTTGGTCTGTCGAATGAAAGCGCATGGGGTACGGCGCAGTGGCTGAGACTGGCCGAACAGACGGGCACACCGCGAGCGGCGTCCGTGCAGAATGAGTATTCGTTGCTGTGCCGTCTGTTCGATACCGACATGGCCGAGCTGAGCGTACATGAAGATGTCGGCCTGATGGCGTTTTCACCCCTGGGCACCGGGCTGCTGACCGGGAAATATCAGGGCGGGGCCGTGCCGGACGGCTCTCGTATGTCGCTTTCGCCTCAATTGGGCGGGCGCAAGTCTGACCGGGTTTTTGATGCGGTCGCGGCCTATATGGATGTTGCCGCGCGACATGGCCTGGATCCGACCCATATGGCGCTGGCCTGGTGCCGCTCGCGACCATTCATGATGTCGGCGATTTTTGGCGCGACCACGGTCGCGCAGCTTGAACACGTATTGGCCGGTGCGGATTTGACGTTGTCAAACGAGGTGCTGGCCGAGTTGGACGCTGTCCACAAGGCGCACCCGATGCCGTACTGAGGCGAGGGGGCTCTGCCCCCGGCACGCTGCGCGTGCCTCCCCCGGGATATTTCTGGCCAGATGAAGTTGGGTCCGGTCAGTGATGGGTGGGGTGCGCGCGCTCTTGCCTGAGGTCGCGTGCCGATTGACCGTGGGCGGTGCGGAAAGCGCGGGCAAAGCTGGATTGCGAGGAAAAACCGGTGGCCAGCGCGACATCCATCAGTGGAAGGTCGGTGTCGGTGACCAGACGGCGGGCCTCGGCCAGGCGCAGTTGCAGATAGTGATCCTGCGGCGTGGTGTTCAGGCGAAGGCGGAACTGTTGTTGCAGGGTGCGCGGGCTGGTGCCCAGCTGGTCAGCGATATGGGCCAGTGGCAGGGGGTCATCCAGGGATGCCTGCATCAGCGAATTCGCCTTTGACGTCAGCGCGGTGTGGCGGTGTGGTACGCCGGTGCGGCTTTGCGGTGTGCCCGGGTCCGGCGCGCCATCATAGAGGAACAGGCCCGAGACACGGGATGCGAAACCCGCGCCATGACGGGCGGCGATGATGTGCAGCATCATCTCGACAGCGGGAATCGCGCCGCCAGAGGTCAGGCGACCGTCCGAGACAGTAAAGCGGTCGGGGCGCACGTCGACGTCGGGGAAGCGGGAAGCGAAATTTTGCAGGTCTTCCCAGTGGGTCGTCGCAGGGTGACCGTCCAGCAGCCCTGCCTCGGCCAGCAGCCAGGGGCCGCCGTCAATCCCGGCCATCGTCGCCCCGGTACCGGCAATGCGGCGCAGCCCGGCCAGCAGGCTGGGAGTGGCGTGGCGGGCCAGTTGGAAGCCCGCGACGACAATCATAAGGTCGCAGCCTTGCAGGCGAGAGAGCGGGATGCCGGGCACTTGCAGGGCGCTTGTCAGCATCGCGGGTTCGGCTGTGGCGGTCACATAATCCCAGTCAAAGGCGGGCCGGTCCGCCAGACGGTTGGCAGCGCGCATCGGATCGACCGCCGAGGCGAAGCTGAGCGTGTTGCATTCATCCAGCACCAGAACGGCGGTTTTCAGGGCCCGATGTTCGGGTTGCAGTATGTTTTTTGCGGATTGCATCAAGTTCGATTCGCATTCTGCCAAGTGGTTTTCCCAAAGCTGCGCCAGAGTCGGGGCAGAACGCAAATCGGAATCCGGGGAGAAGCCTGGGGAAAACCCAAGGCAAAACCGGGTATAACTTGGGGAAAACGCCATGCCTCTGGAAATGAACCGCGAAGTCTTCATCACCTGCGCCGTGACCGGCTCGGGCGGGACACAGGATCGCAGCCCTCATGTGCCACGTTCACCGAAGCAAATTGCCGACAGTGCGATTGCCGCCGCGAAGGCAGGTGCGGCCGTGGTGCACTGCCATGTGCGCGACCCCGAAACAGGCGCCCCGTCGCGCGATCTGGCGCTGTATCGTGAGGTGACCGATCGGATTCGGGATGCCGAGGTGGACGCAGTGCTGAACCTTACGGCTGGCATGGGCGGAGACATGGTGTTCGGCGGCATCGAAAACCCGCTGCCACTGGCCCAGGCAGGAACAGATCTGGTTGGCGCGACCGAGCGTGTGGCGCATGTGGCCGAATGTCTGCCCGAAATCTGCACGCTGGATTGCGGCACGATGAACTTTGCCGAGGCGGATTACGTCATGACCAACACGCCCGGCGCGTTGCGGGCTATGGGGCAGATGATGACCGATTTGGGCGTGAAACCCGAGATCGAGGCCTTTGACACCGGCCATCTGTGGTTTGCCAAGCAACTGGTGAAAGAGGGAATTCTAGAACCCAACGCCCTGGTTCAACTGTGCATGGGCGTGCCGTGGGGCGCGCCGGATGATCTGAACACCTTCATGGCGATGGTAAACAACGTGCCCGATGACTGGACCTTCAGCGCGTTCTCGCTGGGGCGGCATCAGATGGCCTATGTGGCGGCCTCGGTGCTGGCGGGCGGCAATGTGCGCGTGGGGCTCGAGGACAACCTGTGGCTGGACAAGGGTGTGCTGGCCGAAAACTGGCAACTGGTCGAACGCGCAGGCACCATCATCGAGAACATGGGCGCGCGGGTGATCGGGCCGCAGGAAGTGCGTGAGAAGCTGGGGCTGGTCAAACGGGCGCCCAAAGGTTGACCTGTTTGCGTCCCTTGCCATGACCGGTAAGTGCAGGGGTGCCAGCAAAAGGAAGTGAGCAATGCGATCGGTGCTTGTAATCTGCGCGACGGTTCTGGCCGTATGTCTGCCCCGGGTCGGGGTGGCACAGACCGCGGAAGACCCTTTGGCCCGCAAGGACTGCGAAGCCAAAGGGGGAAGCTATGAGAAGGGCGGGCGGATACGGCAGTTTATCTGCTTTGAACCTTTGCCCGACGCTGGAAGCTCCTGTGAAAAAGCCTCTGACTGCGCAGGGTTCTGCCTGTCGGACACCAAACAATGCAGCGCGGTGACACCGCAATTCGGATGCATTCCGCATCTGGATGAGGCGGGGCGCGCGCAGGTAATCTGTATCGATTAGAGGACAGCATGACAAAGACGGCAGCAATTATCGGGGGCGGTGTCATCGGCGGCGGATGGGCCGCACGGTTCCTGCTCAATGGCTGGGACGTTCGGGTGTTCGACCCGGACCCTGAAGCAGAACGCAAAATAGGCGAAGTGCTGGACAATGCGCGGCGATCCCTGCCGGGGCTGAGTGACGTTCCATTACCGGCCGAGGGCGCGCTGAGCTTTCATGGCGACATGGCCGACGCCGTACAGGGCGCGACGTGGATCCAGGAAAGCGTGCCAGAGCGGCTGGACTTGAAGCTGAAGGTTTACAAGGGCTTGCAAGAGGACTGTGATCCAGATGCGATCATCGGGTCATCGACCAGCGGGTTCAAACCATCCGAGCTTCAGGACGGTGCTTTGCGGCCCGAACAGATCGTCGTGACGCACCCGTTCAACCCAGTCTATCTGCTGCCGCTGATCGAGCTGGTGCCGACCGACAAAAACCCACCGGAGATGATTGAACGGGCCAGGGAATTGCTGACCTCGGTTGGTTTCTTTCCGCTGCATGTCAAGAAAGAGATCGACGCGCATATCGCCGACCGCTTTCTGGAAGCCGTCTGGCGCGAGGCGCTCTGGCTGGTCAAGGATGGCATTGCCACCACCGAAGAAATCGACGAGGCGATCCGAATGGGCTTTGGCATCCGCTGGGCACAGATGGGATTGTTCGAAACCTACCGCGTGGCCGGAGGTGAAGCGGGAATGCGGCACTTCATGGCTCAGTTCGGGCCAGCCTTGAAATGGCCCTGGACCAAACTGATGGACGTGCCGGAATTCACCGATGAACTGGTCGACCTGATCGCCGATCAGTCAGACGCGCAATCCGGAATGCATTCAATCCGGGAACTGGAACGCATTCGCGACAACAATCTTGTTGGCATGATGCGGGCCCTCAAGGCGCAGAATTATGGTGCGGGGGCGGTGCTGAACCAGCATGATGCGCTGTTGAAACCGGGTGCCCTGCCGTCGCTGGATCAGGCGGATCTGAGCCAGCCGATCCTGACCCTGTCCCGCGCCGTTCCATTGGACTGGACGGATTACAACGGCCACATGAACGAAGCCAAGTATCTGGAAGCCTTTGCGGCCGCCACGGACCGTTTCATGGAGATCATCGGTTGCGATATGGAGTATATCGCGTCGGGTGGCAGCTATTTCACTGCCGAGAACCACATCCGTTACATCGACGAGGTCCATGCAGGGGCGAAGATCGACGTGCGCACGCAGATGCTGTTGGGGCAGGGCAAGAAGCTGCATGTCTTTCACAGCATGTATGAAGGCGACAAGCTGTTGGCCACGGGCGAGAGCTTTCTGCTGCACGTCAGCCTTGAAACCCGCCGTCCCAGCCCGCCGTCGCCCAGGATCGAAGCCGCGATGGCGCGGATTGCCGAGGCACAGGCCGGTTTGCCTTACCCTGAAGGGGCGGGTGCTGCCATTCGGACGCCATCGTGACCCGGCGCGTATTGGTAACAGCCGGGGCATCGGGTGTCGGTCGAGCCTTGGCCGCGGCGTTTGACGCCGCCGGTTATGATGTCTGGGTGACGGATATTGACCAGTCAGCCCTGGATATCTTGCCCGACCATTGGGTGGCGCACAGGGCTGATGTGACAAATGAGGCCGACATGAGCGCGGTGTTTCAGGCTGTCGGGGCCGCAGGCGGGCTGGATGTTCTGTGCGCAAATGCCGGAATCGCCGGGCCGACCAGCGCGATCGAGGATATCGATCTGGATGCATGGCGCGCCTGCGTCGCGGTCAATCTGGACGGGGCCTTTTTGGCCGCCAAGCACGCAGCCCCTATGATGAAGTCGGCGCGGGCGGGCAGCATCATTCTGACCTCTTCGACCGCCGGTCAGTACGGCTATCCGTTCCGAGCGCCTTATGCCTCGGCCAAATGGGCGGTCATAGGGTTGATGAAAACGCTGGCGATGGAACTTGGGCCGCTGGGCATTCGCGCAAACGCCATTTGCCCGGGTGCCGTGGAGGGCCCGCGCATGGAAGGTGTCTTGGCCCGAGAGGCAGCCGCCAAAGGCATGACCCGCGATGAGGTCTATCAGGGCTATGCCTCGGGCACCTCTATGGGGCGCTTCGTGGAAGCGCAGGATATCGCCAATATGGCCGTCTTTCTGGCTTCGGACGCAGCGCGGCTGGTGTCTGGGCAGGTGATTGCGGTGGATGGGCACACGGTCAATCCCGACCCAAAACTGTAGGTCAGCCCTGATTTGGTCCTCGGATCTGGCGGATGGTCTGACGGACCGCCTGCCAATCCTGCGCCTCTTTCTGGTTTCCGGCGGCTTCGCATTCACGCATTTTCTGCGCGGCTTCCGCCTCGGCCCGGTCTCCGTGCGCGGCATACAGCGCGCGCGCGTATTGAGCGGTTTGAATTGCGTCCATTCCTGTGGTCCTCCGTTTGTGATCGGAATGCCCGTTGGTTCGCGCCAAGGGACGATAGCACAGGTTTTGCGCCGCTGCATCAATTCTTGCCGGATACAGCCGTTCTGAGTTGTCGCAAGTGGTCCGGGAAGTCGCGGGCGGCCACATCGGCCTCGCGCACAAGTGTGTCGAAGTGCCGTGAAAACGTCTCGATCCGGTCCCGGTCTCGGAACGCCATATAGTGACTGCCTGCATAAAAAACGCACAGCAGCGGCCCGAAAATCGTTACAGGGGCTGAATAAAGCCGTTTGGCATCGAACAGATAGACACGCATTCGGGGATAAAGCTGTTCACACAGCTCCAGCAGATGATCGATCTGCTCCTGACGAATTTCCGGGCAAAGGCCATGGTAATACCCCGTGCCGCTTGCAAAGCTTTCAATCTCGAACAATGGCATTGCAATTTCGTAATCAGACTGCGCACTGCGCATCCAGGCCAACCTGTCTTCGGACGCACCGATGGCCTGATCCGCCGTGCGCCCCAAATGGGGGGCATATTCCCACTCCAGCACCGCGCGCGTCTTGAGCATGTCGGGCAGGGTGGCCGGAACATAGCGGATCTTGTACCCGGCGGCTTCTTTGTGCCAGTCGAAAATCCGCTCATCGACCAGGGCGCGGGGCGCTTCGGTAATGGACAGGGAACTGGCCAGAATCTCTGCCGCGCTTTCCGGCCTGTCGGACAGGCCCAGCAACCAGTCGGCCGAAACGCCCAGTGCCGCGGCGCAGCCACCCACAACATGCGCATTGGGAAGACGCGCGCCATGATCGGTCAACAACTGAGATACGGTTGATCGGTCCACGCCGATATGGCGCGCAAGCGCGCTTTGGCTGACGTGACGGTCCTCCATCGCGCGGGCAAGGCGTAGGCGGAATTGAGCGGCGCGGTCGCGTTTGTCGATATTTTCCTGCATAAGATGAAAAATATCACAAGTGATGAGTTTTGTTAATCATATACAGAATTTTCAGCACGCGCACTGAACGGTAACCCCTTTGTAAAAGCAAAAAGAATGGGGTTCGAAATGGAAACGCGGCGAAGATCTGTCGTGAAAGCAATCGTGTGGAATGTCATGGGGCTGGCGACCATGACGCTGGTGGGCCTGATCGCCACAGGCTCGGCCGCCGTCGGCGGGGCATTGGCGCTGGTGAATACCGCCATCGGCCTGACGCTTTACATTGTCTATGAAAGAATTTGGGCCGGAGTTTCGTGGGGGCGCAATGGCTGAGCCCTCGACACCCAAGTCGCCCGAATGGGGTACATTTGCCCTGATCGTCGGCTGCTATGCCGCATGGCTGGTCGGGCTGTTCTGGTTGGCGGATGTTTCGCTGTGGTTGACGGCGCTGGTTTTGGGCTTTGTTGCCGCCCTGCATTCGTCTTTGACACACGAAGCCCTGCATGGGCACCCGTTCCGAGCCAAATGGCTGAATGAGGCGCTGATGGCGCTGCCGCTGACCTTGGCCATTCCGTATAACCGTTTTCGCGATCTGCATTTGGCGCATCATCAGGATGCCACTTTGACCGACCCGTATGACGACCCCGAATCCAACTATCTGGATCCCAAGGTTTGGGCGGACCTGCCGCGCGGCGTGCAGGCTGTGCTGGCCCTGAACAACACGCTTCTGGGGCGGATGGTTCTGGGTCCGGCCATTGGGCAAGTGCTGTTTCTGCGCGACGAATGGCGGGGGCTGCGGCGCGGCGACAGGGCGATCCTGCTGGCCTGGACTTTGCACATCCCCGGCGGGGTTGCGGTGCTGTGGATCGTTGCACAATCGGCCATGCCGATCTGGGCCTATCTGATTTCGGCCTATATCGGGCTGGCGTTGCTGAAGATCCGCACGTTTCTGGAACACCGCGCGCACGAGAAGTCCCGCGCGCGGACCGTTATTATCGAAGACAGCGGGCCGTTGGCGTTTCTGTTTCTGAACAACAACCTGCATGTTGTACATCATATGAATCCCGCCGCGCCATGGTATCGGCTGCCGTCGTTGTATCGGGATGGCAAAGACAGGTATCTGGCCTGCAATGAGGCGTATGTTTACCGCTCTTATGCACAGATCTTCCGGCAGTACCTTCTACGCGCCAAGGACCCGGTGCCGCATCCGCTCTGGCCAAAGTCTTGATTTGACGACACAACAGGTGACATGAGTCTCTGGATCCCTGTCACCATCGCCGCCGCCAGTTTTCAGACTGTGCGGTTCATGCTGCAAAAATCCTTGAGCAGCGTGAAACTGTCCGCCGCCGGCGCGACCTTTGCGCGATTTGCGTATTCCATGCCGCTGGCCGTTGCCGGGCTGTTTGTGGCGATGCTGACAACGGGCGCCAGCTTGCCTCTGATTGGCGGAGTGTTCTGGCTGTACGCTGCCATCGGAGGCACGGCGCAAATCCTGGCGACGATCTGTGTTGTGGCGTTGTTCAAACAACGAAACTTTGCGGTCGGGATCACCTTCAAGAAAACCGAAGTCATTCAGACCGCGATCGTCGGCTTTCTGGTTTTGGGCGACAGCGTTTCCAGCGGCGCGCTGGTTGCGATCTTGTTGGGGTTGATGGCGGTGCTTTTGCTGTCGAAAACCCCCGGAGGAGGCGGCGCCTGGTGGCGGCATCTGACCAACCGCGCGTCCCAATTGGGGCTTGGATCAGGGGTTTTGTTTGCGTTCTCCGCCGTCAGCTATCGCGGGGCCTCGTTGCAATTGGGTGATGTCGACGCCTGGTTCCGGGCATTGATCACCCTGGCCGCCGTCGTGACGTTTCAGTTCGTCAGCATGGGCCTGTGGCTGTTGTGGCGCGACCGGGCCGAACTGCGCGCGGTGTGGCAGACCCGATCCACCGGCGTGTTTGTCGGCCTGACCAGTCTGGGCGGTTCGTTTTGTTGGTTCTGGGCCTTCACCCTGCAAAACGCAGCCTATGTCAAAGCGCTGGGGCAGGTAGAGCTGATCTTCAGCCTGATGGCCTCGATCCTGTTTTTCCGCGAGACGATCACCCGGCGAGAAATCGCCGGGATGTTGCTGTTGGGTGTCTCTATACTGGCCTTGGTGCTGGCGATTTAGCCGGCACGACGCTCGTCAAAGCTCAGGGCAATAAAGCTGGGCAGGTGATCGCCCATACCCACCACGGCCCGGCCATTGTCTTCCTTGCGCCCACGGCCACGCCCTTTGGGCTCTCGCTCTTTCCGGGTGTCTTTCCTGGCTTCGGAGTCCCGGGCTTTTTTCTCGGGCTTCGGCTTTTCAGGCTTGGGCTCTTCCTTGACCGGATTGTCGATGCGCGGGATGTCCTTCTGGATCAGCTTTTCGATCGCGGCCAGGGCTTTTTCATCGCGGACCGAGCAGATCGTGATGGCCTTGCCTTCGCGCCCGGCGCGACCGGTGCGGCCGATACGGTGCACGTAATCTTCGGGGTGGCCGGGGACGTCGAAATTGAACACGTGGCTGACGGCTGGAACATCCAGACCGCGCGCAGCGACGTCGGACGCAACCAGTAGACGCAATGATCCGTCGCGGAACCCGTCCAGCGTCTTCATCCGTTGCGATTGGTCCAGATCGCCATGGATCGCGGCAGCGTCATAGCCGTATTTCTTCAGCGATTTCGCGCAGATATCGACATCTGTCTTGCGGTTGCAGAAGATGATTGCATTGGTGCACTTTTCGCCCTCTGCGTCGATCAAGGCGCGCAGCACGTTGCGTTTCTGGCTTGCTTCACGGTCCCGACGGCCGCCTTTGAACATGACAACGCCCTGTTCGATCGTCTCGGATGCGGTCGCTTGCCGGGCGACTTCAACCCGGGCAGGGGCGGACAGGAAAGTATCCGTGATGCGCTCGATCTCGGAAGCCATGGTCGCCGAGAAGAACAATGTCTGCCGCGTGAACGGCGTCAGCGAGAAGATGCGTTCGATATCAGGAATAAAGCCCATATCCAGCATCCGGTCGGCTTCGTCTACCACCATGATCTGAACACCGGTCAGCAGCAGCTTGCCACGTTCGAAATGGTCCAGCAGGCGGCCCGGAGTTGCGATCAGAACGTCGACGCCGCGGTCGATCAGCGCCTCTTGCTCTTTGAAGCTGACACCGCCGATCAACAACGCCTTGGTCAGTTTCAGGTGCTTTGTATAGGTGTCGAAATTCTCGGCCACCTGAGCAGCCAGTTCCCGCGTCGGACACAGGACCAGCGAGCGCGGCATGCGCGCGCGGGCGCGGCCACGGGCCAGCAGGGTGATCATCGGCAGTGTGAAGCTGGCGGTCTTGCCAGTGCCGGTCTGGGCAATCCCCAAGACATCACGGCCTTCCAGAGCGGGCGGAATCGCGCCTTCCTGGATCGGAGTGGGGGATTCGTATCCGGCCTCTTCAATGGCTTTGAGGACCTTCGGGTTCAGGTTCAGTTCGTTGAATTTTGTCATGTATGTCCGGTTTTTGCGGACACTTGACCAGGCCCGCGCGTCAAAGATGTGCCGGGCCCGGATGGCCATGCGCATAATGCGACATTTCGGCTTGTACGCGGACATAACAAAAACGTTGATCGGGGTCAAATGAAGAGAATTTCACCTGTCCCTGCCTGTTGTCTGCGGTGAATTTCAGCAACAATTCAGCAACTTCCGGGAAAGTGTTTCTGTAGTTTTTCGTCCAGGTTCAAAGGGCGGTGGCGCAGCAGGCCGTGGCGTTCCAGGTTGGCGCGCACCTCTGCGTCCGCGCCACTCATTTCATTGTAGAACGCGCGCAGCCCGTCCATGCCCTG
Organism: Ruegeria sp. HKCCD7559; assembly: GCF_013110575.1. NCBI lineage: Bacteria > Pseudomonadati > Pseudomonadota > Alphaproteobacteria > Rhodobacterales > Roseobacteraceae > Ruegeria > Ruegeria sp. HKCCD7559. Next base: position 813,953 of record NZ_WVQU01000001.1, read on the forward strand.
TTCGGCCTCGATCCAGTTGAGCAGTTCATTCTTGTTCAGCCCGCCCTGTTCGCGCGGAACATTCGGAGCCATGCCGGCCTGATACGAGCCACGATCCATACGGAACTGGTAATGTGCTATCCAGTGGTTCCAGTCCGGCGCATGACGATGGCACAGATCGATCTGGGCAAGCTCGAATTTGCAGGGCAGCAGCACCTTGTTCTGAAACAGGTTGTGGATGCGGATGCTTAGGTTTTTCAAGCCGGTGCGCACGAACAGCTTTCCCTGAACGTGACTCAGGAAACCGCCCATGACGAAGGCGCCGTAATTCGGGTAAATGGTCTCGACCAGCGCTTCGCGGTTCGGGCCACGCGGGATATGAGCTTTGTACAGGTCATCGCCCCCGGCCAAGGCCTCCAACGGGCGTACACGCACCGCGGGAACCGTGTCTGGAACATCGCGCAGAACATCAGAAATGGGGGCCGCCGGCCAAAGAAACTCATCCACATCGATATGTGTCAACCAATCCAGCCGGGTGTTTCGATAGGCAAAAGTGGCGTGAACCGACTGGCGCACCTGATGCTTTTCCGGTCGTGCGCGTCCGCGTTTTTCCCAAAAGGCGTCATCACAGTTACGGACCCGGACCTTGGGATGCATTCTCAGAGCCCTGAACGTGCGGCGGTTGGGTTCGTCCATGTAGATATACATGAAATCCGCCCCCAGTTCGAGGTGATGGGCTACGAACCGAAGGACGTCTTCGGTTGGCCCCCGGACCATGGACACAATGCCCCAGGTGGTCATTTGTGCGGTGCGCGGGCGTCGCGCATGCGTTTCAGGCGTCGAAAAATTCCACCTGGGTCCTTGTTCAATTGGATCATCAGGTGATCCACCAGCGGCGCAATCGTGGGATCATTCATCGCCCTGGTCCAGATCGGAGCGATGAGATTGATGTCAAGCCCGCCTTTTTCAAAGGAAAAGCCTTTCATCTGATAGGGCAGCGGGACGTGGTTCCTGTCCTTGAACTGAAACGGCGTTTCCGGGGCCAGCCCCGAGAAGAGCCGCTCGAACTCATACAGCTTCATCATGCTGAAGAACACGCGCAAGGCATGTCCGACCTCGCGCTGTGTCGGCGTTTGACCGTGATCCGCAAAAGTCTGAACAGACGACACCAGCCAACGCAGGTCGAGGGCGGAAAGAAGATGGTCGGATTGTTCGTCCCACAGCCGGCAGTACAGCGCAGGGGCCTGACGCGGAAAGGAGCGTTTTCTGAGGTTCGAGATCAGCTGGGCGTTCAGGAAGGCAAGCTCTGACTTTCCGACGAATTCCCGCGCGATCTGAACGCGTTTGCGATCCCAAGTGGTGCTGCGCCCGGGCGGCAATTCGGTGGCGGTGTCGGGCACGGTGAGCTTGGCCAGTTCTTCCAGATTGACGTCAAGCTCGGGCAGGGTCAGGGTGCCGAACTGAAACGGGCTGCGCCGGTTCTCATAGCTGTCCAGCATGTCGGGCAGGCCACCGGAATAGGTCAGTTTGTCGTCACTCATGCGCGCAGGATTGCACAGCCAAACCTGCCTGTGCAATCAGACAGTTGCCTCAGGTCATCATCTCTTTTGTCGCGGTCAGGTTCAGCGCGGGATAGTCACGGACCACCCGATCGATATCCCATTGCAGGCGCGTCAGATAGACGATGTCGCCGTCATGATCATGCGCGATGTGCTGCTTGTTGGCGTTGACGAACTTTTCGACCTCGGCCTTGTCACCACTTACCCAGCGGGCCGAGGTGAACTGCGATGCTTCGAACCGTACCGGCAGGCCATATTCCATCTCGATCCGGCTGGCGAGCACTTCGAACTGCAACGCGCCCACGACCCCCACGATAAAGCCCGAGCCGATCGAAGGCTTGAACACCTTGGCCGCACCTTCCTCGGCGAATTGCATCAGGGCTTTTTCCAGATGCTTGGCTTTCATCGGGTCGCCCGCGCGGACGCCTTGCAGAAGCTCCGGCGCGAACGACGGAATGCCGGTCACCCGCAGCGCTTCGCCTTCGGTCAGCGTGTCACCGATGCGCAGCTGCCCGTGGTTGGGAATGCCGATGATGTCACCGGCCCAGGCCTCTTCCGCCAACTCGCGGTCAGAGGCCAGGAACAATACGGGGTTCGAGATCGCCATCGGTTTCTTGCTGCGCACATGGGTCAGTTTCATGCCGCGCTTGAAGTGGCCGCTGGCCATGCGGACAAAGGCCACCCGGTCGCGGTGCTTGGGGTCCATGTTGGCCTGAACCTTGAAGACAAAGCCTGCAACTTTCTTTTCATCTGGGGAAATCTGGCGGGGTTCAGCGGATTGAACCTGTGGCTGCGGGCCATAGGCGCCGATGCCTTCCATCAGTTCCTTGACGCCGAACGAGTTGATGGCGGAGCCGAACCAGATCGGGGTCATGTGGCCTTCCAGAACCGCCTGCGGGTCAAGCGCAGGCAGCAATTCGCGCGCCATCTCGACCTCTTCCAGCAGCTTATCCAGCAGATGCTCGGGGACGTGTTCGGCCAGTTTGGAGTCGTCCAGCCCGTTGATCTCGATGCTTTCGGCCACCTTGTTGCGGTCGGCGCGGTCCATCAGTTCCAGCCGGTCGCGCAGCATGTCATAGCAGCCGATGAAGTCGCGCCCCACGCCGATGGGCCAGGCGGCGGGCGTGACGTCGATGGCCAACATTTCCTGAATTTCGTCGATGATCTCGAACGTGTCGCGGCTTTCGCGGTCCATCTTGTTACAGAAGGTCAGGATCGGCAGATCGCGCAGGCGGCAGACCTCGAACAGTTTCTGCGTCTGGCTTTCCACACCTTTCGCGCCGTCGATCACCATGACGGCCGCGTCCACGGCTGTCAGCGTGCGATAGGTGTCTTCCGAGAAATCGCTGTGGCCGGGTGTATCCACCAGGTTGAACCGGAAGTTCCCATAGTCGAACGACATCGCTGAGGCCGAGACCGAGATGCCGCGATCCTTTTCCATCTGCATGAAGTCCGACCGGGTCCGCCGCGCCTCGCCCTTGGCACGCACCTGACCGGCCATCTGGATCGCGCCCCCGTACAGCAGGAACTTTTCCGTCAGCGTAGTCTTTCCCGCATCCGGGTGCGAGATGATGGCGAATGTCCGGCGCCGGGCGATCTCGGGCGGCAGGGTGGGTTGGTTCGAGGTATCAAGCATGAGCGCGCGTATATGCGGGGAATCCTGCCGAAGCAAGACAAAGGGTCTGGTACGAATCATGGGTCTGTGGCAAAAAGAACATATAGTGAACAAATGATGGAGTGGATCAATGAATTTGAAAGAGATTGCCGATGAACTCGTGGCTGGTTGCCGGGAAGACCGGGCCAAAGAAAACCTGTCCAAGCTGTATGCGCCGGATGCGGTGTCGGTCGAAGGGCAGGATTTTCAGGGAATGGGTCGGGAAACCAAAGGAATCGACGCCATCCGTGGCAAGCATGAGTGGTGGGAAAGCGCGCATGAAGTGTCTGGTGCGTCCGTCAGCGATCCGCTTCCTCATGGCGACGACCGTTTTGCCGTGATTTTCGAAGTGCAGGGCACCGTGAAGGAAACCGGCGAAGCGTTCGATATGCGCGAAGTGGGTGTTTATCACGTCGCCGACGGCAAGATCATCCGGGAAGAGTTCTTCTATTGATCGATGATCCGTTTCTGGTCTTCCCTGTCTGGCCGGTGCTAGACATGCGGCGATGACTGACAGGGAGGATCCGATGGATCTGGGAATTCAAGGAAAACGCGCGCTGGTCTGTGCCAGCAGCAAAGGATTGGGTCTTGGCTGCGCCGAGGCGCTTGCCGCGGCTGGCGTGAATCTGGTGATGAACGCACGCGGCCCCGAGGTGTTGGAGGCTGAAGCCGCACGCCTGCGGTCAGAGCACGGCGTTGAGGTGCAGACCGTGGCCTGCGACGTGACCACGCCCGACGGTCAGGCGCAGGTGATCGAGGCCGCGCAGGGCGTTGATATACTTGTGACAAATGCCGGCGGACCGCCGCCCGGATCGTGGTCGGACTGGGAGCGTGATGATTTCATCAAGGCGCTGGATGCCAACATGTTGACGCCGATTGCATTTATGAAGGCCCTGCTTCCCGGAATGATGGAAAAGGGTTGGGGCCGGGTGGTGAATATCACCTCGCAATCCGTGCGTGCGCCAATTGCGGTTCTGGGCCTGTCAAACGCGGCGCGTACAGGTCTGACGGGCTATGTGGCCGGAACCTCGCGTCAGGTGGCTCCACACGGGGTGACCATCAACAACCTGCTTCCGGGCATCCATGCCACGGACCGAGCGGATTCTCTGGACAGCGGTGTGGCGGCGCAACAGGGTATTTCAATTGACGAAGCGCGTTCCAACCGAGCGGCGACGATCCCGGTCAGGCGCTATGGTTCGCGGCAGGAGTTTGGTGCGACCTGCGCGTTTCTGTGTTCGCAACATGCGGGCTTCATCGTTGGCCAGAATATCCTGCTGGACGGCGGTGCGACCAACCTGACGATGTGATCATGGCGCAGGGGTTTTCGTTGAAAGATCAGTTGTTCAACGCTGAGAAAGTCCGCTTTCTCAGCGACTTGTTCTTGGATGCTGAACCGGGCTTCGACGCCTCTGCGTTTCAGGCACAGGTCATGTCGCGCCTGCCTGAACTGGAACTGAAACAGCGTATGAGCTGGATCGCGACATGCCTGCAACAGGCCGTGCCGGGCGACTTGCCGACAGTCGCCCCGGTGATTTTACGGTCTTTGCCGCCTCCGCTGGACCCTGCCAGATCGGATGATGATTTTGGCGATTTCATTTTCGCGCCGCTGGGTGAATGGGTCGCGGCCATCGGGCTGGATCACGTCGATCTGTCTCTGGATGTGTTGGAGGAGCTGACGCAGCGGTTTTCGATGGAATGGGCCATTCGGCCTTTCCTGAACCATGCCCCAGACAGGGTGCTTGGGCGGATGCAGGACTGGTGTACCCACGGCAGCTATCACGTGCGCCGATTGGTCAGCGAGGGAACGCGGCCCCGTCTGCCATGGGGGCAGGGCATTGATCTGGGTCTGACGGACCCGTTGCCGCTGTTGGACAGGTTGCACGGCGATCCAACCCGGTATGTGACGCGGTCGGTGGCCAACCATTTGAATGATATCACCAAGAAAGACCCGAGCCTGGTGCTGGGGCGTCTGGACAAGTGGCGCACCGAGGCGCGACAGACCGCGGCAGAGCTGGAGTGGATGACCTCTCATACGCTGCGCGGATTGGTCAAGGCCGGGCACCCTGAGGCGATGAAGATGCTGGGATATGACCCTGATGCGGATATCGCCGTGACAATTGATCTGAGTTCCGAGGCCCGTATCGGCGAAGCGCTGGAGTTTTCCGTTGATCTGACCGGGGCAGGGAAACAACCGGTTCTGGTGGATTATATTATTTATTTTCAGCGCACTGCGGGAAAAACATCACCCAGGGTGTACAAGCTGAAACAGGCGGCTTTGAACAACGGCAGGCTCACGTTGGCCAAGCGTCACAGGCTGAAGGGTGATGCCTCTACCTTCAGGCTGATCCCCGGCGCGCATCGGCTTGAGGTTCAGGTGAACGGCGTTGTCCGTGCCGGTGTGGACTTTGAGTTGCTGGAGTAGTTGGGTGCAGGAACACTCACGCTTTCGTCAGAACGACCGTGGCCGGATTGCGAATGCAAGGCCACTGCACTAGCTGCGTACAGGCTAGCATGACGGGGAACAGCGATGAAACACGATTCGGTACGGAATTATTATGGTGAAGTCCTGCAAAGTAGTGCGGACTTGCAGACCAACGCCTGTTGCACGCCTGACGACATACCGGATCATCTCAAGCGGATTTTGTCCAGGATTCATGACGATGTGCTGACCCGATATTACGGGTGCGGTCTGATCGCGCCTCTGGATCTCGAGGGCATGTCGATCCTCGATCTTGGCTGTGGGGCGGGGCGCGACGTCTATGCGCTGTCTGCCATGGTTGGTGAAAAGGGCCGGGTCGTCGGTGTGGACATGACGCCCGAACAACTGGACGTTGCCCGCGCGCATCAGGACTATCACGTCCAAGCCTTTGGGCACGCCAAAAGCAATGTGGAATTCCATCACGGCTATATCGAGACGCTGGAGGAACTGGATCTGGAACCCGGATCGTTCGACATCATCGTCTCGAACTGCGTCATCAACCTGGCGACCGACAAGGATGCCGTGCTGCGCGGCGCGCATCGGTTGCTGAAAGAAGGCGGCGAGATGTATTTCTCGGACGTCTATGCCGACCGCCGTGTCCCGCAGGCGATGGCCGCGGATGAGGTTCTGTATGGCGAATGTCTGTCGGGTGCATTGTACTGGAATGACTTTCTGTCGATGGCGCGCAAGGCAGGTTTCGGTGATCCGCGCCGGGTGACGCACCGCCCGCTGACCATCGAGAATCCTGCGCTGGAGGATCGTGTTGCCCCGCTCAGATTCCTGTCGGCGACCTACCGTCTGTTCAAGCTGCCGGAGCTGGAACCGACCTGCGAGGATTACGGCCAGGCGGTGGTCTACAAAGGCACCGTTCCCAACGCGCCGCATGCGTTTGTTCTGGACGATCACCATGTCATCGAAGCCGGCAAGGTCTTTCCGGTCTGCGGCAATACCTGGATGATGCTGCGGGACACGCGGTTTGCCCGCCATTTCGACTTTATCGGCGATTTTTCCACCCATTTCGGCATTTTCGAAGGCTGCGGCGGCGAAAGCCCGTTCGAGGCAACAGGCGAAACCGCATCATCCGGCGGTTGCTGCTGATCTCTTGCACCTGAAGGGCGGGGTTGCTATCCCCGCCCAAGCCCGATGGATTTGATCGGGAAAGGCAATGGGGTCCATCGGTGACAGGTAACGCAACTCCTCCGCGTCTGGAAATTCGCAACATTGTTCGCCGGTTCGAAGGGCGGGTCGTTGTGGATGACGTGTCTTTGACGGTGCAGGCCGGCAAGGTGACCTGTTTGCTGGGGCCGTCAGGTTGCGGGAAATCCACCACCCTGCGCATGATTGCCGGGGTCGAGATGCAGGACTCGGGCGAGATTTACGTCGATGGCAAACTGATCTGCGACACCGTGTTTCGGGTGCCCCCGGAACGGCGCGAGATCGGGTTGATGTTTCAGGACTTTGCGCTGTTTCCTCATCTGAGCGTGGCCAACAACGTGGCCTTTGGCCTGAAAGGCAGCAAGGACGAAAAACGAGCCCGGGTCGAAGAGCTTTTGCGCAAAGTGGACCTGATGCGGTTCATCGACGGGTTCCCACATCAGCTGTCTGGCGGCGAGCAACAACGTGTGGCCCTGGCCCGCGCTTTGGCGCCACGGCCCCGGATCATGCTGATGGACGAGCCCTTTTCGGGCCTCGACAACCGTCTGCGCGACGGTATTCGGGATGAGACGCTGTCCATTCTCAAGGAAGAGGATGCGGCCGTTCTGCTGGTCACGCATGAACCGGAAGAGGCGATGCGGATGGCGGATGAGATCGCGCTGATGCGGCGCGGCAAGATCGTCCAGCAGGGCGCGCCATACAATGTCTATACCCGGCCGGCGGACAAGGCTGCCGTGGCCTTTTTCAGTGATGTCAACGTGTTGCGGGCGCAGGTGAACGGAGCGCTGGCAGACACGCCGTTCGGCCAGTTTCTGGCACCGGGTATTCCGGATGGAACGGATGTCGAGATCGTATTTCGCCCCCAGCATGTCAAACTGGATTTCGACCGTAACGGCAAGGGCCCGCTGCCAACCGCAACTGATGGCGTTGCCGCGCGGGGCGTGGTCGAGCGCGCGCGTTTTCTGGGAAACGAAAGCCTGGTCGAGTTTCGCATGGACTACGACGGCTCGATCCTCAGGGCGACGGTCCCCAATGTCTTTGTGCCCAATCCGGGCCGTGTCATGTGGCTGACCATTCGTCGCGACAAATGTTTCGTTTTCCCCGAGGCGCAGAGTTAACCTCGCGATTTCCGTGCAAGTGGTGCGCGAAAGCCTCAGATTGCAGGGTCGCGTCGCTTGCCGCATCGCGGGGCTGGGTCTATCAAGGGCCAAACGCGGGGGTAAGTCGGGCACATGCGTATTCTTCTGACCAATGATGACGGGATCAACGCTCCGGGCTTGATCACGCTGGAGGCGATCGCTGCCGAATTGGCAGGTCCGGATGGTGAGGTCTGGGTGGTCGCGCCCGCCTTTGAACAATCGGGTGTTGGGCATTGCATCAGCTATACCCATCCCACGATGATCGCCAAGTTGGGCGAACGGCGTTATGCGGCGGAAGGGTCGCCTGCGGATTGTGTGTTGGCGGGGCTGCATGACGTGATGTCAGACTGCCCGCCGGATCTGGTCCTGTCCGGCGTGAACCGGGGCAACAACTCGGCCGAGAACACGCTTTATTCGGGCACTATCGGAGGCGCGATGGAAGCGGCGCTGCAGGGGGTTCCTGCGATTGCTCTGTCACAGTATTTCGGCCCGCAAAATCTGGGGCTGGACGACCCGTTCGAGGCTGCCGCGCGGTTCGGGGCCGATCTGGTCCGGCGTATTCTGGATGCAACCCCGGTCGAGCAGGGCGATTACCGCCTGTTTTACAACGTGAACTTCCCCCCTGTTCCGGCAGATGAAGTGCGCGGTACGCGCGTTGCCGCGCAGGGATTCCGGCGCGACACGCATTTTACGGTCGAGCCGCACAGCTCGCCCTCGGGGCGGCGGTTCCTGTGGATCAAGGGTGGCTATCAGCATAACCCGACTGCGCCGGGAACGGATGCTGCGGTCAATCTGGAAGGCTATATCTCGGTTACACCGATGCGCGCCGATTTGACCGCATATGACATGCTGGAGGCATTGAAGGCGGTCGAATGAGCGGACTGGACCCAGAAACCGTGATGCAGTTCCTGTTTGCCCTGCGCAAACGGGGGGTCACGGATGCGCGCGTTCTGGAGGCAATGGAACAGGTTGATCGGGGCCGCTTTGTCACCGGCCTGTTCGCAGATCGCGCTTACGAGGACATGCCATTGCCGATCTCCTGCGGTCAGACGATCAGTCAGCCGTCGGTCGTTGGTCTCATGACGCAGGCGCTGGACGTTCGGCCGCGCGATACCGTGCTCGAGATCGGAACCGGGTCAGGTTACCAGGCCGCAATCCTGTCGAAACTGGCGCGCAGGGTCTATACGGTCGAACGCCATCGGCGGCTGGTCAGCGAGACAGGGAAGCTTTTTGCCGATCTGGGGCTTACGAATATCACGGCCATGTTGTCGGATGGATCCTTTGGCTTGCCGGAACAGGCTCCGTTTGATCGGATCATCGTGACGGCCGCAGCCGAAGACCCTCCGGGACCGCTCTTGGCGCAGCTGAAAATCGGGGGTATTATGGTATTACCCGTGGGTCAGTCGGACACGGTGCAGCAGTTGATCAAAGTAACGCGCACCGAGGCCGGCCTGGACTATGAAGAATTGACGTCGGTCCGTTTCGTGCCTCTGCTTGAGGGGCTTGGCAAGGACGAGGCGTAACAGGCTTGATAAATTTGGTCGCCGGAACCCCGGACAACAGGGGCGGGCGTTGAGGACAGTTTTATGAGTGCAGTATCCAAATCAGCTATGCGTCGCTGCGCGACCGGAGTGGCCGCTCTGGCCATTCTGGCCGGGTGTGAGGGGCCACTGGATTACGACCTGCGCGGTCAGGTCGGCGGATTTTCGACCACTGATGCAGTGCAGTCGGCAACAACGTCGCGCCCGTCGCCCGACAGCCGGGGGGTGATAACCTATCCGAACTACCAGGTTGTCGTGGCCCGACGCGGCGACACGGTGCGCGATGTTGCCGCGCGTGTCGGCCTGCCCGAGGGTGAGCTGTCGCGGTTCAACGGCCTTCAGACAACCGATACCCTGCGAGAGGGCGAAGTTCTGGCCTTGCCGCGTTCGGTAGGTGCAGGCAGTGGCGTAGATATCGCATCAGTTGCCGGAGCCGCCATTGATCAGGCCCCTGAAACGGGGGGCGTCCGGACGACGACGCTGGAGCCCGCCAAGCCAGCCCCGGCGCCCGTCGCAAGCGGGCCGGAACCTGTCCGCCACAAGGTCAAGCGCGGCGAGACGGCGTACACAATTTCGCGCCTCTATCAGGTTCCGGTGGAATCGCTGGCGGAATGGAACGGCCTGGGGTCCGACTTCACCGTGCGTGAAGGTCAGTTTCTGTTGATCCCGGTCAAGAACCAATCCGCGCCACGTCAAAGCGCTGCTGCAACGGCACCGGTTGCGGCCACCGAGGTAACGGAGCCGGGGCGGGGGTCGCCGACGCCGACGCCTCCAAGTGCCACGCAGCCCTTGCCCGACGAAAAGGTCGCGCCGCGCGCTGAAGCCCCTGATGTGACGGCCGAAGCCCCGACAAACACGCGATCTACGGCCCTGTCCCTGCCGGTCAGCGGCACCATCATCCGCGGCTATAAAAAGGGCAAGAACGAAGGTATCGACATCGCTGCGGCCCCCGGCACAGCCGTCACCGCGGCTGAGGCCGGAACCGTAGCGGCGATTACCGCGGACGCGGATCAGGTTCCGATCATCGTGGTCAAACACAAAAACGATCTGCTGACGGTCTATGCCAATGTTGATGGCATCACCGTCAAGAAAGGGGATCGTGTACGCCGTGGACAAAAGCTGGCGCAGTTGAGGGGCGGAGACGATGCCTATGTGCATTTCGAGGTGCGCAAAGGGTTTGAATCAGTGGATCCAGATCCCTACCTGAAATGATACATCGCTCGTTTCGGGCTGTGCCTCTGCCCGAAACACTTCTGAATACGGCTGCCTGTCAGGCGTTTGGGTCGTAGTCGCTCAGGCGTTTTCCTGGCTCGTCTGCGAAGATCTCTGGCAGCGGCGAGACGGATTCGATCAGGTCGATACGGAAGACACGGAAACCGTTTCGCAATTCGCACCATGCGGTAAGTGTCCAGACCCGTCCCCAGTATTCCATATGCAAGGGACGGATTGTGCGTTCAGTCAGAACGCCGTCAATGCGGCGGTAGGACAGCCGAAGCTTTTGGCGTGATTTGATGGCGGCGCGGATCGGAGCCATATGTGCAAGCCCGCGGGCTGCATCTGCAAAAGGGTAGACCGCGAATTTCCAGCTATCGGCTTCGGCCACAACCTGTGTGGGCAGAACGGCATCGATCTTGTCTGCCAGAGAGTTCGCGGCGGCTTTCAGGTCTGGATCTGCGGCTTCGGCCACGATCGCCATGCCGAGGTTCAGGGCCTCAAGCTCGGCCGGGGTCAGATTCAGCGGCGGCAGGGTGATCTGCTCGCGCACCATGTAACCCACACCCCGCTCTCCTTCGACAGGAACACCCGAGGCGACCAGCGTGTCCATGTCGCGATAGATGGTACGGACCGACACCTCGAGCCGGTCCGCGATGTCCTGCGCGCGGTGCAGTTTTCCGTCGCGCAGGATCTGGATGATATCGAACAGGCGGTCAGTTCGGCGCATGACACACCGTCCGGACCGCGCCTAGGCAGTCATGTTCCATAATACAGCCTCATGGCGCATCTGAACGCTTTCAGGGTTGATGGCCGCCATCATGCCTGCTGCACATTCCTGTTGCGGGAACTGTGCCGCAGCGTCCTGCGCGGCCTTCATGTCCGTCCAGACGACATAGTCGGTCCAGCGACCGTCTGCGCCTTGGCTGAGCTGTCGATGGGCAAAGCCAGGTGCGCTGCGAACAAAGGCTTCGGATGCCTTGCTGAGCTTTACAAACTCTTCAGGGGTGGTGCCGTTGGCAAGAGTGAAGGTGACGATTTCAGCAACATGGGTCATGTGAGTCTCCGTTGACCAGGTTTCGATGCCATCGTTCTAGCCACTTCCAACTGACATAAACCTGTCAGTTGGAAAATGCGAGCCCATAGTTTTTTGCAGATGAGGTCAATTTTCGCCCTCAATCTGTGCCGGATCCCTTTTGGGACAGGGCCTGGCGGCGTAAACACGGACCCAGTTCATATTCCCGGCGCACAAGGGCGCCGATGAAAAAGGAGAAATGAGATGCTGAACAATATTGGCCTTCCCGGTCTTCTGCTGATCGCCGTTGTGGTTCTGGTTCTGTTTGGCCGCGGCAAGATCAGCTCGCTGATGGGCGAAGTCGGCAAAGGCATCACCGCGTTCAAGAAGGGTGTGAAGGACGGTTCGGAAGAACTGGAACAGGACGCGTCGGAACTGGCCAAGGACGTGACGCCTGAAACCGAGAAAGACAAGGCGTAAGCGCAGATGTTTGATCTGGGCTGGACCGAACTTCTGGTCATCGGCATTGTCGCCCTGATCGTTGTCGGGCCGAAGGACCTGCCGGTTTTGTTCCGCAATGTCGGGCGGTTTGTCGGCAAGGCCCGTGGCATGGCACGCGAATTCAGCAGCGCCATGAACGAGGCCGCCGATCAGGCCGGTGTGAACGAGATCAAGAAAGGTCTCAACGCCGCCGCGAATCCGGTTGGTTCGGCCATGGACGGCGTGAAACAAGCCGCGCAGGATATGGCAAAAAGCATGGATCCCACCAAGTTCGATCCTGACAGCGAAACCGGTAAACTGGCAGCCGAGCGAGCCGAACAGGCCAAGAAAATTCAGGCCTCAACGGCCCGCGCTGCCGCCGAGCGCAAGGCCAAGGAAGCTGCCGAGGCCCTGGCCAAGGCCGAAGAAGCCGAAGCGGCGCTGAAGACTGAAGGCGAAACATGACCAAGACCGACGAGATCGAAGATACCTCGGCCCCATTGATCGAGCACCTGGCCGAGCTGCGTACGCGGTTGATCCACTGCGTCGTGGCTTTTCTGGTCGGGATGATCATCTGCTTTACGGTGGCCACGCCGATCTTCAATTTTCTGACCAACCCTTTGTGTGAGGTCCTGACCGAGCGCGGACAGGATTGCGGCCTGATCTTCATCTCGCCGCAGGAAGGGTTCTTTGTCGCGATCAAGGTTTCGCTTTTGGGGGGCTTCATTCTGGCGTTTCCCTATATCGGGATGCAGATGTGGCGCTTTGTGGCTCCGGGCCTCTACAAGTCAGAGAAGAATGCGTTTCTGCCCTTCATGCTGGCTTCGCCCTTCATGTTCCTTCTGGGCGCCAGCTTTGCTTTCTATGTCGTCACGCCCCTGGCCTATGACTTCTTCCTTGGGTTCCAGCAATTCGGCGCTGAAGGCGAGGCCGTGGCCGATGGCGCGACGGCCGCGCCGCTGAGCGTGGTGTTTCAGGGTTCGGCACAGGAATACCTGAACCTGACGATCAAGTTCATCGTGGCCTTTGGGCTGTGCTTCCAATTGCCGGTTCTTCTGACCCTCATGGGCAAGGCAGGTCTGGTCAGCGCCGAGGGTCTGGGGGCCGTGCGCAAATATGCGGTGGTCGGCATTCTGGTGCTGGCGGCGATCGTGACGCCTCCTGACGTGATCACGCAGATTATCCTTTTTGTGGTGGTCTATGGCCTATATGAGATTTCGATCTTCCTGGTGGCCCGGGTTGAAAGGAAGCGGGAAGAGCAGTTGCGGGCTGAAGGTTACTACGACGATGAAGAAGCCGAAGCGGACGAAGATCTGATGCGGGAATTCGAAGACGACAAGTAACCTGCTGAAACAACAGCCGAGGCGCGCCCCGTTCGGGCGCGCCTTTTTCGTTCGCGGGCCTTGTTGCGCCAATCAGAACATGCTTTGAACCGATCCGTATCTGACCGGAGAAGCCGATGGACGACCAAGCCCTGAACCGTATTGCTGCCGCGTTGGAGCGCATGGCGCCGGCGCCTTTGGCCACACCGGATTTCAATGCGGCCCCGGCCTTTGTCTGGCATGTGGAACCGGAACGCCTGGAACCGGTCGAACAGATCAATCGCGTCGATCTGGATCTGCTGGTCGGCATAAATCGGTCGCGCGACACGTTACTTGACAACACCCGCCGCTTCGCGGCCGGCTACAAGGCAAACAATGCACTGTTGTGGGGCGCGCGCGGGATGGGCAAATCCAGCCTCGTAAAGGCCGTCCACGGCACGCTGAGCGCAGATCATCCTGACCTGAAGCTTGTGGAACTACAGCGCGAGGATATGGCCTCGGTCGCGCGTCTGCTGAACCACCTGCGCGCGGCGCCTTATCGGTTCATCCTGTTTTGCGACGACCTCTCGTTCAGTCACGATGACCAGCATTACAAATCGCTCAAGGCCGTTCTGGATGGCGGTATCGAAGGTCGCCCGGAAAACGTGGTGTTCTACGCGACCTCGAACCGCCGTCACCTGATGCCGCGGGACATGATTGAAAATGAACGTTCCAGCGCCATCAACCCGTCAGAGGCGGTCGAGGAAAAGGTATCACTGTCCGACCGCTTCGGTCTGTGGCTGGGATTCCACCCCTGCGATCAGGACGAATATCTTGCCATGATCGACCGCTATTGTGCCGCCTATGGCGTTTCGGTCGATGCCGAAATCCTGCGCGCCGAAGCAATTGAATGGCAGGCCACGCGCGGATCGCGTTCAGGCCGTGTCGCGTGGCAGTTCTTCGTCGATCTGGCCGGGCGGAACGGCGTTCATATCGCCTGATTCCAGCTTCATCTGGCTAAAAATATCCCCGCCGGAGGCATGGCCCGTCAGGGCCATTTCCTAAAGCAGCGCCAGGATCCGCGCAGCTTCATCTGCGGTGCTCGTCAGTGCATCGCGATCTTCGCCCGGGTGGAACCGGGCACGCACGGCGGTCGGCATCGGTGCTGGTTCCACGATCGAAACGCGCGGACCGGTGCGTTCGGTCTCGGCCGCCCAACTGCGGGCCAGCGCCATTTGCGCGGCCTTGGTGGCACCATAGATGCCATAGAACTTGTGACCGGCTTTCGGGTCATCGAAAAACACCGCGTGGCCGTTTTCACCCAGCAGCGGCGCGACATATGGGATCAGGACCGAGGTTGCGTTTGCATTCGTGTTGACTGCCTTGGTCCATTCCTTGGGGTCAACGAAATGTACCGGTGTCAGCGCCGAAGTGTGAATGGCCGTATGCAGCCACAAATCCACCTTGCCCCAACGGTCATGGATCCCGCGACACAGGGTTGCCATCGCGTTCGGATCGGTGATGTCCATCGGTGCCAGCGTGGCAGAGCCACCCTTGGCCTTGATGCGATCGTCCAGTTCTTCCAGCCCGCCAGTGGTCCGGGCGACGGCGACAATGTGGTATTCGGGCGCCAGCGCTTCGGCCAGGGCAGCGCCCAGCCCGCGCGAGGCCCCGGTTATCAGGGCGATTTTGGTCGTATCGGTCATGCCTGCGGTTTGAACCCCCGCGCGCGGGGCGTCAAGATGTGATCAGCCGCCGGGGATGGCGATACGCCGGGTCTGGCCGCTTTGTCGCAGCATTATGCCATGCTCATCAATCGCGATAACTGTGCCCGAGGCAACGCGGCTTCCGGGTTTTACTTCTTTCACGCGGCCTGATGACAGGCGCATCAAGGCGCGCATATCCGCTTTCGGCCCGAATACGCCCAGAACCGAGACGGAATTCTTCTTCAGCGCGCCCCGCTGTGTGGCCGCGCTTTGGACGTTGGCGTTTGACATGATCCGCGGACCGGGCTGTGGCCCGGACCCCTTTTTGAGTGAGTGGTCGCGGCCAGATAGCAAAACGCTCAAGCGAACAAAAGCGCTGCACGGACAGGTGTCATCACGGTTTGGCGTCCTTGAATAAAGCCCTTGTGATTGCGTGGAATTCGCCGACTGGTTGTGGCAGATTTCCACTCATTCACATCCCATGACAGCAATCAAGCCGGTCGACAGCTATCGGTTGGCCGGGATGTTCCGCCGTTTTGATTCGCTTCTCAGAACGGAAAACTGACTGTGTCAGTCCCGTTTCGTCCGCTCAGCCCGAGGCCAGTTTCGCCGCGTTCCAAGACTCGCCCGGAACCTGCATGTCGGCGCGCTTCTGGCTGACACGGCTGCTGTTCTCCAGATTGTCCAGATAACCTTCGCTGACGCTGCCCGTGATGTACTTGCCGTCAAAACAGGAACAGTCGAAGGCTTCGATCTCGGGATTGCCCTCCTTGGCGGCCCAGATCAGATCTTCCAGGTGCTGATAGAACAGGGCGTCGGCACCCAGTTCTTCGCGGATCTCTTCGATTTCCTTGCCGTTCGCGATCAGTTCGGCCTTGGTTGGCATGTCTATACCGTAGACATTGGGGTATTTCACCGGCGGCGAGGCGCTGGCGACATAGACCTTCTTGGCCCCGGCATCGCGGCACATCTGAACGATCTTCTTGATGGTGTTGCCCCGTACGATGGAATCGTCGATCAGCAGAACACTATGGCCGTCGAATTCCAGCGGCACGGCATTCAGCTTGCGGCGAACGGATTTCTGCCGCTCTGCCTGACCCGGCATGATGAACGTACGCCCGACATACCGGTTTTTCACCAGCCCTTCGCGATAGGGGATGCCGGTGATCTTTGCGGCTTCCAGGGCCACGGGGCGGGCGCTGTCGGGCACCGGGATGATCCGATCGATTTCCAGCCCCGAGTCCTGAATCTGTTTTGCCAGCGTCTGGCCCATGCGCATCTGCGTCTTGTAAACCGAAACACCGTCCAGCAAAGAATCCGGGCGCGCCAGGTAGACATACTCGAATATGCAGGGCGTCAGCTTTCCCTCGACCGCCTGAAACTCGTGCATGTTGCCGTCCAGATCGATCAGGATCGCCTCACCCGGGCGAAGATCACGCAGCTTTTCAAAGCCGTTGATGCCAAAGGCCACGTCTTCCGAGGCAAAGGCGTAATCATCACCGTCTCCGTCCACTTCGCGTTTGGCGACCGAAAGTGGGCGAATGCCAAACGGATCGCGGAAGGCCAACATACCGACACCCGCGACCAGACAGATCACGGAATAGGCGCCCTGAACGCGTTCCATCGTCATCTTCACACCGGCAAACAGATTGCGGATGGGTTCGCCGTTGCCATTCACCTTGATCGCGTCCGCCACTTTGTCGGCCAGCACGTTCAGAAGGATTTCAGAGTCTGACGTGGTGCGCAGGTGACGGCTGTATTTGCCGGTAACCTTTTCGCGCTGTTCGGCGGTGTTGGTGATGTTGCCGTTGTGAACCAGATAGATGCCGTAAGGGGCGTTCACGAAAAAGGGCTGCGCCTCGGCCGCGCTGAGGGACCCCGCCGTCGGATAGCGCACATGCCCCATGCCCACACGACCCAACAGGGTTTCTGCATCCTGGGCGTTGAACACATCCTTTACCAGACCGTTGGCCTTCTTTTCCCGGAAGAATTCGCCGTTGTAGGTCACGATCCCTGAGGCATCTTGACCCCGGTGCTGCAACATCAGCAGCCCGTCATAGATTTCGGCAAACACATCATGTGTCCGGCTTGCGATTCCCAAAATCCCACACATTTAAGGGGCTCCAACTTCTATGACGATTTGACCTGAGGGTTGACCGCCGTTCGGCATCGGATCCTCTGCAAGGCGCGTGCGGTCGGTTTGGTGGCAGGCGACAAAGACGCCAATAGGGCGACCATCACAACGACCAGCGCGCATTCGAACAGAAAGAACAAGATCGGTGGCTCCGATTCCGTGGCGGGTTGGCCTCCACATAATGCCTAATGGCGTGGCTGTCATCAAAGGATCACACTCACCTATTGCCGCAGGTCGGGATTTCGCGGATCGGGGCAGGGTCAGGAAGAAGATGACATGTGCAATCAAATGTGCTGTCATGCCAATTAATATGTGCAAAACAGGATGGGTGAAGCACGCAAAGGGCTGGAATGTGGCAACATAAACCTCAAAAGAAGCAGGACCGGATCAAACAACGGTGCCACAGGTGCCGGGGAATGGGCCGGGCGCCCTGTCAGATCTGCAACGGGGCGGGCGAAGTTGTCAAAAGCCGGGATATTCTTGGCAAACCGATCTCCAGCAGATGCGACGGGTGTTTTGGGCTGAAAACGATCCGCTGCACGGTCTGTGGCGGGGAAGGGTATGTTTGAATCGAAAAAGCCCGGACAGTGCCGGGCTTTCATTACGCAATGCACCCCATGATTACCCGTCAGTTGGTGCTGTGGTTTCGGGTTGTTCGTTTCCTGCCGTGCAGCTGGCGACCAGTTCTTCGTATTGTGCAGTCACCCAACCCAGAGCGGCTTCGGGGTTTTGCTCTTCAATCTGGCTGCTGAACTGCTCGAACACTTTGGCCGAGCGGCTTTCGTCCACGATTGTATAGGATTGGCCGGTCATGACCGTATCATAGACAAAGAAGGCGATTGCAACCAGCAGAATGCCGCGCGCGATGCCGAAGAACAGCCCCAGCGCCTGATCCAGACCGCCTAATGCCGAGCGCTGCACCAGCGATGAAAACAGCGGTGTGAAGATACTGACCACAATCAAAGCCACGGCAAAGACGGCTGCAAAGCCGGTGATCACCGACAGTTCACAACTGTCGCGCAGGAAATCTCCGACCACAGGGATTTCTTTGACCAGCGGCACAGCCTGTGGGGCAAAGATGAATGCCAGAACGGCCGCCGCGACCCAGCCTGCAATGGCCAGAACTTCGCGCATGAAGCCACGTGAGTAGGCCAGCAAGCCCGACAGCACGATGATCAGGGCGACGACCCCGTCAATTATAGTAAAACCTTCCATGGCCCTCGCCTGTTCTTTTTCTGCCCCTCGGGGCGCGACTTTAACCTGCTCCGAAGGTTTCGCCAACAAACCCCACCAAATCAGAGGGTCGGGTGAGTGTCAGACCTGCCACAGTGCCGGTTTTGCCACCAGCCGGAGCAATTGCCGCCGTGAAACCAAGTTTTTGCGCTTCTTTCAACCTGTTTTCGGTCTGTGGGGCCGGTCTAAGTGCCCCGGACAGCGAGATTTCTCCGAAAACGACCGTGTCGGCGGGCAATGCTGTGTCTTCTCGGGCACTGAGAAGGGCGGCAGCCACAGCCAGATCGGCGGCGGGTTCGCTCACTTTCAAACCTCCGGCAACGTTGAGATAGACGTCGAGCCCGGCAAAGGGAATGCCGCAGCGGGCCTCGAGCACCGCAAGGATCATTGCCAACCGCCCGCTGTCCCACCCAACAACGGTGCGGCGGGGCTGTGAGTGGGGCGAGGGTGCGACCAGAGCCTGCAATTCGACCAGCACGGGTCGGGTGCCTTCAATGCCCGCAAAAACTGCTGAGCCGGGGCTTGGCCTGCCACGTTCGGACAGGAACAGGGCCGAGGGGTTGGTCACTTGCGCCAGACCCTTGCCGGTCATTTCGAACACGCCGATTTCGTCCGCTGGCCCAAAGCGGTTCTTAACCGCGCGCAGGATGCGGAACTGATGGCCGCGCTCGCCCTCGAAATAAAGGACGGTATCAACCATGTGTTCGACCACGCGAGGGCCCGCGATCTGGCCTTCCTTGGTGACGTGGCCAACCATGATGATCGAAACACCGTGCCGTTTCGCAAACGTGGTCAGTTCATGGGCCGCGGCCCGGACTTGTGATACGGAACCGGGTGCGCTGTCGACATTGTCCGCCCACATCGTCTGAATCGAATCGATAATGGCCAGGCCTGGTTTTTCGGCTTCCAGCGTCGTGAGGATGTCGCGCAGGTTGGTTTCGGCGGCAAGTTGAACGGGGGCGTCTTCAAGCCCAAGACGGCGGGCGCGCATACGCACCTGTGCGCTGGCTTCTTCGCCCGAGACATAGATGGTTTTCACGCCCGCACGCGCGAAACGCGCTGCGGCTTGCAGCAGCAGGGTCGATTTCCCGATGCCGGGGTCTCCTCCCACCAACAGGGCGGAGGCCGGGACCAGCCCGCCGCCCAGAACACGGTCCAACTCCTCGACCCCGCAGAGGGTGCGGGGCGGCGGTGTTTCCTCGGTGGACAGATCCGTGAGTGCGATGGACTGGCCGCGTTTGCCGCCGAGGGATTTTCTGGCCGGGCCAGTCGATATGGGCGCGTCCTGAACGATGGTGTTCCATTCGCCGCAACCGTCGCAGCGTCCGGACCATCGTGTATGCGTCGCACCGCAGGCCGAGCAGGAGAAGGATGTCGTCTTTGCCATGACGCACTTGGTGCCCGAGCTTGGGCGGTTCTTCAAGCCCTTGCGGGCGTTCCTCACCGCCGATGGCGCGCTGCGGCCTCAGGCCCGGTTGGGCCATCGTCCGCAGCGGGCGCTGGCGCGCCTATTCCGCCGGTCGAAGGGGCGACATTGCAACCACGCTGGATGCCTTTGAGGTGCCATTTTTGCGCGGTGTGTGCAGTTGGGTCGACAATTCGGGCAGAAGTTCGAACAGTTCATCCCGTAAGCGGATAAGTTGCGACCTGGCGATCGTCTCTTCCATTTCCACATCCCGCGTCCATTGACGCAATTCGTTCTGGATGACCTGCGCCTCTTCCAGACGCTGTTGAAACAGTTCGATCTCTTCCTGTCGCTGTTGCAGGAACATCCGCGCGCGTTCGACCTGCGCATCGCCATAGGTCCGGGCCAGTTCCTGACTGATCTGGCTCATCTGCGCGGCCAGTTCCAGGATCTCGGGCTCGAGCGATTGCAGGTCGGGGTGCTGGCGCAGAAACCCCATGCGTTCCTTGACGGCGTCAAACTCGGACGACATCATGAACAGCCCGCCGCGATCGGCGGCATGGGCCATTTGATACGCGTCCGCGATGTCATGCATATTGAGCGCAAATTTGCGGTGGTTGTTTTCCAGCGCCATCATTCGGGCATTGGCCGGCAGGTAAAACGCCAGCATGAGAATCAGCGCTGTCAGGCCAATCTGGATGAACATGCCGGCATCCTTTGCCGGTGCCTCGCCAAATCCGGCCTGCATCGAGAGCCAGGGCAATACGCCCAAAGCGGATAACAATGTGGCTGAAACGGCCAACAAGGCCGCCAAACAGATCAGGAAAAAAGTCAGTCTTAAAAAGGCATTCTGAAATTGCAATGTAATACTGTGGAGGGCGGCCATGATCGTCGTACTCCTTCTTCAAACCGGAACACACCGGGTCGAAGCGGAAGGTAATCAAACGATTGCGTACGATCCGCTGCGGACCCGAAAACTACAAAACACTGCTGCTCGAAATGTAAAGATGATACTTAGATTTGTGTTTTCAATCAATTAGGTCTGAGCTTTTCGTGAAGTGGATGTCATCTCTGTAATATGACCCAGTGCGATCGAAGCCAAAATGCAGGCCGTGAACAGGTAGAGACCCCATGCCGTCTCAATGGTGGCGTATGAGATGCCCTTGGCCAAAGTGATGTAAAGCGCGATCAGGAAAATGTCGGCCATGGCCAGCTTGCCAAGGATATTGAGCGCAGGTTGGACGCGGGCATCCAGCAGGTTCCATTGGATCAGCGCGGTGCCGATGGTTTTGATGTACGGGGCGAAGAGCGCGAATATGGTGACGATCAGCGCGAGGAAGACGTCGGATTTCCACAAGGATTGCAGCCCGGTGATGACACTGATTTCGCTGAGGCCGAAGATCGGCAGAAACCCCGCGCGCATCAGCGGGGCGAACCACGCGACGGGGTAGAGGATCAGGAGGGAAAGGGTGGCGAGGCGGAGGGGCATGACTGGGCGTCTAGGTAAGATTTCGAAATTTGCGGCGATGATTTGATATGGTTACCTTAAACCAGCACTCGCCACTGAGTTATTTTTAGACGGGGAGGAATGATGTCGGGTTTTGTGGCCTTCAAGTCAATTGTCGATCCATCGGACTGTGATTTTCTGGGGCATATGAACGTGTCCGAGTATTTTGCGGCATGTTCGGATTCCGTTTTTGCGTTGCAGGCAGAGTTGGGGCTGACGTCCGAAGACATGCGGTCAGGAAGAAAGCTATCCTTTGCGGTGGTCCATGCAGAAAGCAATTTCCTTGCGGAATTGAGTGCTGGCGAGGCGATCCAAATGGAAAGCGAAATCCTGAAAGTAGGAACGAAGTCCATGACTTTCAGCCACAAATTAGTTCGAGTGATGGACGGTGAAACGACATTTTCGACGGTTTTTAAATGCGTCTTGCTCAACCTGCAGACAAGGCGCGCCGAAGCTATTCCTCAGGACGTTATCGAACGCTCGGCAAAGTGGCTGGCAAAGAGCGAAGATTAACGCACCGCCTCAATCGGCCCCTCTGCGCTCCCACTGATGAACTGCTCAACATAGGGATCACCCGAGGCATCCATCTGGCTGACCGGGCCGGTCCACTGGATCACGCCTCCGTGCAGCATGGCGACGTTGTCGGCAATCGCGCGGACGGAACTCATGTCGTGGGTGATGGTCATCGCGGTGGCACCCATCTCGGTCACGATTTCGCGGATCAGATCGTTGATGACGCCGGACATGATCGGGTCGAGGCCGGTGGTGGGTTCGTCGAAAAAGATGATTTCGGGCTCGGCGGCGATGGCGCGTGCAAGACCCACGCGTTTTTGCATGCCGCCTGACAGTTCCGCCGGAAAGCGGTCGGCCACGTCGGATTTCAGACCTACGCGGCGCAGTTTGTCGATGGCGATTTCGCGGGCTTCCTCGGTTGGACGTTTCAGCGAGCCGCGCAGCAGGCGGAAGGCGACGTTCTGCCAGACGGTCAGTGAATCAAACAGGGCCGCGCCCTGAAACAGCATACCGAACCGGGCCAGAAAGGCATCTCGGTCGCCTTTGCTGGCGTCTTTGCCGTCCACATAGATCATGCCGCTGTCGGGCTTGATCAGGCCCAGAATGCATTTCAGGGCGACCGATTTGCCGGTGCCCGAACCGCCGATGATGACCATCGAGGTGCCCTTGGGGATCTCAAGGTTCATGCCTTGCAGCACGTGGTTGTCGCCAAAGGCCTTATGTACGTTCTCCATCCGGATCATAGCGAGAAGAATACCCCTGTGAGAACGAAGTTTGCGGCCAGGATCAGCACCGCCGCGGCCTCGACGGAGCCTTTGGTTGCGCGGCCCACGCCTTGTGCGCCACGGCCGGAATTCATGCCGTAGTAACAGCCCATAATCGCCGCGATCAGGCCAAAGGCCGCGCCTTTGACTAGCGACGAGACGATGTCGCGGGTTTCAAGGAAATCGACCGTGTTTTTTAGATAGGCGGCCGGGTTGAATCCCAGATTTTGCGTGGCGACGGTGTAGCCGCCGGCAATTCCGATGATGTCACCCACTGCCACCAAAGCCGGCACAGTGATCAGGGCGGCCAGAACGCGCGGGGCGGTGAGGTATTTCATCGGGTGGGTCGACAGCGTGACCAGCGCGTCGATCTGTTCGGTCACTTTCATCGTGGCGATTTCGGCTGCGATGGATGAGGTCACGCGCGCAGCAATCATCAGGCCGACCAGAACCGGGCCAAGCTCTCGCACCATGCCGATGGCGACGATCTGGGGCACCACGGCTTCGGCGTTGAAACGCGCGCCGCCGGCGTAGATCTGCAACGCCAGCGCACCGCCGGTGAAAATCGCGGTCAGGCCGACGACCGGCAGAGACAGCCAGCCGATGTTCAGCAGGGCCATGCCAAATTCGCGCGGATAGAAGGGGGGGCGCAGAATATGCGAAATCGCATCAAGCGCGAACAGTGCCACCCGGCCAAAGGCCGCAAGCAGGCTCAGAACCGTGCGGCCCAGACCTTCGAGCGCGGTGAGAGGGTTCATTCCACATAGCCCCGCGAGTAGCGATTGCCCATTGATGTGAGGATCTCATAGCCAATTGTCCCGGCAGCTTCAGCCAGATCATCGACGGTCTGATGGCCATTCAGGATACGCAGGCGTTCCGGGTCTTTGGGCAGGTCCGTGACATCCACCGTGATCAGGTCCATCGAGATACGGCCAACAACCGGGCAGGGCTGATTGCCGGCGAAGGCGTCGATGCCGCCCCCGATGGCGCGATGCAGGCCGTCTGCATACCCGGCCGCGACGGTGGCGATACGGGACGGCCGGCGCGCAACCCAGTTGTTGCCGTAACCAACAGTTTCGCCCACGGCCACCTTGCGCACCTGGATGACAGGCAGATCGACCGTGACAACGGGTTTGGCATCCGCAAAGGGCAGGCCGCCATACAGGCCGATGCCCGGGCGGCAGAAATCGAAATGGAACTCGGGCCCCAAAAGCAAACCGCCGGTCGCAGCCAGAGAACGCGGCGCGGCGATACCGTCGGTCATCTCGCGGAAGGTTTTCAGCTGCTGCCGGTTCATCGGGTGGTCTGGCTCGTCCGAGCAGGCCAGATGAGACATGACAACGGCTGGGTTCAGGGCCTCGGCCCTTGGGCGCAGTTCGGCCCAGTCGGCGGGTTCCAGCCCCAGCCGGTTCATGCCGCTGTCCAGCTGAATGCCAAAGGGATGGTCGGGCAGGGCCTCCATATGGCGCTGATACTGCTCGCCCGAATTGATCAGCGGCGTCAGATCATTGGCGCGCAGAAGGTCTGTGTCGCCCTCCATATGGCCGGAAAAGACAAAGATCATCGGGCCGGGGCCAACCGCATTGCGGACAGCGGCGCCTTCTTCTGCGGCCGCCACAAAAAACTTGCGAACGCCTTCCTCGGCCAGCGTATCGCTGACGGGCCCGGCACCCAGCCCATAGGCATCGGCCTTGACCACGGCGCCGGTTTCGACCCCGGTTTTCGCGTCGAGCGCCCGCCAATTCCTGGCGAGCGCCTGAAGATTGATCGTCAAACGTGCAGTACTCATGGCACTGTTCATGACATTGCGCCGTCCAAGGTCAAGAGGGAATGGCGCATTTACCTGTCGGTTTATGTTGGTGTTTGGTCTGTTGTTACGGAAAACACCAAAAAACCAGAAGAAATGGCAGCATTCCGCCATGGTTGCAGGTTTTTGGGATTGTCTTCACGTCAAGGTTAAAGCGATCCTGAGAGCCGGATCGTTCGGTTCCGGTAAAGGCCGGGCGCAACGTCAACTCATGAGGGAGCCATGGATTTTTCTTCCGGTTTGACCCGGGACCCGTCAGAGATCATCCGTCTTTTTGCCGACGTTTTTTCCGCATCGGAAGGGCCAGAGGAAGGGGCGGCAATAGGTGCATTCGTACGTGAATTGCTCAACACCACGCCGCCTGAAGATATCCTTGTGTGCACGGCTCAACAGGATCACGAGCTGCTTGGCTGTGCCATCTTTTCCCGGATGACGTTTTCGCAGGATACGCGCAATGTGTTCATCCTGTCGCCGATGGCCGTGCAAACGGGTAGGCAAAAAACAGGTATTGGACAGGCGCTGATTTCCTATGGTCTGGATCGCTTGCGGGCGGCAGGTGTGGACGTGGCACTGACCTATGGCGACCCGGCCTATTATTGCAAAACGGGTTTTGTGCAGATCACCGAGGATACTGCTCAGCCACCGCTGAAACTCAGCCATCCGCACGGCTGGTTGGGACAGGCGCTAGACGGTTTTGACTTGAAACCGCTGAAAGGCCCGTCGGGATGCGTTTCCGCGCTGAACAATCCATTGCTGTGGTAGGCGGGATCGGTTTATTCGCTTTGGTCGATGGCCTTGGTTCCACAGCCTAGAACAGGGCCTGATCTATGATCGCCTTGCTGTTCCGGACATGTCGGGCCACCAGCTTTTTCTGTCGCCTGCCGCTGGGGATATAAAAGGCAGGGTCCATATCCTTATTGCAGTCGAGACCCGGAAAAATCTGCAACAGCTCTTGCAACGCTTCGGGCGGAAGGGATTTGAGGGCTTCGGGGCCGGTGAACAGGCTTTCACTTGGCGCGCCTTCGGCAAAAAGAACCACGTGACGGTCACAGACAACGTGATGATAAACCACCTGCGTCGCATCGTAATCCACGTAAACGCCCGGCAGGTCTGTTAGTCGGATGGCCGAGACCAAAACGTCTCTTGTGTCGAACATGCGCTGCGCGATGTCCGATCGGACCAGCATTCTGTGCTGTCGCGAAACCGTCAGGTCTCGGCGGGGCAGGCCGTGCCCCAGGGCGCCGGCCGTAATGCGGACTGGGCGCAGTTCGAGTGATTTCAACAGATCGGCCTGGCGCAGGGACCGGGATAGAACAAGCCGAACGGTTGCCGAGCTGCGTTCGGTCGTCATCACCTTGTCACCGGGGCGGATATCCTGAACGCTGATTTCGCCACGGTCCGTCAGGATCAGGGTGTCCGAAACGAAACAGGGGGCGCCGGGGCTGGGATTGGGATCCTCAACAAAGTTGACCCCGTCCTTCGATGACAGAGACGCGGTATCGTCCGTGCCGTTGCTGCCGATCTGGGTCGAAGTCTGGCCACTGGCCGGCCCCTGTGTCGCAGTTACCTGCGAGTCGAAGGATACAAAGCTGAGAACCGAACCATTGTCCGAAAGAGAAACCGCCCCAAACCGGTTGATGCGCGCCGAAATCACGTAATAGTCGAACCCGCCCACGGTGGTCATCGTTCCGTTGTCGACATCCGTCGAACTGCGCACCGAGCCATTGGGGTTGTAAACATCGACCTGCAAGCCGGTGACGTCGGTTCCGGTCGGAACCCGGATTTCAATGAAATCTCCGTCCGGAGCAAAGTTCGGGCCGTTGCGATATCTTATTTCCGATATGATCGCGGGCAAATCAGTGGGTCTCCGGGCGGGTTTGGCGCGTTGGGTTGAACGTCACCGTCACGTTAACACCGGGCAGGAAAAACACCAAAGGACTTGGCGTTCAATATCTGGGGCAGGTGTTCTGCCCGCGATCAATAACCCTCGATTTCACCACCCTGTTGCCAAGGCTTGACCAGATTGCCAAAGCGGGTGAATTGGGCCTCGAACGACAACTCGACCGTGCCGATTGGGCCATGACGTTGCTTGCCGACGATGACCTCGGCCTTGCCGTGCAGACGTTCCATCGCCTGCTTCCACTCTTCCATCTTTTCCAGTTCGTGATCACCGGGCTTTTCGCGCTCTTTGTAGTATTCCTCGCGGAACACAAACATCACAACGTCGGCGTCCTGCTCGATCGAGCCGGATTCACGTAGGTCGGACAGCTGCGGGCGCTTGTCGTCGCGGTTTTCCACCTGGCGCGACAGCTGTGAAAGAGCAATGACCGGGATGTTCAGTTCCTTGGCGATAGCTTTCATGCCCATCGAAATCTCGGCGATTTCGTTCACCCGGTTGTCGGCCATGCCCCGGCAGAGCTGTAGATAGTCGATGACCAGCAAGTCCAGCCCGTGGGTCCGTTTCAACCGTCGTGCACGGGCGGCAAGTTGCGAGATCGGCAAGGCAGGAGTGTCGTCAATAAACAGGGGACAGGCCTCAAGCTCTTTGGCCGCATCCACAAATCGACGGAACTCGGCCTCGGTCATGTCGCCCTGACGGATTTTGTGGCTGGAAATCTCCGAGGCTTCCGCCAGAACCCGGCCCGCAAGCTGTTCCGCGCTCATTTCGAGTGAGAAGAAGCCTACAACACCGCCATCGATCGCGCCTTCGCTGCCGTCGGGCTTTGTGCCACGCTTGTAGGCCTTGGCAACGTTGAAGGCGATGTTGGTCGCCAGCGAGGTTTTACCCATGGATGGACGGCCGGCCAGAATGATCAGGTCGGACGGGTGCAACCCACCCAATTGCTTGTCCAGATCGGCCAGACCGGTGGAAATCCCGGCCATGCCGCCGCCGCGCTGGTAGGCCTCGTTGGTGACGTTGACGGCTTCGGTGACGGCCTTGAGGAAGGACTGAAAGCCTTGCTCGGTCTGGCCCTGCTCGGACAGCTGATAAAGCTGCTGCTCGGCCTCGACGATCTGTTCTTTCGGCTCGCTCGAAACATCGACCCGCGCCGCCTTGTCCGAGATGTCGCGACCCAGCCGGATCAGCTCGCGCCGGATGGCAAGGTCATAGATCATCTGGGCATAGTCGTGCACCGCGAATGCGCTGATCGAAGCGCCCGCCAGTTTGACCAGATAAGCGGGACCGCCCAATTCTTTCAGGCCCTCATCCTCGGCCATGAATGATTTGAGCGTCACGGGCGAGGCAAGCGCGTTCTTTGCAATACGGGCCGAGGCCACCTCGTAAATCCGGGCATGGACCGGATCATAGAAATGTTCAGCCCCGATGATCGAGGCGACCCGGTCGTACAGGTCGTTATTGGTCAGAATCGCGCCCAGCAATTGCTGCTCGGCCTCGATGGAATGCGGCATGGTTTCGGCATTCTGAATCTGTGCCGCTGCCTGCTCGATACTGCTGATCTCGTTCATTTTGTCCCCGCTGCCCGTTTCGAGGTTCTACACGCGAAACGTCACCGCAAGCTATCTGGAAATACCTGTGGCTAACTTGGGGTAAAGCCTAGGGATAACTTTCCAGACCGCTTGGATGCCTGCATATGCATCGCTTATTATGTAGGAATTGTCGGAAAAGTCACCATATATCGTGGCGAACTGCCCGATTCTTCCGGGTTTATCCCCAATCCTTCCACAAGAGGTTTACGCTGGTTTATTGGCCTCTTGCCATCCGCGCGGGTCGTTCAGGAAAGCTTCGACAGCCTCAAGTGTTTCCTGATCAAAGGCTTCCTGTGCCTTGGCCTCGGCCAGAACATCCCACCACGTGCAGAGCGAGTGCAGCTTGACGCCATGATCACCCAGCGTTTTCTCGGTCTCGGGGAAGATGCCGTAGTAGAAGATGACGGCGGTGTGCCCGCAGGTGGCACCGGTTTCGCGGATCGCATCGACAAAGGACAGTTTCGAGCCGCCATCAGTGGTCAGGTCTTCAACCAGCAACACACGCTCGCCTTCGCTCATCGCCCCTTCGATTCGGGCGTTGCGGCCATAGCCCTTGGGTTTCTTGCGCACGTAGGTCATGGGCAGAGCCATACGCTCGGCGACCATAGCGGCAAAGGGGATGCCCGCCGTTTCCCCGCCTGCGATGTTGTCGAATGCCTCAAAGCCAGCATCACGCATCACCGTGACGGTCAGGAAATCCATCAGGGTCGAGCGGATACGAGGATACGAGATCAGTTTGCGGCAGTCGATATAGGTCGGGCTAGGCAACCCGCTGGCCAGCGTGAACGGTTCCCGCGAGTTGAAATGCACGGCCTTGATCTCCAGCAGCATCCGTGCAGTCAGGCGGGCGATTTCGGTGCTGTCGGGAAAAGAACTGGGGATCATGGCGCAAACCTCGGGGCTGAAAACACGTTGCGGGCTGATAGCCCGACCCTTGGGCTGGAGTCGAGAGGGATTGGGCAAAAGAAAAGCGGACCCCCAAGAGGTCCGCTTTTGCCCTTACGGGCGATGGGCAGCCAAGGTGGGCTTAACTGCTCATGTCATAGGCCCGCTCGCCATGTACCGAGAGGTCGAGGCCATTTGTCTCGGTCTCGGCGTCTACGCGAAGTGGCGTGATCTGTGCAACCAGTTTGACCAACACAAACGTGACAACTGCCGTAAAGGCACCCACGACAATCAGCCCGCCCAACTGAGCGGTCCAGGTTCCAAGGCCAAAAAGGGCGATCATGAGCGTGCCAAAGATACCGCCGACACCATGCACGGCGAAGACATCCAGCGTGTCGTCGATATTCAGTTTGTTACGCACGACGCTGACGGCTTCCTGACACAGAACACCGGC
Organism: Ruegeria sp. HKCCD7559; assembly: GCF_013110575.1. NCBI lineage: Bacteria > Pseudomonadati > Pseudomonadota > Alphaproteobacteria > Rhodobacterales > Roseobacteraceae > Ruegeria > Ruegeria sp. HKCCD7559. The sequence goes on from NZ_WVQU01000001.1 coordinate 843,364, forward strand.
CACCGCGCCAATGATCAGGGCCTGAACCGGACCGACGAAACCCGATGCAGGCGTGATCGAGGCCAGACCCGCGATTGTGCCGGTGACCAGACCGACCATCGAGGCCTTGCCAAAGCGGATACGCTCCCACAGGGCCCAGCTTAGCGATGCCGTAGCCGCGGACAGGTGCGTGACGGTCAGGGCCATCGCCGCTCCGCCATCGGCGGCCAGTTGCGAACCACCGTTGAAACCGAACCAGCCGACCCACAGCATTGCTGCGCCGACCATGACGTAACCGGGGTTGTGCGGCGGAGTGGTGCGGTTGCGACGCGGCCCGAGGATGACCGCGACAATCAGCGCTGCCAGACCAGCGGTTTCATGCACCACGATGCCACCCGCAAAGTCGCGCACGCCGATCTCGCCCAGAATGCCGCCATCAGCCAGCATCCCGCCGCCCCAGATCCAGTGCACCACGGGCGCATAACACAGCAGCATCCACAGCGCCGAAAAGGTCAGGACAAAGCCAAAGCCCACACGTTCGACATACGCACCAACGATCAACGCAGGGGTTATGATGGCAAAGGTCATCTGGAAAGCAAAGAACAGGATCTCGGGCAGGGTTCCGGCAAGGCTGTCAACATCGACGCCGTTGAGGAAGGCCTTGCCCAAACCACCCCAAAGCCCGCTTTCACCGGGTCCGAACGCGATGGAATACCCTGCGACCAGCCACAGGACGCTCATCAAACAGGCAATGGCAAAGCAATGCATGAAAACGCTGAGGACATTTCGGGCACGCACGAGGCCGCCATAGAACAGGGCGAGGCCCGGCACTGTCATGAAAAGGACCAACGCGGTTGCAACGATGATCCAGGCTGTATCGGCTCCGTTCATGGGCCATTCTCCCTTCCGAATGAGTGCGCGGATCCGTGGAAACTGGGCGCGGATCGGCGCTGCGTGAGCGGTGTGGGCTGTTTCAAGCCACCGTCGGTTGGAGAAAAAAGAGGCATGGCAAAAAAAAGCGCCTGTTTTGGCGGCCTTTTTTCAACTGACTTTAAAAGCAGCGGTTCTATTGGTCAGGTGCTGAAAGATTAGGCACCTGCGGAAAGGGCCGTATACAGCAGGGCCAAGGCGTGGTCACGCGCCGCGCGACGCACGGCATCGCGACCGGGTGCGCCGAATTCGACGGTTTCCACATGCGTCGGCCGCCCCTCGGCGGCCAACCCGAAACACACACGCCCTTCAGGTTTGAATTCGGACCCGCCCGGCCCGGCAATACCGGTGATCGCGACGGCAAGTTGCGCCAGTGAATTGCGCAGCGCACCTTCTGCCATTTCGCGGGCCACCTGTTCGGAAACCGCACCGTGCGCGTTCAGCGTTTCGGCCTGAACGCCCAGCATGTCCTGTTTGGCCTCGTTGGTGTAGGTGACGAAACCCCGATCCACGACGGCAGAGCTGCCGGGAATATCGGTCAGGGCCGCAGCGACCATGCCGCCGGTGCAGCTTTCGGCGGTGGCGATCATCACGCCCTGCGCCTTGGCGCAGTCCAGCAGGTCTGTCACGTTCATAGCCCCAGAACTCCGTGTGCGATACCTGCCAGAACCATCACTCCGATGGCTGCAAATATACCTGCAATCACGTCATCCAGCATCACGCCCATCGGATCGCCACGCCGATCGGCCCAGCCGACAGGGCCGGGTTTGGTGATGTCGAACAGACGAAAAAGGATGAACCCGGCAACCCAGCCGGGCCAGAGCGCGGTAATGTCGATTCCATGCGCCCAGGACGGATAGGAAATTGCCCAAAGCGCGATGAACTGGCCTGCGACCTCATCAATGACGATTTCGGATGGGTCGTGGTCATCCTGACCTTCGGTCATCACGCGTGTGGCCCAGAGGCCGCCGACAAAAACCGCAACCGTTGCGAGGGCCAGCAACGGGAAACCACCCAGCATGTGCAATACCCAGGCCATCGGCAGGGCCACCAGCGATCCCCAGGTGCCCGGGGCAGGGCGCAAATGGCCGACGCCGCCGACAGTCCCGATCATCTGTGCCGCGTTCATGCTTTCACCAGACAGGCTGTGGCGAGCGAGGCGATGCCTTCGCTGCGGCCGGTGAAGCCCAGACGCTCGGACGTTGTCGCCTTGACTGAAACCTGATCTGCACGCAGGCCTATGATTTCAGACATCTTTTCTCGCATGGCCACTGCGTGCGGGCCAATCTTTGGATATTCGCAGACCAGCGTGCAATCGACATTCGAGATGCGGTATCCCATCTGCCCTGCCAGCTCGACCGCGTGGCGCAGGAAAATCTCGCTGGCGGCGCCTTTCCATTGCGGGTCCGAAGGCGGGAAATGCTGCCCGATATCGCCCTGTGCCAGAGCGCCATAGATCGCATCGGTGACCGCGTGCATTCCGACATCGGCATCCGAATGGCCTTGCAGTCCGCGGTCATGCGGCACTTTCACACCGCAAAGGATCACATGATCCCCATCGCCAAAACGGTGCACATCGTACCCGTTGCCCAGCCTTACATCCATTTCCGTTCCCATTATGCGTTCCGCCCGGGCAAAATCCTCGGGTCGGGTGATCTTCAGATTGTCCGCGTCGCCCGGTACGATGCAGACATCAAGTCCGGCGGCGCGGGCCACTTCGACATCGTCCGCAGCTTCGCCCGGATGGGCGGCGTGGGCGGCGATGATCGCGTCATAGTGAAACCCCTGCGGAGTTTGCGCGGCGAACAGGTTTCTGCGATCCTGCGTGCCGGTCACGGCCTGTTCATGCCCAACCCACAGCGCATCCGTCACCGCCAGCCCGGGCGCCGCCGCCGGACATGTTTCCAGGGCTTTCAGAACGTCGGTGATGATGCGGGGTGTGACGCAAGGCCTTGCAACGTCATGGATCAAAACGCGCTGTACGTTCCGGCCGGCCAGTGCAGCCAATCCATTGCGCACCGATCCCGCGCGATCCGTTCCGCCCGAAGCCAGGATCAGGTCGGTTTCACGGAATTCTTCCCATGCGACGCTGTCTTCGTCGGACAACACCAGAACAATGTGATCCACCTGTCCGCGAAAGCGCTCGATCGTCCAATCGGCCACCCGCCGGCCCGCAAGGCTGCGCCATTGCTTTGGCACGCCACCCCCGGCGCGCGACCCGCGACCGGCGGCAACTATGATGGCGGCAGTTGTCATATGTGCGCGCTCTCCTCGTGATGGGCATTGTTTAGGCGGCGGTGAATGCAGAGGCAATCACCCATGGTCATGTGATCAATAATTAGGCAAATGATGATTTTGCGGGCTTGCTGCGTGCCGATTTGTTGTTCATATGCGCAGAAAACGATATCAAATCCACAACTGCCCAAGGATTAAGCACGTTGACACTGCACCTTGCCGACAAAGAAATAACACCGCCTGTTTTGCTGGCCCCCATGGCCGGAATCACCGACCGCCCGTTTCGCGATCTGGTGATGCGTTTCGGTGCGGGTATGGTCGTCAGTGAAATGGTCGCCAGTCAAGAGATGGTGCAGGCCAAGCCCGGTGTGCGGGAACGGGCGGAACTGTCCGCGGATGTGGAAAACACCGCCGTGCAACTGGCCGGGCGTGAGGCCCATTGGATGGCCGAGGCGGCCCGTCAGGTGGCCGACCGTGGCGCGCGGGTGATCGACATCAACATGGGGTGCCCCGCCAAGAAGGTAACAAACGGTTATTCCGGCTCGGCCCTTCTGAAAACACCGGATCACGCGCTGGCACTGATCGAGGCCGTGGTGGGCGCGGTCGATCTGCCGGTGACGCTGAAAACCCGGCTGGGATGGGACGACACTCTGTTGAACGCGCCCGACGTGGCACGCCGCGCTCAGGACGCGGGTATTCAGATGGTCACGATCCATGGCCGCACACGCTGTCAGTTCTACAAGGGTCACGCCGATTGGCGGGCAATCCGGGCGGTGAAAGAGGCCGTATCGATCCCGGTCATCGCGAACGGAGATATCGTGAACACTGACGCCGCCCGATCCGCGTTGCGCCAATCCGGCGCGGATGGGGTGATGGTCGGTCGTGGCGCCCAGGGCAAGCCTTGGGTGTTGGCGCAAATCTGTCACGACCTGTACGGGGCCGAGGCGCCCGAGATTCCGACCGGTCATGATCTGGTTGATATGGTTTGCGCGCATTATCAGTCGATGCTGGATTTCTACGGCGCCGATCTGGGTTTGCGTGTCGCCCGCAAGCATCTGGGATGGTACATGGACGACGCCGCAACGCCCGCGCCCTTGCGTCGGGCTGTGCTGACGTCACGTGATCCGGCGGAAGTTCTGCGCCTGTTGGCGGATGCACTCAGCGACACGGACGAGGTGGCGGCATGAATTCCGATGCCAGCATCTGGAACTCGCTGCCGGTTCCGGCGTTCATTATTGATGAACAGGATCGGATATCCGATGTGAATGCTGCGGGTGAGGGGTTTCTGAATGCGTCGCGCAAATCGGTGATCGGCCATCCGGTGTGGGATCAGATCGCCGTGGACGCGCCGTTGGAAGAGGCGTTCGAGCGCGCCCGCTGGCAGGGCACGCCATTGTTCGTGAATGATGTGGATGTGGGGTCGGGTAGCCGGGCGCCGCTGCAATGCGCGTTGCAGATTGCACCTTTGGTCGGGCATCCGGGCTCCATGATCATGATCATCTCGCCTCGTGAACTGGCAGGTCGGATGACGCGGGGGAATACGGTCAAATCCGCGGCACAATCCGCCATCGGCATGGCGGAAATGCTGGCGCACGAGATCAAGAACCCGCTGGCCGGGATCACTGGTGCGGCGCAGTTGCTCAGCATGAATATACCGCCGCAAGATCTTGAACTAACGGATCTTATTGTTGCCGAAAGCCGCCGGATCGTGAAGTTGCTGGAACAGGTCGAGCAATTCGGGAACCTTCAGAAACCTGACTTCAAGCCAGTCAACATCCACGATGTGCTGGATCGCGCAAGACGGTCGGCATTGTTGGGATTTGGCGCTGACATGATGATCGTCGAAGACTATGACCCGTCGCTGCCGCTGGCTTACGGAGACCCGGATCAGATTCTGCAGGTGATCCTGAATCTGCTCAGGAATGCGTCCGAAGCGGCAGGACCGCAGGGCGGAACGATCCGCCTGCGGACCTATTTCGAACATTCCTTCCGGTTGCGTCGCAGTGACGGGTCAGGGCATTCGCTGCCCTTGCAGATCGAGATAATCGATGATGGTCCGGGCCTGCCAGAAGACATCCGCGGCGATATTTTTGATCCCTTCGTATCCGGCAAGGAAAACGGCACCGGCCTGGGGCTGGCGCTGGTCAGCAAGATAATCTCGGACCATGACGGCTGGATTTCGGCCGAATCCGTGCCCGGGCGAACGGTATTCAAACTGTCGCTGCGCCGCGCGCCGCGAGACGCAATCGAGGACAAGAAGGAGAGCACCTGATGGATGGCACCGTACTGGTCGCGGACGACGATCGCACGATCCGCACTGTTCTGACACAGGCCCTGACGCGTGCCGGGTGCAAGGTGCATGCGACCTCATCACTGACCACGTTGATGCGCTGGGTCGGCGAGGGAAAAGGCGACGTGGTGATTTCCGACGTGGTCATGCCCGATGGAAACGGTCTTGAGATGCTGCCGAAGATTGCCGAAGACCGCCCCGGTTTGCCGGTGATCGTGATTTCCGCACAAAACACCATCATGACGGCGATTCAGGCGACAGAGGCGGATGCGTACGACTATCTGCCAAAACCCTTCGACCTGCCGGATCTGATGAAACGGACGGCGCGGGCGCTGGATCAGAAGCAACGCGCCCAGCCAGAGCCGGCCGTGGGCACAAGCGAGCGCCCCGAAGAACTGCCACTGGTCGGGCGAACACCAGTGATGCAGGCTCTGTACCGGTTGGTCGCCCGGGTGATGAACACGGACCTCTCGGTCATGATTTCCGGTGAAAGCGGCACGGGCAAGTCACTGATAGCGCGGGCCATTCACGATTTTTCCGACCGTCGAACCTTGCCCTTTGTCACTGTCACCGCTGCCGAACTGCGCGATCTGGAAGGCCCGGCCCGTGTGATGGCGCGGGTTCGCGGCGGCACGCTGTTGATAGACGAAATCGCAGATATCGAAGATGAGGTTCAGGCGCGCATCGTCCGCATGATGGATACTCCGGGCGATCACGTTCCCCGTTTCATGGCCACCAGCCAATCAGACCTGACCGAAGGGATGGAGAACGGGCGCATCCGTCAGGACCTTTATTATCGTTTGTGCGGGGCGACGATCCACGTTCCATCACTGCGTGAAAGGGTGGATGACATTCCGCTGCTGGCCGAGCACTTTCTGGCTCGGGAAGAGCGGGAAAACGGCACCAAACGCTGGCTCAGCCCCGAGGCGGTGGAACTGGTGCGGCGCTATTCCTGGCCCGGGAACGTGCGGCAACTGGAAAATGCCGTGCGCCGGTTGGGTCTGACCAGCCGGGCCGATGAAATCACCAAAGCCGAAGTGGAAATGGTGCTGGGCAGCCAGCCAGAGGCGGAACCGGTCCTGAGCGGCGGCGAACGCGAAAAGCTTTCGACTTCGGTCGAGCGGCATTTACGAAGGTATTTTGACCTGCACGGCAACATTTTGCCGCCCCCGGGCCTGTATCAGCGCATTTTACGGGAAGTTGAGGCCCCGCTGATCGAAATCGCGCTGGATGCAACTGGCGGAAATCAGGCGAAATGTGCCGATTTGCTGGGAATCAACCGAAATACGTTGCGAAAAAAGATTACGGATCTCGATATTCAGGTGACACGTCGACGCAAACTGATGTAATATCGCCACACAAACCGTGGCATCCCGGCATCTGTTGGGAAAAGATCACGATATATGGCGGTAAGCCGCGCAAGCGGCACATCAGGATGAGGGCAGACAGTGGCAACCCGAGCACAGAGCGGGATGATCCCATCGATCAGTCGATGGCGTAAATCACGGAAACTGCGCAATTTTGGCACGTTTGGCCTGGTTCTCATGGGGCCTGTTCTGGCGCTGGCCACTTACCTTGTTATCGGTCCTTTCGATCTTGGCGCCACGGCACCGACTTTGCGGCTGATTCTGTTGGCCGATCTCGTATACGTTCTGGTTGTTGCTGCACTTGTGCTTGGGCAGGTTGGCAGCTTGATTGCCGCACGTCGGGCCAAGTCGGCGGGTTCGCGCCTGCATTTGCGCCTGATCGGGGCGTTTACTCTGCTGGCGCTGGTTCCAACCGTGACCGTGGCGATTTTTGCCGGATTGACCGTCAATATCGGCCTTGAGGGCTGGTTTTCCGACCGCGTGCGTCAGGTTGTGGGATCTTCGCTGACGGCAGCAGAAGCGTATGAACAGGAACACCGTCGGGGGTTGACGCAAGACGCGTCTGTTCTTGCGCGATATCTGGATAATGCGCGATCGCTGGATTTCTACATCTCCGACGCGGAACTGCGCGAAGTTTTGGCGCAGGGGCAGGCTCAGATTCAACGGGGGCTGCGCGAAGCCTATGTCATCGACGGTGGTGGCGAAATCAAATCGCGCGGGGACCGATCCTACCTGTTCAACTACGAAGCCCCAACCCCCGAGCAGATTGCAGAAGCCACCGACAAGGGCCTGCTGATCATCGCCGACTGGCCCAACAATGAGTTCCGGGCGCTGGTCCCTCTGAAGGCTTATCTGGATCGCTATCTCTATGTCAGCCGCGAGGTGGATGGGCAGTTGTTGACGCTGCTGGACGATACCAAGGAAACGGCACAGTTCTATCAGCAACTGGAAAGCGAACGGGGCAGGGTGCTGTTCGAGTTCGGCCTGTTGTATCTGGGCTTTGCGTTGATCCTGATCCTTGCGGCTATGTCCCTGGGGATGTGGTTTGCCGAGCGGTTGTCGCGTCCCGTGGGGCGGTTGACCACCGCGGCGCAGCGGGTTGGGGCCGGTGATCTGAGCGTCCAGGTGATTGAAGAGGCCAGCGACGACGAAATCGCGATGCTGGGCCGGTATTTCAACCAGATGACCCGGCAGTTGAAAGGACAGCGCGATACGCTGTTGGAGAACACGCGGCAAATTGAAAGCCGGCGCCGTCTGTTCGATTCGGTGCTCAGTTCGGTCACTTCGGGTGTCGTTGGAGTGGACCCGGAAGGATGCATTACATTCGTGAACCGTTCGGCCGAGCGGTTGCTGGATTGGACCGGGGGCGAGCAGCATCTGGCCATCGGCATTGCGGTGCCGGAATTTCTGCCCCTGTTCGAAAGTTTGAAAGACAGCGGGCAAGAGGCCGTTCAGGGCGAAATCAAAGTGACCCGCAAGGGACGGCTTGAGAACCTGTTGGTCCGCATGGCCATCCGTCGCGGAGAAGATGGCGGCCTGGAAGGTTATGTGGTTGCCTTCGATGACGTCACCGATCTGGTCAGCGCCCAACGGATGGCGGCCTGGGGTGACGTGGCCCGCCGCATCGCGCATGAGATCAAGAACCCTCTGACCCCGATCCAGCTGAGCGCGGAACGGATCAAGCGCAAGTTCTCGCGCAAACTGGACGACGAAGACAGCAGCAGCCTGGATTCGATGACGAACGTGATTGTGCGGCAGACCAACGACCTGCGTCGCATCGTGGATGAATTCTCGAAATTTGCACGGATGCCTGAACCTGAACGCAGGGAAGAAAACCTTGTTGATCTGGTGCACGAGGCTGTGCTGCTGCAACAGGCCGGGCAGCCGGATGTGCAGATTGATGCCGATCTGCCGCAACAGCCCATCATGGCCGATGTGGATGCAACCATGCTGAACCAGGCGCTTACCAACCTCATCAAGAATGCCGGGGAAGCCATTGCAACCCTTAAGGAAAAAGGGGCGCTCGACAACCTTCAGCCCCAGATCAAAGTGGCGGTCACCAGTGATGATGCGGGTACGGTCATAACCATTGCAGACAACGGGATCGGCCTGCCCGAGGATCGGGCACGGCTGTTTGAGCCCTATGTAACGACACGTGACGAAGGGACCGGGCTGGGCCTGCCCATCGTCAAGAAGATCATTGAAGAGCATGGCGGCGCGCTGACCCTCGAGGATGCGCCCGTATTTGACGGACAGGACCATTTTGGCGCGATGGCCGTGATCCGATTGCCGGGGGTTACTGGGTCCCAAGCGGCAGCGCCACAGAAGCAGGCAATTAGAACCAACAAACTGAAAGCAGGCCAAAGATGAGTGACATTCTGATCGTAGATGATGAGCGCGATATTCGCGAGCTGGTGTCCGACATTCTGGAGGACGAAGGCTATTCAACCCGGCTGGCGGCCAACTCGGACGAGTGCATGGCGTCGATCAACTCTGAACCGCCGGGGTTGTTGATCCTGGATATCTGGCTGAAAGACAGCCGAATGGATGGCATCGATATCCTGAAAGCGGTGAAACGCGACAACCCGGATGTGCCGGTGGTGATCATTTCCGGCCACGGCAACATTGAAATTGCCGTCGCCGCAATCAAGCAGGGCGCCTATGATTTTATCGAAAAGCCGTTCAACATAGACCAGTTGATGGTGGTGATCCGCCGCGCGATGGAGACCTCTCGCCTGCGTCGCGAGAATGCGTCTCTGAAGCGGAAAGAAGTCAACAATTCCGACATGATCGGCAAATCCGCCGCGTTCCGCGCCATGCAGGGGCACTTGGACAAGGTGACCAAGTCGAATGGCCGCGTGATGCTCAGCGGCCCAGCTGGGTCCGGCAAAGAGATCGCAGCACGGTATATCCATGCCCACTCCAATCGCGCCAACGCGCCATTTGTCACGGTAAACTGCGCCGGGATCGAACCCGAACGTGTGGAAGAGGTGCTGTTTGGCCGGGAATCGGCGGAACGCGGCGTGGAATCGGGTTTGCTGGAAGAGGCGCATGGAGGCGTGATCTATTTTGACGAAGTCGCCGACATGCCCCTTGGGACACAGTCAAAAATCCTGCGGGTGCTGGTGGATCAGCAGTTCCAGCGTGTCGGTGGCAGTGACAAGGTGCGCGTGGACCTTCGCGTGATCTCGTCAACAAGCAAGGATCTTGACGAAGAAATCGCGGCTGAACGGTTCCGGGAAGAGCTGTACCACCGTCTGAACGTCGTCCCGATTGCCGTGCCGTCACTGGAAGATCGGCGTGAAGATATCCCGGTTCTGGCGCAGCACTTTATTGAGATGTGCAACGAAACTCAGGGTTTGCCGATCAGGGAATTGTCGGAAGAGGCTGTCGCGCTGCTGCAGACGATGACGTGGCCCGGCAACGTGCGCCAGCTCAAAAACCTGATCGAGCGGGTTCTGATCCTTGGCGATGGCTCCGGCCCGATTGAGGCGCGTGAGTTGCCCAACGAGGAAGAAAAGGCAGAAGATTCAGGTCGTGTCGTGTTGTCTGGCGCACTGGCCACCTTGCCGTTGCGCGAAGCCCGCGAGGCGTTCGAGCGAGAGTATCTGCTGACACAGATCAACCGGTTTGGCGGCAATATCAGCCGCACGGCCAGCTTTGTAGGCATGGAACGCAGCGCCCTGCATCGGAAGTTGAAATCGCTGGGCGTGGTGACTTCGAACAAATCCGGTGCGCGCGTGGCGCAAATCGATGAACCCGAACCGGCAGAATAATCTGCCGGTCGCACGGCCTCAGCCGGCCTGGCCAGGCGTTATGATCTGAAATGAGCCGTCATCGAATTTTACAAAGCACGACGCGCTGTTGAGCGGTGGCAAAGTGGTTGTTCGCGTTGCGGGCACGCGTGACTTCACGTTCTGTTTGCACGGCGGCAGGCTTACGGGTCGAAACCCTTTCTGTGCCATGCATTGCGCTTCGACCGTGTTGCGCAGGCCCTGATTCACATCCACGGTATAAACACGGCCGGGCTGCCACCAGCCGGGTGATTGATAGCAACGACCCCTGCCATCGCAATATGTGCGCCCAGGCCAATAGGTTGGCGGGCTTTGGCGGATCTGATTGGCTACCGGCACTTCCTTGACCGCCTTCAGCTGGCACTGAGTTGTCTCTTTTTGCAGGCGCGATACGGTTTCACCTTCGCGGTAGTACAGCGAAAGTGGTCCGCAAGAAGACAGCACCATCAAAGGTAACAGCATAGGAAACAGCGTTTTCATATGCTTATCATGCCGCAGCCGGGCTGCGATGACAATTCAATTGACCGCTCTGGGGGCATCTGTCATTCAATCCTTTCAGGCAGAAGGGCCAGAAGCATGAAGGTCATTATTTGCGGTGCGGGTCAGGTCGGCTGGCAGATCGCGCGGCATCTTTCGGGCGAGCTGAACGATGTTACCGTCGTGGACAACAATCCCGACCTTGTAAGGCGGGCGACTGAAACGCTTGATGTGCAGGGGATCGCCGGGTTTGCAAGTTATCCGGACGTGCTGGAACGGGCAGGGGCCCGTGACGCTGACATGATCATTGCCGCCACCCATTCGGATGAGGTGAACATGGTCACCTGCCAGATGGCGCACTCGGTCTTTTCGATCCAGCGCAAGATCGCGCGCCTGCGGTCGAAATCCTATCTCGAGGCGATCCACTCGGATCTGTACCGTCGTGATCATCTGCCGATTGATGTGGTGATCAGCCCCGAACGGGAAGTTGCCGCCGCCGCCATGCGCCGCCTGTCCGCCCCATCCGCCTTTGACACCGAGATTTTCATGGACGGTAAGGCGCAGCTGCTTGGGGTGCGGGTGGAAGAGGATTGCCCGATCGTGAATACACCGTTGCGGCAGCTGACGGATCTGTTCTCGACCCTCAGTTCCATCGTGGTTGGGGTGCGGCGCGAAGGCACGCTGTTCGCTCCCGAATCCGAGGATCAGCTGTTCGTGGGCGATGAATGCTATGTCTTCACCAACGTCAAGGACGTGGATCGCACCATGGAGGTGTTCGGCAAGGCGCAGAAGCGGCAGGATCGCGTGGTGATCGTGGGCGGCGGAAATGTCGGGCTGGAAGTGGCCAGAACGCTGGAAGAACGCGAAAGCCGCGTGCGGGCCAAGATCATCGAGCGCGACCGCCATTGCGCTGAACTCGCCGCCGAAGCTCTGGAACGGACGATCGTGCTGCATGGCGACGGGCTGGATGCCGGGTTGCTGAGCGAGGCGGGGATCGAACGGGCCGATGCGATGCTGGCAGTTACGGATGACGACCGTACGAACATGCTGGCTGCGGTGCGTGCCAAGGCCGAAGGGTGCGCTCTGGCGATTGCATTGATCAACGACCCCAGCATGGTGGCCCTGATGGGGCCTTTGGGGATCGATGCTTATATCAATCCGCGGGCCACGACCGTCAGCTCGATCCTGCGGCACATCCGGCATGGACGGGTGCGTCAGGTCTATTCCATAGGGGACGCCGAGGCCGAAGTGATCGAGGCCGAGGTTCTGTCAACCTCGCCTATGGCCGGGCAACGTCTGCGCGATATCGACTTTCCCGAGGGGGTGCTTGTGGGCGCGGTCCGCAAGGGAGACGAGGTTCTGCGACCGACAGGCAGCCTGCGGATCGATGAAAAAGATGTGGTCGCAATCTTTGCCATGGCCAAGGACGTGCCAGAGGTTGAACGCCTGATGCAGGTTTCAATCGATTTCTTTTGATGGCGCATGCAGGGACACAACAGGTTGGATTGTTGCGGCGGTTGCCGTTGTTCCTGCTGATCTGGGGCATTGCATCCCTGACCATGTGGATTCCGGCGATCTATGCGTTGGCTCTGGACGATCACGACACGTCACGATCCTTTCTGTATTCCGGGATTCTCGGCTTGTTTCTGGTAGCCACCATCGCGATGGCGTCCTCCAACCGCATACCCCGGCGCGGCACGTTGGGGCAGCTGGCGGTGATGCTGGCCTGTTTCACGCTGCTGCCCATATTTCTTGCGATCCCATTTCACGACGCGCTTGGTACGACCACCTTTCTGAACGCCTATTTCGATATGGTCAGCTCTCTGACGACCACGGGGGCGGACCTGTTTCCGGATCCGGCCCGCCTGACGGCCCCGTTGCATTTGTGGCGCGCCATGGTCGGTTGGATGGGCGGCCTGCTGATGTGGATCGCCGCTGCGGCTATCCTTGCGCCGCTGTCGCTTGGCGGGTTCGAGGTCACTGCCAAAGGCCAGCCGGGGCGCCCGGTGTCAGGGGTGGCGCAGAGCGAACGCGTGGACCCGCGTGGCCGTCTGATCCGTGTCGCCAGGACCCTGACGCCAGTCTATGTCGGGCTGACGACCGTGATCTGGGTTCTTCTGTTGATCGCCGGTGAGGTCGGTCTGACGGCGGTGTGCCATGCGATGGCAGTGATGGCCACGTCCGGCATCTCTCCGGTCGGGGGCATGGAAGGGGCGCAGGCCGGGTTTACGGGCGAAGCCATCCTGTTTCTGTTCCTGTTCTTTGCTCTCTCGCGTCTGACTTTTTCGAAGGATACCGCGACAACAGGCTATTCCCGTCTGGATACGGACCCCGAGTTTCGTATTGGTCTGATGATTGTCCTGGGCGTCGCAATCCTGTTGTTCTTCCGGGTTGTTGCGGGCGTGACGGAAATCGGTGGTCAAATGGAACCATTGCAGGCCTTGCAGGTCATCTGGGGGATGCTGTTCACCGTTCTGGCTTTCCTGACGACGGCCGGTTTCGAAAGCGCGAACTGGAACGACGCACAGCAACTGTCGGGTTTGGGAACGCCCGGTTTGCTGTTGATGGGGCTGGCATTGATCGGCGGCGGGGTCGCGACGACAGCCGGAGGGGTCAAGCTGTTGCGGGTCTTCGCGCTGTATCTGAATGGCGCACGAGAGATCGACCGCCTGATCTATCCCTCATCCGTCAGCGGTGCAGGGGGGGGCAATCGCCGCATTCAAAGCGATGGTGCGTTCATCGCCTGGATCTTTCTGATGCTCTTTGCGCTGACCCTTGCGGTCTTCAACCTTCTGCTTGCGGCGATGGGGTCCGGGTTCGAACAGGCCATGGTGCTCAGCGTGGCCACGCTCAGCACGACGGGGCCGTTGATCGAGTTGGCCACGGACGTTCCAATTCGCCTGATCGATCTTTCTGCCAGCGCCAAGCTGACGCTGTGCGCGGCCATGGTCATCGGGCGTCTGGAAACGCTGGCGATCATCGCACTGATCACCCCGTCGCTTTGGCGGGATTGAGCCGGGCACATCGTGCGGCGGCTAACGCCTGATTTTTCATCTGGAATATCTGTGCGTAGCACTCCATACTCTGCCGGAGGGAGCGCGTTGGTCCGCAGCGCGTAGCAAGAACAATGGCGAGATTATAAAAATATGGCTTCGGACAGACAGAATCTTCAGGATGCCTTCCTGAACAATGTACGGAAAGCTAAGGTTCCGGTCACGATTTTCCTGATCAACGGTGTGAAATTGCAGGGTGTCATCACCTGGTTCGACAATTTCTGCGTATTGTTGCGCCGCGACGGACAGTCGCAGCTGGTCTACAAACACGCGATTTCGACCATCATGCCGTCACAGCCGATCAACCTGTATGAGGGCGAAGACGCCTCTTGATGGAACATGAGCGGGCGCGCACCCGGGCCTGGGTGCTGCATCCCGAAATCAAATCAGACGAACAGCGCCGTGTCCCCGAACCGGCGCTGGAAGAGGCGGTGGCACTGGCTGCCGCATTGCCCGATCTGGACGTGATCGGGTCAGAAGTCGTGCGACTTCAACGCGCGCAGGCCGGGTATTTATTCGGCAGCGGCAAGATTGAAGAACTTGGTGCGCGTTTTCGCGACAACGAGGTTGAGCTGGTTCTGATCGACGGGCCGGTGACCCCGGTGCAGCAGCGCAATCTGGAAAAGGCTTGGAAGGTCAAGATCCTCGATCGGACCGGGTTGATCCTTGAGATTTTCAGCGATCGCGCCCGCACGCGGGAAGGGGTGTTGCAGGTCGAGATGGCCGCGCTCAGCTATCAGCGGACGCGGCTGGTACGGGCGTGGACTCACCTTGAACGTCAGCGCGGTGGTTTGGGATTTGTCGGCGGACCCGGCGAAACCCAGATCGAAGCCGACCGCCGCGCCATTGACGAGCAACTGGTGCGCTTGCGGCGGCAGTTGCAGAAGGTGGTCAAGACCCGGACATTGCACCGGGCCGCCCGGGCCAAGGTGCCTTATCCAATCGTCGCACTCGTCGGGTATACGAACGCAGGGAAATCGACGCTGTTCAATCACCTGACCGGGGCCGAAGTGATGGCCAAGGACATGCTGTTCGCCACACTGGATCCGACCATGCGCCGCGTACAGTTGCCCGACGGCCCCGAAGTGATCCTGTCGGACACGGTGGGCTTTATCTCGAACCTCCCGACCGAGCTTGTGGCGGCTTTCCGGGCGACGCTGGAAGAAGTCCTGGGGGCCGACCTGATCGTCCATGTGCGTGATATCAGCCACGAGGAAACCGAGGCGCAGGCGCAGGATGTCGAGGCGATCCTGACCTCGCTGGGCGTCGACGAAGAGAGGCCCCGGCTTGAGGTCTGGAACAAGATAGATCTGCTGAGCGCTGATGAACGCGAGGCGACATTAGCGCGGGCGGACCGAGATACTGAGATATTTGCGATTTCGGCTGTAACCGGGGAAGGCATCGCGCCATTACTGACCGAGATCGCGATGCATCTGCAAGGTGCGCGACGTGAGGCGGTGTTGGATCTGTCTTTCTCGGACGGGGACAAGCGGGCCTGGTTGTTCCGGCAGGATGTGGTGCGCACAGAAGAACAGACCAATGACGGTTTCCGCATCACGGTATTGTGG
The DNA here is from genome assembly GCF_013110575.1 of Ruegeria sp. HKCCD7559. NCBI lineage: Bacteria > Pseudomonadati > Pseudomonadota > Alphaproteobacteria > Rhodobacterales > Roseobacteraceae > Ruegeria > Ruegeria sp. HKCCD7559. The sequence goes on from NZ_WVQU01000001.1 coordinate 859,057, forward strand.
ACCGATAAACAGGCGGCTCAGTTCGAGGCGCTGAAGAATTAGCGATGGGGCCGGATATGTCCGACAAGCCGGACCAAAGAGTGTTCCTGACCGGCCATATCGATGTGCCTGTGGACCGGCTGGAAGAGGTGCGCGCGGCGTTGCCGGACCATGTGAAACTGACCCGTGCGGAACAGGGCTGCGTATCCTTTGACGTGATCGAAGATCAGACCTGTCCGGGTCGGTTCAACGTGTCAGAAGTATTTGCAGATCAGCAGGCTTTCGATGCACATCAGGCCCGGACACGGGCGTCTGACTGGTCGCGGGTCACTCAGGGGATACCGCGGGACTACAGGATAGAACGCGCATCCTGCGGACGTTGAGTCAGGCCCCGTCAATCTGCCGTTGATGGTCATCGGCGTCGAACCAGCCCGATGATGATTGTACAAGGTAATCTGACGTCAGTTCCCACTCTTCCCAGCCGCGCGCTATGACGTGATTGCCGGTTACGGAATGGTGCCCTTCGCGGGTCCAGACGAATATGGCATGAGATCCGGCCCATCGCATCATGTCGCAACGCAGCTCGAGATCCGGGAAATCCGCGTAAAAACTCCGGGCCATGTCGGCGATCGCCACGCGCCCCTCGATCGGGTCGCCCCGGTTGATGGTGACCTGCCCGTTTGACGCGAAGAAGCCGGCAACCGCGTCGGGGTCACCCGAGCTCCACGCTATTGCGTAGTCTCGCGCGAGGTTATTCAGAGTATCCCGAATGCTGGCCATACTCGCCCCCTTTTGGTCCCACATGATCGGTGCCGTTATGTTAGGCGAATAAAGCTGTCGGTGCCACGATGCCCCCGCGAACAGGGCGGGGACTTGCCGAATAGGCGGATTATCGCGGGATCAGATTGGTAACCCCGACAGCCGCAGCGCGGGCCAGATCAAGATCGAGTGACATGGGTATGTATTCGCCACGCCGCCACAGCTGCGCCTGATCGTCATAGTAACGCGACAGGAAATGACCCGATTGCCCGGTCGCCGTAATGAAGACCGAGCTATTGGGGTCGGCAAAGTCATAAACCCCGCGATACCCGGCGCCGTGCACATTCTGGAACGGATCAGGCCCTTCGCCCGATGTTCGGCCACGCAGCAATGTGTTGTCGCCGCCGCTGGTCGATTGGCGAATGTTCACAAAAAAACGCAATATAGGGACTGAGCCCAGCACGGGGTGATCATGCGTTGCCTGATGCGCGTCGCCCCAACGCAGGGATTCAAGTGCGCTGCCATATCGTTCAGAGATCCAGATCAGCGCGTCGTCCAGCGCAAGCCGTGCCATCTCGGTGCATGTCTCGACCGGTGCGCTTTGGATCACGTCGCACCAAACACCCGCGCCGTCAATGTCGCGGTAGACCCGTTCGATGAACAGCGGTTCGACATGTTTGTATTCACTGGCCAAAGGCCCAAGCTCGTCCGAGATCAGCCGGATTTGCAGCGCACGCAGCCAGGCCGCATAGATCAACGGCTCGGGCAGGTGTTCGTTCATCTCACCGTTCCAGTCCGCCAGCAGCGACAGCGCGATCTGGCGCTGGCGCTCCGGCGTTCCTTCGGGGGCCGAAGCCCCGGTGAACCACAGATCGGCACCGATCAGCGGCAGCAGAGACCGTGCGGTAAAGCTGACCGTGTCCAGCTGCGCCTCGATAAAGCTGTCGCGGGTATGCACCTCGCGCGATTGCATCAGGCGTTCCCAGCGATGCACGCGCTGCGTATCGCCCCATTCATACGAGACGTGATCCGGGAACGGGCGGTCTATGATCTTGTTGTTCGTGTTGCCCAGAACACCGCCGACGGGGGCCACGAATTCCGGGTTGCCGGCATAGGGCAGGCGGCCTTGCCAGCGATTGGCCTCGATCCAGCCGGGCGAGGGGATGCGCCCCCGGCTTTGGTTTAGCGGATCACGCCGAGGCATGGCGCCGATCAGCTTCATCCCGATTGTCGTCCTGTCGACCAGCGACAGGTTCTGAGAAGGCGCGATGAACTGCTTACCGACCGCGATGGCCTGCTCCACGTTGTCGGCGTTCATCAGCGCCATGGACGCCGACATCGACGTGTCCCGCGGGCTGAGCGCCGTCCAGGACAGCGACGCCACATGGCCCGGCGGCGTGATCGTTTCCAGCTTGTAATCCGTGCCCGGCAGCACTGGCCCATTGTCTGTCCAGCGCAGGGTCAGCGTAACCGGAGCTTCCCCCTTGATCTCGATGATCGAAGGGCGGGTCTGGAATTCCTTGAAGCCGGTCGGGGTCAGGTATTCCTCGGGGTTGTCAGGATTCAGTTGCTCGATATGTACGTCCTGATCGTCAAGATACGAGGATGTAAGCCCCCATCCCAGCCGGTCGCTGCGTCCGGTCATGATGGCGGGCACACCGGGGATCGAGGCCCCGATGACACCGCCTTTTTCCAATCCGAGATGTGCCAGGTACCAAATCCCGGGCGCAGTGAAACCCAAATGAGGGTCGTTGGCCAACAGGGTTCCGCCACTTGCAGAACGTGACGGCGCGGCGGTCCAGGCGTTTGAAGCTCCGGCCAGACCACGTTTGGGAAGGGGCGAAAGAGGTGTGTCGGGAATGTCCGTTCCCGCCGCATACCTCGGAAGATTTGGGAACAGGGTGGCATATTCCGGCAACGCCGCGATCCCGGGCCCGGGAACGTCGGGCAGGATATCGGCCAGACGTTCGGGGTTGTTCAGCATCAGGGACGTGCGCGCACGCAGAACTTCATCGGTCAGGTGGCCTGACAGTTGCAGCGCCATCAGCTTGATCATCGCGATACTGTCACCCGGTTGCCAGGGTGAGACCGGCACGTTGAACAGGAACATCTCGGGTGCGCCGCGACCCAGCGCCTCTTCGTTGATCTCGGTCAGGCGGGCATTGACCCCGGCGGAATAGGCACGCAAGGCGGCCTTGGTATAATCGTCCTGCACCTCGACCGAGCGGTGGGCCAGCCCGTAAAGGTCCAACCTGCGCAGCAGCTTGTCGATGTGAAGCGTGCGCGGGCCAAACACCTCGGACAGTCGGCCTTGCGCGGTACGGCGCATGACGGTCATCTGCCACAGTCGGTCCTGAGCATGGGCATATCCCAATCCAAAGAACACATCGGGATCGGTCTGACCCAGAATATGCGGCACGTTGGCGGTGTCGCGTACGATCTCGACCGGGGCGGTCAGACCGTCGACCTCAAGCGTTTGGTCATAGTCCGGCAGGGATTGGCTGGCCAGAAAATAGACAAGGCCCATGGCGGCGAGGATCAGGATGATCAGACCCGACGCGATGCGCACCAGCCAGCGGAAAACAAGACCCATTACTGCCCCAGATTCTTATTCAGATGAAGGTTGGACAAAGACTAGAGGATGGTGGGTCTGACCGAAAGAGGAACGCGGCAAGAACCTGCGTGGAAAGGGTTAAAACGAATGCCCCGCCGCAGTTTTACGCTGCGACGGGGCCGTTTGAGGGGGAAGTGGTAATCCGGGTTATGGGATGATGCGGGTGTATTTCGTACCTTCGACGGTCGCGCCGAATTTAAGACCGGCCTGGCCGAAGACCACCGCCAGCACCGGCGAACGCAGTGTTGTCGTGTCCGTGGACAAGGAATTCCCGGTTGCGTCAACCACATATCCAATATCGGCACCGGCTGTCCATCCGCTGGAACGGCGGAAATCGTTCAGCGCATCTTCGGTCATGAAGAACAGGATATGCGCATATTGCTGCGCACCGATTTGCAGACCAGCGGTTCCAGAAATTGCAGAATAGTAATCGACCGTGGCGCCGTTGATGCGCAGCGCGCCTTGGCCATAGGCACCGCCAAAGAAGATCAATCCGGCGTCGGTGATCAGGGGCATAACCAACATGCCGTTGGCTTTATTCGCGATTTCCACGGTGTTGGGGTACCGGCTGTACATTTCGGTCAGCGTGGCATCGACGCGGGCGTCGATGTTGGCCGAATTTGAATTGCCGACGCCGTTGCCACAGGCAGCGGTCAGGGACAGGCCTGCCATGCCCAAGGCAAAGCCGCGACGGTTCAGTCGGGGGGAGTTGGAACTGCTCATGGTTTTTTTCTCTGTAACTGTGCCTGATGTGTCGGGTGATCCCGATCTTGCCGGCAAGGATACGCCGATTAGGGCGTTGTGTCACGGGAAAGCTGCCCGCTCAAGGGGGCTTGTCGGCGAAAAGTTGCGACTCTTCGGGGTTTTAGCCCTGCAGGATCCGGGCAACCTGAGGCGAGAAATAGGTCAGAATACCGTCGCACCCGGCGCGCTTGAAGGCCAGCAGGCTTTCCAGCATCGCCTTTTCTCCGTCGATCCAGCCATTCTGGGCGGCCGCCTGGATCATCGCGTATTCCCCCGATACCTGATAGGCATAGGTGGGCGCACCAAAGCAGTCTTTCACACGACGGCAGATATCCAGATAGGGCATTCCGGGTTTGATCATCACCATGTCCGCGCCTTCGGTCAGATCGCGTTCGATCAGGCGCAGGGCTTCGTTCGAGTTGGCCGGGTCCATCTGATAGGTTTTCTTGTCGCCGGTCAGCGCGCCCGAGGCGCCGACGGCGTCGCGGAAGGGGCCGTAAAAAGCGCTGGCGTATTTCGCGGCATAGCTGAGGATCATCACGTTGTGATGCCCGGCGCCTTCCAATGCGCGGCGCATTTCCCCGATCCGGCCGTCCATCATATCCGACGGTCCGATGATGTCGGCACCGGCATCGGCCTGGGCAAGGGTCATCTTGACCAACGCTTCGATGGTCTGATCATTCACGATCTCGCCGTCGACGACATAACCGTCATGACCATTGATATTGTACGGGTCCAGCGCCACGTCCGTCATCACCGCGATGTCGGGGGCTGCCGCCTTGATCGCCCGGATGGCCCGGTTCGACAGGTTGTCGGGGTTCCAGGCTTCGGCGCAGTCTTCGGTCTTGAGCGCGGAATCCGTGTAGGGAAAGATGCATATCGCCGGGATTCCAAGCGCTTGCGCTTCGACGGCCGCTTTTGCAATCAGATCCACCGACCGGCGAACCACGCCCGGCATCGAGGGAACGGGTTCTTCAACCCCTTCGCCGTCGCGGACGAAAACGGGCCAGATCAGGTCGTCCGTGGTCAAGACATTCTCGCGCACAAGTCCGCGGATTGCCCGGGATTGACGGGCACGCCGAAAGCGGGTCATGGGATAGGGGGCAACGGTCGGTTTCATGGCGCGTTCTCCTTGAACATTCGTGCATTGGGTGGCATGAATTCACAAAGGTCTCAAGGGTATCAATGGACGCGGCAGCGTGGCCGAACCTCCCTGAGTGGTTTGAATAAAGGGTTGGGTTTGGACTGGTACTCTTCGATCTTTGAAGTCATCGACATGCGCAGCTTTTCGAATCTCTGGTTCTGGATCGTGCTGGCGGTTGTCTGGTCTTCGGCGAGTCACTGGGTAATGGGCATTCCCTACGATCTGGTGGTACGTGCCCGACGCATTGGCGGGCAGGTCGAGATCGACCTTCTGGACATCGTTCGCATACACACCAACCGGATCCTGTTGATCGTCGACATGTCAGGCACCATCCTGTTGGCATTCGGGTGTTTTCTGTTCACCGGGCTGGCCACGCTTGGATTCTATTACGGTGTCGAGTTCGCGCAGGCCGTGTTCCTTCTTCTGTTTCCACTGACGCTTGTTCTGGTGGTGAACATCGTGCACGCGCGACGATTGCGGCGGCAGGAACTGACGCTCGAGTCTGTTTCGAAAACCATTGCGCGCTGCCGGCTCTATACCCAGATCATAGGCATGATCTCGATACTGGTCACTTCGTTCTGGGGCATGTATCAGAACATCTCGATTGGCGTTCTGGGATAGCAAAATCTGAAAGGCGAGGCGATGAAGGCTCCGAACCACGTGACAGTTGGCGGCGCCCCCGAAGGGTTTGACGCGCAGCTTGTGCTGAACGAAATCGCCCGCAGCAACGGGCCGGTGGCCCATGTCGCACGTGACGACAAGCGGATGGAGGCGATGCGCGCGGCACTGTCCTTCTTTGCCCCCGACATGCCGGTCTTCGTGTTTCCGGGCTGGGATTGTCTGCCCTATGACCGGGTGTCACCCAACGCCGACATTTCAGCGGCCCGCGTTGCCACGCTGGCGGCTCTGGTTCACCAGATGCCGCAGAAATTCGTGTTGTTGACGACATTGAATGCGGCAACCCAACGCGTCCCGGCGCGAGACGTGCTGCGCGAGGCGGCGTTTACCGCCCGTGTCGATCAGCGCATTGATGAGGCCGCGCTGCGTAACTTCCTGGTGCGCATGGGCTTCACGCAAAGCCCCACCGTGATGGAGCCGGGTGATTATGCAATTCGCGGCGGTATCATCGACATCTTCCCGCCGGGTGAATCGGGCCCCGTCCGTCTGGACCTGTTCGGAGACGTACTGGACGGCGCGCGCCGTTTTGATCCCGTGTCTCAGCGCACGACCGAAAAACTGGACATGGTTGAACTTGCGCCGGTGTCCGAGGTCATTCTGGATGATGCGGCCATCACGCGGTTCCGCCAGAACTATCGCATCGAATTCGGCGCCGCGGGCACGGATGATCCGCTATACGAAGCGGTAAGCGCCGGTCGCAAGCATCAGGGTATCGAACATTGGCTGCCCTTCTTCCACGAGAAGCTTGAAATACTGTTTGATTATCTGCCGGATGCCACGATCACCGTCGATGATCAGGTTACACCGGCCAGATTGGCCCGATGGGAGACGATTGCCGATCAATACGAAACCCGGCGTCTGGCGCTGGAAAACCGATCCCGCATGGATACGGTCTATAAACCCACACCTCCGGGGTTGCTGTATCTGGATGATGCCGCGTGGGAGGCGGCTGTCGCGGATCGGCGTGTCATGCAGTTCAGCCCCTTGCCGCAGGCCTCGGGTCCCGGTGTCATCGATGCGGGCGGGCGGATCGGGCGCAATTTTGCTCCGGAACGTCAGCAGGAAAGCATCAGCCTGTTCGGTGCTTTGGCCAGCCACATCAGCGCCAAGCTTGACAAAGGTCCGGTGCTGATCGCGTCCTATTCAGAAGGTGCGCGCGAACGTCTGACCGGCCTGATCGAGGATGAAGGTCTGGCAGAGGCGATTCCCATTGCCAATGGAACGCGCATCGGAAAGCGCGGCTTGCACCTTGCCGTCTGGGCGTTGGAGCACGGGTTCGAAACTCCTGATCTAACGGTGATCGCTGAACAGGACGTACTGGGCGACCGCTTGATCCGGCAACCCAAGAAGCGCCGCAAGGCCGAGAATTTCCTGACCGAGACCCAGTCGCTCAGCCCCGGCGATCTGGTGGTGCATGTGGATCACGGCATTGGTCGTTATATGGGGATGGAGGTCGTCACGGCCGCCGGTGCCGCCCATGAATGCCTGCTGCTGGAATATGCCGAGCAGGCAAAGCTGTACCTACCGGTCGAAAACATCGAACTGCTGTCGAAATACGGCCATGACGAAGGGCTTTTGGATCGACTCGGCGGTGGCGCTTGGCAGGCCAAGAAAGCCAAGCTGAAAGAGCGCATTCGCGAGATGGCGGACAAGCTGATCCGCATCGCGGCGGAACGTGCGCTGCGTAAAGCCCCCGTGATGGATCCACCGCCGCACGCGTGGGAGGAATTCAGCGCGCGTTTCCCCTATCAGGAAACCGATGATCAGTTGCGCGCCATCGCCGAGGTGATGGAGGATATGCACTCGGGCGCGCCGATGGACAGGCTGATCTGCGGTGACGTCGGCTTTGGCAAGACCGAGGTGGCGATGCGCGCCGCCTTTGTCGCCGCCATGTCCGGCGTGCAGGTTGCGGTGGTGGCACCGACAACACTGCTTGCCCGACAGCATGCCGCAAGCTTCAGGGAACGGTTTCGCGGCTTCCCTCTGGAAGTGCGGCAATTGTCGCGTTTCGTCTCGGCCAAAGAGGCGCAGCAGACACGTGACGGGCTGGCCAAGGGCACGGTCGATATCGTGATCGGGACCCATGCGCTGTTGGCCAAGAACATACGGTTTCACAATCTGGGTCTGCTGGTCATCGACGAAGAACAGCATTTCGGTGTTGGACACAAGGAACGGCTGAAGCAACTACGCAGTGACATCCATGTTCTTACCCTGACCGCAACCCCGATTCCGCGAACCTTGCAATTGTCACTGACAGGGGTGCGCGATCTGTCGATCATCGGCACACCGCCCATCGACCGTCTGGCGATCAGAACCTATGTCAGCGAATTCGACGCGGTCACGATCCGAGAGGCGCTGCTGCGCGAACACTATCGCGGCGGGCAGAGTTTCTACGTGGTTCCGCGCATCTCGGACCTGCCCGAGATCGAGGAGTTCCTGAAAAGCCAGCTGCCCGAACTGACCTATGTGGTTGCACACGGCCAGATGGCGGCAGGTGAACTCGATGACCGAATGAACGCGTTTTATGACGGAAAGTATGATGTGCTGTTGGCCACAACTATTGTGGAAAGTGGTTTGGACATTCCAACGGCGAACACGATGGTCGTGCACCGCGCCGATATGTTCGGTCTTGCGCAGCTTTATCAGATCCGGGGCCGGGTGGGCCGGTCCAAAACCCGTGCCTATGCCTATCTGACCACCAAGCCACGACAGAAACTGACCGCCACTGCCGAGAAACGCCTGCGGGTTCTGGGCTCGCTGGACACGCTGGGCGCCGGGTTTACTTTGGCCAGTCAGGACCTCGACATTCGGGGCGCTGGCAATCTGCTGGGCGAAGAACAGTCTGGCCAGATGCGCGATGTGGGCTATGAGCTTTATCAATCCATGCTGGAAGAAGCGATTGCCAAGATCAAGGCCGGCGAGATGGAGGGGCTGTCAGATGCCGACGACCAATGGGCCCCACAGATCAATCTGGGCGTGCCGGTTCTGATACCCGATGATTACGTGCCCGATCTGGATGTTCGTCTCGGCCTCTACCGCCGCCTGTCGTCGCTGTCGACCAAGGTCGAATTGGAAGGCTTTGCCGCAGAGTTGATCGACCGTTTCGGCAAATTGCCGAAAGAGGTGAATACTCTGATGCTGGTCGTGCGCATCAAGGCCATGTGCAAACGGGCGGGCATCGCCAAGCTGGACGGAGGCCCGAAAGGCGCGACGATCCAGTTCCACAATGACAAGTTCGCATCCCCTCAGGGATTGGTCGAATTCATTCAGAACCAGCGCGGCATGGCCAAGGTCAAGGATAACAAGATCGTCGTGCGCCGGGATTGGAAGAAAGACAGCGACAAGATCAAAGGGGCCTTTGCGATTGCCCGCGACCTTGCTGAAAAAGTGGTCGCGGAAAAGAAGAAGACCAAGGCTGGCTGATGGGCAAGATGGGGCTCTGCCCCCGCTGCGCGTTCCGCGCATCTCCCCCGGGATATTTGCGGCCAGATGAAGTCACGGATCCCAGCTTCATCTGGCTGAAAATATCCCCGCCGGAGGCATCGCGCGGCAGCGCGATCCCGCCTATACTCGCATTGCAGCCTGCGCGCAGAAGCAAGACGCTGCAACCGCCTGATCAGCACGGGCCAGAGCCAGATCCAGGCGTTGTTTGACTTGTCGCATTTCAACATCTTCCCCGCGGGCTTTGAGACAATCGTACAGTCCCTTCAGGCTCCAGACGTTGTCGGGATGGATCGAAGCGCGGCTGAGCGAGCCGCCAAGGCCAAGATCTTCGCGATAGACGGCTTCTGCTTCTGCCGCATGACCTTGTTCGAACAGCAATGCGCCAAGCGCGTGGCGGGTGGGCTGCATCCAGCCCCAGGGTTCGTCATAGGGCAGGGTGTCGTCCAGTTCGACCGAGCGGCGCAGATGGGCAAAGGCGATTTCGAAATTGCCTTTTCGGTACTCGATCTCACCGCGCAGCATCTCCCCCGCGATTTCCAGCAGGTCGATCACACGATTGTTGTGCAACCTGCGTGTTTCCGGAACGCATTCCCTAGCTGCCAGAAACAGGTTCTCTTCCGCTTCGGCATGGACGACGTCACCGGTTGCGGCATGTGCGATGGCGCGGGCGTAGTGGGTCGTTGCAGTCAGGGTGCGATAAAGATCCGGATCAGAGGGCAGCTCCAGCGTCTTGGCCTCTTCCCAGCGGCCAAAGCGGATCAGGATGTGCGGCCCCATGGACATGTAGCTTTCGAAGTAATCCGCCATTGGGGGACTTTCGATGCGCAGCATCTCCTCTGGCGTTGTATCCCACAATCCCTGATTGGCGCGTAGGGCAGGTTCAATCTGACCTAGAAACAGCGCGCCATAGATGGCGAAGTGATAATTGTGTTGACGGTAGCCGGTGTAGATATTGAACGCGCCTTCGCGTTCGTAATACTTCAGATCCGCATTCGAGGCTTTTTCGTTCCACTGCACCACATTGTGATAATGGCCGCACAGCACGTCAATATGTGTCGGCATATGCACCAGGTGCCCCGCATCGGGCACCAATGTGCGCAGGACATCACCGGCTTTCAGAGCTTTTTCCGGCGTGGGCGACATCTCCATCAGGTGAACATAAAGATGCAGCAGGCCGGGATGTGACATGGCGGCCGGATCGTTGGCCATGGCCCATTCCAACGCCTCTTGCGCTTCAAGCGTTGCAGCGCCTTCTGCTGGTTGGCCGGTTTTCAGGTCCCACATTTTCCAGGGTGTCAAGTTCAAAAGCGCCTCGACGTAGATCGCGCGCAGGTCCGCATGATCGCGGTGCGCGGCGAAGGCTGCGCGCATCGCTTCGGCAAAATCGTGATCCCACCGGTGCATGTCCTCTGCCGGATCTCGTTGCGGATAGCGCGCAGGGAGGGCTCGGATCAGAGCTTGCTCGACGGGCGTACAACCGTCTGCCAATCGAAGGGCGTTTTGCATGGCATCATAAGCCAGCGCCAGCGCCTTGCGGCGTCCCCGCTCGTCCTGCAAGTCCCATGGCAGGTTGTAATTCGGCCCCGCCGCGTAGGCGACGCCCCAATATGCCATGGCGCATTGGGGGTCGTGTTCAGCTGCGCGCTGGAAACAAACCACGGCTTCTTCGTGATTGTACCCATAGGTCCAGTTCAGGCCGCGGTCGAACCACAGCTGAGCGTCGGGAACGGAGGTCGTTACCGGACAGGAATAGCTGCCCAGATCATAGTATTCACGCATCAGAAGCCCTCCGGTTGGTTCAGGTCGAGGGTAGCGTGATTCAGATGAGTCGCACAGATCAGGCTGGCAGACGTTCTTCGACGCGGCCCATATGCAGCATAAGCCCGAAGGCCAGAATGCACATGCTCAGGATGCCGAAGGTCAAAGGCGTGATCGAACCGTCGAACAACAGCCCGATCGGGGCGGCGATGGCAGCGGCCAGCACCGTCGATATCGATCCGATGACCGAGGCTGCCATTCCGGCAATATGCCCCATCGGCTCCATCGCGATGGCGTTCAGGTTGCCCAGCGTCACGCCGGCCATGAAAAACACCATGGTTTGCCAGAACACGAACAATGCGAACGAGGCGTCTGGCGAAAGATGCGCGGCGTTCAGGGTCATGACAAAGGTGGTAATCAGGATTTGCCCCCCCAGCGCCCATGTCACCATCCGGCGCATGCCCACACGCACCACTAGTGCCGCGTTCAGCAAACTGGCCGACCCGGACATCAGCGCCACGAACCCGAACCAGAACGGAAAGCTTTCGGCGCGGTCATGGATAACGTCATAAACGGGCTGAACCATTGTCAGCATGGTGAACAGCACCCCCATGCACAGGGTCTGAACCATGATCGAAAGGCGCACGGTCGGATGCGAGAACATTTCCTTCGTGGCCGAGAACATCAACGGAATGCGAAAGGGGCGACGGTTTTCCCGGGCCAGAGATTCCGGCAACCGAACGCCCATCCAGGAAATGATGATCAACGCAAACAGAATGAAAGACACAAAGATCCCGCGCCATCCGAACAAAGCGATTACTCCGGCGCCCAGCATCGGTGCCGCTGCGGGTATCAACGTGAAAATCATCATCGCGATTGAGATGATCCGCGCCATTTCGCGGCCTGAATACAAGTCGCGGATAATCGCCATGGCCACCACGCGCGGACCTGCGGCGCCCAGGCCTTGAACCACACGTGCAATCAAGACCAGTTCCAGTGAAGAACTGGCCCATGCGACAGCAGACGCCGCAATGTACAAAGCCGCGCCGCCGTAAATGACCGGCTTGCGTCCCAGCGCATCCGAAAGCGGGCCGGTGAAAAACGTGCCGATCCCCATGCCCAACACAAATGACGTCAGGATCAGTTGGGCACGGTTAACGTCATCGGGGCTGAGCTGCGCGCCGATCTCGGGCAACGCAGGCAGCATCGAATCGATCGAAAAGGCTATGGTGGCGAACATCATTGCAATCAGTGCAATGAATTCCGCCTTCGACATGCGATTGGCCATGAAGACCTCCTAACCCGTTCGCGCTATCACGGCGGGTCGGCATAGGCCAGACTGGAAATTTGCACAGACCTCTGTGCTATTCTGCAGGGGAAGCCTCAAGTTGAGACATGATTTCAGCGATCACTTTCTCCCACATTTCAGGAGGTTGGGCGCCGGGAACCGCATGTTGATTGGCGACAATGAAGGTCGGGACCGAGCTCACACCCATTTTGCGGGAATGAGCATCGCGATTGCGGATATCCTCGCGGTCGGCGTCTGATTTCAGCAGCTTCATGACCACGGCGGCGTCCATTCCGGCGCTGTCCGCGATATCGGCCAAGACTTCGTGGTCGCCGATGTCGCGACCCTGCACGAAATAGGCGTCAAACAGCGCATCGACGACGGCATTCTGCTTGCCTTCGATGCCAGCCCAATGGATCAGGCGATGCGCATCCAGCGTGTTGGGGGTACGTTTCATGGCCTCGAAGTTGATGTTCAGACCGGCCTTTTCAGCGTGTTCCACCACCGGCGCATAGGCGCGAACCGCGCCGTCCTTGCCGCCGAACTTGCGCTCGAGATACTCGCGCCGATCCATTCCCGCATCCGTCATGTCAGGATTCAACTGGAACGGATGCCATTCAATGACAAAGGGGTGGTCGGGTACGTTGGCCAGTGCCTTGTCCAGTTGAGTCTTGCCGATATAGCACCACGGGCAGATCGGATCGGACAGGATGTCGAGCTTGACGGTCTGGGTCATTTTGTTGGTGCCTCGAAATAGGCCGGCAGCGCCCGGCGCAGGAGTTTGCCGTTTCCGCCGGTCGGCAGGGCGGCCAGATGGATGAAGGCGCGTGGTTGTTTGTAACGCGCCAGGTTGGCTTCGACATAGGTGCGCAAGGCCGCATCGTCCAGCTTTTCCGGGCCCGTATAGAAGGCCGCTATCACAAATGTGTCCGGTTTGACCTCGACCGCGGCGGCGCCGACCTGAGTGATGCCCGGAAAGCGGGACAGGGCGGCTTCGACCTCGACCGGGGACACGCGATAGCCACCCGCGTTCATCATATCGTCGTCGCGGCCCAGATAGCTGATCTGACCATCCACGGCCATGACGCCCTGGTCGCCGGTCAGAAACCACTCTCCCTGCATCCGCGTTTCAACCTCATCGGGTGCGTTGAGATAGGTCAGCATCAAACCGGGGTCAGAGCGGTGAATGGCGATGGTGCCTTCTTGGCCCTTTGGCACCGGACCGTCCGGACCAAGGATCGCCACACGACGCCCGGGTTGCGGTTGTCCTAATGCGTCGCTGCGCGCGGGGTGATCCGGGCTGGAGGAAATGAAGGTAGAGCATTCGGACATGCCATAGGCTTCGAACAACTCGGTGCCGGTGGCCTTTCGCCATTGTTCGTGCAGCGCGCGCGACAGTTTCTCACCCGCGCACAAGCCGTGGCGCAGGTCAGGCAGCTCCACCCGATCGCACCCTTGCACCATCTTGCGATAGACCCCGGGGGCCGCTGCAAAGATCGTTGCGCCATGCTGGCGCAGCAGGGCAGGCAGGGCCGTGATTTTGGTGCCGGGCGCGGGGATCAGGGCAGTTGCGCCCATGGTCCATGGATCCATCAGACCGGTGCCCAGCGTATAGGTCCAGTTGAATGCTCCGGCGTGACACAGCCGGTCGGTCTCGCGCAGACCATACCAGCCATCGACCATCATCTGCCGCGCCCAGATTGCTCGGTGGGCATGGGCCACGGCACGAGGCTTGCCCGAGGTTCCAGAGGTATAGACGACATAGGCCATACGTTCCGGATCGCCCATGTCAAATTCTGCCGGGGGCAGGTTTCGCATGGCTTTCAACGCGTCCAGCCCGATCTGTTTGGAATGCGAGGCGCAGGCGACGCCCGGATCACGCAGAATCACCGCCGGAGAAAGCTCGTCGATCATCCTGGCGGTTTCGGGTTCCGTCAGTTGTGACGATGTCGGCACCGGTACGATGCCCACGGCAATTGCCCCCAGATAGGCAATCGGGAAATCCACCGTGTTTCCCAGCCGCATCAGCGCGATATCACCGGGTTTCAACCCGGCCCGCAGCAACCCCGTGCCTGTGCCCAGTACTGCTGCCTTCAGATCGCGAAAGCTCCAATCCTGCGTATCGTTTTCACGCAATACTGACAAAGCCACCTTATCTGGCGCGTGATGGGCGCGGCCCAAAACATGGGCCGCCAGATTGAATGGCGTGGGGCAGGGTGCGGGCGACCCCTGATCGAAGATTGACAACATGGCCTCTGGCTATCGCGCCGCCTGCCGCGTTGCAAGCATGGCTGGCCGGGCCTATAGAAGGGTCATGAGCACTCAAGATCCCAAATCTCTGATCCGAATTGCCCGCGATTCTGGCGACCATACCGAAGTCGAACCCCTGGACCTTGGCGCCCGTGTGCGAGAGCTGCGCAAAGCGCGGGAATGGACATTGGAACAGGCCGCCAGTCAGGCCGGATTGGCACGCTCGACCCTCAGCAAGATTGAAAACGGGCAGATGTCGCCGACTTACGACGCGCTCAAGAAGCTTGCGACCGGGCTAGAGATTTCTGTTCCGCAACTGTTTACGCCGCCCCAGCGCGATCAGGTGATCGGACGCATGGCGATCACCCGTGTGGGCGACGGCACGGCTCATGCCACCACCACCTATGAGCATGAGCTGCTGGCCGAAACCCTGACCAAGAAACAGATGCTGCCCTATCGTGCGCGGGTCCGCGCAAGATCAATGGATGAATTTGACGGCTGGGTGCGCCATGACGGCGAAGAATTCATGTATGTGCTGACCGGTGTCGTCAAGCTTTACACCGAGTTTTACGAGCCGGTTGAGATGCGCAGAGGGGACAGCGCGTATTACGACGGCAGCATGGGCCACAACGTGATTTCCGTCAGTGACGAAGACGCGACGATCCTTTGGGTTACATCACTTGCCTAAAGCGGTTCTGCTGAATTCCCGGTTCAGCCCTTCGGTGAACAGGAAATCTTCGACCTCTTCATGCGCCTCATTCATCGTAAGTTGGTGACGTTCGGCCAAATAGGCTTCAAACCCTTTTCGATCCTTCAACACGCGCATCATGTCCTTGTCACGCAGGTTCGGAAAACGCCGCTTTGCGCGTTCGCATGCCGCATTCCAGTCGTTTGTAAGATCGGTCCAGTTCATCATCAATGAGCTTCCCTTAGCAACGATTAGGACTGCTCTCCCCCACACCAGAGTACGGACAGGGTGCCGCCACGTAAGACATGACAAAATGTCGCAGCGCTGGACCGCGCTTTTTTCAAGGGGATTTGTGCCCGCTGCGAAGTTTCCGCAACGGGCCGACGGGCCTACATTTGGTGTGAGTGGTGGCGGGCCCGGTAGTTCTGTAATCCGCAGCGCCATATTATCCCGGCAGGCAGAGAGGCGGGGTCATCGCCAGCTCGACATTAAGCCTAAATGCCCAATTTATATGCATATTTTCCAGAAAAGTAAAATTGTTTGTGGGTGTTTCTTTCCGGATCGCTTGCATGTGACGATGCTGGACGCTGATTACGATGCTTCCAATGCGGCCAAACGATATCTTGTGTGGGATGGTAATGTGCTGAAATTTGCCGATTGGTGGAAATTTCCCGAGCGCTGTTTTTATGAAATTGCTGGCACTTTAAGCTTCCGTCTTTCGGAAACTTCAGTTGGAAAGACCAGCCGGATTCACATGTACAACGGCTGGTCTTGGGTTTGCGCCTTTTACTGGGCGTCGTACCACCAGACTTCGGGCATGTATTGCGGACCGTCGCCATAGATGGGCAGAGTTTCCGGGTGCTTCAGCTCTTTGACATGCGCGATGCGCCCGATGTCAAAGCTCCAGATCGGGATGACATAGCGGCCTGCGGTCAGTACCCGGTCCAGCGCGCGGGTGGCCGCGGTAAAGTCATCGCGGGTTTTTGAGGCCAGCATGGCATCGATCATGGCATCAACTGCGGGCGAAGATACGCCCATCAGGTTACGAGTGCCGGGGGCATCGGCAGTTTCGCTGCCCCAATAAAGACGCTGCTCATTGCCAGGAGACAGGGAAAGCGCCCGGCGGAACGTCGTGACGTCAAAGTCCAGCTCAGACGTGCGCCCGACATATTGGGCATTGTCGACCTGTTCCGTCGTGACCCCGATGCCGAGACGTTCCAGCGCGCGGGAATAGATCTCGACCACGGTTGCCATCTCGCTGTCACCCTGTTGCAGCAGGAAAGTCATCTGAAAGGCATCACCATTTGCATTGCGCAGCACGCCTTCCTGAACGGTCCAGCCTGCCTCGGCCAATAGTCCCGCGGCCTTGCGGAGGTTTGCCCGGTTCCGGGCCGATCCGTCGCCTTTCGGCAGTTCATACCCTTCCAGCGTGCCGGGCAACAGGATGTCAGCATAAGGAAGCAACAGATCTTTTACCCGCCCCTGGGCCGGGCCAGGCTGCATGGCAAGGTCGGACCCCGAGAAATAAGACGCGATCCTTGGTTGCGCACCACCGGTTACCGTGTCGTTGATGAATTCGAAGTTGAACGCAAGCGTCAGCGCTTCGCGCACGCGCCAGTCGTCGAACGGAGCCTTTCTTGTGTTCATCACGAACCCGGTCATTCCCGAAGGTTTTCCATGCGGAATTTCGGTCTTGATGACATCGCCGCGCTGCACGGCGGGAAAGTTGTATTGCGTGTCCCATTTGTCGGCGTTGAATTCACGCACGGCTGAAAGCTCTCCGGCTTTGAACGCTTCGAACAAGACGCTGCCGTCGCCGTAGAATTCGATCCGCAGCTCATCAAGGTTCATGGTGCCGCGGCGAAACGGGATGTCGTTCCCCCAATAGTCCGGATTGCGTCGCAGATTCACAAAGCGTCCCGCTTCGTAGCTTTCAATCACGTAGGGGCCGGTTCCAATCGGCACATCATGCAGTTGTGCATCCGCGAAATTCTTGCCCTCCCATTGCGCTTTTTTCAGGATCGGGCGCATCCCGGCCAGCAGCGCAAGCTCTCGGTCGGGTTCATTGAACGTGATACGCACCGAACGCGGGCCGGTTTGTTCGATACTGTCGATCTTGCCCCATAGACCGCGATAGCGCAGATGCCCCTGCGTGCCCAACGTTTCGTAAGACCAGATAACATCATCGATCGTGACCGGACTACCGTCGGAAAACCGCGCCTCCTCCCGCAGGGTGAATTCGACCCAGGACCGGGCTGGATCGGTCTCAACTGATTCGGCTAACAGCCCATAAAGTGTGAAAGGTTCGTCCCATGACCGCCCCATCAGGCTTTCATGGGTCCAGAAAGGCAATTGCCAAGGCGAGGTGCCTTTTTGCAAAAACGGGTTCAGGCTGTTAAAGCCGCCAGTGTTTCCGAACACGGCTTTGCCCCCTTTGGGCGCATCCGGGTTGGCGTATGGGAGGGACACAAAATCCGGTGGTAGGGCCGGGTCCCCATACATAGCTATGCCATGAGACGATTCTGCATGGGCGACAGAGATCACGAAAATGGTGGCGATTCCTGCCACAAGTGATCGAAACGGACGGAGAAAATCCGGGCTCATTTTGGAAACAATCCTGCTCTGGCCTTATTTTGTTGGTATTCACCGTAGTGATGATTTTTCTTATTATCAAACTTTTAGCTTGGACCAAGGCGCAGAATTGCTTATAAAGGTTGCACTGCTCGATAGGTTTCTTGCCTGTATGAAACCTGCCTCAATAACTTAACGCCCGCTTCGTGCGGGCGTTTTTTTTGCCTGTGGAAGTTTCAGGCCGGTATTCCAATCCCACATGTTTCCCCGTTTTCTTTGCAGGTGCAGCATGGCATGGTGCGCCTGATCAACGCTTGAGGGAGAATGGACATGAGCCTGTCCGGCAAAACGGCAATCATCACGGGATCAAATTCGGGCATTGGCCTGGGCGTCGCACGCGAGCTGGCCAAGGCCGGTGCCGATGTGGTTCTGAATTCCTTTACCGATCGCGATGAAGATCACGCGCTTGCCGCGCAGATTGCGAAAGAGACCGGAACCAATGCGCGCTACATCAAGGCCGACATGTCCAAGGGCGAGGAATGCCGATCCTTGATCGAACAGGCGGGGTTTTGTGACATTCTGGTGAACAATGCCGGGATTCAGCATGTCTCACCGATTGACAAATTCCCGGTTGATAAATGGGATGCGATTATCGCAATCAACATGAACTCGACCTTTCACACCACGGCGGCCGCGTTGCCGATGATGCGCAAGGCAGGTTGGGGACGTGTGGTGAACATCGCCTCGGCCCACGGTCTGACGGCATCCCCTTTCAAGGCGGCATATGTTGCGGCCAAGCACGGCGTGGTGGGAATGACCAAGACCGTAGCGCTGGAAACTGCGCAGGAACCGATCACCTGCAATGCCATCTGCCCGGGATATGTGCTGACGCCGCTGGTCGAGTCCCAGATTCCCGACACGATGAAAGAATACAACATGAGCCGTGAGGACGTTGTGAAGAACGTCCTTTTAGAACGGCAACCGTCCAAGGAATTCGCCACGGTCGAACAACTGGGTGGAACGACTATCTTCCTGTGTTCTGACGCGGCAGCTCAGATCACCGGAACCACAATTTCCGTCGATGGTGGTTGGACCGCGCTTTGAGGATTTGCGGGGGCGCTGCCCCCACACCCCCAGAGTATTTTGGAAAAGATGAAGGGGTTGCGGCATGAAGCGGATCAATCTGGCTTTGCAGGGGGGGGGGGCGCATGGGGCGTTCACCTGGGGTGTGCTCGACCGGCTGCTGGACGAGGACGACATCGAGGTCGCTGCCATTACCGGAACTTCCGCAGGGGCGCTGAACGGTGCGGCCTACAAATCTGGTATGGTTCATTCCGAGCGCGAAGGCGCGCGGGCGAGCCTGGACGGGTTGTGGAAGCGCATGGGCGCTATTGGCGACATGCGCTTTGCCAACTGGTTTCGCGGCCTTGAACCGGCGGCCATTGCGCAGGCGATGGAATATTCGGTGCCGTTTTCGATTGGGGATGCCTGGTCGCGGATGGTGTCGCCCTATGCGTACGGGCCGTTCTACAGCAACCCTTTGAAGCCGGTGGTGGACAGGTTCAATTTTGACGAGGTGTGCGCAGATGAAGGCCCGCGACTGTTTGTGTGTGCCACCTGCGTACGCAGCGGCAAGATCCGCGTCTTTACCGGCGACGAAATCAGCACCGACGCCATCCTGGCCTCGGCCTGTTTGCCGACCCTGTTCAAGGCGGTTGAGATTTTCGACCCGAAGACAAACCGGACCGAAGCCTATTGGGACGGAGGGTATACCGGCAATCCGGCGCTCTATCCGCTGTTCAACGATGATTTGCCGGATGACGTGGTGATCGTGAACATCAATCCGCTGGAGCGTGACGAAGTTCCGATCACGCCGCAGCAAATCCAGAATCGGATCAACGAGATCAGCTTCAACTCATCCCTGTTTCGCGAGTTGCGGGCGATCAGCTTTGTCCAGCGGTTGTTGAAAGAAGGCAAGCTGACAGCCGGAGAGATGAGCCGCGTTCTGGTTCACATGATTGCAGATAACGACTTGATGAACAGCCTGTCTGTTGCCACCAAAACCGTGCCCAATCCGGTCATTCTGCACAAGCTGAAACAGGCCGGACGGAACGCCGCAGACGGTTTTCTTGCCAACCACAAGAAGGATTTGGGCCAGACCAGCACAATTGATCTGCCTGCGATGTTCAGCTGATCACTCGGGCGGCTGTGTCGGATCTTTTCCATTCGGATAGACAAGCCCCGCCGAAATCACCAGTTTGGCGGCGTCTTCGATGCTCATGTCCAGCAGGATCACGTCTTCTGCGGGGAAGAACAACAGAAACCCCGATGTCGGGTTGGGTGTCGTGGGTACGAATACGCTCAGCAGTTCGCCACCGGTTTCGGCGCGTTGGCTGACCTCCCCCTTGGCGCTGGTCGAGACAAAGCCGATGGCCCAGATCCCGCGACGCGGGTACTGGATCAGGCAGGCTTTTTCGAAAGAACGCTCGGTCTGGGCAAACACCGTTTCCGAAATTTGCTTGATCCCGGAATAGACAGAGCGCACGACGGGCATCCGGTCAACAACGCTTTCGGCGAAGTGGATCAGGGAACGGCCCAAAATGCCCTTGGCGATCCAGCCGACCAGAACGGTGAAGATCAGGAAGATCACCACGCCCACGCCGCGCAGGTTGATGCCCACGTATTGTTCGGGCTGGAACTGTTGGGGCACCAGCGGCAGAACCGCACTATCTATCCAGCCGACCACGGACCAGATCAGCCAGACCGTCAACCAGACAGGCGCAATGACCACGATGCCCGTCAGAAAGGACGCGCGCAGCCGTGAAAGCATGCCCGGGCGGCGGTGAGGCTCTTCGTCGAAGGGTGTATTCATTGCGGTTCCGAATGGTTTCCGGATTTAGGTAGTCAATCCACGGCCTTGGTACAATAGGTTAACGTCGCCTCTGTTTGACCAGCGCTTGCGCGATCTTGGCCGCCAACCGCGCATTGTTTCGAACAAGGGCGATGTTGGCGACCAGGGACCGGCCTTCGGTCTTTTCAAAGATACGTTGCAGCAGATAGGGGGTCACGGCTTTGCCGGTGATGCGATGGGCATCTGCATCTGACTGGGCTTCGGCGATGATGGGGGCCAATTCCTCGGCCGGGATTTGATCGGCGGCCGGAATCGGGTTCGCCACCAACTGCCCGCCGGGCAGACCCAGCGCGCGGCGGGTCGTGTGGGCTTTGGCGATGGCATTGGCACTGTCCATGCGCAGGGGCGCGTTAAAGGGCGACTTTGCCGACCAGAACGCAGGAAACTCGTCCTGGCCATGTGCGATCACAGGCACGCCCAGCGTTTCCAGAACCTCAAGCGTTTTGGCGAGGTCCAGGATGGCTTTCGCCCCGGCTGCGACGACGGTCACGGGCGTATGGCCAAGCTCGTGCAGATCGGCTGAGATGTCGAAGGTGGTCTCGGCCCCCTGATGTACGCCGCCGATACCGCCGGTGGCAAAAACCTCGATCCCGGCATAATGCGCGGCGATCATCGTGGCCGCAACGGTGGTGGCCCCGGTGCCACCGGTCGAGATGCACGCTGCCATGTCCGCGCGCGAGATCTTGGCAACGCCTTGGGCCTGACCCAGCCATTGCAGTTGATCCTGCTCCAGCCCGACATGCAATTTGCCTTCGATCACGGCCATGGTTGCAGGAACCGCACCCGCATCGCGGATGTCCTGTTCGACCTGAGCCGCGACTTCGATGTTCTGCGGATAGGGCATCCCATGGGTGATGATGGTGCTTTCCAGCGCAACTATGGGCAGGCCCGCGTCCTTGGCGGCGCGAACCTCGGCAGAGTATTTGATGTCGATCACAGTGGGGTTTCTCCGGAAACGTAGGTTGCAGCGGCGTGCAGGGCGCGGGTCAGGGCCTCGTCACTGGATGCACCGCCGGATTCTGAGGCGATATGGGCCGCCATGAAAGTATCCCCGGCACCGGTCACGCGGGTGACCAGAACGGCAGGGGGTGTTTGCGTCAGGATTTCTGTCGAGCTGCCGATGGTTGCCGAATTGCCGCCGTCGGTGACCAGCACCCGCAGCGCGCCGCGATCCAGAAGGCCTTTGGCCGCGGATTCGGAATCGGTGAATTCACGCTGGCACAGGATACCGGCCTCTTCGAGGTTTACATAGAGCGTGGCGCGAGCATGTTTCAGGAACGGCAGCAGACGTTCGGCCTTGCCCGGCGATGCCGGGGCCACGCGCAGATCCGCACGCGCAAAAGCAGGGCTTTGGGCAATTTCTTCCAGCAGGTCCAGTGTCAGATTGCCATCCAGTGCGATTGGGCCCTCAAATGGGGCGTTCTCATAACCCAGAGGTCCGTGCATCAAAGGGTGCAGTATCTTTGCGCCCGCGGCCTCCAGCGAATGCGCGTCGGCAATCGCCGCGATCAACCCGTTCGCACCTTCGACGGCCATATAGCGGTCGGTTGGCAAATCCTGCGACCGATAGATGTGATCCGTCACCATGCCGAGGCGCGAACAGGCATGGACAAGCTCGTCGCCTTCCGGATCGCGGCCAATGGCGGTCAGCAGGGTGGGTGTCATGCCGAAACGTACCAGTGTCATGGCAATGTTCATCGCAACGCCACCGGGCAGGCGGGTGATCCGGCCCGGCACGTCCGAGCCCTGTCGCATGGCGCTGGCCGATCGGCCGATCACGTCCCACAGGACCGAGCCGATGCACAGGATATTGGTGTTCTGAGTCATACGGGACGTCATGCCGCAGCGGTGTTGCCCGTGCAAGCCGGAACGTCATCGCAACAAGAGATTCCCGACCGGCCTGGGCCGATATGGCCTTCGGGCTTGCGATCCGTGGCCTTCGCGGGAACAATCAAAAGCAATGATTGGTGATTTGATTTTCCTGTTGGAGCGTTTCGTATGAATGGCCCCGTCTTCCGTGCCATCCTCCGAGCCCTCAATACCTGCGCCCTGAGTTTTTTCGTTCTTCTGACCTTGCATCCGGGATCCGTAACGGCGCAAACGGCCCCGCCGACGGTCATTGATTTCTGGGTCAAGGATGACACTCTGTTTCTCGAGGTGAAACTGAACGCCGAGGCCATGCTGGTCGGTGCCGATCCGACACAACCCGACGCTTATTCCGGCAATTCACAGTACCGATCTCTGCGACGATTGGTGTCGTCGGAACTGGAACCGCAGATCAGAGACTTTGTTCAGGTCTGGAAGCAAAGCCTTGTGGTCGAAGCGCCTGATCGCCTGGACCTGTCTTATGAAGGTGTGCGTATACCGGTGGTGGGCGACACGGAAAAAGTGCGTGTTTCCAAGTTGTTGTTGACTGCACGTTTGCCGGATCACGCATCGAATCTGCGCCTGACCTGGCCGCAGTACAGCGGGTCAGTCGTTCTTCGTCAGCAAAACGTGATGGCCCCGTATACAGGGTTTCTGACTGCCGGAGAAATCAGCCCACTGATCCCGTTGCAGGGCGGGGCATCGCTAACAACAGAGCAGACACTGCAGACGTATTTCGCAAAGGGGATCAGCCGATTTGTTCAAAGCCTCCTCAAGCCATCCATCCTTGTTCTGACACTCGTGATGCTGACGCTGAGCCTGCGGCCTGTGATGTCTCAGGTGGCGTTTTTGGCAGCAGGGGTTTTTGTCGGGCTCGGGTTGGGCATGTACGGCGTGCTGGACGTACCAGAAAACATGCAGGATCAGGCCTTGGTGGCTGCGATCATCATTCTGGCGCTATGGAACCTGGTGGCCCGGCACTTGCAGGTCTGGCGCCTGTTGGCCGTGCTTGCCGCAGGCTGTGTTTACGGATTGGCACTGGCTTCGGATTTGACAAAGATCGGGGTGCCGCCCGATCATCTGGCTCCGGCTGTTTTGGGGTTTGGTGTCGGGAATCTAGTACCTGTCGTCTTTGTGGCTGTTCTGGCCTTTGCCTGCGCGCTTTTGCTTGCAGGCGGGTCACACAGAAAACGAGGCCGGATTTCGGTTCTGACCTCGATGCTGATCGCCGGGATCGGCGTGTATTGGATGGCTGAACCCTGGTTGCTGGCTTAAGATATTGCCGCCAGCAGCTTGTTCAGCGCACCCAGCGGGTCGTCATCGCCCCAGATCTCGTCCCCGATGCCGAAGAAATCGGTGCAGGGGGCCAGATCGCCGATCAATTCGGGCGTCAGGCCGCCTTCGGCCACGACCGGGACTTCGATCATCTCGGACCACCATTGGAACAGATCTTTTTCGGCGCGGGTTCCGTCGCCCAACGTGGCGGTGCCAACGGGGCCGAAGGCCACATAATCTGCGCCGTGTTCGCCTGCCGTCATGCCGTCATGGCTGGACGCGCCGCAGAAGCTTCCGACGATCGCATCCGGACCCAGCTCCTTGCGCGCGGCACGGACCGAACGTGCGCCGTCATCCATGTGCACCCCGTCCAGCCCCAGACGTTGCGCCAGCAGCACGTGGTTTGAAATTACGATGGCCACGTCGCGGGCGTGGGCCACTTCGCGGCAGGCATCAGCGGCACGGGCGATGGTGTCTTCGTCGTTGCCAGCCAGCGCCAGGCGGATGCAGGCGATCTCGGCCCCGTCCAGAACCGATGCCAGTTTGGCCGGAAACGTGCTCAGCTCGATGGTCGGAGGCGTTATCAGGTAAATCTGCGGCTGCTCGGGGGTGTCCATGGGCGCGTCCTTCGGCTTTTGGTCTTTGGCGCGGTTTAGCGGATTGCGGCGGGGAAGCAAACTTTTATGGCCGAGACCAAGCAAATTCCAGCCCCAGCGCCTTGCCCTGCAAGAGCCTGCCGATTACAGCAGGCCAAGTTTTTACAAGGTGAACCATGCCCAGCGACAAATCCCAGCCTTCCTTCGTGCTTGTTCGCCCGCAGATGGGTGAGAATATCGGTGCCGCCGCCCGGGCGATGTGGAACTTTGGACTGGACCGGATGCGCATCGTGGCGCCCCGCGACGGCTGGCCAAACCCCAAGGCGGTGGCCATGTCCAGCGGTGCCGGCCGGTTGCTGGACGAAGCGCAGCTGTTTGACGATCTGGCCGGATCGCTGGCCGACAGCACTTTTGTCTTCGCCACCACTGCACGGCAACGCGGCCTGACGAAACCCGTCTACAGCCCCGAGCGCGCCATGCAGATCGCCGCCGAAAAGGCCGCAGCGGGCGAAAAGGTTGCGGTTCTGTTCGGCCCCGAACGCGCGGGGTTGGAGAACGAAGACATCGCCAAGGCAAATGCAATCATCTCGGTGCCCGTGAACCCGGAATACGCGTCGCTGAACCTGGGCCAATGCGTCTTGCTGACCGCTTATGAGTGGATGCGCCAGACCGGCGACGTGGTGCATGAATCCACCGATTTGGGCAAGGGGGACTGGGCCACGGGGATTGAAGTTGAGAAACTGGTGGAACACTACGAGGACCGGCTGGAAGAGGCCGGGTTCTTCTATCCCCCTGAAAAGGCCGAGGGCATGAAAACCAACCTGCGCAACCTGTGGTCGCGGATGCGGATGACGCGGGCCGACGTGCAGATGCTGCATGGGATCATGCGGCAGATGGTCCGCTGGAAAGACAAAGGCTGAGGCTGGACCTATCTTCCATCAAGCCCTAGCTTGCGACGAAATCAGGACATGAGGACAGCATGAGCGGTAAGCGCAGCATCTTCGAAGAGGTCTCGGACACCGAAAAACAACAGGCCGTTCAACCCGGTATGATCGACCGGGGGCGTGGCGGTGCGCGTAAGGCAATCCGTGCCTGGCTGATGATCCTGTTCGCTTTGGTCGTGGTGATGATCGCTGTCGGCGGTCTGACGCGGCTGACTGACAGCGGGCTGTCGATCACTGAATGGCGTCCGATTACAGGGGCGATCCCGCCGATGTCCGAGGCCGACTGGCAGGCCGAGTTCAACAAGTACAAGCAGATTGACCAGTGGCGCATTCAGAACCAGTGGATGCAGTTGAGCGACTTCAAAACCATCTATTGGTGGGAATGGGGGCATCGCCAACTGGGCCGCGTGATCGGGCTGGTCTGGGCCACCGGTTTCCTGGGCTTCCTCGTGACCCGCAAGATACCCACGGGTTGGACCGGCAAGCTGCTGATCCCCGGCCTTCTGGGCGGTGTGCAGGGGGCTGTCGGCTGGTGGATGGTCGCCTCGGGTGTGACGCAGGGCGAGGGGATGACCGCCGTCGCCAGCTATCGCCTGGCCACCCATCTGGGACTGGCATTCGTCATTCTCGGGTTCCTCGCCTGGTATATATTCGAGCTTGGCAGGGAAGAACGTGACCTGATGCAGGCGCGTCGCATGAAGGAAGCGAAACTGTTCTCGTTGTCCACCGGCCTGATGCATTTCGCCTTTTTGCAAATACTTATTGGCGCGCTTGTCGCCGGGATCGACGCTGGTCGGTCTTATACCGACTGGCCGCTGATCGGCGGGCAGCTGCTGCCGCCAGATGCCAACGCGTTGGAGCCGATGTGGCGCAATTTCTTCGAAAGCCCGGGGCTTGTGCAGTTCATCCACCGCTGCGCAGGCTACCTGTTGTTCATCTTTGCTATTGTCGTCTGGCGCCGCGGCGGTGCCAGCGCGCATCCTCAGACGCGCTTCGCCTTCAACGCGGCTTTCGCGGCCCTGTCGGTGCAAGTTGTCGTCGGTATCGTGACCGTCGTCTACGGAGCGCCGTGGCAGATCGCCATCTTTCACCAGTTCATGGCCGTTGTCGTCTGGACCCTGATCCTGCGCGCGCGGTTCCTGACTGCATATCCAATCGCAACATCTGTGCGCGGAGTAAATTGACATGACGGCTTTCGACGAACTGATGGCTTTTCAGCGTGAAACCTCGGCATTGGGCCAGATTGCCGGACGATTGGGGTGGGATCAGGAAACCGTCATGCCGCGCGGGGCCGCGCCTCAACGCGCCGAGGAAATGGCGGCG
The DNA here is from genome assembly GCF_013110575.1 of Ruegeria sp. HKCCD7559. Lineage (NCBI taxonomy): Bacteria > Pseudomonadati > Pseudomonadota > Alphaproteobacteria > Rhodobacterales > Roseobacteraceae > Ruegeria > Ruegeria sp. HKCCD7559. The sequence continues at coordinate 885,889 of NZ_WVQU01000001.1, forward strand.
ATCGAGGCCGTCCTGCACGCGCGCCGATCGGATCCGCGCGTGGCAGAGTGGCTGGATCAGGCCGCGCCACAGGATGAAGTCGGAAAGGCGCAGCTTCGGGAAATCCGGCGCGCCTATGATCGGGCGGTCAAGGTGCCCGCTGATCTGGCCACGGCGATTGCCCGGACCACGTCCGCCGCACAGGGAACATGGGCACAGGCGCGCGCGGACGAAGATGTCTCGACCTTCCTTCCTGTGCTGGAAGAGGTCGTATCGCTGAAGCGCCAGGAAGGCGAGGCGCTGGCACAGGGCGGAGACGTCTATGATGCCATGGTCGAGGATTATGAACCCTATACGACCGGCGCTCAGATCGCGGCCATTTTTGATGAAATGCGCCCACGTCTTGTGGCCTTGCGTGCGGCCGTTCTGGAACGCCCGGAACCTGCTGCGCTGACCGGAAGCTTTGACGAGCTGACCCAAATGCGGCTTACGCAAAAACTGGCGGTCGCCTTCGGCTATGACCTCAACAACGGCCGTGTCGACAAGGCGGTTCACCCGTTCAGCTCGGGTTCGGGCCTGGATGTGCGCATCACCACGCGAACCAGCGAAACGGACCCGTTCAACTGCTTTTATTCCACCATTCACGAGGTCGGCCACGCGGCTTACGAACAGGGGATCGACCGCGACTACCTGCTGACGCCGCTGGGGCGCGGCGTGTCCATGGGTGTGCATGAAAGCCAAAGCCGGATCTATGAAAACCAGCTTGGCCGTTCGCGTGCGTTTACGGGATGGTTGTTCGATCAGATGAAAGACGCATTCGGCGATTTCGGAATTGCCGATGCAGATGCTTTCTACGCTACCGTCAACCGGGTTCATAACGGTTATATCCGGACCGAAGCCGATGAAGTGCAATACAATCTGCACATCATGCTTCGCTTCGATCTTGAGCGCGCTCTGATGGCCGGGGACTTGCAGGTCAGCGAGCTGGAAGCGGCGTGGAATGACCGGTTCAAGGCCGACTTCGGTTATGCGGTCGACAAACCGTCGAACGGCTGTTTGCAGGATGTGCATTGGTCGGTTGGACTGTTCGGTTATTTCCCGACCTATTCGCTGGGCAATGTCTATGCAGGATGTCTGTATCAGGCACTGCGCGGCGCAGTTCCTGAACTGGATGCGCAACTTGCAGAAGGTGACACATCAGGCGCAACCGCTTGGCTGCGTGGACACGTCCAGCAGCACGGCGGGCTTTATGCCCCGCGCGAGATTATCCGACGGGCGAGTGGAGTAGAGCCGGGGCCCGAACCTTTGCTGGACTATCTGGAACAGAAGTTCAGCGGATTGTACAAGCTGTGACAGCATGAATCGTTAGCCGATTGGTAAGGTTTCTCGCCATTTGCGTTGCAACATTGGCTTTGGCTTGACCATTTCGGTGATCGGTTATGAGGCCGGGCATGGCGTTCCAAGTGGCTGGAGCGATCTGATGCTTGACTGGTTTGAGACGGTGAATGCCTTGGTATAGGGGCTTCCAACACAAAACTGGACTGGTGAAGACGGAGAGATGGTCGCGGGACATGCCGCGCAATTTGTCTTCGGCTTCACGCGGAACCCTTTATTGGGCGACGCCAACTCTCGTTTTGCGCAAACTTTTTCCCTGACAAACACGAACAGGTTATCCTAAACGACCTGAACCAGTTCGATTCGGGCCGCGACGGCTGCAAAGAACAAAACGCTGCCGACCAACACAAATACGTGCCAGATCGTATTGTGGAACGGCAGCCAGTCCAGCAGGTAGAAGGCGACCCCGGCCGTGTACACGAGCCCTCCGGCAATCATCAGCGTGACGATTGTGGGGGACAGGTCTGCCAACATGGATTGCCCGGCCCAGACCACCGCCCAACCCATCAATAGGTATAACGCAAGCCCGAACCAGCGGAACCGGTTTGGGTCTAACATCTTGAGAACTGACCCAAGCGTTGCCGAGGACCACAACCCGAGCAACAGCCCGGGGGACTGAGCACCGGACAACAGTAAAAACGGCGTATAGGTCCCTGCGATCTTGACGTAGATGCCGGAATGATCGAGCCGTTGCAGAAACCCGCGCCATTCCTTGCTTTCGATCATGTTGTACAACGCAGAAAACGTCAGCATGAGTATCAACGTCACCCCGTAAATCGAGGCACCCAGTACCGCAGATTGATCATACCGGTAATTGATGGTCATCGTGATCAGCAGGGGAACCGCAATCAACGCACTCGAGACACCGAGCACATGGACCACCCCGTCGCTGATACGTTCTGTGCGGCTGTAAGCTGGTCGGATATGTGCAAATGACCACATATATAAAAGCTAGGCGTCAGAATGGCTTCGGGCAAGCGGATCATCCCGAGAGCTATCGATATCGTGATCCAGAATGACAAAACGCCCGCAGAGCGAGCGTTTTGTTTCATATCCGTAATTAAGCGTGAGGATTATTCTTCGGTTTCCTCATCACCCTGATCGGCGATCCGGGCGACGCTGACGACCTCTTCGCCCTTGCCGGTGTTGAACACTTTGACCCCGCCGGCGCTGCGCGAGCGGAAAGAGATGCCGTCGACCGGAACCCGGATCGACTGTCCCTTGGAGGTGGCCAGCATGATCTGATCGTCGATTTCGACCGGGAACGAGGCCACCAGCGGGCCGCCCCGCATCGCCTTGTCCATCGCCATCACGCCCATGCCACCACGGCCGCGCACCGGATAGTCATGCGACGAGCTGAGCTTGCCGGACCCCTTGGCCGTGATGGTCAGGATCAGGTTCTCGGCCGCCGACATCTCGGCATAGCGTTCCTGCGGCAGGATGCTGTCGGCATTGCCGCCATCCTCGTCGGCGTCGGTGTCGTCGGTCACGCCGGCCATCAGGCGGCGCATTTTCAGATAGGCGGCGCGCTCGTCGGGGGTGGCCTCGAAATGACGGATCACCGACATCGAGACCACGCGGTCGCCCGCGTTCAGTCGGATGCCCCGCACGCCGGTCGATTTGCGCCCCTTGAACACCCGCACGTCTGTTGTGGAGAAACGGATCGCCCGGCCGGAGTTGGTGACCAGCATCACATCGTCATCGTCCGAGCAGATGCGCGCGTTGACCAGTTCCACGCCCTCGGGCAGGTCCATCGCGATCTTGCCGTTGCGCTTGACGTTAGTGAAGTCGCTCAGAGCGTTGCGACGCACGTCTCCGGCGCTGGTGGCGAAGACGATCTGAAGGTTTTCCCATTCTTCATCCGGCACATCGACCGGCATGATCGCCGCAATGGAAACGCCGGTGGGAATCGGCAGGATGTTGACGATTGCCTTACCCTTGCCGGTGCGCCCCGACTGGGGCAGGCGCCAGGTCTTGAGCTTGTAGACCATCCCGTCGGTGGTGAAGAACAGAAGCTGGGTGTGCGTATTGGCCACGAAGAGGGTGGTGACCACGTCCTCTTCCTTGGTCTGCATGCCCGACAGCCCCTTGCCACCCCGCTTTTGCGCGCGGAAATCGGCAAGCGGCGTGCGCTTGATATAGCCGCCCGAAGTCACGGTCACGACCATGTCTTCGCGCTCGATCAGGTCCTCGTCTTCCATGTCGCCCGACCAGTCGACGATCTCGGTGCGGCGCGGTACCGCGAATTGTTCGCGGACGCTGCGCAGTTCATCAGCGATGATGCCCATTATGCGTTCGCGCGAGGACAGGATATCCAGGTATTCCTTGATCTTTGCGGCCAGGTCTTCCAGCTCGTCCGTGACCTCTTTGACGCCCAGTTGCGTCAGGCGTTGCAGGCGCAGGTCAAGGATGGCGCGGGCCTGAACCTCGGTCAGGTTATAGGTCCCGTCGTCGTTCATCTTGGACAGCGGATCGTCGATCAGGCGCAGATAGTCCGCGATGTCGGCGGCCGGCCAGCGCCGGGTCATCAGCTTTTCGCGTGCCTCGGCCGCGTCGGCCGAAGACCGGATCGTGGCCACGACCTCGTCAACGTTCGATACCGCCACGGCCAGACCGCACAGGATATGGCTGCGTTCCCGCGCCTTGCGCAGGTCAAAGGCGGTGCGGCGGGCAACGACATCTTCGCGGAAATCGATGAAGCTGGTCAGGAAACGGCGCAGGGTCAGCTGCTCGGGGCGGCCGCCGTTCAGCGCCAGCATGTTGCAGCCGAACGAGGTTTGCATAGGCGTGAACCGGTACAGCTGGTTCAGCACCACCTCGGGCGTTGCGTCGCGTTTCAGCTCGACCACCACCCGTACGCCGTTGCGGTCGGATTCGTCCTGAACATGGCTGACGCCTTCGATGCGCTTTTCGCGCACGGCTTCGGCGATCTTCTCGATCATCGAAGCCTTGTTCACCTGATAGGGGATTTCATCCACGATGATGGCATAGCGATCCTTGCGCAGCTCTTCAACGCGGGTCTTGGCGCGGATGATTACGCTGCCGCGGCCTTCCAGATAGGCCTTGCGCGCGCCGGATCGGCCCAGCATCACGCCGCCGGTCGGGAAATCGGGGCCGGGAACGTATTCGATCAGTTGCTCGGACGTCAGGTCCGGGTCGTCGATCAGGGCCAGCGTCGCGTTAACCACTTCGCCCAGGTTGTGCGGCGGGATGTTGGTGGCCATGCCCACGGCGATACCGCCGGCGCCGTTGACCAGCATGTTGGGGAAACGGGCGGGAAGGACAGTCGGTTCCTTGTCCTTGCCGTCGTAGTTGTCCTGGAAATCGACCGTCTCTTTCTCGATATCCGCCAGCAGGGCTGCGGCGGGTTTGTCCATCCGCACTTCGGTGTAACGCATGGCCGCCGGATTGTCGCCGTCCATCGAGCCGAAGTTGCCTTGACCATCCAGCAGCGGCAGCGACATCGAGAAATCCTGCGCCATCCGCACCAGCGCATCATAGATCGCGCTGTCGCCGTGGGGGTGATACTTACCCATCACGTCACCCACCGGACGGGCCGATTTGCGATAGGCCTTGTCATGGGTATTTCCGGTCTCGTGCATCGCATAGAGGATGCGCCGATGCACCGGTTTCAAACCGTCGCGCAGATCGGGGATCGCGCGGCTGACGATGACCGACATCGCATAGTCCAGATAGGACGTGCGCATCTCGGATTCGATCGAGACCGTCGGGCCGTCATAGACAGGGCGCTCGGGCGGGGTTTCATCCATGTTTTCGGGGATTTCTGGCGTATCGCTCACGTAAACTGCCCGTATTTTGTGCTGGGTCTATATCTTGTGGATGCACCTTATCAGACCCGGCACATAAGGTGCAAGCAAGCAGCGCTCCCCAAGGTTCGAATCCTCGGTAACACCCAAGTAACATATTGTTATCTAAGTATTAGGGGGTTTTCGTGCTAGCCTGAGAATACCGTGCAACAAACCGGAGGTCTGCATGAAGACAAGTGAAACCGAATTGATGCTCAAGGGCTATGGCCTGACAACGGCCGAATTTTTCTATCACATGCCCGATTACGTCCACGTCCTGAATACCTTCATCTGGCAGGAATATGACCTTGCGCCGGATCATCCGAAACTCTTTGAATTCATCGAGTTTTGGCAACGAGAAATAGAAGGGCCGCTGCATTCCGTGAAATTCACGCACCGCAAGATGATCGCACCGGGCGAGTGGCGCAACATGGTTGGTGAGTTTCGCGTGAACTGAGTGATCGGCCAGGTCCGCGTGTGCGTCGGAATTCCTGTTCTCATTTGAGGCAAGTCGCGTATGGTCGCTGCCAATCTAATGGCGTCACAGGAAAAAACAATGATCAGAGCCGTTCTCTTTGTTGCAGCGCTTTGCATGAGCAGCCCCGTTTTTGCCGAGGGTGTTCTGGACAAGATCAAGAAAGGTGCCGAGAGCGTCGGGAAGACGATCGACAAAGGTGCCGAAGCGGTTGACGATACGATCACGTCCACTTCGGAGCTGCTGTCCAACGAGGCAACACCTGAAGAAACGCGCGCAAAGCTTGACGCGATGGCAGGCGAGATTTTGGATCAGCTTCTGGCGGAAAACCCCGATGCGCGGCCACTTTATGACGTCAGTGCCGGGTATGCGGTGTTCGACTCCCGTAAGGTTACGGTATTCCCCGTGTCGGCGGGCTATGGCCGGGGCGTGGCGGTGTCGAAAGACACCGGGCAACACACATATATGAACATGGGAACGGGCGGCGTTGGCGGCGCCATCGGCATCGGTGGTTTCGAGACCAAATTCGTAATCCTGTTCGAAACCCCCGCTGATCTGGATAAGTTTATAAACCAGGGCTATGACGCGACCGCAGAAACGGGGGCCATGTATGGCGAGGATAAAACGGGCGAAACCCTGCGTTTCACTGATGGACGCTCGTTCTTTGTTCTCAACAAAAAGGGCTGGCGCGTATCGGCCGGCGCGTCCGGCACCAAGTTCTGGAAATCGCCCGAGCTGAACTGATCAGCCAGAACAGCTGGCCCCGCCCAAAACGCAGAATTTGGCGCAATGAGGGTGGTTCAGATGCACGTCCGCCTCGGCCTCAGCCAGGGTATGGCCCATCTCGAACTCGGGCTCATAGGGCAGCAGGGTGCAGGCCAGGACAGCAGGTTTTTCGGCCCCTTTGCGCTTGACCACCATGCGGGCGCTGGCGCACATGACGTCGTTGGGGGATTTGTCAAGAATTCCCCAGCATGCGGTGGTGATTTCTGGAACCTCGACAGTTTCGTCCATTTCGGGAAACAGAACGGTCTGAGCCGGGTTCTGCGGGTCAATGTCAAATCTGTGCCTGGCAAAGAACCTGGCATAGCCCGCACGGCTTTCCGCGTCTGACTCCCCCCAGACCGTACGCCCGGCGATGGCCATGTTGAAACCGTGGTCGCGCAACCATTCCATACCGGCCAGGGTTTTGTCGAAACTGCCGTCACCGCGTTCTTCGTCATGCAGGGCCGGGCGGAAGTGATCGACCGAAACGCGCAGAGTCAACATGTGGTTGAATTCCTTTTGCAATCCCAGCAACCCGTCGCGCATTTTGCGGCGCATCATCGGCGCCATTGCGTTGGTCAGAATCAGAACCTTGTACCCTCGTTCCAGCGCGGCGCGTGTCATGTCGATCATGTCCGGGTTCATGAACGGCTCACCGCCCGTGAACCCGATCTCGTGCACGGGCCAGTTGCGAGCTTCGATCTGATCAAGGTAGTTCCGGACCTCGTCAGCGGTGACGTAAACCAAAGCGTCATTGGTCGGGCTGCTGGCGATATAGCAGTTCACGCATTCGATATTGCACAAAGTGCCCGTATTGAACCAAAGGGTCTCGGGCCGTGTCAGGGAAACCTTTGCGCGGGTCTGGCCGTCAGCTGTCACCGATTTGTTTTGAAACTTGCCGATATTGGCGAGCTGTGGGGCGTTGTCTTTCATTCCCGCATCCGGTTCTTAAAGGTCATCAATCCGATCTAGCCCTTTGTCGCGGATTTGGTAAGGGTGACGCAGCGGTTCTGACAGAGTTTTGAACAGAGTGATTTATTGCCGTATGGTTGCGCTAACATTGGACATGCCGGAAGGGGCGGGGTAAGGACAATTCATGGTTTCACGCGTCATACCTGTTGATCCCTTTGATCTGATCATTTTCGGCGGCACCGGCGATCTGGCACAGCGCAAGATTCTGCCCGCGCTTTACCGTCGGTTTTGCGCCGGGCAATGGCATGAGGATGCCAGGATTATCGCAGCAGCGCGTGCGGGCCATTCCGCAGAAGATTTCCGGCAGATGGTCGCAGAATCGCTGCACCGGCATGCTGCGGTCCGCGCTTCGGAGTCCCAGAGAGTGTCCCGTTTTCTACAGCGGGTCGATTATGTCCCGTTGGATGCAGTATCAGCCGAAGGATGGGACCTGCTGGGTGAAAAACTGTCGCCTAACCGCGTGCGTGCGTTCTATTTCTCGGTCGGCCCCAGCCTGTTCGGCCCTTTGGCCGAGCGGGTCCGGGCCTATGATCTGGCGACCGAAGATACGCGCATCGTGGTGGAAAAACCGTTCGGGCATGATCTGGGCAGCGCGCGAGAGCTGAATGCCACACTGGCTGCGCATTTTGATGAAAGCCAGATCTACCGAATCGATCATTACCTGGGCAAGGAAACCGTCCAGAACCTGATGGCCGTACGGTTTGGCAATATGCTGTTCGAACCGCTGTGGAACAGCCAGTATGTCGACCATATCCAGATCACCGTTGCCGAAACCGTCGGTATCGATGGGCGCGAAGAATACTATGAACGCGCCGGCGCGATGCGGGACATGGTGCAAAATCACCTGATGCAGCTGCTGTGCCTGATTGCGATGGAACCCCCGGCAAAGTTCGATCCGGACGCGGTGCGAGATGAAAAGCTCAAGGTGATCCGGGCGCTTGATCCGGTGGAGCCGCATCACATCGTGCGCGGCCAGTTTTCGGCAGGGCCGGACGGGGCGGGATACCGCGAATGTGTCGGCAACCCACGCTCGACCACTGAAAGCTATGTGGCGCTGAAGGCGCATGTCAGCAATTGGCGATGGGCAGGCACGCCGTTTTATCTGCGTACGGGCAAACGGCTGGTGGCGCGTTCGTCGATTATCAATGTGATGTTCAAGGACGCGCCGCATTCGATTTTCGGGGAAGAGGCCGGGCGTCACGCCAATGCGCTATCGATCCGGTTGCAACCTAACGAGGGGATCACGCTGAAAGTGACGATCAAGGAGCCGGGGCCAGGCGGAATGCGGTTGATCGACGTGCCACTGGACATGAGTTTCGCCGAAGCGCTGGGGCCCGAGAATCAAGACCCGCCAGATGCTTACGAGCGCCTCGTCATGGACGTGATACGGGGCAACCAAACGCTGTTCATGCGTGGGGACGAGGTCGAGGCCGCATGGGCCTGGACCGATCCGATCATCGCCGGATGGCTGGCGCGCGGGGACGTGCCCAAACCTTATGACAGTGGCAGCACAGGACCGGGCGACGCCGAGCTGCTGATGAAACGGGATGGTCGCCGCTGGCAGGGAATAAAGCCATGAACATTCAAGAATATGCCGACCGAGAAATGCTGGCCATCGATGTGGCAAACGCGTTGGCGGGTGAGCTTGAGACCGCTTTGTTGCACAATGACACGGTTGCATTGGCCGTCCCCGGCGGGACGACACCGGGGCCGGTTTTTGACAGCCTGTGTGCTGCCGATCTCGAGTGGGACCGTGTGCGGGTTCTGCCTACGGACGAACGCTGCGTGCCGGCTGATCACGAACGTTCGAACGAACGCCTGATCCGGGAAAGACTGCTGACCAACCGGGCATCCGTGGCACAGTATATCCCACTTTATGTTCCGGGCGCAGAGCCTGAATCGGCTTTGCCGGAAGTTGAATCGCTGATCGCGCCGGTGCTGCCTTTGTCGGTTCTTGTCCTCGGGATGGGGGAAGACATGCACACGGCCTCGTTGTTCCCCGGAATGGACGGGCTGGACAAGGCCCTCGACAGCCAGGCGCCGACCTTGATCGTCGCCCGGACCGATGTGCAGCCAGAGGCCCGGATTTCTTTGACGGCCCCTGTTCTGGACGGGGCCTTGTCGAAACATCTGATCATCTACGGGCAGGCAAAACGAGACGTTTTGGACAAAGCCATGTCGATGCCACCGGAAGAGGCACCGATCGCCGCTGTCCTCAGCGGCATGACGGTTCATTGGGCGGAGTGAGGCAATGCAGTTGGATGCTTTGAAGGCGCTTGCAGCGGCTGACCGCCGTATCGTCGACCTGTTTGCAAAGGATGCAACCCGGGCCGCGGCGTTTTCAGCCTCGACCGGGGATTTGCTGTTCGATTATTCAAAAACGCAGATCGATGAAGACGTGCGCGCTGCGCTGCTGCAATTGTGTGAAGATGCCGGGCTTGCGACGCGGCGCGACGCCATGTTTACCGGGAAGAAGATCAACGAAACCGAAGGGCGCGCGGTGCTGCACACGGCGTTGCGCAATCTGGACGGTGGCCCGGTCGAAGTGGATGGTCAGGACGTCATGCCCGGGGTTCTGGACACGCTGCAACGAATGCGGGTCTTTGCCGAAGAAGTCCGCGGTGGTGCGATTGCCGGGGCAGGGGGCAGCTTTACCGATGTGGTCAATATCGGCATCGGTGGGTCGGATCTTGGCCCGGTCATGGCCACTCATGCGCTGGCTCCGTATCATGACGGGCCGCGCCTGCATTATGTCTCGAACGTGGATGGGGCCCACATCGCGGATACGTTGCGCCCATTGGATCCTGCACGGACGCTTGTGATTGTCGCGTCCAAGACATTCACCACGATCGAAACGATGACCAATGCGCGCACGGCCCGCGCCTGGATGTCCGAGGGCGGAGGTGATCCGTCCCGCCAGTTCGCCGCCGTATCCAGCGCGCTGGACAAGACGCAGGCTTTCGGCATCCCCGAGGCGCATGTATTTGGTTTCGCTGATTGGGTGGGTGGGCGTTATTCGGTCTGGGGGCCGGTCGGATTGCCGGTCATGATTGCCGTCGGTTCAAATGCATTTGATGCGTTTCTGCGAGGCGGGCAGGCGATGGATCTGCATTTCCGCTCGGCGGATTGGGTGGAAAACATGCCTGTGATGCTGGCGCTGGTCGGCATCTGGCACCGTCAGGTTCTGGGTTGCACCAGCCGCGCTGTGCTGCCCTATGATCAGCGGCTGCTGCGCCTGCCGGCCTATCTCCAGCAGTTGGAAATGGAATCGAATGGCAAATCTGTCGCGATGGACGGATCTGCGCTGGCTGCCCCTTCCGGGCCGGTGGTCTGGGGTGAGCCGGGCACCAACGGCCAGCATGCGTTCTATCAGCTGATCCATCAGGGGACGGATGTCATTCCCTGCGAATTCATGGTCGCCGCCGAAGGGCACGAACCCGAGTTGACCCACCATCACCGCCTGCTTTTGGCCAACTGTCTGGCCCAGTCAGAGGCTTTGATGCGTGGCCGGTCTTTGGATGAAGCCCGTGAACGCATGGCGGAAAAAGGCCTTGATGGCGACGAACTTGACCGGCAGGCGCGACACCGCGTGTTCCCGGGCAACCGCCCTTCCACGACGCTGATCTATCCGAAGCTTACACCGTTCGTTCTGGGGCAGATTATCGCGCTGTACGAGCATCGTGTGTTCGTTGAAGGTGTTCTGCTGGGCATCAATTCCTTTGATCAGTGGGGTGTGGAATTGGGCAAAGAACTTGCCAACTCGCTCGGACCTGTCGTGGATGGTGTTGCCAGTGCTGACGGTAAAGACGGATCAACCGCCGCATTGGTCGCCTACGCGCTGAAACACCGAAACCAGGAGTGAAAAAATGCCGCCCACGACCGTGTTGGGCTGCATTCTTTTATTGTCAGACAATTAAATGATTGGCAGGGTTCCTCCGTAGGAAACGACTGTATTGACGCATCGGGTCACGCCCCAAGCCGTCAATGCCAGATGGACAAGGCAGAGGCCATCCAAGGTCTCGCCAAGGACGGGAGGATGTCCATGCTAGGACAGATGATGACGCAGCCCTTGCTGGTTTCGTCGCTGATCGATCACGCAGACCGCTATCACGGCCAGACCGAGATTGTTTCGGTTGAAACGGATGGAACGGTCACTGAAACCAACTGGTCCGAGATTGCGGTGAATGCCCGACGGATGGCGTCGGCCTTGACGAATCTGGGGCTGGAACCGCAGGACAGGATCGGGACACTGGCCTGGAACAATCGGCGGCATCTTGAGATCTATTTTGCCACGTCGGGCGCGGGCTATGTCTGTCACACGGTCAATCCCCGCCTGTTCCCCGAGCAGCTGACCTTTATCATCAACCATGCTCAGGACAGGGTTCTGTTCTTTGATGCGACGTTCATTCCGCTGGTCGCCGCGCTGCATGACGCTTTGTCCGAGGTTCAGCATTTTGTTCTGATGGGGCCTCGCAATGAAGAGGCTGCGGCTCAGGTTCCTGATCTGAAGTTCTATGACGAGTTGCTGGAGACCGGGGATGCAGGTTTCCAATGGCCCGACCTGGATGAAAAGACCGCCTGCGGTCTGTGCTATACGTCGGGAACCACGGGCAATCCAAAGGGCGTGTTGTATTCTCATCGGTCAACACTGCTGCACAGCTTTGCATCGAACACACGGGATGTGATCGGGTATTCAGCGATGGATGTTGTCATGCCGGTTGTGCCGATGTTCCACGTCAACGCCTGGGGATCGCCCTACGCCTGCGCCATGTCGGGATCGCGGCTTGTGTTGCCCGGGCCGGATTTGCACGGCGAGGCACTGGTCAATCTAATCGACACCTATGGCGTGACTTTGGCCATGGGTGTGCCGACCATCTGGCAGGGCTTGCTGGCCCATGCCGCAGCATGCGGAACCGAACTCAAAAGCCTTGAACGTACGGTTATCGGCGGCGCCGCGTGCCCTCCGTCGATGATCGAAACCTTCCGCGAAACCTATGGCGTTGACACGGTCCACGCCTGGGGCATGAGCGAGATGAGCCCGCTGGGCACGACGAATTATCCATTGGCCAAACACCTGAAGCTGCCGCCGGAAGACCAGCACAAGATCCGCCTGAGCCAGGGAAGGCCACCCTTTGGGGTTGAGTTGAAAATCGTGGACGAAGATGGGAATGATCTGCCGCATGACGGCGAAACCCAGGGCGATTTGATGGTGCGGGGTCACTGGGTTCTGGACAGCTACTTCCAGTTGCAGGATCAGGATCTGTTGCAGGATGGCTGGTTCGCCACCGGAGATGTGGCCACTTTGGACCCGGATGGCTACATGACCATTCGCGACAGATCCAAGGACATCATCAAATCCGGCGGGGAATGGATCAGTTCGGTCGAGCTTGAGAACATCGCCGTGGCCCACCCCCAGCTTGCGACGGCCGCCGTGGTCGGTGTTCCGCATCCGAAATGGGATGAACGCCCCTTGCTGGTTGCTGTCAAAGCCGATGGTGAAAATCCCGGCGAAGAGGATTTGCTTGCCTTTTTCGAAGGCAAAATCGCCAAGTGGCAGATCCCGGACAAGGTTGTCTTTGTCGACGCATTGCCGCTGAGCGCGACCGGAAAGGTATTGAAACGCAAGCTTCGGGCCGAGTTCGGCGACGCCCTGACAGGGTAGGTCTGCTTCGTTGTGGGGAATTGGCTCCGGCGGTAGGGATCGAACCTACGACCAATTGATTAACAGTCAACTGCTCTACCGCTGAGCTACGCCGGAACGGTTCGCGCCGTATAGCAATCCGGTTTCCAGACGTCCAGAGGGTGCGTGTGTTTTTCGACGAAAAAAACCGGCATAAATCGATGTGTTTTCTGACGCCAATGCAGGTCTGAACGAAGGGGTATTTTGGCTCCGGCGGTAGGGATCGAACCTACGACCAATTGATTAACAGTCAACTGCTCTACCGCTGAGCTACGCCGGAACTGAGGCGCATATAGCAACCCCGATTCCGGACGTCCAGTGGTTAAGTACGAGAACCATCAAAAAATTTTACTGTTTTAGCGAAGCCGCCGAAAAACAGATGAAACTGACAGTGGGCCAATGGGCGTCACTCTGTTTTTTCCAGTCAGATCAACGAGATGAGCGAAAACGTTGCGCTCGGCTGCGGGCAGCAATGCCGCTGGCGTATCCGTATAGATGCGCCCAGCCAGATGCCGCGCTGTCCCGTCTTCTTCTTCCAATGCGCTCAGAATCTGCGCCTCGCGGGTCTGGCGATGTGCAATCAGCCAGTCCAAACGTTGGGCAGGGCTGGTGATCGGTGCGCCATGGCCGGCATGGAAAACCGACCAGTCGCGCGCGCGCAGCCGATGGCAGGCAGTCATGAAGTCGGTCAGATCACCATCCGGAGGGGACACCAACGAGCTGGCCCACCCCATGACATGATCCGCCGTGAAACAGATGTTCTGCCAGGCCAGAGCAATGTGATTGCCCAGATGGCCCGGTGTGTGAATGACCTCAAGCTGCCACCCGTCGCCATTGATGGTCTCACTATCCGCCACTTCGACATCAGGGCGAAACGTGGTGTCGATGCCTTCGCCGCCGCCGGTCAGCCCCTGCGCGGCAAGATCGGTCATGACGGCGCTGCGCCCCGCCTCGGGCCCGCCATAAGCATAAATCGTCGCCCCTGTGCGCGCCGCCAGCGGAGCCGCCAGGGGTGAATGGTCCACATGCGTATGTGTGACAATGATATGGCTGATCCTTTGACCCGGCGCCAAGGAATCCAGAATTGCGCCCAGATGTGCCTCGCTTGCGGGGCCTGGATCGATGACGGCAATGTCGCGTTCACCCAGCAGATACGTGTTGGTGCCACGATAGGTCATCGGAGAGGGATTCGGGGCCAGAATACGCCGCAAACCCGGATGCAGTTCCTCTGGCTGGCCGACGGGCGGATCGAAATCATCTGGTGCCTGCATTCTGTGCTCTTTCTCTTGTCCGGGCAGCCCGTTAGGTTTAGCGCATGTCTTCGCATTGGCTCAAACCTTATATGCCTCGCAGTCTTTACGCCCGGGCAGCGCTGATCCTGGTTTTACCTGTGATCGTGTTGTTGCTGGTCGTGGGAATCGCGTTCCTTCAAAAGCATCTTGAGGATGTCACCGGCCAGATGACACGCGCGGCATCCCGCGAGGTGATGCTGATTTCGACAATGATCGAGGACGCGGAAACGCAACAACAGGCGCTGGCGTCGATTCGTCCCGATTTGCAGGCCCTTGAGATGAAGGCCAGGTTTCTGGGCGTCAACGAACAGCCTGAGATTGGCGCGCGGCGATGGTACGATTTCATCGCCCCGCAGGTCGAATCCGAACTGTATGCCAGGTTGCCCAATCTTGCCGCCGTGGCGTTACCCAGCAGCAAAGAGGCGCGGGTTTATCTGAAGACGCATCTGGGAGTGCTGCAATTGACGTTCGATCGGCGCAGGTTGTCGCCCGCGGCCCCGCATCAATTGATCGTCACCATGGTGTTCTTTGCGGTCATCATGACGACGATCTCGTTTCTTTACATGCGGAATCAATTGCGTCCCATTACGCGCCTCGCTGATGCAGCGCAGGCCTTCGGGCGGGGACGAATCGTTCCGTATTCACCCGGTGGAGCCATCGAGGTTCGTGCGGCGGGAAATGCGTTTCTGGATATGCGGTCCCGTATCGAACGCCAGATCGAGCAACGGACGTTGATGCTGTCGGGTGTCAGCCACGATCTGCGCACCCCGTTGACGCGCCTGAAGCTTGGACTGTCGATGTTGCCGGAAGACGAGGCCGCACCGTTGCAAAAGGATGTCACGGAAATGCAGTCCTTGCTGGATGCGTTTCTGGACTTTTCGCGTGGGGCTGCCGAGGGATCGGCGGAAGAGGTCCAACCGGATGAATTTCTCCGCCAGATCGTGGATGATGCAAAACGGGCTGGTCATCAGGCAGAGCTGATCGCGGTCGAGGGGCAGGGGACGGTCATGATACGCCCCTTGGCTGTACGCCGGGCGGTGGAAAACCTGATTGGAAATGCCATGCGCTATGGCAGCCGGGCCGAGCTCAGCCTGTTTCTGAACGCGAAATCGATGCGCATCCGTGTTGAGGATGACGGCCCCGGTATACCTGCGGACCAACGTACAGAGGCGGTAAAGCCTTTCACGCGGCTCGACCCGGCTCGCAATCAGAATCAGGGCAGTGGCGTTGGCCTTGGTCTTGCGATTGTGGCGGATGTCGCGCGCGCGCATGGTGGAGCTTTGCGTCTGTCGAAAAGCGAACGTCTCGGAGGGCTCTGCGCGGACATAATAATCGGGCGATAGACCCCCTGTTATGTCTGCGCTTGGGGTTCAATTTTGTTAATTTGTCTTGCCATGGCATCCTGTCCCCATAGTTTTTTGCTTTTTTGGGGGCGCATAGGATGGTTATCGCAGGATTCGTGAAATTGGCCGAAAAGGGGTTTGTCGGGTGCGCGACACTTGCGGCCCTGCTGCCTCTTTGGCAGTGGTATGACGAAACCGATGAAAGGCGGGTGGAACGTCTGACCGGTTTTATCGGGGCAGGCGATACATGTCTGAAATGGTTGCGGTCCGACCTGATCGAATCGTTGGCATCCGAGTTGTGGCATGCGTCGCAGCAGGACGTGGTGGATGGCGACGAGGATCTTGCACCTCTTCCGGTTCAGGTGCGTGCCAATATGGCGATATTTTGCGCCGAAATGCTGGACTATTTGCAGAATGACTTCGGCAAGTTCGACGAGCCTCTCGCCTATGATTATTACATGATGATTATGGATGCGTCGTTCTGGGTCGATCCTGATGAATTCGAGACCTATTTGGAGGCGGTGCATCAAGATCCGAGCCTGTCCGGCAGTCACGAGGATTACAGCTTTGGGGGGCGCGACGGCTATTCCTATGAATGGCAAGTAACCCAAGAGGAGCTCGACGCCTATTTTGGGTTCGAAGATTCGGACGGATAAGCCAGCGCATCAACGTCAAGACGGCAACAACCCACCTGGATGTCTCGGCGAAATGGTAGGCCCGGAGGGACTCGAACCCCCAACCAAAGCGTTATGAGCGCTCTGCTCTAACCAATTGAGCTACAGGCCCGCCTAGGCGCTTGGGTATCACGGTGAACGGCCGCGTCAAGCCTGACCGTTGCAACAAACGCCACAATCGACTAACCCGCCCGCAAAGCTTTCTTGAGGGACCGGACATGACAGCGGGTAAAAACGGAATCACCTATGCCGATGCAGGTGTGGATATCGACGCGGGTAACGCCCTGGTCGATCGGATCAAACCCGCCGCCAAGCGGACCAACCGCCCCGGTGTGATGAGCGGCCTGGGTGGATTTGGCGCGCTGTTCGATCTGAAGGCTGCCGGGTACCAGGACCCGATTCTGGTCGGTGCGACGGATGGCGTGGGCACCAAGCTGCGGATTGCGATTGATACCGGCGTCGTGGACGGGGTCGGCGTCGATCTGGTGGCCATGTGCGTGAATGACCTGATCTGTCAGGGGGCCGAGCCGCTGTTCTTCCTCGATTATTTCGCGACCGGCAGGCTGGATACCGATACGGCGGCGCGGATCATCGAAGGGATTGCCGAAGGATGTGCGCAGTCTGGCTGTGCCCTGATCGGTGGTGAAACCGCCGAGATGCCGGGAATGTATCCCGATGGCGATTTTGATCTGGCCGGGTTTGCGGTCGGTGCGATGGAACGCGGCGCAGATCTACCTGCGGGCGTTCAAGCCGGTGACGTCCTTTTGGGTCTGGCCTCGAACGGGGTGCATTCCAACGGTTATTCGCTTGTGCGCAAGCTGGTCGAACTGTCCGGTCTGGGCTGGGATTCGCCGTCGCCCTTTGGAGAGGGCAATCTGGGTGAGGCACTTCTGACGCCCACACGCCTTTACGTAAAACCGGCTTTGGCTGCGGTTCGCGCAGGTGGTGTGCATGCGCTGGCGCATATCACCGGCGGTGGGTTGACCGAAAATCTTCCCCGCGTGCTGCCCCAAGGGCTGGGGGCCCGGATCGATCTGGACAGCTGGCAACTGCCCCCTGTCTTCGGCTGGATGGCGAAGACCGGCAGTATCGTTGAGGCGGAAATGCTCAAGACCTTCAATTGCGGCATCGGCCTTATTGTCGTGTGCGCCGCAGACAAGGCGGATGAGCTGTCAGCCCTGCTGGCCGATGCCGGTGAAACCGTCGCTCGGATCGGTGCCGTCACGGAAACGCCCGGCGTTGCCTATTCGGGCAAACTGCTGTGAGCCAGAAGCGCGTCGCGATCCTGATCTCCGGGGGCGGGTCGAACATGGTGTCGCTTGTTGACAGCATGACCAAAGATCATCCGGCGCGGCCCTGTTTGGTGCTGTCCAATGATGCGCAGGCAGGCGGGCTGAAAAAAGCTGCGGACCGTGGCATTCCGACCGCAGTGGTTGATCATCGCCCTTTCAAGGGGGACCGCAGCGCCTTTGAAGCCGAGCTTTTGAAGCCCCTGCAAGAGGCGCACCCCGACATTGTCTGTCTGGCCGGCTTTATGCGGGTTCTGACAGCGGATTTCGTGTCTCGGTTTCAAGGCCGGATGCTCAATATCCACCCTTCATTATTGCCAAAATACAAAGGGTTACACACCCATGCCCGCGCGATTCAAGCCAGAGATTCCGAACACGGCTGCTCGGTGCATGAGGTGACGGCGGCGCTGGATGATGGCCCGGTTCTGGGTCAGGCACGGGTCCCGATCAAAGCCGATGATACACCGGAATCGCTGGCTGCGCGGGTGCTGGTGTGGGAGCATAAACTCTACCCCGAAGTGCTGCGGCGCTTTGCAGAAGGCAACAGGTCGCCCGTCCTGTTGCCGTGAAGGCTCTGTGGGTGATTTACACCCGTGTAATAATCGGCCTATGGTCGTCGACGACGCTCGGGACGAGGACAAAAACGGGCAGGCACAAAAACAAGAGCGATACTAGTACGGCGCATGAAAACCCTGACGACGACGCAAGAGCTGGCCGATTTCTGCAAGGCCGCCGAAGGCTATCCCTATATCACGGTCGACACCGAATTTCTGCGTGAGCGGACGTATTACTCCAAGCTGTGTCTGGTGCAATTGGCTGTCCCGTCCGAGGATGAAGACAGCGCGGTTCTGGTCGATCCGCTTGCCGATGGCTTGTCGCTTGACCCGCTTTACGATCTTTTCCGGAATGAAAGCGTGGTCAAGGTGTTCCATGCCGCCCGCCAGGATCTTGAGATCTTCTGGGTTGAAGCCGGTGTGTTCCCCAAACCGCTGTTCGACACACAGGTCGCAGCGATGGTGTGTGGCTTTGGCGAACAGGTTGGCTATGAAACTCTGGTTCGGAAAATCTGCAAGCAGGGCGTCGACAAGACCTCTCGGTTCACCGACTGGTCCCGGCGCCCGCTGACCGATGCTCAGAAAAACTATGCTCTTGCGGATGTGACCCATTTGCGCGGGATCTACGAGCGTCTGGCCGCAGAACTTGAAAAGACGCAGCGCAGCCACTGGGTTGCCGAAGAATTGCGGACGCTGACACAGCCTGCCACATATGACATCCGCCCCGAAGACGCATGGAAGCGGGTGAAAACGCGCACGAACTCGGCCAAGTTTCTGGCTGTGGTTCGTGAATTGGCGCAGTTTCGCGAATCCTATGCGCAGGAAAACAACGTGCCCCGGAACCGCGTATTCAAAGACGACGCGCTGATCGAGCTGGCATCGACCAAACCCAAAACACATTCGGATTTGGGCGGATCCCGCCTGTTGCTGCGCGAAGCCCGCAAAGGGGCGGTCGCCGAAGGTATTCTGGCAGCGGTCAAGCGCGGCGTGAATTGCCCGCCCGACAAATTGCCCAAGGTCGACACTTCGCGCGACAAGCTCAAGGTCAATCCGGCGCTGGCTGACCTGCTAAGGGTTCTGCTGAAGTCCAAAACCGAAAGTTCAGGTGTGGCGGCAAAATTGATCGCCACAAGCTCGGACCTGGATCAGATTGCAGCCGGCGAGCGGGATGTTCCAGCCTTGTCGGGATGGCGGTTCGAAGTCTTTGGCGAGGATGCTCTCAAGCTGTGCGAAGGAAAGATTGCCCTGGCGGCCAAAGGGCAGTCGGTCAAGGTCGTGTCCCTGTAACGGCGCTTACCGGCGCCGTGATTCCAGTGCGTTCTGTTGTCCGACCACGCGGACCAGCCGAATACCTTCCAGTTCCTGTTTCGAGATATTGATGGCGTCCGATACCATCCGAGTACGTTCCGACCCTTGCGGCGTCTCATAGCTGGGGTAGTTCACACGGAACACAAATTCCAAAGTTCCGTTCTTCTGGTTTTCTTCCTTTTCAACAGGAACCAGACGCGCGTTGAATGCCCCCTGCCGGACAGCCGTGCCAGACGCATAGATGATCGCGCCAGAGGGGGTCGGGTCAATGCGCAATTCGTCGATCTGACCAATTGGAATGCTGGTGTCTTCAGCATCGGGGCGGGAAAACAGGCCGGTTCCTCCGCCTTGCTTCGGAACCAATGCGTCGGCGGCATTTGGGTCGGGCGGTGTTTCGGCTTCGACAGATCTGCTGGATCCGAACCAGTTTGACGGGTTCACCCGAGAGTCACGCCAGTTGCTGCATGCAGTCAGGGTCAGCGTGGCGATGATGAGAACGGACAGAGATTTTTGCATGGACCCACAGACTTTCACACGAGTTCAGGCAATGGGTTAGCGCAATTTCTTCGCGTTGAAAAGCCACCGCGGGGGCTGGACAGTGGCGGGTCACCGGCTTAGGTCACAATTGTGAATGCAAACAAAGGACCACCGCATCATGGCCACGCCCGCCTTTGAAGAGATTGTCGAGGATTTCGAGTTTCTCGAGGATTGGGAAGACCGGTATCGCCATGTCATCGAGCAGGGCAAGGCGATGGAGCCGTTGGACGACGCATTCAAGGTTCCGGCGACAAAAGTCCATGGATGCGCCAGCCAGGTCTGGCTGCATCCGATGATTGAATCCGGCGTCTTCAAGTTCGATGGTGACAGCGATGCACTGATCGTGCGCGGCCTGATCGCTGTTCTTCGGTCCTTGTACAACGGTTTGCCCGTGACCGAAGTTCCCAAAGTCGATGCGGGGGCTGAACTGGCACGCCTTGGGCTGAACGACCACCTGTCCGCTCAGCGCTCGAACGGCCTGCGGTCGATGATCGAACGCATCCGGCAGGTCGCACAGGAAAACGCCTGATCTCATCTTGGGCGGTTTGCCCAGTCCGACAGCGTGTTTTCCAGATCGCCGTAACCGGTGAACCGGCGTTCGAATTCAAGCCCCATCCGGTCTGCGCATTCGCGCGCGCGTTCCGTCAGCTCAGGGCTGTCGATCTGGGCCTGATAGACAAGTTTGGTGTAATTGCCGAAATACATGTCACGTAGTTCCGGGTGGCGGTCCAGGCCCAGTGGCTTCCAGACAAAGGCGTCGAATTGCCGGGCCAGGAAATCTGTCAGATAGAACGCGGTTGTTTCGTCTTCTCCGCGGTCCTGAAAAGCCTGATTTCCTTCGAAGAAGGAATAGCAATGGGGCCCCTTCACCATTTCGACCCCAAGCTTTTCGCAGGCGGCCTGAAGCAGGCCCCCGGTGCCGCAATCGGCGTAAACGATGTAGATCTTGTCATAATTGCGCTGATGCTTGGCCACGGCGTCTTCCACAGCCTGGGTGATCCGTTCCGGGTGAACGTGCAGGATCGCAGGCAGGCAGGTCAAAGCCATGTGATCCCAGCCATTCCGTGTTTTGATGTCCAGTATTTCGCGCGCAAGAGCGCCGCAGGCAATCAACAGGATGCTTCCCTTGCCCGTATCGTCATAGCCCTTCGTGGTCAGGGCTGCATCATCTGGCAGGGATTCGTTTGACATCACTTGGCATCCTTCGGGGCTGCTGCCATAGGAGGATGATTGAGGCCTTTGGGCAAGCCCCGATCCGACATCTCATGTCAGGCCGCCGACGCATGCGCTTCGAACGCGGTCAGCAGGGGCCGGGCCAGCGGGCCGTACGCGGCAACACCGTTCAGCGACAGTTCCGGAAACAGCGACAGGATTTCTTGCCGTGCGGCAGACCCGAGACTGTCCCAGATATGCGCGCCGGGATGAAAGCTCTCGCTCAGGCAATCTTCGGCCCAGAGCAGCTCATGCCGGTCGAACAGCAAGTGGATGTAGGTCACCAGCCCTCCGGGCCGCAGTATGATGTCGGACCCGTTCACGAGGTGTTTGGCAGGCGCCAGGGCTTCGCAATGCCCGGTGTACAGCTCGAGACGCCAATCCCCAATCAGCATGCGGTGCTGTTGTGACACCAGAAGGTCGCGCGTGTTTCCGATGGCGCCTGCTTTGAAAAGAACAGGCGCATGCGGACCCGTTGCCTTGACGGTTCGCCGCCCCATCCATCGCAGGGGTTGCAGCCCATGATCATGGGTTTCAATCCGGTCGCCGACGGACAGGGTTTCAATCGGTCGAACGCCTTGCTCGGTGCGGATCATCGTTCCGGGGGTAAAGCAGGGCACCAGATCCCAATCTTCACGGCGGGATGTCAGGCCTGAATACCGGTTTCCGGCAAGGCTGTTGAGCGTGATCGAGCGGACAGGGCCAGCCTCCAAGGCGGATTGGTCCGAATTGTCCGAGAATTCCGGCATCAGATAGGTGTTGCCATCCACATCCTGCGCCAAAACTGCGGAAATCCTGGCAGTTGATCCGTCAAAATAGGTGATCGTGGCGTTGTAGACCGAAGTGCCATCGAATGTCTGAGGCGGTCCGCCATTGATCGAAAGCCGATCATTGGCCGACATGTTGTTCATGTTGTAGTACGAACCCGGATTGCCGACCGGGCTCCAGGTGACGCTGTTATGAGCCAGCGGATCGTCGGACCCGCCAAAGGTTTTTCCCACAAGCACCGAAGCGTTTTCAGCTGTGTTGTTGCCTTCGAAACTGTCGATATCGGCGAGTTTGCCGAGCGAGATGGCTGTGAACGTAGTCGGCACGAGACCCCCTGGGAATGTGGATGCCTCGTTCTTTTAGACCTGCTTTGGTTTAGAATTGGATAATCCGGATTTTCCGGTGACAAAGCGCTTCGGAATCGAAAAGACCGCCCGGATCGGACGGCCTTTCAATCAGTATTATTCGGGTCTTAGCCAGCCAGTTGATTGTGCTTGCGGCCCACGAATTCCTTGGCGGTTTCCACTGCAACAGCTGCGTCACGGCAATAGGCATCCGCGCCGATGGCTTTGCCGAACTCTTCATTCAGGGGCGCGCCGCCGACCAGAACGATGTAGTCGTCGCGGACGCCCTGTTCGACCATCGTGTCGATGACCACTTTCATGTAAGGCATCGTAGTGGTCAGTAGGGCCGACATACCCAGAATGTCGGGTTGTTCGTTTTCCAGCGCTTCCAGGTAGTTTTCGACCGGGTTGTTGATGCCCAGATCGACAACTTCGAAGCCAGCGCCTTCCATCATCATCGAAACAAGGTTCTTGCCGATGTCGTGGATGTCGCCCTTCACGGTGCCGATGACCATCTTGCCGACGCGCGGTGCACCGGTTTCGGCCAACAGCGGCTTGAGAATGGACATGCCGCCCTTCATGGCGTTTGCGGCCAGCAGAACCTCGGGGACAAACAGGATGCCGTCGCGGAAGTCATGGCCCACGATGGTCATACCGCCAACCAGAGCCTTGGTCAGGATGTCATAAGGCGTCCATCCGCGTTCCAGCAGGATATTGGTGGCTTCTTCGATCTCTTCCTTCAGGCCGTCATAGAGATCGTCGAACATCTGCTCGACCAGTTCGTCGTCATTCAATTCGGACAGGACGATGTCTTCTTCGTCGGACATGGGGTATTCCCTGTGCTGGGCGGGCCATCGGCCCGTGGTGGCATTTTTTCCGTTTTGGCCAAAACGTCGCAACGTGACTGTGACGATTGCGACGTCGGTCGTTTCGGGACCGACCTATAGGGCAAAAAATGGGGGGGCTCGATAGAAAAGTCTGCAAGATCATCCTGCGGAGATTTCATCTCGCTTCAATCCATCGGTGATTTGGCGGGACTTGCGCCAAATTGGCGACAAGCCTATGTTAGCGGTAGAACAAAAAGAGAACAAAATGACATGAGTATCGCGCGGACGATCAGGGCAAGAGGAACAACGACGAACGAAGCTGGTCGGTTTGAATGCTTTGCCACCACTGCCACCGAAGACGGGTGGGACATTGAGGAAGAATTGCCGCCGCTGCGAACCGAGACACGTGAAGAGGTTGCGCGCAGCGCTATTACTTACAACCGATCCCCCGACTTGCCCTTCGATCGGTCGATCAACCCGTACCGGGGATGTGAACATGGTTGCGTTTACTGTTTTGCGCGGCCCAGCCACGCGTATCTTGGGCTATCGGCAGGATTGGATTTCGAAACCCGCCTGATCGCTCGACCCAACATGGGGCGTGTTCTGCGCAAGGAATTGTCCGCCAGATCCTACAAAGTCGCGCCGATTGCAATTGGTACGAATACGGACCCGTATCAGCCGATTGAGAAAAAGCACATGATTACAAGGTCATGCCTTGAGGTTTTGAGCGAGTTCAACCACCCGGTCGCGATCGTCACCAAGGGTACCCTGATAGAGCGGGATCTGGAGTTGCTTGCCGACATGGCAGGCCGGGGGCTGGTGCGGGTTGGTGTTTCGCTGACCACGTTGGATGCGGAATTGTCCCGCCGAATGGAACCACGGGCGCCGTCGCCCCTTCGTCGGTTGCGCGTGATCCGAACGCTGACGGAAGCGGGCGTTCCGGTGCGTGTCATGACGTCACCCATCGTGCCGGGGCTGACGGATCATGAACTGGAAAGCCTTCTGGAGGCCGGGAAAGAGGCTGGAGCGGATGCCGCAAGCTGGATCATGTTGCGCCTGCCGCGCGAAGTATCGCAGCTTTGGCAGGGCTGGCTAGCCGATCATGAGCCATCGCGGTCGGAAAAGGTCATGTCCAAACTGCGGGAAATGCATGGGGGTCGGGACTACGATCCGCGTTGGGGACACAGAATGCGGGGCGAGGGTGAGTATGCCGGGATTATCGCTCAAAGGTTCTTGAAGACCTGCAAACGTCTGGGGCTGTCCATAAAAACGGCCCCGTTGCGTTGCGATTTGTTTGCGGTGCCGCCGCAGCCCGGCGATCAGCTGAGCCTGTTCTGAGATCATGCGCCCCGGCTTGTTCGGTGCTGTCTTGTGCTGGAAAACACCGGGTCTTCGCGCTCTCATTGCTTCAGCCCAAACAAAAAGACCCCGGCAGTACCGGGGCCTTCGAAACAGATTGCCGTAAGGCGCGTATCAGCGATTTTCGATATCCACGTAATCGCGCAGCGTTTCGCCCAGGTACAGCTGACGCGGGCGGCCGATCTTGTTTTGCGGATCGGCTATCATCTCTTTCCACTGGCTTACCCAGCCAACAGTGCGTGACAGGGCGAAGATCGGCGTGAACATCGAGGTCGGGAAACCCATCGCTTCGAGGATGATGCCCGAATAGAAGTCGACATTCGGGAACAACTTCTTTTCGGCGAAATACGGGTCTTCCAGCGCTTCGCGTTCCAGTTCCTTGGCGACCTGCAGTTTTGGGTTGTTTTCAATGCCTAGCAGATCCAGAACCTCGTCTGCCGATTGCTTCATCACTTTGGCGCGCGGGTCGAAGTTCTTGTAGACGCGGTGGCCAAAGCCCATCAGGCGGAACGGATCGTCTTTGTCCTTGGCCCGGGCGATGTATTCGGGAATGCGATCGACGGTGCCGATCTCTTCCAGCATTTCCAGGCAGGCTTGGTTTGCGCCACCGTGGGCAGGGCCCCAGAGGCAAGCAACACCGGCTGCGATACAGGCAAACGGGTTCGCACCTGAAGATGAGGCCAGACGCACGGTAGATGTCGAGGCGTTTTGCTCATGATCCGCGTGCAGGGTCAAAATCCGGTCCATCGCTCGGCTAAGGATCGGGTTGACCTCATATTCCTCGGCAGGAACGCTGAAACACATGCGCAGGAAGTTCGACGCATAGTCCAGATCGTTGCGCGGATACACGAAAGGCTGACCGGTGTGGTACTTATAGGCCCATGCAGCAATAGTCGGCATCTTGGCGATCAGACGATGCGATGCGATTTCACGCTGCTGCGGGTCCGAGATATCCGTTGAATCGTGATAGAAGGCCGACATCGCGCCGACAACGCCGACCATAATGGCCATTGGGTGCGCGTCGCGGCGGAAACCGCGATAGAAATACTGCATCTGCTCGTGCAGCATGGTGTGGCGTGTGATCGTGGTCTCGAATTTCTCAAGATCCTTTGCCGCCGGCAGTTCTCCGTACAGCAGAAGATAGCAGACTTCGAGGAAATGCGATTTCTCGGCCAGTTGGTCGATCGGATAGCCGCGGTGCAGCAGTTCGCCTTTTTCGCCGTCGATATAGGTGATGGTGCTGTCGCAGCTTGCGGTCGAAGTGAACCCAGGATCGTAGGTGAAGACGCCGGCCTGACCATAAAGCTTGCGGATATCAATGACATCCGGACCAGCAGTCGGAGAATGAACAGGCAACTCATACTCTTTGCCGTGAACGGTCAGAGTGGCTGTTTTGTTGCTATCAGTCATGGTTGTCCCTTCTTCATTCATGCGCACGCCAGAGATACCTCCGGTGATACGGGCAATGACTGCGCGTGGACGCGCAGTCCGGGTGTTAGCGGAGCAGCGTTACCCGTTTATGAAGCTTGGGTTATTTCGCTGCTTCAGAAAGCCGCGCCAGGGTTTCTTCCCTTCCCAGCACAAGCATCATGTCAAAAACCGAAGGCGTAACGGCCCGACCTGCCAGGGCGGCCCTCAGCGGACCGGCCAGCTTGCCGAACTTGAGCTCCTTTGACTCGGCAAAGGAATTCAGTGCCTCCTCCAGTTCGTTCCGCGACCAGCTAGCATTTTGCAGATGCGGCGTCAATTCCGTCAGTATACCATCGGATACAGTTGCCAATGCCTTTGCTGCCTTTTCATCCGGAACGATAGGGCGGCTTGTCAATGCAAAATGAGCCTTTTCAAGCAGTTCCGGGAAGGTGCGCGCCCGGTCCTTGAGGCAATACATCGCACGTTCCAGATCACTGGATTGTGTTTCAGTAAGGGGCGTAAGGTCTGCTGCGGCCAGATACGCCTCGATCTCTTGCCGCAGCGCAGCATCGTCCGAGATTGCGATATGCTGTCCACACAGGTTTTCAAGCTTCTTCAGATCAAACCGCGCAGGGCTTTTGCCGATCCCGTCCAGATCGAACCATTCCTTTGCCTGCGCGTCCGTGAAAAACTCATCGTCGCCATGACTCCAGCCTAGCCGGGCCAGGTAATTGCGCATCCCGGCTGCGGGATAGCCCATGGCCTGATATTCCTGCGCTCCAAGAGCACCATGGCGCTTGGACAGCTTCTTGCCGTCCGGCCCGTGAATCAGCGGGATATGCGCCCAGACCGGAACGTCCCAGCCCATGGCTTCGTAGATCATCATTTGCCGCGCGGCGTTGTTGAGGTGATCGTCGCCGCGGATGACATGGGTGACACCCATGTCGTGATCGTCGACAACGACTGCCAGCATGTAGACGGGTGTTCCGTCCGAGCGCAGAAGAATCATGTCGTCCAACTGGTCATTGCGGATGCTCACATCGCCCTGAACCTGATCGTGGATCACGGTCACCCCGTCCTGAGGCGCCTTGATGCGTATGGCAAAAGGTGCATCCGGATGCGTCGCAGGATCGGCGTCACGCCATGGGCTGCGGAACAGAGTTGATTTCCCTTCGCTGCGCGCCTGGTCCCGGAAAGCCGCGATTTCTTCCTGGGTCGAGAAACACTTGTAGGCTTTGCCCTCGGCCAGCAACTGATGCGCGACCTCGGCGTGACGGGCGGCCCCTTCGAACTGGCTGATCACATCGCCGTCGTGATCAAGGCCAAGCCAGGCCATGCCCTGAAGGATCGCGGCGGTCGCCTCGGGTGTCGAACGTTCGCGATCGGTGTCTTCGATCCGCAGCAGGAATTTGCCGCCCCGACCACGCGCATACAGCCAATTGAACAATGCAGTGCGCGCGCCGCCTATATGCAGGAAACCGGTGGGCGAGGGGGCAAAACGAGTGACGACCTGTTCAGTCATGGTGGGGATTAACCTTTTGGTAACCGTATCTGGCATAGTTTGAAGCCTGTCTAACGAGCCCGAAGGACGGGGGCAACCATGCGTGTTCTTGCACGGGTCGAGGCCGCGCTGCTGCGCCAGACAGGCTACCTTTTCCCTTGGACGCCGGTTTTGCTGGCGACGGGGATTGGTCTTTATTTCGGCGTCCGCGTCGAGCCGGATTGGTCAGTTTATGCCGGTCTTGTCTGTCTTGGAATCGCTCTTGTCGCCTTGCGCCGCCGGCTGCCACCGGGGGTGGGAACTTTGGCAATCGGGGGGGCGCTGATCGCTGCCGGTTTCATTCTGGCAGGCGTTCGCGCCCATATGGTGGCAGAACCGGTACTGTCGTGGCGATATTATGGCCCTGTCGAGGGGAGGGTCGTCGCCATGGATCGGTCTGCCTCGGATGCGTTGCGGTTGACGCTTGATCAGGTACGCATAGGGGATGTACCTCAGGAGCGCAGGCCGCAGCGCATCCGTCTTTCCGTTCATGTTCCAACGGGCGCAATCGCACCGGGGCAGCGTATTATGACCACAGGTCATCTTTCGCCGCCGCAGGGCCCGGTCGAGCCCGGAGGTTTCGACTTTCGCCGTCATGCCTGGTTTCAACGATTGGGCGCGGTCGGGTATACCCGCGTCCCGATCATGACCATCGCACCAGCGACCGAGGGGATCGACGGCATTCGGATCACTGCGATCCGCATGGCCATTTCGCAGCGGGTCAGGCAGATCCTGCCCGGTGAAATCGGTGGATTTGCCGCCGCCGTCACCACCGGAGATCGCAGCGGGATGGGGCAGGAGACGCTATCATCCTTGCGGGCGTCCAATCTGGCGCACCTGCTGGCCATTTCCGGGCTTCATATGGGGCTTCTGACAGGCTTCGTATTCGTGGCGTGTCGGTTGGGGCTGTCGTTGTGCCCCCCCGTGGCGTTGCGACTTCCGGTTCGGAAGGTGGCTGCTGTTCTCGCGCTTTGTGCCGCAACCCTTTATCTGTTGTTGTCCGGTGGCAACGTTGCAACCGAACGGGCCTTTGTCATGGTCAGCGTCATGCTGGGGGCCGTGTTGATCGACCGACGCGCGATTTCGCTGCGTGCGGTTGCTGTTGCCGCCGTAATCGTGCTGGTTCTTCGGCCCGAGTCGCTGCTGAGCCCCGGATTTCAAATGTCTTTCGCCGCAACCACAGCGTTGGTCACCGTCTTCGGAGCGTTGCGAGAGATGCGCCCGATGCCCGGCCCAAACTGGTTGAAGCCCGTCGTCGGCGTGGTGATGTCATCGGCGATTGCAGGCCTTGCAACAGCCCCCATAGGTGCCGCGCATTTCAATACGATGTCCCATTTCGGTCTGCTTGCCAACCTGCTTTCCGTTCCTGTTATGGGCCTTTTTGTCGTGCCCTCCGCCGTCGTAGCGGCGCTTCTGGCCCCGTTTGGACTGGAGGCAATTGCCCTGACCGTAATGGGGTGGGCGTTGCATTGGATCCTTACGGTTTCGGACTGGGTGTCGCACCTTGATGGCGCGCAGGGTTTTGTGGTCAGCCCGCCTTGGTACATCCTGCCCCTGGTCGCATTCGGCGCCTTGTGGATGGCCTTGTGGCAGGGACAAGCACGATGGGCCGGAGCAGTGCCTGTTGTCTTGGCATTTCTGCTTTGGAACTCGGGGCACAGACCGGATGTCCTGATTGCTGAAAACGGCGGATTGGTAGGGGTCATGACCGACAAGGGGCGGGCCCTCAGCAAAAGCAAAGGCAGCGGGTTTGTCGCCGGTGTTTGGCTCGAAAATGACGGAGACGGTGTTGATCAGATCGAGGCGGCGCTCAGATGGCCGGACAGCGACATCGTGCAACGATACCCGTTGAATGACTTTGAGATCATCCATATCACCGGAAAACGGGCGGCGCGGGTGTTTGATGAATGTCAGGAAAACCAGATCATCATCTCGGCCGTTGCGCTTGCCCTGCAAGGTTCGTGCGGGGTGTTCGATCCGGAACGGTTGTACGAAACCGGCAGCCTGTCGGTTTCGAACGGAAAGTTGACCTCGAGCGCGGACATGACAGGTCATCGGCTTTGGTCCCCGAAACCTGCCGGGGACCGTCATTCCAATCAGGCTCAATAGGTGCGGATCAGTCCGACCAACCGGCCCTGAACCTTGACCTTTTCTTCGGGCAGGACGCGCGTTTCATAAGCCGGGTTTGCAGCCTCAAGCGCGATTGCGTTGCCACGGCGGAAGTACCGCTTGAGGGTCGCTTCCTGATCCTCGACCAAGGCAACCACGATGTCGCCGTTATCCGCGGTCGAGGTTTCCCGGATGACGACCACATCACCGTCATTGATGCCAGCGTCGATCATCGAGTCGCCGCGAACTTCCAATGCATAGTGCTGACCCTGTCCCGAAACCATGGGGCCGGGGACGGCCACGTGATGCGATACATGGCTGATTGCTTCGATGGGAACACCGGCTGCGATCCGGCCCATGACCGGCAGCTCGAGCGCGTCCACCGATACAGGCTCCATATTCGCAGGGCGGGGGCCCTTGGGCCGGTCGCCTTCGATCACACGTGGCGTAAAGCCGGCCGTCGGCTCGCCGCCAAGGCTTTCGGGCAATTTCACGATCTCAATGGCCCGAGCGCGATGGGCAAGGCGGCGGATAAACCCGCGTTCCTCCAGTGCGGTGATCAACCGGTGAATGCCGGATTTCGACCGCAGGTCGAGAGCAGCCTTCATTTCATCGAAACTGGGCGGAACACCGTCTGCCTGCACGCGTTTGTGGATGAATTCCAGCAAATCCAATTGCTTCTTGGTCAGCATCGCTCACACCTCGTCGCTCATGCGTTTTCTTTTGTTCTACGCATGTTCACGTTTTGTGTCAACGAATTTGAGGTTACATCAGATTGGCAGATATTCGACCATTTCCCCGATGTCGCGCGCCGGATCGTGTGGGGCGCGGACCAAAAGCGCGTTGGACTGAGCCAATACGCTGAGAAGGGAACTGTCCTGATCTGCGCAAGCTTCGATACCGGCATCCGTCACCACGGCGCGCATATAATGCTCGCGCGGGCCATTCTCGGGCAAAGGACCACTCAGCCGGGCCGTGCGGAAGGGCGGCAGCACCTGTTCAAGCCCCAGCATCCGGCGCACCATCGGGGCCAGAAACAGATAGCCGCAGACCATGGCACTGACCGGATTGCCCGGCAACCCGACCATCGCCGCGTTGCCGATACGACCGGCCATCAGAGGTTTTCCGGGGCGCATTCGGATCTTGTAGAAGGATTGCTTCATCCCCAACCCCTGCGAGACGTCCGACACGAGGTCATAATCGCCAACCGACGCTCCACCGATCGTCACGACCAGATCCGCCCCCTGCGCAAGGCCAAAGGCCGTTTCAAGCGACGAAACAGTATCCCGCGCGATCGGAAGCACGCGCACCACAGCCCCCAATCCTTCGAGCATTGCCTTCAGGCCAAATGTGTTCGATGCAATGATCTGATCCGGGCCGGGTTCTTCCCCGGGCATGACCAACTCATCACCAGTCGAGATGAGGGCGATCACCGGTCTGCGCGAAACCGGAACGCGAGGGATGTTCATCGCGGCCATCAAGGCCACATCTTCAGCGCGGATCAATCGCGGGGCCGATATGGACGTGCCAGCCTTGAAATCCACGCCAGCGGGTCGGATGTTCGTTTTGGCGCCGGGTGTGTCCGTGATCGTCAGAAGATCACCGCGGCGGTCCGTATCCTCTTGAATCACAACGAAATCCGCGCCCTCGGGCACAGGGGCGCCGGTATAGATGCGAACGGCCTGTCCGGGGCCTACAGCGCCCTCAAAACGACGCCCGGCCGCTGACTCGCCCACAACTTTGAACATGGCGTGCAGTTCGACCTCGTCAGATTTGACTGCATAGCCATCCATGGAAGAGGCGGCAAAAGGCGGCTGATCCCGCGTGGCCGTGACATCCCGCGAAAGCACGCGCCCTGCGGACTGGCCCAGTGGAACTTCTTCGGCCGGCAATGGCCCCACAAGATCGAACAACAGGGCGCGGGCCTCTTCGACAGAAATCATTTCGCCTCGTAACGCCCTGATTTACCGCCATCTTTAAGCAGAACGCGAATGCCGCCTATCTCCATCGCCTTATCGACGGCCTTGGTCATGTCGTATACGGTCAAGGCGGCTGTCGATACGGCGGTCAGCGCTTCCATCTCTACCCCGGTCTGGCCCGAGGTCTTGACGGTGGCCTGGATCCGAACACCCGGCAGGTCCGGGTCAAGAGTCAGCTCGACGGCCACTTTGGTCACCGGCAAAGGATGACACAGCGGAATAAGGTCCGGCGTTTTCTTTGCGCCCATGATGCCAGCCAAGCGGGCAATGCCCAGAACATCGCCTTTCTTGGCGCGACCTTCGGAAATGATTTCAAAAGTTTCCGGCGCCATCCTGATGTGACCTTCGGCAATGGCGACGCGATCTGTCACCTCCTTGTCCGAGACATCGACCATATGTGCCTGACCTTGGGCATCGAAATGGGTCAGTGGCATCACATCACTCCGGGGATCAGCGGGTTTGACAGGATATGGCGCGTTGCCGCTTCCACATCGTCCTGGCGCATCAGGCTTTCTCCGATCAAGAAGCAGCGGGCCCCATAGCGTGCAATGTCCTTCAGGTCGTCTGGTGTACCCAGACCGCTTTCGCACACGATGGTGCGATCGGCGGGCACCAGCTTGGACAGGCGGCGCGTCGTGTCGAGCGTTGTCTCGAAGGTCTTCAGATTGCGGTTGTTGATACCGATCAGCGGACTTTTCAGCTGTGCCGCGCGTTCAAGCTCTGCCTCGTCGTGTACTTCGATCAGAACATCCATATCCCAATCGAATGCAGTGTCTTCCAGTTCAGCCGCCTGATCATCGCTGACCGAGGCCATGATGATCAGAATGCAATCCGCCCCCAGGGCGCGTGCTTCGACCACCTGATACGGGTCGTACATGAAATCCTTGCGCAGGGCGGGCAGGGATGTCGCCTCGCGCGCCTGCGTCAGATACTCTTTTTGACCCTGAAAACTGGGGGTGTCGGTCAGGACGGACAAACATGTCGCGCCACCATCTTCATAAGCCTTTGCAAGAACCGGCGGGTCGAAATCCGGCCGGATCAGTCCTTTGGACGGGCTGGCTTTCTTGACCTCTGCGATCAGGCCATAGCCTTGCCGCGAGGCGTGTTGCAGCGCATTGGCAAAGCCACGAGGTTCCGAGGCGGACCGGGCCTCACTTTCCAGTGTTTCCAGGGATTTCTGCGCTTTGTCCGCCGCGACTTCTTCCAGTTTGTAGGCTTTGATTCTATCCAGAACGGTGTCGGTCATGCGGCTTCCTGTGTCTTGGCGGCCAAGGCCGTAATTTTAATTTTGGCATTGCCACTGTCAATGCTTTCAGCAGCCATGGCCACGCCTTCGCGCAGATCTTTTGCCGCTTCGGCGACGACCAGAGCGGCGGCCGAATTCAGCAACACCGCGTCACGATACGCGGACGGGGCGCCATCCAGCAAAGCCCGGAACGCAACGGCGTTTTCCTCGGGCGAGCCACCGATGATGTCCTCGAACGGATGCACCGGAAGACCTGCGTCTTCGGGGTGCAGTTCGACCTCTTTCACAATCCCGTCTTCCAGAGCGGCGACCCAGCTGATGCCGGTGATCGTAAGCTCGTCCGTCCCGTCCGAACCATGCACCAACCAGGCGCGGTCCGAGCCCAGCAGGCCAAGCGTTTCGGCCATCGGGCGGATCAGGTCGCGGCTGAAGGCGCCGGTCAACTGCCGTTTGACGCCGGCAGGGTTGGTCAGGGGGCCGAGAATATTGAAGATCGTGCGCGTTCCCAATTCTTGCCGGGACGGCATCACATGGGCGATGGCAGGGTGGTGCATTGGCGCCATCATGAAGCCGATTCCAACGTCTTTCAGCGCATTTTCAACGACTTGCGGGCCAACCATGACGTTGATGCCCATCTGGCCCAATGCATCCGCTGCGCCGGATTTCGAGCTCAGGTTGCGATTGCCGTGTTTTGCGACCGTGACTCCGGCACCGGCCACGACAAAAGCGGTCGCGGTCGAGATGTTCAGGGTGCCTTTGCCGTCACCGCCGGTGCCGACGATATCCATCGCCCCCTCGGGTGCGTTTACGGCATTGCATTTCGAACGCATCACGGCGGCTGCCGCGGCGTATTCATCCACCGTCTCACCCCGTGTCCGCATGGCCATCAGCAGTCCGCCGATCTGGCTGGGCGTGGCTTCGCCATCGAACAGTATGGCAAAGGCTTTTTCGGCCTCAGCACGTGTCAAAGGACGATCGGCAGCGGCTCCGATCAGCGGTTTCAGCGCGTCGCTCATGCCGGGACTTTCAGTTCTTGCAGGAAGTTTTTGAGAAGGGCGTGACCGTGCTCGGATGCGATGGATTCCGGGTGGAACTGCACGCCGTGGATCGGCAATTCCTTGTGCTGCAATCCCATGATCGTGCCGTCGTCCAGCTCGGCCGTGATCTCCAGGCAATCGGGCAGGGTCTCGCGCTCGACCACCAGCGAATGGTAGCGCGTAGCCTCAAAGGGTGAGGGCAGACCGGCAAACACCCCCTTGCCGGTGTGCTTCACCGTGCCCATCTTGCCATGAACGATCTCGTGGCATCGAACCACCTTGCCGCCAAACACCTGGCCTATGGTCTGATGCCCCAGGCAAACCCCCAACAGCGGCGTTTTGGTTTCAGCGGCCGCTTCCGTCAGTGCAAGGCAAATCCCCGCCTGATCCGGATCGCAGGGGCCGGGGCTCAGCAGAATGCCGGCGGGGTTCATGGCCATCGCTTCCTGCACATCCAGCGCATCATTTCGGCGAATGACCATTTCGGCACCAAGTTCGCCTAAATAATGTACCAAATTGTAGGTAAACGAGTCGTAGTTGTCGATCAGCAGCAGCATTTGGGCACTTATCTTCGCTTGGGCATTTCGGGCTGGCGATGCAGCCCCGGGCCACGGTATAATGTCCGCACATACATGCTCAGGCTTGAGCGGCAGCGTCAAGAGGACATACCGTTTCTGACGCGTTCAATTGGCCGAGCGCCACACCAGATGGCGCAGAGCTGGACGAGGCAGAGGAAAGAGGCGAAAGGCAGGAAAATGGGCGGATTTTTCGGAGGAATGGTCGCGGGCGCGATCGTTGTTTTGATCTTGGGTGCGGTTGTGTCACTCAAGACGCCGATGGTGAATACCCCGGTTGTTGCAACCGAAGCACCGGCGCCGACGATTTCTGAAACGCCCGAGGCTCCGGCTGAAGTGGCAGACGCCGGTTCTGACGCCGATCTGGTGGAACTTGCCCCGCGTGCGCCAGAAGCCGCCGATGACGCCGGCGAGGATCTGGCCGATCTGTCGGGGCTGGAAACGTCAATCGATTCCCAGCCGGTTGTCGGCGCGGCAACTGACGCGCTGAACCAACCGGAAGCGGCAGGTGCAAATGAAGTGTCATTCGTGATCGAAGCACCCGCCGCCCTGCCAGAGCCAAGTCAGGTTCCCGCGATTCAGCCAGACGATGCGCTGCCTGCCGTCATTGATGAAACACCGGCCCCGCCGGCAGAGCCCGAGAACACCGAGGTGGCCGCGCTTGCGCCCGAGCCATACCCTCTGCCACGGGCAGCGCCAGAACCGGAGCCAGAGTCGACAGAGGCCGAAGAACAGAACCCCTTTGAAAACAGCCCGATTGCCGTGGAAGGGGATGAAGACACCATGCCTCGCGAACTGCCGCGCATCGCTGCGCTGCCCCAGATCGGGGGTGAGCAGAAAGCGAGTGCCAGCTCGATCATCGGAAAACGCGTCGTTCCGCTGACGGAACGGGATGATGAGCCCGTCGTGGAACAGGCCTCGGCTGAGGAGCCGAAATCGACCAAGCCGATCGAGCGTTTTGCGGCAAAGTTCGAAAACCCCGAATCCAAGCCGCTGATGTCCATTATTCTGATTGATGACGAGGGTGCATTCGGGTCCGAGGCGTTGCAGGACTTTCCCTATCCGATCAGCTTTGCCGTGAACCCATCGGATCCTGATGCGGCAGAAAAGATGGCCCGTCACCGCAAGGCCGGGTTCGAGGTGCTGGCCCTGGCGGATCTGCCCGAGGCCGCAAGCGCGCAGGACGCCGAGGTGTCGCTGTCGGTGTGGCTGGATACCCTGCCGGAAACGGTTGGTATTCTGGAAGGTGTGAACAGCGGGATTCAGGGCAATCGCAAACTGGCTGATCAGGTCGCCGCGATTGCTGCGGGAACCGGCCGGGGGCTGATCACGCAGGACAACGGGCTCAACACCGTGCAGAAACTGGCGGCGCGAAACGGAATTCCGTCCAGTGTCGTTTTCCGCGATATCGACGGCGCACGGCAGGATCCCAAAATCATGCGCAGATTCCTGGATCAGGCCGCGTTCCGTGCGGGTCAGGAAGGGACAGTGGTCATGCTGGGGCGCGTGCGTCCCGAAACGATTTCAGCCCTGTTGCTGTGGGGGCTGGAAGATCGGGGCAACCGCGTGGCAATGGCTCCGATCTCGGCCGTCATGATGAAACAGGTGCAGTAATCTTCGCAGAATGCAGAGAAAAGGGGCGGTGATCACCTGATCGGCCGCCCCTGTTTTTTTTTAGCCGTTTCCGTTGCCGGTAAACCGCGCGGCATCTGCCGCCGCGCGCCGTATGGCGTTGGATTTATGAACAGTTTCCATGAACTCGGCTTCGGGGTCGCTGTCGTAAACAACACCACCCCCAGCTTGGATATAGAGTTTCTGATCTTTCACGATGGCGGTACGCAGGGCGATACACATGTCCATGTCTCCGCCCGCGCTGAAATAGCCGACGCCGCCGCCGTAAACACCGCGTTTTTCCGGCTCCAGCTCGTCGATGATCTCCATCGCGCGCACTTTGGGCGCACCCGAAACCGTTCCTGCCGGCATACCCGCAAAAAAGGCATCCAACGCGTCTTTGTCTTCGGCCAGTTCGCCTACAACGTTTGATACGATGTGCATCACGTGGCTGTAGCGTTCGATGATGAATTCTTCGGTCGGACGCACGGTTCCGATCTTTGACACGCGACCGGTATCGTTGCGACCCAGATCCAGCAGCATCAGATGCTCGGCCAGTTCTTTCTTGTCGGCCAGCAGATCCAGCTCGTTCGCCTTGTCTTCTTCGGGCGTCGCGCCACGTGGGCGCGTGCCTGCGATGGGGCGAATGGTGACTTCATTGCCAAACACACGCACCAGGATTTCGGGGCTTGCGCCCACCACCTGAAAACCGCCGAAGTTGAAGTAGAACATGAAGGGTGACGGATTGGTGCGCCGCAAGGATCGGTAGAGAGCAAAAGGCGGCAGCGGAAAATCCTGCGTCCAGCGCTGTGCCGGGACAACCTGAAAGATGTCACCCGCGCGGATGTATTCCTTGGCCTTTTCAACCGCCTCCATATAGCCGGACTTGGTAAAGTTCGACACCGGCGCGGCGACCTCGCGCGCGTCGCCCAGATCGCGGGTTTCCGCGGGCATGGCACGTTCCAGGTCGCGGACCGCATCCATCACACGCTCAGCCGCCTGCGCATAGGCCGCCTTGGCCGATTGACCGTCGCTGGCCCAGGCGGGTGAAACCACCGTCACCTCACCCTTGACCCCATCCAGCACTGCGATGACAGACGGGCGCAGCATGATCGCATCGGGCAAACCCAGCGGATCAGGGTTCACATCCGGAAGGTGTTCCACCAGCCGAACCATGTCATAACCCAGATACCCGAACAGCCCGGTAGCGGCCTGTGGCAGGTCATCGGGCAATTCCATGCGGCTCTCGGCAAGAAGCGCACGCAGGTTGTCCATCGGGTTGCCATCTTGGGGCGAGAACGCCTCGGCATCGAACCGAGCCGAGCGATTCAGTTCCGAGGTTTCCCCGTGACAGCGCCAGACCAGATCAGGTTTCATGCCAATGATCGAATAGCGGCCACGAACCTCTCCGCCTGTCACCGATTCCAGCATGAACGCATCTTTCTGCGCGCCCGTCAGCTTGAGCATCAGTGACACAGGTGTGTCCAGATCGGCGGCCAGACGCGTATATACAGCCTGGTTTTCGCCCGCATCATAGGCGCGCGCGAAGGTTTCGAAATCGGGTGTCAGGGCCATATCGGTCTCGTTTAAAAGCTCGCCTGCACGGCGTTCAGCGCCTGTTGATCCACCACGGGGCGCGCCCGGGTCTGGGCGTCACGTACGTAGGCGTTAAAGATATTCTGTGCCAAAGCCTGATCCATCTGCGAGCTCAGGGCATCACGCAACTGACGCAGTTCATCCGTATCCGCCGGCGGCAGGGTTTCATCCAGACGCACTATCCAAGCCGCACCATTGCCCTCAACAACGCGCATCTCGCCCGGTTCCATCGCGAAAACTTCGTTCATGAAACTGGCCGGAACATCATCCAGAAACGCTGTGCGGGTCAGGGCGTTTTCGACTCGGAAGGGCAGGCCGGTCGCTGCGAAATCACCGTCAGGTGTCAGTTGGTTCAGAATGGCATCCGCCTTTTCGCGCAGGGCTTTGTTGATCTCGGCCTGTTGCCAGGCCTCGGCGACACGGTCGCGCGCGCTCTCCAGCGGTTCCGGGCGACGCGGCAGAACCTCGTCCAGGCGCAGGGCAAAAATTGACCCATCTTCCAGGAATGCGATTTCAGGGAAATCTCCTTCCTGCACGGCTTCTGCGGCCGCTCGGAACCCGTCATAGGCCGCAACGCCTTCGTCGCTGTCACGAGTCCAGTCGATCTGACCCAGTTCCATTTCGGTTTCTTCCGCCAGTTCTTCCAGCGTGGCACCGCCTGCCAGCATGTCGTTGATATCTTCGGATTGCGCTTCGATCAGACGGCGGGCGCGTTCAGTCGCCAACTCTTCGCGAAGTGCCGGCTCGGCCTCTTCAAATGGAACAGTGTTCGCAGCCAGTGATCCGTTGACGCGGAACAGGGCCGGACCAAACACCGAAGGCAACGGGCCCACGACAGTGTCAAGCTCGGCCGCAAAAACGGCGTCCGCAGCTTCGCCCAGATCCTCACGCGTCACGTCGCCCAGATCGATGTCATTCAGTTCCAGATCGCGATCCCGAACCAACTGTTCGAACGTTGTGCCGCCAACCTCAAGCTGCGCCAAAGCGTCCTTGGCGGCCTGTTCGCTTGGGAAGTTCAGACGTTCGACCAAACGGCGTTCAGGCTGGTTGTATTCGTCGGATCGTTCTTCATAGAGTTTGCGCAGCGCGTCTTCGTCGATTTCGACCGTGTCCACCAACATTGCTGGCGACAGAATCGCGTAAGTCAGCTGCTTGGTGCGGGGCAGCATGAACTGGTCCCCATTGTCATCATAGAATGCCTGGATCTGTGCGTCCGTTGGATCGGCCACAGGTGTATCCAGCGCTTCCGTTCCAACAGTTGCAACAGCAAAGCTGCGCCGCGCGCCGATATAATCGATCATCGTGTCCGTCAGCGTTGCCGGCATTTTTACGCCGCCCATGATTGCGCCCTGTACGATGGTTCGGGCGGATTCCTTGCGCAGATCGGATTCGAATTCGGAATCGGTCATGCCGACCTGTTCAAGCTGAAAGCGATAGGATTCACGGTCAAAAGTTCCGTTGACACCCTGAAATGCCGGGATCGAGATGATCTCTTGCTGAAGGTTCTCATCGCCGATGGAAATCCCAAGCTGACCGACCTCGTTGTCCAGCGCCGCCAAAGCGGTCAGGCGGGCAAGGGCGTTTCGGTCCAGACCCAGATCGCGGGCTTGCGACATCTGCAAAGGTTGCCCGGATTGTGCCTCCACCGCTCGAATCTCGCGCTGCAATTCGCGCACGTAGTCATCGACCGAGATGCTTTCGTCGCCGACTGTCGCAACTGTGCGGATCGTCCCGCTGAGGTTGACCGCGCCAAATCCCGCAAGGCCCAGCATCAGCAGGCCCATCAGAATCCAGACAAAGGTTTTCGAAAGACTTTTAGCGCCTGCGGCCATGATGCCCTCTTGTTTTTTCGGCAGAGTTCTGCCCTGTCGGTTGCGGCCCTGAATACGACGCACACCGCCGAGGGGCAAGCTTAGAAGGACAGGGCCTGCAACCGGTCGAACAATTGGCCCAGCCCGGCCCGATCCAGATTGGCAAAAGCAATGCGCACCTGCCGTTTTCCAGCCGGGTCATGATCCGGC
Source organism: Ruegeria sp. HKCCD7559 (assembly GCF_013110575.1). NCBI lineage: Bacteria > Pseudomonadati > Pseudomonadota > Alphaproteobacteria > Rhodobacterales > Roseobacteraceae > Ruegeria > Ruegeria sp. HKCCD7559. The sequence continues at coordinate 925,592 of NZ_WVQU01000001.1, forward strand.
ATGAACATGGTTCCGGGCAACAGCAGCACGCCAGCTTCGCTGACCAGACGGCGCGCGAGCTCGTCTGAGGGCATATCAAACGGATGTTCGAGATAGGCAAAATAGGCGCCAAGTCCCAAAAGCCGCCACCCCCGTGCTTCAAGCGCCGGCATCCCTTCTGCAATGGCTGCGCGGCGGTCAAGAATTTCGTCACGCTCGCCGGCCAGCCATTGCGACAGGTTTTGCATACCCCACAACGCTGCGAACTGGCCGATCTGGCCCGGGCAAATGGCGACCGTATCCAGAAATTTCTCGACCTCGGCCAACAACGCCGGGTTTGTTGCGATGGCACCCACCCTGTGGCCCGTCAGACGATAAGCCTTGGAGAAAGAGTAAAGGTGGACAAGCGTTTCGTCCCACCCGGGTTGCTGAAACAGATCATGCGGGGGGCCGCTTCGGCTGTCGAAATCGCGATAGGTTTCATCGACGATCAGGCGGATCCCGGTTTTACGGGCCAGGTTGAAAAACGCCCTGACCAGTTCGGCAGGGTATTCGACGCCGCCCGGATTGTTGGGCGTGACCAGCGCAATGGCGCGTGTCTTGTCGGTAATCAATCCGCGCGCACGCTCTGGATCGGGCAAAAGATCCTCCCCGGTCGGCAGGTCCACGGCCTGTACTCCGGCCATGTCCAGCCACATTTTGTGGTTGAAATACCAGGGGGTTGGCAGAATGACCTCATCCGCTTCGCCGGTAATCGCCGATATCACGGCCGAAAACGCCTGATTGCAGCCCGAGGTGATGGCGATCCGAGGTGCGTCTACCTGCGCCGCATAGTGAGAACTGATCTGCGCCGCCAGTTCGGCGCGCAGATCGTCATTGCCCAATACCGGGCCGTAAAGATGTGCGCTGTCTTCGCGAACGGCGAAGTCGGCCATAGCCTGCCGCAAGGCCAGCGGCGGCGGATCGACCGGGGCCGCCTGGCTTACGTTGATCAACGGGCGGTCGGATGGGAAGGCAACGCCCTCGACCCATCGGCGCGCCTCCATCACCGGAGGGGCGAATGTTGCGGCGGTGCGGCTGAGCGTCATGAGCGGTCTACTGTTCAGAAATCAATCGGTGCCGCGATACGGCTCGACATATTGAAGGGCCATATCCCATGGGAAGAAGATCCATGTGTCCTGGCTGACTTCGGTGATGAAGGTATCCACCATCGGGCGGCCCTTGGGTTTGGCGTAAACCGTCGCGAAATGCGCATTCGGGTACATGTCCCGAACCAGTTCCAACGTCTTTCCGCTGTCGACCAGGTCGTCGATGATCAGAATACCGGTTCCGTCACCCATCAGGTCGGCGTCCGGAGATTTCAACACCTCTGCTTCACCCTGTTCCTGGTGGTGGTATGAACGCACGCTGATCGTGTCGACCGTACGGATGTCCAGTTCTCGGCTGACGATCATCGCAGGCGCCATGCCGCCGCGCGTGATCGCGACAACACCCCGCCAGTTGCCATCATCGGGACCTTGCCCGTCAAGACGCCAGGCCAGTGCACGCGAATCGCGATGAATCTGGTCCCAGCTGATGTGAAAGCCTTTTTCGTGGGGCAGGCGGTCCTTGGCGCTCATGTTCTTAACCTTTTTCAACGTCCGGGGCGTCAACGGCCTTCATGCCGACAATGTGATACCCCGAATCCACATGCAGATTCTCACCGGTTACGCCGCTGGACAAATCCGACAGAAGATACAGCGCCGAGTTGCCGACGTCATCGATCGTCACGTTGCGGCGCAGGGGCGAGTTATATTCGTTCCACTTCATGATATAGCGGAAATCGCCGATGCCGCTGGCGGCCAGCGTCTTGATCGGGCCGGCCGAGATCGAGTTCACGCGGATGCCATCCTTGCCCAGATCCTCGGCCAGGTATTTGACCGACGCCTCCAGCGCGGCCTTGGCGACGCCCATGACATTATAATGCGGCATGACCTGCTCGGCGCCGTAATAGGTCAGGGTCACAGCGCTGCCGCCTTCTGACATCATCTTTTCGGCACGCTGCATCACGGCTGTGAAGGAATATACCGACACATCCATCGTCAGTTTGAAATTCGCGCGGCTGGTGTCGACATAGCGACCGCGCAGCTCGTTCTTGTCGGAAAAGCCGATGGCGTGGACGACGAAGTCCAGCTTGCCCCATTTCTCTTCCAGCGCTGCAAACAGCGCGTCGATGGACGCTTCGTCACTGACGTCGCAGGGCAGAACGATTTCGCTGCCCAATTGCGCCGCCAGCGGGTCGACGCGCTTTTTCAAAGCCTCGCCCTGATAGGAAAAGGCCAGCTCGGCCCCGGCGTTCGACAAGGCGCGGGCGATTCCCCATGCGATTGATTTGTCATTGGCCAGTCCCATGATGAGGCCGCGCTTGCCGGCCATCAACTGATTTGACATGTTCGGTTCTCCGCCTGTCTTCGCGTTATGTTGAGTTGGTTTATGCCATTGGTTGCGTTGCATCAAGGCCGTGCGCTCTTGCCCGCAGCGGGTTCTCGCCTTAGGTTCGTCGTTAATACTTTCCAGGGGATGGAAATGACCGAGCGTGATGGCATCTTTGCTGGCTCCGATCCGTTTGAAATAGCGGCCCGGTGGCTTGCCGAGGCTGAAGAAACCGAATTGAACGACCCGAATGCGATTGCGCTTGCAACCGTTGATCCAGATGGCATGCCAAATGCTCGCATGGTGTTGCTCAAGGAAATCGAAGCGGACTCGTTTGTTTTTTATACGAACTACGAAAGCGCCAAGGCCAAGGAACTGGATGCAGCCGGAAAAGCTGCATTTGTGATGCATTGGAAATCTTTGCGGCGTCAGCTTCGTGTTCGTGGTATAATACGTCGTGAAAATGGGCCCCAGGCTGATGAATATTATGCATCAAGGTCATTGAAAAGCCGACTGGGCGCGTGGGCCTCAAAGCAGTCGCAACCGCTTTCAAGTCGGGCAGCTTTGATGGCAGAGGTCGCGAAAGTGACGGCGAAACTTGGGCCAAATCCACCGCGTCCGCCGTTTTGGGGCGGGTACAGATTGACGCCCACCGAGATTGAGTTCTGGGCCGATGGTGCATTCCGCTTGCATGACCGGTTCAGATGGCAACGAATTGAGCCGGGATCGGCATGGCATGTTGAAAGGTTGAATCCATGACGTTCACGTGTCGTGAAATGCAACAGGCAGAAAACAAACAATCTTTTCAGCTTGAATTTGTCTGCCATTCCCCTAAACAACAAACCCTTAACGAACTGCTGAAATTCGCGATGGGAAAACCGTGCCAGAAGACCTGAACAACATGTACCGCGTCCGTGGACACGTAAAATGGTTCGACCCCGCCAAGGGGTTTGGCTTTGTTGTGTCCGAAGAGGGCGGCCCGGATATCCTGTTGCATGTGAATGTTCTGCGCAACTACGGCCAGAGCTCGGTTGCGGATGGCGCCAGCATTGAAATCATGACTCACCGCACGGACCGAGGGGTTCAGGCGGTCGAGGTCGTTGCGATTGATCCGCCGGCGCGGACCGACTCGATGATGCTAGCTGATTTTGCCGAGTTGGATCCGGAGGTCATCGCAAAAGCGCCGCTGGAAGCCGCGCGGGTGAAATGGTTCGACAAGGGCAAAGGTTTCGGATTCGCCAATGTGTTTGGGCGCAACGAAGACGTATTCCTTCATATCGAGGTGCTGCGCCGCTCGGGGCTTGCCGATCTGCAACCTGGTGAAGCGCTGGCCATGAGGGTGATCGACGGCAAGCGGGGTCGGATGGCGGCGCAGGTTCTGGCCTGGGAAGCGGCTTTGGATAGCTGAACCGAATGAAACGGCTTCGGATACTCTTGACCATATTCGTAACGTTGTGGACAGGAGTTGCCGCTGCCGCATGCAGATCGGACCGTGTCACGCTCAGAAATGACAGTGCGACGGTGCAATTTAACGTGGAAGTCGCCGTTACTCCGCAAGAGCGATCCCGCGGTTTGATGTTTCGCGAATCGTTGCCGGCTCGATCCGGTATGCTGTTCGTCTTTGATCCGCCGCAGCCCGTTGCGTTCTGGATGAAGAACACCCTGATCCCGCTCGATATGGTATTTCTGGATCGCACCGGTTTGGTGACGCGTGTGCATGAAGAGGCGATTCCGGGTGATCTTACGCCGATTGAAGGGGGCGATTCCGTATTTGCGGTGCTGGAAATCAATGCAGGATTGTCCGCGCGCTACTCTATCAGGCCCGGGACACAGATGAAGCACGAAATTTTTTCGCAAGGACCTGCAATTTGGCCCTGTTAGGGCTTTTCAAATCAGATCGGCGTCGTTAGGAAGGCGCACGGTCCGGGGCGTGGCGCAGTCTGGTAGCGCACCTGTTTTGGGTACAGGGGGTCGTAGGTTCGAATCCTGCCGCCCCGACCACTTCCATCAAGCTAATTCGGCGAGCCACCCATTGTCTGGTAGAGCTCGCTGATGGCTTGGTTCAGAACCTTGCTTTCAACCGGAACTTCAACTGCCGCACCGGATTTTTGCGGGACGTGGAAGAAAACACGCGCGTCCACGCGATACCCTGCGTTTGTTTTTGTTGACGTAAGACGCATGACGCTTTGCGGCAGCTCCTGCGGATGGCCGTCATAGTTCAGAATCAGATAAGCTGTCGCCTTGGGGGGCAGGAACTCGCTGCATTCAAAGATTTGATTCCCGGTTTTCCTGAAAGACTCGCCAGGGCCCGAGCAGCTGGTTTCAAACGTGTCGAACAGTCGTTGAGGGAAGGAGTCGAACTGTGCGCTGCGTGACGGGATGGGCACATCCTGTGGTGCGCAGGCCACGATGCAGGCTGTGGCCGGGATAAAATGAAACAACTTCATTCGCTTGAGCTCCCTCGCTCGTGGGTAGACCGTTCGGCACATGGCGCGGGACAGTCCGCCCGGACAGCATTGATTCCGTTTCAAGGTAACCAGCATGTCGTTGGTTGATCAAATGCAGATAACTATGCTGGTAAAAACGGGAATTCATTTTGAGAGTTCAAAACATCGGCGGAAATACGCCGTGGATGAAGTTGTGGAGGAATCGCGACCTGCACGCAGAAGGCTTCACGCAACCATCAGGTCAACAAAAAAGATTTGGAAAATGACCGAAAAAGGGCGTTGACCTTCTATGGGAACATACGTCAAATTGTATGGGCCAACGAGATTGCCACAATATCTGGTGTATAATCCGGAAAAGGCAGCGGGCGAGGGTCGGAAAAGCACAATCGTTTTACGTGCGGTCGCATTTGCGGCTTTGCGCTGTCTCAGACAGCGAACAGTACCTTTTTGCGCGCGTCTCAGGGCGTTGTGGGCGACACCCTGCAACACAAGATTTGGTGTCGGGAATCGGAAATTGAGCTGTATTAACCAGGGCTGCGGACATGAAGATTGAAAGAAAATTCACCAAACCGGATCAGGACGCCTATGCGGAACTGAATTTTGTGTCTGCAACATCTGAAATCCGAAATCCGGACGGTACAATCGTTTTTCGTCTGGATGACATCGAAGTCCCCTCGAGCTGGTCGCAGGTCGCAAGTGATGTGATTGCGCAGAAATACTTCCGCAAGGCGGGGGTGCCCACCAAGCTCAAGAAAGTGAAAGAAAAAGACGTTCCTGAATTCCTGTGGCGATCGGTTCCCGCGGACGGCGCAGAGTTCGAAGGAGAAACATCATCCAAGCAAGTGTTCGACCGTCTGGCCGGTGCCTGGGCCTATTGGGGCTGGAAGGGCGGCTATTTCTCGACCGAGGAAGACGCGCGCGCCTATTTCGACGAGATGCGATATATGCTGGCAACCCAGCGCGCGGCGCCGAATTCGCCGCAGTGGTTCAACACGGGCCTGCACTGGGCGTATGGAATCGATGGCCCGGCGCAGGGGCACCACTATGTCGATTACAAGACCGGCAAGCTGACCAAGTCGAAATCGGCCTATGAGCATCCTCAGCCGCACGCGTGCTTCATCCAGTCAGTCGATGATGATCTGGTGAATGAAGGCGGCATCATGGATCTGTGGGTGCGCGAGGCGCGCCTGTTCAAATACGGGAGCGGAACAGGCACCAACTTCAGCCATCTGCGAGCCGAAGGCGAGGCACTGTCGGGTGGCGGCAAGTCCTCGGGCCTCATGGGCTTTCTCAAGATCGGCGACCGCGCCGCTGGCGCGATCAAATCAGGCGGGACAACCCGTCGGGCAGCAAAGATGGTGATCGTCGATGCAGATCACCCGGACATCGAGCAATTCATCGAATGGAAGGTGATTGAAGAACAGAAGGTGGCCTCGATCGTTGCCGGATCGAAGATGCACGAGAAGATGTTGAACGGCATTTTCGAGGCCATCCGCAGCTGGGACGGCGCGCAAGACGATGCGTATGATCCCAACAAGAATGACAACCTGAAAAAGGCGGTTCGTGAGGCCAAAAAGGTCGCGATTCCTGAGACTTATATCAAACGCGTACTGGATTACGCCAAGCAGGGGCACGGCAGCATCGAATTCCCGACCTACGATACGGATTGGGATTCGGAAGCCTATAGCTCGGTTTCAGGTCAGAACTCGAACAACTCGATCCGCGTTACGAACGCCTTCCTGACTGCCGTCGAGAAGGACGCGGATTGGGAGTTGATCAACCGCACCGATGGAAAGGTTGCCCGCACCGTTAAGGCGCGTGATCTGTGGGAAAAAGTAGGCCACGCCGCCTGGGCCTGCGCCGATCCAGGCATTCAGTTCCACGACACCGTCAATGAATGGCACACATGCCCCGAAGACGGTGAGATTCGCGGTTCGAACCCTTGCTCGGAATACATGTTCCTCGACGACACGGCCTGTAACCTGGCGTCGATGAACCTGCTGACTTTCCTTAAAGATGGTGAGTTCCAAGCCGCGGACTACATGCACGCCTCTCGCCTGTGGACCCTGACACTGGAAATCTCGGTGACGATGGCGCAGTTCCCGTCGAAGGAAATCGCGCAGCTGTCGTATGACTTCCGGACGCTGGGACTGGGTTACGCCAATATCGGCGGTCTGTTGATGAACATGGGCTACAGCTATGACTCGGACGAGGGCCGGGCGATCTGTGGTGCGCTGACCGCGATCATGACGGGTGTCGCCTACGCGACCTCGGCTGAGATCGCAGGAGAGCTGGGTCCGTTCAAAGGTTACGAGCGCAACGCCGACCACATGCTGCGTGTCATCCGCAATCACCGCCGTGCGTCGCAGGGTGTGACCGAAGGCTATGAGAAACTGGCGGTGAAACCGGTGCCTCTGGACCACGGCAACTGCCCGGACAAACGTCTGGTCGATCTGGCCATGTCGGCCTGGGATGAGGCGCTGAGCCTCGGTGAGAAGAACGGATACCGCAACGCACAGGCCACTGTGATCGCTCCGACTGGCACCATCGGTCTGGTAATGGATTGCGACACCACAGGGATCGAACCGGACTTTGCGCTGGTCAAGTTCAAGAAGCTGGCCGGTGGCGGTTACTTCAAGATCATCAACCGCTCGGTGCCTTCGGCGCTTGAGAAGCTGGGGTATTCCTCGTCTCAGATCGAAGAGATCGTGGGCTATGCCGTCGGTCACGGCACCATCGGCAACGCTCCGGGGATCAACCACACTTCGTTGACGGGTCATGGCTTTGGCCCGAACGAGTTGGCTAAAGTAGACGCCGCACTGGAAAGCGCCTTCGACATCCGCTTTGTCTTCAACCAGTGGACACTGGGCGAGGACTTTTGCACCGGCGTTCTGGGCATCCCGGCGACCAAGCTGAATGACCCGACTTTCGATCTGCTGCGCCATCTGGGCTTTACCAAGGCGGATATCGACGCGGCGAACGATCACGTCTGCGGAACCATGACGCTTGAGGGTGCGCCGCATCTGAAGGAAGAGCATTATTCGATCTTCGACTGTGCCAACCCGTGCGGCAAGAAAGGCAAGCGTTTCCTTGGGGTTGATAGCCACATCACCATGATGGCGGCGGCGCAGAGCTTTATCTCGGGTGCGATCTCGAAGACGATCAACATGCCGAATGACGCGACCATCGAGGATTGCCAGAAAGCTTACGAACTCAGCTGGTCGCTGGGTGTGAAGGCCAACGCGCTGTACCGCGATGGCTCGAAGCTGTCGCAGCCTCTGGCGGCAGCTTTGGTCGAAGATGACGACGAGGCGGCGGAAGTGCTAGAAAGCGGTTCGACGCAGGAAAAAGCCGTGGTTCTGGCCGAGAAGGTGATCGAGAAAGTCGTGGTCAAGGAAATGATCCGCAGCCATCGCGAGAAGCTGCCGCATCGCCGCAAGGGTTATACTCAAAAGGCCATTGTTGGCGGCCACAAGGTCTATCTGCGCACCGGTGAGTTCGAAGACGGCAAGCTGGGTGAGATCTTCATCGACATGCACAAGGAAGGCGCTGGCTTCCGGGCGATGATGAACAACTTCGCCATCGCCGTTTCGGTCGGCCTGCAATACGGCGTGCCGCTGGAAGAGTTTGTCGACGCCTTCACTTTCACCAAGTTCGAACCGGCGGGAATGGTGCAGGGCAACGACTCGATCAAGAACGCAACGTCGATCCTGGATTACATCTTCCGCGAACTGGCCGTGTCCTATCTGGACCGCACCGATCTGGCCCACGTGAAACCCGAAGGCGCAACCTTTGACGATTTGGGTCGGGGCGAGGACGAGGGTGTCTCGAATGTATCGGAAATCAGCGATACAGCCGCGTCCAAGTCGTTGGAAGTGCTGAAACAAATCAGCTCCACCGGCTATCTGCGCAAGCGCTTGCCGCAAGATCTGGCTGTGTTCAACGCGGGTCAGGTCGAGGTGAACGGTATGGCTGAACCAGCGGCTTCCTTCGAAGCACCGGCAGCCGAAACGGCGGTGGCCACCGGAATGGACGCCCGCACAAAGGCCAAGATGCAGGGGTACGAGGGCGATCCCTGCGGCGAATGCGGAAACTACACGCTGGTGCGCAACGGCACCTGCATGAAATGCAACACCTGTGGCGCGACAAGCGGGTGTAGCTGAGTTTAGCGCCCCGGCAACCCGGGGTGCAGGGGTCGGATAGCTGCCACAGGTACCGACCCCGACGAATACGGAGCAAGGCACTGAGACTTACCGTTGATGCCTTGGTCCACTCGGCCGACATGCCCGTGTTGGCCGGAAACAGGGTGGGGCGGAATATTTGCTCCCTCCCACTCTTTCACGGAACGGGTGCGCTCGTTCCATGCGACGTCCAGGCCGCAGGCAAAAAAAACACCGGGCGGTCAACGAAATGAGCCTGGATGGCGAAACTGACAGGGGGCTTCGGCCCCCTTTCTTTTTTGCGACTGGTTGCCCGGATAAGCGCGGTCCTGCCGGATCGGGCCATGCCTGTCGGGCAAGTTCTGCCGAAACGGGTCTGGCAAGGTTTTGCCCGGCGGTGTGTCGCAACACCGACTCGGGCAAACACGCAAAGATTGGCGCGATTTCCCGGAAATCACGTAAAACGGGTGACGCCTGCGGCTGTTCCGGTGTTTCTGGGGCTTGTCCGGACGAAAACATAATCAACTTATCCAGGAGGCACGAAAATGAAACCGCAGTACTTGATTGGGATTTCCATTGCTGCACTGACCTTGCCGGGAGTGCTCTCGGCGCAGTCCTCAACCGACGCCAATGGCGATGGCGTTCTGACCATCGAAGAAATTCAGGCCGTGTTGCCCGACGTTGACGCTGATACATTTTCGGCGATGGACGCAAATGGCGACGGGGCGCTGGATGCTGATGAAGTGGCCGTTGCACAAGAGGCAGGTTTGCTTCCACCCAGCAACGGGTAGACAAGAAAGGGCGGCCCGACACTCATCGGGCCGCTTTTTCTGATGCTATAACGGCAAGTGAATGTTGAATTTTTCTCGAATCTCAGCATCCAGAACCGGGTCGAACCGGGCCGCCGACGGGGTGGACAGGATCTCATTCTTTCGGGCCACTGCCTTTTCAACCAGATCCGGTTTGCCAAGCTCCACCCATTCCTTGGGGGAAGAGCGGTCACCAAAGGTCGGATAGACATAGTCGGCCTGCATCCGGCTGAGGGTCGCATCGGTGCCCAGATAATGACCGGGGCCGCCCATGCATACGGATGCGATCTGATCCAACGCCAGGGTTTCATCGGTCACTTCGATCCCGCGCACACAGCGCTGCGCCTGACCGATCAGGTCGTCGCTGAGGATGAGGCTTTCAAAGCAGAACCCCAGCAGCGAGGCGTGCATGCCAGCGGCTTCATAAACCATGTTCAGACCGGACAGCCCGGCCATCACGTTCGAGCACATCTGTTCCCACCCGGCCTGCATGTCGGGCAGCTTCGAATCTGATGCGCCGGCTGCCGCGCCCCCCGGCAAGTCGTAGAAACGGTGCATCTGGGCGCAGCCTGCCGTCAGCAGGGCTTGTTCGCCGGAACCGATGGACATTGCGCCGGTCCGTAGATCAAGACCAAAGGGCCAGGTGCCGAAAACTGCGGGCGCGCCGGGACTTACGGCGTTTACATAAACCAATCCCGCAAGGCATTCCGCCGTGGCCTGGGCGATTGCTCCGGCGATGGTTGATGGCGCGGTGGCGCCGGCCATTCCGGCTGACAGCAACAGAACCGGCATTCCGGCCTTGATGCATTCCTCCATCACTTCGCAGCTTTCAGTGGCGAATTTCATCGGTGGGACGACGAAGCAGTTCGAGTTCGACACAAATGGTCGCTCGCGATATTTATCTTCGCCGCCCGCGATCATATAGATCATCTCCATCGCGGGGGCGACGTGGCTGGGTTCCGTGAAGGATGTGCCGACGTGTTTGAATGTTCCTGAACAGCTGGCGTAGATCGTGTTCAGGTCCATTTCCAGGTTGTCCGTGATGTCGCGACAGACCATGGGGCGCTGAACAAAGTGAATATTGTCAAGCTGTTGGCAGATACGTGCGGCATCGTGCAAATCCTGAACGGTTGAATCGCGATACTCGCGACCATGCACGTCGACCATTGAAACGGCTGCACCAGCCGTGCCGTAATGTACTTTTGTACCTGTCAGGTCCAGATCGGTTTTCCCGTCACGGCTGTACAAAGTGACATTGCGGTTCGCCTTTGCGATCGTGTCTTCGACAAGCGCACGGGGAAAGCGGACGCGGCCATCGTCGCCCAATGCGCAGCCTGCACCAACCAGATAGTCGATCCCGTTTTGCGGCGCGTCCGCCAGACCAATTGTTTCCAATGCGGTCAGGGCGGCCTCGTGGATACGTTCGATCTGTGCTTGGGTCAGGACATTCAAGACACCGCCTTCCATACCGGGGCGCACGGGGCGCAGATGTTCAGGCAATGCGGTTGCACGGGCAGCGCGACGCGCAGCGCGACCGCCGCTGCGCGATGTGTTGCGGGATTGGTCGTTCATTTCTATTTCCGATCTGTGAGAGATGTTTGGGGAACTGGCAAATGGCCGCTTACGGCCGTCCTCTCGCTGCACGTCCCCGGTCCGCACCAATGGTGCGGCTGATCAGGCTGATTTTCCAGTCGTGGTCAGTCATTCCGCCTCTCAACGTTTGGCGCAACAATTCCAAAACACGGCGACGCAATCTGTTCTGTTTGCGACCTCAACGGAATTTACTTCAGCAAATATCTGCCCAACAAACCTCTGACGGAATTCTGAGGCAGATTTTCTCCCTCGAGGACAGAAATCTGTTATACTGCATTCACTTACTCTTGAGCTTTGCGTGCAAGGAATTGAACTCTGACAAAAGCGATCCCAGTTGAATTGTAAGTTAACACATGATCTGAAGCCCGAGTGAAATCGCGTTGAAACAGACTTTTGAACTTTTTTCTGTCCTGATTGTCGTGGCTCTGACGGCCAACGCCAGCCCGGTTTTGGCAGAGGATTGGACAGGGGGGTACGTTGGGCTCAGCTTTGGGTATGGCGATGCGGATGGACCGGGTGGATCAAGCGGGGACGACAACGCCTTTGGTGCGCATGTAGGCTATGATCGGGATTTCGGGGCTTTCGTTCTGGGCGGTGAACTTGAATACAACCGCCTTTCCCTGAACCTCAGCCAGTCTCAGGGCAGTCTGGACAGCATGACCCGATTGAAACTGCGTGGCGGGTACGATTTCGGCAGCGCGCTGGGGTATGTCGTCGTTGGCGCGGCACGGGCCGAAACATCCGTCGACAGCGATACCGCCGCTGTTTACGGGATAGGCATCGCTTATCCGATTGGCGACAATTTTGTCATAAGTGGCGAGGCGTTGCGGCAAGATTTCGATGATGTTACCCGATCCACCGGTGGTTTGGATTCCAACGTCTTCAACCTGCGCACAACGTTCCGTTTCTGACAACAGGCTTATTCAGCTGCGTGCTTCCTCGCAAGTTGCGACGCGAATTCGCACAGCGTTTTCAGCGCATCTGCAAAACGTTCATCCGCCACGGTCATGGCCACCCGTATGTGCCCGGCAGCGGCCTTGCCGAAGCTTTCGCCGGGCATGACGGCAATCTTGTGTGCGTCCAGCAGCGCGTTGGCAAACGCGTCCCCCGACATCCCGGTCGCGCGGATATCCAGCATCAGATACATGGCGCCCTGCGCGGGGACGAGGCCGACGATGTTTTGCGAGGCTAGAATATCCATGGCCAAGGATCGGCGGCGGCGGAACGGAGCGGCGATTTTTTCTTCAAGTTCAACACCCGCGGTCAGCGCAAAACTCGACGCGTCCTGCACGAACCCGGGAACGCCGTAGGTGGTGTGGGTCGCCAGATTGATCAGATGGGCGATGACCTCTTCGGGGGCGACGACCCATCCACACCGAGACCCCGTCATGGCGTGGGACTTGGACATGGATCCAACCACAAGCGTTCGCTCTGCCATGTCGGGCAGCGCACGCGGAGAAAGATGTTCACCGTCCCAGACCTGCGTGTCGTATACCTCATCCGAGATCAGCCAAAGATCGCGTCGCTTGCACACGTCAGCGACCGCCTCGAGCGATTGACGGGAATAGACCACGCCGGTCGGATTGTTCGGCGTGTTGATCAACAGCGAAACCGCGCCTTCAGCAGCGGCATCGATCCGCTCGGCCTGGGGCTGGAAAGCGTCGTCAGCGGCGGTTTGAACCGCGCGGGCGACGGCGCCAACACCCCGAATCGTGCCGGGGTAGGTGGCGTAGTACGGGTCGAGATACAATCCGACATCACCGGGATCGCAAACGGCCATATGTGCCGCGAACAGGGCGGCTTGCCCGCCGGGGGTGACCAGAACATTGTTCCGAGAGGTCGGAACGCCAGTGCGGGTCTGAACCCGCGCGGCGACCGTGTCGCGCAGCAGGTCCGTGCCGGGTACCATCGCGTAACCTGTATGGCCGTTGCGGGCCGACAGCTCCATCGCCCGAAGAATCGAAGGGTCGGTTCGGGTGTCATGTTCACCGATCGTCAATTCGGTTACGGCTTGTCCTTCGTTCAACATCCGGCGGGCGCGGTAGAACACGTCCCAGCCATCGCTGCCGCCGCCGGTGATCTGCGTGATGCGTTCAGACAATCTCATGAAATCGCCCCTGGTTGCTTTGCGCTGAATGGGGCAGAGCAGTGGCCGTTTGTCAATCAGCTTCGCGGCGCCAGCGTTGCCTGAAGCTTTTTTGTCAGCGATGCGCGCACGAGGTCATAGGAGGCCGTCAAACGATGGCGCAGCTCCTCGGTCTCGGCATCAAACGGCAGGCGGACCCAGCTGCGGTGAAAATAGGGGGCTTTCACCGCGACACCGGCATCAATCAGCATCTGAGCCGTTTCCACGTCGGGCGTTTTGACGGAAACACCGTCATTTGCAATTCCGATACAGGCAAACATCTTGCCGCCAACTTTCCACGCGTCATGACCGCCGCCCCATGGGTCTGACAGTTCTGCACCGGGAAATTCCTTGCAGATGGAATTGATGAGGTCTCGATCCATGACGGGCACTCTGCCGGACCGGGTGATCAAACTCAACGCTTGGCTTGGCGGGAATCCCGTGCTAACCGAGGGGCATGAACCCGGTGACCTGCATCATTATCTGCTGCATTACCTGCTGATTTATCAAGCGGGCCGGTTTCTTTCGTTTTCATCCCTGAGACAAGTTGCTAAGCCCGCGCCAACGCGCAAGCCTTTGCTGTTTTCTAGGAGCCCGACCGATGACGACGATCAAGCTGCACAACACGCGGACGCGGACGAAGGAAGATTTCGTACCGATCGACCCTGACAACGTGCGGATGTATGTCTGTGGTCCGACGGTCTATGACCGCGCCCATCTGGGCAATGCCCGCCCGGTGGTCGTGTTCGACGTTCTTTATCGTCTGTTGCGCCACGTCTATGGCGCAGAGCGCGTGACCTATGTGCGCAATTTCACCGACGTGGACGACAAGATCAACGCCACCGCGCTGGCCCGCAAACAGGCGGGCGCGGAAGGCACGCTGGAGCAACTGGTGCAGCAACGGTCGGATGAAACCATCGGCTGGTACCTGCATGATATGGGCGCTTTGGGCACGTTGGAGCCGAACGAGATGCCGCGTGCGACCCAGTTCATCGCACAGATGATTGCGATGATCGAAGACCTGATCGCCAAGGGCCATGCCTATGCCGCCGAAGGTCATGTTCTGTTTGCGGTGGATAGCTGGAAAGAAAGCTATGGCAAGCTATCGGGGCGCTCGGTGGATGACATGATCGCCGGCGCGCGGGTCGAGGTGGCGCCCTACAAGAAGAACCCGATGGATTTCGTTCTGTGGAAACCCTCGACCGATGAACTGCCGGGATGGGACAGCCCATGGGGGCGGGGACGTCCGGGCTGGCACATCGAATGCTCGGCCATGAGCTATGAGTTGCTGGGTAAGAGTTTTGATATCCATGGTGGCGGCAACGACCTGATGTTCCCGCACCACGAGAATGAGATTGCCCAGAGCTGCTGCGCGCACCCGGAAGGTGAGTTCGCTCGATACTGGTTGCACAATGAGATGCTGCAGGTCGAAGGTAAGAAAATGTCCAAATCTCTGGGCAATTTCTTCACAGTGCACGATCTGTTGGAGCAAGGCGTGCCGGGTGAAGTGATCCGGTTTGTCTTTTTGCAGACGCATTACCGCAAGCCGATGGATTGGACTGAAAAAAAGGCCCGTGAAGCGGAGCGAACCTTGCGCAAATTCTACGCGCAGGCCGCGCAAGGGGTTGGTTATGGCGAGCCGCATCCTCAAATCGTTAACTTTTTGGCCGACGACCTGAACACAGCCGGTGCCATCGCCGAACTCCACCAGTTATCCATCGCTGACGATGTCGTGGGGTTGCGGCATTCGCTGCAATTTTTGGGATTGTTGGGCAACGATGTCCCGTCGTGGGCTCAGACGCCGCAGGTCGATCTGTCGGCCCATGCAGATCGCTTGGCAAAGGCGCGCGTATCTGCAATGGAAAACAAGGATTTCTCGGAGGTCGATCGCCTCAAGGCGGCGTATGTTGCGGCGGGGCTTGAGGTGCGAATGAGCAAGGAAGGTGTTGAACTGGTGCCGGGCGCCGGTTTTGATGCTGCCAAGCTGGAGGAGGTCTGATGACCAAAGAACGCCTCTATCTTTACGACACGACCCTGCGTGACGGGCAGCAGACCCAGGGCGTTCAGTTCTCGACCGCCGAAAAGGTGCAGATCGCACAGGCGCTGGACGCATTGGGGGTGGATTACATCGAAGGCGGTTGGCCAGGTGCCAACCCCACCGACAGCGCGTTTTTCGAGGCGGCGCCAAAGACCGCGGCCCGGTTGACGGCCTTTGGCATGACCAAACGGGCAGGGCGCTCGGCCGAGAATGACGATGTGCTGGCTGCGGTGATGAATGCGGGTACGCAGGCCGTTTGTCTGGTTGGCAAGTCACATGATTATCACGTGACCCATGCGCTTGGCATTTCGCTTGAAGAGAACACGGAAAACGTTCGTGCTTCGGTCGCGCATATCGTGGCGCAAGGGCGCGAGGCTCTGTTCGATGCCGAACATTTCTTTGACGGGTACAAGGACAACCCCGAATACGCGACACAAGTTTGCCGGGCCGCGCTGGAGGCGGGCGCGCGATGGGTTGTGCTGTGTGACACCAACGGCGGCGCGTTGCCGTCCGAGGTCGGGCGGATCGTGTCCGAAGTGATCGCGGCCGGCCTGCCGGGTGAACGGTTGGGTATTCACACCCATAACGATACCGAGAACGCAGTGGCCTGTTCTCTGGCGGCGGTCGAAGCAGGTGCGCGGCAAATTCAGGGAACGCTGAATGGTCTGGGGGAACGCTGCGGCAACGCAAACCTGACGGCGCTGATCCCGACATTGCTGCTGAAAGAACCCTACGCCTCGCAGTTCGAAACCGGCGTCAGCCTTGATGCGCTGGCCAGGCTGACCCGCATCAGCCGCATGTTGGACGATGTCCTGAACCGCGTTCCCAGCAAGCAGGCGGCGTATGTGGGCGCGTCGGCTTTTGCGCATAAGGCGGGGTTGCACGCCAGCGCGATCCTTAAGGACCCGTCGACTTACGAACATGTGGACCCTGCGAGCATAGGCAATGAACGTATCATTCCGATGTCGAACCAGGCGGGTCAGTCGAACCTGCGCAAACGCCTGACCGAGGCGGGGCTGAGCGTCAAAGCCGGTGATCCCGCATTGGGCCGCATCCTTGAGCGGATCAAGGATCGTGAAGCGGTTGGGTATTCCTACGACACCGCGCAGGCCAGTTTCGAACTGTTGGCGCGGGATGAACTGGGGCAACTGCCTGAGTTCTTCGAGGTCAAACGCTACAAGGTCACTGTTGAGCGTCGGAAGAACAAATACAACAAGATGGTCAGCCTGTCCGAGGCTGTCGTCGTGGTCAAAGTGGACGGTGAAAAGAAACTGTCGGTCAGCGAGTCCATGGACGACTCCGGAAACGACAGGGGGCCTGTGAACGCGCTGGCCAAGGCGCTGGCGAAGGATTTGGGACAATACTCGCAGGTTTTGTCAGACATGCGCCTTGTCGATTTCAAGGTCCGTATCACCCAGGGCGGGACCGAAGCGGTGACCCGCGTCATCATCGACAGCGAAGACGGTCAGGGGCGGCGCTGGTCGACGGTGGGTGTTAGTGCGAACATAGTTGATGCGTCCTTTGAGGCGCTGCTGGATGCGATCCAGTGGAAACTGGTCCGTGATTGCGATCCGCAAAAGGCAGCGGCCGAGTGAGTGGGACCTTCGACGATGATGTCAAAGCCTGCGCCGCGCTGGTACAGCGTGCGGATCCTGATCGGTTCCGCGCGACGATGGCTGCTCCGGTCGCGACCCGCGTGGTTTTGTTTCCGATCTATGCGTTGAATGTTGAAGTCGCCCGCGCGCCATGGGTGACGCAAGAGGCCATGATTGCCGAAATGCGGCTGCAATGGTGGCGCGACGCGTTGCAGGAGATTGCAGAAGGGGCCGCGGTGCGGCGGCACGAGGTGGTGACGCCTTTGTCGCGGGTCCTGTCGCCGCATCTGGCAGGCGTTCTGGATGAATTTGTTGCCGTAAGACGTTGGGATATATACCGGGATCCGTTCGAGGATCAGGAACATTTTGACGCCTATATCAACCACAGTTCCGGATCTCTTTTCGTCGCCTCGGCGCAAGCGCTGGGTGCGGCGGATGAAAGCGTGTTGCGCGATTTCGGGTACGGAGTCGGTGTGGCAAATTGGTTCCGCGCCATTCCCGAACTGGAAAAGCGGGGTCGCGTACCTTTGCTTAATGGGTCGACGGGTGGCGTTCAGCAACTGGCCCAATCCGCTTTGGACCGATTGCGCAAGGCGCGATCAAACCGGGCCGACATCGCACCTGAGGCGCGTCCCGCGCTGTATGCAGGTTGGTTGGCGGAACGGGTGCTTAAGCAGGCCATCGCCCAACCCAAGCGGGTGGCGGCTGGAGCGCTGGAACCAGGCGAAATGCGTCAGCGACTGTCCCTGATGTGGACCGTCGGCAGCGGGCGCTGGTGATCAGACCCTTTCGGGATCGGCCGGGCGCAAAACCAGCCACAGCAATGCGCCACCTGCCAGTGTCAGCAAGGGGATCATGGCAAGGTTGACGGCGTTCCACCCCTCGATCGCGGATCCGCCCGAGCAGTTCATCAACCCGCCCGAGGCCAGCGATGCCAATGTCACACCGCCAAACACCAATAGGTCGTTGAGGCCCTGCATCCGTCCGCGTTCATGCGGTTCATGCGACGCGGCCAGCATCGTGGTCGCGCCGATGAATCCGAAATTCCAACCAATGCCCAGAAGAACAAGGGCGACAAAAAAGTTACCCAATTCAATGCCTTGCAGCGCAACCACCCCTGATGCGGCAAGTATGGCCAAACCCAGAGCGACGATCTTCTCAACGCCAAACCGGGCAATCAGGTGCCCGGTGAAGAAGCTGGGGGCATACATTGCCAGCACGTGACTGGTCACGATATCCGCTGCGTCATTGGCAGAAAATCCACATCCGACAACGGCAAGCGGCGTCGAGGTCATCACCAGATTCATCAACGCATAAGACACCATGGCACAGATGATCGCGACGGCGATGCGGGGTGTTTTCAACAACTTGATCCGTGACCGCCCCTTGGGTTCATCGGCCGCACGTTTCGCAGGCGTCGGAATGTCGAGAAAGAAGAACAGCGCCGAGCCCAGAACGTTGATCCCGATTACGGCCATATATGTTCCCAAAAAAGGGATGACGTAAGCTTCAGACGTAAGTTTCACAATCTGAGGCCCGATGATGGCGGCCGCCAGCCCACCGGCCATCACGTATGAAATCGCTTTTGGGCGGTAGTCGTTTGACGCGGTGTCTGCTGCCGCAAAGCGATAGAACCCGTGTGCGCTCATGTAGATGCCGGTCAGCAGGCTGCCGACAAGAAAAATGGGGAACGAGCCCAGAAACAGGCCATAGGCCCCGATCAGCCCGCCCAGTGCACCGGCGGTTGCCCCGACAAGGAACCCCACGCGACGGCCCCATTTTTGCATGATGGCCGAGATCGGCGTGGCTGCCAGCATCGATCCCAGAACGATCAGGGATATCGGCAGCGTCGCCAGGCAAGGGTTCGAGGCCAGCGATTGACCTGCAAGCCCGCCAACGATGAACATCATCGGCATCTGCGCACCCAGGATGGCTTGGGCAGCCACCAGCACTGCCACATTGCGTTTGGCCTGCCGGTCGTCCGGAAGGGTTGAAATCATGGTCATGGGCGAATGGTTATCGGCTAAGTGTTTACGGCACAAGCGGGTTGCATCTGCGTCACATGCGCCTAACCTGCCCGAAATAACAGAGCAGGGAGGCCGCATGCCCGCAGGCCGCATCATCGAAACATCGGACTGTGTGGCGGAAGGGGCCGAATGGCTGGCCCAAACCTGTCCGCGCATGGCGTATGCGATGGATCAGACCGGCCCCTTGCCGCTGCGCCGCCGCCCCGATGGGTTTGCGCAATTATTGAGTGCAATCGTCAGTCAGCAAGTCAGCGTGGCTTCGGCCAATGCGATCTGGAAACGGCTTCAGGATGCCCGCTTGACCGGTCCGCGCAAGATCCTGTGGGCAACGGATGACGATCTGCGGGCAGTTGGGTTGAGCCGACAGAAGATCCGTTATGCACGCGCTCTGGCCGAGGCACGTATCGACTATAAGGCACTGCGCGATGCAACTGACGCAGATGTCGTCGCTACTTTGACGCAAGTTCCGGGAATCGGTGTCTGGACAGCCGAAATCTATGCGATGTTCTCACTGGGTCGCGCAGATGTCATCGCACCCGGTGATCTCGCCCTGCAAGAGGCGGCGCGCATCCTCTATGACTTGCCTGAACGTCCAACGGACAAGAAATTGCGCAATATGGCCGAGGCCTGGTCGCCCTGGCGTTCGGTTGCGGCACGGGTGCTGTGGGCCTATTACCGGGTTGCAAAACAAAGAGAAGGGATCAGATGACACGGGTTTTGAATGCGCTCCGGAAAGAGCCTGTTTCGGGCGACACGCGCTCGGTCGTGGTGTTCGTGCATGGCTATGGCGCAAACGGTGCCGATCTGCTGGGATTGGCCGATCCGCTGGGTGAACACCTGCCTGACACGTTGTTCGTGGCCCCCGACGCGCCCGAGCAGATCCCCGGAATGCCCAACGGGTATCAGTGGTTTCCGATTCCCTGGATCGATGGATCTTCCGAAGAAGAAGCCCGCCGGGGCATGGAAATGGCTGTCGAGGACTTCAACGCCTTTCTGGACGCGCTGATGGTGGACGAAGATGTTCTGCCCGAACAGGTTGTGTTGTTTGGCTTCAGCCAGGGCACCATGATGAGCTTGCACGTTGCGCCGCGGCGGGAAGATCCCGTGGCCGGGATCGTAGCCTTTTCAGGCCGTTTGCTGGAACCCGATTTGCTGGTGGATGAAACCGTCAGCCGGATGCCTGTCTTGCTGGTGCATGGCGACGCTGACGACGTTGTTCCGCCTCAATCCCTGCCGGAAGCGGCCGAAGCCTTGCAAGCTGCGGGTTTCAAAGAGGTCTATGCCCATGTCATGAAAGGCACCGGGCACGGTATCGCCCCGGATGGGCTGAGCGTTGCGCTGGCTTTCATGCGCGACAAGCTGAGCCTTTAGTGTTTGGAATCTGATCTGCGGAGCGCCCATGCGTTCCGCACCGGATCAAGTCCAAAGGTGCGCTTCGGCGAACTCGACCGAGTTTCCGGCCGGGTCGCGCACATACAGGGATCGCACGCCGCCGGGCCAGTCAAACTCGGCATCTACTGGAATATTCCAATCCAGAAGGTGTTTGCGCATCACTGCGATTTCCTCTCGTGACAGCACAAGACACACATGTCCGGGGCCGCGCGCGCCGTGGGGCGGAACCGGCATGCCGGGGTCGAGCGGCGGTTGTTCGGTCTGGTCGGGATTGAAAATCAGCAGGACCGATCCGCCGATGCGATAGAAAACATGGCGGTCAGCGACGCGTTGGATGCGTTCGAGCCCAAGAACTTCGCCGTAAAACTGTTCTGCCGCGTCCAGATCATCAACATAGAGCGCGGCTTCCAGAATGGCCGAAGGGGCCGGGATGTCAGGCGTTTTCTTCATGACCCCAGTTTAGCAGATCGGGGCAGGGTCTGTCACCGGCGCGGGCGACGGTCGCGCTTGCGTTGGGGGGCCGCGCTCAGTGTCGGCATTGGCAGACTGTCCCAGTGCCCGGGCTCAAGATCATCCAGGGTCCAGTCTCCGATGCGGTACCGGATCAGGCGCAGCGTCGGCAGGCCAACTGCCGCTGTCATCCGACGCACCTGTCGGTTTTTGCCCTCACGTATGGTCAGTTCAAGCCAGCTGTCCGGCACAGTCTTGCGTTCGCGGATCGGCGGGGTGCGCGGCCAAAGCATTTCGGGCTCGTCGATCTGGCGGGCCTTGGCTGGGCGGGTCAGACCATCCTTCAATTCGACCCCGTTGCGGAGCGTTTTCAGGGCCGCCTCGTCGGGGGTGCCTTCAACTTGAACCCAATAGGTTTTGGCCATCTTGTGCTTTGGGTCAGAGATCTGGGATTGCAACTTTCCATGATCTGTCAGCAGCATCAAACCTTCACTGTCACGGTCCAGCCTGCCCGCCGGATAGACGCCGGGAAGATCGATGAAATCGGACAGCGTGCTGCGTGGGCCGTCCGTATTGGCGCGGTCCGTGAACTGCGGCAGAACATCATAAGGTTTGTTGAAGCGAATGAACCAGGACATGACCTGCGCATAGCCCGAAGGTCACCCCCGGTGCAAGCTGTGGATAACTGTCACGTGCCTGTTACGGATTCGCGTTACCCCGTCTGCGACATATTGTGGAAAATCAGGGCTTGTCAGAGTTTTAACACGATATATAGTTATAAAAAGACCGGGGCGGGTGCTCCCCGCTCTGGTGTCACAAACAGGCAGCTGAGAGCGAGGAGCGATTCTGTGATGGACGGAGACTTCAGAACCGAATTTGTAAGGGAGCCGGGTGCGCTCAAACAACACCCGGCCCTGGTTTTGAACGCCGATTATCGCCCCTTGTCCTATTACCCGCTGTCACTGTGGCCCTGGCAAGAAGCGATCAAGGCGGCCTGGCTGGATCGGGTCGATATCGTGGCTGAATATGACGAGGTCGTCCGCAGCCCGAGCACCGAAATCCGAATACCCTCGGTCGTTGTTTTGAAAGACTATGTAAAACCCAGAAAGCGCGTGGCCTTCACGCGCTTTAATTTATTTTTGCGGGATGAATTCCGCTGCCAGTACTGTGGCAGCCGGGACAACCTGACCTTCGATCATGTGGTGCCGCGGGCCGCCGGTGGTGTGACCAGTTGGCAGAACGTGGTGGCCGCGTGCAGCCCGTGCAATCTGCGCAAGGGGTCAAAGTCGCTGCGCCAGGCTCGGATGACCTTGCGCAAGCCGCCACGTCAGCCCGATGCCGAAGCGTTGCGCAATATCGGACGGAAATTCCCACCGAACCACCTGCATGAAAGCTGGATCGATTTCCTGTACTGGGATGCAGAGCTGGACGAGTTCTAAGCCGCGCGGGATTTCCATGCGGCCAGCCAGATCAGCACCAGCATGGCAGAAGCAATGGCGTTCCAGCCAGCCATCGAGATACCGAACATCTCCCAGGGGATATCATCGCATCGCACCAAAGGCGCGGACATGATTTGATCGAACAGATCGTCAGCGGACAGACCGCTGATGCTGCCGGATGTGCAGCTGCTTGGGCCTTCCCACCAGCCTTGTTCAACGCCGGCGTGAAATACGCCCACCGCCGAAGTCGTCGCGGCCGCCGCGGCGCCCAGCAAGGGAAGAAAGGTCAGCCTGGGCAATGCCAGCGCCACGGCGCCAATCGCGATTGCCACTGCATGAGGATAGCGCTGCCAGATGCACATCTTGCACGGCGCAAGCCCGCCGAGATGCTGAAAGCCAAAAGCGGCCAGAAGAAGCGCCAGTGATCCAAGACTTGCCACTGCGACAAGTTGCGAACGTCTCGTCATAAGTATTTCACCACCAGGAATCCGCCAAACAGGAGGATGATGAACAAAGTGAACATTAGCCCCAGGCGCTTTTCGATGAAGTCGCGGATCGGCTCACCGAATCCCCAGAGCAGGCCTGCCACCAGAAAGAACCTCAACGCGCGGGCCAGAATCGAGGTCGCGATAAAGGTTCCAAGCGGCATGCCGGTCCAGCCGGACATAATGGTGATGACCTTGTAGGGGAAGGGGGTCACACCAGCGGCCAGAACGGCCCAGAACCCGAAGTCGTTGAACCGGGTATTGAATTCTTCCATGGCATGGGCTTTCCCCATGGATTCCAGAATGGGCTGCCCGATGCTTTCATAGAAAAACGCACCAATCGCATAGCCCAGCATGCCCCCCAGAACCGATGCCACCAGTGCCACGGTTGCGATCAGCCATGCCCGGGACGGGCGGGCCAGAATCATCGGAATCATCAGCACATCTGGGGGAATCGGGAAGAACGAACTTTCGATGAAAGCCACGATGGCCAGCGCCCACAGCGCGTGAGGGTGTTCGGCCAGACGAATGGTCCAGTCATAAAGCGATCGTAACATAAAGCACTCAAATCCCGTTTTCGGTCTGAAACCCAGCCAAACCATGCGCCCGATGGACCGTCAACAGCCGAGGGCGAAACAAATGGAATATTGGATGGTTTTTGCCTCTGGACCTTCGCTTGGATGGGCGCTAATCCAGTGTTCGTGGCCCAAGTGGCGGAATGGTAGACGCAGGGGATTCAAAATCCCCCGCCTTCACGGGCGTGAGAGTTCGAGTCTCTCCTTGGGCACCACAGTTCCGACAAATTAAGAACAACGTGCGTCCCAAGGGCGGGGTGCCGTGATCAAGGTGATGACCCGCAAACTTGATCTGCATCTCTTGTTTGTGGTCCTCCGTAACGAGCCACCAGTGCCACAACGTTCTTGGCCTGCATTAGCAGACAGGTGATCAGGTCCCCGCAAGGATGGATCGTGAACCGAGTTGGTATTGAAGTGCCTTTGTCAGATTCGTCGAAACGTACAACCGTGACTTGCCCTGCCTCCTTATCCGAAACGCGGTTCGCTTTGTTTTGCGGTGATTTGCGCCGGGAATGAGGTCACGTTTTGGATTTGGAGTGACCGCATGAACCCAGACGGCTCGCTGTGAACTGATGGGGAAAGTTCGGGATTTATGCTCATATATGCGAATTGGCGCAGGTCTGACCGGCGCCGGCCTTGACATTGCGAGTATCTGAATGAAACCTCGAAAGGGTTGGGAGAAATTGGGAAATTCAAAGATTTGTAGCCGTTGCGATGCGGGCCGGTTTGTATTATCGGCACGCTTCCCTGAGCAGGTGATCAAACTTGATTTCCAACTGCCAGACAAAAAAAAGTGGGAGTTAACAGATGAAAAACAGCAGCAAACTGAGCGTCGGCGCCTTCGTCACCGCAGCCCTTCTGGCTCCGGCGGCCTATGCCGAAGAGTTCATTACGATCGGTACCGGTGGTGTCACCGGCGTTTACTATCCGACCGGCGGCGCGATC
The DNA here is from genome assembly GCF_013110575.1 of Ruegeria sp. HKCCD7559. Taxonomy (NCBI): domain Bacteria; kingdom Pseudomonadati; phylum Pseudomonadota; class Alphaproteobacteria; order Rhodobacterales; family Roseobacteraceae; genus Ruegeria; species Ruegeria sp. HKCCD7559. The sequence goes on from NZ_WVQU01000001.1 coordinate 950,063, forward strand.
TGTCGTCTGGTCAACAAAGGCCGGAAAGAGCACGGCGTGCGCTGCTCGGTCGAATCGACCGGTGGTTCAGTTTACAACATCAACACCATCCGCGAAGGCGAGCTGGAGTTTGGTGTGGCCCAGTCCGACTGGCAGTACCACGCCTATAACGGCACCTCAAAATTCGAAGAAGCCGGCCCGTTCGAAGGTCTGCGCGCCGTGTTCTCGGTGCACCCCGAACCCTTCACCGTGGTGGCTCGCGCCGATTCCGGCATCACCAACTTTGAAGACCTGAAGGGCAAGCGCGTCAACATCGGCAACCCCGGTTCCGGTCAGCGCGGCACCATGGAAGTCCTGCTGGGCGAAATGGGCTGGACCACAGACGATTTCGAACTGGCTACCGAGCTGAAAGCGGCTGAACAGTCGGCGGCCCTGTGCGACAACCAGATCGACGCAATGGTTTACACTGTTGGCCACCCCTCGGGTTCGATTCAGGAAGCCACCACCGCATGTGACTCGGTTCTGGTGAACGTCAGCGGTGAGGCCGTGGACAAGCTGGTCAACGAAAACTCGTTCTACCGCAAGGCAACCATTCCCGGTGGCATGTACCGTGGGTCTGACGAAGACACCTCGACCTTTGGTGTGGGCGCGACCTTCGTGACCTCGGCCGATGTATCGGAAGATGCGGTTTACGCGGTCGTCAGCTCGGTCTTTGAAAACTTCGATGACTTCAAAAAGCTGCACCCGGCGTTTGCGAACCTGAAGCCCGAAGAGATGATTGCGGATGGCCTGTCGGCTCCGCTGCATCCGGGTGCCGAGAAGTACTACAAAGAAAAAGGCTGGATTCAGTAAACCAGACCTGACGCAGGGTGCCCAAGGGCGCCCTGCACAAAACCCGTGTGAAACGGGATTTCAGAAGGCCGAACAATGGCCGCGACGGGGAGACATTTGATGAATTCCGACACTCAATCCAATCGTCCGCTTTCCGAAGAAGAGCTTCAGGATCTGGTTGCATCTTCTGACGCAGGAGGGCGAAATCCGGTCGGGAACGTGGGCGTTTTCCTGGCGGTCGTGGCCGCGATCTGGTCGATATTTCAAGTTGTTCTGGCTTCGCCCTTGGCGAATTATGTCTTGCCCGGAAGCGTCGTGAACAATGCACGGCAATTCCATCTGGCTTTTGCTTTGTTTCTGGCCTTTGCGGCCTATCCGGCGCTCAAATCCAGCCCCCGGAACTATATTCCGGTTCAGGATTGGATCATGGGATTGGTGGGCGCGTTCGTCGCGCTGTACGGCTATTTCTTCTATGACAAGATCGTCAATGCGGGCGGTTTGGCCGACGACACTGACAAATGGGTTGCGTTGCTTGGCCTGGTGCTGTTGTTCGAGGCCGCGCGCCGTGCGCTTGGCCCTGCCATGGCAATTATCGCGACCATATTTTTGGCCTATGTCTTCTTCGGTGCCTCGGAATGGGTGCCCGAAGTTATCCGCTGGAAGGGCGCGAGCCTGAAAAAGGCGATGAGCCACATGTGGATCACGTCCGAGGGCGTGTTTGGTATCGCATTGGGTGTTTCCACGAAATTCGTCTTCCTGTTCGTGCTGTTTGGCGCATTGCTGGATAAAGCCGGGGCAGGGAACTACTTTATCAAGATGGCCTTTGGGGCCCTGGGCCACCTGCGTGGTGGTCCGGCCAAGGCGGCGGTTGTGGGCTCGGCTGCGACCGGCCTGATCTCGGGCTCGTCGATTGCCAATGTTGTTACCACAGGTACCTTCACCATCCCGCTGATGAAGCGCGTCGGGTTCAGCAGTGAACAAGCGGGCTCGGTCGAGGTTGCCAGTTCGGTCAACGGGCAGATCATGCCGCCGGTGATGGGGGCCGCTGCATTCCTGATGGTGGAATATGTGGGCATCTCTTATGTCGAGGTGATCACCCATGCCTTCCTGCCAGCTGCGATTTCCTACATCGCACTGGTTTACATCGTGCACCTTGAGGCCGTGAAGCGGAACATGCCCACGCTGGGCGACCGCGATGTGCATCTGGCGCGGACCGTAGTTGGGATGCTGGGCTTTTTCCTAGTGTTTGCAGGTCTTTGCTATGGCTCACAATTCCCGGTGGATGCCGTGACAAGCTGGGTGCCGTCGGCCGCTGGGATCGTGCTCAGCCTGATTATCTGCGCGGTCTATGTTGCACTGCTTTATCTGGCGGCACAGGTTCCGGATCTGGAACCGGACGACCCCAATGCCAAAGAAGTGCAACTGCCGGTCATCGCCGATATCTACAAAGCTGGCCTGCATTACCTGCTGCCGATCATCGTGCTGGTCTATTTCCTGATGATCGAACAGAAATCACCGGGCCTGTCCGCCTTCTGGGCCACATCGTTGCTGTTTGTCATCCTGCTGACGCAGAAGCCGCTGAAAGCGATGTTCCGCGGGCAGAGCAACCTGTACAACACTTTCATCGATGGTGTTGCCGACCTGTGGCAAGGTCTGATCGACGGGGCACGCAACATGATCGGCATCGCGCTTGCCACGGCAACCGCGGGCGTGATCGTGGGAACCGTCACATTGACGGGGGTTGGTCAGGTTATGGCCGATCTGGTCGAGTTCCTGTCGGGTGGCAATCTGATCCTGATGCTGGTCATGGTCGGGCTGCTCAGCCTGATCCTGGGCATGGGTCTGCCGACAACCGCGAACTATATCGTTGTCAGCTCTTTGATGGCCGGGGTGGTTGTTGAGTTGGGCGCCCAAAGCGGGCTGATCGTTCCATTGATCGCTGTCCACCTGTTCGTGTTCTATTTCGGGATCATGGCCGACGTGACACCTCCGGTCGGGCTGGCCAGTTTTGCCGCCGCGGCCGTGTCGGGCGGTGATGCGATCAAAACCGGTTTCACGGCCTTCTTCTACAGCCTGCGCACCGTGGCGCTGCCCTTCGTGTTCATTTTCAACACCGATCTTCTGCTGATCGATGTGACATGGGTCGAAGGGATCATAGTGGCGATTTTCGCGACGATAGCGATCCTTGTCTTCACGGCAGGCACCATGGGGTACTTCCTGACCCACAGCCGCATCTACGAAAGTATCGCGCTGATCGCCGTGGCCTTCGCCCTGTTCAGGCCGGACTTCTTCATGGATCGCATCGCGCCTCCATACACTTCGGTCGAGCCTGCGGCGTTTGTCGAAACCATTGGCCAGACTCCACCGGGAACCGAGGTTCGCATGGTGATCAGCGGGCCGGATTTTGATACCGGCAAGATGGTGGACACCACGGTTGTCGTGCCAGTCGGATCCGAAGAAGGCGGTGAAGCGCGCGTCGATGCCATGGGGCTGCTGTTGCTCGAAGAGGATGGCCTTGTCAAACTTGACGAGCCGATGTTTGGATCACCGGTTGCCGAAGATCTGGCCAACTTTGACTATTATGGTGACGAGGCCGTGCGTCTGAGCTCGGCCAGCCTGCCGTCCAGCCAGCCTCCGAAGCAACTGGTCTATATCCCGGCGCTGATCCTGCTGGGTCTGATCGCTTTTCTGCAACGCGGCCGTGCCGCCAGACAAGAGGTGCTCGTATGACACGTTCCGTTCTGTGTGCCGTTGATATCAGCAATGGCGAGATTGATGCACCGGTTCTGAAAAAAGCAGCCGCGCTGGCGGATATGGAAGGGGCGCAACTTGACGTGGTGACAGTGCTGCCCGATTTCGGGGAAAGCTGGGTGTCGGGGTTTTTCGAATCCGGTTTTCACGACAAGGCGTTGGAGGAAGCGCAGGCCAAACTGACGGCGCTGTGCGTATCGGCCCTGGGGGCCGAGCGCAACGAAACCATCCGCCATGTGGTTGCGACAGGAACAGCTTATCAGGAGATTTTGAAGACGGCCGAAAGTGCCGGCTCTGATTTAATCGTAATCGGAGCCCACAAGCCGGATTTCAAGGATTACCTGCTGGGCCCGAATGCGGCACGCGTGGTGCGACATTCCAACGTCTCGGTTTACGTGGTGCGCTGACGCGAAAAGCAGATGCCGTGCACAGAGGTGCCGGAGCCCCGACGGTCGCCTGCCGCCATTCGGGCTCCCGCAGCCAGGTCAGTAGCCCGTCATCTCGAGATACCCAACGCCCTCGTGGCTGCCGGTGACCGTGACCGGACCTTCCCAATATTCAAAACGTGTCCCCATCCAGGCGTCCGGTGTCAGGGCGGATACCTTGACGTCGATGCCTCGGTCCGCAAGCACGACGCGCCATTGCGTCGGGACGTCGCGCCCTGCCACCTGATCGGTCGCAAGCGGCTCAAGCCTGACGGATCCGTCGGGGATGGCATCGGTGCTGCCGTCTGAATTGATCCATGTGGCCGAAGTGAAATCGCCGCGACCACCGCGCAGGCGAAAGGCCATCAGCTTGTCCCCGTCCTCGAAGCTGAGCGAAAACCAATCCCAGCCGGTTTGATCCTCGGCCAGGGGTTGCGAAGACCATTCCCGGTCCAGCCAGCCCTGACCGGTGACGCGCATATCGCCATCCGGCAGGTGCAGTACGCCTTCGACTGAATAAAAGGGTTGCGAATAGTAATAGCTGGCTTGCCCGTCGGCGGATTTGACAGAATAGCCCGCTTGGCCATGAAACACCAACGGGCCTTGTGCGCTCAGCGCAAGATCGTACCCGAAATCAGCCCCGTTCGCGGTCAAGGTCAGGGTATCCATATCCGGTCCGGCCATGCGCCATTCGTCGATCCAGGCCTCGAACGGTTGCACCGCAACACCTGCCTGCCCAATCCCCCCACGCGACAGGCGTTCGGCAAAATAGTGGGTGTCAGGCGTGGTGACAGCCGCATGGCCCATCCAGATCTGCGGGCTGTGCCATCCATCTGTTTCAAACGGTTTCAGGGCCGACCGGAAAAGGGTCCATTGGATGCCATAGTCACGCCCGTCCTCGCCTTTGAGGTTGGCCGTCAGATACCACCATTCGATCCGATAGGCAGGGTGAGGTCCGTGGTCTTTGGGAAAGTCGAATTCAAAGCCCGCCTGCGGAACCTCGAACCCTTCCGCCGACCCTCCAAGACCTGCAAAGCCCTGCGCCCAAAGAGGCGATGGGCACAAAAACACGAGAACGGCCAAAAGGGTTTTAACGTTCATTGGCGAACACCTTCAGCAAATCGGCAGGGGGCAGACGCAACATGCGCAGCGCGGGCAGGGCCGCTGCAACCAGGGCGGCCAGCAGGGTCAACAGGAACAGCCACAACCAATCCCAGGGAAACACGAACATCGGCAACCGCCAGCCAAAGGCTTGCACATTGATCACCGCCAACAGAACCCAGGCGAGAATCAGACCAAGCGGCAACGCCAGGCTCGCGGTCAGAGCCGCGAGCAGCACGCTGCGCAAAAGCTCCAGCCGCGCCAGTTGCGCCCGATTCAGTCCTAGCGCCCATACCGGAGCAATCTGAGGCAAGCGCTGGGTCCACAGGGTCAGCAGGCTGGTGAGTATGGCAAATCCGGCCACACCGAGGGTCAGAACATTGAGCGCCGATGTCACGACAAAGGTCTTTTCGAAGATTGCCAATGATTGCGCCTTCATGGCGGCCTGCTGGACCACGGCCTGACGCGGCAGGGCAAACCGCTCGCGCAATGTCTGCGCCATTTCAGTCGCCTGTTCGGGGTTCAAACGGACGCCAAACCGTCGGGTTTCGGCCCCTGGTGCGATCCGGTCAAGTTGGCTCATCGACACAATGGCTTGCCCGGTTGGGTTTCCATAATCCGAATAAACCCCAGCGATGGTCAGCGTGTGAGCCGGGGACAGTGTCAGCGTATCTCCGGGCCATAGGTTCGCGCGCCGTGCCAGTTGTTCGTTGATCAGAACCGCGTCTCCGGCCATCACGTCGTCCCATACGGTCGAGTTTGCCGATATCAAGGGCCAGTGTTGCCGATAGACCGGATCGTCAATGACCCCGTACAGAAACAGGGGGCCCGTTTCGTGCGACAGTTCCATGTTGCGAATTGGAAGGATGGCGTCGACCTGTGGCCGCAACCAATCCGTGATCTCGCGACCCTGTTCCTCGTCACGGAGGGTCAGATACAGCTCTGAAGTCAGGCGCTGGTCGAGCCAGCCGACAAAGGTCAACCGGAAACTCGAAACCATTGTACCCACACCGATATTTGCCGCAAGCGCAAGCAACAGGGCCATCAGGGCAAGCGACAGCCCGGGCAATTGTGCGCGCATGTCGGCCCAGACCCACTGCGCGATGGCGCCACGGGACCTGTTGCCAAAGACCGAAAGCGCAAAGGTCAGAAGCGCCGGCAACAAAAGCGCGGCACCCGTCAGCAATCCGGCCAACAGCACGAAACCGGCAACCAGACCACCGATGCCGAGATAGGCGATGGCACCGCCGGCGATCAGGGCCAAGCCGAGCAATCCTGTCACACGACGTGTGCCACCATTGCCCTGCCAGGCTTGCACACCGGGCCCCGCCAGCAGGGGCATACGAGACAATCGCCACAGCGCATGGCCACTGGCAAACAAGGTGCCGCAGACAGCCATCGCCATCCCGGCAAACACCCAATGGGGGTGCAATGTCAGCTGTCCGGTCACGGGCGCACCATACAGGCCACGAAGGGTTGCTGCGACATCGGGCAACAACGCTCCGGCCAGAAAGAACCCAAGAAGCAGCCCCAGGGTTCCACCGATCAGGGCCAGCCCCGTCAGTTCGGTCAGGATCAGGAAGACCAGCCGCCGCATCGAAACGCCCAGCGCACGCAGGGTGCGGATCATGCCTCGGCGTTGGGCAAAAGCCAGCCCGACGGTGCCGTTCACGATGAACAGGCCAACGGCAAAGGACAGCAGGCCAAAAGCCGACAGGTTCAGGTGAAAACTGTCAGTCAACCGAGCAGTATCGACTTGCGAGGATGGGCTGGCGCGCTCCAGTTCGGGCGCGATTTCGGCCAAAGGTGGCCGATCACGCGGCTGATCCGGCAACACAATGAGTCGCGAGATGAAACCGGTTTGGTTCAGCAGGGCTTCGGCTGTGCCGATATCCGTCAGAATAACGTCCGGTGGCAGCGCCGTGGTGAACGAAACCGGCGGAAGGTTGTTCTGGTCGCGCAACAGCGGCGCCAGCTCTGCCGCGACCAGAAGCCGCCCCGGAGCGGTCAGCATGTCTGCCGGCTCAGTCGGCGCGGTGCTTTGGTCGGCTTCGGTGACGGCGGGCAGGGCCGGGTAGGCGACCATGTCCACACCCATCAGGCGCAATGTGCGGCCCCGGATTCGATAGGGGCCCTCCAGAACGGCCGCCACCTGCCAGCCAGCACGACGCAGATCTACGTAACGAGAAACCGGAATCAGACCGGAAGGATCGCGCAGCTCGTCGAACTGCCCAAGGGCAAGCTGCGCGTTGGCCCGGGCATAGCTGGCGCGCGCTTCGGCATTGATGGCCTGAACCGCGGACCAGAGACCGGTGGCCAACGCGATGCCTGTCAAAAGCGTCGCCAGTTGCAACCAGTGCACCCGCCAGTGTGACATCAAAGCCTGAATGACGGCGCGTGTCATTGGATACGACCACCGCAGAGCTGGACGGTTCGATCCAGTCGGGCTGCAATCTGTTGGGAATGCGTGACCAACAGAAGCGCTGCGCCGGTATCAGCCACCAAGGCCAACATCAGATCCAGAACCCTTGCGCTGGCGGTTTCATCCAGATTGCCCGTGGGCTCATCCGCCAGCAGCAGTTTCGGACGCGCTGCCATGGCACGACCAATCGCCACCCGCTGCTGTTGCCCGCCGGACAGGTTTTCGGGATATCGGTCCAAAAGATCGGACAGGCCCAAGCGTTCAGTCAGATGCGCGGTCCACCCGGCATCCTCGGCGTCGGCAAGGCGGGCGTGAAAGGAAAGGTTCTGCGCAACGGTCAGCGAAGGGATCAGATTGAACTGCTGAAACACCAACGAAAGCTGACTGCGCCGCAATTCGGCCCGCCCGGCATCGTCCAGATGGGACAGAGGGGTTCGGTTCAAGATGATTTCACCGCTGTCGAAACAGTCAAGCGCTGCGGCAAGGTTCAGCAGAGTGCTTTTGCCACTGCCGCTTTCGCCGGTCAGGGCCAGGGTTTGCCCTTCATCCAATGTCAGCGACACGTCGCGCAGAACCGGGCGCCCGCCGGGATAGGTTTTCTGAACACGGTCGATGGTCAACAGCATGGTCTGGCCTTTTTTCTTCCAAGGATGTGCGACGGAATTCCAAACTGTCCAGTGCGGACCCGCACTCGGTTCCATTCGCCGCAGGCGTTCTTCACGATCGCCGGGGTTGTGCCCTGCACCTCAACGGGTCATTCTGCCCGGACGGTACACTGTCGTAAATCGGGATGAAAAACATGACGTTGCTGCATCAGATCGTTTGGGGCAGTACATTTCTGGCGCTCTGCTTCTTGGTCGAGATTCTTTTGTTAACCTGGTGTACCGTCACGATCATCAAGTGGGATGAAAAATGGTCGGCCAAGGGGGTGTTCTTTGGTACGGCAGCACCGATCGCGGTATCTTTGGCCTTTATTGTCGCGACGCACACGATTCAGGTCTGGATTTGGGCCATCGTCTGGGTGTTGCTTGAGGTTCTGCCGGATTGGAACTCGGCCATCTATTTCTCACTGGTGACGTTCACGACCCTGGGATACGGCGATATCGTTTTGGGCGAAGGGTTGCGAATTTTTGGGTCTTTTGCCGCGGTTGCTGGTCTTCTGGCCTTTGGTCTGTCGACCGCTTATCTGGTGGCGATGATGACGCGCGTTTTTCAAGAAAAGTTCTTTTCCTAAAGGATAGGCGCAAACAACCGCGCCAACGGTGCGCCAAACCGGATATGGGCAGGTTGCTGGGCCAAACTGCGCGTCAACTCATAGCTTGCCTCGAAATCCGCGCGCAGCATGTGATCAACTGCCAAGGCTGCTCGGGCATCAAAAAACAGGGCCATCGCTTCGAAGTTCAGCCGGAAGGACCGGTTGTCCAGATTGGTCGTGCCGACCGCAGCCAGCGTGTCGTCAACCACGAAAACCTTCTGGTGCATGAAACCGTCCGTATATCGGAACACGCGTGCGCCGCAGTCGCGGATTTCGTCGAAATAGGCAAAAGCAGCCAGCCATGGCAGCCGATGGTCTATGATATCGGGCACAAGGATGCGCACGTCCACACCGCGCATCGCTGCATGTTGCAATGCGGTCATGACGTCGATGTCGGGCACAAAATAGGGCGAGGCAATCCACAATCTTTCTTTCGCCTCGGCGATGGCCGAAAAGAACATCATGGCGCCGGTTTCGGTTTCGTCTCCGGGTCCGGTGGCCACCAATAGGGCATTCATGTCCTGCTCGGCCTCGCTGCCTGCCCAGTCGAGGTCGTCAATCAGGTCTTCATCGCGGGCCCAGTGCCAGTCTTCGGTGAAGATGAGCTGCAATTGCCGGACGATGTGGCCGGTCATCTTGATATGCGTGTCGCGCCAATGGCCGAAATGCGGGTCTTCTCCCAGATATTCAACGCCCACGTTGTGACCGCCGATAAAACCTGTTTCACCGTCAATGACGACGGTTTTGCGATGGTTCCGGTAATTCAGCTGAAACCTGAAATTTGGCCCGCGTTGCTCGCGCGGGTCGGCGACGTCGATACCCGCATCGCGCATCGTGTCCAGATAGGTGTTTTCCAATCCATAGCTGCCGACGGCATCGGTCATGAAACGGACATGCACCCCACGTTTCGCAGCCTCGATCAGCTTGGTCTGAAGTTTTTGGCCCAAGGCATCGTCTCTGACGATATAGAACTGGATCAGGATATAGTTCCTGGCCTCGTCTATCGACTGGAAAATGGCGTCAAACGTTGCCTGACCATCGATCAGAAGCTGAGCGCCATTGCCACTGGATACCGGAAGATGAGCCAGAAATTCGAATGGTCGTGGATTGATCGGCATCGTTGTCGGATCAGGCCTGGAATAGTCGGCAAAGGTCTTGATCCCTTCGACGACCCGTTCGCTTTGTTGGCGCGAGATGCGGTAGCCGCGAAACCTGTGGTGCCCCAGAAACAAGTACATCGGCACCGCAAAGATCGGCGCCGATACCAAAAAGACCACCCAGCCAACGGCTCCTTGCGGTGTGCGCGCGGTTTGTGCTGCGCGCACCGAAAACACAACTGCGGTTGCGTACAACGCAAAAACAAAGATGGATACAAGCAATGTCCACATGGGCGGTAAGTCTTTCGGGTCGTTCAGTTTCCTCCAGTGTAGACCCGTGACCAGTCTTTCGCCATATCGACGATGATCCAGCCTTTGTCCGGCCCCTGATCCAGACCGTCAACCAACCGTCCAATCGGACTTTCCCGATCATAGGCCCACTCACGTTCGGCATCCGTATGGTGGATCAGAACACCCAGCCGTGGTCTGCTACCCGAGGTTGTCCAATTCAGCATGGCGAAATCGCCGTCTGAGTTTCCTCCGGCCAGAATGGGGCGTTTGCCGATCGTGCGTTCGATGTTGATGGGTTTGCCTTCCTTGTCGTCGATGAAGGCAATCCCGGGGGCCTTGATGACAGTCGGAACGCCATCGACGTCTTCGAATGTCGAGTTTCCATAGGTGCCCAGAACCTGTTCCGGCGGAATGCCATAGGCCTGTTCCGCGAAGACCCGCATGAAATGAATACCGCCGCCCGAGACGATATAGGTCTTGAACCCTTCGTCCCGAAGATAGCGCAACAGCTCGACCATGGGCTGATAGGTCATCTGGTCATAGGGCAATCCGGTGTCCGGGTGTCGGGCCTTGGCCAGCCATTGCGCAACTTCGGCCTGAAACGCCTCGACGCTGGTTCCGGAATGCGAGGCGTTAACAACTTCGATCAACGCATCGTGGCCGCCTTGAAGAACCTTTGCTAAATCACCTTCGGCAGCGGCTTTCAAAGCGGGTGTGGACAAGATCGAAGGATCTTGTTCAGCCAGTTCAGAAAGTCGATCCATGGCAAAGATAAACTGGAAATAAACCGGCTGTTCGGCCCAGAGTGTGCCGTCATTGTCAAATACCGCGATCCGATCTGAAGGTGTCACATAGTCAGGTCCTTCTGCGTCGGTAACACTGGACACGAATTCAAGGATCGCCTCTTTTGCCGCAGTGGCGTTCCAACTGGGCAGCGGATCAGCGAGCAGGGATATGGGAACACAGGTCAGAAAAGCACCTAAAAGAACGTGTTTCATGAAGCTCTCGATAACTGTTGTGTTGAAAAAAAGGCCGCCCTGCGCAGGGCGGCCTACAGCGTGGGGCCGCCGGGCCTAGTTGTTGGTCGGCGTTGTCAGCTTCTCCATGACCTGATCCAGGTTGAAGCTGGCTGCTTTCTGACGTGGCGGGAACTCCTCGAACGTGCTGAGGAAATTGCCAACGTATTGCTGGGCGGGCACAAGGAAGTAGGCCCGGTCCAACAGCCAATCGTAATAGGTGTTGGACGTGCGGTACGCGCGTTCATATGGATCGCGGCGCAGGTTGATGATCAGCGGGATGCGCAGTTCGGTCCATGGCTCGATCCAGGCACGCAACGTGGCCCAGGCTTTCTGCTCCAGGAAGATGAGCTTCCAGTCTTCGAAGCGCAGCGCCGTGAGGTCACCATCATCCGAGAAATAGAAGATTTCTTTCCGGGGGCTTGCCGCAGTCTCACCAGTCAGCAGCGGCAGAATGTTGTAACCATCAAGGTGCACCTTGTAGTCGCGACCCATGCCCGATGAGCTGTAGCCGGCCTTCAGCTTTTCCTTGATGTCCGGATCGCCGGCCACGGCGAGGTAAGTGGGCAGCCAGTCCATGTGATGAACGATCTCGTTGGTGACTGATCCGGCCTCGATCTTGCCCGGCCAGCGCACCATCGACGGAACGCGCCAGCCACCCTCCCAGTTGGTATTCTTCTCGCCCCAGAACGGCGTGGCAGCCGCATCCGGCCAGGTGTTCATGTGGGGACCGTTGTCAGTGGAATAGTGGACGATCGTGTTGTCAGCGATGCCAAGCTCGTCCAGCAGATCCAGCAGCTGCCCAACATGCATGTCGTGTTCGATCATACCGGCGGTGTATTCATCAGCGACCCGCCCCGACAACTCATTGGCCTTGGCGCGCATCTCGTCTTTGACGTGGGTGCGGAAGTGCATGCGGGTACCGTTCCACCAGACATAGAAGGGCTGACCTTGCTCATGCGCCCGCTTGATGAAGTCGATGGCCGCGGCCACCGTTTCGTCATCCACGGTTTCCATACGCTTGCGGGTCAACGGTCCGGTGTCTTCGATCGTGCCATCGGATTTGGATTTGATGACGCCGCGCGGGCCATAGGCCTCGCGGAAGGTGCGCCCATCCGCCAGAACGCGATCACCCGGATAGTCTTCGTTTTCTGGTTCTTCCTCGGCATTCAGGTGGTAAAGATTGCCAAAAAACTCATCAAATCCGTGATTTGTCGGAAGATGCTCATCCTTGTCACCAAGGTGGTTTTTGCCGAATTGACCGGTCACATAGCCGTGGTCTTTGAGAAGTCCCGGGATAGTTGGGTCTTCAACCTGCATTCCAAGATCTGCCCCGGGCAGGCCGACTTTGGACAGACCGGTGCGGAACACGGATTGCCCCATGATGTATGACGAACGGCCGGCGGTACAGGATTGTTCACCGTAGTAATCGGTAAAGATCATGCCTTCTTTGGCAACCCTGTCGATATTGGGTGTCTGATATCCCATCAGACCCATGGTATAGGCCGAGATGTTGGATTGACCGATATCGTCGCCCCATATCACAAGAATATTGGGCTTTTGATCCTGCGCCCAGGCGGGCACGGCAAGGGCGACAGTTACGGTCGCCACTGCGAACCGGCGCAGTGTTCTACGCCAATTATCTGCAATCATTCGTGGAGAAGACATGAAGTGCTCCTGATCAGTCGAGCCTTAATGACTCGGAAAATTGAAATTTAGTTGAAGCCGCTAGCTTATAACTTGAAGCTGCAAGCAAGTTTTTGATTGCCCGAATAAAAACAATTTCTTGTTCGGGCAGTGAACACAGCTATTTTACGCGATGAAACGCATCGAAAACTTATCATATGATCACTTTGAAAGATACAAATGTTTGATTCTGATGACGATATGCGGATTCTGGCCAAGACCGACTGGTTTGGCACGCGCGATTCAAAGTTTCAGAGCGATCTTATGACATGCGCAATTCAAAGAACCTTCGATTCCGGAGAAACCCTGTACCACCACGGCGACCGCGCCAACGGTATTCATGCGGTGCTCGCAGGCGCGCTTCAGATCACGGCACCTGCCGATGATGGACAGGAATTCGTATTGCATCAGGATGGATCAGGATTCTGGATCGGGGATCTTGCGCTGTTTGCCGAAGCCAAACGACTGGTCAGCGTCGTGGCAACGCTAAAGACCCGCACCTTGTTTTTTCCCGGCTCGCGGGTGGAACGCATGATTCAGACAAACCCGGAATACATCCGTGATTTCTATGCGTTGACGCATGAAAACATGAAGACTGCACTGCGCATCATGGCCAATCTTGCGGTTACGGGGTCTGAAAAGCGCCTTGTGCTGCGTCTGTTGCACCTTGACGAAGGCGCTTTGAGTTCGGACGGATGGATTATTGTGTCTCAGGAAGAACTTGCTGAAATGGTTGCGGTATCTCAGCCGACGTTGCACCGACATCTGCATCATCTGGCAGATCTGGGCCTTGTGGAATTGGGGTATGGCCGGCTACGGTTGATCGACCGGCGCAAGCTGATCAGCAACTGTCAAAGTTGAAGTCTAAGGGTTGAGCGGGGGTAAAGACTCGCTCTTTCTTTCTGTTGCGCTTTTCAGTGCGCCCAGGTGTTGCATGGCCGCTTCCCAGTCTTCCGGGCTGTTGCCAGCCGTCGCTGAATACCGCGCCGCACCGATATTCATTAGACTGCTTTCAAGATCCAAAGAACGCTCGGGGTACGCGCTGCGTGATTTCCAAAGATCCAATGCCTGATAAACCGCGGGCAAATCCCGTGATCTTAAAGCGGATCGCAAGGCATCGACGGCATATTTCTCCGATGCCAGATACCTGCGGCGCCGTTCCGTTTTCCAGGTTGCATAGCGCGGGCGCAGAAACCTTCCCAAAGTCCACAATGCGAATACAACAATGACAAGGTAAAGAACTGATTTGATGATGGTTTGCGCGTCAGGCGGCTGCCGCCTTGGGGGGGCCAGTGTAAGCTTTGTCGAGGGAAGTGATGCCGTTTCGATCTGACCGGTGTCCAGATTGAACCAGTCGATGGAAACGGCCGTCAATTGTGTTTCGCCCCCGTCTTGGGCGATGTACACGGTTTCTTCGACCCGTTGCCCGGACAGGATGCCCCGGTCTTCTGTTTCCGAAAAGCGGGGTTCCTTGGGATAGGCGCGCAGCTGTTGGCTTTGATCCTGCGGCGTCAGCGCCGGGATCGTCAGGGCCGTGGTGCCAGAGATCTGCGCGCTTATCTCGCGCGTGATGGAATCACCGGCCTGCATATCGGTCGGACCGTCCAGCTTCTGATCAAGAGAGAAACCACTTGCGATGATCAGCGGGTCAAGACCTTGAGCGCCCTCTGGGATCTCTGCGTTCAGCTGTATGGAAGGAAGCTGAACCGAAACCTGAACCGGGTCATTGGACTGCGGATCGGCAAATGTCACGACAACGTCTTGCGCATCATACGCGACCGGCCCTGCTGCCAGCGGATACAGGCGATAACTGCGCTGTACTCCGGACCACGTTTCTCCGTCTACCGTTTTGCTTACCGGACCAGAAGCTCGCTCTGGCAGGCGAACCAGGACATTTTGTTGCTCCAATGATGGGAATACGGGCGGCTGCGGCATGAAGGTCGGAACCAGAACCTTGATGCGGACGATGGCGGGCTGGCCGACGATGACGGCCTCGTTCGGGACGTCCACTGATACCCGAGGTTGATAGGCTGAGTTTTCCTGTGCGGACACTGACAACGGCATCAACAGGATGAAGACAGCTAGGTATCTCATTCTGTTTGCTCCTGTATTTCCAAAAGGAAACGGTTTCTTAGAAAATCCTGCATGTCGGTGTCGATCATACTGATCCACTGGTCGGCGGACAGTGACTGTGGCCCGTCCTTGGGGGCTTGAACAGTAGTGTCACTGCCACGTGCTGCATCGTTGTCAAACACCGTATCATCTGCACCGATGCCAGCCTCTTCCCCCGTGTCAGACTGTTCACGCGTCGTTTCGACATAATCCAGGATGGCCTTGGACAGGTCGAGATTTTGCTGGGCTTCGGGCCAGTCGGGGCGACGTTCCAAGGCGGTCTCGAACGCTGATACGGCTGGGCGATACTCGCGGTTTTTTATGCGGGCCATACCTTCGGCAAACGCAGCTTCCGGCGTGTCCAGCGTGGAAAACACGGACGACGCCTTTTCGTATTGACCATCCCTGAGATAGGCATATCCCTTGTGATATGGGTCTTCGAACATCTCGGCCGCGTCGCCAAATCGTTTTTGGGTCATCGCGATCTGGCCTTGTTGGTCGGGGGTGAAAAACCAGTCTCGCCATCCTTCTGCCCGCGCGCCGGATGAAGGCAACGCAATCAAAACCAGAACCGCCCAACGAATTACCCAGCCCTTGCGGAACCACAGCAGAGACAACACCGCTGCAGGCCAGGCCAAGATCCAGCCCTTGTCCTGCCAGTCCAGGCGATCATCCTCATCCAGCGCTGCAGTATAGGCCGATTGAATGCGGCGCATCAGTTGATTGATGTCCCGATCGTCGTCCGAAAACGCGACCACTGAGGCGTTGGGGATGTTGTCCAGCTGCGCGATACGACCACCATCCGGCAGCATGGTGAGAACGAAAATATCAGAAGAAGAGGAGCTTAGCCCCGTTACCTGAGATGGATCAAGGTCGTCCAATACAAACAGCACCGCCCCAGGGCTGTCGCTGTCTTCCAGAATGGACTGAGCCAACGCAAGCGCATCGGCTGCCGCATCGCCATCCTTCGGCATCACCGCAGGCGTCAACCCCTCAAACAACGGACGAAGTATGTTCGCATCTTCGGTCAACGGCGCAACTCGGTGCGGCGTTCCTGCATAGGCGATCAAAGCGGTACGTGCGCCGGCACGTTCGGTGATCAGGTCGGAAATCTTGAACCGTGCCCGATCCAGCCGCGATGGCGCAAGATCCGAGCTTTCCATGCTGTTGGTGACTTTGAGAGCGATCACCAACGGGGCCGTGTCTGCGATCAACGGGTTGGGCGCGCGCGACCATGTCGGGCCCGAGGCCGCCAAAGTGACAAGCGCCGCAATGATCAGCGCAACGTCAATGGGCTGGATGCGCCTGTTTTCTTCCTTGCCAAGCAGCAAGGCCTCTGCAAGGTGTGGGGCGATCCCTGATGGCAGTTTGGTGTCTGCCATCGGTCTGGGCCTGATCCGCCACCACAACACAAGGATGGGGATGAGAAGCAGCAGGTAATAGCCTCGGATAAAATGAAAATCAGCCAGATCCATCGTCAGACGGCCCCCTGGTGTCGCTGTGAGAAATGGAACCAAGTCATGCTGACCATGATGACGATCAGCGCGATGAGTAACGGAATATGGGCAAGGCTTTGCTTGGGGCGATAGCTTTGCGTTTCCACCATTCTGGGGTTCTGAGAGTCAATGCGTGCGTAAGTTTGTTCAAGGGCCGTTGCATCGTCGGCAAAGAAATATTCTCCGCCCGTGCGATCGGCTATGTCCTTCAATGCCTGAAGGTCGACACGGTCTTCGCCCGTGGCATTCGGGTCTCCGACACCAATCGTATAGACAACCACGTTCTTTTCCGCAGCAATGGCCGAGGCATTGACGGGTGTCATGCGACTGGACGTATCGGCACCATCGCTGAGGACAATCATCAGGCGCTGGTCAACCTCGCTGGATTCAAAGGTTCGAATGCCAAGCCCGATCGCATCGCCCAAAGCCGTGTTCGGACCCGCCATGCCAACTTGAGTTTGATCCAGGAACCCATTCAAACTGTTCAGATCTTCCGTGAAGGGCGCTTGAATGAACGCGCGTGTTCCAAAGATGATCAGCGCTATCCTGTCACCATCTCTTTCAGAGATGAACTGCCTGAGAACCTCTTTGACCGCCTCCAACCGTTGTATCGGGGCACCTGATCCGGTCCGGAAGTCGCGCTGATCCATCGAGCCAGAGATATCCAGCGCCAAAACCACATCGCGGGCAGATTTTTCCATCACGACGGGATCGCCCAGACGTTCCGGACGCGCCAGCGCCAGAACCAGAAGTATCCAGATCAAGGCGGCGCTGGCTGTTTGCAGCCGGGCCCGGGTTCGGATCATTGACCCGGACTGCGGCTCGACGCCAGCCGCCTGGGCCACGCGGCGAAAAAACGGAATGCGAATGGACACGGTTGTTTCCCGCCGGGGCGGAGCAATGGCGTAAACCAGCAGCGGCAGCGGCAAAAGCAGAAACACCCAGGGCGCAGAGAAGGAAAACATCACGCTCCCCGATACCGTTTGTGGGACTTGACCCAATGCCGCGCAAGCTGGGTCAAGGCGCGGTTTGGCGGCAGGTCCTTGTATGGCGCGTCGATCAGCGTTTGCCCAATGTCTGATAAAAAGGACTTGTCATCAGAGGTTTGCGACAGGAAATTCAACCAGTCATCCCCGTGAATCCCTGCAACCTGCCTGCGTGGATATGCGACCAAAGCGGTGCGGCGAAGGATTTCGGCAACTTTTGCCGACGTGATATCCGGGTCTGCCAGCTCGGCCAGCGCATGGCGGCGATACGCGTTCGCCCGCCTTCGCCGGATGAAAAAAACACTGACCAGTACGGCAAGGCCAAGCAGTATGACGGCCAGCGCCAACCACCCCCATGTCTGCGGAAACATCGAAACAAGCGTGGGTTCCGGTGCCGGCTCGAGCATATTCAGCAGATCAACCAGAGATTTCCCTGTCGTGTCGATGCTCATTTCTGCCCCCTGCGATGTCCGAACAGATACAGCAACTGATCCAGGGCAGGTTCCGCGGTCGTCAATGGAACAACCGGAAAGCCGTATCGACGGGACCATGTGTGCAGGTGGTCCAACCTGTCTTCCATGGATTTGCGAATTTTGCCGGACAATTCGGGGTCGGCGCTGTCGATTTCGATCTGGTCGCGCCCGTCCGAGACCGTGAGTTTCAGATCGGGCGCCAGCTCCTTGGCTGTCTTGTCAGCGATATTGAACACGATCAGATCGTTTGAGACCGCAATGCGGCGCAGCAGGGACTCCGATTTCTCGTCAAGCCCGTCGCAGTCGGAAAACAGGCAAACCAGCCCGTTGGTTTGGGTCATACGCGCGGCTTCCGACAACATGTCATTCAAAGTTACGATGGGTTGCGGGTTCAAGGCAGCATGCAAGGCCGAATTGGCAGCCCCGATGGAAGACAGAAACCGCATGAGCGCCGCCGCGCGGCGCTGCGGCCTGTGTTCAGCAACGCTTGTGTCGTTGAATACCAGACCACCGACACGATCGCCCTGACCAAGAACGCGATGCGCGGTGATTGCGGCAGCTTCGGCGGCGATGACCGATTTCATGTAGACTTCGGTTCCGAAAAACATCGAAACGCGCTGATCGACCAGCAACAGGGCAGGGCGGTCTCGTTCCTCGGTATAGACCCTAACATGGGGCTCACCGGTTCGCGCCGTGACTTTCCAGTCAATTGTGCGGATATCGTCGCCCGGTTGGTAGTTGCGCAATTCCTCGAAATTCAGGCCGCGTCCGCGCAGGCGCGATGCGTGTCTGCCATTCAGGATCGACCCGGCAGGCTGACGTGGCAAAAAGCTCAGGGCACGGGAATGCAGTTCCAGACGCAACAGGTGATCCGCATCGACGTGAATGCGGGGATCATCGGGATATGCTGTGGATCGCTGCACCCGGCCAACTCTAAAAGTCAGGGCAGCGCGACGAGACGCAGGATGTCCGCGATCACGTCATCTGCCGTTTTGGCGTTTCCCTGCGCCTCGAAGCTCAGCGTGATGCGGTGACGGAAAACGTCATGTGCAATGGCTCGAATATCCGCAGGGTCCACATAGTCACGCTGGTTCATCCACGCATGCGCCCGACCGCATTTGTCCAGTGCCAATGAGGCACGCGGGCTGGCACCGATTTCGATCCAGCTGGCCAGTTCTTCGCTGAGCGCCGCAGGCGTCCGGGTCGCCTGAACCAGATCGGCCATATAACGATCCATTGCATCCGAAACATGGATCTGCCCGATTTCCGAACGCGCTGCAAAAACGGCATCTTGCGGGATTGTCGGTGGTGGCTCGCTTGACGCGCCTTTCCCGGCGGCGATCTCTTCGCCCCGCACCAGCCGGATCACTTCAACCTCGTCCTCGACCGGTGGATAGGTGATCTGAACATGCATCAGGAACCGGTCCATCTGCGCTTCGGGCAGGGGATAGGTGCCTTCTTGTTCAATAGGGTTCTGGGTTGCCATCACGATGAACAGCGGTTCCATTTTGTGGGTGGTCCCGGAAACCGTGACCTGCCGTTCTTCCATCGCCTCCAGCAATGCGGCCTGAACCTTGGCCGGTGCCCTGTTGATTTCGTCAGCGAGGACGATATTGGCAAAGATCGGCCCGGGTTCGAACCGAAAGGCGCCGCCTTCGTCAGTTTGTTGAAACACTTCGGTTCCCGTAACGTCTGAAGGCAGCAGATCGGGCGTGAACTGGATCCTGCTGAAGTCTGCATCCAGATTGCGCGCCATCGCCTTGACTGCACGTGTTTTGGCCAATCCGGGCAGACCTTCGATCAGAAGGTTTCCGTTGGCCAGCATGCCGATCAGCAGTCGGTCGATGACCTCGGTTTGCCCGATGATGGACTGGCCCATGCGGGCCTTGAGATCAAGTATCTGATTAAGTGCATTCATGGGTGGTGGTCCAATCGGTGCCAAGCTGGAAGAAACGAATTGATAGCGGAGCAGGGGGTAAGCCGGTCAGGAATATCCCGAAATATCGGAATGCTAACAGGCTTTTGCGGACCGATCTACCGTGAATGCCTGGCGGTGAGGTGGCGCAAATCGTTCCTCAGTTCCTGTCGTATGGGCCCGGTGTTGGGCGCGTCGCGCAAACTGTCCAGCCAGTGGGGGTGAGGCGCCTGTCCTGCGGCCCTGCTCCAGGTCAGATCCCGCAGGATTTTCTGGGCACCGACGTCAAGTGTGTCAGGAATTTCGAAATCATTCAGGGTGGCCCAAACGCCGCTCCACAAGCGCCCTACGGACCAGGGATTGTATCCGCCGCCACCCAGAACCAGAACACGAGGCGAAAGAGGCTTCAGCGCCGCCACCGTTCGCCAATGCGCGTTGTTGGACAGGGTCAAACGCGAAAGCGGGTCTTCGGCCACGGCGTCGGCCCCGCATTGCAGGACAATCGCCTGCGGTTTGAACGCTTCGGTCGCAGGCAGGATCAAGTGATCCAGAATGGCGGCGAATTCGTCGTCGTTCAGATGTCGTGGAACCGGCAGGTTGAAGGCCGCGCCACCGGCGTCTTCCTCAAGTTGACCCGTGAACGGCCATCGACGCGTTTCATGGACCGAGATCATCCGAACTCTGTCCGACCCGTGAAACGCAAGTTCAACCCCGTCGCAATGATGGGCGTCGATGTCGACATAGACCACGCGATCCAGGCCAGCGCTCAAAAGGGTCTGTATCGCCAGAACCGGGTCGTTCAGATAACAAAACCCGTTCGCCCGGTCCGCAAGGCCATGGTGGGTGCCGCCCGCAGGGTTGAAAACGATCCCTCCATCCCGGATCAGTTCGGCGGCCAGCATGGACCCACCGGCGGCGGTTGCCGGCCGCCGGTACATCTCGGCGAAGACCGGGTTCGACAGAGTCCCCAAACCGTATTTATCCCGTATTTCGTCCGTGACGTGCTGGTCCGCTTCGGCCTTTTGCAGGGCGGCGATATAGTCCGGCGTATGAAACCTTTCCAATACACTTGGCTTTGCGCAGGGGCTGACGCGGTAGTTCTCGGGGGTCAACCATCCCAGTTCGCGACACAGATCGATGACGGTTGACACCCGTGGTATGGCCAGCGGGTGTTTTGAACCGTAGGTCGAGTTGCGGTAGATATCCGATCCGATGAACAGGGGGCGTTTCATGACCTAGCTTGCTGCGGCCTGACTGTTGTCCTCGCCCAACCTGCCATCCAGTGACATCAGTATGGCGACGGGCCGAAGGGCCGGGATGTGGCTGAACACGATCAGGATGCATACGGTCAGAGGTACGCTCAGAAACGCACCGATCAGTCCCCAGACCGTTGTCCAGAAGGTCAGGGCCAGAATGACAAGAAAGGTCGACATGTTCAGGGATCGGCCAAGCATGGCCGGATCAAGGAAATTGCCGATCAGGAATTGGATCGTACCACATCCCAGCACGATCACCAGGAAGGGGATGATCGTTTCGAATTGAACAAGCGCGATCATGGCCGGAAAAAGCACCGCTATGATCGAACCGATCGAGGGGATGAAGTTCAGGGCAAAGGTCAATACGGCCCAGGTTTCCGCGTATTCCAGACCAAGCGAGCGGAAAACCGTATAGCTGATCGTTGCCGTTATCAGACTGATCAGGGTTTTGACGCCGACATAGCGCTGCAAGCTGACCGAAATCGCATCGAGCATGGCGGAAAATTCTGCTGCGGCGACGGGGTTTCCGGCGGCCAGTTGGATCTTTTTCCGAAAGGCCAGTCGTTCGGCCATCAGAAAGGCGACATAAAGGCTGATCAGGAAGAACTGGTTCAACAATGAGGTGGCACTGCCCAGCAACACGCGTGCGACATAGGACATGTCGATACTGACCAGATTGTCACGAATGAAGGTGGTCACGTCGTTGCCGACCAGCCCCGTTACACGCTCGACCGCACCGTCAAACTGGTTTTCATAGGTGCTGATGGATCGTGCAAACTGTGTCGCCTGACTGCCCAGCACGTACATGATCATGAACAAACCGGCCAGAACGACAGTCACACCGGCAATATTGGCCAGCCAGACCGGAGCGCGGGTCAGGGCGACGACGCGATCGCTCAGCGCGATGATCAGTACATTGACCAACAGCGCCATGGCCAGCGGGATCAGGAAGTTCGCACCGGCATAGAGACCCAGCACGATCAGGGTCGCGATGATGCATGTATCCCGGACAACGGACAATCGAAGCTTGGGTCTAACCGTGATGTCTTTTTGATCCGGGGTCATTCGGTATCCTGTATCTGGCCCATTTCCCGTCCTGCGCCGCCCAATCCTGCACGCGAGGTCTTGTTTATGCAATGCGTTCAGGCGTTTGTTGGCCCTCATTAGCCAAATAGATTATCACGACGGGTTCTGTGTTCTATTTCGGCAGGTTAGGGTTGCAGCATGACAACTGCCGCGAATCCCTTGTTTGGCCGACCTGTTCAGGCGCTTTGGCTGTCGATCCGCCGGTTCAGCAGAAAGAACGGTTTTGTCATGAGCAGCCATGTGGCCATGTCGCTGATGATGGCGCTGTTTCCCTTTGTGCTGTTCACCGTGGCGCTGGCAGGGGCGTTGTCTCAAGGCTATGTCACAGATGAGTTGATCGACCTGATTTTCGGAGCGTGGCCCAAGGACGTCGCAGATCCGATCGTGGCCGAACTGCGGGCCGTTCTGGCCGGATCCGGCTCGGGTGTCATCACCTTAGGGGGGCTGCTGGCGATTTACTTTGCCTCCAACGGCGTGGCTGCCGTACGTGCAGCCATGAATCAGGCCTACCACGACGAAGACAGTTGGCCGTTCTGGAAAACCCGGCTGCTCTGTCTGGTGCTGGTCATTCTGGGCGGGTCGGCCATTCTGATCATTGCCGCGGTCGAGGTGGTTTTGCCGGTCTATACGAAACTGGTGGCTGAACACACGGAGGTTGCCGTGGCCAACTGGTTTTCCGTGGATCGCCTGCGCTGGACGTTCACCGTGGCGGTTCCTGCGGGTACCGTTCTTCTGGCGCATCTCGTGCTGCCGACCCGCAGGCACAGCTTGACGCAAATCCTGCCCGGCGTCTTGTTGACTTTGGTCTTGTGGGCTGCCGGTGGGTGGGCGTTTTCAATTTATATCAGCCAGTTCGCCACCTACAGCGCCACCTATGCTGGATTGGCGGGGGCCATGGCGGCATTGATTTTCCTGTATCTCTATTCGGCGATCCTGATCTTGGGGGCCGAATACAACGGTGCATTGATTGACCTGCAAAAAGCCGCCGAAGGAGATACGGCATGAGATTTGCCCTGATACTGGCCTGCCTTGCAATTGCTGGTGAAGTTCAGGCGCAGACGCCAGAGTATGTGGGCTCAGACCAGTGTACCGATTGTCATCAACAAGAAGCCGAAGCCTGGGCCGCGTCACACCATGCGCTGGCCTGGACAGACCCTACTGACGGCGCTGTTGTGGCGGATTTCGACGGTACCCGGTTCGATCATGACGGGATGTCCGTCCAGTTCAAAAATGAGGCTGGCAGCTTCACCGCTAGTGTAACGGAGAAAGACGGTGCAACGACGGAATATGACGTGCATTCCGTCGTTGGAATCGAACCCTTGCAGCAATACCTTTTCGAAACCGAACCGGGCCGGTTGCAAAGTTTCGACGTGGTTTGGGACATAGAGCAAAAGCGCTGGTATCACCTGTACCCTGATCAGGACCTGCCGCCTGATGACGGGTTACATTGGACCGGCCCTTACAAGAACTGGAACGCGCGCTGCGCCGAATGTCATGCCACGGATTTTGAGAAGAACTACGACCCTCAAACCAGAAGCTACACGTCACAACAGGTCGAAATCGGGGTCGGGTGCGAGGCCTGCCATGGGCCGGGGTCCGCACATCTCGATTGGGTCCGGGAACGGGGTTCTTCAGATGGCCTGGCCAATGCCGGCTTTTTGTTGAGTTGGGGCAAGGGGCGGACCGAAGAAGAAATACAGCAATGCGCCGGATGTCATTCCCGGCGCGAGGCGCATGGCAACGGAAACCCGGTTCCGGGAACCCCGTATCATGATGCCTATAATCTGGCCGTGCTGCGCCCCGGTTCCTATCATCCCGACGGGCAAATTCTGGATGAGGTTTACGTCTACGGCTCGTTCCTGCAATCCCGAATGTATGAACAGGGCGTCGGATGCATGAACTGCCACGAACCGCACAGCGCAGAATTGAAAGCCGAAGGAAACGGGGTTTGCACACAGTGCCATTCGCCTGCCGGAAATCCGGAATTCGCAACCCTTTCCGCAAAGGACTATGACACGTCTGCGCATCACAATCACCCGGAAGACAGCGAAGGCGCCCAGTGCAAAAGCTGCCACATGATCGAGCGGACCTACATGGGTGTCGACGGTCGACGCGATCACAGTTTTCGCATACCGCGACCGGATCTTGGGCTGGGCGTTGATGCCTGCACGGACTGCCATCAAGACCAGGATCAGGCCTGGGCCGCAAGCCAGATAGAGGGCTGGTTTCCGGGATCGCCAAATCGACGCCCGCATTATGGGACAGTTTTCAAAGCCGCGGCCGAAGGGCAGCTCGACACGCCCGAAGGTTTGCTTGCCGTCGCAATGGATGCGTCGCAGCCCGGGATCGTCAGAGCGACCGCCGCGTATCTGTTGCAACCGTTTGGGTCGCCACAGATCGCCGCTGACACAGCGCCGCTTTTGCAGGACGTTGACCCGCTGATACGAGCAAATGCAGCGGCGCTGCAACGTCAGGCCAGCCCGGCAGATCAGGTGCGCAGGCTCGAGCCGTTGCTGTCTGATCCTCTGCGAAACGTGCGCATCGCTGCCGCCAAAGAGTTCCTGAGCATACCGCCGCAGGGCTTGACGGCCGAGCAGCGGACCAGGCTTGGGCAGGGCATGTCGGAATGGCAGCAGGTCATTTCGAACAGGCTGGACGCCCCGGAAACCCATCTCGTTCTGGGGGGCATGGCATTGACGCTTCGCAACGCGCAAGCGGCGGAACAGGCGTTTAGAGAGGTCGTGACGCTGGACCCGCAGAGGGCAGAGGCGTGGCCGATGTTAGTGCAACTGGCGCAGATCAATCGTGGCCCGGAAGCTGCGCGCACAGTGCTGCAAGAGGCGCTGGACAGGTTGCCGGATGATCCGAACCTGCTGCAATTGTCGCAACAGTTTGGGCGCTGACCCGGCACATCCGTGCCCGAATTCTTTCATTTTGACGGCAGAATTCCTTGTTACAGCCAAGAACAAAGTGCTGATCCGAGGTGAGCCATGTCCAACGATGCAACAATGCGGAAGATGCCGGGTTCAAGTTCGGTGTCACTAGCCCAGCGCATCGAAGACCTGCGCAACCGGGAACCATCATACGTTACGCACGGAGATACGCTGATGTTGCAGGGAATGGCTGTCACGTCCTTGCGTGAACAGCGTCTGAGCGGAAATCTTATCCGGCTAGATGATTAAGAGCCGCCTCGAAACCCGGTTGCCACAACGAATTTTTCCGAACTGTCCGAGCGAGACGCCGGCGGTTTGACATGGGCGACTTTCTGGAATTTCTGCTTGAGCAACTTTTGCAGATCGCCCTCAGCCCCCCCAGCCAGAACCTTGGCAACAAAAGTGCCGCCTTCTTCCAGAACGTCAAAGGCGAAATAGGCGGCAGTTTCGCACAGCGCCATGATGCGCAGGTGATCGGTCTGCTTGTGCCCCGAAGATGCCGCCGCCATATCCGACATCACGACGTCTGCCTGGCCGCCCAGCCAGTCTTTGACCTTCTGGTCAGCGTCATCCTCCATGAAATCCAGAACGTGGATTTCGGCCCCGGCGATTGGTTCGACTTCTTGCAGGTCGATGCCCAGCACGGTTCCGATCCGTTTGCCTGACTTTTCGCCCAGCGCGTTCACGCGTTTGACCGCAACCTGACACCAACCGCCGGGCGCACAGCCCAGATCCACAACCCGCGCCCCGGGCACGAGAAAGCGGAATTTGTCGTCCAGTTCCAAAATCTTGTAAGCTGCGCGTCCCCGATAGCCTTCGGATTGCGCGCGTTTGACATACGGATCGTTCAATTGTCGTTCCAGCCAGCGGGTCGAGCTGAGCTTGCGCCCGCGTGCTGTCTTGACCTTGACCTTCAGGTCGCGTTGCCCGCGGCCCGAGTTGTTTTTTCCACTTGGTGTCTTCGCCATTAGAACGGTCCGTCTTCCAATACACCGTCCGCGCTCATCTGTGCGTAAAGCAGACCTTCGCGCAGCCCCCGGTCCGCCACCGAAAGGCGGTCAGTGGGCCAGCAACGGAGCAATGCCTGCAATATGGCCGAGCCGGACATGATCAGGGCTTGCCGGTCTTCACCAATGCGAGGGTCCCGGCGCCGCCCATGAGGGCCGAGTTCTAAATACCCGCGTATGACTTTGTCAATCTGATCGCTGGTCATGCGCAGCCCGTCCACTTTGGTTCGGTCATAGCGCTTGAGGCCCAGGTGCGATGCCGCCACAGTAGTGACCGTGCCGCTGGTGCCGACGATCTGAAACCCTTCGCGCGCCTGTTCGTCCTTGTAGGGGGCAAAGTCGGCAAGGTTTTCCTCGAAAAACCAACTCATCAACGCAAAACGGGCCGCGTCATCCTCAACATCATTGAACTGGTCCCGCAGCGTAGCTACGCCCAGCGGTACGCTGATCCAGTCAACGACCTTGGCTGCTGGAAAAGGGCTGTCGACAGTGTGAAACCCGTGATGCAGCCGCATGATGGCCGCGGGCCGGTCGCGGCGTGGAACGGACGAGATGTCGATCCAGACCAATTCGGTCGAGCCGCCTCCGATATCGACGACCAGCAACTGCTCGGTCTTGGTCGAAACCAGTGGGGCACAGGAAATCACCGCCAGACGGGCTTCTTCCTCGGGCTGTATGATCTCGAGCGTCAGGCCGGTTTCGCGCTTCACCTGTCGGATGAATTCGCGCGAGTTCTTGGCGCGGCGGCACGCCTCGGTCGCGATCAGACGCATCCGTTTGACCTTGTTGCGTTTTAGCTTTTGCTGACAGATTCGCAATGCCTGAACGGTACGCGACATCGACGCCCGCGACAGTCGTCCGGTGCGTTCCAGACCCGCGCCCAACTGCACGGATTTGGAGAAACTGTCGACCACATGGAACCCACTTCCCTTGGGCTGGGCTATCAACATGCGGCAACTATTTGTCCCCAGATCCAGTGCCGCATAAAGAGCATCCGGATCGGGTCTTGCCGGCGCGGGGCTTTCGACCGCTTTCGGGAACGCGCCCGCACCTTTGGGACGCTTGGGCGCCATCTTTACGCCCTCCGATTTTCGAGTTACCCCGACCCTAGGCGGGGGATTGCTGACGTGCAAGTGATTTCAATTTTGAAATTAACGCGCGTGTCACATGCCGTTCACAAAATGATGCGATCTCCATGGGCGAACCCACGTTCGGGTTTATCTATTAGCTCTCAGCCAGATACGGAGACCGCAATGAAAGATGAGCGCATCCTTTCCTTCGACGAATTCGATGAAGTCGTAAATCCGCGCCCAGACGAATGTGAATTTGATCGCGTTGTCGAACGCGCATTGTCCCGTCGCGGTTTTCTTGGCGGCGTTTTGGCAATGGGTAGTTTCACAGCTGTTGGTGGTTCGCTGATTCCTTCAGGGGCTCACGCGGTTTCGAACCGTTTCGCGTTTGAGGCGATTCCAGTGTCGACCGCGGACGAGGTCATTGTTCCCGCTGGTTACAAGGCCGAGGTCATGGTGCGCTGGGGCGATCCGCTTTGGTCGGACGCGCCAGAGTTCGATCACGCGACCCGGGGCACAGCCGCCAGCCAGGAACGCGCCTTTGGTGACAATACCGATGGTCAGGACATTTTCTTGCATGACGGTCACGTTCTGCTGGTTGTAAACAACGAATATACCAATCGTGACATCCTGTGGGGCAACAATCCGGACGCCAAGCCAGCATCCGATGACGACATCGCAAAGGGCATGATGGCGCATGGTGTCACGATCGTGGAAATCGCGAACACCGATGGCAAGTGGGGCATCGTTAAGGACAGCCCCTATAACCGCCGCGTTACACCGCAGACCGAAATGTCCATTACGGGTCCGGCCGCCGGTCATGACTTGATGAAAACGGCCGCCGATCCGTCCGGCACGACGTGCAAGGGAACATGGAACAATTGCGGAAATGGCGTGACACCGTGGGGCACGTATCTGGCTTGTGAAGAAAACTTCAATGGCTACTTCTCGGCCGAAGACGAAAATCACGAGGTCAATGCTGATCTGAAACGTTATGGCGTATCGTCAAAAGACTGGGGTTACGGTTGGGCCAAGATTGATGACCGGTTCGACGTCTCGAAAAACCCAAACGAACCGAACCGTGCTGGTTTTGTGGTTGAGATCGATCCGACTGATCCAACCTCGACTCCGCGAAAACTGACCGCTATGGGACGCTTCAAGCACGAAAACGCCGAAGTCATAGTGAACAATGACGGTCGCGTGGTCGTTTACATGGGCGATGATGAACGCGGCGAGTTTCTTTACCGCTTTGTCTCGGAAGGTGTTTATGCCGCTGGTGTGGACACAAACGCGCTGTTGGAACAAGGCACACTTTCGGTTGCCAAGTTCAACGACGATGGAACCGGTGAGTGGCTTGATCTGACGCCGGAAAGCACTGGCATGGCCTCGCAGGCCGAGATCAGCATCCACACCCGTCAGGCTGGTTCGGCGGTTGGAGCAACCACCATGGATCGTCCCGAGTGGGTTGCGGCTAATCCAAACGCGCCCGAGGTTTACTGTTGCTTGACCAACAACAAGAACCGTGGCGTTAAGCCGAATGCAGGGGGAGACGATACCTCGGCCAACGGCCCGAACCCGCGTGACAAGAATCACTACGGTCAGATCGTTCGCTGGCGCCCGGATGGCGGCGATCATGCTGCGGCTGGCTTTGGCTGGGATCTGTACGTGCTTGCAGGCAATCCCACCGTCCACCAAGACGCCTATGCCGGATCCGAGAACGTGAACGCCGACAATATGTTCAACTCACCCGACGGATTGAAGTTCGACAGCAACGGCTTGCTGTGGATTCAGACCGATGGCAATTATGGCAACGAAGGTGACTTCGCCGGGCAGGGCAACAACCAGATGCTGGCAGGCGACCCTGTCACCGGCGAAATCCGTCGTTTTCTGGTTGGCCCCAACGAATGCGAGGTCACCGGTCTCAGCTGGTCACCGGACCGTCGTACGATGTTTGTCGGTATTCAGCACCCGGGCGAAGACGGCAACAGCCACTGGCCTGAAGGCGGGGACTCGGTGCCGCGCTCGGCCATTATCGCCATTACGCGCGAAGATGGCGGTTTGGTCGGCTAAGGCCATTTGCTACATCAATTCTTGCCTCGGACGGTTTTTACCGTCCGAGGTTTTTCTTTTTCATGCAGCGCTTTCATAGAGACGATGAGAATTTTGATATGCGCGTTTTGCCAGAAACTGGGTAAAAGCCACGTACACCGCAGTGGGCACAAAACGTCGCTTGGAAAGCGTCGTGTGTCGAAAATCGACCGACCCAGGCCTACATTGAAGTTTAGAACCGGCCCATCGGGTTAGGAGGAATCACAGCAATGCCTGACGTCACCATCGTGTATTGGCGCGACATTCCCGCTCAGGTCATCGTCGGCAAAGGCCGTCGGGGCGCAAAGCGGCAGTTGGAAGAACGGTTTGAACAAGCCATCGACCGTGCGGCCATGAAGGTGAACGCCAAGGACAGTGATGCCTATCTGGCCGAATGGCGCAAAGCCGAACCTTTCGCGATTGAAGGCGATCCTGCCGAGATTGCCGAAGCCGAGGCTGTGCGTCTGGAAACGGAATACGATCAGGACCGCGTCAAAGCGCTGATCGCAAATGACGGTTGGGCATGAGCCCCAGACTTTATGGGAGGCCGAAATGGCTTTGCTGAACTTCAAGAAACGTGATGCGGTCGAAAGCGGCCCAGTAAATCCGACCGTCGAAGCCTTTTTGCAAGGCTATTCGATCGAGGTCATGCCGCGTACCGCCGAAAAGGTCGACGATTTCCGCGCGCTGCTGCCCGAGGGTACACGCGTTTATATCGCCCATATCGAGGGCACGCCCATCGAAGACATGGTCAAGACGGCCAAGCGAATTGCGGCGGAAGGTTACCCTGTCATGCCGCATTTTCCGGCACGCATCATCAAGGATGCGGCGACGTTGGAGAACTGGATCGCCATGTATCAGGGCGAAGCAGGCGTTGAACAGGCGCTGTTGCTGGCGGGCGGTGTCGCCAACCCGCACGGCGAGTTCGACAGCTCGATGCAGCTGCTGGAAACCGGTCTGTTTGACAAGGCGGGCTTCAAGCGCCTGCACGTGGCGGGTCACCCCGAAGGCAACAAGGACATCGACCCGGACGGTTCGACCAAGAACGTCGATGACGCGTTGCGCTGGAAGCAAAAGTTCAACGAGACCACGGATGCCGAAATGGCGCTGGCAACACAGTTCGCCTTTGACGCCAAGCCGATCATCGCCTGGGCCGACAGCCTGAAAGAAGCGGGCATCGATCTGCCGATCCATATCGGAATCGCGGGTCCGGCCAAGCTGCAAACCCTGATCAAATTCGCCATCGCGTGTGGCGTTGGGCCGTCTCTGAAGGTTCTGCAAAAGCGCGCCATGGATGTCTCCAAGCTGTTGCTGCCCTATGAGCCGACCGATGTCGTGACCGAACTGGCCAACCACAAGGCGGCCAACCCGGATTTCAACATCACGAACGTGCACTTCTTCCCGCTGGGCGGGATCAAGACCAACGCCAACTGGGCGATCAATAACGGCGGCGCTTCGGCAAAGCCTGTAAACTCCTAAGGAACGGACATGACCCGAACAGTCGTAGAATCAAAAACAAAAACAGCCGTCCTGGGCTTTGATGAACCGTTCTGCGTGATCGGTGAGCGGATCAACCCGACCGGCCGCAAGAAACTGGCCGCCGAGCTGGAAGCGGGCGACTTCTCGACCGTTGAGAAAGACGCCATTGCTCAGGTAGCGGCTGGCGCGACCGTTCTGGATATCAATGCGGGCGTTGTCTACAACTCGAACCCCAACCCGAACGAGACCGAACCACCGCTGATGCGCAAGATCGTCGAGCTGGTGCAGGGTCTGGTTGACGTGCCGCTGTGTATCGACTCGTCGGTTCCGGGCGCGCTGGAAGCCGGTCTTGAGGCGGCTGAAGGTCGTCCGCTGCTGAATTCGGTCACCGGTGAAGAAGAGCGTCTGGAACTGGTTCTGCCGCTGGTCAAAAAGTACAACGTACCGGTCGTGGCGATCTCGAACGATGACACTGGTATTTCGGAAGACCCCGATGTGCGCTTTGACGTCGCCAAGAAGATCGTCGAACGCGCTGCCGATTTCGGCATCCCTGCACATGACATCGTGGTTGACCCGCTGGTCATGCCCATCGGTGCGATGGCGACCGCCGGTCAGCAAGTATTCGCGCTGGTCCGTCGTCTGCGCGAAGAACTGGGCGTGAACACCACCTGCGGAGCGTCCAACATCTCGTTCGGTCTGCCGAACCGTCACGGCATCAACAACGCGTTCCTGCCGATGGCGATGGGCGCGGGCATGACCTCGGCCATCATGAACCCGGTGGCTCTGCCGGTGACGCAGGCAAAAATCGCCGAGAAAAAAGAGGCCGTTGCCGCGGCGGGCATCATCCTGCCCGAAGGCATGGATGACGAGGCGTTCGTGCAGATGTTCGGCCTGGGCTCCACCAAGCCGCGCGCCGGCAAAGAGATGGAGGCCATCCGCGCCGCCAACCTGCTGACCAACAACGACCCGCATGGCGGCGAGTGGATCCGGTTCAACAAAGCACCGGACGAAGCGGGTGCCGCAGGACCCGTAGGTGGACGTCGCGGTGGTGGCCGTCGGCGCCGCGCCTGATCTGAACGACACAGACTGCAAAGGCCGGGCTCAGCGCCCGGCCTTTTGCATTTGACCCTGATCAATGTCGAATTTGCAGAAGGTTTCAGAATACCCTGATCCAGGATGCATTGATCAGGTGGCAGCATGAGCAAACATCACCCCCCAAAACTCTCGGATGCGGATCTGACCAGGAAACTGAACAAAAAGGTCTACTTCGATAAGCTGATCGAATTGCAGACACGATTGGCCAGAATTCAGCAAGCCTATCTGTTTCATGGGCTCAAGGGCGTGTTGGTGTTCGAAGGGTGGGACGCTGCCGGAAAAGGGGGGACCATTCGCCGGATCAGTCAGGCCCTGGACCCGCGCAGCTTCAAGGTTTGGCCGATCGGTGCGCCCCGGAACTACTATCTCAACCGGCATTATCTGTTGCGTTTCTGGGAACGCCTGCCGCCTTCGGGTGCGATTTCCGCTTTCGACCGCAGCTGGTATGGCCGAGTTTTGGTTGAGCGGATCGAAAAGCTGACCCCGGAAACACGCTGGCGGGCCGCGTATCAGGAAATCAATGATTTCGAACGAATGCTGGTCGATGACGGGACTCGAATCGTGAAACTGTTCTTCCACATTTCACAGGAAGAGCAGATGCGCCGATTTACCGAACGGCTGACCAACCCGATGAAACGCTGGAAGCTGACTTATGAAGATTTCAGAAACCGCGAAAAATGGGATGTCGCAGAGGTGGCCGTGGATGAAATGCTGGCACGGACGTCTACGGAAGTTGCCCCTTGGCACGTGATCCCGTCCAACAACAAGAAATATGCCAGGATTACGGCCATGAAGGCTATTGTCGAGGCGTTTTCGGAAGGGGTTGATCTGAACCCCCAGCATCTGGATCGCCGTACTTTGGAAGCAGCGGGCAAGACCTTGGCCGTCGACCAGTCCCTGATTGACAGCCTGCGGGCCCGAACCGAGTAAGAACCCGAAAAAGGTTGGTTACGATCCGGGTTGAACGTCTGGATGTTCTGGTGTTATTTCATCTGACAAGGCGGGTATGATGTAATGGTAGCCTGTCAGCTTCCCAAGCTGAACGCGCGGGTTCGATTCCCGCTACCCGCTCCAATTTGGACTGTAAGGCTTTGTTAATTAATCAAAAAGGTGACGTTGCGTGGCTTAGCCACCGCCTTTACGGATCTAGCTGGCACGTGTTTCCACGGATCTGCTCAACGGGCTTGCAAAGCCGGTTCTAGCTGTTGAGGCCAAGCAAGGACTCTCTGCCAACGATGTGCGTCGGCAGTTCAACAGATTTGCCCGGTGCGTCGGATTCGATCATCTGAATCAGCGCCTGAGCAGCCTTGCGTCCCATGTCACGATGAGGAACATGGACAGTTGTCAGCGCAGGGGCGACAATGCGCGCTAGCTCGATATCATCAAATCCGGTGATCGATACATCTTCGGGCACCCGAAGTCCCATCTGCTGAGCTTGCCGTACCGCACCGACGGCCAGAACGTCGTTGCCGCACAACACCGCGGTCGGCGGGTTGTCATTCGACATGAGACGCTTGAACGCATCGGCGCCGTTTTCAATCTCGTACGAGGTTTCGATCACGGCCAGTTCATCCTGCGACAGTCCATGTCGGGACATCGCGTCTTTTATCCCCTGGATCCTAAGACGCGCACGGTCGTTGCCTTTGCTGATGCCTGAAATCGTTGCCAGGCGTGTGTGGCCCAATTCGATGATCTTGCTTGTCAAAGCCTCCATCGCCCGTCTGTTGTCAAACCCGACGGACGGTATTGGTTCGTCTGGCAGGAAAGACCACGCTACAAGGGCCGGCACTTTTCGCTTTTCGAGATAGTCGTAGATTTGCACGTCCCGGTCATGCCCGATCAGCAACAGCCCGTCCACGCCCCGTGCAACCAGCGTTCGGATCTGATCTTCTTCTGCGGCCGGCTGGTAGGCCGAGCTGGAGACCAGCAAGGTGTAGCCCTGTTTGTGGATCTCCTCTTGGAACGCCTGCAACCCCCTTGCAAAGATTGCATTTTCCATCGTCGGAATTATCGCACCTATCGTGAAAGAACGCCGTGCAGCCATCACTCGGGCCGCAAAGTTCGGCGTGTAGCCAAGGGTGTCTACGGCAGACAGAACACGTTTCCGCGTAGCCTCGACCACCTGTTGCGGGGTGTTCAGGCACCGTGACACGGTGGCAGTTGAAACGCCTGCTGCCTTGGCAACGTCATCCAGCGTCGGTGCGGACCGATGTTTTGACATTCTCGAACTCTCAATTCCGGTTCGCCTAAGTTAGTCGCATTTTTCCAGGGATGAAAGCGTTTATGTAAGCGCTTGCATTTGTGATGTAAGCGCTTACAAAGGTATCTGAGCCGATTCTGAAGGGAGTCCCGGAAATGTATCTCGCTGCATCAGTCATCGTTTTTGCGATCTATTTCGCAAATGTCGCTTTGGGTGCTTTTGCGAGCAGCGCGTTTCTTGGCGACGTTGGAGAGATGTTGGTTCTGTTCGCGGCTTCGATCCTGTTCGTTGTCGCAATTCTGAAAAAGGAAGCTGACCGGGACGCACAAGACGGCAGCTGAACTTTTGCTTGGGAGGGCAATTGATGAAAACCGACAAGACCGAACTGGCATCGGCCGAGCGCCGCAATTTTCTGAAACTGAGCGCCAGTGGCGCATTCACAGCCGCATTGGTCGCTGGGGCAGGGGGCGTTTTGTGGTCTTCCGAGGCCGCCGCGCAGACCGCGAAGGAAGAAAGCGAGCGTGAAAAGGCCGCAGATCACGTGATGACGGTGGCCACGGCTTATGTGCTTGGCGCGTCGCGCAGCTATCCGATCATGCAGCTGGACCTAAAGGAAAACATTCAGAACGCCACCAACGGCAAGGTCTATGTCAAACTGGCCCCCGGCGGTCAGCTTGGTGCAGGCGGCGCGCTGGTGCAGAAAGTGCAGGGCGGTACCATCCAGGCCGCGCAGCATTCGCTGTCGAATTTCGCGCCGTTCGCGTCGACAGTCGACCTGATCAACATGCCGTACCTGTGTGGCTCGAACCAGCGTTTCACCAACCTCGTCCATTCGGA
Source organism: Ruegeria sp. HKCCD7559 (assembly GCF_013110575.1). Classification (NCBI taxonomy): domain Bacteria; kingdom Pseudomonadati; phylum Pseudomonadota; class Alphaproteobacteria; order Rhodobacterales; family Roseobacteraceae; genus Ruegeria; species Ruegeria sp. HKCCD7559. The sequence continues at coordinate 984,950 of NZ_WVQU01000001.1, forward strand.
CACATGGAAAAGTGAGGTTCACCCCAAGGTCGAAGCGGCAGGGTTCAAGGCTCTGTTCTATGTGAACATCGACCCGCGGGTGGTTGCGGTTCGTCAGGGCGGCAATGCCGTGCTCACACCCGGTGATATGAGCGGGATCAAGTTCCGCGTGCCGGGATCGAAGATGCTGCAACAATACTACCGGATGGTCGGCGCCAACCCGACACCCGTTGCCTGGGGCGAGACCCCCTCGGCCATCAAGCAGGGCGTTGCGGATGCGCTCGATCCTTCGGTTGGCGCGCTCTATGTCTTTGGGTTCAAGGACATACTCAGCCATGTGACCTTCACGCAGGCGGTGCCGGACAGCCAAGTTTATTCCTGCAACCTGGAATGGTTCAACTCGATGCCGGCTGATGTGCAGGAAGGCATCATGTGGGGGTCGGAAATGACCAGCCATCAGAACCTGTCCAAGGTTCCGTCGGCCCGCGCCTATGCCATGGCCGAGTTGAACAAGGCCGGGGTGCAGTTCCACTCGCTCAGTGACGACCAACTGGCGGAATGGCAGGATGCCGGCGGGTATCAGAACGCCGATTGGGATCCGTTCAAGACAGAACTGGCCGGATCGATGGAAAACTTCGAAAAGCTGGTCGAAGCCGCGGGTACTCAGGGCAAATACTACGTCCACGACGCCTAAGGCCCAAGCCGTGGGCGCCAGACAGGCGTCCACGAACTTTACTTTCAGTCAGCCCGACGACAACCCGCCACGTCAGGCGCGGGTCAGGCTGTCCCTGCGCCGGAGGATCAGATGACCATTCTTCAAAACATAGACCGAAACGCAGAGCGCTGGTTGCTGCTGGTGTTCTACGTGATGCTGGTGATTACCATGGCCATCGAAGTGCTGCGGCGCGAGATTTTTGCTTATTCGTCGATCTGGGGCGAGGAAATCGTTCGGTATTCCTTCATCTATCTGGCCTGGATCGGTGCCGCGGCTGCGGTGAAAGAGCGGGCGCATATCCGGATCGATGTGATCATGCATTACATCGGACCACGCCCCAAGGCGGTGCTGTATATTTTCGGCGATCTCGTGATGTTCGGCGTGGCGATCATCGCGCTCTACTGGTCGTATGAGGCGGTTCATGTCTCGGCCAAGTTCGGCTCGGTCACGGATGGTCTTCGGGTCTCGAAAGTCTGGTTCCTTATGGCGGTGCCCGCCGGATTCGCCCTGATGATATGGCGGCTGATCCAATCTTTCCTGCGTGACGTGAAATCGCTTCGGGACGGCACCCCCGTCTTCGAAGGCGACAAGCTGTTTGACTGAGGAGAACACGAATGCTTTGGAATTCCCTCAATCAAACCGTTGAACTGGGCTGGGATTTTTACCTGCCGGTGATCCTGTTCGTAGGCCTGATCGCCTTGGCCGTGCCCGTTTGGGCCGCCATTGGCACAGCGGCGATCGTGATGCTGATCATGTCCGGTGATCTGCCCCTCAGCCTGGTCGGAGAAAGCCTGTTCACAGGTATCGACGCATTTGCCCTGACCGCTGTTCCGTTGTTCATTCTGACCGGAGACGTTCTGGTGCGGACCGGTCTGTCGCGCAAATTCCTGGACGTGGCCGAGGCGCTGACATGCTTTGCCAAGGGCGGGTTCGGGTCGGCCACGGTTCTGGTCTGCGGCATGTTTGCCGCGATTTCAGGGTCGGATGCTGCCGGGGCGGCTGCGGTGGGTCGCATGACCATCAACCGGCTGGTGGAAAGCGGATATCCGCGCCCCTATGCCTGTGCTCTGGTTGCGGCTGGTGCCTGTACCGGCATCCTGATCCCGCCTTCGATCGCCTATATCATCATCGGCCTCGTGCTGGGTATTTCCGCCTCGACCCTGTTCCTTGCAGCCTTGATCCCGGGTCTGGCCATCCTGGTGTCGATCCTGATCACCAACATCATCATGAACCGTCTTTATGCCTATGAGGGTGGCGGCATGATGACCATGGGGGAATGGCTGGCCAATCTGGGCAAGGCGCTGAAATCGGGCTGGTACGCGTTCATTGTGCCGGGGATCATTTTCTACGGCATCTTCTCAGGTCGCCTGACCCCGACTGAAGCCGGCGCAACGGCCGTTGTCGTCACCATAATCATGGGTTTTATCCTGCGCACCCTGACGCTGGCAGATTTTCCATCGATGCTGGTCAGTTCGGCCAAGGTGAACGGAGTCATCCTGCCGATCATCGCCTTCTCGGCACCTTTGGCCGAAGCACTTGCGATCATGGGTGTTCCGCAGGGGTTCGTGGCCTCGGTCACGTCGCTGACCGATGATCCCTATCTGTTGATCTTGCTGATGATCGGCATCCTGATCGCAGCAGGCTGCGTGATGGAGACAACGCCGAACATCGTGATCCTGGCACCAATCCTAAAACCGCTGGCCGACAATATCGGCATGAACGAGATTCAGTTCTGCATCATGATGATCACCGCGTTGGGTGTGGGCTTTATCACGCCGCCGCTGGGACTTAACCTGTTCGTCGTATCTGGCATTACCGGTGAGTCCATTCTGAAGATTGCCGCCCGGGCCGTTCCTTTCGTACTGACCATGCTGATCGTGGTGATCCTGATTGCCTACGTGCCTGCTGTGTCGACCACCCTGCTTCCTGAAATCTACCAATAGGACCTGCTGAAAATGCCTCGTGAATATTTGAAAAAGGCGACTCTCACCGCTCAATCGCATGCCTCTGAGGTGCATGATACGGTCAAGACCATCCTTGCCGACATCGAGGCGGGTGGCGACGACAAAGCACTGGAATATGCCCTCAAGTTCGACAAGTACGAAGGAAATGTCCTGATGACGCAGGACGAGATTGATGCGGCCATCGTACAGGTGCCGGAAAAACTGAAGGCCGATATACGCTTTGCCCACGACAACGTCCGTCGCTTTGCCGAGACGCAGAAGGCCACCGTGTCGGACGTACAGATGGAGATCGTTCCCGGTTTTGTTGCGGGGCAAAAGGCGATCCCGGTGGATGCAGCAGGATGCTATGTTCCCGGTGGGCGCTACAGCCATATCGCCAGCGCGATTATGACGGTGACAACGGCCAAGGTCGCCGGATGCCGTCATATCACGGCCTGTTCTCCGCCCCGTCCGGGCGAGGGCGTGGCGCCAGCGATTGTCTATGCCGCGCATATTTGCGGAGCCGACAGCATTCTGGCCATGGGCGGTGTGCAGGGCGTGGCCGCCATGACCTATGGTTTGTTCGGTTTGCCGCGCGCCAATATCCTTGTGGGGCCGGGAAACCAGTTCGTGGCCGAGGCCAAACGCATCCTGTACGGCAAGGTTGGTATCGACATGATTGCGGGTCCGACCGACAGCCTGATCCTTGCCGACAGTTCCGCGGACGCCCACGTGGTGGCAACCGATCTGGTTAGTCAGGCCGAGCACGGGTACAATTCGCCCGTCTGGCTGGTGACGGATGATCGCGACCTTGCGCAGAAAGTCATGGAGCTGGTTCCGGTTTTGATCGATGATCTGCCAGAGCTGAACCGGGAAAACGCCTCGGCCGCGTGGCGCGACTATGCCGAAGTCATTGTCTGTTCCGACCGCGAAGAGATGGCCGCCTGTTCCGATGAATATGCGCCCGAGCACCTGACGGTTCAGGCCGAGGATCTGGATTGGTGGCTGGATCGCCTGACCTGCTATGGTTCGCTGTTCCTGGGTGAGGAAACCACCGTGTCCTACGGGGACAAGGCAACCGGAACGAACCATGTTCTGCCGACTTCGGGTGCGGCCAGTTACACCGGCGGTTTGAGTGTTCACAAATACATGAAGATCGTCACCTGGCAGCGGGCTACACGTGAAGGATCGAAATCGATCGCAGAAGCTACCGCACGGATTTCCCGACTGGAAGGTATGGAAGGTCACGCTCGCGCAGCGGATGTGCGTCTGGCCAAGTATTTCCCGGATGAACAGTTCGATCTGACCGCTGATGGATGACCCGCGCACATTGTTTGACCTGACGGGCCGGGTGGCCTGTATCACCGGCGCCAGTTCGGGGCTGGGGCGGCAGGTGGCGCGGACACTTGCCGCGGCCGGCGCGCGTGTTGTCGGCGTGGCGCGGCGCGGCGACGCTTTGGCGCAGATGCAGGCTGAAATCGGCGAACACGCAGAAGCCGTTGTTGCTGATGTCGCGGATCGAGCCGGAATCGGCGGGCTGGTGCAGGTGATCAATTCCAAGTTCGGCGCACCGGATATTTTGGTGCACGCGGCCGGGGTTAACACGCGTGAGCCCGCCGACGAGGTGACACCTGATGGCTGGGATGCCACGCTTGCCCTGAACCTCAGCGCGCCGTTTTTCCTCAGCCAGGCGATGGTGCCCGAAATGAAGAAAAAGGGGTGGGGGCGCATCGTCAATTTCGCCTCGCTGCAAACGACGCGGGCCTTTCCGGGCGGCATTGCCTATGGGGCCACCAAGGCCGGGATCGCGCAATTGACCCGTGCCATGGCCGAAGCCTGGTCGCCCTTTGGCATTACCGCCAACGCAATCGGTCCGGGGTTCTTTCCGACCGAGCTGACCCAAGCCGTGTTTGACGACCCCCAGCGCGCGGAACGCAACGCCGCTCAAACCTGCATAGGGCGCAATGGGCGGATGCAGGATATCGACGGGCCGATCCTGTTTTTGTGCTCGAACGCGTCCGGCTATGTCACGGGGCAGGTTCTTATGGTTGATGGAGGGTTCACAGCCAAATGAAGGCACTGGTTTACCAAGGAGTGGAACAGATGGTGTTCGGTGATGTGCCGGATGCCGAGGCCGGTCCGTCCGAGCATTTGATCCGGATCGAAGCGGTCGGCATCTGCGGCTCGGACATGCACGCCTATCTGGGCCATGATGCCCGCCGTCCGGCTCCGCTGATCCTGGGGCACGAGGCGGCCGGTGTGATTGTTGACGGGATACGTGCCGGTGATCGTGTCACGATCAATCCGCTGGTAAGCTGCGGGCAATGCGCAGCCTGCCTTGCCGGCCGGGAAAACCTGTGCCCGGATCGCCAGATCATCTCGATGCCTCCGCGCGAAGGGGCGTTTGCTCAATACGTTACAATGCCTGCCAGCAATCTTGTTGAAGTACCTGAGGATGTTTCGTTTGCCAAAGCCGCGCTGGCGGAACCGCTTGCCGTCAGCTGGCATACGGTCCGGTTGGGGATCGAGGCTCTGCATCCTGCAATGGACCGTCGCGCACTGGTGATCGGCGGCGGGGCCATCGGCCTTGCGGCGGCATTGGCCTTGCGGGCAATGGGCGTTGACGATGTGACCATCGCGGAACCAAACCAGCTGCGTCGCAACTACCTAGCGAAAATCGAAAGCTTTGCGCTGGTGGAGTCAGCCAAAGGGACTTACCCGTTGGTCATAGATGCCGTGGGGTACGCTGCGACGCGGTCGGTTGCCTCGGCCAAGGCCGAACCGGGCGGCGTGATCGCGCATGTGGGTTTGGGTGAGGATACCGGTGGTCTGGATATTCGCCGGATGACCTTGCAGGAAATCACATTCATAGGGACTTACACATACACCACCAAAGACTTTCGCCAGACGGCTCAGGCGATCTTTGACGGGCGGCTGGGGGCTCTGGACTGGATAGAAGAACGCGCTCTGGCCGACGGAGCGCAAGCGTTTTGCGATATCCGGTCTGGCGCCGTGGCCGCACCGAAGATTATCCTGAGACCCTGGGGATAGAACTGACAGAACTGGAGACCTTCATGTACACGAAAATACTGGTCCCGTTAGCTTTGGATCACGGCATATCGCAACACACGCTGGAAATCGCACGGGCCTTGTCAGGAGAGGGCGCAGAAATAATTGCGCTGCATGTCTACGAGATGCCTCAGGGATCGGTCAGCGCCTATCTGGACAAATCGGTTGTCGCCGAAGGGTTCGAACGGGCCCGTTTGCAACTGTTGCAAAAAGTCGAAGGGCTTGAAGGGGTGACGGCCCAAATCGTCAAAGGCCATACCGCGCGGTCCATCATTGACTATGCAAGCAGCAAGAATGTCGACTGTATCGTAATCGGCTCGCACAAGCCGGACCTGAGCGACTACTTCCTGGGATCGACCGCTTCGCGCGTCGTCCGCCATGCCCCCTGTGCCGTACACGTGCACCGAAGGGCCTGAATTCCTCAATCGCGCGTCTAGCGCCCCAAACAGGACCAAAAGCTGGATCATGAACATAGACAAAAAGATCACCGACGATCTGCTGGCCAACGATATCTCGTTTGTCACCACTGTCCCGTGCAAGCAATTGGCAGGTGTCATCGCGGAAATCGACGAGCGCGAAGGCATCTATCACATCCCGTCCAACAAGGAAGACGAAGGGATGGGCCTGTGTGCAGGAGCGTGGATGGGCGGCAAGCGGCCCGCGATCATCATGCAGAACACAGCCATTGGCGTGACGATCAATACGCTGGCGACGCTGATCCAGTATTACCGGATGCCGCTACCGATGCTGATATCGTACCGGGGGGAACTGCGCGAACCGATTGCCTGCCAGGTTGAAATGGCGGTTCACACCAAGGCGCTGCTGGCTCAGCTGAACATCCCCACCTACCACTTCCACCATCAGGCCGATGTCGAAGAGCTCGACGCGATCCTGAAATATACCTTCATGTGCAACAAGCCGGTCGCCATCCTGACCGACGCCAATTTCTGGGGAGGCTATGGCGACCAATGATCCGTTCTGAAATCCTGAAGGAAATCGCCCCGATCCTGCGTGATCAACTGGTTGTCTGCAACATCGGCATCCCCAGCCAGGAACTGTATGCCATCGACGACCAGCCAACCAACTTCTACATGCTTGGCACCATGGGGCTTGCGTCCTCGATCGGTCTGGGGTTGGCGCTGTCACAGCCGAAGCCGGTGATCGTCATCGACGGCGACGGCTCGATCCTGACCAATCTGGGCACCCTGCCAACGATCGCCAACAACGTGGCGGACAATTACATCCTGCTGATCGTGGACAATGGCTCGTACGGCTCGACCGGCGATCAGCCGACCTATGCGGGGCAGAAGACCTCGCTGGCCAAAATGGCCGAGGCCGCCGGGTGTGAGCGCGTGATCGAATGTGCCGCCGAAGACACCGGGCGCGTACTGCAAGAGGCGCTGGATGCCAAACAGATGACCATCATCGTCAGCAAATGCGAAAGCGGCAATGCCAAGATGCCGCCGATCACGATGGATCCGGTGGTCATCCGCGACCGCTTCATGAAGGCCGTTCAGGCCTGATGGGCGCAAGCGCCATCCACAGCGCCGAGGACGCCCGCCGCCTGGCGCGGCGGCGTCTTCCGTGGATGGTGTTCGACTATATTGATGGTGCAGCCGGGGCCGAGATGGGAGCCGGTCGCAATCGGTCCGCTTTGGATGCAATGACTTTGCGCCCGCGTATCCTGCGCGACGTCAGTGAAAGATCTCTGGCAAGTTCGCTGTTCGACCGGCCCGCGAAACGCCCGTTTGGTATCGCGCCGATGGGTATGTGCAATTTGTCTGCACCGGGGGCCGACTTGATGCTGGCCCGCATCGCGGCACGCCACGAGGTGCCGCTTGGGGTTTCGACTGTGGCCTCGACCGCGATGGAGGATCTGATCGTCGAAGCGGAAGGCCATGCCTGGTTCCAGCTGTATTTCAGCGGCGATGGCAGCGGCACGTTCAAGCTGGTCGATCGCGCCAAGGCAGCGGGGTACGAGACACTGGTGCTGACCGTGGATGTGCCCGAGGTTGGCCGACGCCCGCGCGAGTTGCGTCATGGGTTCAAGATGCCTTTCAAAATGGGGCCAAAGCAGGTGATGGATTTTGCCCTGCACCCCCGGTGGTCCTTGCCGGTCCTGCTGAAAGGCAAGCCGGAAATGGCGAATTTCCGGATGGATGGCTACGATTTCGACCGCACCGAAAGCCGCGCCAAGGCCACGTGGGAGACATTGGCCCGTCTGCGCGACCAGTGGACCGGAAAACTGGTGGTCAAAGGCGTATTGGATGCAGACGACGCGCAAAGGCTCAAGTCAGCGGGCGTGGACGCCATTCAGGTCTCAAGCCATGGTGCGCGCCAGTTGGAAAGTGCGCCCGCGCCAATCACGGTTCTGCCCGAGATACGCAAGGCCGTCGGTCCGGATTTTCCGCTTTTCTACGACAGCGGGCTGCGCTCGGGTGAAGACGTCCTCAAGGCACTTGCGAACGGGGCGGACTTTGCCTTTTTCGGCCGTATCCTTCAGTTTGCAATTGCGGCCGAAGGCGAAAAGGGTCTGGCGCAGCTATGGTCGGTACTCAGCGAAGAAATCAGCATCGCCATGGCCCAGCTGGGCGTCACGTCGCTGGACGAGGTCAGACGCAACGCCTGATGTGGGTGACGGCAATGACCCGAGGTTTCCCACGGGGCATTGAACTGTCGGTTTAACCGCGGCGCCTGCGACGCCGTCCGCCACCTGCTTCGGTTTCGCCGCCGGTGTTGAAGCTTGGGTTGGGCAGTGTGACAACCTGGGCCAGTTCCGGAAACGGATCCGTCTTGTGCGGGATCGCATTGGCGGCCACGAAATGATCCTGGAACTTCGGCTCAATGGCGGTTTCGATCTTGGTGATCTCGCGCACGACGCGCTCGATCTCGGCGCGCGACCCGATATTACACAGCGCGATACGTGCGCCGGTGCCTGCGGCGTTGCCCGCGCTCGAGACTTTTTCCAGCGGCGCATCGGGAATCATTCCCAGCACCATGGCGTGTTTGGTCGAGATATGCGCGCCGAACGCACCGGCCAGAACCACGCGATCCACTTTTTCGACCTTCATTTCGTCCATCAGCAGGCGTGCACCTGCGTACAATGCGGATTTCGCAAGCTGAATGGCACGGATGTCACCCTGCGTGACCGTGATGCGGGGGCCGCCTTCGGCGCTGGCATCGTGGATCAGATAGGCGTGTGTGCGACCTTCGGGCACGCAGCGTGCAGTGCCGGTCTGTTCCGCCGATCCGATCAGGCCGCCTTCGTCCAGCAGGCCTGCGATACGCATCTCGGCCACTGCTTCGATGATACCGGATCCGCAGATGCCTGTAATCCCGGTCGTGGCGATTTCCTGATCAAAGCCCTCTTCGTCGGACCATTTTTCAGACCCGATGACGCGGAACCGGGGTTCCTTGGTGACAGGGTCGATCTCAATTCTCTCGATCGCCCCGGGTGCGGCGCGCTGGCCTGAACTGATCTGAGCGCCTTCGAAAGCAGGCCCGGTGGGCGAGGAGCAGGCGAGCACGCGGCTGGTATTGCCAAGCAGGATTTCGGCGTTGGTGCCCACGTCGACGATCAGAACCAGATCCTGCGACTTTCCGGGTTCTTCAGACAGGGCCACCGCCGCGCAGTCCGCGCCCACATGGCCTGCGATACAGGGCAGGATATAGATCTGCGCGCGTGGGTTCATGGTTGTCAGATCCATGTCGCGGGCGGGCAGGGACATGCTTTCCGACGTTGCCAACGCAAACGGGGCCTGACCCAGTTCCACCGGGTCCAGCCCCAGCAGCAAGTGATGCATGACCGGGTTGCAGACGAACACAGTTTCCACGATCAGAGAGGCATCGATGCCTGCCTCTTTGGCAATCGACGTGGCCAGGTCATTGATTGCCTCGCGCACTGCCTTGGTCATCTCCTGATCGCCGCCGGGGTTCATCATGGAATACGAAACACGGCTCATCAGGTCTTCGCCGAACCGGATCTGGGGATTCATGAGGCCGGAGGATGCCTTGACCTCGCCGGTTTCCAGATCGGTCAGATGCGCGGCGATGGTGGTCGATCCGAGGTCGATGGCCAGACCATACAGCCCGCCTTCATGCAGGCCGGGCCAGATTTCGACGATACGCGCCACGCTGTCCTTGTGACCTTTGTGGACCGCCACGGTGACTTCCCATTTACCCTTGCGCAGAACCGGTTGAAGTTTGGACAGCAGCGTCAGGTCCGCCGTGACGGCTTCGATGTCCCACTGTTCGCGCAACGCGCGCTCGAGCCGTTCCAGATCGCCGGTGGGCGAATGCATGTCGGGTTCTTCCACCACAACGAAGTAAAGGCGCGTGGCCGGGTCCATCGTGATGGCACGCGCGGCGGCTGCCTTGCGCACGACCTGCCGGTGCACCTGGCTTTCCGGCGGTACGTCGATCACCACGTCGCCCTGAACCGAGGCCTGACAGCCCAGACGGCGGCCGGGTTTCAGACCACGTTTGTCCTCATAACGCTGTTCGACGGCGTTCCATTCGCTCAACGCATCTTCTGACACCGTGACGCCGTGCTTGGGAAATTCGCCATAGCTGGGTGTGATCTGGCACTTTGAACAGATGCCGCGGCCCCCGCAGACCGAATCCAGATCCACCCCCAATTGACGGGCTGCCGTCAGAATTGGGGTGCCGACGGGGAAGTGCCCGCGTTTGCCGGAAGGGGTAAAGACGACAAGAGGGTCGGTGGTCATCAGTGACATACCTTTTCATATTCGCGCGTATGCCGGGCAAGATATGGGTTTGCGCGAAAAGGGAAAGACCATCTGCGGCACGATCTGCACAACGAGCGTCGTTTTCTTCCACTGCAACGACAACCAGAGCCAAAGAGTTGCCCCCAAGGGCTTTTCCTTTGGTTCAATCCATGTAATAGGGTCACCGCCAAACGGGCTTTTGCATGGGGTATTCAGATGCAGATTCGTGAGGCACTTACCTTTGACGACGTTCTCCTGGTTCCGGGCGCATCTTCCGTGCTGCCGGCAACCGCGGATACGACCACGCGTGTGACGCGCGAAATCACCATGAACATCCCATTGCTGAGTTCGGCCATGGACACCGTGACCGAGGCGCGCATGGCCATTGCCATGGCTCAGGCGGGCGGCATCGGTGTGGTACACAAGAACCTTTCGGTGGAAGAACAGGCCCGCGAAGTCCGCCGGGTCAAGCGGTTTGAATCCGGTATTGTCTATAACCCGGTGACATTGCGGGTGGATCAGACATTGGCGGACGCCAACGCGCTGGTACAGCGCTACAACTTCACCGGTTTTCCGGTCGTCGACGAGCAGGGCCGCGTGGTGGGTATTCTGACCAACCGCGACATGCGCTTTGCGAACTCGGACGATACGCCGGTACACGCGATGATGACTTCAGAAAACCTGGCGATGCTACAGGAACCGGCCGATCTGGAAGAAGCCAAAAGCCTGATGCGGGCGCGCCGTATCGAAAAGCTGCTGGTCGTGGATGGTGGCGGCAAGCTGACCGGTCTACTGACGCTTAAGGATACAGAGCAGGCCGTTTTGAACCCAACCGCCTGCAAGGACCGCCTGGGTCGCCTGCGGGTCGCTGCGGCGACGTCAGTCGGGGATGCCGGGTTCGAACGATCCGAGCAATTGGTGGATTCGGGTGTCGACATCATCGTCGTCGATACGGCGCATGGTCATTCTCAGGGCGTGCTGGACGCTGTAAAGCGGGTCAAGACCCTGTCGAACGAGGTTCAGATCATTGCCGGGAACGTTGCAACAGGAGAAGCGACCAAAGCCCTGATCGATGCTGGTGCCGACGCGATCAAGGTGGGCATCGGCCCGGGATCGATCTGTACCACACGGATGGTGGCGGGGGTTGGCGTCCCGCAGTTGACCGCGATCAGCGATTGTGCGGCGGCAGCGGGCGACGTTCCGGTCATCGCGGATGGTGGCATCAAGTTCTCGGGTGACTTTGCAAAGGCGATCGCGGCCGGGGCGTCCTGCGCCATGGTCGGGTCGATGATTGCGGGCACCGACGAAAGCCCGGGCGAGGTGATCCTGTATCAGGGCCGTTCGTTCAAATCCTATCGCGGGATGGGCAGCCTGGGTGCAATGGCGCGCGGTTCAGCCGACCGCTATTTCCAGAAAGATGCAGCCAATGACAAACTGGTGCCCGAAGGCATCGAAGGGCAGGTGCCCTACAAAGGCTCGGCCAGTGCCGTGATCCACCAGCTGGTTGGCGGCTTGCGTGCGGCGATGGGGTATACCGGCTGCGCCACTATCGAAGAGATGCGCAAGAACTGCAATTTCGTGAAAATTACAGGCGCTGGTCTGAAGGAAAGCCACGTCCACGATGTTCAGATCACCCGCGAAAGCCCGAACTACCGGGTCATGTAAGCCATCCAGCAAGACACATGGCACCCGTATACGGGTGCCTATTTGCCACTTGGATCGGCCAGCCGGGCCCATTTCCGCCGAGGTATTCCACAATGACACCCGCCGCCCGTGTTCAGGCCTCGATCGAAATTCTGGATGATATTCTGGCTGGCGCGCCGGTCGAAAAAGCACTCACCGGCTGGGCTCGGCGCAGTCGCTTCGCCGGATCGAAGGATCGGGCAGCCATTCGCGATCACGTATTCGACGCGCTGCGACGCAAGCGCTCGTACGCTGCGTTGGGAGGGTCCGACACCGGGCGCGGTTTGATGATCGGTGCGACCCGTGCGTCAGGCGGGGATCTGGCCGAGTTGTTCACCGGCAACCGTCACGCTCCGATGCCGGTTCAGGAAACGGAAACGGCGCGGGATTTCGCGTCCGAGGCCGAGAGATATGACATTCCGGAGTGGCTGTGGCCTCGGTTCGTTGACTCTCTGAAGGATGCCTTGGTTCCTTGCGCGATGTCATTGCAGAACCGGGCACCCGTTCACCTGCGGGTCAACTTGGGAAAAACCGATCTGGGCGAGGCCATCGACGCCTTGAAGTCCGAGGGTATTGTCGCCCATCCGGTTCAGGTATGCCAAACCGCCCTTGAAGTGACAGAGGGGGCCCGGCGCATTGCCCAAAGCCAGGCCTATGCCCAGGGTCTGGTCGAACTTCAGGACGCTGCAAGCCAGGCGGTCGTGGCCGCGCTGGATCTGCGGCCGGGGATGCGTGTTCTGGATTATTGCGCGGGTGGTGGCGGCAAGGCGCTGGCGCTTGCAGCGCACGAGGGCGTCGAAGTTTTTGCACATGATGTGAATGCCGGGCGCATGAAGGATATTCCGACCCGGGCGGAACGAGCAGGCGCAAAGATTACCATCCTCAACACCGATAACCTTTCAGGTGTTGATCCGTTTGATGTTGTTTTGGTTGATGCGCCGTGCTCTGGCAGCGGATCGTGGCGAAGGGCGCCGGCCGGGAAATGGGCCTTGACCGAGGATCGCTTGCGGGACCTCACCACCATTCAGTCCTGTATTTTATCCGACATTGCGCCTTTGGTGCATCCGGGCGGCCTGCTGGCCTACGCAACCTGTTCGGTTCTGAAGGATGAAAACGGCGCGATCATAGACGATTTTCTGGATCACTTTTCCCAGTGGCGGGAAACCTTCCGGAAAACGTGGCACGTTACACACGAATCTGACGGGTTCTTTACGTCGCACTTGACGCGCTGAGCTTTTGGCAAATAACAACCTAGGGTAGATTGCTGCTTTCCGAACGCCGTTAAGCGGGAATTAACCAATTTTGGCCGTTATAGCCGATAACTTTGCGCCCGAGCCGTTTTATGTCTGACACAGTAGAATTTTTCAGCGACCCATCTCTTGTCCACACGCCCTCGGCATCTCGTCTATGGTCGTTGGTGGCGGTGGCATTACTGATCAGCATTGCCCCCATGGTCGGGTTGTTGCCACCGGATTGGACCATGGGCATGATGGTCGCGGGAACTTCGCTTTTGATTGTGGCACTATGCGTCGTGATCAAAGGCCAGGTCGACGTCAGACATGCGCAACAAACCACTGCCGTCATGGCCGCGTTTGCAGAACAGGACGAGTCACCTTTCCTGATCGCAAATGCCTATGGCGACATTCTGGCATCCAACGCACCAGCGCGGGAACAATTCGGCGCGGCGAAAGGAGCCAGCCTTGAAAACTGCCTCGGTTCGACGTTCTCGACGCCTCAGGTGATTTTGTTGAGGTTGCAATCTCAGGCCCGATCATTCGGTCGGGCCCGGGAAGACTGCGTGATCAGGGGAAACACAAGCAGTGTAACCGTGTTTCAATTGGCTTCCGACATTTTTTGCTGGCGGTTTCAACAGTCAGAACAGGAAAGCTGGCAGTCTCTCAACCTGCCGGTCCTGACCATCGGATGCGCGGATGATGTGGTGTGCCCGAATCCGGCGGCGAAAAAGTTGCTTGGGCTGCGTCCCGGTCGGGTTCGCGACGTCTTCAGTGATGCTGACCCCCGGGTCGGAGCCTCAAACATTATCAAGTCACAGGACGGAATGATACCGGTCGCTGTGACGGAGCTTTCCCGATCCAGCAAGGAACGAAGCCTTGGTTTGGTGCCGCTCATTGAAACTCCGGCGCCCGGGGCCAGCACGTCTTTTGCAGATCTTCCGGTTCCGGTTCTCACCCTGTCTCCGGCGGGGACCATTCTGAATGCCAACAGGCTGGCGAATAAGTTGCTTGGAAATGAAAGCCTGGAAGGCACGAACATAGCCGACATCATGCGGGGTATGGGGCACCCCATTCTGGATTGGCTGGCGCGGACGGCCGCGCAAGAAGATGCGCAACGATCCGAGTTTCTTCAGTTGACCCGAAAAGACAAGGAAGTCTTCGTACAGGTCACGCTGAGCCGTGTCGTTGTCGATGGCAAGATCTGTCTGATCGCGGTTCTGAATGATGCGACCGAGTTGAAGACTCTGGAGGCTCAATTCGTCCAAGGGCAGAAAATGCAAGCTGTGGGTCAATTGGCCGGCGGGGTCGCACATGATTTCAACAACCTGCTGACGGCCATTTCCGGGCATTGCGACCTGCTGTTGTTGCGTCACGATCAGAATGACCCGGATTATGGGGATCTGGTTCAGATCAATCAGAACGCCAACCGGGCCGCTGCGCTAGTCAGCCAGCTTCTGGCATTCTCGCGCAAACAGACTCTCAGGCCCGAAGTTCTGGATTTGCGCGACACGATCTCGGATCTCATTCACTTGTTGAACCGGTTGGTGGGCGAGAAAGTTCTGCTGACCCTCAGCCATGATCCGGTGTTAAAGCCGGTTCGGGCGGACAAACGGCAGTTGGAACAGGTGTTGATGAACCTTGTCGTAAACGCGCGCGATGCCATGCCAGACGGGGGCGAGATCCGTATCGAGACCGAGGTATTGAACCTGTCGCAACCGCTCAGCAGGGACAGGGCGACCGTCCAGCCCGGCGAATACGTTACGGTCAGGGTCATGGACAGCGGTGTGGGAATACCCGCCGACAAACTGCAAAAGGTTTTCGAGCCGTTCTATACGACAAAGCGTACGGGTGAGGGCACAGGGCTTGGGCTTTCAACAGCGTATGGCATCGTCAAGCAGACGGGCGGTTTCATCTTTGTCGACAGCACGGTGGGTCGAGGCACCGAGTTCACCGTTTTTCTACCGGTTTGCGCCACGGTGGCAGAGGCTGAACAGGACATTCCGGCCCAGCCCGAAACCCAAAGCGCCCGGCAAGGAGAGGGCGTCGTGCTTTTGGTTGAAGACGAAGCGCCGGTCCGCGCCTTCGCAACCCGGGCCCTGCGTCTCAAGGGCTATACCGTGCTGGAGGCGGATTCGGCCGAGGAAGCTCTGCGGCTTCTGGAGGATCCATCTTTGAACGTCGACGTATTCGTAACGGATGTGGTCATGCCCGGCATGGATGGTCCGACCTGGGTGCGTAAAGCTCGGGAATCACGCCCGGATGCCCGCGTGGTCTTCGTATCCGGTTACACGGAAGGTGCCTTTGGCGATTCAGAACCCGAGATCGCCAACTCGACCTTCCTGCCCAAGCCGTTTTCCCTCACCCAGTTGACCGAGGCGGTTTTCCAACAGCTGAACTGAGCACCCTACAAGGCTGCATCGTGGAGCGCGAATTCCTCTACGTGTCTTTTGCGAAATTTCTGCCGTGTTTCGGGCGTCAGCGTCAGATCACCCGGTGGTGATACATTCTCTCGTGGCAGGTCGATCTGCATATTCAGTCGCGCTTGCAGGAAGTCGAGAATTTTGTCCTGGTTTTCGTATTTGAAAATATGCGTGGCGCCGCGACCATTGCTGCGGGTACGGAAAAACTGGCTTTGGCTACCAACATCGGCAAAATCCGGACGGGGGTTTGTCATATAGGCCTGCACAAACGTGTCGAAACTCATGTCTCGGGTCGAATGGACGTGACCGATCAGGTCGGCGCGGCTGCGAAATCGATACCAGCTGCCCAGCCAGTCAACGGGTTCGCGAACAACTGCCAGGATCTCCATCTCGGTATCGTACATTTTCCGAAAAATGGTCTGGAAGAACCGATCATACCTGCGCACCGGAGCATGTTTGAGCTCGGGAGGATGAGTGACGACGATATCAGCGCGATCCCGCAACGCCGTGTGATAAGCCGTGCTGCCGGTTTTCGGAACGGCAAGGAAGGCAAGGCGTTCCTCATAGAAAACAAGCATTTAATTGCTCCAATTGTCATCCGGCTATGCGCGCAGATTGTCGTAAAGGACTTCTTAATACAATTGCTGAAGACTAAATCCCGTAAGTTTTTATTGAAATGTTCTTCTTTTGGTCCCATAAGGAACAAGAGGCGAACAAAGCAGCGATTGCCGCCCGATCAAGGGTGTGACAAAAGGGAAGGCGACAGGACAATGGCGGATCTTCTGACAATGAGCGACAAGAAAAACGCAGATAAGCAAAAGGCGCTCGACAGCGCGCTGGCCCAGATCGAACGGCAGTTCGGCAAAGGCTCTATCATGAAGCTTGGCGAAGGCGCCAAACAGGACATCGATGCAAGTTCGACAGGCTCGCTCGGGTTGGACATAGCCCTTGGAATTGGTGGTTTGCCGATGGGGCGGATTGTTGAGATTTACGGCCCGGAAAGCTCGGGGAAGACGACGCTGACGCTGCATTGCATTGCGGAACAGCAGAAACGCGGCGGCGTCTGCGCCTTTGTTGACGCCGAGCACGCGCTGGACCCGCAATATGCGCGAAAGCTTGGTGTTGATCTGGACGAGCTTCTGATCTCGCAGCCCGATACCGGAGAGCAGGCGCTGGAGATCACCGATACGCTGGTGCGCTCGGGCGCGGTCAACATGGTCGTGGTCGATTCGGTTGCGGCGCTGACGCCGAAATCCGAACTGGAAGGCGATATGGGTGACAGCAATGTCGGCGTTCAGGCCCGTCTGATGAGCCAGGCGATGCGGAAACTGACGGGCTCGATCAGCCGCTCGAACTGCATGGTGATTTTCATCAACCAGATCAGGATGAAAATCGGCGTGATGTTCGGCAGCCCCGAAACCACCACCGGCGGTAATGCACTGAAATTCTACAGCTCGGTTCGTCTGGATATCCGCCGCATCGGCGCGATCAAGGACCGGGACGAAGTTGTCGGCAACCAGACGCGCGTCAAGGTCGTCAAGAACAAGGTTGCACCCCCCTTCAAGCAGGTGGAATTCGACATCATGTACGGCGAAGGCATCAGCAAGATGGGCGAACTGCTGGATCTGGGTGTCAAAGCTGGTGTGGTCGAAAAGTCAGGGTCATGGTTCAGCTATGGCGACGAACGGATCGGGCAGGGGCGTGAGAATGCCAAACAGTATCTGCGCGACAACAGCCGCATTGCCTTTGAGATCGAAGACAAGATTCGGGCGGCTCACGGGCTGGAGTTCGACATGCCTCCGGGCGCAGCCGAGGATGATGACATCCTTGAAGCCTGACGGTCGCTGACGGGGTGCGATACGTTCCCGGTCCGACATGTTGTGTTGAAATTACATGAACAAGGCGGTCCCCCGGGTCGCCTTGTTTCGTTCGGACACGCCTCTGCTGTGGACACTCGTTTGACAGGGGGATAAACCTGCGGGGACCAAGTTTTTTGTGCGCCGAGAGAGCCCTATGCCAACCCTGAACGACATCCGATCGACCTTTCTGAATTACTTTGAAAAACAGGGGCATGAGGTCGTGGCGTCCAGCCCGCTTGTGCCGCGCAACGACCCGACGCTGATGTTCGTCAATTCGGGCATGGTGCAGTTCAAGAACCTGTTCACAGGATTGGAAACACGTGACTACAAGCGCGCCACCACGGCGCAGAAATGTGTGCGTGCCGGCGGCAAGCACAACGATCTCGACAATGTGGGTTACACAGCGCGCCACCATACATTCTTCGAGATGTTGGGGAACTTCTCGTTTGGTGATTACTTCAAACACGAAGCGATCCCATTCGCGTGGGAGCTGATCACCAGGGAATTTGGGATCGACAAGAACCGCCTGCTGACAACGGTCTATCATACCGATGACGAGGCGTTTGAAATCTGGAAAAAGGTCGGTGTTCCCGAAGACCGGATCATCCGCATCGCCACCAGCGACAATTTCTGGCAGATGGGCCCGACCGGCCCCTGCGGCCCGTGTACCGAGATCTTTTATGACCACGGAGACCACATCTGGGGCGGTCCTCCGGGCTCTGCCGAGGAAGACGGCGATCGGTTCATTGAGATCTGGAACGTGGTCTTCATGCAAAACGAGCAGTTCGAAGACGGCTCGATGGTCGAGCTCGACATGCAGTCGATCGATACGGGCATGGGTCTCGAGCGGATCGGTGCATTGTTGCAGGGCAGCCATGACAATTATGACACCGATCTGTTCAAGGCACTGATCGAGGCATCAGCCGATGCAACTGGCGTGGATCCTTACGGGGATCAGAACGTGCACCACCGCGTGATCGCGGATCACCTGCGTTCGACTTCGTTCCTGATTGCTGATGGCGTGATGCCCAGCAATGATGGCCGCGGCTATGTTCTTCGCCGCATCATGCGTCGTGCCATGCGTCATGCGCATCTGTTGGGGGCCAAGGATCCGGTCATGCACCGTCTTGTCCCGTCCCTCGTTCAACAGATGGGCGGTCACTATGCCGAGTTGACCCAGGCACAGCCATTGATCGAAGAGACCTTGTTGCTTGAAGAAACGCGTTTCAAGCAGACGCTGGACCGGGGGTTGAGGCTGCTGGACGATGAGGTGTCCGGCCTTTCCGAGGGGGCGCCTTTGTCTGGTGAGGCGGCATTCAAACTGTATGACACCTACGGTTTCCCACTGGACCTGACACAGGATGCGCTGCGCGAAAAAGGCCGGACAGTTGACACCGAAGGCTTTGAAACGGCGATGGCCGAACAAAAGGCCAAGGCGCGGGCTGCCTGGGCCGGGTCAGGTGAAGCCGCGGATCAGGCGGTATGGTTCGATGTTCTGGACAGCGCCGGGGCGACCGACTTCCTTGGCTATGACACCGAGAAAGCCGAAGCTCAGGTTGTGGCACTGGTTGTTGACGGTGCTTTGGTTGACAAGATTGAAGCGGGCGACAGCGGCTGGGTCGTGGTGAACCAGACGCCGTTCTATGGCGAGGCTGGTGGCCAGGTGGGCGATACTGGCGAGATGCGGCGCCTTGAAGATCGCGATCACCTCAGCCGAGTGGAAGACACCAGAAAATTCGCTGATGGGAAGGTCTATGCGCATAAGGTGACGGTCATCAGCGGTGCCGTTTCAAAAGGCGATGCTGTCGAGCTGGAAGTCGATCATGCGCGCCGGACCGCAATCCGGGCCAACCACTCGGCCACGCACTTGCTGCATGAAGCACTGCGGGAAACGCTGGGCGACCATGTGGCGCAACGCGGCTCGCTGAATGCGGCGGATCGTCTGCGGTTCGACTTCAGCCATTCCAAAGCGCTGAGCCTAGAGGAAATCCGGAAGATCGAGCGTGAGGTGAACGATTTCATCCGCCAGAACTCGGCTGTCGAGACACGGGTCATGACACCGGATGACGCGCGCAAACTGGGCGCGCAGGCACTGTTCGGCGAGAAATACGGTGACGAGGTGCGTGTTGTTTCGATGGGCAAGGCACCTACGGGCAAGGGCCATGATGGCGAAACCTGGTCGATCGAACTGTGTGGCGGTACTCATGTGCGTCAGACGGGTGATATCGGCACCTTTGTCATCCTGGGTGACGGCGCAAGCAGTGCCGGAGTGCGCCGCATCGAAGCACTGACCGGGGATGAAGCGTTCTGTTACCTTTCGGCACAGGATAATCGTCTTGCGCAGGTGGCTTCGGAACTGAAGGCGCAGCCGGATGATGTGGTGGCCCGCGTGAAAAGCCTGCTGGAGGAACGCAAGTCATTGCAGAACGAAGTGGCTCAACTGCGTCGAGACCTGGCGATGGCCGGCGGGAGCGGGCAGGGCGGCGGTGCCGAAGCGCGTGATGTGAACGGTGTGAAGTTCATAGCGCAGGCCCTCAGCGGGGTGTCCGGCAAGGATCTTCCGGCATTGATCGACGAACACAAGGCGCGTCTTGGGTCGGGGGCGGTGTTGCTCATCGCGGATACGGGCGGCAAGGCCGCGGTTGCGGCTGGCGTCACCGAAGACCTGACAGGAACCGTTTCGGCGGTCGATCTGGTCAAGGCCGCAGTAGTGGAATTGGGCGGCAAGGGCGGCGGCGGCCGCCCGGACATGGCCCAGGGCGGTGGACGGGATGCGTCGAATGCGGATTCGGCGATCAAGGCTGCAGAACAGGTTTTGGGAGGGTAAGATGGCTGCACTTTGGATTGCACACGTGACGGTGACCGATGCCGAGGCGTATGGAAAATATGCCGAATTGGCCGGGCCAGCCATTGCCAAGCACGGGGGCACTTTCATCGCCCGTGCGGCGCGTTACGTTCAGTTGGAAGGCAAGGAACGGCCACGCAACGTTGTTGCCCGTTTCCCGTCGCTAGAAGCAGCCGTCGAATGCTACAACTCGGATGACTATCAAGAAGCATTGAGTCATGCGCGCGACGCCAGCGAACGTGAATTGGTTGTGGTTGAAATCACGGAGTGAACGACTGCGTTCACGACGTGTAGCGCGGTTTGCCCGGTAAAGGGGCAGCCAATAGGCAATCATTGGCTTATACCACCACTCGGCCAAGGGAACTCAGCCCGTCAACAGGGGGCTGAGTTTATTTTTTCATTATTTCAATCTCTTATCAGGCCACGCTGTCGCGTATTTGCGCGATCGGCACCCGAATTGTGGCCGCGCCACCCAAATTCTTGCGCAAAAAGGTCAGATTGACGGACGAATTTCCGCCCTTTTTCCCCTTCAACTTTTTTGGTGATTGCCTGGGCGGGGTTGTTCGCGGATAGTTTCACGAATCGGAATGCGACCCTGTTTGACGTGCAATCGTGCGAAGAACATCGGATTGGGGTACAGGCATGAAACACTTCACAAATCTGGCCAAGCGGTTTGGTGCAAGACTTCTGCCGGTTTCAGTACGGGCCTTCAGCATCTGTTTTTTGGGCGTCTGCACCCTAGCCGTGGCCCCCGTCGCACATGCGTCCGGTAACGGATTTATCCCAAGTGTCGCGGCCTCTCCGCCACCGTCAGGGGCGGCCAATCTGTGCGCTGAGTACAAATGGGCCTGTGCCAAAAAACGCTCCGTATCCCTGTCCAGCCAGCAAGAACTGAAGGTTGTCGAACAGGTAAATCGGCGCGTGAACAGATCGACGCGAGAAGTCACCGATCAATCCCAGTACAAGATGACCGAGCGTTGGGCGCTTCCGACAGCCAGGGGTGGCGATTGCGAAGACTTCGCGCTGTTAAAGAAAAGAGATTTGATCCATGCCGGCGTCGATCCAAGTAAACTGTTGATCGCTACGGTTCTGGACACGCGTCGGGTGCCTCATGCGGTGCTGGTGTATCGCTCTTCCAAGGGTGATTTGGTTTTGGACAACCTCACAAACCGTATCAAACCCTGGACGGCAACGCGGTACCTGTTTCTTCGCATGCAAGACCCGAATCGGCCCGGACGTTGGGTTGGTGTGTACGGCCATAGCTGACGAAACCTGGAAATCTTTTTGAAAAACTGAATACCGGTGCAATCGTATCTTGCACCGGTAATATTGCTTCCCAATTAGAACGTTTCGCCGCCGCCTTCGTTTTCGCCGCCGCCTTCGTTTTCGCCGCCGCCTTCGTTTTCGCCGCCGCCTTCGTTTTCGCCGCCACCTTCGTTTTCGCCGCCGCCTTCGTTTTCACCGCCAGTGCCGCCACCTTCACCGCCAGTGCCACCACCGCCGTCTCCAGCGCCAGTGGTGCCAGCTCCACCGCCTGAACCGCCGCCGCCACCGAAAGCCGGGCTGCTGTCGACAGTCTCATCAGACGGCCCATCTCCGGACCGCTGATCACTTGCGCCGATCGATGCCGTTGGAAAATCAGAAAGCAAGTCTGCAAGTGGTGTGCATTCAGCTCCGACACGCGCCAGAATTTGATCGAAATCGTGCCGGCGCTGAATGTATCGGATCATGCCCGATGTTACAGCGTCGCACTCACATAATACCTGTGCGGATGCTGCGGATTGTCTGGCTGTTTGAACGGTACATGTACCTGCTGCGAAAGCTTCGCCCGCGGGCGAAAACAAAAACGTCGTAGCAACAAAAAACAGCGGGATATTGCGGGACCGGATACCCATTTGGAACTCCTCGAAACTCGATACTTTACTACGTGTTCATATGAACCATCGGAGCGAAGGGGTTTATGAACGACGTCACACAACTGGCACATTTTCACCTTAAACGGGTCTCAATCACAATATGTGGAGCGAGGGAGTAGGGGAAAATTAATGCAACCTAAAGAAGAAACATCCCTGTTTTCAGAAGAAAACCGGGCGTATTGCCCGGTTGTCCGTTTTTCATCTTTTGTCCGTTTGGACGCAAAATTGCCACACTTGGGCAATTGTTTCCGATTGCGGCAGCGGTCTGCCAGGTAAATCAGGCCGACTTGGCCATCCGCTTGCGTTCGTGCGGATCAAGATAACGCTTGCGCAAGCGCACCGCATTCGGTGTGACTTCGACCAGTTCATCGTCGTCAATATAGGCAATTGCCTCTTCCAGCGAGAATTGAACATGCGGTGTCAGGCGAACCGCATCGTCCGAGCCACTGGCGCGTACGTTTGTCAGTTTCTTGCCCTTCAGCGGGTTCACTTCCAGATCATTGTCACGAGAATGCTCGCCAATCACCATGCCTTGATAGACATCCGTTTGAGGGCCGACAAACATCCGCCCACGCTCCTCGAGGTTCCACAGAGCATAAGCGACGGCCTGACCGTTCTCCATCGAGATCAGAACGCCGGCCCGGCGACCCGGGATCGGGCCTTTGTGCGGCGCCCAGCCATGGAACACGCGGTTCAGAACGCCTGTGCCGCGGGTGTCAGTCAGGAATTCGCCGTGATAGCCGATCAGACCACGGGACGGTACATGCGCGATGATGCGGGTCTTGCCGGCCCCAGCGGGGCGCATCTCGACCAACTCACCTTTGCGCGCCCCTGTGATCTTTTCGATCACCGAGCCCGAGTATTCATCATCCACGTCGATGGTGACTTCTTCGATGGGTTCCAGACGCTGTCCGTTTTCTTCGCGGAACAGAACCTGGGGGCGCGAAATGCTGAGCTCGAACCCTTCGCGACGCATGTTCTCGATCAGAACACCCATCTGCAATTCGCCGCGGCCGGCGACCTCGAAAGCCTCGCCGCCGGGTGTGTCGGTGACGCGGATCGCGACATTCGATTCGGCTTCTTTCATCAGGCGATCACGGATGACGCGCGACTGAACCTTCTTGCCATCCCGACCGGCCAACGGAGAATCATTGATGCCAAAAGTTACGGTGATCGTCGGCGGGTCGATGGGCTGTGCAGGCAGGGCTTCTTCGACCTGCGGAGCAACCAGAGAATCCGCCACGGTGGCTTTGCTCATGCCGGCGATGGTGACGATGTCACCGGCTTCGGCCACATCGATAGGTTGCTGTGCCAGCCCACGGAATGCCAATATTTTTGAGGCGCGAAAGTTTTCGATCAACGATCCATCGCGGCTCAGGGCTTTCAGGCTGTCGCCAGCCTTCAATGTGCCGCTTTCCACACGACCGGTCAGAATGCGGCCGATGAAGGGATCGCTGCCCAAAGTGGTAGCCAGCATCCGGAACGGCTCACCCTTATGCGCGATCTGTTTCGGGGCAGGAACGTGATCGACGATCAGATCAAACAGTGCGCTCAGGTCCTTGCGCGGGCCGTCCAGCTCCATATCCGCCCAGCCTGAACGGCCCGAGGCATACATGGCCGGGAAATCCAACTGATCATCATCGGCGCCGAGGTTGGCAAACAGGTCAAAGCATTCGTCCAATGCGCGATCAGGCTCCGCATCCGGCTTGTCGACCTTGTTCAGAACCACGATCGGGCGCAGGCCCAGCGCCAAGGCTTTCGACGTCACGAACTTGGTCTGCGGCATCGGGCCTTCGGCCGCGTCAACCAGCAGGACAACGCCATCGACCATGCTGAGGATACGCTCGACTTCACCACCGAAATCGGCGTGGCCCGGCGTGTCGACGATGTTGATGCGCGTGTCTTTCCATTCGACCGAAGTTGCCTTGGCCAGAATGGTGATGCCGCGCTCGCGCTCCAGATCGTTGCTGTCCATGGCGCGTTCCGCCACGGCCTGGTTTTCCCGGAACGCGCCGGATTGTTTGAGCAGCTCATCCACCAGGGTCGTCTTGCCGTGGTCCACGTGAGCGATGATTGCGATATTGCGCAGGTCCATGAGAGGTCAGCCTTTGAACGGGAAGTTGCCGCGCGCATAGCGCGGCGCGACAAAATATACCAGCCCTAACCGTGGATCAGTGACCGGCAGTCTTGGAAAAGAGGTGAATGATCAGGATTCCGGACAAGATCAACGTCAATCCTAGGATTGCAGGCCAATCCAGCCTTTGGCCGAACACGATGAACCCAATCACGGCGATCAGAAAGATGCCCAGACCGGACCAGATTGCATAAACGATACCGACAGGCATGTATTTCAGTGTCAGCGCCATGAGATAAAATGCGACTCCGTACCCCACGACCACAAGGACGGACGGCCAGAACCGCGTGAATTGCTGACTGGCCTGCAAGGCCGTGGTGCCGATGGTTTCCGCAACAACAGCCAGCATCAGAAACAGATACGCTTGGGGCATTTTGATCCTCGAAACAGGAAAGATACCCCGCGTTGAGCATGAAACCGAAGGAGTGGGCAAGGCAATTTTGAATCTGAAGATGGAAGAAAACCACCTGAGGTCAGGTATACCTGACTATTCAGAGAATCGAATTAGTGTAATCTTCTCAGCGTATTTTAGGATTTGTTTTTGAGTATTGAGTTATGACGACATTTTCGAAATCCGTAATATTTGCTGCGGGTCTGATAGTGGTGATTGGGTGGCTTGCTGACGGGGGGTCCGTCGAAGTTGAAGCAGCCAACATGGTTCAACAGTTTGATGGTAGTAGTGTTTTTTAAATACCACGTAGAGCTTAGCAGGGAAAAAGGAGCCGTCGGGCTCCTTTTTTCTTTTCTGTCTAGGGGTGTACAACCTCGACGCTTTGGAAGTGTGCAGCCAGTTGCGGTTGCAGCCAATCCCACAGCCGAGGGGAACCTGCTGCAATCGCAGGCTGAACGCGCGCCTCAAGCTGGGCATATGTAACCTTGTAATCGACCCACGACCCGCCGCCGGTTTCCAGATTGGCGACAGGTGTCTGAAACCGATCAACGGCTTTGGCGAACCTGGCGTCCGGGCTGTCTGCCGCTTCAAATTCCTGCCACAGGGCAGTGAAAGTGTTGCATAGGGTGTCGGGCAGCAGTCCGAACAAGCGCTTGGCCGCCGCTTGTTCCTTGGCTGCTTGCGCTGCGTGATCGACCTGCCCGTGGATCGGATTGTCGCCGGCGTCGATTTCGACGATATCGTGCAGCAACAGCATCTGAAGGACCCGATCAACACTAATCCCGGGGGGCGCATTTTCAGCCAGGACCCAGGCGTAGAGCATGATGTGCCACGAGTGTTCTGCCGAGTTTTCGAAACGATCACCCGCCATCAGCCGCGAGGCACGAAGAACGGACTTCAGCTGATCAGCTTCGGTCAGAAACGCCAGCCGTTGCGTAAACGCGTTGGCCTGCGTATTTGCACCAGCCAGCAGGTTTGCGGCGTGCTCGTAGGCCAATGGAAAAACCTGTTCCAGATAGGCGGCGCGACCGCCTTCGAGATTTGAACGCGCTATGTCCACGTGATCCGGATCGGGGTTCGGGGCACACAGAACCTGAAACAGTGGCTGACAACGATCTAGAACCTTGGCAAATCGGGCGTCGGCGGTCTGATCCTCTTCAAATTCACGCCAGACAGCGTGAAACGTATCGGCCTGATCCTTTGGCAACAGCCCAAACAGATCTTTGGCTGCAGCTTGCTCGGCCTTGGCAACCGAGGTCCAATCGGTCTCAAGGTGAATTGGGTGGTCGCCGACAACGATTTCAACCAGGTCATGCAGCAATAGCATACGTATGACCCGATCAATCGAGACATCCGGCCCTGCCAACGGGGCCATGACCAGGGCCCACAAGGCCAGATGCCAGCTGTGCTCTGCCGAATTTTCGGGTCTGGACTGGTCAAGCAGGACATTTGCCCGCTCGACCATTTTCAGTTCGTCGGCCCGTTTCAGAAACGCGATTTGCGCCGACATACGGTCGGTCATTGCTTTTCGATCGCCTTCTGCTTTGCGCGATGCGCAGACAAGCGTTTGATCACGAACTGCCTGGCTTTCCGCTCAGCCAACCGAACACGAATTTCCGTCAGAAACGCCTCTTCCAGAGACTGAGAAGCGGCCCCGAGCACTTCACCAACTTCGACAAAGAACCTGTCTTCGCCTGTCTCATCCATAACCTTCATCGTATCTTCGGCCAGTTTGGCGGCAAGAGATGTGATGGTGTCGGACATCAGCGGGTGTTCTCGGTCAGGCGGCGTTTCACATAGTCGCTGACATTGGTGATCAGCGTGTCCATATGACGATCCTGAAAGAAGTGATCTGCACCTTCCACTTCGGTGTGCGTGATGGTGATTCCCTTCTGCTCGTGCAGCTTGTTCACCAGCGAGGTCGTGTCAGCCGGTGGCGCCACCCTGTCAGCCGTGCCGTTGATGATCAGGCCGGAAGACGGGCAGGGGGCAAGGAACGAAAAGTCATACATGTTTGCAGGGGGCGATACACTGATGAACCCCGTGATTTCAGGGCGGCGCATCAGCAGTTGCATACCGATCCACGCACCAAACGAGAAACCTGCGACCCAGCAGTGTTTCGAATTGTTGTTCATCGATTGCAGGTAATCCAGCGCCGACGCCGCATCGCTCAGCTCGCCCACGCCCTGATCATACTCGCCTTGGCTGCGACCGACACCGCGGAAGTTAAAGCGCAACACGGTGAAGCCCATGTTGTAGAAGGCATAGTGCAGGTTGTAGACCACCTTGTTGTTCATGGTCCCGCCGAACTGAGGGTGCGGGTGAAGCACGATGGCGATCGGTGCGTCTTTTTCCTTTTGCGGGTGGTAGCGGCCTTCCAGGCGGCCTTCGGGTCCGGGAAAAATCACCTCGGGCATGTGTGCTTTGGTCCTGTCTTTTTCGTGCCGATGCCCGGATATACTTGACGATAATCGTCGGGCACCTTAGAACGGTTCTAATTACATTGCTTGGCGCATACCAGCGCTGTCAGTCGGAGATACGCACTGGCAACGTCGGCGTCAATGATTTCGCGCAAATCCTGCTGAAAGGGGACATGGAATGAAGCTGTCGACCAAAGGGCGTTACGCAATGGTCGCCCTGGCGGATATTGCGCTCCAGCCGACGGAACGACTGGTGACGCTTGGAGAAATCTCCGAGAGGCAGGACATTTCGTTACCATATCTCGAGCAGCTCTTCGTCAAACTGCGCCGGGCGGACTTGGTGTCTTCCGTGCGGGGGCCCGGCGGCGGGTATCGACTGGCACGCCCGGCATCCGAAATTCGTGTCGTCGAAATTCTGGCCGCCGTGGACGAAACCGTTGATGCGCTGCAAAAAGGGGCAGGCGCGTCCGGGGCCTCGTCCGGCAGCCGCGCTCAATCATTGACCAATCGGCTTTGGGAAAGTCTCAGCGCGCATGTCTATGTGTTCCTGCATCAAACCCGTTTGTCAGATGTGATCAAGAACGACCTCGCCCCGTGCCCGGCCGTGCCGAGCCTGTTCTCTGTTGTAGATGAATGATCTGAACGGGCGGTATATGAAATGAAGTCTGCCGGCAAAAAGATGTATCCATGAAACGTGTTTATCTGGATCACAATGCAACAACGCCGCTGCGCCCCGAAGCGAGGGACGCGATGATTGCGGCGATGGATGTCTGCGGCAATCCCTCGTCGGTTCATGCGGAAGGTCGGGCCGCCAAAGCTTTGATCGAGCGCGCTCGGGCCCAAATTGCATCGGCCTTTGGGGCGGATGGGGCGGATATCGTCTTTACATCTGGGTCAACCGAAGGTGCGGCGCTGGCATTGTCGGGGCGCCAATTGCACGGCGCGGCGATTGAACATGACGCGGTAAGATCTTGGATCAATGAGGATCTTACGGTTTCCGAGGTCGGAGACGTGCAGGTAATCGCGCCTGAAATGTCGACATTGCAACTGGCAAACTCAGAGACGGGGATTGTTCAAACACTGCCGTCCGGCCTGGCCGTGACAGACGCCACACAGGCTTTTGGCAAGCTGCCCGTCGCGTTCAACTGGATGAATGCCCAGATGGCTCTGGTCTCGGCGCATAAACTGGGCGGTCCAAAAGGTGTCGGTGCCGTTGTGATGCAACGCGGAACCGATCTGGCGGCACAGATCAAGGGGGGCGGCCAGGAAATGGGCCGCAGATCAGGAACCGAAAATGTCATTGGTATCGCAGGGTTCGGCGCCGCAGCTGAAGCTGCGATGCGGGATCTGGCCAATGGCGTTTGGGAGCAGGTCGAGGAATTTAGAAATATTCTAGAAAACGCTCTTGAGGCTGCTGTAAAATCACCTATTTTTGTCGGGAAAGGGCGGCAACGCCTGCCGAACACCCTGTGTTTTGCCGCCCCCGGCTGGAAAGGTGAGACCCAGGTCATGCAGATGGATCTGTCGGGTTTTGCGGTCAGTGCGGGCTCTGCCTGTTCAAGCGGCAAGGTTCGTGCCAGCGCGGTGCTCACCGCAATGGGATACGACGAGGTGACAGCCAGCAGCGCAATCCGCGTATCGCTGGGACCTCGGACAACGGAAGAAGATGTGCTGCGTTTCGCCGAAACGTGGCTTGAGAAAGAGAAAAAGCATCGCGCGCGCGCCGCGTGATCTGACGGAGGGCAAGTTATGGCCGCTTTGGACCAGACCCAGGTGAAAGAGGGTGTCGATCAGGAAACCGTGGATGCGGTGCGCGAGGTCGGAACCTATAAATACGGCTGGGACACGGACATCGAAATGGAGTACGCGCCGAAAGGTGTGAACCCGGACATCGTTCGTCTGATCTCGGAAAAGAATGAAGAACCGGAATGGATGACCGAGTGGCGTCTGGCCGCGTTTGAACGCTGGACCAAGATGGAAGAACCGAAATGGGCCATGGTCACTTATCCAAAGATCGATTTTCAGGACCAGTATTACTATGCGCGTCCGAAATCGATGGAAGAGAAACCCAAGTCGTTGGACGATGTCGACCCCAAGCTGCTGGCCACATACGAAAAGCTTGGTATCCCTTTGAAAGAACAGATGATTCTGGCTGGTGTCGAAGGTGCTGAGGATGCTCCGGCCGAGGGGCGCAAGGTTGCTGTGGACGCGGTGTTTGACTCGGTGTCCGTCGGCACGACCTTTCAGGCCGAACTGAAAAAGGCCGGTGTGATTTTCTGTTCGATTTCCGAAGCGATCAAGGAACATCCTGAGCTGGTCAAGAAGTATCTGGGCACTGTGGTTCCGGTGTCGGACAACTTTTATGCGACTTTGAACTCGGCCGTGTTTTCGGATGGGTCCTTCGTCTACATTCCGCCCGGTGTCCGCTGCCCGATGGAGCTGAGCACCTATTTCCGCATCAACGCCGAAAACACCGGCCAGTTCGAGCGCACGCTGATCATCGCCGACAAAGGTTCGTACGTGTCCTATCTGGAAGGCTGCACCGCGCCCCAGCGCGACACCGCGCAGCTGCACGCGGCCGTGGTCGAGATCATTGTCGAAGAAGACGCCGAAGTGAAATACTCGACCGTTCAGAACTGGTTTCCGGGCGATGAGAACGGCAAGGGCGGCATCTACAACTTCGTGACCAAGCGCGCCGATTGCCGGGGCGACCGGTCCAAGGTGATGTGGACGCAGGTCGAAACCGGCTCGGCCGTGACGTGGAAATACCCGTCCTGCATCCTGCGCGGCAACGAAAGCCAGGGTGAGTTCTATTCGATCGCGATTGCCAACAACTATCAGCAGGCCGATACCGGCACCAAGATGGTTCATCTGGGCAAGAACACCAAGTCTCGCATCGTGTCCAAGGGCATCAGTGCGGGCAAGGCGCAGAACACCTATCGCGGTCTGGTCTCGATACATCCGAAGGCCAAGGACAGCCGCAACTACACCCAGTGTGACAGCTTGCTGATCGGCGACAAATGCGGCGCGCATACGGTTCCGTATATCGAGGTCAAAAACAACTCATCTCGTGTCGAGCACGAGGCGACGACATCCAAGGTGGATGACGATCAGCTGTTCTATTGCCGTCAGCGTGGAATGGATGAAGAAGAGGCCGTGGCTTTGGTGGTCAACGGG
Organism: Ruegeria sp. HKCCD7559; assembly: GCF_013110575.1. NCBI lineage: Bacteria > Pseudomonadati > Pseudomonadota > Alphaproteobacteria > Rhodobacterales > Roseobacteraceae > Ruegeria > Ruegeria sp. HKCCD7559. Next base: position 1,015,463 of record NZ_WVQU01000001.1, read on the forward strand.
TTCTGCAAGGACGTTCTGCAAGCACTGCCGATGGAGTTCGCCATGGAAGCGCAGCAACTGGTGGCAATCTCGCTGGAAGGGTCGGTTGGCTGATGACGCGGGCGTCACGAAGCGGCATCCGGAAAGAAGACGTGTTGACCTGGCTGGGTTACGCGTTGCCGGTTCTTGGCGGTCTGCTGGGTATGGCTTACGTCAACATCAACCACATGGAATTCATCAACCCGGTTTGGGCGGTTGGCGGAGGGGCGATCCTGGGTTGGATCGTCGCGCGTCTGATCCGCAAGTTGCTGGGATAAGAAGGTTTCGGGGCCACGGTGCCCCTTGCGATACGCAAAAGGATAAAAAATGTTGGAAATCAAGAATCTGCACGTGAAGCTTGAAGAAGAAGACAAGCAGATCCTAAAGGGTGTGGACCTGACGGTTGAAGCCGGCAAGGTACACGCGATCATGGGGCCGAACGGGTCAGGCAAGTCAACACTCAGCTACGTGCTGTCGGGCCGCGACGGGTACGAAGTGACCGAGGGTTCTGCCACGCTGGATGGCGAAGACCTGCTGGAGATGGAACCGGAAGAGCGCGCCGCTGCCGGCGTGTTTCTGGCTTTCCAGTACCCGGTCGAAATTCCGGGCGTGGGCAACATGACCTTCCTGCGCACCGCCGTGAATGCACAGCGCAAGGCGCGGGGTGAGGACGAGCTGTCCGCCGCTGAATTCCTCAAGGAAGTGCGTGCCAAGGCCAAGACGCTGAAGATCGACGCGGATATGCTCAAGCGTCCGGTCAATGTGGGCTTCTCGGGCGGTGAGAAAAAGCGCAATGAAATCCTGCAAATGGCCATGCTGGAACCCAAGATGTGCATCATGGACGAAACCGACTCGGGTCTGGATGTGGATGCGATGAAGCTGGTCGCCGAAGGTGTGAATGCGCTGCGCGATGAAGGTCGCGGGTTCTTGGTCATCACCCATTACCAGCGCCTGCTGGATCACATCAAGCCGGACGTTGTGCACATCATGGCCGATGGCCGCATTGTCAAAACCGGAGGCCCAGATCTGGCGCTCGAGGTTGAAAACAACGGTTATGCCGACATTCTTGCCGAGGTGAACTGATGGCCTTGCCCGAAGTCAAACAAACCGCGACCGAGGCCCGGCTGTCTGCCTTGACCATGCCCGACGCGGGATGCACCCGCGCCGCGCGCGAAGACGCGCTGGCCCGTGTTCTGGAAACTGGTCTGCCCGGACGGCGTGACGAATATTGGAAATACACTCAACCGGACACTCTGGTCTCGCCAGACGCGCCTCCGGCTGCGGTGTTTGCCGATGATGAGCCGTTGATGTTCAGCGGACTCGACCGGCTGAACATCGTCTTCGTGGACGGTGAATTCAGCGCCGAAGAGTCGGACGACCTGACGCTGGAAGGCGTGACCATCGACCGGCTCGAGGATATCTGCTGCAAGGACATTCATTGGGCGAAAGACCTGTATGGCGTGCTTGAGACGCGCGGTCAGTCTCCGGTCCAGCGTCCGCTGGCGGCGCTGAACACGGCTTTTGCGTCGGATGGTGTGGCCATCCATGTCACCGGCAAACCGTCCAAACCGATCAACCTGGTCTATCGTCATGCATCGCCGACCTCGGATGCGATCCTGCACCACGTCATTCGCGTGGAAAGCGGGGCCGAGGCCACCATTCTGGAAACCGGCCCGGCTGCGTCACGCTTCAACAAATGCATGGAGATCGACATCGCCGACAAGGGCACGCTGCACCATGTGCGCGCCCAGGGCAGGGACCATGAACGCCGGGCCGCGACCCATATGTTTACCCGTCTGGGCACGGAGTCTGTCTATAAATCCTTCACTTTGACAGTGAATGGCGTGCTGACCCGCAATGAGCAGGTCGTCGAGCTGACAGGCGATGACGCGGTGGCCCATGTGGCCGGGGCCTGTGTTGGCGATGGAGACTTCCATCATGACGACACGGTTTTCATCACCCATGATGCGGTAAACTGCGAAAGCCGTCAGGTGTTCAAGAAAGTGCTGCGCAACGGGGCGACCGGCGTGTTTCAGGGCAAGATCCTTGTGAAGGAAGGCGCACAGAAAACCGACGGTTACCAGATCAGCCAATCGTTGCTGCTGGATGATGACAGCCAGTTCCTCGCCAAGCCCGAGCTTGAGATCTATGCCGATGACGTGGCGTGTTCGCATGGCTCGACCTCGGGTGCGATCGACGAAACCGCGCTGTTCTATCTGCGGTCCCGTGGCGTGCCGGTCAAGGACGCAACCAATATGCTGACTTTGGCCTTTCTTGCCGAAGCGGTGGATGAGATCGAAGACAGCGCCTTGGCGGAAGAGATCGTAAGCCGTCTGGAAGGGTGGCTAGCGCGTCGTAGCTGATGGCCGTCTCGTCTGACATATTGGCCACATACCGAGGGCCGGGGCGCGTGGTGCGCCGGCTTCTTGAAATGGGTCAGCGGGAAGACAGGGCACTGGTGTTTGTCATGGCGTTTTGCGTTGTGGCCTTTGTCGCGCAAATGCCCAGCCTTGCCCGCAAAGCGCATCTTGAAGGCGTCGAGCTGAACATGCTTCTGGGCGGTGCTTTGCTGGGGTCGGTGTTCATACTGCCGTTGTTTTTCTACACGCTGGCGCTGATTTCCTATTGGGCGGCGCGGATGGCGGGCGGGCAGGGCACTGCTTATGGCGCACGACTTGCCCTGTTCTGGGCGTTGTTGGCATCCGCCCCCCTGGTCTTGTTGAATGGTCTGGTCGCCGGGTTCATAGGGCCCGGGCCTGCTTTGACAATTGTGGGCATCGCCTGGGTTGCTGTTTTTGTCTGGTTCTGGTTATCCGGTCTGAGACAAGTACAAAGGTCCGCTGCATGACTATCAATTCCCTCGGCGCTCTGGCGGTTCTGACGATCAGAAGCCCCGACCAAGCCGCCCGCCAGTTGTTGTCCTTGAAACCGGGGCGGGAAGGGTTGTGGTTGGCCTTTGCGCTGGCAGTGGTTTTGAACTGTCTCGTCCAGTTGGGAATCGATTTGTCGGTCCCCGTGCCGCAAGGTCAGATCGCACCGCCTCCCGAAAGTATCCCCGTTGTTTTGCTGCGATCCGCCGGAGCAATGCTGCTGAGCATCCTTGCGTTCTTCGTCGTCGGAAAAGCAATAGGCGGCAAAGCAAGCTTTGACGATCTGATGGTCCTGACAGTGTGGTTGCAGTTCCTGCAAATCGTCGCCCTTGTCATGACCCTTGTTCTAAGCCTGACGATGCCGTTTCTGATGATGATAATGCTGTTCGCGACGGCGATCCTGAGCCTTTACATCACGCTTCATTTCCTGAACGAAGCGCATCAATTCGGATCCCTTTGGAAGTCCTTCGCCGTAATTCTGTTGTCAGCCCTGATTGCGGTTCCCTTCGTCCTGTATTTAACACCGGCCGCGCCTGTCTAGGAAAACCGTATCATGTATGATGTGCAGAAAATTCGCTCTGACTTTCCGATCCTGTCACGTCAGGTGAATGGCAAGCCGTTGACCTATCTGGACAACGGTGCGTCGGCTCAAAAGCCTCAGGTCGTCATCGATGCGGTGACTCGTGCCTATTCCGAAGAGTATTCGAATGTTCACCGTGGATTGCACTATCTGTCCAATCTGTCGACCGAGAAATACGAAGCTGTTCGGGGGATCATCGCCCGTTTCCTGGGGGCATCGAATGAGGATGAGATCGTTCTGAATTCAGGAACGACCGAAGGGATCAATCTTGTTGCCTATGGCTGGGCCATGCCGCGCCTGGAAGCCGGGGATGAGATCGTCCTGAGCGTCATGGAGCATCACGCCAACATCGTGCCCTGGCATTTCCTGAGGGAACGGCAGGGCGTTGTTCTGAAGTGGGTGGATGTGGACGCTGACGGGGGGCTGGATCCGCAGGCGGTAATCGATGCGATCGGCCCGAAAACCAAACTTGTGGCCGTGACGCAATGTTCCAATGTTCTGGGTACCGTCGTGGATGTCAAAGCCATCACCGAAGGTGCACATGCCAGGGGCGTCCCGGTGCTGGTTGATGGCAGTCAGGGCGCGGTGCATATGCCGGTGAACGTGCAGGACATCGGTTGCGACTTTTACGCCATCACCGGCCACAAGCTGTATGGCCCGTCGGGGTCGGGTGCGATCTACATCAAGTCCGAACGCATGGCCGAGATGCGCCCCTTTGTCGGTGGCGGTGACATGATCAAAGAGGTCAGCAAGGATCAGGTGATCTACAACGACCCGCCGATGAAGTTCGAGGCCGGAACACCCGGCATTGTCCAAACCATCGGCCTGGGCGTTGCGCTGGAATACATGATGGATTTGGGAATGGACAACATTGCCGCCCATGAATCCGGCCTGCGGGACTATGCCATGCAGCGCCTGAATGGTCTCAACTGGCTTCAGGTTCAGGGCACGCGGCCAGACAAGGCAGCCATCTTCAGCTTTACGCTGGACGGGGCCGGCCATGCCCATGATGTATCCACGATTCTGGACAAAAAAGGGGTTGCCGTCCGCGCCGGGCATCACTGTGCGGGCCCGCTTATGGACCACCTGGGCGTCACGGCGACCTGCCGTGCCAGCTTTGGTCTCTACAACACGACAGAAGAGGTCGACACACTGATCGAAGCGCTTGAATTGGCGCATGATCTTTTCGCCTGATTTTGGTTTCAAAGAGGGTGCAACAATCACGATTTTCAGTTGCACCCGGATTGGAACAAGGTTAGCTAACGGCCAAGGCACCTGTAGCTCAGCTGGATAGAGCGCTGCCCTCCGAAGGCAGAGGCCAGAGGTTCGAATCCTCTCAGGTGCGCCACCATCGCTATATTTCTAAGGTTTATTGGGCAAAGCAGGAACTTCTGCACCAAATTGGGAGAAGTTCCCGGGCAGCATAGCTATCGCTAATGAAGGACAAGGGTCTTGCGCTGCTCCGGGGATATGCCGCAGCATAGCGTTATTCAACATCTGCCCCGGTCAAGCGCTTCTTTAGTTTTCGCGTTTTCGGTTTCCAGCGCCCAAAACATCTTGGCTTACAACAGTTCCAAACAGCATCTAGTGTTGAAACTACGAAAGGTGCCCTGGCTGATCCCCTCTCGGGATATTTTCCATGCGAATACCCTTTCGGGCCATGGATAGTGTCTGCACGCCTCTGTTTTTCGCCCGCTTGCCACCACGCGAACAATCCTGACGATCATTTTGAGGCTTAACCCCTCAAGCAGTGGTTTTTTTGATGTACACTTTCCGAACGAGGCTGGCGCGCGTCAGCTCAAATGGAGGAAGGAATGTGAAAGTCATCTCTTCAAATAAGAAGCTGATAATCGTTGTCGTGATTGTAGCACTATTGGGTAGCGCGATTACCGGGGTTTCAGCTTCAAGCGTTTTAGGATGGATCTTGGTCGCCGTAATTCTGGCGTTTATCCTTGGAAAGCTGACCGATGATGAAGAACCCGAAAGCGATGATGATTCAGAAAGCGACAATGCTTCCGGTTCCAGTGTTCCCGCTGACGTCGGCGATGAAAAGTCTCGTGAGACCAGCAATTCCACTGCGGCGACAGCATCCAGCAATGACACCGGAGGCGGTGATGCCGGCGGCGGAGGGGGAGACGCGGGGATGTAACTGGCCGCCCTCGTCAAACCCCTGTCATATAAGCCGAGATCGCGAAGTCGCTGTCTTAGCCGCGCCAGGTGCGGACGACACCGCAGTCCATATGCACGAAATTGGACCCGTTATATTGACCGACACCGCCGGCCCGGCATGACATAGCAGCCTTAGCCATCTGCGAGACGGAGCGGGAAGACAGGCGCAGGTCTGCCGCTTGTCCCTTCATATGAAGCGACTTCCGGGCGACGCCGCGAGAGCGGGCGCGGAGCATGGCGTTGGTCTGGGGGGAGCGATAGCCCGACAGCAACATGTAAGGTTCGTTGACATCCAGAAGGTTGTGTGATGCCGCCATGATATCAATCGTGCGTAAATCGATGGATTTTACGTGATCCGTGCGCCAATCGCGCATGAAGTGGTTCACTTCTTTGACTGCGTCCTTGATATACTTACCATCGACCCAATAAATCATGTCCAACCGTTCGCCCGTGCGACCGGAATACATGCGAATGCGACGGATATCGCCGCCGCCGCGCAAAAAGCCTGCTGCTTTGGAGTAGGTGGGTGCTGCTGCGACTGCTGTTGCTGCAAACGCACCCAATAGGGCACGTCGGGTCAAGCCCGAGGAACTGCTCTTGGTCATTTTGGTTCGTCCCGTACTGTTCCTGCCTGCGCACGATGTTACGCGCGCTGTCTTAATTTTTTCCCATCCCAGATGCGGAATTTATGACACAATCGGATTCGACGGCCAAGAAGTGTTTCATAGGCACCTTTTCAAGGGGGAATTTTCGGCAGATTTTTGCGCAAATGTCACAGCCGAGCGCAGAATATTTGCAGGTGTGGGCTGCACATCACCGGGCCGATGCAAACGCGCATCAGACGCCAACAGAAGCAATTCGGTAAGGAATTTGTGAATAGACAAGTCTGCGCAGCCAAACTCATAGTTGTTCGACGCACATATCATCAACCAAGCCATTGATTCCAAGGCCATCCAATGCTTTCTGTTTTCCGAGCCCGTACCAGTATCCTGCTTGCCGCCTGTTTTGCGGCCACTGCGAGTATGGCAAACACCACTTCTGAACCTGCGCACAACACGGCGTTTCAGATGGCCGTTGCTGAACATACCCCACGGGAATCGCAGATCGCAGAGTTTTACCGGACAACCGGGTTTTCGCCGATTTGGGTGGGTGAATCCGATGAGCATATGCAACGCCGGGCCGCATTGATCCAGGCACTGTCACATGCGCATCTGCACGGTCTGCCGAGGGCCGATGCGACAGTTTCATCCTTGATGCAGAAAATGCAGGATGCACGCTCGACACGCGATCTTGGCGCCGTTGAAGCGGAACTGAGCCGGGTTTTTGTGGATTTTGCCGACGTATTGTACTCGGGTTTTATTCGGCCCGGAAACATCGACGACGGGCTTGTTCGGTCGGTGGATCGTCGCAGCGCGGCCGAGCATCTGAACGCCCTGAACACACATGGCGCCGCGTATCTTGCGCAATTGGCTCCTCAAACCCGTCAGTACCGGGCTCTGATGAAACAGAAGCTGGCGCTTCAGGATTTGGTAGATCAAGGCGGTTGGGGGGCGACAGTTCCGGAAACTAAGTTGGAATTCGGGGATACCGGGCCCAATGTCGTGAAGCTTCGCAATCGGCTGGTGTTAATGGGCTACATGAAACCATCGGCCAGCCCGTCGTTCGACGCCGCGTTGCTGGAAGGGGTCAGGGCCTTTCAAATCGCGCATGGGTTGGAACCCGATGGCGTTGCAGGCAAGGGCACGATTGCCGAGTTGAATCGCCCCGCCGTGGACCGGCTCAAGGCTGTTTATGTCGCTTTGGAACGGGAGCGCTGGTTGCCTCGGGAACGCGGCGCACGTCATATCCTTGTCAACCAGACAGATTTTTCGGCAAAGATCGTGGATGACGGGCAAGTCACCTTTGAAACCCGTGCGGTGATCGGCAAGAACACGCATGATCGCCGCAGCCCAGAGTTCTCGGATGTGATGGAACATATGGTGATAAACCCCAGCTGGTATGTTCCGCGCTCGATCATCACCAAGGAATACCTGCCGAAGCTGAAAGCGAACCCCAACGCGGTCGGTCATATTCAGATCACGGACAGCAGGGGGCGGCAGGTCAATCGCGGGGCGGTTGATTTCAATCAGTTCACCGCGCGAAGCTTTCCTTTTGCGATGCGCCAGCCGCCCAGCAAAAGCAATGCTTTGGGGCTGGTCAAGTTCATGTTCCCCAACAAGTACAATATCTATCTGCATGATACGCCTCAGAAAAGCCTGTTCGCGCGCGAGGTGCGGGCGTTCTCGCACGGCTGCATCCGGCTGGCGCAGCCTTTCGAATTTGCCTATGCGTTGCTGGCCAAACAGGAAGAGAATCCCAAGGCATTCTTTCATCGTGTTCTGAACACAGGAAAGGAAACCAAGGTCAATTTGGAACAAAATGTTCCGGTCCACCTGATCTATCGAACGGCATATGTCGGGCTAAAAGGCGAGGTGCAGTATCGCCGTGATGTCTATGGCCGGGACGGCAAGATTTGGGAGGCCCTGCAAAAGGCAGGGGTGGCCCTGCCGGACGTTCAGAGTTAAGCACAGGGCAAATCCTGCCAAAAGGAAGCCCGAGATGCAGTTTACCATTCAACAAATCGCCGACGCTTTGGGTGCTGAATGCCAAGGCGACGGTGGCCTGACGATCGTGCGGGCGGCCGAACCGGGCGATGCTGACCCAACCGATCTGGCCATGGCCATGTCTCCGAAATACGCCGAAGCGCTTTCGAAAGGGCGCGCGCGCGCCGCCGTTCTGTGGGAGGGCGCGGATTGGCAGGACATGGGGTTGCGCGCGGCCATATTCGTGAAGCGTCCGCGCATGGCGATGGCGGGGATCACCTCAATGCTGGATCGCGGGCAAGGGATTGAACCGGGCATTCATCCTTCCGCAGTGATCGATCCAACGGCCGAAATTGGACCAGATGTGGCGATAGGACCTCTGACTGTTGTTGGTGCTCGGGCGCGAATAGGTTCGGGCTCGGTCATCGGAGCACACTGCGTGGTGGGAATGGACGCCATTCTTGGCGAACAGGCCCTGTTGCGTGAAATGGTCAGCATTGGCGCGCGCGCACAAATCGGGGATCGGTTCATCGCGCAGCCCGGTGCAAGGATTGGTAGTGACGGGTTCAGTTTCGTGACCCCCGAGGTTTCTGGCGCTGAGAACGCCCGCAAAACGTTGGGCGATCAGGGCGACGCCAAGGCCCAAAGTTGGCTCCGTATCCATTCTTTGGGCGCGGTTGAGATCGGTGATGATGTCGAGGTTGGCGCCAATTGCACTGTCGATAATGGAACAATCCGCAACACGCGGATCGGTGATGGCACCAAGCTGGATAATCTTGTCCATGTCGGGCACAACACCCGCGTCGGGCGGGATTGTCTGCTGTGCGGTCAGACAGGTGTCTCCGGCTCGGTCGAGATCGGCAACAACGTCGTTCTGGGTGGTCAGACCGGAGTGGTCGACAACATTTTCATAGGGGACGGCGTTATTTCGGGTGGGGGCACGAAGATTCTGTCAAATGTGCCCGCCGGGCGCGTGATCATGGGGTATCCGGGCATCAAAATGGAGACCCACACCGATGTCTACAGGGCGCAGCGCCGACTGCCCCGAATGGCACGCGACGTTGAGGCATTGAAAAAGGCTGTTTTCAAACAGACCCCAAGCGATTAAATCATCGTCAAACTGAAAATCAGGGGATCGACATGAGCATCAGCGACCGCGTCATCGCAATCATTGCAGAGCAGGCCGTGCTGGAGCCATCGGATGTGACGCCCGAAAGCACGCTGGAAGATCTGGGAATCGACAGCCTTGGTCTGGTGGAAAGCATATTCGCCATCGAGGAAGAGTTCGACATTTCAATTCCGTTCAACGCCAATGAGCCCGAGGCCAACGATTTTGACATATCCAATGTCGCTGCGATCATTTCCGGGATCGAAAAGCTCGTGTCGGAAAAGGTCTGACTGACGCTCATGAAACGTGTTGTCATTACCGGCGCAGGTACGATCAATTCACTGGGCCATTCGGTTCCTGACACGCTGGAAGCCATGCGCGAAGGCCGTTGCGGCATCTCGGAACTGGAATTTCGGGACGTTGATCGGTTGGCCATCAAGATCGGCGGGCAGGTTCGCGGCTTTGAGGCTGAAGGTCGGTTCAACCGTCAGCAGATGTCGCTGTATGACCGGTTCACTCAGTTCACTCTGACCGCCGCCAAAGAGGCCATCGATCAGTCCGGCATCGAGTTTCACGGAGAGTTGGCCGCAAAATCAGGTGTTGTTCTGGGGACCGCCGGCGGTGGCGTATCGACTTGGGATGACAATTATCGCTCGGTTTATGAGGACGGAAAGAATCGGGTACACCCGTTTGTTGTTCCCAAACTCATGAACAATGCGGCGGCCAGCCATGTTTCCATGGAACACAACCTCAAAGGCCCCAGCTTCACCGTGTCGACTGCCTGTGCGTCCTCGAACCATGCCATGTCTCAGGCCTTTCAGATGGTCCGAAGCGGCATGGCCCCGGTCATGATCACAGGCGGGTCCGAATCCATGTTGTGTTTTGGAGGCGTCAAGGCCTGGGAAGGGTTGCGCGTCATGTCCAAGGATGCGTGCCGACCGTTCAGCGCCAATCGCAACGGAATGGTACAGGGCGAAGGGGCCGGGGTCTTTGTTTTCGAGGAATACGAACACGCCCGCGCCCGTGGCGCCGAGATCATGTGCGAAGTCGTTGGTTTTGCCATGTCGTCGGATGCGGCCGATATCGTAATGCCCAGCAAGCAAGGGGCTTCACGGGCCATGTCAGGTGCCTTGGCTGATGCCAGATTGAATGCAAGCGATGTGGGTTATATCAACGCGCATGGCACCGGGACGGCTGCGAATGACAAAACCGAATGTGCCGCCGTGGCGGATGTTTTCGGGCCCCATGCTGACGACCTGATGATATCGTCGACCAAATCCATGCATGGTCACCTGATTGGTGGAACCGGTGCGGTGGAACTGTTGGCATGTATCATGGCGCTGCGGGACGGTGTGATCGCACCCACCATCGGATACGAGGAACCCGATCCGGAATGCGCGCTTGATGTTGTGCCGAACGAAGCTCGGGAAGCCAAAGTTGACGTCGCGCTCAGCAATGCGTTTGCCTTTGGCGGGCTGAATGCGGTTTTGGCGCTGAAGCGGGTTTAGCGAACAACGTACGAAACAAGGCCGCCGCATTCAGAGCGGCCTTTGTCTGCGATCTGTCAGTTTTGCAGGACTTCCAGCTGATCGTAGCCACTGGTAAATCCAGCCAGCGACATTTCGATTTGCAAAAGTTGGCTCGGGGCCAGAATTGACACCAGCGAGATTGTTGCCTCACTGCCCGCTTTCATGGCGTCTATATCGCCTTGCGTAAAGCCCAATTGCGCGACGCAGCCTACCGGGTTGCAGTGATGATAGTTGTATCTTTTACCCGGTGCGCCGTCTATGGACACAGCAATTTGTGCTTGCAGCATGGTCTCCAGCGGCACAGTCAACCTAGCTCCGGCAACGGCCTCCGCTCCTTCGGGAAGCTTGTTGATCGAGATTTCCGCAATCGGCTGGCCCTCGGCGCCGGAAAGAACTTGACGCAGCAGGCAAGGATCGTCGCCTTCTTCGGTCCGTAGACAGGTTATATTCCAAGCACCGCTTGTTTCTTTGACGTATTGCTCGCCGATACGTGGGCCAGTCTCTCCCAGATCCAGTTCTTGCGCGGCTTCGGTTTGGGCGGGCTCGGCCTGCTGCGGACTTTCGTCGTTGGCCTCTTGGGCATAGACTGCGCTGCTAAGAAAGGCGACGGCCACTGTATTTGCGGTTAGAAGTTGCTTGATCATGAATGCCTCGACTTGATGCTTGAGCTTTTTGCTTCGTTTAACACTCTTCTGAACTGGTGTCAGGCACTAACAGAACGGCTGGTCTGAACGTGAACGGATTCTTGCCAGAACACCAGAAACCAACTGCCCTGAGACAGAAAAAGAGAGCTGCATAAGCCAGCTCTCTTTTCCAAAAGGTTCTCCCCGTCGGACTGGCCGACTTATTTATGCGCAAACCCTACGAGAGGGTCGCAGACGGGTCAACAGCTATCCTCAAATTTTAATACTGCGGTCAGAGCTTTGAAACCATTTTTGATCCTGCAAAAAAGCCGTGCCCGAAGGCACGGCCAGTCGACAGGGAGGAAGTCTGCCCCACGTGAAGGAAACAAACGCGGGGCAAATTGACTATCGCAGTCAAAGGTTAACTTTGTATGCTGGTCAAGGATCGGTGAAACATAAGGCAATGTTAATGGGCAAGAATATATTTTTGGGTGGCGGAGGCGAAGGCTATGGCCAGCCGCAGGAACTGGCACTGAAATATGCCAACCGCCATGGGTTGATTGCCGGCGCCACTGGGACCGGTAAGACCGTAACGTTGCAAATCCTCGCGGAAGGGTTTTCCCAAGCCGGAGTTCCGGTGTTTCTGTCCGATGTCAAAGGTGATCTGTCGGGCCTGGCTTTGCCCGGAAGCGACGCGCAAAAACTGCATCAGGCATTTATGGATCGTGCCAAACGCATAGGGTTCGACGATTTTGCTTATTCCGCCTGCCCCGTTACGTTCTGGGATCTTTTTGGTGAACAGGGCCATCCAGTGCGGACGACGGTCACTGAAATGGGCCCGTTGCTGCTGTCCCGGTTGATGGAATTGAGCGAAGCGCAGGAAGGTATCCTGAACATCGCGTTCCGCGTGGCCGATGAAGAGGGAATGCCTCTTCTGGATCTCAAAGACCTTCAGGCGCTGCTGGTCTGGATCGGCGAGAACCGGGCCCAGCTTTCATTGCGATATGGCAATGTATCGACATCTTCGATCGGTGCGATCCAGCGGCGATTGCTGGTATTGGAAAACCAGGGTGGAACAAAACTGTTTGGCGAACCCGCGCTGGATCTGTCCGATCTGATGCGCACCGATGAAAACGGGCAGGGGATGGTGAACATCCTTGCTTCGGACAAACTGATGGCAGCGCCACGGCTTTATGCGACATTCCTGCTGTGGCTGCTGAGCGAATTGTTTGAGGAGCTTCCCGAAGTCGGTGATCCTGACAAACCCAAGCTGGTGTTCTTCTTCGACGAGGCGCATCTGTTGTTTGACGGCGCTCCGAAAGTGTTGGTGGACAAGGTTGAACAGGTTGCGCGCCTGATCCGGTCCAAAGGAGTAGGTGTCTATTTCATCACCCAGAATCCCGCCGATATTCCCGAGGATATTCTGGGGCAGTTGGGCAATCGCGTTCAGCACGCTTTGCGGGCCTTCACGGCGCGTGACCGAAAGAACCTGCGTCTGGCGGCTGAAACCTATCGCGAAAACCCCGCCTTTGACACCGAAGCCGCAATTCGCGAGGTGGGCGTTGGTGAGGCTGTCACGTCGATGCTGCAGAAAAAAGGTGTTCCCGGAATTGTCGAGCGCACATTGATTCGTCCGCCGGGTTCCCAGTTGGGGCCCATTTCTGATGCGCAGCGGAGGGCCATTCTCGATGCCTCGCCGATGGCGTCTAAATATGACGATGGTATTGATCGAAAATCGGCCTTTGAAATCCTCCAGGCTCGGGCTGAGGCGGCCGCCAAGGCCGCTGAACAGGCAGAGGCCGATGAAGTTCTAGAGGCACAATCACCGATGGAACGAGAGTATTCTTCGGCTCGCAGATATTCGGGAAGCCGGGTCGGCAGATCCTCGTCCCGGGTGCAACGGCAGAAAGACACGTTTGCATCGGCGATGACCGACGCAGTTATCAAAGAACTGAAAGGAACGACCGGACGCCGAATCGTTCGTGGTATTCTGGGTGGATTGTTCCGCAACAGATGACGGAACGGCGCCCATCACGGGCGCCGCAATGTTTACTTCAGACGACGCTGGCCTTCCTGACGGCAGTAGGCGTCAGCCTCCGGCACGGACATTTTCGAAGCCGGGAAGTCAATCGCCCGGTCCCAGGTCACCCGGTCGTGACGATATAGCTGACAGGTTACGACACCTTTGGGCGTTTGAACTTTGACGGGAGTTGTTTCAAGTTCTTCCGGAGTGGGAATGCAGGCGGTTGTTACGATGGCAACAACCGGAAATAGAAGCAGTGTCTTGAACCGTGGTGCTTTCATTTTTGACTCTTTTCAAAACGTGTAAATGATCGTTACAGATCGGCGTAGACGGATGTGAGTGCCGGCGACATACCGCAAAAAGAAATCACTGCGGTGTGTCCGTTTATTCAAAAAATCGTTAAGAATCAAGAAACCGCGCCGGATAAGAGGCGCGGTTTCGCATATTGAAGGTGGAAGCGATCTATTTCTCTGGGATCAGCCCTCTTGGGCTGAATCTGAGAACAATCAACAGGATCAGACCCATCGTGAACAGACGCATATGTGCGGCGCTGTCCAACAGGTGGACTTTCAATGCACTTCCGTCCGGCAAGCCGGCGGTAATGACATTCATCAGCCACAAGCCGATCGGTTCAACCTGAACCCACAGGAACCAGATGAGGAATGCGCCCAGAACGGCCCCGAAGTTGTTGCCCGAACCACCCACGATCACCATCACCCAGACCAGAAAGGTAAAGCGCAGCGGTTGATACGCGCTTGGCGTCAACTGGCCGTCCAGCGTTGTCATCATCGCACCCGCGATACCGCAAACAGCCGAACCCAGTACGAATATTTGCAGATGACGACGGGTGACATCCTTGCCCATGGCCTCAGCCGCCACTTCATTGTCACGGATTGCGCGCATCATCCGGCCCCACGGGCTTTTCAGCGCCATCTGAGCCATCCAGAGTAGAACCAGAAGCACAATCAGGAACAGCAGCGAATAACCGAGTTTGACCGAAAGGGTGGATGCGGTGACGGGGTCCAACCCCAACCATTCGGCCCGCGCCAGAAAGGCCGGGTCGTTCTGCAAATCCACTTCGTAGCCCACAACAGGGGACGGGCGTGGGATGCCGTAGACATTCTTGACGCCCCGGGCCAGCCAGTCTTCGTTTTTCATGACGGCGATAATGATTTCGGCGATACCCAATGTGGCAATCGCCAGATAATCCGAGCGAAGGCCCAGCGCCGTTTTACCGATCAGCCACGCAGCACCCGCCGCCAGCAAACCACCGGCCGGCCAGGCCAGCAGAACCGGCAGATTCAAACCGCCAATATTGCCGGCAATCGCCGGGTCGATGGCCTCGACCGCCGCAATGCTGGGATCGAACACCGCGCGATAGACAAAAAAGCCCACGACAAGAACGGCGATGATCGTCAGGGTTTGCACACGGCCTTTCGGCAGTTTCGTTGCCACCAGAACGGCGGCAACCACTGTCGCGGCACCCAGCAGCAAAGACAGAACGATGCCATAACCTCCGGCAGCCCAGGCACCGGGCGTGGGCGGCGTTGAAACCAGTACGACGGCCAGACCGCCCAGAGCGACAAAGCCCATCACGCCCACATTGAACAGACCGGCAAAACCCCATTGCAGGTTTACACCGATCGCCATGATGGCGGAAATCAGCCCCATATTCAGGATCAGGATCGCGGTGTTCCAGCTTTGCGTGAAACCGGTCAACAGGATTAGGCCGCCGACAATTGCGAAGAGCAGCGTATTTTTGACAGCGTCGGTCATACTGCTTTCCCCTTGAAAAGGCCCGTGGGCTTGAACAGAAGCACGATCAGCAGGATGACAAAGCTGACGGCGAATTTGTAATCGGTCGAGAGGAGTTGCACCAATCCTGACGGCTCAAGGTTTTCCGGCGCAAGATAGGTCAGCACCTTCTTCCAGGCGTATGTTATCGTCACTTCGGAAAACGCGATGATAAACCCGCCTGCGATGGCGCCCAGAGGATTGCCCAAACCACCCACGATGGCCGAGGCAAAGATCGGCAGCAGAAGCTGGAAATAGACGAAGGGTTTGAAGCTTTTGTCCAGCCCATAAAGTACGCCGGCAGTTGTGGCCAGCGCCGCAACGATGATCCATGTGATCATCACCACACGTTCCGGGTTGATGCCTGACAGCAGCGCCAGATCCTCGTTGTCCGAATAGGCCCGCATCGACTTGCCTGTGCGCGTCTTGTTCAGAAACCAGAACAGCAGCGCCACGGCAACAACGGCCACGATCACCGTGATACCTTGCGACGCCTTGATGGCCAGACCCTCGCGCAGACCGGTCATCGCCTTGAAATCGCGCGCCGAAACAATGAACCGAGCCCCATCCGAGAACCTTTGGTCGTCTGGCCCGATGATAAACCGGACAAGGCCGTTCATGATGAACATCACGCCCATGGAAACGATCACCAGAATAACGGGCTTCGCCTTTTGGTCACGGTAGAATTTGTAGACCAGCCTGTCGGTGATCAGCACCAGCACGATACAGCCCAGTATGGCAAAGGGCAGGGCGAGCAGGGCGGTTGGCAGCGGTCCAAAGCTGATCCCGGCGGCCTGCAACCCCCATGTGACCAGCACGGCGATCATCGCGCCAAAGGCCATTGTGTCGCCATGGGCAAAGTTCGAAAATCGCAGAATGCCGTAGATCAGGGTCACGCCAAGCGCGCCCAACGCCAGTTGGCTGCCATAAGCGACCGCTGGCACCAACACAAAATTCGCAAGCGCAACAAGCGCGTTGAGTAGATCCATTATTTCTTCTCACTGTCCGGGTGCGGCTTTATGGCACGACGGTCCGCGCAGGCACAATGTTTCCTGCGCTGTTTTGCGTCATATTTTTCTGCTGGTTGTGAAAAAAAATCCACGAGAAAACCGGAAGCAGGCAAGACTATTCAATTTTGGCCTGGCTCAGTCACGCACCGGCCAATTCCGGTGAGTGACTGAGATGGAAAGAAGCGGAATCAGGCGTCCGTCTCGGTGCAGGTGCCGTGATCGGTTCCCGCGTGGGGACCCTTGACCGAGAGGTCAAAGGACATGTCGTCATAATGCACGACAAAGGTCATGACATCTTCGCCCTCAATATGGACAAACGTCATGTTACCAACGCCTTTGAACACCATCGCGTCGCCAGAAACATTCGCAGTTTCGATGTAGCCTTTGTCTCCATCCGGTGCCCGATTTAGGCGCACTTCACTGCCGTCGCGGTCCGACACACAGACAAAGTGACGTTCTTCCGCAGTTGCGGCGGTCGCGCACAAGGTGGCAATGGCCACACACATCCATTTTTTCATTTTTGGGTCCTGAACAGAGTTTTTATTCAGAAGGTTCGCTTGATTTCACGGAACTTGATTTGTTTGACCGGGAAACCGTTTCCTTCACAGCGCCCGGCGTTAAACGCACAATGTGACCGGATTGCAGCCGACGCGTGGAAATCTTGGGAAGGTTGTCGAAGTTAAAGACAGCCAGATACTGAGATCAACGTGCGTTTCCTTCTAAACTCGCGACTTCAGTCGATTGCGGAAACAATAAGGAAGTTGGAGGGCGTATTAATTGCTTTGAGAAAGCCCACTAGTTCTGTTGCTCGCCTTGGCAAAAACCCTCAACGGCCATTACTATCAACCTTTCGCGCCCAACAAGCGTCTCGCTGAGGATTGCAGTTCCAAGGTCGTAGTCGGGCTTATCAGCGTGGACGATACCTTGGTAAATATCGAGCCTCGGGCTTCCGATGCCCACACCATAAGCAAATACTGACAATATTGGGTCATGCGATATCCGAATATGGGTCCAATCACTGGTAGGGTAATCAGAACCATTTTCCTGCCAAACAATCCTGTCATCGAGCGCCGATAGGATGACCGTTCGTTGATTCTCGAACTCGCAACGGACGATCACGCCATTTCTAGACTGCTTAGCTTGCGGTGCTAGGCTCTGAGCAAACGCGATGCTGCCTAACAGACATGAACAGAAAACGGCGAGTAGGCTGGTTTTCATAGGCCTCACCCCCCTAAGAAACTCTTCCGAACCTCTGGATCGGCCAGTAGTTCCTTGCCCGTTCCGCTATAGGCATTCCGCCCTTGAACCAGAACGTACCCCTTGTCGGCAATCTCCAAGGCCTGGCGGGCGTTCTGTTCCACCATCAGGATCGGCAGGCCGGTGCGGGACACTTCGATGATCCGGTCGAACAGTTCATCCATCACGATCGGCGAAACACCTGCCGTAGGCTCGTCGAGCATCAGCACCTTGGGCTGGGTCATCAGGGCGCGGCCCACGGCGACCTGTTGGCGTTGTCCGCCCGACAGCTCTCCGGCGGCCTGATTGCGCTTGTCGCGCAGGATGGGGAACAGGTCATAGACCTGCTCCATCGTCTGGCTGATGTCGTCGCGACGGATGAAGGCACCCATTTCCAGGTTTTCTTCCACCGTCATCGAAGTAAAGATGTTCTGTGTCTGCGGCACGAAGCCCATGCCCTTGACCACCCGGTCTTGCGGGCTGAGATTGGTGATATCCTCGCCATCCAGACGCACAGACCCCGAACGGACATCCAGCATCCCGAACACGGCTTTCATCGCCGTAGACTTGCCGGCACCGTTGGGGCCGACGATGACTGCGATTTCACCTTTATCCACCGCGATGGTGCAATCATGCAGGATATCCGGCCCTTTGCCGTAGCCACCCGTCATGGTGTCGCCGATCAGAAACGGGCCGCCCTCGACCCTATGCGTCGCACCACTTTTGCGATGGGCCGGTGTCATGGTGCCGACACCGTGCGGATTGGTGATCGAGGCGTCCTTGTTGCCCTTGTCATCCTGATAGGGGTTGTCGCTCACGCGCCTGCCTCCAGTTTGTCTTTGTTCTTCAGGCCGGTGCCCAGATAGGCTTCGATCACGTGCTCGTTCGCCTTGATCTCGTCCAGGGTACCCTCGGCCAGAACCTTGCCTTCAGCCATGCAAATAACCGGATCACAGATCTTGCCGATGAAATCCATGTCATGTTCGATGACGACGAAGGTATAGCCGCGCTCTTTGTTCAGGCGCAGGATGGTGTCGGCGATGGTCATCAACAGGGTGCGGTTCACACCCGCGCCGACCTCGTCCAGAAACACGATCTTGGCGTCCACCATCATCGTGCGGCCCAGCTCCAGCAGCTTTTTCTGACCACCCGAGACCTGACCCGCCTTGTGGTCAGCCAGATGTTCAATCGTCAGAAACTCCAGCACCTCATCGGCCTTGGCCTTCAGCGCGCGTTCTTCATCAGCAATGCGTTTGCGGCCAAACCACGTGTTCCACAGCGACTCACCTGATTGCGCTCCGGGCACCATCATCAGGTTTTCGCGGCAGGTCATAGACGGGAATTCATGTGCAATCTGAAACGTGCGCAACAGACCCTTGTGGAACAGCTCATGAGGGGGCAGACCGGTGATATCCTCGCCGTCCATCACCACCTTGCCGCTGGTCGGCGGCAGAACACCTGCGATCACATTGAACAGAGTGGTTTTTCCTGCCCCGTTGGGCCCGATCAGGCCGGTGATCGACCCTTTCTGGATTTCCAGCGATGCCCCGTCCACCGCATGAAATCCGCCGAAATGCTTGTGCACGTCCTCGACGACGATCATCTTTTCCCCTTGCCGCCTGTTCGGCGCTGTTGTCTCGACCCCGTTTGCCGGGTGCGGTCTTTTTTCATTGAAACAGCCCGGACACAAGGCCCGGGCTGCTTACATTCATAGCTTTTGGCGATCAATCAACGGAAGTTGACGGTCTTGTTTTCACCGTCGGTCACTTCGATCTCACGATAGGACCCCGCGCTTTCGCCGGGGCCGATCAGCTCGACACCGGACGCACCGACATAGTCGATGTCCTGACCGCTTGCCAGCAATTCCAGACCCTTGGCCAGTTCGCCGGGATAGATCTTTTCGCCCGGAGCGTTGGCGACGTCCATGATCTTGCCGCCATAGTCGGCCGGATTGGTCGATCCTGCAGCCTGCATGGCCAGCATGAACAGAGCCGCAGCGTCATAGGATTCGGGCGAATAGGGCGACGAACCGTCGAACCCTGCGGCTTCGGCCATGGCGAAGTACTTTTCGGCGCCTTCACCGCCCGAACCGGCGATCTGACCGAACGAGCCGTTCAGGTCGGGGCCGACATTGGCCGGCAGCGAGTCACCAATCATGCCGCCGGGCAGGCCAAAGGTGTCAAACGCACCGCTGTCCAGCGCCGACTGGATGATCCCCAGACCGCCCTGATCCAGATAGCCCGCAACAACCAGAATGTCGCCACCGGCCGAGGCCAGAGCACCAACTTCGGCCGAATAGTCGGCCTTGCCATCCTCATGCGCTGCAACGATGGTCACTTCACCACCTGCTGCCTCGAAAGAGGTTTGGATCGCGTCCGCCAGACCCTTGCCGTAGTCGTTGTTGGTATAGGTCAGAGCGATCGAGTTGATGCCGCGATCCTTCAGGATATCCGCCATCACCTGGCCTTCGCGCGCATCTGAAGGCGCGGTCCGGAAGAACAGGCCGTTGTCTTCCATGGTCGACAGGCCCGGCGAGGTCGCCGAGGGCGAGATCATGACCATGCCATTCGGAATCGCGACATTCTGAAGGATCGCACCGGTCACGCCCGAGCAATCGCCGCCGATGATGCCGGCAACACCGTCGGCAATCATGCGTTCGCCGTTCGAAGTGGCCAGACCGTTATCAATGCAGCCGGTGTCGGCGCGCGATGCGGTCACTTTGGATCCATCCAGCAGTTTTCCGGACTCGGTGACTTCCGCCATCGCCAATTCAGCGCCCGAACCCATTGCGGGTGCCAGCGATTCAATTGGGCCGGTGAATCCGAACAAAACACCAAGCGTAATGTCTTCGGCCAGCGCAGGTCCGGCCAGCAAAGCGGATGCTGCAGTTGCTGTAAGCAGCTTTTTCATATGGTTACTCCCTATTGTGAACGTATTCGTTCTGGCCACGAACCTAGGCAAGCTGCCCGGAAAAGAAAAGTCCTAACGCAATCGTGTTTTTATCGATCGGAAATCCATCTGTTTTGTTAGGGTTTGCCTAAGATTGTCCGGAGAAGTGTCAACATGCTCAGAGCTGCCGCGATTCTGTTCTTCACTATTTACAGTGAAAGCGCCTTGGCACAGGCGTTGTCGACCTCGGTCGGGAAAATTGAACTCACCGAAATGGCAGGTGGGCTGGATACGCCCTGGGCCGTCGGCATCTTGCCTGACGGCAGTTTTCTTGTCACCGAACGCGACGGAAACCTGTTGTATGTTCAGGGCGGAGAGGCGAATGCCATATCCGGCGTTCCCAAAGTCGCAGCTTCGGGGCAGGGCGGATTGCTGGACGTTACGATCCCGCGCGATTTCAATCAAAGCCGCGAGGTCTTTCTGACCTTTTCAAAACCGCAAAAGGGTGGCGCAGGCACGGCTGTCGCGGTGGCGCGCCTGTCCGAGAACGGCACGCGCCTGACGAATCTGCGGGTCATTTTCGAGGCTTCCCCCAGCGGATCAGGCGGGCGGCATTTCGGCTCACGCGTTGTAGAAGCCAATGACAGCACTCTTTTCGTAACCATCGGAGATCGAGGGGATGCGCCACAGGCGCAGGATCGCTCGAACGCCATGGGTTCCGTAATCCGTATCAACCGCGACGGCTCGGTGCCTTCAGACAATCCTTTCATCGGGCAGGCAGATATCCGACCTGAAATTTGGACCTATGGGCACCGCAACCCACAGGGGGCCGATTTGGATACGCGCGGCCGATTTTGGGTGTCGGAACACGGTGCGCGCGGCGGTGACGAGGTGAACCTTGTCAAACCCGGCGCCAATTACGGCTGGCCGGTTATCTCTTACGGCACACATTATTCCGGAGAGAAGATCGGCGAGGGCACCAGCAAGCCCGGTATGGAACAGCCGCGCCTGTACTGGGACCCGTCGATCGCGCCGTCAGGGTTGATGGTCTATTCCGGCGACATGTTTCCAGAATGGCGGGGCGACATTTTCGTGGGCTCGCTGAAATTCGACTATATCGCGCGGCTGTCCGAAGATCCGCTGCGCGAGGTCGAGCAGATCAAGGGCCCCGAGACCGAACGGGTCCGTGACATCGTGCAGGCCCCGGATGGGGCGATCTGGTTCATTTCAGTCGGGCAGGGCGCGGTTTACAGGATGTCTGTCAAACAGTGACATACGAAGCATGCCAGCAGACTTTTCAATTCCATTTGCGCGTTTCCATCATCGCAGTCACTCTGTCCAACAGGTTACACGGTTAAGGGGATATTAATGAGTGATTTCGACATTGAATTGTGCACAAGTATCCCGCCAGGAACCGAGCTGAATATGATTTTGGAGCAATATTATGCTCTTATCGCTCAAAGAATGCAGGGTATGGGGTTCGAATTGGATCCTTCCGCACCGCAAAGCGCACTGGAGGAATTCTGGGCGAACACGGATGACTACATGCCTCCGAACGGATGCCTGATCGTCGCAAGAAACCACGGTGGCAAAATCGTGGGGTGTGGAATGATGAAACGGTTTGATCAGTCTACCGGCGAGTTGAAACGTGTATTTGTAACCGAAGACGCTCGGGGCACCGGAGTGGGGCGCGCATTGGTTCAAGCACGAGAACAAGCCGCCAGAGCTATGGGGCTGAAGCGGTTGATCGCAGATACACTCACCCCAAATGTGGAAATGAGATCTTTGTATCCCAAGCTCGGGTTTGTGGAACTGGACACTCCGATCGAGACAACAACCTACAAAGATCAGCCCATGCTCCGACCGTACTTGCACTATTTCGTCAAAGAGCTTTGACGCTGGACCTTAGACTGACAGTCTTCCACTTTGCGCACCACGTTCGCGATAGGGCGTGGTGTTGTAATGCGCCCGGTAGCATTTTGAAAAATGGCTGGGCGAGGCGAAACCACAGGCCAGCGCCACGTTGATGACGCTCATATCGGTCTGCATCAGCAGGTTGCGGGCTTTGTGCAGGCGCAGTTCCATGTAATAGCGCTTGGGGGAACGGCTGAGATACCGGCGGAACAGACGCTCCAGCTGGCGGGTTGACATACCCACTTCCTTGGCAAGGATCGAGGGCGAGATCGGTTCTTCGATGTTCTTTTCCATCATCAGTATAACCTGGCTCAACTTCGGATGCCGCACACCGATTCGGGTCGGAGTTGACAAACGCTGCGTGTCCTGGTCGGTTCGAATCGAGGAATAGATCATCTGATCCGCCACCGCGTTGGCCAGATCCTCGCCATAGTCATCTGCAATCAGTTTGAGCATCAGGTCAATCGACGAGGTGCCGCCCGCAGTCGTCATGCGACTTCCATCGATCTGAAAGACGGCTTTGGTCAGTTTGACCTCGTCGAACTCTTCGATGAAACTGTCAGAGTTCTCCCAATGGATCGTTGCCTTCTTGTTGTCCATCAACCCGGCCTTTGCCAGAGTATAGGCCGCAGTGCAGAGGCCACCGATCCGCAATCCCCTTCGCGCTTCACGCCGCAGCCAGTTCAGCACGCGCTTGGTGGTGGCCGCCTGAACGTCCACGCCACCGCAAATCAGAACAACGTCATCTCGCTGCAACTCCACCAGATCACTGTCAAGACTGAACTCGGTCCCGGCCGAGCAGGTTACCGTTTCTCCGCCTTCTCCTATCAGCTTCCAGGTGTAAAGCTGTCTGTTCGCCATGCGGTTGGCGATGCGCAGACTGTCAAGCGCCGAAGCAAAAGACAGAAGCGAGAATTTGTCCAAAAGGACAAACACGAAATTCCGGGGTGGGGCCGCAGTGTCTTCCACCGTGACAACTTGGCGTTGCTCTTGCATGGCGAGATGTCCTTGCTTCGCTGCTGGACGTGTGATTATCCAGCCGCAGATTTGACAGCCACCATGATCAAAGCTTGTTTGCGTCGTCAAGAGGCGCAAATGGGATATGGTCACTCTTCATTGCATTTTGTATAGAGACCACCTGAAAACTTCAGCGGAGATCAAAGCTATGACCGAATGGCAAAAATCGAACTGGCGCAACAAGCCCCGGGTTCAGATGCCAGATTATACCGACGCGGCCGCGCTGGCCAAGGTCGAGGCTCAGCTTTCAAAGTATCCCCCGCTGGTCTTTGCAGGCGAGGCGCGGCGTCTCAAACAGCATCTGGGTGCCGCCGGGCGCGGCGAGGCCTTCCTTCTGCAAGGTGGGGATTGCGCTGAAAGCTTTGAACAATTCAGCGCTGATGCGATCCGTGACACCTTCAAGGTGATGCTGCAAATGGCGATGGTTTTGACTTATGGCGCCAAGGTGCCAGTGGTCAAAGTCGGTCGTATGGCCGGGCAATTTGCCAAACCACGCAGTGCCCCGACCGAAGTCGTGAATGGTGTGGAACTGCCAAGCTACCGCGGCGACATCATCAATGAATTGGCCTTCACGCCCGAAGCCCGGATTCCGAATCCCAACAAGATGTTGCAGGCCTACACGCAGGCGGCGGCGACACTGAACCTGCTGCGGGCGTTCTCAACCGGCGGCTTCGCGGATATGAGCCGCGTGCATGCCTGGACTTTGGGTTTCGCGGATGAACAGGACGTTCAGAAATATTCCGAGGTTGCCGATCGTATTCAGGACACCATCGACTTCATGGAAGCCGCTGGAATCACTGCGGAAACAACCCATGAATTCTCGACCGTCGAATTCTACACCAGCCACGAAGGGCTGTTGCTGGAATACGAAGAGGCACTGACGCGACTGGATTCCACCTCGGGCAACTGGCTGGCTGGCTCCGGTCACATGATCTGGATCGGCGACCGCACCCGTCAACCCGACGGCGCGCATGTCGAGTTCTGCCGCGGGGTACTGAACCCGATAGGTCTGAAATGCGGCCCAACCACTACGGCCGAGGACCTCAAGGTTCTGATGTCAAAGCTGAACCCGGACAACGAAGAGGGGCGGCTGACCCTGATCGCGCGCTTCGGCGCGGGCAAAGCGGGCGAGCATCTGCCGCGTCTGATCAAGGCGGTCAAGGAAGAGGGCGCCAAGGTCACCTGGGTCTGCGACCCCATGCACGGAAACACGATCAAATCGGCCACGGGCTATAAAACCCGCCCGTTTGATTCTGTTCTGCGCGAGGTGCGTGACTTTTTCGGAGTGCATCAGGCCGAGGGAACCATCCCCGGCGGTGTGCATTTCGAAATGACCGGGCTGGATGTGACCGAATGCACCGGTGGTGTACGTGCCGTGACCGAAGAAGACCTGTCAGACCGCTACCACACCGCCTGCGATCCGCGCTTGAACGCATCGCAGTCGCTGGAACTTGCGTTCCTGGTGGCGGAAGAGCTGACCAACCTGCGTCGCAACGGCTCGAAACGCGCGGTAAGCTGAGCGCATCCGAAACACTGACAACAGCGGGCCATCGGCCCGCTGTTTCTTATCACGGCAATTGGCGGGTCTCAATCGTCGCGAGACACCACCAGATGTAGATGGCCGGCAGAGCTTTTGAATTCGCGTTGTTCCTCAGCAAAACCTTCCACAGGGCGGCGCAGTGTGGGCGCGGGCACCTGAATTTCAGAAACCGGTTTGATCCGCGTATCGGTCAGTGAAAACCGGCGCGGTGTCTTGCCGATTGCGCCATCGGCGATCATGACCCCCAAAATACGGCTGACATCCCCAAGGTCACTTTTCAGCGGCAGAAGGATCATCCGGGCCTGCATCCGGGTACGTCCCAACACCCCGTCCGAGTTCAGACTCAATTCGGCAACAGCAGGGGACGCAAATACCTGTTCCAGTACATCCTTGGTCTGCGCGCGGGCATCGGGTTGAAAGAACGCGGTCAACGGCATTCCCCGAACTTCCATACCTGCAAGCGCGTTCAGATGGCTGCCTGCCAGACGAAAACGGGCCAGGCCGGGTGCGATGCGTTCCAGGATGAAAGTATATTCAAGAACATTCTCAAGACCGCGCGGGTCGATTTGAGACCGCATCGGCACGCTGTCGCCGCTCAACAATGCGGTCCAATACGCCTCGGCCTGGCGGATCGGCGATAGGCTGCGCCCACTGTCAAAGCGATCCATTGCGACGATCTTTCCAAATTCTGACCCGGAACCTATCCCGAAAAAGGTTTTCATTTTCATCACCCTACCGTCAATTGGCCGCCTTTTTCATAAAATGCAACACAATGGAAGCATCTACGGCCCGCAAACCATTGCTAAGGGTATTTTGACTCGGGTTAATTCAATTTTGGAGCAATTCTTTAACGAATGGTTAACTTGCGCCAAACAAATGCGTCTTCAGCAAACTCTTGCTCTGCACCAGTCAATGGCATTAGGTGCGCACATGCTCGAAACAGCTGGGGAACAGGAAAGGGCCATCATGATCAGATCCATGACCGGGTTTGCCTCGGGGAAGGGAACTTTTGGCCCGCACAGCTGGTCGTGGGAACTTCGCAGCGTAAACGGTAAGGGGCTGGACATGCGTCTGCGCGTGCCCGATTGGTTGACCGGTCTCGAAGTCGCGTTGCGGGCGTCCCTGTCCAAATCCCTGAGCCGGGGAAACGTGACCCTGTCGATGCGCTTGAACCGCGAGGATTCTGCCCCGGAACTGGCCTTGAACGAAACCGCGATGGCTGCGGCCCTGACGGCTCTTGAGCGAACGGAAGCGCTGGCGGCTGCGCGCGGCATCACGCTTGCGCCGTCGCGTGGGTCAGATCTTTTGGCGCTCAAGGGGATGATGGACGCAGGAACCGAGGCCGACGATCCGGCTCCGCTTGTTGCTCATCTGACGTCCGAATTCAAAGATCTTCTGGCGGCGTTCATAGATATGCGCAAAACCGAAGGGGCAGCTTTGGCCGCGGTCTTGAACACGCAACTGGATCAGGTCGCGGAGCTGACGGCGCAGGCCGCAGAGATTGCCGAGCAACGCAAAGACAAGATGACCGAGGGGCTGCGCGAGAATCTCGCGCGGGTGCTGGAGAATGCGCAGGGCGCGGATCCCGATCGTGTCGCGCAAGAGCTGGCGATGATCGCGGTCAAGGCGGATATCACCGAAGAAATCGATCGCCTGACCGCGCATGTAGGGGCCGCTCGTGAGTTGTTGGCACAGGAAGGGGCCGTGGGCCGCAAGCTGGATTTCCTGATGCAAGAGTTCAATCGCGAAGCCAACACGCTGTGTTCCAAGGCGCAAAGCTCGGACCTGACATCGGTCGGGCTGGAACTGAAAGCGGTGATCGATCAGATGCGTGAGCAAGTGCAGAATGTGGAATAAGAATGGGAACGACTGACATGGCGGACCGCCGAGGCCTACTAATCATCCTGTCTTCTCCGTCCGGAGCGGGCAAATCGACCCTGGCCAGACGGCTGATGGCCTGGGATACGGATCTGGAATTCTCGATCTCGGCGACGACCCGTGCCCCGCGCCCCGGGGAAGAGCATGGGCGCGAGTATTTCTTCCTGTCCGAGGACGAGTTCAAACAGCAGGTCGCTGATGGGCAGATGCTGGAACACGCCCATGTATTCGGAAACTTCTATGGTTCGCCTGCCGAGCCGGTCAAAAATTCGATCAATGCCGGTAAGGACGTATTGTTCGACGTCGATTGGCAGGGCGAAGTGCAGATCCGGAATTCGGATCTGGGCAAACACGCGTTATCGATTTTCATTCTGCCGCCGTCCATCCCCGAGCTGCGCCGCCGGCTGGAAACGCGCGGGCAGGACAGTGATGACGTCATCGCCCGTCGGATGCTCAAAAGCTGGGATGAAATCAGTCACTGGGGCTATTACGACTACGTCCTGATCAACGATGACCTCGAGGCAACCGAAGAAAAGCTGAAAACCATCGTCAGCGCGGAACGGATGCGCCGCATTCAGCAACCCAGGTTGCAACAGCACGTCCGCAAGTTGCAGAGAGAATTCGAGGGACTGTCATGACAATTTACGCTTTGGGCGAGCACGCTCCGCACATTCACGACGACACCTGGGTCGCGCCGGATGCCAATCTGATTGGGAAGGTTGTGCTGGAGCAGGGAGCCTCGGTCTGGTTCGGCTGCACGATTCGCGCGGATCACGAAGAAATCCGGATCGGCGAGGGCAGCAACGTTCAGGAAAACTGCGTGATGCATATCGACGCCGGTTTTCCCCTGATGATTGGTCGAAACTGCACCATCGGCCACAAGGTGATGCTGCATGGCTGCACCATAGGCGAAAACACGTTGGTCGGAATGGGCGCAATCGTCCTGAACGGGGCAAAGATCGGCCGGAACTGTCTGATCGGAGCAGGGGCCCTGATCACCGAGGGCAAGGAAATCCCCGACAATTCGCTTGTCATGGGATCGCCGGGCAAGGTCGTACGCCAGCTGGATGAGGCTGCGGCGCAAAGGATCACGTTCAGTGCGCTGCACTATCAGGAAAACATGCGCAAATTCCGCGAAACCCTGAAACCTGCGCTTTAACGCGGCGGAATGAGTGGGTTTTGACACATGACCGAAGACGTTCTTGAGGACATTGTTCTTGCGATCCCTCTGCCGGCGCTGATGGTGGATCAGACCGAACGGATCATTGCCGCGAACACGGATGCAACGTCCCTTCTGGGCCAGAACATTGTTGGACGTCATTTTGCGACCATATTGCGACAGCCACAGGTTCTGGACGCGATCGAGCAATGCCTGACAAGCAGAAGCGCAAAGAAAGCACGTCATCTGTCCAATGACGGCGCGCAGGACACAACATACGCAGTTGAATGCAGATACATGAACGGGGTCGCTTCGGAAGGGGCCGTTATGGTCACGTTTCAGGATACCACCCATCTGGAACACGCCAGCCAGATGCGGCGGGATTTCGTGGCCAATGTCAGCCATGAATTGCGCACACCGTTGACTGCCTTGATGGGGTTTATCGAAACCTTGCGCGGTCCGGCCCGGGATGACCCCGCCGCGCGTGACCGGTTCCTCAAGATCATGGCCGATGAGGCCAACCGGATGAACCGTCTGGTCGGGGATCTGTTGTCGTTGAACCGGGTCGAAAGCGAAGAACGTGTTCGACCGAGGCAACAGCTGGAACTTACCGGTCTTCTTCAATCCACGATAAACTCGCTGCGGCCCCTTGCCGAAGACGCCGGTGTGGTTTTGTCGCTGGACGTGAAAAACGGCCCGCTTTCAGCCACCGGTGACGGCGACCAGTTGCGACAGGTTTTCACCAATCTTATCGAGAACGGGATCAAGTATGGTGCCAGTGGCGGTAGTGTTACGGTACGTGTCCTGCCGGTGGACAGGGATCCGGCGATGCGCGGCCCGGCGGTCCGAATCCAGTTCATAGACAAAGGCCCCGGCATAGATGCCGTTCACCTGCCGCGCCTGACAGAGCGATTCTATCGCGCCGACAGCCACAGGTCGCGGCAGCTGGGCGGAACCGGGCTTGGCCTTGCGATCGTGAAGCATATCGTCAATCGCCATCGTGGAAGACTTCGTGTCGAAAGCGAATTGGGAAAAGGCTCTGTTTTTACGGTTATTTTGCCCCGTTGAAACAGCTTGGAATGCAAGTCTGCTTTTGATCTGACCCCGTGGGGCATTGGCGTTTCATTGGAAAAAACGCAAAAAAACCCCTGCTGTCATAAAACCGTTACGCATGTGTCACAAAAGGCTTACGCACGCGCCATAGGGGTCCCCGCAGGATCATCATGGTGGTGATCAAGCACATCTTTTCAGGGAGACTGAAATGTCCTTTGTAAAACTGTCGGCATCTGCGCTGGCTATCGCTGCCGTCTCGGCGACCACTGCTGCGGCGCGTGACAATGTTCAGATCGCCGGTTCGTCGACCGTTCTGCCTTATGCCTCGATCGTAGCCGAACTGTTCGGTGAAAACACAGACTTTCCAACTCCGGTTGTTGAATCCGGCGGTTCGTCGGCTGGTCTGAAGCGGTTCTGCGAAGGCGTTGGCGAAAACACCATCGACGTTGCAAACGCATCCCGCGCGATCCGTGAAAAAGAGATCAAAGCCTGTGCCGAAAACGGTGTGACCGACATCATGGAAGTCCGCATCGGTTATGACGGCATCGTATTCGCAAGCCAGCAGACCGGGCCTGCCTTTACCGCGTTCGAACCGTCCGACATTTTCAACGCTCTGGGTGCAAAAGTTCTGAAAGACGGCCAGATCGTTGACAACCCGTACAACACCTGGGCCGAGTTCAACCCGGAACTGCCCGATGTTGAAATCGCAGGCTTCATCCCGGGCACCAAGCACGGCACCCGCGAAGTATTCGAAGAAAAAGTTCTGCTGATCGGCTGTGAAGAAACCGGCGCCATGGAAGCCATGATCGCGGGCGGTATGAGCGAGGACGACGCTGAAGACGCCTGTCTTGCGGTTCGCACCGACGGCAAATCGGTCGATATCGACGGTGACTACACCGAAACCCTGGCGCGTATCGACACCAACCCCAACGGTATCGGCGTGTTTGGTCTGGCGTTCTACGAGAACAACACCGACAAGTTGAAGGTTGCCACCATGTCGGGTGTCGCACCGTCGACCGAAACCATCTCGACCGGCGAATATCCGGTTTCTCGCCCGCTGTTCTTCTACGTGAAGAAAGCTCATATCGGCGTGATCCCGGGCCTGAAGGAATACGCGCAGTTCTTCACCCATGACGAAATCGCCGGTCCGTCGGGCCCGCTTGCCAACTATGGCCTGGTCGCCGATCCCGAACTGGCAAAAACTCAGGACGCGATCTCCAACGAAGTCACCATGGGTTCGGGCAGCTGAGCCTGACGTCAGTTTAACGCAAATAGGGGCGACGGATCAGTCGCCCCTTCACTGTCTTTTTACTACACGCAATCGAAGGCAATGGGGGTGTTATGCCGATACTTTGGCTCTTTCTGATCGTTTCGGCGATCGCGGCTGTCGGCTATCTGTTGGGACGCAAACGCGCGCTGCAAAACGCTGGTGGTGACAGTCGGAATCTGCATTCCCTGCCATCATTTTACGGTGCAAACGTTGCGCTGAAGACGCTTGTGCCGGCCTTCGGCCTCTTGATCGTGTGGCTGTTGGCGCAGCCTTTCTTTCTCAATGCGCAGGTGTCGGGCATGATATCCGACTCCGTGATAAAGGAAGGTTCCTCTCGCAGCCTGGTGATGGCCGAAGTACGCCGCACCGCCGCCGGGCTGGACAATGCTGTTGCGCAAGGAAACCTGACCGAGAACGCCGCCAGTGATGCCGATGCGAATGTCGCCGAGATCACCCAGCTTTTGAAGGACGCGGGGCAGGTGGTGACCTCGGACATCACTCAACCGGTATTGCGCGCTGCGCAGAGCTATCGCGCCATGAGCTCGACCGGGTATGCGATCATGTCCATTGCCGTTGTCGCGGTTGCCTTGATCGGTGCCGTAGCGGGCTGGTTGCAAACCAACGCCGAATACCGTGCGCGCAACGTTGTGGAACAGGGGGTTCGTGTCCTGCTTATGGCGGCCGCGTCGGTTGCCATTCTGACAACGGTGGGCATTGTCCTGTCTCTTGTGTTCAACACCTGGGAGTTCTTCAAACTATACCCGGCGTCAGATTTCTTTTTCGGCATGACCTGGGCGCCCAGCTTTTCGGGCCGCGGCGGGTTGTCCGAACTTGGTATCTTGCCGCTGCTGTGGGGGACGCTCTACATCTCTGTCGTGGCGTTGCTGGTTGCAGTGCCGATCGGGTTGTTTGCCGCGATCTATCTCAGCGAATACGCTTCGCCCCGCTTGCGCTCTGTCGCCAAGCCGCTGCTTGAGGTGCTGGCCGGGATTCCGACCATCGTTTACGGTCTCTTCGCTTTGTTGACCGTTGGTCCGCTGCTGTTGGATGTTTTTGGTGAAAATGGCCTGGGCTGGATGAAAGCCGGCACCGCCGTCATGACTGCGGGTCTGGTGATGGGGATCATGTTGATCCCGTTTGTCTCATCGCTGTCTGACGACATTATAAACGCCGTGCCGCAGGCAATGCGCGATGGTTCCTACGGTCTTGGCGCCACGCAATCGGAAACCATCCGTCAGGTCGTTCTGCCCGCCGCGTTGCCCGGTATCGTCGGCGCGATCCTTCTGGCGGCATCGCGCGCCATCGGCGAGACCATGATCGTGGTTCTCGGGGCAGGGGCCGCGGCCCGCCTCAGCCTGAACCCGTTCGAAGCCATGACAACCGTGACAGCCAAGATCGTCAGCCAGTTAACGGGGGACGCCGACTTTGCCTCGCCCGAGGCGCTGGTCGCCTTCGCACTTGGCATGACCCTTTTCATTCTAACCTTGGGGCTCAACGTGTGTGCCCTGTATATCGTGCGTAAGTATCGGGAGCAGTACGAATGACCGACACCAGTATGCAAAGCCCCCAATCCGGTCGCCATATGATCTCGCTTACGGCTCCGGATGAACGTACGACGAAACGTGCCAAAGCCGAGAAACGGTTCCGCGCTTATGGCATCGCCGCAATCGCAACCGGTCTGTTCTTTCTGGTTGTTCTGTTCGCTTCGATCCTGTCGCAGGGGATTCCGGCCTTCCAACGCACGGTCGTCAGCATTGAATTCACACTGACCGAACCGCAGCGGGACGAGGCCGAAGGGGCCCTGTTCAAGACAAAAGTCTATTCCGACTTGTTCGTCGCCCAGTTGAACAGTGAACTTGCTGAACGCGGAATCAGCGTTGATTTTGATGAGGCCGCGATCGAGCGTCTTTTGGGTAAAGTCGGCGGAACGATCCGGACCTTCTATACCGAAAACCCTGACAAGCTGGGCCAGCCGGTTCAATTCGATCTGGCAGCATCCAGCCGGGTGGACGGATACTTCAAAGGCCGCGTATCCCGCGACACGATACAAGACAGCCGGTTTCTGCAAAAAAGCGATCTGGATCTGGTCGATGCGCTGGAACAGGCCGGCATCATCAAGCAGGCATTCAACTGGCCCTTCATCACCGGAGCGGACGCAGGCGTGGACAACCCTGGCGGCGCAGGCATCGGTGTCTCGGTTGTGGGATCATTCTTCATGATGCTGGTCGTTCTGTGTCTGTCTCTGCCGATTGGCGTTGCAGCTTCGATCTACCTCGAAGAATTTGCGCCGCAGAACAAGTTGACCGACCTGATCGAAGTGAACATTTCGAACCTGGCCGCGGTTCCGTCCATCGTCTTCGGTATTCTGGGCCTGGCCGTTTTCATTCAGTTCATGCACCTGCCGCAATCGGCACCGCTGGTCGGCGGTCTTGTTCTGACCCTGATGACGCTTCCAACGATCATCATCTCGACCCGCGCGTCTTTGAAGGCCGTGCCTCCGTCGATCCGCGATGCGGCGTTGGGGGTAGGGGCGTCGAAAATGCAGGCGGTGTTTCACCACGTGCTGCCACTGGCTGCGCCAGGCATTCTGACAGGTACCATCATCGGTCTGGCGCAAGCCTTGGGAGAAACCGCGCCCCTCCTGCTGATCGGCATGGTTGGATTTGTCGCGCGCGGTTATCCTGACGGCTTTCTGGCAGGCTTTACCGAGCCGAACTCGGCCATGCCCGCCCAGATCTATACATGGGCCGCACGCGCTGACGCGGGCTTTTACGAGAAGGCGTGGGGTGGGATCATCATACTTTTGATGTTCCTGCTGACCATGAATATCATCGCAATCATCTTGCGCCGCCGCTTTGAACGCCGCTGGTAAATGGGGGCTGGAATGAACGACATGACACGAGTGGAGAGAACCGTGGACTCCAAAGACATCAAGATCAACGCCAAGAACGTACAGGTTTTCTACGGTGAGACCCATGCCATCAAGGACGTGAGCGTTGAGATCGAAGACAAGACCGTCACGGCCTTTATCGGGCCATCTGGTTGTGGCAAGTCCACCTTCCTGCGCTGCCTGAACCGGATGAACGATACCATCGATATCTGCCGCGTCGAAGGCGACATCCTGCTGGATGGTGAAGACATCTATGATAAGCGTGTCGATCCGGTCCAGTTGCGCGCCAAGGTCGGGATGGTGTTCCAAAAACCCAACCCGTTCCCGAAATCGATCTATGACAACGTGGCCTATGGCCCGCGCATTCACGGCATGGCCCGCAACAAGGCGGAACTGGATGAAATCGTGGAAAAATCTCTGCGCCGCGGCGCGATTTGGGATGAGGTCAAGGATCGTCTGGATGCACCTGGCACCGGCCTGTCCGGCGGCCAGCAGCAACGTTTGTGCATCGCCCGGGCCGTCGCCACCGAACCCGAAGTTCTGTTGATGGACGAGCCGTGTTCGGCCCTTGATCCGATTGCGACCGCACAGGTCGAAGAGTTGATCGACGAACTGAGGTCGCGGTTTTCCGTTGTGATCGTCACCCACTCGATGCAGCAGGCGGCGCGGGTCAGTCAGAAAACGGCCTTTTTCCACTTGGGCAATCTGGTTGAATTCGGTGAAACCGGGCAGATTTTTACCAATCCGATAGATCCGCGCACGGAAAGCTACATTACCGGCCGCATCGGCTAAGCACAGGTATCTGACAATGAGCGAACAACATATTGCAACTGCTTTTGATCGCGACCTCGAGGCGATCCAAGCGCATATCATGAAGATGGGCGGGCTGGTCGAGGCCGCCATCATAGGCGCGGCCCGCTCGCTGGAAACCCGCGATGAAGAGTTGGCGCAAGAGGTGCGAAAAGGCGACAAAGCCATCGACGCGCTTGAAGAACTGATCAACGAAGAAACGGCCAGGTTGATTGCGCTGCGTGCACCCACCGCCGGTGACTTGCGGCTGATCCTGTCGGTTCTGAAGGTATCCGGCAACCTTGAGCGTATTGGCGACTATGCCAAGAATATCGCCAAACGAACCACGGTTCTGGTCAATGCCAGCGAGATCAACGGAAGCGCTGCGGCCCTGCGCCGTATGGCACGCGAGGTCGAACGGATGCTGCGTGATGCACTGGATGCCTATATCCAGCGCGATGCGGAACTGGCCACAGACGTCATCAACCGTGATGAAGAGGTTGACCAGATGTATAACGGGCTGTTCCGGGAGTTTCTGACGTTCATGGCCGAAGACCCACGCAATATCTCGGCCTGCATGCACCTGCATTTTATTGCCAAGAACATCGAACGCATGGGCGATCACGTAACCTCGATCGCCGAACAGGTCGTGTATCTGGTCACCGGCGACCGCCCGGCCGAAGCCCGGCCCAAGGCTGACAACACGTCGCAAACCGTGTAGGAGACGAGTGAGATGTCCGCAGATCAACCTACCGTTCTGGTTGTAGAGGATGAAATGGCCCAGCGTGAAGTCTTGGCCTACAACCTTGAAGCTGAAGGGTTTCGGGTTTCAAAGGCTGGCAACGGCGAAGAAGCCATGCTGTTGGTAGACGAAGACTGTCCGGACATCATTGTTCTGGACTGGATGATGCCCAATCTGAGCGGTATCGAGGTCTGCCGACGCCTGAAAAGCCGCCCGGACACGCGTTCAATCCCGATTATCATGTTGTCGGCCCGGACCGAGGAAGTCGACAAAGTTCGCGGTCTTGAAACCGGCGCGGATGATTACGTGGTCAAGCCATATTCCGTGGTCGAGCTGATGGCGCGCGTTCGCACGCAATTGCGCCGCGTCCGTCCTTCGACCGTTGGTTTGCGCCTGGAATTCGATGACATCATTCTTGACTCCGAGACGCACAAGGTTAGCCGGGACAACAAACCCCTAAAACTTGGGCCGACCGAGTTCCGGCTTCTCAGCACATTCATGGAAAAGCCGGGCAGGGTCTGGAGCCGCGAGCAATTGCTGGACCGGGTTTGGGGTCGCGACATCTATGTCGATACGCGAACCGTTGATGTGCATATCGGGCGATTGCGCAAAGCTCTGACGCAATATGGCGGGACCGACCCAGTACGAACCGTCCGCGGCGCTGGATACGCCTTGGGGTAACCACATCCTGTGCGCATGACGCCAAAATCGTTTGAATTTTGGCAGGAGCCGTATTTGTGGGTCGCGCGCACCGTGGCGGCATTAGATATCGCATAATCGGTATTATGTTAATTATTAGCTCCTTGTAACTTGGCCGCAAAGTGAACACTCTGCCCAGAACACGCAAAACTTGTTTTGGAACGCGCCATGGAGCTCAGAGATAAAACTGTCATCGTGACCGGTGCCGCAGATGGCATTGGCCGGGGCTTGGCGGAACGCTTTGCTCAGGAAGGTGCGCGCGTCATCTGTTCGGATATTGACGAGGCCGCAGCCCGTGAAGTCGCAACCCAAACTGGCGGCGTTGCCTTCACATGTGACGTTTCGGATGAGGAACAGATCGAGGCGTTGATTGATTTCACCGAAGATACCGTTGGCCCAATTGATCTGTTCTGTGCAAATGCCGGAATCCTGACGCTTGGCGGTCTGGATGTTCCCAATGATCAATGGGAAAAAATTTGGAAAATCAACGTGATGTCCCACGTGTGGACCGCGCGCCATTTGGTGCCTCGTATGATCGGTCGCGGCGGCGGATATATTCTGACGACGGCCTCTGCGGCGGGTTTGCTGAACCAACCCGGTGCGGCGCCATACGGTGTCACGAAACACGCGGCGGTCGGATTTGCCGAGTGGCTGTCGCTGACATATGGCGCCAAAGGTCTGCGGGTTTCGGTTCTTTGTCCTCAGGCGGTTCGGTCGAAAATGACTGAAGGACATGAGGTTTCAGTAGCATCGATCGACGGAGTGCTGGAACCCGAAGACGTCGCTGAAACCTGCGTACAAGCCATCCGGGAAGAACGATTTCTGGTTCTTCCGCATCCGCAGGTGTTGGATTACCTGCAACTCAAAGCGGCCGACTACGATCGCTGGCTGGGCGGAATGCGAAAGTTGAATCAACACTTTACGCCGGATACTTGACGTTTTCTCTGAACCTTCCTCATAAGACCTTCCTGAGCTACCGACGCGACCAGGGTTCCGTCTTCTGAATAGATCGATCCGCGATTAAAGCTGCGTCCCTGCCCCGTCCACGGAGAATCCATCACATACAGATGCCAGTTTTGAAATTTCACAGGTGCATGAAACCACAAAGCATGGTCCAGACTGGCGCCGTTGAACTCTCCGGAAAACCAGCTTAGCCCGTGCGGTCGCAAACCTGACGACATCAGGTTCATATCAGACGCATAGGCCAAAAGCAGGTGTTGAGTTTTTGCGTCCGCAGACGCGGCAGCCGCCATGCGAAACCAGGTTTTGTTGCGGTCATCCGACACTTCGGGGTTGAACGGATCCAGATGGTCCACCTCGCGGACTTCGATCGGGCGTTCACGCAGAAGCTCACCGCGAAAACCTTCGGGCACGCGATCCACATATGCGTGTCGAAGCTCGGATCGCGATGGGTACGTCTGCGGAGGATTCACGGTTGGCATCGGATGCTGATGATCCCAACCTTCATCCTGAACGTGAAAGGAAGCTGACATGTTCAGGATCTGCTTTCCATTTTGAATGGCGACAACGCGACGGGTTGTGAACGACCCGCCGTCACGCGCCCTATCCACCTGATAAATAACAGGTTTATCTGGATCCCCGGGGCGGATAAAATAGGCGTGCAGGGAATGGCACAACCGGTCTTCCACGGTTTTGTATGCTGCGGCAAGGGCCTGCGCGATGACCTGACCGCCGAAAATTCGGGTCGGTGTTTCTCCACCCGATCCTGTGCCGCGGAAAAGATCGACTTCAAGCCGTTCGATATCCAGAAGGTCCAATAAGATGCGTTCCGCTTCGGTCATTGTCTGCTCATGGGCTAATTGTTCGAAACCCGGGTATCAGCCTAAGCAATATCATTCAATCATGGCGGCGTGCACCAAGGCCTTGAGTTCAGCCCGGGATGGATAGGAACTGGACGGCGACAATTGCGTGAAGAACACAGCCGTCAGATCGTTCTGCCAGTCGATCCAGAAATAGGTCGAGGCCATGCCACCCCAGCTGAAATCACCGACGGACCCTGGCACGCGCACCCGACCCGGGTTGAGGACAATCGACCCTGCAAGGCCAAATCCCATGCCTTCCATGGGCTGTTCCGCAAAGCTCTTTGGTCCCATCGAAGCGATATCACCCGGCAAGTGGTTGCGCATCATGAAGTCCACCGTTTTCGGGCCAAACAGTTGATGCCCGTTGCCGGACCCGCGATTGCGAAGCATGTCAACGAACTTGACATAGTCATCGATTGTGGAAACCAGCCCACCGCCGCCCGAGAACGTTGTCGCATTCGCGAATGGAGAGGTTTCGTGGGCATCCACCAGCCGCAAGGTATCGCCTCCTTGATCTGCGGAATTCAACGCCATCGCGTCGCCAGCCAGCGGCGTATAAAGCGAGGCGAACCGGTCCCCTGCCCCGTCGGGCACGGAAAACCCGGTTTCGCGCATCTCGAGGGGCGCCAGGATTTCCTGCCGGAAGAATTGTTCCAAGGTCTGTCCCGAGACGACCTCGACAACGCGCCCAACCACATCGGTTCCAACCGAATATTCCCACCGTGTTCCGGGCTGGAAAGCCAAGGGTAGCTCTGCCAGTTCACGTACGCGATCTTTCAGAAGGCCCTGATTTGGTTTGAAAATAAGGTCCTTTTCATCCATCGCCTCCGGTAGTATCCCGGGATTGAACGGATAGCTGAAACCGCCAGTATGGGTCAGCAACTGATGAAGGGTCGGGCTTGCCGCGTCCTCGGTTTGATCCAGCTTGTCCGCGCCGGGTACCAGAGCCTGCATCTGTTTGAACTCGGGAAGGAAATCCGACAGCGGCGCGTCGAGGTGAAACAGCCCACGTTCCGCCAGCATCATCAAGGCAACAGACGTGACGGGTTTGGTCATCGAGTAGATGCGTACCAGCGTGTCGCGTTGGAACGGCAAGTCTTGTTCAAGATTTCGCAGGCCGCTGGAGTGGAAAAAGACCTCATCCCCCTTGTGCTTCAGCAAAAAGGACGAGCCCGCGTATTTGCGCTGCTCAACATAGCGGTCCATCCAGATGCGAATCCGGTTCAGGCGCGTTTCATCGAACATGACTTGTTTTCGAAGCATTTTTGAGTTCCACCAGAAGTTGACTAATATCGTGTACGCGTAGGGCCTGAAACAACAGCAAAACCCAGGCTGAAATGAATGGTTATACATGCAGAGCCAAGAGGCACGCCTTAAATCCAAGTGATACAGTGAAACCGTCACAGATTCGCTTGTAAATTGTTGGAAGGCGACGTGCCGTATTGGCCGGGAGGAATAGCATGACGCAAAGCTTAGATTTCGTTTACGATTTTTGCAGCCCAAATGCCTTTCTGGCCCACAAGATGCTGCCAGAGCTGGCCGCGCGGCATAATGCCAAGATCACGTATTCCCCCGTCCTTCTGCCTGTTGTTTTCAAGGCAACGCATAACCAAAGCCCGTTTCAGGCGTTTTCCGAAAACCGCCAGAAAACCGCCTATCTTACCCACGACTTGCATCGGTTCGCGCGGCGTCGCGGGCTGAGCTTTCACATGAGTCCGCATTTTCCGATCAATACGAAATTTGCGATGCGCGGCGCCCGGTTCGCCAGCGGTAAATCATGGGAAATCAAGTACATAAACGCCATATTTGACGCCATATGGGTGCATGGGCAAAAGGCGGATGAGCTGGCCGTTCTGATTGACATTCTACACGAAAACGAACTGCCGGTTCGCAAGTTGCGCGAGGCCATGACAAGCCCTGAAATCAAACAAGACCTGAAGGATCAGACCAAATCGTTCGTGCGCCGCGGCGTTTTTGGCGTTCCCAGCCTGTTTTACGGCTCTGAAATGTTCTTTGGCAAGAACAGCTTGCCGAACCTGGAAATTGAGCTGTCGAAAAACAAGAAACGAAACAAATCCAACACGTTGTGAGCAGGAGCGGCTTTGACCGCAGCGCGACTCAGAAGGCTTCGGCGAAGATATTGCCCGATGTTACAACGTTGATCCCACCAGAAACCGGGATAATCGAACCGGTTACATAACTGCCCCCGCGTCCGCACAGAAACAGCACGCACCCCGCTATATCTTCGTCACAGCCGACGCGCCCAAGCGGCACTGACTTGCCGACCTTTTCACGCTTGTCCTCATCCGCCGTAGCAAAGGCTGTCATCCGCGATACGAACGGCCCCGGAGCCAGCGCGTTGACCGTTACGTGGTAGGGCGACAGTTCCTTGGCCATGATTTTTGTCAGATGCAGTACCGCAGCCTTGGAGGCTGAATAGCTATAGGCGCCATCCCCCATGGGAACCTCTCCCATCACGGACCCGACGTTCACGACCCTGGCCGGATCGTCTGCGGTTCCGGATTGCATCAACATCGGCAGCAGCCTCTGGGTAAGCTCGAATACCCCAGCCACGTTGACCGACATCACCTTGTCCCACGCGTCATACGGAAATTGGCCCATGGGTGCTCCCCAGGTCACGCCAGAATTATTCATAAGAATATCAAGCCTTTCCGTCCGGTCCTGAATGTCCGAAACCAGTTTGGCTATACTTGCCTCGCTGCCGATGTCTCCGGCAAACCCTTCGGCACTTCCCGGTGCCTCCAGTGCATTCAGATCGGCGGCGGCCGCGACACACGCGTCCCCGTTCCGAGAAGCGATCAACACGCGCGCGCCGGCCCTGACCAACGCCTCTGAGGCCATCCGACCGATACCCGTGGCGCCTCCGGTGACCAATGCGGTTTTGCCGGGCAGCGAGAAAAGGGTATCGGGGGTCATTGTCGTGTTCCTCTGCTAAATCTGATTTCGGTTGCATTCCGACCAGATTCAAAACCTTGTCGTCTTTACAGCAATTAGCCGTCCGCTGCGTTGGCGCGAAACCGGGTTGCACCAAAATTCCACATGACAATCTTCAATCGCATCAGACACGGTTTGCAAGGATTACTCAGCGTCGCAAAGGGCCGGCCGATAAGCCTGGGTAGTTTCAATGTTCGGATACTGAAACCGACGACAATGCGCCCGAAAACCTGTTTTCCCGCTAACGAAAAGCGGATGTAGATGTGCGGCCCAAGTCCAAACGGACGCGCGGCGTCGTCATGTCGAAGGACTGAACTTGGTTTACTCTTCCATCTCAAGGTCTGTTTTCAGGGCAACTGTCTGTATTCAATCCACCAAAGTCAGGTAGACAACCCGGCCTTTTCGCGTCTATGAACCAAGTATGGGGATCGTGAAAACATGCATAACGTTTTGGTATTGAATGGCCCAAACCTCAATCTGCTTGGCACACGGCAGCCCGAGGTTTACGGCAGCACGACACTACATATGATCGAGGACCGTTGCGTTCAGCATGGCGCCTCCATTGGGCTGGACGTCACCCACCTGCAATCCAATCACGAAGGTGTGCTGCTTGACGCCATTCACGCGGCCCGCGGTGTACAAAGCGGGCTGATACTGAACGCAGGCGCGTTCACGCATACGTCGATTGCCCTCATGGATGCGATTGCATCGGTGGAACTGCCGGTTGTCGAAGTGCATCTTTCCAACATTCATGCCCGGGAAGCCTTTCGGCACAGGTCCTACATAGCCCCGGTCGCACTGGGTCAGATCTGTGGCTTCGGTGCCCACAGCTATATCCTCGCGCTGGACGCGCTCGCGGCCCATCTGAAGGCGGGCAGCGCGACATGAAGCTCAAGGAATATCTTCGCTTTGTCAGCTACGCCAAAACCCTGGAAGACCTGTGGGACGCACATTGCCGCCAAATGGCCGAGTTCGGATTTACCCGCCTG
Source organism: Ruegeria sp. HKCCD7559 (assembly GCF_013110575.1). Classification (NCBI taxonomy): domain Bacteria; kingdom Pseudomonadati; phylum Pseudomonadota; class Alphaproteobacteria; order Rhodobacterales; family Roseobacteraceae; genus Ruegeria; species Ruegeria sp. HKCCD7559. The sequence continues at coordinate 1,056,612 of NZ_WVQU01000001.1, forward strand.
ATCTATGGGTACACGCAATTCCGGACGGCCACGTCCTTGGGTGACCCGGAAGATTTCGTAATCCTGACGAACCACAAACGGGCTTATGTGGACGGGTTCATCAAGGATGGTCTGTATTTTCACGCTCCGATGTTGAAGTGGGCCTTGGACAACGAAGGCGCCGCCAGCTGGAAAATGTTGCAGGACATGAGCTCGGGCGGAACGATGACCGCGAAGGAGCGCGAAGTTTTCGAGTTCAACAAATCCATGGGCGTGGTTTCCGGCTATACCGTAAGCTTCAACTCGGTTTCCATGCGCTCGAAGGGGGCGATTTCCCTGTCGGCCAATGATGGGCTGAGCCAGGAAGATGTGGATGCGGTCTGGGAAGAGCACGGCGACGACATTCTGCTTATGAACAATGTCGCCCACCTGAAAATCCTGACATTGCCGTTTCTTCCGCCGAACCGGGCACTTACCAAACGCCAACGCGAAGCTTTGCAGTGGGTTGGTGACGGGAAAACCACTCAGGATATCGCGCTGTTGATGGGACTGACATCTGCAACGGTAGAGAAGCACCTGCGACTCGCGCGCGAGGCGCTTTCGGTCGAAACGACGGCACAAGCGGTTCTCAAGGCGTCACTGCACAACCAGATGTTCATTATGGAAGTATAACCGCAATATTTTGACGCTATCCCGCGTCAGTTTACCCTAGGTAAGGAAATCACTACTTTTCAAACCAATCGTAAAAGTTGCAAAGTGAGAGTGTTCCGTGAGTGGTGGCTTTAGCCAGGGAACATTGGATTGGATCTTTGCAATAACAAAGCTCTCCGATCACTCTGACAAGGGGGCGCTTATTTGTCCGCGTACCGGTGTCGGAATTTTGGGGGGCCTCGACCATCCCCATCATGCGGGGCCCTCCAATCCTTCTCTACTTATGGAAGTATGCTTTTTGCCGGTGGCAGAAAAAAAGGGTTACGCAGTGCGTAACCCTTTAGATTTGTTGGGAAAGGCCGTTGCCGGTACTTTCCCTGTAACGTTTTAGCCTTGCGCGGCTTTGGCGACTTCAGCAGCGAAATCTTCTTTTTCAACCACGATACCTTCGCCAACTTCCAGACGGATGAAGCCGGTGATGGTTGCGCCGGCTTCCTTGGCCGCTGCTTCGACGGTCAGGTCAGGGTTCACGACAAACTGCTGGTTCAGCAGAGTCGATTCCGCGACGAACTTCTTCATACGGCCTTCGATCATCTTTTCGATCACTTGCTCCGGCTTGCCGGATTCGCGGGCGATGTCCATCTGGACCTGCTTTTCTTTTTCGACAATTGCCGGGTCCATGTCTGCTTCGGACAGGGCCGCCGGGTTCACAGCCGCGATGTGCATTGCAACCTGCTTGCCGATCGCTTCGTCGCCACCGGTCAGAGCAACCAGAACGCCGATTTTGCCCATGCCGTTGGTGGCTGCGTTGTGGACGTAGGACACAACAGTGTCGCCCGACAGTTTGGCCATGCGGCGTACCGACATGTTCTCGCCGATGGTGGCGATCTTGTCGGTCAGGGTGTCGGCAACGGATTTGCCACCCAGATCAGCAGCCAGCAGCGCGTCAACATCTGCAACGCCTTCTGCGGCAAATGCGATCTTGCCAACCATTTCCTGGAACTCGGCGTTTTTCGCAACGAAGTCGGTTTCCGAGTTCACTTCGACAGCAACACCGTTGCCACCGTTGACGTGGACTGCAACCAGACCTTCTGCTGCGGTACGGCCCGATTTCTTGGCCGCTTTGGCCAGACCTTTGGTGCGCAGCCAGTCAACGGCTTCGTCCATGTTGCCGCCGGTTTCGGTCAGCGCTTTTTTTGCGTCCATCATGCCTGCGCCGGTCGAGTCGCGCAGTTCTTTAACCATTGCTGCTGTGATTGCCATCTTTAGGCTCTCCTCAATTCAAACGGAATTGGGGCAGGTCATACCCTGCCCCATATGTCATTTACGTGACGGGCAGCTTACGCTTCGGCTTTGGCTTCCGGTGCGGCTTCTGCTTCGGCGGGCGCTTCTTCTGCAACGACTTCTTCAACCGGTGCTTCTTCGAATGCGCCAAGGTCAACGCCTGCCGCACCCATCTGAGCGGTCATGCCGTCCAGAGCGGCACGTGCGGCCAGATCACAGTACAGCGCGATGGCGCGGGCTGCGTCATCGTTGCCGGGGATGATGTAGTCAACGCCGTCGGGCGAGCAGTTGGTGTCAACCACAGCCACAACCGGGATACCCAGCTTGTTGGCTTCGGCGATGGCCAGTGCTTCTTTCTTGACGTCGATAACGAACAGCAGGTCAGGAACGCCGCCCATCTCGCGGATACCGCCCAGCGAAGCCTGCAGCTTGGCCTGGTCACGCTCCATGCCCAGACGCTCTTTCTTGGTCAGGCCTTCGGCGCCCGATTCCATCGCTTCGTCGATCTGGTTCAGACGGTTGATCGACTGGGAAACGGTTTTCCAGTTGGTCAGCGTGCCGCCCAGCCAGCGGTGGTTCATGTAGTACTGAGCCGACTTTTCAGCCGCTTCCGCGATCGGGCCAGCAGCCTGACGCTTGGTGCCAACGAACAGAACGCGGCCGCCTTTGGCAACGGTGTCACGAACGGCCTGCAGCGCCTGGTCCAGCATCGGAACGGTCTGGGTCAGGTCCATGATGTGGATGCCATTGCGCGAGCCGTAGATGAACGGGCCCATGCGGGGATTCCAACGCTGTGTCTGGTGACCGAAGTGTACGCCAGCTTCCAGCAGCTGACGCATGGTGAACTCGGGAAGAGCCATGCTATGTTTTCCTTTTCCGGTTTACGCCTCGGCGGGGGTGAAAGAAGCGAATGCTCCAACCGGCGGGCCAGATAGGGATGTCTCCCCTACAAGGCCCAAACCCCGCCTGCGGGTTTGAATGGCGCGCGTATACGGCAGGTTTGAAGGCAGCGCAAGGGTCAAACCCTTATTTTTCAAGCCGCGCCAATGCATGCGCGTGGCGCACTGCTGCCTCGCAATGGGCCGCCAGTTCCTTGCGGTTGGCGAAATCCCTGACCCGGGCGGGTGCGTGATAGATCAGTTCGACGGACCCCTGCCTGCGCGCGCCCAATGTCTTGAGCAGATGGGGCGCGAAATCCATATCACCCCACCAGCCATAGAACCGGTCAGGCTGATCTTTCGGCGCGTGAAACACCACCGAGACCGGTTGAACATACATAAAATCCCGCAGCTCGTCTGCGAAGAAAGCGGCAAAAAGCGTTGTTTTAAATGGCAAAACACGCAATCCGTCGGTCGAGGTGCCCTCGGGAAAAAACAACAGCTTATGTCCGGCCTTCAGGCGTTCTTCGAAGATCGCCGTCTGCTCGCGGGCCTTTTTGCGATCCCTCTCGATGAATACGGTCCCGGTGGCCCGTGCCAACCATCCGATACCCGGCCAGTTCGCAACTTCTGCCTTGGACACGAAGTAGACCCTTTTGCGGGCGTTCAAGGCAAAGATATCCAGCCAGGATGTGTGATTGGCGACAACGGCACCGTGTTCCTTCATCAACGCGCCCGAGCAGCGAAGTCCGATTCCCAGGATTCGGAACGCGTTTCGGCACACGAACTGGCTGATGAACGGTGTGACGGGGCGACGAACACCACAAAGTGGCAACTCGATCAGTCGAATGGCCAATAGAACTATCAGCCCACCGAACACAAGGATGGCCAAGGGCAAGCCCCTCAGGATCACCAGAATCCAGCCGACAAAACCCAGTTCGATCGGATCCGGCGCATCCTCACTGTTCCAAAGCGGATCATTCACCGGATCAAGCTCCGCCATAGATGCGCTTCTGCCGCTCGTTCATACGGCTCGTATCCAGGATCAGGCACACATCGGTGGTGTTGAAGGAATGATCGATGAACGCCCCCTCACCCACAAACCCGCCAAGCCTCAGATAGGCTTTGATCAGGGCTGGAACCTGCACCATGGCACGGCGACGATCCAGCGCGTCCGGTGCGACAATATCCATGGTCTGAAACACGCTCGGCTGGGCGCGCACCCGCAGGTCTGGCGGCGCCAGATGATTGTGATGCAGCATCGACAGCGGCTGGGCCAGTTCCTGAACATCCGTGCCGTGAAAGCTGGCGACGCCGAACAGAACTTCGATCTGGCGTTCGGCCACATAGCGAGAGAGACCATTCCAGAGATGATACATGGCCGTACCGCCCCGGTAGTCCCTGTGCAGGCACGACCGGCCCAGTTCCAGCAACTTGCGGCCACTTTGCTTGAGAATGCTCAGATCGTATTCGTCTTCGGAATAAAACTGCCCCAACTCAGCGGCGCGATCCCCCGGTAACAGCCTGTAAACGCCGACAACTTCTCCGGTCGCATCATCAAGGGCCAGCATGTGATCGAAATAGGGATCAAACCGGTCCCGTTCCAGCCCGGCCACATGATCGACCAGCGCCCCTCCTCCGCCGAGTTCGCGCACAAATACGTCATAACGCAACCGCTGCGCTGCGCGCAGTTCGTCCTGGGTTTCCGCCAGTTTGATCGTGAACGAGGGGCCAGCGTCCGGCATGTCAGACTTATCAATCCTGTTTTATCAACGCGGCTGATACCTCAGTTCTTCGGGGGAAGGCAACAAGTGGGAATCTGGTCTTTTCCGTTAACTCTTCTTAAACCAGTTTCACGGATCAAAGACCGGCATCAGGGCGATGCGTGTTCCGTCGATTACCACTTTCCCCTGCTCGCGAAAGTTTACGGTGATCTTACCTGCGATGTTGGACTGAACCTGTCCGACACCCCATTCGGGGAAATCCGGGTGGCGAACAAACATGCCCGGTGCAAGAATAGCATTCATGTCTGTCATTTGGGGCTTCCGGTTCCTGCGGCAGATACCGCAGGAGGTATGCATGGGCAACACGAACGTCAACCTGGCTGAATTGATCGGCTCACGGATCTGCCACGATCTGATCAGCCCGATCGGGGCGATCACCAACGGGCTGGAGCTGTTGGACATGGTTGGTGCTGTCCAGGGCCCCGAGATGGAGTTGATCTCGGGCAGCGTCGGCAGTGCGGGCGCGCGTATCCGGTTTTTTCGGGTTGCCTTCGGATCAGCAGGAGAACAGCCGCTGGGCCGCGCCGAAGTGGCCGAACTGCTCAAGGACATCGAACGCACCGGACGGGTGCGGGTAAACTGGTTTATGACCGAGCCCATACCGCGCAACCAAATCAAGCTGGCGTTCCTTGCGCTCATGTGCTGCGAAAGTGCCATGCCGATGGGCGGAGAGGTTGAGATCGAGAACCAAGGCGCCAATTGGACAGTGACCGGAACTGCCGATAAGTTGAACGTAGACAATACCTTATGGAAACACGTTGCAACCGGCCGGTTCCCCAACAAGATTACCCCCGCACAGGTCCAGTTCGCTCTGCTGCCGGAAACGGCAAACGCGATGGGTCGGCGCGTTTCCGTGGAAACCGCTGCGACCCGCCTTGTGCTGCGTTTTTAATCCCGAATCGTTCCGTTCCCGCGCACCAGATATTTGAAACTGGTCAACTGGGCGGCCCCCACCGGGCCGCGGGCATGCATTTTGCCCGTGGCGATACCGATCTCGGCGCCCATCCCGAATTCACCACCATCGGCGAACTGAGTCGAAGCGTTGTGCATCAGAATCGCGCTATCCAAGCGCTCAAAGAAACGGGCCGCGGCCCTGTCATCCTCGGTCATGATACAGTCGGTATGGTTCGACCCGTAATGTTGGATATGCGCGATGGCGGCGTCGATATCGACGACGGGCTTGGCCGCGATCACGCTGTCCAGAAACTCTTTTCCCCAATCCTCCGCCGTCGCGGGAATTGTACCCTCGACCGCAAGTGCGCCTTCGGCGTGTACCTCGACCCCTGCTTTCAGCAGCGCGGCGATCACGTCACGCCCCAGCGTTTCGGCGATGTCCTGATGGATCAGCAGGCATTCGGCAGCGCCGCAAATCCCGGTACGGCGCGTCTTGGCGTTCAACACCACGTCCAGCGTTTTCTGCGGATCAGCGGCCTTGTCGACATAGATGTGCACGATGCCTTCAAGATGGGCAAAAACAGGCACACGGGCCTCACGCTGGACCAGCCCGACCAACCCCTTGCCGCCGCGCGGAACGATGACGTCGACATAGTCGGTCATGGTCAGCAATTCCTGAACCGCCGCACGGTCACGCGTCGGCACCAGTTGAATCGCATCTTCCGGCAGATCGGCGGCCTTCAGCCCCTCGACCAGGCAGGCATGAATAGCAGTCGAAGAATGAAAGCTCTCGGAGCCGCCGCGCAGAATGACGGCATTTCCGGATTTCAGACACAGCGCACCTGCGTCGGCCGTGACATTGGGGCGGCTTTCATAGATTACGCCGATCACACCCAGCGGGGTGCGTACGCGTTGAATTTTCAATCCGGTCGGGCAGTCCCATTCGGCCAGCACTTCGCCCACCGGATCGGTCTGTTCAGCCACCGCGCGCAGACCATCAACCATGCCCTGAACACGCGCCTCATCCAGCATCAGCCGATCCATCATCGCCGGGCTCAGACCTTTTTCTCGGCCGAACTCCAGATCCTTCCGGTTGGCTTCGATGATCTGCGCCCGATTGGCCCAAACCGCGTCGGCCGCTGCAATCAGGGCGGCATATTTGCGTTCTGGGCTTGCAAAAGCCAGATCGCGCGATGCCGCTTTGGCACGTTTCCCAAGATCAGCCATCAGAGCGGGAATGCTGTCGAAATCTTTCATGTCGCGTGCCTTTCAGGTCGTCTTTTCAGTATTTACAGAGCCAGATCATCCCGGTGAATCAAGGCCGCACGGCCGGGATATCCAAGGGTCGCCTCGATCTCGGACGACTTGCGCCCCTTGATCGCGTCAGCCTCCTGCGCGGTGTAACGGCTGATCCCCTGCGCCAGCCGACGGGCTTTGGGGTCAAGGATCGCGACAGGGTCGCCGCGCCCGAAATCGCCGGTCACTTCGACAATACCCGCGGGCAACAGGCTTTTGCCATTTGCCAGGGCGTTGGCAGCCCCTTCATCGATGGTGATTTCGCCACGCGGTTTCATGGCTGAAATCCAGCGCTTGCGCGCAGCGTGCGGATCCAGCGTTGCGGTAAACCACGTACAGTTTGCGCCATTTTCCAGCGTTTTCAGAGGGTTCAGAACCGACCCTTCCGTGATCGCCATCGCACATCCGCCCGCGGTGGCCATCTTGGCGGCCAGCAGCTTTGTCTTCATTCCGCCCTTTGACAAGCCAGAGCCCGCATCGCCCGCCATGGCTTCGATCTCGGGCGTGATCTTGTCGATTGTTTCGAAACGCGTGGCCGAGTCGTCCTCGTTGGGGTTGCCCGAATAGAAACCATCGACATCCGACAGCAGGATCAACTGGTCCGCCCCCACGGTCACCGCGATTTGCGCGGCCAGACGATCATTGTCGCCATACCGGATCTCATCCGTTGCCACGGTATCGTTTTCGTTGACGATCGGCACGACACCCAAACCCAGCAGAGTTTCCAAAGTCGCGCGTGAATTCAGATAGCGGCGGCGATCCTCGCTGTCCTCCAATGTCACCAAAACCTGCGCCGTGGTGATCCCATGAGGCGTCAACGCCTCTTCATATGCGCGCGCCAAACGAATTTGCCCGACGGCAGCGGCAGCTTGCGACTTTTCCAAAGGCAATGTCGCCATGGACAGCCCCAAAACGCCGCGGCCCAGTGCAATCGACCCGGACGAGACGAGGATTACATCTATCCCCTGCCCCTTGAGCCATGCGACGTCCTGCGCCAACGAAAACAACCATTCCTTGCGCAACAGGCCGGTTTCGCGATCAACAAGCAAAGCCGACCCGATTTTGACAACCAATCGGCGCGCTGAAGTCAGGGTTGCCAAGGCTGCGTCTCCTCAGCGGATTTCTGACGAACACGATTGTCATCGATCTGGCCGCGCAACGCACGCAAAACCTCGGTTACACCTTGATGAGCAACACCGGACATCATCATCACAGGGCCGCCAACGGCCTCTTCAAGCTCGGCTTTGGCCAAATCACGTTCTTCGTCATCCAGTGCATCGACCTTGTTCAGGACGGTGATCCGGGGTTTCTGGGCCAGTTCGCCACCATAGGCCTCCAGCTCGTGGATAATTGTGCGGTAATCATCGGCAACCGTTTCCGAGGTACCATCGACAAGATGCAGCAGCACGGCGCAGCGCTCAACATGACCAAGAAAGCGGTCGCCTATCCCGCGTCCTTCATGCGCGCCTTCGATCAGGCCGGGGATGTCAGCCACCACGAATTCCACGTTGTCGACCCCCACGACACCCAGATTTGGGTGCAGCGTGGTAAACGGATAATCCGCGATCTTGGGCCGCGCGTTTGACGTGGCTGCAAGAAAGGTCGATTTGCCTGCATTCGGCATGCCCAGCAGGCCCACATCGGCGATCAGCTTCAGACGCAGCCAGATCGTGCGGTCAATGCCCGCCTGCCCCGGATTTGCACGCCGGGGGGCCTGGTTGGTGGCCGATTTGAAGTGCAGATTGCCGAAACCGCCATTGCCCCCTTTCGCCAGTAGAACGCGCTGTCCCACCTCGGTCAGATCGCAGATGACGGTTTCTTCATCCTCATCCAGGATCTCGGTGCCAACAGGCACACGCAGGACAATGTCATCGCCATCCTTGCCGGTACGTTGCTGCCCCCTGCCCGGCTGGCCGTTCTTGGCAAAGAAATGCTGCTGATACCGGAAGTCGATCAGGGTGTTCAGCCCGTCCACGACCTCGGCCCAGACAGAACCGCCCTTACCGCCGTCCCCGCCATCAGGGCCGCCGTATTCGATGTATTTTTCGCGTCGGAAGCTGACGCAGCCGCTACCGCCGGCCCCGGACCGGATGTAGACCTTTGCAAGATCGAGAAATTTCATGGTCTGTCCCCTACTGCAAAGGCCCCATCGGCCACAAGTCAGAGTTTTTTACTGTATGTCCAGGTGGGCACATTCGCATCACGCGCCACCGAATAGCTTTCTGCATCGCCAAGATACTGGAACCCGCAATGAGTCAGGACCCGGGCCGACGCCGGATTGTCTTGAAACACGCTGGCAAACATCGTCGCGTTTTTCAGCGGGTTGGCATTTACCAGTGCTTCGACAGCCATCGACGCAATGCCAGTGTTCCAGTAGATCGGCGCCACCCAATAGCCGACTTCGGACTGGTTCCGATCCAGCCGCTTCAGCGTGATCAGACCAATCAGTTCCGGACCGCCGTCCTTGGTGGCATCCATGACCCAGACGTCCTCGTCCCGGTCCTCGGCCATCGAGCGCGTCACAAAGGCCTCGGTCGAGCCGGGGGCCAAAGGATGTGCAATACTCGTCGTCATGCGTGCCACACGCTCATCGCCGGCATAGTGCTCGATCAGCCCCATATCCGACCGGCGCAGAGGGCGCAGATCGAACCGCTCGGTTTCTATGACCGGCTGATTTATTATTGTTTCAAGTTTCATGAGTGTGTTCCTCCTCCGAACAACACGAAAAGTACGGACGCAACAGTGAGACTGGCTAACGTCCACATCAGATATTTTTCCGCGGGCCGACCTTCAACCACGTGGGCAATTCTATCTCCGGCAAAAGTCCAGATCGGGTGTAAAATCACCTGGCAAAACAATAAACAGAGAGCGATCGTGAACGTCGCGTTAAGGCTGGACGTGCCAGCCGCGACAAAGCCGGTAAACCCGGCAATGATCATCGCCCAAGCTTTTGGATTAAGGGGATGAACGATCAAACCCGCCCAAAAACCGGGCACCTCTGCGGCGGTTTCACCGCGCGTAAGGCGCATGTTGGCAATTTTCCACGCAAGCCAGCAGATATACGCCGCCGAGGCGTATTTCAGCACCAAAAAGACAAACGGTGCCTGATCCGCAAGCTGCAACAGTCCAAATCCAACGGGCCAGATGATCAGCTGCTTACCCAGGATCACCCCACCCACGAATGGCAGCGCGGCCCGAAAGCCATAGCGCGCACCAGTGCCCAGCAGGACCATATTGGCGGGTCCCGGTGTGCCGATCTGACTGGCGGCGAAGATCAGGAAACTGGTGGTGGCGACCGTCATGTCCGCGCTTCCCATGTGTTCCTCTGCAGTTCCATCCACTGCAGAGCCACAGCTTCGCCGGTCGAACGCACAACGGTTTCAGACCGCGAAGTTGGAACAAAGCCAAGCTTGGACAGCACCAAACGCGAGCGTTCATTGCCAAGATGGTAAGAAGCCTTCAGGCTATTGCTGTCGCCTTTGAAGTGACGGTGAACAACGGCGCCTGCGCTTTCGGTGGCAAAACCTTGCCCCCAATAGGACTGTCCTAACCAATACCCGAGTTCGTCACCTGCAGATACAGTTCCGATCAGTTTGCCGTCTTTTTCAATCGCAAACGCATCGTAAACTTGTGACGCCAAATTGGTGACAAAGTTCTCCGCGTCTTCAATGCTAAAAGGAAACGGAATGCTGGTTACCCAGCGCGCCACATCGAGGTCATTCAGAAGCGTGACCAGACGCGACGAATCCTCACGCCGGAACCGACGCAGGACAAGACGCTCTGTTTTAATCACTTCGGTCATGAGACCACTCCTGAAAACGAGAAAGGGGACCGGCACTTTGTGCCGGTCCCCCATGAATTTTTCTTAAACCTTCTGGGTTTCGGCTTACTCTGCGGCCTCCGCCACTGGCAGGACCGAAATAAAGGTGCGGTTTTTCAGTCCCTTGTGGAACTTCACGGCGCCATCCACAGTTGCAAAGATGGTGTGATCTTTGCCCATGCCTACGCCTTCGCCCGGCCAAAACTTGGTGCCGCGCTGACGCACGATGATGTTGCCTGAAATGGCGGCCTGGCCACCATACAGTTTGACGCCAAGGCGGCGACCCGCTGAGTCGCGACCGTTACGGGAGGAACCGCCAGCTTTTTTATGTGCCATTCTCTCTCTCCTTAGCCTTTGGCCAGCTCTTTGGCCTGCTCAACCCATTCGGGTTTCACTTTGACCGTTTCGATAGCAGCAATCTGCTCGTCCGACAAGGCGGCCAGAGCGGCAAAGCTCTCGATACCGGCTTCAACCAGCTTTTTGGCAGCGGCAGGGCCGACACCGTTCAGCTTGGTCAGATCGTCAGCGGCAGCAGCGGCGGGTGCCTCTGCTTTGGCTGCAGCTTTCTTGGCAGGCTTAGCAGCAGGTGCCGCTTCGCCAGCCGGAGCCGAACCGGTTGCAGCCTTGATGCCCGACTTGTCCGCGCCCGACGACAGGATGTCGGTGATCTTGACCAGAGTCAGCTTCTGACGGTGGCCAACGGTACGCTTCGAGCTGTGCTTACGACGGCGCTTGACGAACTTGATGACCTTGTCACCTTTGATCTGTTCGATCACTTCGGCCTGTACGCCTGCGCCTTCAACGAAAGGTGCGCCAACAACCGGAGCGTCACCGCCCAGCATCAGAACATCGTTGAATTGAACTTTTTCACCTGCGTCGGCAGCCAGCTTTTCAACGCGGAGGATATCACCCGCCTGAACCTTGTACTGCTTGCCGCCAGTCTTGAGGACCGCAAACATGCGTCTTTCCTTTGTCTAACCGCGTTCTGTGGTCCCCTTCCGGGAGTTTTCGGCCCCAAGACACTTGAAAGCCACCTCGAACAGCGCGCCCTTTTCGGGCTGTGTGAATGACCATCAGGACATCCCAAGGGTCAAATAATAACGATACCCGGCACGGAAAACCGGCCGGGATGCGCGCTTATCCATAGATCGCCGGGAAAAGTCAACACCAAAGCGTCGTCAGAGATCAGACGCCCTGAGTGTCTGTGCGACCGTCCGCCCCAATCGGAAAGAGATATCGTTGAACATCCGGTCAAAGCCGTCAAACAGCGCCTCATTCAGGGCGCGCCCGGTTTCGGTTCTGGAAAACGCAATATTCTCGCGCATCTGGGCCTCGTCCAAGGGCCGATAGGCCATCAGAAGAAAAGAATAAAGCCACGCCTCGGTTTCTGCTGCGCGGCTTTCTTTCTGTGAAAGAAGTTCGGCCAGCAATTCCTGATCGTCGCCTTGCGCATCGACATCAAGACCCTGAAAGAAGCTGAAGTCGGAACTCAGCGCCCCATGAACGTTCTTTTCGACAAGGTCATTCGCCTGGATGTACTCATCGACCAACTCGAAACGGGTCGAGTCGCGCTCAACGGACTCGTAAGCTTCGCGGGCCATGTCCTCGATGGCCTGGTCCGACATCGCCTGCCGGGCCGAGTTTTCCAGCGACACGATCGTCTGACCAAGATCGCTTTCGAAAAACAGGATCGCCTGATCAAGCTGGGCAACGGACAGACCCGCCTCAAAGGCATCCGTCAGGAATTCCTGCATCCAGACCGGGTCGTAAATATCTTTGACCTGCGCTTCAAAATAGGCGCCGCCGGTATTGTCCAACAGCGTTTCGTCAAGTTCCTCGCGGTGACCCTGACCTTCCTGTACGAGAATTTCCATCACATGCGACAAGTGCATGGCCTGCGCCAGCCGGTCGACCTTTTGATCGGCCAGCAATTGAGCGCCCCACAGAACAAACGCAATCGCCAGAAAAACGCGGTGCATCAAATATCCTGCGCGGGATGCAGTTCGGCCATTCGGACCGCAAGTACTTCGAACCGCATGGCCATGATTTCGTATTGGATCGCGTTCAGCAGTTCATACACTTCCTGCATCAGGGGTTGTTCCAGCGCCTCGACATACGAGTCGACATCCGCATCGGAAAAGTCCTGATAGGTATAGGCTGCCCCCGCAAGGCTGGACAGTTGCAGCGATTGGCGCATACCGGCTTCGTTCCGCTTCATCAGCGCACGCAATTCATCCGCATCCAGTTGCAGGTCAATGACACCTGATGCGCTGGCTGCCAGAAGAAAACGCACCTGAATTTCTTGCAGGGCCCGCACTGCGGTACCGGTCGAATCGATCGCCTTGTTCATACGCTTGAAACTTTCGACCCGCTGCGATCCGTCCTTGATCAGGTCTGCGATGATTTTTTGGCCTTCCAGCTGCTTAGCTTCATCGTCCTCAAGCATATGCGAGACGTTCTCGGCCTCTACCAGGCGCTGCCCCAGATCCGACGCATAAAAGTCAACCGCGTGTGTCAGGGCCTCATCACTCAGGGTTTGTTCGAGGATGGAAACCGCGGTCTCATGCATGGCGCCGACGTCAAAGACTTCGTCTGCCAGACGCGTCCAATCCGATCCGAATCCATCCGGATCAATCCCCAGCATCTGGGGGGCAGACCTCGAGCTTAGCGCGATGCTTTCCAGGGCAACGTCAAACCCGGTCGTGGTCAGAAAGGCCTCTATCCGATCGCGGCTGGCGGCGGAAAGTTCCATGGGGATCAGAACAAGCGCAAAGAGCGGGGCCAGAAACCAAAAGGCGGAGCGGCGTACAAACTGTATCATAGATATCAGACTAGGAGTTTTGCGCTGGCAGGCAACGGAAAATCCCGGGTTTCTTCAATTCCCGAATTTTCTGCTTGCACCCCTGCCCGTTCCTCACTAAATCCCCCCCTCACAGACCCCCGCGGAGAGGTGCCGGAGTGGTCGAACGGGGCGGTCTCGAAAACCGTTGTGGGTGCAAGCCCACCCAGGGTTCGAATCCCTGTCTCTCCGCCACTATCCCAATGCTGGCTCAATGCTGCCTTTGGCCCTCAGGAAGCGCCCGAAAATTGGTTACGTCTGCGGGCCATTCCCGGCGGATCGCTGCCAAAACCGGTCGCCTCATCTTTGTGCAGGCGTGTTCTTGCCGCGTTTCAAAGGACAATGAGCATAGCCCGGCTTATACTCTATTCTGCTGAGAATTATCGGGAATTCCCCTTTGTACCTGAGTTATTTTTAGCGCATCCCGGCGACACAATTTCCAAAGGAGACACACATGTCGCGTACTCTTATTCTTGCCATCGTCATCGCCGCAATTGGCGCTGGCGGATACTATTACCTCAATCAACCCGAACCCACACCCGCTGAGCGTTTGGAAACTGCGGCAGAAGAAGCCGCCGAAGCGGTGACCGACGCAGCTTCATCTGTACAGGACGCTGCCTCTGACGCTGTCGATGCCGCGACCGAACAAGTCGCCGAAGCAGCTTCGTCGCTGACGGACCAAGCGACAGAAGCCGCGTCATCGGTTGCAGATCAGGCAAGCGAAGCAGCGTCATCGGTGGCGGATCAGGCCTCTGATGCGGCTCAGGAGGCCAGCGATCAGGTGGCCGCGCTGGCCGGTCAGGGGCAGGAGTTGCTGAACTCATGGATTCAGGAAGGCAAGCTGGACCCGACCAACTTCGACTATGATGGCATTATGACATCCATTCAGGACAGCACTCTGGCCACCGATCTGAAAGATCAGGCGATCAAGATTGTGAACGATATCAAGGATTCGCCTGAAACGATTGTTCAGAAAATTCAGGAACTGACCAACCTGCTGACCCAACAGTAAAGTGTTGAAGGCCGATCCACGGGTCGGCCTTTGCCCCTGGGCGCATCTGCGCTGCCCCTACGTTACGGTGTCGTTGAATTGACCTCTTGCGCGGCTTTTGATTGGCTGTGCCTGACAAAATGCCCGCGCCCTGCCCGACTGGTCTGAAGGCTTTTCGGACAAGGCGCGCGCTTTGATTCAGCCAAATTCGAGGATCAACCGATGACCGACCTGCCCCAGACTATGTTCGCCGCAATCCTTAAGCATGACGGGTATTCCGGTACGGCCACCGGACCGGCCATTGAAACCGCCGCCGACTGGCTGGAAGAAGCCGAAGTTCCCACGCCTGAACCCGGCCCGGGCCAGGTGCTGATCCGTTTGCGCGCGGCTTCGGTCAATCCGTCCGATCTGCATTTCATCAAGGGTGAATACGGGCAGCCGAGGGTAAAGGGATCCCCCGCCGGATTTGAAGGATGCGGAGACGTCGTGGCCGCAGGAAAGGGCGCCGAGGCCTTGCAAGGGCAACGCGTCGCGTTCGTCGCCGCCGGATCGGGGGCCTGGGCGGAATATGTCGTCACACAGATGCAGATGTGCATCCCTCTGCGACCTGATATCTCGGACGATGACGGGGCCGCCCAGATCGTCAATCCAATGACGGCGATGGCTATGGTGGATATGGCCAAGGCCGACGGCGATGCCTTTGTGGTATCAGCCGCGACCAGCCAGTTGGGCAAGCTGATGTGCAGCCTTGGTCGGGATCTGGGTTTGAAGCCGATCGCTTTGGTACGCCGGGCCGAGACGGCAGGGATGTTGAAAGACCTTGGCACGGCCGAAGTGCTTGTGACAACCGACGAAGACATTGTCGCAAAGTTTGCGGATCTGAGCGCGCAGCTGAAACCGCGCGTTTTTCTGGATGCCGTGACGGACCAATTGTCCGAACAATTGTTCTGCGCCATGCCCAACCGGGCGCGCTGGATCAGTTATGGCAAGCTTTCTACCGAGGCGCCGACACTGACTCAGACAGGGCAGTTGATTTTCATGGGAAAGCGGATCGAAGGGTTCTGGCTGACAAGCTGGATGATGTCGACCCCGCCCGCCGATCAGATGCGAGTTGTGGCCGAAGTTCAGGCCCGGTTTGCCGACGGGCGCTGGAAAACGGATGTTTCTGAACACCTTACACTCAGAAATCTTGTGCCAAACCTGGCTGATGCGCTGAAAAAGAGTGACGGCAAGGTGATAATAACGCCATAGTAGAACAAACCCGCGTCACCGGAGGATGCGCGCGGGCGGAACGCGACACCGGCAAACCGGTCGAGGGAGGACAGTTTGGATAACGCGCAGCTGCTGATCAGCGGACTGGCAAACGGGTGTGTCTATGGCCTGATCGCGCTTGGCTTTGTTCTGATCTACAAGGCGACCGAAGCGGTGAACTTCGCACAGGGCGATTTCATGATGCTGGGGGCCTTTGTCACCATCGGCCTGACCAACACCGAATATATGGGCCTGCCGTTCTGGCTGGCCCTGCCGATCTCACTGGGGATCATGGGGGCATTGGGATATCTTCTGGATCGCCTGATCATCCGTCGCCTGTTTGGCGAAAGTCAGACCGCCGTCGTTATCCTGACCATCGCCCTGGGCTTTGTGATCCGTTTCGTGGCCGGATTGATCTGGGGGCACGAACCGCAAACGCTGCAAAACCCGCTTGCGGGGAAAGAGCTGCGCTTTGGCGGCCTTGTACTGGGGCTGGAGGATGTCGCCGTGATCGTCGTCACCATCCTGCTGACATGGGGCCTTTACGTCTTTTTCAACCGTTCCAAACTCGGGCTGGCGATGCAGGGGGCGTCGCAAAACCAGCTGGCGGCGTATTACATGGGCGTGCCTGTCAAGCGGGTTCAGGGGTTCATCTGGGCGCTGGCCGGGATCGTTGCGGGGATTGCAGGAATTCTGTTCGCCGCCAAGGGCGCCGTGGATCCGACAACGGGATTGCTGGGAATCAAGGCATTTGCCGCCGCCGTCATCGGCGGGTTCGGAAGCCTGCCCGGGGCGCTGGCCGGTGGTCTTGTCGTCGGGGTGATCGAGCCCTTCGCCAGCCGCTATATAGCGGCGGGTTACAGCCAGATCGCGCCATACGCCCTGCTGCTGGCCGTGCTGATCTTTCGCCCCAACGGGTTGTTCAGTCAGGTTCGGGTCAAAAAGGTCTGAGCCATGCGGATCGTCTTCAAAACCAACTACATGCAGGATATCCGCCCGTGGAAAGACCGCTATCAGCTTGTCCTGTATCTGATCCTTCTGACGGTTGTTGCCGCAGCCCCCTGGTGGCTGGACGAGTTCTATCTGGGTGAACTGACCAACGTCCTGATCTGGGCCATTGCCGGGTTGGGCCTGATGATCCTGACCGGACATACAGGGCAAGTCAGTCTGGGCCACGCGGCCTTTCTGGCCTTTGGCTGCTATGCCAACGTCGCCCTGATAGAAGCCGGGGTGCCCTTTCTGGTTGCTTTCCCGCTGGCGGGCATTCTGACCGGGATAGCGGGCGTGACGGTCGCGATCCCTGCCCTGCGCCTGCATGGCATCTATCTGGCCATCTTCACCA
This sequence comes from Ruegeria sp. HKCCD7559, assembly GCF_013110575.1. Lineage (NCBI taxonomy): Bacteria > Pseudomonadati > Pseudomonadota > Alphaproteobacteria > Rhodobacterales > Roseobacteraceae > Ruegeria > Ruegeria sp. HKCCD7559. Next base: position 1,073,621 of record NZ_WVQU01000001.1, read on the forward strand.
TGGCGCTTTCTATCCTGATGGACGACATCATCGTTCTGTCCGAACCCATCACCGGCGGTGTTGCGGGCAAGTACGTCGGCGGGGTCGAAATCTTCGGCCATCTGGTAGACCGCTGGGGAACGCCCGATCAGTTTTTCTGGCTGGTCCTGACCGTCGCCGTTCTGGTCACACTGGGATATATCAACCTGCTGCGCGCGCCTTTGGGGCGCAGCTTCATCGCGGTGCGCGACTCTGAGGTTTCGGCCCAGGCGATGGGCATCGACATCGCGCGGACAAAGATGATCTCTTTCGCGTTGTCCTGCGCGGTGACGGGCTGGGCCGGGGCGCTGATGGGATTGTTCGCCGGAGCGTTTAACAACGAAACCTTCAGTGTTCTGATCTCGATCCAACTGCTTATGATGATCGTCATCGGCGGGCTGGGGTCGATCCACGGCGCGTTTCTGGGCGCGATCGTGATCGGGTTCCTGCCGCAGTTTCTGTCGATCTCAAAAGAATATGCCGGCGCCCTGTTCGGCGGCAATACAGTCGCCATTCCGGGGTTGGAGTTCGGCATCTTCGGCATGATCCTGATCGCTTTCATCCTGTTCGAACCCATGGGCATCTATGGCCGCTGGCTGAAAATCCGCACCTGGTTCGAGCTGTTCCCCTTCTATCGAAAAGACATGTTCAAACGGCAGAAATCCTATCTCAAGACGGAGCGTCTGAGATGAGCTTGCTGGAGTTCGAAAATGTCACCCTCAAGTTCGGCGGCCTGACGGCGGTGGATAACCTGTCATTCGACGTTCGGGAGGGTGAAGTCTTTGCCATCGTCGGCCCAAACGGTGCGGGCAAGTCCACTGTTTTCAACCTGATTTCCCGGTTCTACGATCCTATTGACGGGGCGATCCGGTATGACGGTCATGATCTGCTTCGGGTCAAACCGTCCGGTGTCGCCGCCTATGGCGTGGCGCGGACATTTCAGAACATCGAGTTGTTCGAACACGCAACCGTCCTGCAAAACCTGCTGGTCGGACGCCACCGCCACCGCAGGACAAACCTGATTTCCGAGGTTGTTTTCGCCCCGTCGGCAAAGCGACAGGAACTGGAAAACCGCGAGAAAGTGGAACGGATCATCGACTTTCTCGACCTGCAAGCCTATCGCGACAAGATGATATCGGGGCTGCCCTACGGCGTGCGCAAAGTGGTCGAAGTTGCACGGGCTTTGGCAACTGACCCAAAACTCTTGCTGCTGGATGAGCCGGCCTCGGGGTTGTCCGTGGAAGAAACAACGGACATGCGTTGGTGGATCGATGATATCCGACGGCAGATGGGCATCACCGTTTTGATGGTAGAACATGACATGGGCCTGGTCTCGGGCGTGTCAGACCGGGTTCTGGCCATGGCAGACGGCGCAAAACTGGCGCTTGGGACCCCGGCCGAAGTTCAATCGCACCCGGCAGTGATCGAAGCCTATCTTGGGAAGGCTTCATGAGCGCGCCAATCCTGAAAATCCGAAATGTCGAAAGCTTTTATGGCCCGATCATGGCCATTCGCGGTGTTTCGCTGGACGTTCACGAAGGTACGATTGTTTCGATCCTTGGCGCAAACGGTGCCGGCAAGACGACGTTGATGAAAACCGTCTCGGGGGTGATGGACCCGGAAAAAGGCACGGTCACCTTTGATGGAGACGACATTCAGGGGGCCGAGCCGCATACCGTCGTCCAGCGCGGGATCGTGCATGTACCCGAAGGGCGCGAGGTGTTTCCTCTGCTCACCGTCGATGAAAACCTGAGCCTCGGCGCGTATACCCGAACGGACAAAGTGCAGATCGACCAGGATCGCGAGCTTGTTTTCAGTTACTTTCCCGTTCTCAAAGATCGTCGCACGCAAGAGGCCGGTACCCTTTCGGGCGGGCAGCAACAGATGCTGGCAATCGGACGGGGGCTGATGGCCCGTCCCCGCATCATGCTGCTGGATGAGCCGTCACTGGGTCTGTCACCGCTTTTGGTGCAGGAAATATTCGCCATTCTGAAACGTCTGAACGAAGAACAGCATATGACGATGCTTCTGGTCGAACAGAACGCCAATGCGGCGTTGCGGCTGGCGCATCATGGATACGTGATGGAGGTAGGCCGCATCGTCATGGACGGTGCTGCGGATACGTTGCTGAAATCCGAAGACATCCAGAACTTCTATCTTGGCGTGCAGGAAGAAGGCGCACGCGAAAGCCGCCGTTGGAAACGCAAGAAGACGTGGAGGTAAGCAAGATGGATGCCACGCCCCTCGCCTCGCAGGTCAAGATCAACGGCGTTGAACTGAATGCAACCCCCGGACAACGCCCGTTGCGCGTGGATGGGTGCACCACCATCAGCATGCTGTTTCAACACCGTTGCGCGGAACTGGGGGATCGTACAGCCCATCGCGAAAAGGATTTGGGCATCTGGAAGTCATATTCCTGGGCCGACTACTGGCAGCGCGCCAAGTGGATCGGGCTTGCCCTGCGCAAGCTGGGCCTGGAACGCGGTGACGTTGTTTCGATCCTGTCCGAGGACCGCAAGGAATGGATGTGGTTCGATATGGGCATTCAGTGCGTCGGGGGCATTTCTTCTGGCGTCTACACCACGGATTCGGCCAATCAACTGCAATATCTGGTCAACGACAGTGGCAGCAAGTTCCTCATCGTCGAGGACGAAGAGCATCTGGACAAATTTCTGGAAGTCGAAAATCAAGTTCCGGATCTGATCAAGGTGATCATTCTGGAAGACGAAGGCTTGCACGACCTGACCCATCCGCGCTGCATGATGATCGACGATCTTTACGCTTTGGGCCAGCAGGCCGAACAGGAAGATCCGGGACGGTTCGAAGCCGAAATCGCATTGGCCAAACCTCAGGACACAGCATTGCTGGTTTACACATCCGGCACCACGGGCCAGCCCAAGGGTGCGATGTTGAGCCATGAAAACATCCTGGCCGGCATTGAGGCCGGTGCCTGGTCATTGCCGATGCAGGCCAGTGACGAACAACTGTGTTTCCTGCCCCTCTGCCATATCCTGGAACGCGACGTATCTGTCTATTTCCCGCTGGCCGCCCGCTGCACGGTGAATTTCGCGGAAAGCCCCGAGACGGTCTTTGCAAATCTGCAAGAGGTCTCGCCTTCGACCTTCACGGCGGTGCCGAGAGTCTGGGAAAAGATCTATGCGCATGTGCAAATCCTGGCGCAGGATGCAACGCCGTTGGGTCGAATGGCATACGGTCTTGCCCTGAAGGCCGGCGCACGGCGGGCCGATTATGTGAGTTCGGGAAAACCCGTTCCCGCCGCCATCGCGGCCCGGTTCTGGTTTTGGGATCAGTTGGTTCTGAAAAATCTGCGCCGGATGCTCGGTTTGGACAAACTGCGCCGGGGTGGCACGGGTGCTGCGCCTATCTCGGCGGATTTGTTGAAATGGTACTGGGCCATCGGCGTGCCGATCGTCGAGGGCTTCGGCATGACCGAAACGTCCGGCCTTGCAACACTCAACACCGTGGAAAGCAACAAGATCGGAACCATCGGCAAGGTCGTCCCGGGGTGCGATATCCGCATCTCGGACGAAGGTGAAATTCAACTCAAAGGCATGAACATCTTTCAGGGCTATTGGCGCAACAACGCAAAGACAGCGGAAAGCTTTACCGCCGACGGCTGGCTGCGCACCGGCGATATGGGGCGTATCGACAAGGACGGGTACGTTACCATCACCGGCAGGTTGAAAGACATCATCATCACCGCCGGTGGCAAGAACATCACCCCGGCCGAAATCGAAAGCCGGCTGAAGTTCAGCCATTACATCTCGGACGCGGTGATCATCGGCGACCGGCGCAAATACCTCACGGCGCTGATCATGATCGATCAGGAAAATGTCGAGAAATATGCGCAGGACCAGAAAATCCCTTTTTCGAACTTTACCTCGCTTTGCGCCGCGGCCGAAGTCAAGGAGTTGATCGGCGCCGAAGTGGCCGCAGTGAACAAGGAATTCGCACGGGTCGAGCAGATCAAGGATTTTCGCCTGATCGACGTTCTGCTGACCGCCGAGGATGACGAGCTTACCGCTACGATGAAGCTGAAACGCGGCCTGGTCGAAAAGAAACACGGACATCTGATTGAAGACATGTACACTTAGCCAAAGAGTTTTCGGGAGGAGAAAGATGAAGAAGTCATTCAAATGGCTGGCCGCCGCCACAGCGTTGACCGCCTCGGCAAGCATCGGTTGGGCTCAGACGCAGGGCGTGACGGATGATGAGATTGTCATCGGGTCCGTCAACGACCTGAGCGGCATCTTCGCCGCGGTGGGTGTCCCGGCGACCAAAGGTGCCAACGTGGTATTCGACCGGGTGAACGAAGCCGGTGGCATACACGGGCGCAAAATCCGCTATGTGGTCGAGGACAACGGATACCAGATGCCGCGTGCGATGCAGGGCTACAACAAACTGCTGAACCGCGACAAGGTGTTCGCCATGCTGCAATCGCTTGGCACGCCGATGAACATGGCTGGGTTCAAGCTGTTGGATCCCAAGGGAATTCCCAACGTGGCACCTCTGACCGCTGCGCGTCAGATGTTGCAAGAGCCGATGCGAAACAAGTTCACGTCTTTCTCGACCTACTATGATCAGGCGCGTGTCGGTGTGAAATACCTGGCCGGAGAATTTGGATCAAAGACGGTCTGCACCATGTATCTGCCAACAGATTTTGGCGAGGAAATTCTTGAAGGCAGCAAGGCCGGTGCCGAAGAAGCCGGGATCGCTTTTGGATCTGAAACAACCCACAAACCGGATGAGACGGATTTTGTCGGGTCGCTCAGCAAGCTCAAGGAAGAAGGCTGCGATATCGTCACCATGGCGCTTGGGGTGCGTCAGGCGATCACCGTAGTAGGCACGGCCAAGAAGATGGGCCTGACGGACATGAAGTTCCTTGGGACTTCGGCCAGTTTCCTGACAGTCGTGGCACAGGTTCCCGGTGGAGTGACTGACGGGTTCTATGCAGCAGCCTCGTGGCAGGATCTTTGGGCGCGTGCGGATCAACCTGCCCCGGCTGCATTTATCGAAGAATACAAGGCCGCGACCGGCGAAGATCCGGTTGGATTTGCCATGTTGGGCTATTCCGCTGCCGAAATGATGGTCAAAGCGCTTGAAGCCGCGGGCCCTGACCTGACCCATGACAGCTTTATCGAAGCGATGGAGTCACTGGACTATCAGGACGATCTGGTCGGCAATCACATCACCTATGGTCCTGACGACCATCAGGGCGCGGATACCGTGTTCGTCAATGTCGTTGAAAACGGTGCGTGGAAGCTCGTCTACGAAGAATAAAATTTCCCGCAACACAATGCAAAAGGGCTCGCAATTGCGAGCCCTTTCTTTGTTGGGTTTTCCCGGCGAATTAACGCTTGGAGAACTGGAACGAACGGCGGGCTTTGCGCTTACCGAATTTCTTACGTTCCACAACGCGGCTGTCGCGGGTCAGGAAGCCAGCAGCTTTCAGAGCGCCGCGCAGGTTGGGATCGTACAGTTGCAGCGCTTTCGAGATGCCATGCTTGACCGCACCGGCCTGACCGGTCAGGCCACCACCTTTGACAGTGGCGACAACGTCGAACTCGCCTTCGACACCAGCAACCTGAAACGGCTGGCGCAGGATCAGTTGCAGAACGGGGCGTGCAAAATAGACGTCTTGGTCTTTGCCGTTCACGGTGACCTTGCCGGAACCCGGCTTGATCCAAACGCGGGCAACAGCGTCTTTACGCTTGCCGGTGGCGTACGAACGGCCCAGCTCGTCACGTACGGGTTCACGCACGATGACTTCTTCGGCCACGGTTTCAACGCCTGCGACGGCGCTCAGCTCTTCGAGAGTATTGATCTGATCAGCCATCGGTCATTAGCTCCGGGTGTTTTTCTTGTTCATGGACTTGACGTCCAGAACTTCGGGCGCTTGCGCCTCGTGGGGATGCTCGGCACCGGCATAAACGCGCAGGTTGGTCATCTGCTTGCGCGACAGGCGGTTGCCCGGCAGCATGCGCTTGACCGCCTGGGTCACGACGCGCTCGGGGTGTGCGCCCTCAAGGATCTGCTGTTTGGTGCGCGACTTGATGCCGCCCGGGTGGCCAGTGTGCCAGTAGAAGTTTTCTTCGCGCTTCTTGCCGGTCATCTGGATCTTGTCAGCGTTGATCACGATGACGTTGTCGCCCATGTCCATGTTCGGGGTGAACGACGCTTTGTGCTTGCCACGCAGACGCATGGCGACGATCGACGCAAGACGGCCCAGAACAACGCCCTCGGCGTCGATCAGGATCCATTTCTTGTCGATGTCTGCAGGTGTTGCAGAAAAGGTTTTCATGGCAGGATAGTCCTGTTTGATGTGAAAGACCGCCCCAAGCGAGGCGGCCCGAATTCGATGGATGCGTATCTAGACACCCATGACCGCCACGTCAAGCGACCAAACGCCATTTAAAACGTTTTAAAACAATGGCTTGTTAAATAGGTATTATTTTACCCCACGCTTTCAGCACCGAGATCGCCCCAATTTCGACACTCTGATACACTCGGTTGGAATTGATCATGCCCAACCACGGAGGGTCGAATGCAGGATTTGATGCGCACGATTGAAAACTATGGCGCGGTCTGGCAGGAAAAGTCCGCCGAAAAACGGCTTGCGCTTCTGAACCAGTGCTTTGCGGAAAACGGTCGGTACGTGGATCCGACAGCCGATGTTTCAGGCCGTGAGCAGTTGAGTACACATATCGGCGAAGTCCTTTTGAATTCGAATGGGCGTGTCGAAATCACCAGCAGCCCTGTGTCGCACCATGATGTCGTCCACTTCACTTGGCATATGGTGGCCCCGAACGGCGCAATCATGGTGGCCGGGCATGATTTCATTCGATTGGACGAGGACGGAAAAATTGCCCATCTGGCCGGATTCTTTGGCGACCCGCCGCCGCTGAGTTGAATGCTAGACGCTGATCTGTTCAGGCGGATTGTCCAGCAAAGCGCGCAACCTCAGCATTGCGTCCTCGAACCGTTCCAACGAAACGTGACCATTCATTGCGATGCGCACTGCGTTTGGAGCGCGCCCGTCGCGCAGGGCAAACTCATCCGCTGATCTGAGCTGAATGCCTTCCCGCTCTGCCGCGCGGCTGAACGCGGCAGACCGCCACCCCGATGGCAGGTTCAGCCAGACAAAAGGCACATCCGGTGCCCAGTTCAGATCGAACCCACCCAGCGCGTTGACGGTGATCCGAACATAATCGCCCATCCGTTTGCGCACATCCTGTGCAATTTGGCGGGTACGCGGATCCGACAGCAGCAGCCGGGTCAGTTCGGCCAAGGGTTGAGCCAGGCCAAAATACCCATATTCGGCGGATCGGCGCAGATCGACGCTGCGATCCTTTGGGGCAATGGCAAAGCCAACGCGCAAAGCGGGTGTGAGTATCTTTGAAATGGACGACACGTGCCAGCCCCGCTCGGGGGCAAGCGCGCGGTAACTGGGTTCACGCGCCTCTCCCATGCGATAGCAATCGTCTTCCACGATCTGAAGGTCGAAGCGCCGGGCGACGTCCACGATCTCTTTCCTGCGTTCCAGCGGCGTGTGGATGCCGGTGGGGTTCTGAACTTCTGGCGAGACGCAAACGGCCTGAGCATTGGTTTGCCGCAATACATGCTCCATCGACACCGGATCGATGCCCCATTTGTCCATCTTGACGCCAATGACTTCGGCGCGCATCAACTCTCCGGCCCGACGAAACCCGGCGTAAGAGAGGTCTTCAACCAACACGATTGGTTTGGGTCCGCGCAGGATGGTCTGGAACACCAGACACAATCCGTTCTGCCCGCCATGGGTCAAGACTATGTCGTCATGGGTCAGCGGGCCCAGCGGCAAATCCGACAGCCAATCCACGACCGATTGCCTCATGGGTATATACGCGTCCCGCGTGGGGTAATTCAGAAACAGGCCGGGATCAGCTTGCGAAACTTTTTGCAGGCATTCCCGGATAAGCGCGACCTGCCCCGCATCCGGCAAACGCGGGCTGAACAGGCTGACATTGGCGTTGTACTTGTCTTCCCTCAGATGCAGTTGCCTGGCCCAGACATCATCCAGAATCGGTGATTTCGGCGGGGCCACAAATGTACCACGCCCAACCTCGGCGTGGAGCAAGCCCTCGTCGGTCAGGATCGTATAGGCACGTGCGACTGTACCAGGTGTGATTTGCAGGCGATACGCCAGCTCACGAACCGGCGGAAGCTTGGCGCCAACATCTAATTTCCTGTCACCAATAGCTTTTCTTATTGCGTCAGCAACCAATGTGTATTTCGGACCCTTGGATTTTGGCAGAGCGTCCGGCCAAATTGTATCCATTACAATTCTTCCTTTGCCTTTGACACAATTTCGAATGTATCAAATTTATGTACCAAGCAACACTGTTTTGTGTCAATACAATTTGAAAGGAATTCCGAGATGACACGCACAATGCACACCCCCGCCCTTCTGCTGCTGAACGACAGCCCACGGCTGCCTCTGCTCGCGGCTCTGGCCGTGCGGTTTGCGGCGGCGGTCACTCAATGGGAACGCCGTCGCCGCAGTCGCGTCAATCTGAGCTATCTGGATGACCGTCTGCTTCAGGACGTCGGGCTGACTCGCCATCAGGCTGGCTGGGAAACAAAGCGCTTTTTCTGGCAGCCCTGACTGATCCCCAGTCCCAATTATTGGGACCTCTTCCTGGGCCGGGGCCTGTCCCCGGCCTTTTTTATCCGAAATTCGCGGCAGCGGACCCTGCTGGTGGAAGGGAATAGGTCATCGTTGCCCGTGCAACCGGAAGATCACTGCCTTCCGAGTATAAAAGCACATCCCCAACGGCCAGTGTTTTTCCCAGCTTCAACAAACGACAGGCCGCAATCATATCGGCGCCGCCTTCCGGCTTGCGCAGGAAATCAAAAGAACTGTTGGTGGTAACAGCCAGTGACTGGCGCCCTTTCCGTGCCAAAACCATCGCATAGACACTGACATCGGCAAGCCCGAACATCGACGGGCCGGAAACCGTGCCCCCGGGGCGCAGATGTTGATCCTGAACCACTAGGCGCATGGTGATCGTATCTTCGGTCAAATCTTCAACGACGAAATCCTTGTGCACCTGCGGGAACACCCGTTTGAGGTATTGTGACAGTTCGTCCCGGTTCATTGCCAAAGCCATACTTCCCCTCCTGCTCTTGCCGACCTAGAGTTGGCCCAACTTGGGAATGGAGGGCAAGATGGCAATTCTGGAACGTTACGACACGGGCGCGGTGGCACGGCTGACACTGAACGCCCCGGACCGGCTGAACGCATTAAGTGATGAGATGCTGGCTGCACTGCAAGCCGAACTTGATTCACTGCGCGACGACAGCTCGATCCGGGCCGTGGTCCTGTCGGGGGCAGGAAAGGCGTTTTGCGCCGGGCACGACCTGAAGCAGATGACGGCCGGACGCCAATCCGAAGATGGTGGCAAGGCCTACTTTCAAGATCTCTTTTCCCGTTGCGCCCAGATGATGATGTCGATCCAGTCCCTGCCGCAACCCGTTATCGCGCAAGTCCATGGCATTGCGACCGCCGCCGGATGTCAACTGGTTGCAACCTGCGATATGGCGGTGGCCGCAAAAGGAACGCGGTTTGGCGTCAACGGGGTCAATATCGGCCTGTTCTGTTCCACGCCGATGGTTGCTCTCAGCCGCAACATCCCCAGAAAGCAGGCATTTGAAATGCTGACCACCGGCGATTTCATTTCAGCAGAGCGCGCCGCCGAATTGGGGCTGGTAAATCGCGTCGTTCCTGAATCGCTGCTGGAACAAGAAGCCAACGGGCTTGCGGAACTGGTCGCATCCAAGCTTGGCATGGCCGTGAAGATCGGCAAGGAAGCGTTCTATCAACAGCTGCAAATGCCTTTGGATCAGGCTTATGCCTATACCGGAGACGCAATGGCGCAGAATATGTTGTACCGCGATACAGAAGAAGGCATTTCCGCCTTTATTGAAAAGCGCCCCCCGAATTGGACCCAATGACGCAATTGTTTTGAACATTTTTTGCCACTGTCTTCATTTTTGCACTTTTCAAAAGGGCAACTCTGTGGCAAAGCTGGGTCGAGGCCAAGGCCTCAAGACACTTTTGGGTCGCCGTGGGCGGAAGGTCCCTCCAGCTGGTCTCTCTCACCAGCGCTGACATTCCCGCAACGGCGACCCCAAGACCCCTCCAGCAAATCAGTCAGATACAATACGGCAGTTGCGCCTGTGTGTGCGGTGCCCTATGTGGCTGCACATGACTCAAGTTTTGCATATCGTCGGCGGTGGAATGGCCGGGTCCGAAGCGGCCTGGCAAGCCGCTGAAATGGGCGTTGACGTGATCATTCATGAAATGCGTCCCACCGTTGGCACCTTCGCACATCAGACAGGAAACCTGGCGGAAATGGTGTGTTCGAACTCGTTCCGATCGGATGATGATGAACAGAATGCTGTCGGTCTGCTGCACTGGGAAATGCGAGCAGCCAATGGGCTGATCATGACAACCGCCGACGCACACAGGCTTCCTGCCGGGGGGGCGCTGGCCGTGGATCGCGACCCGTTTGCCGAAACGGTCACCGCAAAACTCCGCGCCCACCCACGAGTGAGCGTCACCGATCAGGAAGTCACCTCGCTGCCTGATGACGGCCATTGGATATTTGCGACCGGCCCGTTGACCTCACCCGCATTGGGGGAAGCCATCCGGGCGGAAACGGGATCGGACGCGCTGGCCTTCTTCGATGCAATCGCGCCCATTGTCTATGCCGACAGCATCGACATGAGCAAAGCGTGGATGCAATCCCGATATGACAAAGGCGAAACCGAGGAAGAACGCACGGCATACCTGAACTGCCCGATGGACCGTGATCAGTACGAGGCTTTCATCGACGCCCTTTTGGCAGCGGAAAAAACCGAGTTTCACGAAGGTGAGACCGCAGGCTATTTTGATGGCTGCCTTCCCATTGAAGTCATGGCCGAACGCGGGCGTGAGACACTGCGCCATGGTCCGATGAAGCCTGTTGGGCTGACAAACCCCCATGCGCCTGACGTCAAACCCCATGCCGTGGTTCAGTTGCGGCGCGATAACGCATTGGGCACATTGTTCAACATCGTGGGGTTTCAGACCAAGATGAAATACGGCGCCCAGACCGACGTGTTCCGCATGATCCCCGGCCTGGAAAACGCCAGCTTTGCCCGGCTGGGCGGCATCCACCGCAACACATTCATCAACTCTCCTACCCTGCTCGATGCACAGATGCGCTTGAAGTCCAAGCCCAACATCCGCTTTGCCGGGCAGATTACGGGCGTCGAAGGCTATGTTGAAAGTGCCGCAATGGGATTGCTTGCCGGTCGCATGGCCGCCTCGGAAATACAGGGGCGTGACTTGCCCGAAGTGCCCAAAGACAGTGCAATGGGTGCGTTGATCCATCACATTACCGGCGGGGCCGAAGCCAAGACGTTTCAGCCGATGAACGTAAACTTTGGCCTGTTCCGCCCCGTGGACGGCCTGAAAGGCGGGCGGCGCGGCCGAAAGGACCGGTACAAGGCCTATACCGATCGTGCCAAGGCTGAATGGCAAATCTGGTTGGATCAATGCTGACTGGACGCGCGGCGTGATCTCGGCCTAGCATGACGGGATGAGCGACAAGTTCCTGGACAACACCTACAATCTCGACACGCCTGAAGACACTGAAACGCATTATCAGAACTGGGCGGCGACCTACGAAAAAGAGGTCGCGGAACAGGGATATGCAACCCCGGGACGGGTGGCCGCGGCTTTGTGGCAATTCCACCCTCACCCCCAAACGCCGATTCTGGACTTCGGCTGCGGAACGGGGCTTTCCGGTCTCGCCTTGCGGGCGGCGGGATTTGAGGTCATCGATGGTATCGACCCCACCCCCAAAATGCTGGAAGAGGCAGCGGCCAAGAGTGTTTACAGAACCCTGACCGGGTTTGACATCACCAAACCGGCTCCGCTCAGGCGCGGTGCGTATTCGGTGATCACCGCCATCGGTGTCATCGGTCAGGGCGCAGCCCCGCCCGAGACATTCGACCAGTTGATGCACGCCTTGCCCAAAGGTGGGTTGCTGGCGTTTTCCCTGAACGACCATGCGCTGAAAGATCACAAATTCACCTGCCGACTGACGGATTGGGTCGACATGGGTGCCGCACGTTTGCTACTTCGTGAACACGGGCCGCACTTACCCGGCATCAACCTTAACTCTGACGTGTATGTGTTAGAAAAAGCGTGACTTTCGTAACGCGTTTCGCGCCATCCCCGACTGGCCCGCTTCACCTTGGGCACGCGTATTCTGCGATGATCGCCAGCGACATGGCCAGATCCGAACACGGTCGGTTCTTGCTTCGCATCGAAGATATCGATCGGTCCCGCTCGCGTCCGCATTGGGAGGATCAGATCTATGATGACCTCAATTGGTTGGGGCTGACATGGCCGGAACCGGTGCTGCGTCAATCAGATCGGCTGAGTATCTATGATCGCGCGTTGGAGCGGTTGTGGATGAAGGGTCTTCTGTATCCCTGCCTGTGCAATCGCAAAGATATTTCCGCCGCCGCAAGCGCCCCCCAGGAAGGCGCGCCATTGCTTGGTCCTGACGGAATTATCTATCCCGGAACGTGTCGAAAAATTAACCAGGGCATAGACTTAAGTCAAAACCCTCACCCAAGGGACAAAGTTTTGCGACTGGATATTGCCAAGGCCTGTCAAACAATCCACGATCCGGCCAGACTCCAATTCTTGGAACTGGGCTCCGGCCCCGGTGGCGAAACAGGAACAATTTCTTTTACCCCGGATGAGATGGAAACCAGTGTCGGCGATATCGTTCTGGCTCGCCGCGACATGGGCACGTCCTACCATTTGTCCGTCGTTCTTGACGACGCGGCCCAGGGGATCACCCATGTGGTCCGAGGTCAGGATCTGTTCGAAGCCACCCGCATCCATGTGCTGCTTCAGGTGCTGTTGGATTTGCCGACGCCTGCGTATTACCACCACGATCTGATCCGCGACAATGCCGGCAAACGACTGGCGAAACGTGACGATGCGCGTGCCATCGCGAAATTCCGGGCCGATGGTGCCAGCCCGGCAGACATCCGGCAAATAGTGGGGCTTTGATCTGTCTCGGTTACGCCATCGGGGCCATCAGTTCGGTCTCGGCCCCGTCCCGCACCGCAGTATAAAAGCACGTCCGGCGGTTGGTGTGACAGGCAGCACCGGTTTGACGCACCAGAACCAACAGGCAATCGCGGTCACAGTCGATGCGGAAATCCACCAGTTCCTGCACATGGCCCGAGGTTTCACCCTTGATCCAGAAAGACTGACGCGAGCGCGACCAATAGGTCACCCTGCCCGTTTCCAGTGTCTTTTCAACGGCCTGAGCGTTCATCCATGCCATCATCAGAACTTCGCCCGACACCTCATCCTGCGCAATTGCCGGAATCAGTCCCGCCTCGTTATATTTCAGAGTCGATGGATCAAACGCGACGGGGTGAGACATGACAAAAACCTTTTGCATCCGTTGGGCTGGCCACTATGTATGAGGAACACACGACGAGGGAAAGCCATGAGCGGCGAGAACGACCTGATCAAGCTGTATTCCGGACGCATTCTGGCGTTGGCGGCGGACATCCCGCATCTGGATCGGCTGGAAAACCCGGATGCAACGGTCAAGAAACGCTCGCCTCTTTGCGGCTCTACCGTGACGGTTGATCTGAAGGTTCAGGATGGACGTGTCAGCGCCTTCGGGCAGGACGTCAAAGCCTGCGCGCTGGGACAGGCCTCTGCTTCGGTGGTTGGCGACGCGATCATTGGTGCCACGCGCGCGCAAGTCGAAGCAGCGCGCGATCAGCTTGCGGCCATGTTAAAAAAGGATGGCCCCGCCCCGGATGCGCCGTTTGACGGTCTTGAGGTCTTGATGCCGGCGCGGGACTACAAGAACCGCCACGCTTCAATCCTGCTGGTGCTGGATGCCGCCGTCGAAGCCATGGCGCAGGCCGAGCAGGCAGATTGCGCCTGATCATAGCTATTTGATGTAAACCCGTTTACCTTCCGCTTAAATTTAAGGAGGGATGGGTTTTGGAAAATCTACTCGAGCATTTTGTCACTCTTTGGGTCGTGATTGACCCGATTGGAACTATTCCCGTTTTTATTGCCGTCACTGCGGGGCTAGAGGCCGCCGCCCGTCGCAAAACAGCGCTGTTGGCGTCATTGATAAGCGCCGGTGTCCTTTTGTTCTTTCTCGTGTTTGGGCAATTGCTGATCGAGGCGCTGGATATAGGACTGAATTCATTTCAGGTCGCAGGCGGCATCATCCTGTTTCTGTTCGCTCTGACTATGATCTTTGGTGAAAGCAAACAAGACATAGAACAGCGTCAGGCCGAAGAGGATCAGGAAGATAAGTATCACAAGCAGAATCCCGCGATATTTCCTCTTGCTGTTCCATCTCTGGCCTCGCCCGGCGCGATGCTTGCAGTGGTGATCCTGACGGACAACCATAGATACAGTGCAGCCGATCAGGGGATTACCGCATTGGTCATGCTGTCGGTTTTGGTAGTCGCCTTTGTTCTCATGCTTCTGGCCGAACCGATCATCCGCCTGATTGGCCATTCAGGAGCAGCGATCATCAGCCGTATCATGGGGATGATCCTGGCCTCGGTCGCGGTCAATTCGGTTCTGTCCGCATTGCTTGAGATTTTCAAAACCGGCCAGTTGTAAAAAAACCGCCGCACCTTCCGGGCGAAAGGGCGGCGGCAGGCATTGCGTGTCTCGCGTGGGGTCCGGATTACCGCACGGGGCCGAGGCAAGGCCCCTCAAGGGGTTTGGGACAGGCAGGTCACCCTTGACTGAAATGGGGATGACAGCGCGGTTCTTTCGGCACGAGATCGCAGGCAGAAAGGTTCAGAAGCCAACCGGCAGGTGCAAGGCGACCATCAGGATCACGACCAGAGACATCACGCCCACGGCATCCTGCAGGATCGTCGATTGCGAGCGGCTGAATACGGTCTTGATCTGGGTCAGCATAGGGTCACCTCCGGTCAGAGCTTTAATCCTTTGTTGACCTTTTGTTCTCATATTTACCCGAGTCGGTAAAGAACTTTTTGAGAACATTTGTGAACTTTCTGGAACTTTTTGCCTAACCCACTGAAATCAAACGGATCGCCTGATCCTGCTTCATCAGCCACAAAAGTACGCGCGCCGCGCGCCCCCGGTCCGAGGTCAGCTTGGGATCCGCATTCAGCAATGCCCGGGCATCGGATTGGGCCACGGCCATCAATCCGGCCTGACGCTCGAGGTCCGCAATGCGGAACTTTGGCAGACCGGACTGCGCAGTTCCGATCAGATCCCCGGCACCGCGCATCTCAAGATCGGTTTCAGAGATACGGAACCCGTCTTCGGTTTCACGCAGAACCTCCAGCCTTTTGCGCCCCCCTTCGCTGAGCGGCGGCTGATACAGAAGCAAACACGTCGATTCCGCATCACCCCGGCCCACGCGGCCGCGCAATTGATGCAGTTGGGCCAGACCAAAGATTTCGGCCCGTTCGATGACCATGATCGTGGCATTGGGCACATTGACCCCCACTTCAATGACGGTCGTGGCCACAAGAACCTTGGTGTCCCCGTTCTGGAATGCGGACATTGCCGCGTCTTTTTCCGATGGCGGCATTTGCCCGTGAACCAGCCCGACCACACCTTCGCCCAATATGGCACACAAGCG
The DNA here is from genome assembly GCF_013110575.1 of Ruegeria sp. HKCCD7559. Lineage (NCBI taxonomy): Bacteria > Pseudomonadati > Pseudomonadota > Alphaproteobacteria > Rhodobacterales > Roseobacteraceae > Ruegeria > Ruegeria sp. HKCCD7559. The sequence goes on from NZ_WVQU01000001.1 coordinate 1,089,376, forward strand.
TTTGAACCGTTCTTCAGCTGCCGTCAGGTCTGAAACTTCTGATTCATCGACCAAGGGGCAGACCCAATAACATTGCCGCCCCTCATCAATCGCCCGACGCAGATGCGACACGACCTCGTCCATGCGCTGCGTACTGACAATCGCTGTCTTGATCGGTTTGCGCCCCGGCGGTTTTTCGTCCAGCACCGACACATCCATATCGCCATATTGCGCCAGTGCCAGACTGCGTGGAATCGGGGTGGCGGTCATCACCAATACATCCGAGCCCTGCCCTTTTTCTGACAACTCCATCCTCTGGCGCACGCCAAACCGGTGCTGTTCATCAACTATGGCCAAGCGTAGCGCTTTGAATTCCACATCACTCTGAAACACGGCATGGGTGCCGACCAGAATTTGGATATTGCCATTTTTCAAAGCCTCAAGCTTGGCGCGCCGCTCTGCGCCCTTGTCACGCCCGGTGAGCAGCTCCAGCACCACTCCGGCCTCTTCCGCCAACGGGCGCAACCCTTCCAGGTGCTGGCGGGCGAGTATCTCGGTCGGGGCCATCATCACGCCCTGCCCTTTGGCCTCGACTGCAATCAGAAGGGCCATGAAGGCCACCAATGTCTTGCCGGCCCCCACGTCACCCTGCAACAATCGGTTCATGCGGGAATCAGATGCCATATCGACCGCGATTTCCTCGATTGCGCGGCTTTGTGCGCTGGTCGGACGATAAGGAAGACTGGCCAACACCCTGGATTGCAACGCGCCTGTCCCTACGCTGACGACACCACGGGATTTCCGCTCTCGCTGACGCGCCAGAGCAAGCGTCATCTGATGCGCGAACAGCTCGTCATAGGCCAGACGCTGACGCGCGGGCGCAAATGGTGAGACATCATCAGCCCCCTGAGGATTGTGGCCGGCACGAATTGCCGAAATCCAATCCGGCCAGTTTTGCTGTGCCATCTGCGCCGGGTCGATCCATTCCGCCAGCTCTGGCGCCCGCGCCAATGCGCTGCGGGTAGCCTTGAAAGCCGTCTTTTGAGTCAGCCCCTGTGTCAGATGGTAAACCGGTTCGAATTCCGGAATTTCACTGGCTTGCTCGACCGGCAACATATGATCCGGATGCACCATCTGAGCCATACCATCGAACAGCTCCAGCTTGCCCGAGATCACGCGGCGCGCGCCCTGAGGCAGCACTTTCTTCAGATAGTCCCCGCGCGCGTGAAAGAAAACCAGCTGAAAATCGGCCTGGCTGTCTTCGACATGCACCCGATACGCGCCCCCCTTGTTTCGAGGCGGCCTGTGCGGGCCGACCGTTACTTCGACCGTCAACGTCGTAGGCAGATCGACACCCTGAATCGTCTCACGTCGACGTCGGTCGACGACCGCGTAAGGCAGGCCGAACAGAACGTCGCGTGGGCTCTCAACGCCGGCCTGTTGCAGGACCTGAGCGGTCTTGGGGCCGACGCCATCGAGTGTTTCAAGCCCCGCAAACAGCGGGAACAGCTGTTCCGGCCTCCCGCTCATGCGCCTTCGATCAGCTGCAACCAGCCATCCTCATCCAGAGTTTCGATACCCAGCTCTGCCGCTTTCCTGGCTTTCGAACCCGCACCGGGCCCGGCGACCAGAATGTCGGTTTTCTTGCTGACGGAACCAGAAACCTTGGCACCCAACGCCTCGGCCCGTGCCTTTGCCTCGGCTCGAGTCATCTTTTCCAGAGTACCGGTGAACACAACCGTCTTGCCAGCCACCGGGCTGTCTGAGGCAGGCGCATCAGGTGCGACGATTGTCAGTTCCTTGCGCAACGTATCGAACGCGCGCCTCTCTTCCACGTTCGAAAACGCATCGGACAGGGACAGACCCAGCGTTGCGCCGATCCCGTCTATTCCGATCAATTCAGCCCAGGCGGCATTGGCATCGGGCGGAACACGCGCCGCGGTTATGGCCGCATCCCGCACTTCCTTGACACGTGCCCGACGACCTTCTGCCAGCGCGGCCGCCCGTTCGGCATCCTCGGCCTCATCCGCTTGCCGCTGAGCCAAAGCCGCAGGGCGGGCAGTGTCCAGGGCTTGCGTCATGGTCTCCCAATCGCGGTAAAACAGCGCCAGATCGCGCGCTCCGACCTCGCCGACATGTCGAATACCCAAAGCGAACAACAGGCGCGCAAACGGAATGGTCCGTTTTTCGTCGATCGCGGCAAACAGATTTCTGGCCGAGGTTTCTCCCCACCCATCCCGGTTTTTCAGCCGTGCCAGATTGGTCCTGTCACGCTGCTCCAGTGTAAAGATATCCGCCGGAGTCTTTATCGGAAGGATCGGATCATCATAGAACATCTCGATCTGTTTTGCACCAAGGCCTTCTATGTCAAACGCCTTGCGTGAGACGAAATGTTTCAGTTTTTCAACGGCCTGCGCGGGGCAAATCAAGCCACCGGTGCAGCGGCGGACCGCATCACCTTCTTCACGGATCGCCTCGCTTTGACATTCCGGACAGCGCGTCGGAAAGATAAACGGCTGCGAACCGGCCGGGCGCTTGGACAGATCAACATCTGACAGTTTCGGAATCACATCCCCGGCGCGGTATACCTGAACCCAGTCACCGACACGAATATCCTTGCCATCGCGGATCGTGCCGCCCTTGGCATCGCGTCCCGCGATATAGTCTTCGTTGTGCAATGTGGCGTTGGACACAACAACACCGCCCACCGTCACCGGATGCAACCGTGCAACCGGGCTAAGCGCGCCTGTACGACCGACCTGAATGTCGATCGCCTCCAGCCTCGTCCAGGCCAGTTCGGCCGGGAACTTGTGTGCGATCGCCCATCGCGGCGTGGTTGAGCGGAACCCCAAACGCGCCTGAAGCGATAGATCATTCACCTTGTAGACAACCCCGTCGATGTCATAGCCCAAGGTGGAACGTTGCGCCTCGATATCCTGGTAATGCTCCAGCATCTCTTGCGTCGTTTTGCACAGGCGGGTCAGGGGGTTCGTCGAAAATCCAAGTGATTTCAACCGCTCGACCGCCCCTATCTGCGAGTCGGACAATGGCTCTGAAACCTCTCCCCAGGCGTAAGCAAAGAAACGCAACGGGCGCGAGCGCGTGATTTCCGGATCCAGTTGCCGCAAAGACCCCGCCGCCGCGTTTCTTGGATTGGCAAAGGGTTTGCCGCCGCGCTCTGCCTGCCGCGCGTTCAACGCCTCGAAATCCGCGTGAGACATGTAGACCTCACCCCTGACTTCCAGAACCTCTGGCGCGTTTTTCAGGTGCTGCGGGATATCGGAAACCGTGCGGGCATTGGCCGTTACGTTTTCACCGATTTCGCCATCTCCGCGCGTGGCAGCCTGAACAAGCTGTCCGTTTTCATACCGCAATGACAGCGACAGGCCATCTATCTTGGGTTCGGCGGTGTAGGCCAGACTTTCACCAGCCCCAAGGCCCAGGTATTTCCGGATCGACCTGTCGAAATCGGCCACGTCGTCATCATCGAAAGCGTTGCCCAGCGACATCATGCGCACGGCGTGCGTGACTTTCGAAAAACCATCGGCAGGCTTTGCACCCACTTGATCCGTCGGGCTGTCGGTACGCTTGAGATGAGGGAAACGCGCTTCTATCTCGGCATTGCGCCGTTTGAGAGCGTCATAGTCGGCATCCGACATGTCAGGCGCATCAGCCGTGTGATACAGCGTGTTTGCCTTCGACAATAGTTCGGCCAGACGTGCAAGCTCGGCACGCGCCTCATCTTCCGTCAGCTCGGATATGGAAATTAAGTTGCTCATGGCCTCGCCCTGTCACGCGTACTTGGACCTCAGTGATAGGGCGAGGCCATGGCCAGGTCCAGACGTGCTGAGCCGTGAGTGCAAAGTGCCGCCCTGGACCACCGGCGGCACGGGTGGTTCAATTCAAAGCCCGACTGCCATCCGTGTTTCGTCCAGCGTGTTGCTTTGCGGGTCTCGCAGCACATAGCCACGGCCCCAGACGGTTTCGATATAGTTCTCTCCACCGGTCGCATTGCTGAGCTTTTTGCGCAGTTTGCAGATGAACACATCGATGATTTTCAGCTCAGGTTCATCCATGCCGCCATAAAGGTGGTTCAGAAACATTTCCTTGGTCAGAGTCGTCCCCTTGCGCAGGCTGAGCAACTCGAGCATCTGGTATTCCTTGCCGGTCAAATGAACCGTCTTGCCATCCACTTCCACGGTTTTTGCATCAAGGTTCACCGCAATTCGCCCTGTATGAATGATCGATTGCGAATGCCCTTTGGAACGGCGGATGATGGCATGGATGCGTGCCACCAGTTCTTCGCGATGGAAAGGCTTGGTCAGATAATCATCGGCGCCAAAGCCGAATCCCTTGATCTTGCTTTCGGTATCATCGGCACCGGACAAAATCAGAATCGGTGTTTCCACCCTGGCGATCCGCAACTGGCGCAGAACCTCATGCCCGTTCATGTCCGGCAGGTTCAAATCCAGCAAGATCAGGTCGTAATCATAGAGTTTTGCCAGATCGATTCCTTCTTCGCCAAGATCCGTCGCATAGACGTTCAGGTTCGCATGCGTCAGCATCAGTTCGATGCTTTTGGACGTGGTCGGATCATCCTCGACAAGAAGTATGCGCATTTTTCACTGCTCCAATTCGGGCCAATAATTCCAATTAAAATTAAACCTGACCAAGAATGGTTAATCTGACGTTACCGTTGAATCATTTATTCACGCTCTCCTTTAGGTTGTCGATACTTTTTTAACGCCGTCGCCTTCAACGCCTCGACGCCGTGTTCCGCGATCAAAGAAACCCAACCGTTGAATTCTTCGTCGCTCAGGCCGTATTTCTTTTTTGCGTCAGACAGGCTGATCAACCCGTAAAGCACGCCACGCACGACAAGAATCTTGCGTGACGCCACCCATCGCCTTGTGTTCGCGGGCGGCAAATCCGCATGCGTCAAAATGGATCCATCCGGCAGAGCAACAGACCTTGGCCCTTCAACTTTGTGCAAATACATCGCTTTACCCTTCTTGCTGCACCAAAGCTGCCCTCAGCCTACTTAAAGTCGCGTGAAACCGCCCCTTGAGAGTGTGTAGAATTTTCCTATATTCTGCCGGTCTTTCTTAACCCGGACTGGAATCTGCAATGGCCCTCGACACCGAGACCCCGCTGAACTCGCTTGGCTTTGCCAAACCACCCTCGGAAACGCGGGTCGTTGTGGCGATGTCGGGGGGCGTCGACAGTTCCGTTGTCGCGGCCTATCTGGCCGATCAGGGCTATGATGTGGTCGGCGTGACTTTGCAGCTATATGACCACGGCGCGGCATTGGCCAAGAAAGGTGCCTGTTGCGCTGGAATCGATATTCATGATGCGCGACGCGTGGCGGAAGAACGGGGATTTCCGCATTACGTTCTGGATTACGAGAACATCTTCAAGGATGCCGTGATCGACGAGTTTGCCGACAGCTATCTGGCAGGCGCGACGCCGGTTCCCTGCATCCGCTGCAACGAGCGGGTGAAATTCAAGGACCTTCTGGAAACCGCCAAGGATCTCGAGGCAGACTGCATGGCCACCGGCCATTACATTCAGCGCAAGATGGGCGCCAACGGACCGGAACTGCACAGCGCCGAAGACGCCAATCGCGATCAGTCCTATTTCCTGTTCTCGACCACGCCAGAGCAACTTAATTTTCTGCGCTTCCCGCTGGGCCACCTGCCGTCAAAAGACGCAACCCGTGAGATGGCGGCGCAGTATGGGCTGTCGGTGGCGGACAAGCCCGACAGCCAGGATATCTGCTTCGTGCCCGACGGCAATTATGCCAGCGTCATCGAAAAACTGCGCCCCGGAGCCGCGGAACCCGGCGAGATCGTTCACGCCGACGGCCGCGTACTGGCGCAACACAACGGTGTGATTCACTATACGATCGGCCAACGTCGCGGTCTTGGCATCGGCGGCCTCAGCGAGCCGCTTTATGTCGTCAAACTGGACGTCGACAAAAAGCAGGTCGTTGTCGGCCCGAAAGAGATGCTGGCAACGCGAGTCGTTCCGGTGCGCGAGATCAATTGGCTGGGCGATGACCCCTTCTCGTCACGCGATGAATGGCATCTTTCCGTCAAAGTCCGCTCGACCCGCCCGCCGCGCGAGGCAATCATTCGGCCGCTGTCGGACACTACGGCCGAGGTCGAACTGCTGACCCCCGAGGAAGGCATCTCGCCGGGGCAGGCCTGCGTGTTTTACGCAAACGAAGGCAGCCGCGTGTTCGGCGGTGGCTGGATCTGGCGTGGGTATTAGGCTGAAACCGGCTCGACCTCGGGTTCGATCTGAATCTGCAATGCATCGTTGAACCGATTGAACGCACCGCACAAGGCGATGCGCCAGGTCAGCTCGACGATCTGAGCATCGGTGAACCATTCCCCCAGATCCGCCACTTCGGCATCCTTCATACGGCCCGACCGGATCGTCACGGCTTCGGCATAGCGCACGACCGCCTTGTCACAGGCATCCAGTTCCGGATGATCCTCGACGTCCGGCAGACGCGCCGCCCCTTCGGGGCTCAGCCCCGCGACGGTCAGCAGCGGTGTGTGATGCGAGACGCAATAATCGCAGGCATTCAGTTTTGAAACCGTCACCATCGCCAGCTCCAACGCACGGCGCGGCAGGTTCTCCTGCTCTCGCAGGGTTGTCAGCATTCCCGTGACATGGTTCAGAACCGGAGGGCAATACGCTGCGACGCGGGCCCAGTTGTCAAACGGGCCATAGGCGCCCAATGCAGCGTGGGACGCGCGCGCGTCGGCGGTCATTTCCTGATCCGACAAAGGGGGGATGCGGGTCATGTTGAAAACTCCTTTTCTGGGTCACGATACCTTGGACCTGCGCCCCAGCAACAGACCTTTGCAGGTCACATATGCGAGAAAACGCGCTCTCTTTGCCGGGTCACACCATATCGGTGGGAGAGTTGAAGAGAATATAGAGCCCGACGCAGACCATGATATAGGGCGCAATCCGATCCAGCCGGGCAACGCGCGGACCAAGGCTTTTGGCGTGGGGCGCCCCCCATGCCGCAACAACAACCAGCAAGGCGGCCGCGCTGGCGGCACCGATCAACGCAACAACCCGATAGGACGGCGCAGAGTCCGCAAGCAGAGGGGTCATTACCGCAAAACTGTCTATCGAGAGGCTCAGGAAAAGCGTCACCACCGAAGTCACCGCCCCTTTTGACTCCGCACCTTCGGTGTCCGCCTCGCGAAACTGATGCCAGATTCCGCGCAAGCCAAACACCAGCGGGACAAGGCCAAGATAGCCGATCCAAAACGGAAGGCCACTCTGGTTCAGGCCCACGGCCACGGTCATGGCCAGGGAAAGTACGATCGTCTGAGCGACGGCAAAACCCACGATCGCGCGGCGCTGTTCCATCACCAGGATCAAGCCCAACAAGACAGCCAGATTGTCCAGATTGGTAGAGATCATCGCGATCCCCGCAGAGACTGCAAACAGCGCGTGATCAAGCATTGCGTGGCTGCATTCTGTTCAAAACCGCCCGCGCTGCGCGCAAGCCGGGTGCTTCGCCCCCACGCCCCAACCTGTCCATGGTCAGGTTCATGGCATGCTGTTGCGCATCGGGTGCGTCGGCGACCTTTCGCAAGGCTTCGGCGATTTTCTGAGGCTGACAATCATCCAGCAGGCATTCCGGCACGGCGCGTGTTTCCGAAACCAGATTGACCAGTGTAACGGTGTCCAGCTTGACCATCCGTTCCGCCATTTTCTGCGTCAGCCAGTTCAGCTTGTACGCAATGACCATCGGCGTATTCTGCGCTGCAAGTTCCAGCGAAACCGTTCCCGAAGCAGCAAGGGCAAGATCTGCGGCGCCAAAGGCCGCTCGTTTGTCGGCCATGGCTTGTTCCGCACCCACCTGGCGGGGATCCAGCACCACGGGCGCGCCAGGCCATTCTGGTACCAGTTCATTTATCAGATCTGTTGTCGCACCTACGGTCGGGATCACCACGCGGTAATTCGGGTGGTCATCGAAAAACAACCCCAACGCGCCGCCGAAAGACTCTGCCAGACGTTCAATCTCACCCCGCCGCGACCCGGGCAAGGCCAGCAGGATCGGCGCATTACCCAGATCAAAGCGGTGGCGAAAGGCGGCGATCTCATCTGGTGTGGCAGTCGGTTCGCCAACCACAGGATGGCCGACAAAGTCGCATTCCATCCCTGCCCGCTCCATGTACGGAGGTTCAAAAGGAAGAAGAGCCAGCACATGGTCGATGACCTTTGCCATCTTGTCTGCACGCCCGGGGCGCCAAGCCCAGACACTGGGCGCAACATAATGCACGGTTCGGATTTTGCTGTTGGCTTTTACGATTTTGGCGACGCGCAAGCTGAAATCCGGGCTGTCTATGGTGATCAATACATCCGGTTTCGTGTCCAGCACCGCCTGTGCCGTCTCGGATATCCGCCGTTTCAGGTGAAAAAACTTCGGCAGCACTTCGACAAGCCCCATGACAGACAGCTCGGACATCGGGAACCGGCTGCGCAGGCCCTGCGCTTGCATCAGCTGGCCTCCCACACCGTCGAATTCAATCTCGGGCACCAGGGTTTTCAACCCCTCCATCAGCGCGCCGCCCAACCGGTCGCCCGAAGGTTCACCGGCGACCAGAAAGACACGCATCAGACTGCCCGCTCGCGGATATAGAGAAACAGACCCAGACGGTTGCATTCAGCGATGACGCGTTCTTTTTCCAGAACGAGCACACCGCCTTTTTCCAAAACGATCCCGGACAAACCTGCCGCAACCGTGTCGGTAACAGTTTCCGGCCCGATGGCGGGCAAATCGGCGCGCCGATCCTGATCGGGTTTGGGACCTTTGAACAGAATGCCCCCGCCAGCGTCGGGGCGTTGGGTCAGGGATTGCAGCATCCACGCGGTGCCGAACACCCCCTCGATGGCCAGCGCCTGCCCTTTGGACACGGCACAAGCCTGCCCGGTATCCGCCGCCCCCATTGCGCGAAGAATCCCGGCGGCGCGGTCAGCGTCGGCCATGTCGGCGTCCGAGGGCTGGGCCTCGGTCAGACATCCCACAGGCGGCAACAAACCGGGCGCGATCTCATGTGCGGCCCTGAGGGTGAGGCCGGCCCCTTCAAGAATTCCGATCACCGCGCGCAAAGCTCCGTCATCCCCGGACAGGATGGCCTTTTGGATGATCGGAACCAATGGCAGCGTCGCGGCGTCGATGCGCGATGGGTCGATTGGCGGGCGTCGAACAGCGCCGGCCAGACAGATATCGGTCACGCCCCGCGCCTTCAGGTCAGCGATGAAACTGCCCAGCTGTTCCAGAGGAAACACGACATCTGCACTCAGGCTGTCAGGCAGAAACCCCTCCATTGCGCAGATCAGAGGGCGTTCTGGCAACTGCGCAACAACTTCCGTCGGCAGCGTCCCGGTTCCCGCAATCAACGCAAGCATGACCCTATTTCCTCGGGGTCAGGAAGGATCGGTCACTGTGGCCGGTGACGAAATCCACGATCTGCTGCACATAGTCGCTTTCGTTACCTTCACCGATCCGGCTGGCGCGATCCATAAAGGTGCCTTCGCCGTCGGACAATTCCTTGAATGCCGCGCGCAGCGCCGAGATATCTTCACGCGATACACCCTTGCGCTTGAGACCGACGAGGTTCAGGCCATCCAGCTCACCCCGCGACGCCTGTACCAGGCCGTAAGGAATAACATCTTTCGGCACCATGGTCAGCGCGCCAATAATGGCCCCGCGTCCAACGCGCACCCATTGATGCAGCCCTGAAATGCCACCGACGATCACGTCGTCTTCGACGATGCAATGCCCCGCCGCGCCGGCATGGTTCACCATGATCACACGGTTGCCGATCTGAACGTCATGGGCCACGTGAACACCCGCCATCAACAGGCAGTCGTCACCGATCCGCGTGACCCCTCCGCCACCTTCGGTCCCGGTATTGATTGTCACATGCTCGCGAATGCGGTTGCGTTTGCCAATCTCAAGCCGGGTGTTTTCGCCGCTGAATTTCAGGTCCTGAGGGATTTCACCAATCACCGAGAAATTGAACACGACGGTATCGTCGCCGATCGAGGTGTCGCCCGTCACGACCACATGCGATTTCAACTCGACCCGATCGCCCAGTTTCACCTGTGGGCCCACGTGGCAGAAGGGACCGATGATACAATCCTGTCCAATCTGCGCACCGTCTTCAATAATTGCGCTGGGATGGACTCCGTTCATGTTGTCTTTTCCATATCCCAGTCGACATAAGCCGAGAATTCCGCCTCGGCGGCAACTTCGCCTTCGACAGTTGCACGGCCGCTGAATTTGAACAGCTTTCCGCCTTTTTTCCCACGCACTGTTTCCACATGCATTTCCAGCACATCACCGGGCACCACCTTGCGGCGGAATTTGCACTTGTCGATGCTCATGAAGTAAATCAACAGCTCGGTGTCGATGACGTCCATTCCCACACCCAGCATCACACCGGCGGTCTGCGCCATTGCCTCGACAATGGTGACACCCGGCATGATTGGCGTACCGGGGAAATGCCCCTGAAAATGCGGTTCGTTCATGGTGACATTCTTGATTCCGCGCGCCGACTGATAGCCCGAGATATCTACCACCTTATCGACCAGCAAAAACGGATAGCGGTGCGGCAGGATCCTCTGGATCAGCTGAATGTCTGCGCTTTTGGTTTCTGTGCTCATGATGCAGATATCCCGTTTTGGATGTTTCTTTTTTTGCGTGGTTAGCAATACAGCACTGCAAGGGCAAGCGAACCTATTCGCCCTGACCCTGTTGCAAATCGCTTCCATCACCAATCGCGGCGTTTATTCGGATGATTGCGGCTTCGGTGATGTCAGATGTGCTGACGACAACATTAGATCGCTCGATCATCACGCTGGCCCCAATTTCGCGCAACAGATCGACAAGCACCGGGCGCACAATCTCGGAAAAGGTCTGCTGGGCTTCTTCGCTGCGACGGGCCAGTACGTCCAGCTTTGCCCTTTGCCCCTCGCGATGGGACTGAACCTTGAGATCAAACGCCTCGGCCAAGGGGCGGAACTCGTCGGCCGACATGGTGGCGCGCTGCTCGGTAAGTTCCTTTTCTTCGCGGCTCAGTTCCGCGACAATCCGTTGGTTTTCTTCGGACAGTAAGGCGCTTTCCTTTTCAATTTCACGCAAAACGCGCTGTCCGAAAGCGGACTTGGCAAACAGCTCTTCACTGGACAGGGTGACCACACTGGCTTGAGGCACACCAAGCTGCTGAGCATTTGCCAAAGACGCCAGGACCATCGCCATAAATGCACACAGGGCCCAAAGCGGGCCCCGTGTTCTGCCAAGCAATCTGTTCAGCATCGCGGATCAGAACCGGGCCTGGATCGTAAAGTCAAAGTTCTGCTCCTTGTCGAAAGATTCTTTCTTGAGAGGCTGCGAAAAGTTGAACTGCAACGGCCCGAACGGAGTTTCCCAGAGCACCGAAATACCGATCACGTGCCGGATCGATCCGTTTGCACCGACAATGGTTGCACCTGCCGTATTGACGTTGTCGATGTTGTAGAGGTTGCCGACATCATAGAACAGGCCGCCACGCAGACCCAGCTCCTCGGGCAGACCCAGTGGGAAGTCGGTTTCGAAACGGGCAACCCAGTAGTAGTTGCCGCCGATCGCATCATCCTGACCGTTGGACAGGTCACGCGGTCCGATACCCGCAGGTTCAAAACCCCGGAAGGTATTGGGGCCCAGCACAAAGCGGTCAACAGTACGGCTGAAATCGTTTCCGCGCCAGTGCAGAGCGCCCAGCTCCATCGTTGCCCGAAGCACCACCTCTTCGTTCCAAACCCGGGTTTGCGCGATACCACGCGCCGTGGTCTTGAAGTATTTGTTGTCCCCACCAAGTCCAGCGGCATCAACGCCAACCTCGAACAGAACGCCGGTATTGGGGTCCAAACCGCCGAGACGGCTGTCATAAATGTAGGACAGGCCCAAAGAACTGGACGTCCGTTTGCCCTGCGCAATTTCAGAAGCAATCACTGCGCCATTAACTTCGTTGTCCTGTTGCGTCATCTCGCTGCGGTCCCAGCCATAGCGGAGCCGCAGAGCCGACAATTCACCAATCGCATAGGTTAGCTGTGGCGCAAAGAAAAGACTGCTTGTGTCGTAACTTGCAAACCCGGAATTGGTGGCCGACAGCCCCAGACCAAGGTCAAAGCGCAGCTTGCGACCCAGAAGGTAAGGCTCAGTAAAGCTCAGCGTATATTGTTCCGAGTCCTGCGCGGTCGAGATCGAGACACCAAGGTTCTGGCCACGACCCAAGAAGTTGGATTCGTTCAGGGCAACGGCAATCCCGAAGCCGTCCGTAACCGAGTAGCTGCCTCCAAGGCTCAGCGAGCCGGTGGGTTGTTCTTCAACGTCTACATCCAGAATGACCTGGCTAGGCGACGATCCCTCGCGCGGTTCGACTTCGGCGACAGCAAAGAAGCCCAAGGCATTGATACGCTCCGCAGCCTGACGGATTTCGCGTGGATTGAACGGGTCGCCTTCGACAGTGTCAAACTGCCGGCGGATCACTCGGTCCAGGGTGGTTGTGTTGCCTTCAATATCGATCCGCTCGACAAAGATCCGAGGACCTTTTGTCAGAACAAATTCGACATCCAAAGTCAGATCGCGGTCATTGCGCGTAACACGAGGTTCCACCCGAAGGAAATCCACGCCTTGCTTCAGGCCCAGTCGCTCTTGTCTTGTAATCGAGTTTTCAACAAGCGTCGGCGTATATGTGACGCCGGGTTTGATCTTCAGCGCGTCCTGATAAGGTGCCGGATCGACGCCCGGAATTTCGCTGACGGTCGTGATTTTACCGAACGAGAATTTTTGGCCCTCGGTTACATTCATCACCAGAAAAAACGCATCCCTTTCACGGGTAAACTCGACGTTGGCGCTGTTCACACGGAAGTCGACATAGCCTCGTGAAAGGTAGAAATCCCGAATGACTTGCTTGTCGAACTCGATACGATCGCCGATGAACGTGTCGTTCCGGAAGAACGTCCGCAGGAAGGTTGCCTGCTTGGTTTCCAGAACGCGGCGCAAACGACGGTCCGAAAAGGCACGGTTGCCAACAAAACTGACGCGTTCCACTTCAATGGTCGTGCCTTCTGCCACTTCAAAAACCAGATCAACTCGGTTGTCGCTGCGGCGGATAATCCGAGGGATCACGGTCGCGGCAACTCGACCTTGGGCCGAATACACTTCAGCAATCATGTCGGCGTCAGACTCGGCCAACTGCGGGGTAAAGACGCGGCGCGGCTGAGATTCGATAACGTCCAGCAACACGTCGTCTTTGACACGGGCGTTACCCTCGATGCTGATCTGATTGATCGTCGGATATTCCTGAACCGTGATGACCAGCGTAGACCCCCGCGGCGTCAGCTCGACTGTTTCAAATACACCACTGTCAAGCAAACGCTGATAGGCATCATTGAGCTGGCCCGCAGTTACAGTCTGGCCAGGTTCGATTCCCGTTCGGGCGATGATCGTACCGGTTTCAATCCGGCGATTGCCCTCAACATCAAACGAATTGATCGTATAGTTTTGCGCCTGTGCTGCATGCGGAAAAGTCATTAAGCTTGCAGCAACAAAAAGGAAAAGAACCGCTAGCGCCTGCCACAAAATCTTGTTTGTTGGCATTTGCTGCCCGCAGGATGTGCCCGCCCCTCGCCTGTCAGTCATTTTATGCTCTACCCAGAATTTAAGACTTTAATGCTGAGTAACGGGATTGAATGAGCTTGTCAAAAGGCGAAATAGAAGCAGCCGCGAAGACTGCCATTCAAATTGACGACGTTAATTTCAGTAAGAATCACATGGCCGCCAGATAGGCGGCACCTGCCATAGCCAACGCCGTAACTGCAAAGCTCAGCAGAACATCCCAATTCAGCACGAACAGGAAGCTAAAGCTCTGATACGATTTTTTCAGCGTTTTGGTCATGGTTTTTCCCTCAGACGCAAAAATCATAACGTCAGAATGAGGCAATTTTGCGGCCCAATCTTGCGCCACGCGCCACAATTAGCAGAACAAATCGTTGCTCACTGAAAACAGCATGAGGGTGAGAATTAAGGTGATCCCTACACCCATGAGCACCCGCAAGGCCCCATCACTGGGTGGTTTCCCTGCAATGGCTTCATAGGCGTAGAACACAAGGTGCCCGCCATCCAATGCCGGGATCGGAAACAGGTTCAGCAATCCGACCGCCGTCGACAGAACCGCGATGAAGAAAATGAAGTTCTGCGCCCCCTGGCTGGCCATTGCCCCCGAGGTTTCGGCAATCCCGATCGGCCCCGAGATGTTACAGGTGCTGATTGCCCCCGTCACCATGTGCCACATACCAGACAGCGACCCTTCGATAATGCGGCCCGTCTGTCTGACACCGCCGGTCAGTGAATCCAGAATACCGGCCGGTTCAGTTGCTGGCTCCAGCATCATGCCCCCGATGATCCCAATCCGCCAATGGGTGACGAAACCGCCATCCGGCTGAGGTTCATCCGTGCGTCGGGGGGCCAATGCGAATTCCAGCTCGGACCCATCCCGCCAGACGTCCAACAGCAGAACCCGGCCGTCGGACCCTTCGACAAAATCCTTCAGCTGCTCGAAGGCAAAGATCAGCTCTCCGTTCACCGCCGTGATGACATCGCCTTGTTTCAGTTGAATATCCATCGCCGCGCTGCGTGGGGCCACTTGGCGGATCAGGGGTGGAAACATCCATGGTGCTTGTACATCCAGCGTCTCACCGTCCCGGATTACCGTGTAGTCCAGAACCGGTTCCACAGGCAGCGCTTCGATAAAGTCCTGCCAGGCGCCCTCTTCATCATAGTCAGGTGTCGGGGTGCCGGCGATTGCGGTGATCACATCACCTTCTCTCAGTTCCTGCACAGAGCCTGGCAAGGGTTGCAACGTTCCGACCGTCAGCGGCTCCTTCGATACGCCCTGTGACCAGAAAATCAGGCCAAACACCAGAATGGACATGACGAAGTTGAAGACAGGTCCGGCCGCGACCGTTGCGGCCCGTGCCCACAAAGGGGCACCATGCATGGTGCGGCGCAGCTCTTCCGGGCTTTGGGTAGCTATGCCTTCCATCGCCTTTTCATCCTTGCCCGATGCTGCATTGGCATCGCCCAAGAATTTTACGTACCCCCCAAACGGCAGCAACGCGATCTGCCATCTTGTCCCCCGTTTGTCGACACGGCTCCAGAGAACCGGGCCAAACCCGATCGAGAACACTTCGGCATGGATACCGGACCAACGCCCCACAATGTAGTGGCCGTATTCGTGCACTGCGACGATGACCGACAATGCGATGACAAACGCGACAATCGTCCAGAGAAGATTGCCAAATTGCGGGATTAGGGAAAGTACGTCCAAAATTCTATCCTGCTCGTTCCACCACAGCGTCATCGACCCACTGACGTGCCAGATGGTCTGTTTGCTGTACGTTATCAAGGGTCATCGGGGCATCAATAAGGCTGTCTGACGCGTCGAACCTGTCGAGAACCTCGGCGACGGCATCAGCCATATCCAGAAATCCGGTCCGGCGTGCGATGAAATGATCCAGCGCACGTTCCTTCGCGGCGTTGAAAACAGCACCCGCCAGGCCGCCACGCGCCATCACGTCCCGGGCCAGTTTCAATGCGGGATAACGTGCCAGATCCGGCGCGTTGAAACGCAACTGCCCCAGCTTGGCCAAATCAAGGCGCTGTATCGGCAATTCCCGTCTTTCGGGCCAATGCAGCGCGTAACCGATGGCGTGGCGCATATCGGGTGCCCCCATATGGGCCATCACCGCACCATCACGATACCCGACCAGGGCGTGTACTATGGATTCCGGATGCACCAGCACTTCGATCTGATCCGGTTTGACACCGAAATATTCTTTTGTTTCAATTACTTCCAACGCTTTGTTGAACATGGATGCGCTGTCGATGGTGATACGCTGCCCCATATCCCAATTCGGATGGCTTGAGGCCTGTTCAACAGTCGCGTTCACCAGTTCACTCAGGGGCCAATCACGGAATGCCCCGCCGCTGGCGGTGATGATCACACGCTCGACTGTTTCGATGTCTTCACCGACCAAAGCCTGAAACACCGCCGAATGTTCGCTGTCGACCGGCAGCAATCGCGCACCATGCCGTTTGGCCGTTTCCAGAACCAACGATCCTGCGCAGACCAATGTCTCTTTGTTGGCCAGCGCGAGGGTCGTGCCCTGTTTCAACGCCTCGATGCCCGGTGCCAACCCGGCCGAGCCGACAATGGCCGACATGATCCAATCCGCCGGACGTGCCGCAGCCTCGACGATGGCACGCGGGCCTGCAGCCGCCTCGACGCCACTGCCGGCCAAAGCGGAACGCAGGTCATCAAGCCGGTCTTCATGAGCGGTGACGGCAATATCGGCACCGAGCCGACGCGCGTCATCCGCAAGTCTTTGAATATTGGCGCCACCGGTCAAGGCCACGACGTCATACTCGGACGGTGCACGCGAAATCAGATCAATCGTATTCTGCCCGATCGACCCGGTGGCTCCAAAAACAGATACCTTTCGCATTACATTTCACCCGGCGAATAGATCAGCCCCGCGATCAAAACGAACAGCGCGGCCCCCATCATGCCATCAAACCGATCCAGAAAGCCGCCATGGCCCGGTATCAGGTTCGAACTGTCTTTGACACCGAACTTGCGTTTGACCGCACTTTCAGCAATATCACCGGCCTGGCTTGCCATTGAAGCCAAAACGGAAACAACGACAAAAGCGAATCCAAAGCCGGCCAGGCTTGCAAAAACCGCGCCGACACATGCCGCGGCGGCCCACCCTCCGGCGGTTCCCGACCACGTCTTCTTCGGGCTGACCTTGGGCCAGAATTTCGGGCCACCAACCGCCTTGCCCACGAAATAGCCCGCGACGTCAGTGGCGACCACGACAGCAATCAGCCAAACCATCCAGCCAAAACCGGAATTTTCGCGGATCGAAATGAAACCCAGCCCGGCCCCGACGATCCAGACCACGAACATCCCGAACAGAACCTTCGAACGACTGATCTGCCCCATTCCCACAAGCGCAGGCGCAAGCACGACCGGCAAAGTGTAAATCGTCGGAAGATGATAGCTGAGAACCACGGTGATGCTTGTCAGAATCCCCAATTGAACAGCCACGCCGCGGGCTTGCGGGTCGATCATTCGAACCAATTCCCACGTCATCAGACCACAGGCTGCGGCGATGAAGGTTTCGAACCACCACCCGCCAAGCCAGACTTCGATTGATCCGATCACGACAAGAACAGCAGCAGAAAGAACCCGTGTTGTCAGGTCAGACCATCGGCCGTCTCTCATGCCAGAACCGCTCCGAACCGCCGATCTCTGGTGCCGTAATTCTGGCACAGACGGGCCAGTTCAGCAGCAGTGAAGTCCGGCCAGAGGGTGTCGATGAATTCATATTCCGAGTAAGCCGATTGCCAAAGAAGAAAGTTTGAAATCCGCGCTTCACCGCTGGTTCGGATAACAAGGTCGGGATCAGGAAGAACACGCGTATCCAGATATTTAGGAAGAGTTTCTTCATCCACCTCTTCGGGTTTCAGCCGCCCTTCAGCCACATCCCGTGCCAGACGCTTGGTGGCGCGTGCGACCTCGTCGCGACCACCGTAATTCAGCGCGACGGTCAAATGAACCAGATCGTTGTTCTTGGTTTCTTCTTCCAGCGAGTCCATCAACTCGATCAACTTGGAATCCAGCCGGACCCGATCTCCGATGAACCGAACGCGGATGCCATTATCCGCAAGTGTCCGGGTTTCCTTGATGATGTAGCGGCGAAACAGGTTCATCAGGCCGGCCACCTCGACCTGGGTCCGCTTCCAGTTTTCGGTCGAAAAAGCGAACACCGTCAGATACTTGATCCCCAAACCAGGGCAGGCCTCGACAACCTCGCGCACGCGCCGCGCGCCGGCATGGTGGCCGAACAGCCGGGGACGGCCGCGTGCCTGCGCCCAACGACCATTGCCATCCATGATGATGGCCACATGGCGCGGGCCGGACTCCAGCTCGGTTTGCGGGTCTTTTGGCATCAGTTCGGCTCAGACCTGCATGATTTCGGCTTGCTTGGTTTCAAGCGCAGCATCCACGGCCTTGATCATCTCATCCGTCATGTCCTGAACTTCGCTTTCCCAAAGCTTCTGGTCATCTTCCGACATGCCGTCCGCCTTGGCCTTCTTGATCTGATCCATGCCATCGCGACGCACGTTGCGGATCGCAATGCGCGCGTTTTCCGCGTACTGACCGGCGACCTTGCTCAGCTCGCGGCGGCGTTCTTCGTTCAACTCGGGAATCGGCAGCATTATGATGGTTCCGTTCAATTGCGGATTGATACCAAGGCCGCTTTCGCGGATGGCCTTTTCCACCTTACCCACCAGTGACTTGTCCCAGACGTTAACAGTGACCATACGCGGTTCGGGCACGTTCACGGTGCCCACCTGGTTGATCGGTGTCATCGAGCCGTAAGCGTCAACCATGACAGGTTCCAGCATCGAGGCCGAAGCACGCCCTGTTCGCAATGATGCAAATTCGGTTTTCAGATTGGCCATTGCGCCATCCATGCGGCGCTGCAGATCATTGGTGTCCAGTTCGAAGTCGTCAGACATTCTGCTCACTCCCCGTCTTCAGGTACTCTTTGGATGGGTCTTACGCCATCGCAATTGGGATGTATAGCAATCATGATCGGGAATTGTATCAATGGCCAGAGGTGTTGCGACCAATTTGGACAAACATCGTTTTCCGGAACCTGGCCGAGTTTCTTCGGCCAGGTTGCTTTCATGGGTCAGCCTCAGGCGTTCACATCCACCACGACGCGGCCCTTGACCTGACCTTTCAGAATGTCGGCGCCCAGTTGCGGCAGATCGGACAGACCGGCCGGTTGAACCATCGCCTCAAGCTTGTCCATCGGCAGATCCGTGGCGATCCGTTTCCATGCGCGCACCCTGTTGTCATAGGGCTGCATCACGCTGTCGATGCCCAAAAGGTTCACGCCGCGCAGCAGGAACGGAATCACCGTCGCAGGCACAGCAGCCCCCCCTGCCAAACCTACCGCAGCAACAGAGCATCCGTATTTCATCTGGCCCAGAACGCGTGCCAGCATGGCGCCGCCCACAGCGTCAACGCAGCCCGCCCATGTTTCGCTTTCCAGAGGGCGTTTTGTGGTCTCGTTCAGGTCGTCGCGCGGCACGATGGTCGTCGCTCCAAGTGATTTCAGATAGTCACCGGTTTCGGGCCGTCCGGTGACCGCGGCGACCTCATAGCCCAAATTGCCAAGAATGGCCGTGGCCACCGACCCGACGCCGCCCGCGGCCCCGGTTACCAATACCGGTCCACGATCCGGGGTCAGCCCATGATCCTCCAGCGCCATGACCGCCAGCATCGCAGTAAACCCGGCAGTGCCCACTGCCATTGCCTGACGCGTTGTCAGCCCATCGGGCAGCGGTACCAGCCAATCGGCCCGCGCGTTGGCTTTTTGCGAATAGCCGCCCCAATGTGCCTCACCAACGCGCCATCCGGTCAGAACAACCTTGTCTCCGGGTTTGTAGCGGTCATCCGATGAGGCCTCGACCGTGCCGGCGTAGTCAATGCCGGGGACATGCGGATAGGCCCGCACCAGCCCGCCCCCTTTCGGAGACAGGCACAGGCCGTCCTTGTAGTTCACCGTAGAATATTCGACCGCAACCGTGACATCACCATGCGGTAGATCATCCACCGACAATTGTTTGATCGAGCCGGTGGCAAGTCCGCTCTCTTCATCCTTGTCCATCACAAGTGCATTGAACATCTGTCATTCCTTTCGTGTTCAGCGACCAGCCCATGTCGTCAGCTGGTTCAAAATATCCCGAGGTCGACGCGGCAGCGTCCTTGATTCTGCTAGATCCAGAAATGCGATTGCACGGTCGCGCGGCGCATCCCGGCCGGTGTTTCCACTTCCAGTTCCGTCCCGGCATCCCAATGGCTCAGGCGCACCATACCGATCGCCACATTGGTTTCAAAATCCGGAGACCAGGCCGCTGATGTCACCTGCCCCACGCGCTTGCCGCTTGCAAACAGGTCCCAGGGACGATCGCAGCCCGGTACAGGCTCACCGGCTATGGCGATTGGCCGGATTTGCTGCACCGGCCCTTCCTTGGCGACACGCAACAGAGCATCCCGACCGATACAGCCAATCGCGGTATGCGTGTTGCAGAACTTTCCCAGACCGCATTCATGCGGGGTATTGTCGTCGGTCATGTCGTTCCCATAGGACAACAGCCCGCCCTCAATGCGTTCGATCAGGTTCGGGCAGCCCGCGCGCACGTGCAGGTCTTCGCCGGCGGCAAACAGGGCGTTCCACAAAGGCATGCCGATATCGCCACCTTCAACGTATATCTCGAAACCACCCTGTTTCGAATAACCGGATCGCGCGACGGCCAGATCGCGCCCCTCGAACTCGAACATGTCAAATTTAAAGAAACGGATGTCGCGCACTCGGTCCCCGAAGACACGCGCCATCAGCTCGTCCGCCTTTGGGCCCTGAACGGCAAGCGGCGACACGTCCGGTTCATCCACCAGCACATCCAGACGGTACCCAACGGCGATACCCTTGACCCACAGCAACAGATCACTGTCGGCAATCGAGATCCACCATCGGTCTTCGGACAACTTCACCGCCACCGGGTCGTTCAGCATGCCGCCGGTTTCGTCAACGATCGGCACATAGAAACATTGCCCCGGCAGCATACCGCGCAGATCGCGCGGGGTCAGCATCTGCATCAGACGCGCAGCATCAGGGCCACGCAATTCAACCTGCCGCTCGCACGACACATCCCAGACCTGCACATGGGTCTTAAGATGCCGGTAATCGGCTTCAACACATTCAAAAACCGTCGGCAACAACATACGGTTGTAGACCGTATAGCCCTTGACCCCGGCAGCTTCGACTCCTTCAGAGAACGGAGTGCGCCGCAAGCGGCGTGAGGCGGAAATCTGCGGCATTCATACCTCCTGCGGCATAAAGACGATATCACTGACAGGCGCTTCCGAGCCCGTCTCGGTCAGCATTTTGTGCACTTGCCCCCTATGATGGGTCTGATGATTGAAGAAATGGATCACGCACAGCGCGTAAGGCATTGTGACATCAGCCTCTTTTGTGGCGGAATACCACGTGAACGAGCCGGTCAGCGGATCATCCCCCAGCCCTTCTGCCCAGTTCAGGATACGCGCATCGATCTTTTCGCGTAACGCCAACCAGCTTTGCAGGTCCGGGCACAGGTATACGCTTTCATGGATACCCCCGCCCGCCTTGTGAATATTGCCATCTGGCCCGTCGCGCTTTTCGAAACGCGACATCCACATCCAGTCACCCCACAGCAGATGGTTCACCGTGCCCATAATCGAGCCAAAGAATGCTCCGCGTCCAAGGGTCAGTTCCTTCGGTGTCAGAGATTGCAAAAACTCTGCCAACTGATTGTTCTGCCAGCGATTGTAACGCGCCATTTCCTGCGCATACCCGCCCGTGATCATCATTTGGGCCCGTGCCAGTCGATCGGGCAGATTTCAGCGGACTTGCCGCCAAAGTCCCAGACCCGGCCATAGTCTCGCACCTTCGATTTGGTGCCACGCGCCACGATGATGTCAGGTCCCATCCAGTATTTGGAATTTGAGACCATCACCGGATGCTCCGGGTCCTTGCCCGCAAGCATCTCGATCTCTCCCTGTATCTTGCGACCAATCGCGATCCGACGTTTGTTTCCGTCGCGCTCGATCTGGACCGGCGCTCGTTCCGCACCGATGATCTCGCTGACCAGCATGGTAAACAGACCCGTCGTGCCGCCCGCCTGACCGCTGAAGATTTGCAACAATCCGTTGTAAGCCTTACCGCTTGCGCGCTCGTCGACATAAGCGGCGACTTTCCACTGGCCTTCCCCCATCCGGCCCGGAATATCGACCAGCAAGCCGACATTCAGACCCGACAGATCCTCGCCTTCATAGTGGCCTTCATCAACGATGATGCCCATCCAAGCATGGCAGTGACCTTCCGTAGGGGGATGTGCGCCCAGCGACACCACGCAGGGGCAAAACACGTCACATGAACAGTTCAGGATCAGTTCACCCTTGATGGCCCATTCCGTCGGACTCATCTCTCGCCGCTTGGGATTGGGCATGCGGCTGTCGATACGCTGACTGACGGGCAGCCGATCGGCATCTGGTTTTCTGTTTTTAGCCATTGGCTTATCCTCCGTAGCTAATTGGATACACG
Source organism: Ruegeria sp. HKCCD7559 (assembly GCF_013110575.1). Classification (NCBI taxonomy): domain Bacteria; kingdom Pseudomonadati; phylum Pseudomonadota; class Alphaproteobacteria; order Rhodobacterales; family Roseobacteraceae; genus Ruegeria; species Ruegeria sp. HKCCD7559. Next base: position 1,111,660 of record NZ_WVQU01000001.1, read on the forward strand.
AGCAGGACGAGACCGCCCGCAATCAACACAAACCCCATTGGACGGGTCACGGCGTGCCCGATCTGAGGAAGTTTCTCCAAAACCATGAACAGGGTCGCGAGCCCCATCCACAACAGGCTCATGACACCGCCTACAAAGCCGAGTGCCATAAAGCCCCAGCAACAGCCGACGCAAAAGGCGCCAAGACCCAGGCCCATGCGCACGCCACCTGCAAAACCGGTTCTCCAATGTCCCAGGAAATAGGTCATCGGGGCATGGCAGACACCGTGGCACACCTCTTTGGCGCGGGAAAACTGAAAGGCGCCCACGGCAATCATCAAGCCGCCCGCGACCCATCCGGATTTGGCAATTCCCAGCATATCGACAACACCGCCAAACAGCAGAAACAACTGAATTCCTGCGATCACGGCCGCAAACCCGACCCAGACGATGGAATACCCGGCCAGAACCCCCAGCCAGCCGGCGCGGCTGCCATTTGCGCTGCGGATCAGGTCATCGTAACTGCGCAGGGTCGGGATCAGGGTCGGCAGCATCATGGCCGCCATCATGATCGCCCACATTGAAAACAGCGGCCCGAACTCGGCCATGGGCATGTACATGTCCATGCGCGGATCCATCGCGGCCATCGCCTGCCCCATCGGCCCCGGACGGCCGATCAGATCAAGGCCCATGTCCCGGCTCATCGAGAACATGACCCACCACGCCCACAAGATCAGAACATAAAAGCCCAGCCACATTCCGCTGCGCAGCCACGTACGACTCACTTCGGCCTCCCGACTCAACTCCCTTGCTTTTCAAATGTCAGACTTTTAAATGTCAGACAAATAAAAATTTGCCCAAGGTCGTCTGAAGATGAAAACCGCGCCCCGGAAAACCGCAGACCTGTCTGCCCAGATCGCCCAGGCCATTCGGGATGCGATCGTATCGGGTGAACTGATCGTGGACGCGCGCCTGCCGTCCGAAGCCGAGCTGTCGGATCAGTTCCAGGTCTCTCGCCCGACCGTGCGTGAGGCATTGAAACGGCTGGCCGCGCAATCCTTGATCCGCACACAACGCGGCGCTTCCGGCGGGGCGTTCGTGAATCGCCTGAGCTTTGAGGATGCCTATTCTCAGCAAGTCACGACTTCGACATTGCTGCTGTCGATGAATGCGGTCAGCTTCGATACCGCATGCGAGGCGCGATATGCCCTGGAAAGGGCCTGTGCGCCTTTGTCAGCGCAGCGGCGCACGGCAGATCACCTGGCGACCATGCGGGCAGAAATATTCCGCCAGTCCCAACCGGGCCTGACGGACGAGGCATTTTGCGCCTCGGACGTGACTTTCCATCGCGCGCTGGTGGATGGGGCTGGCAACCCGGTCCTGTCCTATCAGCTGGCGGGCGCCGTGGAAGCGATGCAACCGCTGATGAACATGATCACATTCACGGCGCGATCCCGCGAAGAGATCATCGGACTGCACAGCAGAATAGTGGACGCGCTTGAGGCAAAAGACGCGGACACCGTAGACTCCGCACTTGTTGATCTGGAACATTACACACGACGGCTGGCCCATGACGTGGCCGAAAGCAAACGTAAACCGACCTGAGGGCCGCATTCGAAACAAGATCAGAACAAGGGGCAAAAAAGCGGGCAGATTTTCATCCGGCGCCAAGATCGGAACTTTCAATATGAATTGAAGTTCAATGACTTACGGGAGGACGTTATGAACCAAAGACCGGACCCAAGTTTTTATCCATCCGCGAAACTTGCGATGGAGGGCCCCGCTGAGACGCTTGCATTCACGCTGATGCTCAGCCCTGACTTTTCTCAACCCGACGGGCTGGCGGTTGTGAATGTCGATCCAAGCTCGGACGATTTCGGAAAGATCGTGCATCAGGTGATCATGCCCGAAAAGGGCGACGAATTTCACCATTTTGGCTGGAACGCCTGTTCTTCTTCCCTGTCGCCGCTGAGCGGTCATGCGTTTCTGGAGCGGCGCTATCTGATCATCCCGGGCATCCGGTCCAGCCGGATTTATGTCATTGACGTGAAGAACCCGCTTGAGGCCAAGATTCACAAGATCATCGAACCCGAAGAAGTCTTTGCAAAGACAGGGTATTCCCGTCCGCACACGATCCATTGCGGGCCCGAGGGCATCTATGTCAGCACCCTTGGTGGCGGCGGCCCCGACGGCACAGATGGCCCTCCGGGCATATTCATCATGGATTGCGAGACCTTCGATATCATCGGGCGCTATGAGATCGAGCGCGGTGTTCAGGACAAGCATTATGATTTCTGGTGGAATCTGCCGCGTGACTACATGGTCAGTTCCGAATGGGGCCTGCCGCCGCAATTCGAAAACGGGCTGGTGGCCGAGGATCTGTTGTCCAACAAGTACGGCCACCGGATCCATTTCTGGAACCTTCGGAACCGGACGAATATTCAAACCATCGATCTGGGCGAAAACCATCAGATGGCCCTGGAAATCCGCCCCGCGCATGATCCCGTTAAACAATACGGGTTCTGCGGCGTTGTCGTCGATACGACCAACCTGCAAGGGGCGATCTTCACCTGGTGGCGCAATGATGACGGCACGTTCGAAGCCAAGAAGACCATAACAATCGATCCGCAACCCGCTGATCCTGATGATCTTCCTGACCTTCTGAAGGGCTTCTCTGCCGTTCCGCCGCTGGTCACTGATATCGACCTAAGCCTGGACGACAAATACCTCTATGTCGCGTGCTGGGGAACCGGCGAGATGCATCAATACGATGTATCCGACCCGATGAACCCAACCCTGGCAGGCAAGGTCGAGATCGGCGGTATCGTCAAAAAGACAAAGCATCCAAATGGTCAAACCTTTGGCTATGGTCCACAGATGGTCGAAATCAGCCGCGACGGCAAACGCGTCTATTGGACCAATTCGCTTTATTCCACGTGGGACGATCAGTTCTACCCCGAGGAAGGTGGTGCGGCCATGGTCAAGGCTGATGTCGGCGAGAATGGTGGTCTGACATTGGATCCGAAGTTCTGGGTAGAGTTTCCCAAGGGCTATCGCAGCCACCAGATACGGTTGGAGGGCGGAGACTGTTCAACCGACAGCTTCTGCTATCCGTCGGTCTGAGTTGGAATTATTGATGTCATCAACGGCTGGCCTGTGGCTGGCCGTTGTTCTGAGCGGAGCCTATCACGGCCTGAACCCCGGCATGGGCTGGCCGCTGGCGGTGTCTTCGGCTTTGATGGAACAACGCCAATCCGCGCTTTGGGGTGCACTCGCGGCTTTGGCTGGCGGGCATTTCGTGGCCATGCTTGGCGTACTTCTTCCTTTTGCCCTGATGGCCGTACTGGTCGATTATCAGAATGAAATCCGCATCGGCGCGGCTCTGGTCGTGATTGGCATGGGCCTGTACATCGCGATAACCCGCCGTCATCCCCGCTTTCTTTCGCGGATCCCGCCAAGCAGGCTCGCGCTTTGGTCTTTTCTTGTGGCGCTTGCCCACGGGGCTGCCCTGATGCTGGTTCCAATCTATCTGGGCCTGTGTGCCGTGGATGAACTGGACGCGGGCCATCAAGCGATTTCTCAGATCATGACCACGAACACCCTTTTGGTTCTGGGCGTCGCCGCGCTGCATACGGCCGCCATGGTTCTGGGTGGCGGGTTTTTGGCCTTTGCGGTCTATCGTTGGCTTGGTCTGCAATTCCTGTCGCGCAGTTGGTTCAACCTGGAGCTCATCTGGGCCCTGAGCCTCATTCTGGTCGGTGGTCTGGGTCTTTGGTCCGCACTTGGCTGACCTTGTACTTTGTTTTGAAACGCGCTTTGTCTGCATCGAAACAAAACTGGAGCTTCCGAATGCAGGACCAAACCCGCCCAACCGAAGTGCTGCGTCAGTGCAAAATCGACGACTGGACGGCCGCCACAACCCATGCTTTCACCCGCGAGTTGTCTGACGGCACCCTGCCCGAGAACAAGATGCGCTGGTATCTGCAACAGGATTATCAGTTCGTCGACGGTTTCGTGCGTCTTTTGGCCAGCGCCATCGCGCATGCGCCGACCCTTGCTGACAGCGTACCGGCCGCGCAGTTTCTGGCGGTGATCACAGGCCCCGAGAACACCTATTTCCTGCGCGCGATGGACGCTTTGGGCACTGAGCCCAGCACCGAGCCCGCGCCTGCCACGCGGGCGTTTCAAGATCTGATGGCTGAAGCCGCAGCCTCTGGCCGTTATCAGAACATGCTGGCGGTACTCGTCGTGGCGGAATGGGTTTATCTGAGCTGGGCCAGCCCAGAAAACCCGCCCAAAAACGGCTTGCCGTTCTGGTTTGCAGAATGGATCACGCTACATGCGGGCGAAGGGTTCGAAAGCGTCGTGGAGTATCTGCGCAGTCAGTTGGATAACGTCTGGCCGACGCTGGATGCGGCCGAACAGGCCGAGGTCACGCGACTGTTCCATCGCGCTGTCGAACTGGAACGTGATTTCTTTGACGCCGCCTACGCGGCCTGAACCATAAGGGGGCCGGAATGGTCGCAACTCTGAACGTCATCGCGGCATTGCTGACCATCGGGTTCGGCGCATTCGGGTTTCTGGCGCCGGCCCACACCGCGTCGGCCCTGGATCTGGCCCCGACCAACAGCACGATGGGGTTGTCCGAGATGCGCGCCTCGGTCGGTGGTTTGTTTGTTGTGACGGGGATCGCCGTTATCTGGCTGAACAACCCAATGGCCTATGTCATGCTGGGCATTGTCTATTCCGGTGCGGCGCTGGGCCGGTTTGTGTCAGTCGCGCTGGACAATCCCCCCTTGGCCAAGGCGTTGATCTTTGGGGGAATCGAACTGGTTCTGGCCGTCTGGCTCATCGCTGCAAACTTCAACAAAGCCACCTAACAGATTGGAAATGTTAAACACGGCTGAGTTCATTCTGAGTTTGCATCCCCCCATCACCTCACCTATATAAGAATCGTCCTTCGGGACTATGGACATAAACGCGCTCGTAATAAGCGGATCGGACCCGGGGGCGGTACCCGGCGGCTCCACCAACCATCCTTCGTTTGGGGATTTTGGGGCCGAAACAGGATCGACGAACGTCTAAAGGGGTTAGCTTTGTCTCGGCTGTCTGCCACCGTTACCGGCGAAAACAGTACAATTGCAAACGACAATCGTGCTCCGGTTGCAGTTGCTGCGTAAGCAGTAGCAAGACCGAAACTTAAGCCCTTGCGCCTAGCCGCGTAAGGCGGGGTTCGCAGGTACCTGGCAACAGAAACCTGCATTAATCCCCCACATGTCTGATTTTATTCACCCGTCCCTTGGCAGATTCAGAGTTTATTCATTCCTTTTTGCCATCTTGCCAGCACTTGGACAGGAGAACTGGGATGACGAATTCAGAGATACTCAGAAAGTGGTACTCCGAAGTTTGGGAAAATGGAAACACCGAAGCAATTGATCAGTTCTTTGCACCCGAAACGATGGCCGAGGGGCTGATTCCGGAAATGCAGGTCGGTGCGGACGATTTTCGGGATCTGGTCATGGCGTTCCGCCATATTCTGGGGGACATCAAGGTCGAATTGCCCAAGATCATCGAAAACGGCGACTGGGTTTCTGCCATTCTGCATGTTCGTACTTTTCGGGCTGACAATGGCGCGCCACTGGAAGTCACGGGCCAGGTCATGGCGCGGTTCAAGGCCGAAAAGATGGTTGAAGCCTACAACCATTTTGACTTCATCTCGTTTTTTGAAGAGCTGGGCCAGTTTCCATCGGACACCCTGCCCGTATGCATGACCGGGCAACGCCTGGACTGGGCGTGAACCCAAAGCAATCTTGACCCCCATGACCCTTGCGCGCTAGCAAGTGCCATGGGGTAAGATTGCGAACGCCCCGTGAGGCGACAGCCCAAGTTTCGCATGTATCCGCGGTCACAAGGAAACATGCCATGGCATCGCCCAACTCTATTTCTCCCAAACAACTCCTGCGTCTGATTGGTACTCCGAATGCGCCCGTTCTATTCGACGTCTGCCTGAATGACGATTTTGAAGAATATCCCTATCTGATCCCCGCATCAATCCGGCACCCGGCCACGGATATTCAGGGGCTTTTGTGCAAGATCTCGGGCCGTTCGGTCGTGATTATCTGTCAAAAAGGCAAAAAGCTGAGCCAGGGCGTTGTCTCCTGGTTGCGCGGCGAAGGGCATCAAGCCGAATATCTGGAAGGTGGAATGCATGCCTGGCGCGACATGGCCGATGCACCACGTGTGCCCGCAACACGCATTCCTGATCGAATTGGTGGCCATACGCTGTGGGTCACACGTCACCGGCCAAAGATCGACAGAATCGCATGTCCCTGGCTGATACGCAGGTTTGTTGATCCCGACGCCAAGTTCCTGTTTGTAGCACCCGGCGAAGTCGAAAGCGTTGCGACTGTTTTCGGGGCGTCACCTTTTGATATCGAGAACACGTTCTGGAGCCACCGAGGCGACAATTGCACGTTTGACACCATGTTGGATGAATTCGAGCTTCACTCCCCCGCGCTGGACCGGTTGGCGACGGTCATCCGGGCAGCGGACACGAACCGGCACGCGCTTGCACCCGAAGCGGCGGGATTGTTGGCGGTGTCTGTCGGGCTTTCAAGGCAGTACCGCGATGACCATGAAAACCTGAAAGCCGGGATGAAGCTTTACGACGCGATGTATCGCTGGGCGCGCGATGGGTTTGACGAAAGCCATGACTGGCCCACCGGGCGAACGTCATGACACCGACACTGGCCGAGATTTTCAAGGTCTTTGGCAGGATCGGTCTGCTGTCTTTCGGCGGTCCTGCGGCTCAGATTTCCTTGATGCATCAGGAATTGGTCGAACGCCGACCCTGGCTGGATGAACAGACTTACCTGCGCGCCCTGTCTCTGTGCATGTTGCTGCCGGGCCCCGAGGCGATGCAGCTGGCAACCTATGCCGGGTGGCGCCTGCGCGGCGTTGCCGGCGGGCTGATTGCCGGCAGCTTGTTCGTGTTGCCCGGCGCGTTGGTGATTGCGGTTCTGGTCGCGCTCTATTCAGTATTTGGCGATGTTCCCTTAGTGCAGTCGGCCTTCACAGGCATCAAGGCAACCGTCATCGTCATCGTTTTGCAGGCGCTCCGCAATCTTTCGCGCAAGGCATTGAATGATCGCGAGCATCGAACAATCGCAATCCTGTCCTTCCTGGCCATTTTTCTGCTGAACCTTCCTTTTCCGGCGATCATATTCGTTGCCGCAGCTTGGGGGTACGTGACCTTCAAAGGACCCGTAGAAACTCCCACGCGAGAAGGAACACCACATCTGGCGCAGTCTCTGCGAACGATTGCTGTCTGGTTGCCCCTTTGGTTGGGCCCGCTCGTTACTCTGAGCGTCACAGGCCATCAACTGCTGAGCGATCTGGGGTGGTTTTTTGCCCGACTCGCCGTTGTGACCTTTGGCGGCGCATATGCCGTATTGGCCTATATGACCCAAACGGTTGTCGACCAGTACCACTGGATCAGCACGGATCAGATGATTGATGGGCTGGGTCTGGCGGAAACGACTCCGGGGCCGCTCATACTTGTCACACAGTTTGTCGCCATGCTGACCGGGCAACTGACCGGCGGGTTCACGCTGGCGCTTGCAGCCGGTGCGGTTGCATTGTGGGCGACGTTCGTTCCGTGCTTTCTTTGGATTTTTCTTGCGGCCCCATATCTTGACCGTCTGGCTGCGCGTCCTCGCCTGTCCGCGGCCCTTCATGGAATCACCGCGGCCGTCGTCGGAGTGATTCTCAACCTTTCCGTGTGGTTCGCCCTGAATGTTCTTTTCGAATCGGTGTCTGAAAAATCATGGGGTCCTCTGGCAATCCCCATGCCGCAGATTTCCGCGTTGAATTTTACCGCATTCGGTCTAACTATCCTTGCTGGGGCCTTGATTTTTCGACTGAAATTAGGGATGGGAACCGTGCTTGCCCTGATGTCGATTGCCGGCCTGGCTGCACACAATATCTGATCAATCCGGTCGTACCCGCCCTTTCGTTTCCGAACAAAACCCCTATGCTGAGCATAACCACTTTTGAGGATCACACATGTCGCAAGGCATCGACTATGGAAACCTGATGCACACCGCCATGCGCGGCTTGATCAAAACAGTGCTGAAGGACGTTTCTGAAACCGGTTTACCCGGGGCGCATCACTTTTTCATCACGTTCGACACACGTGAAGATGGTGTGGAAATCGCCGACTGGCTGCGTGAACGCTATCCCGAAGAAATGACCATCGTCATGCAGCACTGGTTCGAGAACCTCGAAGTCGGTGACCTCGGCTTTGGCATCACTTTGAACTTTGGCGATGCCCCAGAACCGCTGTACGTCCCTTATTCCGCAATCAAGACTTTCGTGGACCCATCCGTGGAATTCGGCCTTCGCTTTGAAAGCCCGGAAGACGAAATCGAAGAAGATCAAATCATCGAAGACGACATCGAAGTCGAAGAAGAAGAAATACATCACGATGCGGATATCGTGTCGCTGGACAGCTTTCGGAAGTGAACCTTCAAACCCCGCCCGGCGCGGGGTTTATCGTTTCATCAGGAAAGTCTCGACCGATCGTGATTTTTGACCATCTATGAATCGAGAAAACGCGAGGTTCAGCCCGCCCTGAGCAAGCGTGCGGTCGAATTGCTGCAACTCATATCCTCCGTCCTCGTCAATGAACAAAGAAAACACGGTCAGTGTTTCGCCGACGATGCGGCCCCATACAAATGGCTCGCCCTTCATCGGGTCCAACGGGACTTCGTGACCAAAAACATTGCGTTTCATCGCCGCCGAAAACACATCCGGTCGATCCGACGGAACAAAATCAATCGAGAACTTCTGTTCCTTTACGCGTCCATCCAACTTGTATGTCGTCGTCCTCCAACTGACGTTGAAACCGTTCTTGGTCTCGAAGATGGAAACGCTCATGTCGCGGGGCGTTGTCGTGCCATCCGCGTCCACAACTTCGGCTGAACCGATATAATCTCCTGTGAACGGTGTAATGTCTGCCGCGCGGGCCGCTGCGCTCAGAACCGACAGCCACAAAGCGCAAACTGCAAGTATCGCGACTGCTTTTCCAAGCGTAAGGCGATGGAAATCTGGCATTTTGTCCTCCATGGCGTCTATTGCTCCATTGTAGCCCAGCGGTATCGGCAAACAATGCACATTCCCCGCCTATGACGATTAAAGTGACGCACCCCGCGCCTATACCTTTGACGCCCTTAAGTTTAAGGTGCGCGCAACTGGCCGATTGCGTCACGGCGTGGCTGCGGCTAAACGGCATACAACTGCATACCAGACGGAGTGACCGATGTCTCAAACCCGCACAGAATCCGACAGCTTTGGCCCGCTCGAGGTTCCTGCCGACAAGTATTGGGGCGCACAGACGCAGCGCTCGATCATGAATTTTCCCATCGGCTGGGAAAAACAGCCGGTCGCCATCGTGCGCGCGCTGGGCGTGATCAAGAAAGCCTGCGCCATGGAAAACAAGGCAACGGGCAAGCTGGACGCAAAGATAGCAGATGCGATCATTCAGGCCGCAGGCGAGGTGATCGAGGGCAAGTTCGACGACAACTTTCCGTTGGTCGTGTGGCAGACGGGTTCGGGCACCCAGTCGAACATGAATGCGAACGAGGTCATCGCCAACCGAGCCATCGAGATTCTGGGCGGCAAGATCGGTTCCAAAGACCCGGTACACCCGAATGACCACTGCAACATGGGGCAATCGTCGAACGATACTTTCCCAACCGCCATGCATATCGCAACAGCGATGAGCGTACGCGACGTCCTGCTTCCCGGCCTTGAAAAACTGGCGTCCGTGCTCGAGCAGAAGGCCGAGGAGTTCAAGGACATCATCAAGATCGGCCGAACCCATACGCAGGATGCGACACCGCTGACCTTGGGTCAGGAGTTCAGTGGCTATGCCCACCAGATTCGTCAGGGAATCGCACGCGTACATGCGGCGATGCCGGGGATTTATGAACTGGCCCAGGGCGGAACGGCCGTTGGCACCGGCCTGAACACCCAGCACGGCTGGGACAAAGCGGTCGCAGGGCATATGGCCCAGATCACTGACCTGCCCTTCGTGACGGCGCCGAACAAGTTCGAAGCGCTGGCCGCGCATGATGCCATGGTCTTCCTTTCGGGCGCTTTGGCGACGATTGCCGGCAGCTGCTACAAGATCGCAAACGACATTCGTTTCCTGGGCTCCGGGCCTCGTTCCGGCCTGGGTGAGCTGATTCTGCCGGAAAATGAGCCCGGCTCGTCGATCATGCCCGGCAAGGTAAACCCGACGCAGGCCGAAGCGCTGACGCAGGTCGCCGCGCATGTGATGGGCAACAACGCGGCGATGAATTTTGCCGGATCGCAAGGGCATTTCGAATTGAACGTCTACAATCCGATGATGTCCTACAACCTGCTGCAATCGATCCAGCTGTTGGGGGATGCCACCGACAGCTTTACCGAGCGGATGCTAATGGGCATCAAAGCGAACGAGCCGCGCATCGACAAGCTGATGAAGGAATCGCTGATGCTGGTCACGGCGCTTGCCCCTACCATCGGTTATGACAATGCGACCACCGTTGCGAAAACCGCCCACAAGAACGGTACCACGCTCAAGGAAGAAGCCATCGCGCTGGGCTTTGTGGACGAAGCGACCTTTGACGCTGTCGTCCGCCCCGAACAGATGATCGGCCCAAAAGACTGATGGGCAAGCCGGTCAATCTGAACCGGTATCGAAAGGAAAAAGCGCGGGCCGAAAGAAAGGCCCGCGCTGACCGGAACGCCGTCGCATTTGGGCGTACAAAAGCTGAAAAAGAAGTCGTGAAGCTTCAACAGAAAAAACAAAAGCGCGACCTCGACAATCATGAGCTGGACGAATGAGCGGCCGTCCTGTCAAACGCTCTCTGACCCTGAAAGGACACCGAACTTCGGTATCACTCGAGGATGAATTCTGGCGTGCTTTTCGCGACATCGCTCAGGAACAAGGTAAGCCAATCAATGTCTTGGCGGCTGAAATTGATGTGGCCCGCGACCCGGAAACGGGTCTTGCATCGGCCATACGCGTCTTTGTGCTGAACTGGTTCCGCAACCCTGATTGAGACTTGTCACGCCCTCGCCTGGACGTGTAACGTGAGTTGGAACAAAAAGGGTACAACCATGAGCGACACCATTACCGGGCCGGATGGGCAGCAAAGATGCGCATGGTGTCAGGCCGCGCCCGAATTCTTTGAATATCATGACAATGAATGGGGTTACCCTGTCGGCGACGACCAACGGCTGTTTGAAAAACTGTGCCTCGAAAGCTTTCAGTCAGGCCTCAGCTGGCGAACGATCCTGAACAAGCGCGAAAACTTCAGGAAGGCTTTTTGCGGGTTTGATTTCAACAAGATGGCCACGTTTTCTGATGCCGATGTGGAACGCCTGCTACAGGATTCCGGGATCATCCGTCATCGCGGCAAGATTGAAGCGGTGATCAACAATGCGCGTTGCGCGCAGGACCTTGTGGCGGCCGAAGGATCTCTGGCGGCTTATGTCTGGCGTTACGAGGCTGAAACACCTCCGCCTCCGCAAACGGCGTCCACATCGCCCGAGTCGGTGGCCATGTCGAAAGATCTCAAGAAACGAGGATGGAAGTTTGTTGGCCCTACAACCGTGTTTGCGTTCATGCAGGCCATGGGGCTGGTCAATGATCATGCCGAGGGCTGCATCGGCAGAAAAAAAGCGGCGCAGTTGCGCCGCTCTTTCGTCAAACCTGTCTGACGGATCAGACCGAGGCTTTGAAAATCTTGTCGATGTTGGCACCCAGGGCCGCGTTGAATTCGGCATCTGACTGCTGCTTCGACAGACCTTCGGTCAAGGCCCGCGAGAAGGATGCGATCATCTTGCCGTTCCGGCCCAGCAGATCACAGGCTTCTTCCGTCGAATAACCGCCGGACAGGGCCACAACCCGCAATACCCGCGGGTGGTCAGCCAGCGCGTCATACAGGTTTGCCTGTGTCGGGATCGTCAGCTTCAGCATCACTTCCTGGCCTTCGGCCAGTTGATCGAGGTTATTGAGAATTTCAGCCTTCAGAATGTCTTCCGCCTCGGCCTTGGTTTCCGAATGGATGTTCACTTCGGGTTCCACGATCGGAACCATACCGGCATCGGTGACTTCGCGGGCGACGTCGAACTGTTGCGCAACCACCGCCGCGATGCCGTCGGCATTCGCTTCGTGAATGACCGAGCGTTCCTTGGTGCCGAACACACCATCGGCCTTGGCCAGGGTCTCGGCCAGACCGGGGATCGGTTTCATCATCTGAACGCCATTTGCCTGTTCTTCCAAGCCTTTGTCGATCTTCAGGAAAGGCACGATACCTTTGACCGACCACAGGTAATCGGCAACCTTGCGGCCTTCGATCTCTTCGCCCAGGGTACGTTCGAACAGGATTGCGCCAATCACTTTGTCCTTTGTGAAATCGTCGGCCAGAATGATGCGGGCACGCATCTTCTGGATTTCACCGAACATCTCTTCGTCTGAGTTGTAGTCGGATGCCTCGACACCATACAACGCAAGCGCTTTCGGGGTTGATCCGCCGCTTTGATCCAGTGCCGCGATAAAGCCCGTGCCGTTGATCATCTGCGCGCGCTGTTCTGCTTTGGACATATTGTTTTCCCGTTCAATGATGATTCCGATGTTCTTCCCCGCATACAACAGGGCGTGAACCGATGGTAGGTTGTTAGCGCTCAAACAGGCGTAACCATATACCATCTTTGGATCGAACCGTCAGGTGAGCGACCGGAACGGGTGTTTTTCCCGGGATTGTTTCGAACCGGTAGCGGCGCAAGAGCATTGACAGGATCAGCGGCCCTTCGACCATTGCAAACCCTGCCCCGGTGCACACTCGGGGGCCTGCTGAGAACGGGATGTAAGCGTCGCGCTGGCACCGCTTGCCGTTTTCCGTGCCCCAACGGCTGGGATCAAAACCGTCCGGATCGTCCCACAAACGCGCCTGACGGTGCAAATGCCACGGGCTGATCACGATCTGCGCGCCAACCGGAACATCCCGGTTACGGAACCGTTCGGGGCACGTGGTCTCGCGGACCATCATGGGCACCGGAGGATAAAGGCGCAGCGCTTCACGGAACACATCCCGGCTGATCCGAAGTTTTGAAACAGAGGCAAATGAAGGATCATCCAGAACGGCGGCCTCCTCTGCAACCTTCTGCTGCCATTCCGGGTAAAGGGCCATCAGGTACAGCGTCCAGGCCAAGGCTGACGCGCTGGTTTCATGCCCGGCAAGAAAAAAGATCGCCACCTGATCAACCATTTCCTCGGGGTCGAAGAATTGCCCGGTTTCGGGATCAGCCGTCGTCATGATCTTGGTCGCAAGATCATCAGGTGCCGTTCCGTCCTTGATGGCCTTTGCGCGTGTTCTGGTCAGTTCGGCAATCAGCGCCCTGATATCCCGCGCGTTTTGTTTGGTCGCCCCGGAATGAAACCGGGGCAGCCACTTTGGCAAGGGAACAAAAGCCGCCAGATTCAGCAAAGGTTGCGCGCGTTGATAGGCCCGGAACTTTTCGAACACCTGGCTGGCGATAGCGTTGCCGATTGGAACGGAAAACAGGGTGCGAAATATCACATCCGCTGCCGCATGGCTTGTCTGCTCTTCGAATTCGAGCTCCCCTCCGACATGAGGCCGCAGCCGTTTCACACACGCCTCGGCGGCGGCCAGCATGGCCGGGAATGTATCCTTCAGACGCCCGCCTTCGAACGCCGGATCGATAATCCGCCGCTGTCGTTTCCAGACCTCGCCATTGGTCAGAAACACCGAATTGCCAAGCAACGGGCGCAGGCCTTCGCTGATCCTGCCGGATTTGGGGAAATCGTCAGGCCGTTTCTTGAGGACGGTTTGAATCAGGTCCGGTTGATTGATCAGGAACGATCGGAAGAACGGGGTTTTGAATTCTGCCATCCACGCGCGATACAGCCGGGCTGGCTGGGCCGACAGCAGGTCATGTCTGAACAGTTTCACATAGCGCAGCAACGAAACTTTCTCGGGGCGCGGGTCTGGCTTGGGCGGGGTCATGGTCATGGCTGTACCGAGGTGAACTTGGAGACAGGCGTCTCGATGCGGCTGCGCGAAGCCTCACGATCCGCAAACCTTTGCCCCAACGTCAACGGGCCAGCCGTTATTCGAAAATAATCATAACTTTCCGGCTTGTCGAAGGCGCAAAGATACTGAAAATGAAGGCGAAAAAACCGCCATCGCAAAGCCTTCCAGCGTTCCGGAGACAAGGTTTGCGAAAAAGCCGCTGACAGGACCAGCGGCCAGCGTTTATCAGCATCGGCCACCCCCGTGACCGCAACCGGATCGCAAAGCGCAAAGGCGCAGCCATCACCGGGGGCCGAGACATCGATCCAGCTGAGCTCGGACCGAGTGGACAGGAAATGCAGATCGGACCGCAAATCGTGTGCCCGGGGCAGAAACGAGACCATGGGAACCACCTGTCCCAGACTGAGAAACGACAGCACCGCGCCCTGCTCGTGCACTTTCGTTTTTCGGATCAGCTCGGCCAGAACAGACACCCCCAGATGCGCGCCCGAGCTGTGGCCAACGACCAGCACTTCATCCACATCGGAATTCAGCGCCTCTTGGATCGCTTCACGAAACGAAGACATCCTGTCCCGCAGCTCGACCGGCATTTGCCCGCTCAACTGCGCTGAATAGGCGTAATCATGCATGAGGTAATACGCAAACAACCGGTTATCGACCTTGCGAAACCACAGCAGTAACGCGACGGCGATAGCCGCTCCGGGGAATATCCCCCACCAACCTGCCATGGCTATGCACGCCCATGCCAACGCAAGCGCGATCAGCAGCTGAGACACCAACATCGCCACTGGATACAACGCTGCGATCACCGGGCCCTTGCGCAATCGCATCAGACGCCACAACGTACCGGTTGACATGTAAATCCACGCCGTGCGGGCCAATTGCCAATAGGTCGCCGGGATCGAGGCCGACATGCTGTCGCGCACGATGTCGGACCAGACCAGAACCTCGAATTCCGTTTCAACAGTCAGGCCATCTTGTTCCGAGGTCACACGCCACCCAAAACGCCCGTCCGTTGTCTTTGGGGATATGGCGATCTCGTACCCCGAGATCCGAGCCTGATTCTGCGATTCACCGCGATACAGCTCGCGATATCGCCGGGGCGGCATCGGATCATAGCCGGGTATATAGAACACCCGACGTCTGCGCACCTGCGGCTGATTAGTGTGACTGCTCATGCCCTTACCTTCTGATGCGCAGGTTAACGCAGGCTTGCAGCCAAGGTAAGAGGGTCAGTTAATCATCCGAAATTTGCCAGCGCCGGAAAAGTCTCCAGCAACCACCAGCTGAAGCGGGTGAAAAGCCCGGTTATCAGCATGATGCCCACAAACAGCAACAGCCCGCCCATGATCTTTTCGATCGTGCCCATATACGGTTTGATCCGGTTCATCACGGTCATGGAGCGATTCAGGAACATGGCTGCCAACAAGAACGGAATACCCAAACCCGCAGCGTAGACCCCCAGCAGAAACGTGCCACGCGCGACCGACGCTTCGTTCGCCGCCAGTGACAGGATCGCACCCAGTTGAGGACCAATGCAGGGGGTCCAGCCAAATGCGAAAGCCAGGCCAAGGATGTAAGCGCCAAAGACCGACCCACCGGAATCACCGGTTTCAATCCGTGCTTCGCGATCCAGAAAAGGAATCCGGAAAACATTCAGAAAGTGAAGGCCAAAGACGATGACAACGGCACCGGATAGCTTGGCGAACAGAACCTGATTTTGCAGCACAAACGCGCCAAAGGCCGATGCGGTAAAGCCAAGCAGCAGAAACACGGTCGACAGGCCCATGACAAAGAACAGCGCCGACAGGGTCGCCTTGCGCCGCGCACGGGCCTCGTCCTGCATCTCATGTATGGTAACGCCGCTCATATACGCCAGATAAGGCGGTACGATTGGCAATACGCAAGGCGACAGAAAGCTGATCAGGCCACCCAGAAGCGCGACCAACATGGCGGGCAGCAGTCCCGCGTCTATGATTTCGATTCCGAACATGTTTCTGCACATATGTGATGAAGAGCAATCCGTCACGGGGCCAAACAGTCACATCCTCGTGCTCGGAATCTGGACAATATTACAACTTCGCCCTATCCCGAAAATCATGTCAGAGATTACAGATACCCTGGACGCTTTGGGCCTGTTGTGCCCCTTGCCCGTCCTGAAAGCCCGCAAACGATTGAAATCCATGCCCGAGGGTGCCGTTCTGCGGGTGCTGGCCGATGATCCTGCGGCCATCGTGGATGTTCCGCATTTTTGTGCCGAGGCCGGGCATACACTGCTTTCCCAGAACACTGACGGCGCACATCAGATCTATCTGATCAAAAAATCCGGCTGACCTTCGTTGCAGGTCAAAAAAGGCGGGCCGATCAGCCCGCCTTTTTCGTTAACTTCCCAGCGACCACCAACCGCGACGTTTGGGTTTGGCGGGTATAGGTTCAGGCTCTTCCGCCACGCTTTCAAGCACCGGCTCGGGCGTTGTTTCCGCTGGCCCGTCTTCGGCAGGATCGTCGGTTTCTGAAACGTCAGCGGCTTCTACAGCTTCCGCAGAAGGCTTTTCAACCTCATCCGCTTCTTCAACCGCTTGTGCCGCATCCATACCGTTTGCAGGTTGCTCTTCCGACGGCGGAGCGTCAGCCTGTGCTTCGGCTGGTTCAGCGGCCACCTCAACTTGTTCCGCCACGACCTCTGCGCTTTCGCCCTCGATGCTCTCGCCGGTTTCCTCGGCTGCCGGCTCTTCCGTCACGGCGTCCGCCGTCGTGGCGGATGGCTCTTCAGGCTGATCCGCAACTTCTTCGGCAACCGCATCTTTCTTGCGACGGCGCGGGGCGCGTTTGCGCTTGGGCTTTGCCGGTTTTTCTTCCTCCGAAGCCTCAGCTTCAGCCGGCTCTGCACTTTCGACGTCAGGCGTATCGCTCTCTGCGTCTTCTTGTGCTGGCGCGTCACCCTCTTCTGCGGTCTGCTCCGGCGTATCCCCATTGCCCGCGCCTTTCTTGCGACGACGACGACGGCGCTTGCGCTTGGGCTTTGCCTCTTCTTCGGTCTGAGCGATTTCCTCTTCGGTCTCTTCCGCGTCCGATGAATCGACAAGATCCATCAGCGACGCATCGACAGAAACAACAGGCGCCGTGGCCTCGGGAACAATCCGGCTGGCCGTCTTGAATTTCTCCATCGAGAAGTCCGGGCTGACCAAATGGATATCCCCTTCGATCCTCACCGAAAGCCCATACCGCGCCTCGATCTGGGCAATATGCTCGCGCTTCTGGTTCATCAGGAAGTTGGCGATACTGACCGGGCAGCGCACCAGAACCTCGCGCGAGCGGCGGCGGGTGCCTTCCTCTTCGATCTGACGCAGGATCGACAGCGCCATGTTGTCGTCCGAACGGATCAGGCCGGTGCCGTGGCATGCCGGGCATGGCTGTGTGGTCGCCTCGATCATACCGGGGCGCAGACGCTGACGGCTCATCTCCAGCAGACCAAAACCCGAAATACGACCAACCTGAATGCGGGCGCGGTCGGTTTTCAACTTGTCTTTCAGACGCTTTTCGACAGCAGCGTTGTTCTTGCGCTCGTCCATATCGATGAAATCGATGACAATCAGACCTGCGAGGTCGCGCAGGCGCAACTGACGTGCAACCTCTTCCGCAGCTTCAAGGTTGGTCTTGAGTGCGGTTTCCTCGATCGAGCCTTCCTTGGTTGCCCGGCCCGAGTTCACGTCGATCGCCACCAGCGCTTCCGTCACGCCGATCACGATATAGCCACCGGATTTCAGCTGTACGGTGGGATTGAACATCCCGGCCAGATAGCTTTCCACCTGATAGCGCGCGAACAGAGGTAGCGCATCTTCGTACCGTTTCACGTTCTTGGCGTGCGACGGCATGATCATCTTCATGAAGTCCTTGGCGATGCGGTACCCGCCCTCACCTTCGACCAAGACTTCGTCGATATCACGGTTGTAAAGATCTCGGATCGACCGTTTGATCAGATCACCTTCTTCATAGATCTTTGCCGGCGCGATGGATTCCAGTGTCAGCGCCCGGATCTGCTCCCACAAACGCTGGAGGTATTCATAGTCGCGCTTGATCTCGGATTTGGTTCGCTTGGCTCCGGCGGTTCGAATGATCAAACCCGCCCCGGTTGGCACATCGATATCCGTTGCGATCTCTTTCAGCTTTTTCCGGTCCGCCGCGTTGGTAATCTTGCGGCTGATGCCACCACCACGTGCGGTATTGGGCATCAGAACGCAATACCGTCCTGCCAGCGAAAGATAGGTCGTAAGCGCAGCACCCTTGTTTCCGCGCTCTTCCTTGACAACCTGCACCAGCAGAACCTGACGTACTTTGATGACTTCCTGTATTTTGTAACGACGCGGGCGCGGTTTGCGCGGCGGACGAATGTCTTCGCTGTCATCATCGTCAGCAACCGATTCAATCGATGCGTCTTTTGATGCAGCGTCTGTACCTTTGGTTTCGTCAACGTCCTCATCAGGGTCTTGTTCATCATCCGCAGCTTCGACAGGTTCTTCTGCTTGCTCGGGCTCGGATTGGGCTTCATCGCCTTCCGATAAAACGTCTTCAACGGCCTCCACCGCCTCTTCGGCCTGATCCTCCGCCTCGTCGTCCGAGACCTCGACAGCCTGTTCAGTTGCTTCCTCGGCAACGTCGTCCAGCGCAGCCTCACCCGAAGCGGTTTCGGTTGCTCCTTCAGTGGCCGCCGCGTCATCGTCAACCGGCTCCTCTACCGGAGTTTCAGCGACGACTTCCATCGGCGACGTTCCTTCCGGAACATCAACATCTGCTTCTTCACCCTCGTCCAGATCGATGGTTTCCATGCCGGTTGGTTCGGTCGAAACCTCCATCGTTTCAACCGGATCATCCGATTTCACGTCAGCAGCCTTCGCACGAGACCGGGTCCGCCGCTTCTTGGATTTGGCCTCCTCAGCCTCATCGCGCGCCTTCATAGCCTCGGCATAGGCGCGCTCTTCCTCCATCAGCGCCTCACGGTCAGCGACAGGGATCTGGTAATAATCCGGGTGAATTTCAGAGAATGCCAGGAAACCATGCCGGTTCCCGCCATAATCCACAAAGGCCGCCTGAAGCGACGGCTCAACCCGCGTTACTTTTGCAAGATAGATGTTGCCGGCAAGCTGGCGTTTGTTTTCGGATTCAAAATCGAACTCCTCGACCTTGTTTCCGTCAACCACCACGACGCGGGTTTCCTCCGCGTGGGTGGCATCGATAAGCATTTTCTTAGCCATTTGTCCTTGGTGCACCGCGCCAAACGCGTTGTCCTGACCTGTCCAGGCGGACAGGCGCTTTTGGGGAGGTGTCTTGTCAGGGCGATATCAGACGGCGCGCGGCAGGGTCTGGCGCTGTGGCCCCCTGCCCGTTCTCTCAATCGTTGCGCGCGCGTCATCGCGGTTCTTCTCCGACAGGCGCGTCTGAACGCAGCCTGCCCATTTATTCCTTTCGCCCAGTGATCCCGGGCTCAGGTACTCCACTGCCCGTTGATGGGCATAATCGGTCTGCTGAACCGCGAGGTCTTGACCCTCACCAACGGATCAGCAGCGAAACTCAAAGATTCGGGACTTGCAGGCGTCAAATTCGCCCGGCCCGTTCCGACACAATAAAAGCAACCCTGTGGAAAAGACAATGGGCAAACTGCATTCTGCGCCCAAACCAGCGGTGACGCCCCCTTCATCTGGCCAAAAATATCCCGGGGGAGGCGCCACAGGCGACGGGGGCAGAGCCCCCAAATCGCATCGCTTACAGATAGTCCGAACGCTGAAGGCCGTATTTGGCCATCTTCTCGTTCAGCGTCCGGCGAGGAAGGCAAAGCTCGTCCATGACTGACGCGATAGAGCCTTTGTGCCTGCGCATCGTATTATCAATCAGCATTCGTTCGAACGCTTCGACATATTCCTTCAGCGGCTTGCCCTCGGTGGTCATCACCGGCTGCATCTCTTCGTGATCGGACATCAACAGAGACGCGATGGTGCCCGAGCCACGGCGCGATTGCAGCACCGCCCGTTCGGCAATGTTGATCAACTGGCGCACATTGCCGGGCCAAGGGGCCTGCAACAATTGCGCAGCCTCCTGCGCGCTCACCTGGGGTGCATCGCAACCGTATTCTTCGGCAAACTGCTCGCTGAGACGGGTGAACAGGGTCAGGATATCTTCGCCCCGCTGCCGCAACGGCGGCATGGTGATGCGCAGCGCCGCCAAGCGATAAAACAGGTCCGGGCGCAGCACGTCTTCCGACGTCTTCCCCGCCTCCTGCAAGTTCGAGATGGCAACAATCCGGGTCTCTGCGGGTGTGCCCTGCTCGTTCATCACGCTCAGCAGTTTGGCCTGCAACGTATCGCTCAACGCTTCCACATCTTCCAGAACCAGCGTGCCGCCACGCGCCTCTTCGATGGCGGGCAGTTGCGCATCTTCGGGCATCATCGGGCCAAACAGGCGCTTGGCCAGTGCATCCTCTTCAAGCGCGGCGCAGGACACCAGAACAAACTTCTTGCCAGCACGGCTGCCAACGGCATGAAGCGCGTGAGCCACAAGGGTTTTCCCGGTACCGGTTTCACCGTCGATCAACACATGGCCGTCAGCCTGGCCGAGATCCAGAATATCCTCACGCAGCCGCTCCATGACCGGGCTGGCGCCGATCAGCTTGTTCATGATCTGGGTGCCGCCGGACAGCTCGCGCCGCAAGGCGCGGTTGTCCAGAGTCAGACGGCGCGCATTGCTGGCGCGTTTGGCCAGTTCGGACATCCGATCGGGGTTGAACGGTTTTTCAAGGAAGTCGAACGCGCCAACGCGCATCGCTTCAACCGCCATCGGCACATCACCGTGGCCGGTGATCATGATCACCGGTAAGGTGCTGTCGGCCCCCATCAGCTTTTTCAGAAGCTGAATACCATCCATTCCCGGCATCTTGATGTCCGAGATCACGATCCCCGGATAATCCGGCCCCAGAACCTTGAGCGCGTCCTCGGCGCTGGCAAAGGTTTCCGTGTCATACCCGGACAAAGCAAGCCATTGGCTGATCGATTGGCGCATGTCCTGTTCGTCATCCACAATGGCGATTTTCATGGCCTGTGCCATAGTCATTCCTCGTTATTCCGCGGCCTCAAGGCCGTCGCTTCCCAGTGCTGGCAACTGCATTTCAAA
Source organism: Ruegeria sp. HKCCD7559 (assembly GCF_013110575.1). Classification (NCBI taxonomy): domain Bacteria; kingdom Pseudomonadati; phylum Pseudomonadota; class Alphaproteobacteria; order Rhodobacterales; family Roseobacteraceae; genus Ruegeria; species Ruegeria sp. HKCCD7559. The sequence goes on from NZ_WVQU01000001.1 coordinate 1,132,905, forward strand.
CACCGCGCCGCCGTATTGGCCGTTGCGCGCAGTCAGCCGTCCCCCATGGTCGTTCACGATCCCCGACGAGATGGCAAGCCCCAGGCCCACCCCGTCTCCGGGCTGTTTGGTGGTATAAAACGGCTCGAACAGGTTCTCGATATCCTCGATCCCATGCCCGTTGTCGCGTACCGTCAGGACAGCCGTGTCACCCGCCGCCAGGATGATTTCCACATCCGGCTCTGCCACTGATTTGGTGGCGTCCAGCGCATTGCGCAAGAGGTTGACCATAACCTGCTCGATCCGCATCCGGTCCCCCATCACCACCACCGGTTCTTCCGGCAGGATCTGGGTGATCTTCACATGGCGCTGACGCAACTGCGGTTCCATCATCGACAAGGCCGAGGCCAGCGCTTCGCCAAGATTTACAGGTGAAAACGCATCTGCCCCCTTGCGCGCGTAAGATTTTAGCTGCCGCGTAATCGCCCCCATCCGCTCGATCAGACCATCGATGCGACCGAAACTTGCCAACGCTTCTTCCGGCCGGTTTCGACGCAACAGCAGACGGGCGCCGGCCAAATAGGTTTTCATTGCAGCCAGAGGTTGATTCAGCTCGTGACTGACCGCCGCTGACATTTCACCCAGAGCTGCAAGTTTCGAGCTTTGGGCAAGGGTCTGTTCGGCCAAATCCAACGTCTTTTCAACCCGTTCGCGTTCAGCGATTTCCCGCTGTAGCCTGGCGTTCAATGCGCGAAGCTCTGCCGACTCGCGCTGAAACAGGGTCATGCGCAGCGTCGCCCTTCGGCTCAGCGCGTAGAACGCCAGCGCCAGAAGAATCGCAAAGCCCATGATCTCGAGCGCCAGAACGCTGTTCACTTTCTCGCGGATCGAGGCATAGGTCGTGAAAGATGTCATTTGCCAGCCGCGGAACGGGATGCGCGTCTCCAGACGCATCACGGCCTCGCCTTGCAGGTAGGCGTCAGGTGGCAAAGCGGTCCAATCGGTGGTCGCGCGAATGGCCCGCTGGATCGCCCCTTGCGGCGGTTGACGCAGCAGGGCCGCCCCCTCATCCAGACCCCGCCAGCGCGGTTCGGTGGACAGAATGATGGTTCCGGTGCTGTCAGTGACCATCACCGCATCCGAAATACCGGCCCATGCCTGTTCAAACTTTTGCAGATCAACTTCGACAACGATCACGCCCAGTATTTCCGCACTGTTTTCAAGTCGGCGCGAATAGACAAAGCTGTATCCGCCGGATTCCTTAGGAATAACGGAAAAGATCGTCGCATTTGACCGGATCGCGTCCACAAAATACGGAATATTCCTGTGCGCCTCGCCCAGCCTGTTCCGATCCGTCGCCGCAACCGTTCGCCCGTCACCATCCAACAGCATCAACGACGCCGCACCGATTTCCTCAACGAACGAAATCAAACGCTGCGTCGATAACGAATAGTCTCTGGATTGCAGCGCCGAAATCAGTGTCGGGTCCCGCGCCAGCAACTGGGGCACGATCGAGTTGCGGCGCAGTTCGCTAAGCAAATTGCCCGAATACAGCGCAAGGCGCAGCTCGGCCCGGTTGCGGGTGGATTCGGTGAACCTGTCGGTCAACAAGCGGTTGGTGATCCAAACCGTTGCGATTGTTGCCACCATCAATACAATAACAGCCAGCCGCAGCCGCCACCCCAACGGGGCGCCGCGAAACGGTTTCAGCAGCTTTGACCAGCCTGATCGCACGTCCGAGTTCATGATCAGACGTTACGCGCGGGCGCGCGTGACCTCAAGTCACGCCGCTTCAAACACACCTGACAATGCGCGGAACAGCGCCGCCCCGTCGGTGCCGCTATGCCCTTGATCGGCCGCACGCTCGGGATGCGGCATCATACCCAGAACACGACGGTTTTCGGAAAGGATCCCCGCGATATCACCGACTGAGCCGTTGGGGTTCTCGGTATAGGTGAATGCGATCCTGTCCTGATCTCTCAACGCCGCCAGCGTTGCGTCATCCGCGAAATAGTTGCCGTCGTGATGCGCGATCGGAATACCGATCACGTCGCCTGCGTTATAGCCACCGGTAAACACGCTGTCGCTGGTTTCGACTTTCAGGCCCACAGTCTTGCAGATGTATTTCAGCCCGGCATTGCGCAGCAGCGCCCCCGGCAGGATACCTGTTTCCGTCAGAACCTGAAATCCGTTGCAGATCCCGACCGCATAACCGCCGCGTTCAGTGTGGTTGACCACGGCCTTGCAGATCGGCGACTGCGCAGCGATTGCACCGCACCTCAGATAGTCACCGTAAGAAAACCCGCCCGGAACACCCACGATATCAATACCGTCCGGCAGCGCCGCATCTTTGTGCCAGACCATGTCGACCTGAAAACCAGCCTGCTCAAAGGCGACCGCGAGGTCTCGGTCACAGTTTGATCCGGGGAAAACGATTACGGCTGCGCGCATGACGGGCCCTCCTACGAGACAAAATCGGTGACGACCGCAACGCCCGGAGGGGTTGGGTGGTCAAAGGTGGCAAGCTCGGCGCTCACCTGGTTGAGAGATATTTTTCGCGTAACCAACGGGCTCAGGTCAATTCCACCGCCCGCGATCAGCGACAACAAAGACGGATAGCGCCAGCTTGGCATTCCGCGTGTGCCAAAGACGGAAAGCTGGCCAGAGTAAAGCACATCCATCGGCAACGCCATCTGGGTGTGATCTCCGGCAGGCATCCCGATCTGCACCATGCGCCCCATTTTGCGCAGGGAACGCATCGCGGAAACGGTCGTAGCTTCGACGCCAAGCGCCTCGATCGCAACATGGGCGCCGCCACCGGTGATTTCCTTCACCACCTTAGGCGCATCGCAGGTTGCCGCATTGACCACCGCGTCAGCGCCCAGAGCCTTGGCATAGTTTAGTTTGTCATCCGTGATGTCGACAATTACCACACGTGCGCCAAGCGCCTTGCCCAGCAGCAAAGTGGAAATCCCGACACCGCCGCCGCCGAAGACGGCAATCCATTCACCGCCCTGAACCTGTGCCCGACCGACCAATGCCTGCCACGCTGTCGTCACGCGGCAACCCAACGCGGCCGCGATGTCCGGCGCGATGCTGTCCGGCGAGGATGTCAGGTTCGCGTCGGCATGGGCCACCGCGACATATTCTGCAAAAGCGCCGTCACAGGTGAACCCCGGCACAACCTGATCCGCGCAGATCGTCTGATGACCCTGCGCACAATCCGGACACCGGCCACAGGCCAAAATGAAAGGCGCAATCACCCGATCCCCGACACGCCACCGGGTGACGCGCGCGCCGACGGAAACCACCTCGCCGCAATATTCATGACCGGGGGTCATGGGCAGGATGACATCCGGGTCCGAACCAGACCACGCGTGCCAGTCAGACCGGCACACGCCGCAGGCCAGCACCCGCACGACCACGCCGTCTTCCGCAGGTGCGGGATCCGGGATCGTCGTTACCTCAAGCGGCTGACGGTAAGTGATCAGACGCGCGGCCCGCATTCCGTTAGACCAGTTCGATCTCGTAGCGTTCGATAACAGTGTTGGCCAAAAGCTTTTCGCACATCTCGGTCACATCTGCTTCGGTCGCACCATCGGCCAGTTCAAGGTCGATCACCTTGCCCTGACGCACACCTTCGACCTGATCAAAGCCCATTGCGCCCAATGCGTGCCGAACCGCTTCACCCTGCGGGTCCAGCACCCCGTTCTTGAGCATCACATGAACCCGTGCTTTCATTTTGGCAACTCCACCTGCGGGCCGCAATCCGGGACCCATTTCGTTGCGCGGGGGATAGCGCGCCAAATGGCTTTCGACAACCCTGTTTGCAAAGCAGTTTGCCGCAGCAATCCAACTATTCGACTTCTTTGACCAATCCCGGATAATGCGCGTCAATCGCATGGAACGTGCCAGTCAGAACCATCTCGACCGCGACGGCGACCAGCAGGATGGCCATGATCCGGGTCAGGACGTTGATCATTGTCTCACCCAACAGACGCGAGATCTGATCTGCGAACAACAATCCCAGCCCCACGATCGCGCAGGCAATCAGGATCGCCGAACCCAGCGTCACGATTTCGGCGCCGTTCGACAGTTGGTGCGAAAAAACGATCGTGATGGCAATCGTGCCCGGCCCGATGGTCAAAGGTATCGCCAGCGGTACGACCGCAAAATTCAGTTTCCGCTCGTGCCCGTCGTCCATCGCGGCCTGATCGCCCGGCGGCCGGTCCTCGGCCTTCAACATCGACATCCCGATTCCGAAGATGATGATCCCTCCGGCTATCCGGAAAGCCGGCACATCAATGCCAAAAACCCCAAGCACCTCTTCCCCGATCACAACAGCGGTCAGTGCAATGACGGTAACCGAGATCATGACAACAACCGCAACATGCCGCCGTTCTTCCGCGGTGCAGTTTTTCGTCATGCTCAGAAAAATCGGGATGTTGTAAAGCGGATTGAAGATTGCAAGCACGGCGGCCAGAAACTTCAGAAATACTGTCTGATCAAACAGTTCCGCCATTTGACACCCATCCTGAACCTTTTGTGCCTGCCCGAGGCAAACATGCTGGGGAAACGGGAAACTGTCAATTTCAACCGCGAACGAAAAAACGCCGCAAACACGGTTGCGGCGCTTTGGCAAACTTGTGGTCCGGCTGTTCCTAGTTGATCAGCGTCGGCTTGGTGACATTGTTGCTGGGCAGGACACCCAGACGGCGTGCAACTTCGGAATAGGCGTCGGTCAAACTGCCCAAATCACGGCGGAACACGTCCTTGTCCAGTTTCTGGCCGGTTTCGATATCCCACAGGCGGCAGCTGTCGGGGCTGATCTCGTCAGCTACGATCAGTCGCTGATAATCGCCTTCAAACACGCGGCCGATCTCGATCTTGAAGTCGACCAGACGAATGCCCACCGCCAGCATCACACCGCTCATGAAATCGTTCACGCGCAAGGCAAGGCTGAGGATATCGTCCATGTCCTGCTGGCTGGCCCAGCCAAACGCGGCGATGTGTTCTTCGGTGACCAGCGGATCACCCAGCGAATCGTCCTTGTAGCAATACTCGACAATCGGGCGCGGCAGTTGCGTGCCCTCTGCAATGCCCAAGCGCTTGGACATCGATCCGGCGGCATAGTTGCGCACGATCACTTCCAGCGGAACGATTTCGCAGTTGCGAACCAGCTGTTCACGCATGTTCAGGCGGCGAATGAAGTGGTTCGGAATGCCGATCTGGGTCAGGCCGGTCATGAAGAATTCCGACAGGCGGTTGTTGAGCACACCCTTGCCGTCGATCACGTCCTTCTTTTCCGCGTTGAAGGCGGTGGCGTCATCCTTGAAATACTGGACGATCGTGCCCGGTTCGGGGCCTTCGTACAGAATCTTGGCCTTGCCTTCGTAGATTTTCTTGCGACGCGCCATAAGCGACCTTTCCACTCTGCACAGAGGGATTGAGTCCCCTCACGTTGGCGTCCTCATAGTCCAAGCACCCATTTCCCGCAAGTTCATGTACCCGAGAGGCTTTGACGCAGCGCAAATCCCTTGCGCATGGGACGTCGTATAGTCATATCATCAGGAAAGAAGACATAACCCAAGAGGTCCTTGCCCTATGACGACGTTCGACGAACGCGAAAACGCCTTTGAAGCCAAGTTTGCCCATGATGAAGAGATGCAGTTCAAGGCACAAGCCCGCTGCAACAAGCTTTTGGGTCTGTGGGCTGCTGAAAAACTGGGTAAATCCGGTGCCGACGCCGAAGAATATGCAAAGACGGTCGTGATTTCCGACTTCGAGGAAGCCGGGCACGAAGATGTCGTTCGCAAGGTTTCGGGTGACCTGGGCAACCTGTCCTCGGACGAGGAAATCCGCGCAAAAATGGCCGAGCTTCTGCCGGAAGCCAAGGCACAGGTTCTGAGCGAGACCAACTGAGCCCAGGGCGTCCGACTCATGATCTTCATGAGTTTTATGAATTTGATTTGACGCCTTGGTCATGAGACACGGGGCGTCTCTTTTTTTTAACGGCGTTTTGCGCCTTTTCCTGGAACAACCCTATGACAAACGCGCTGAGCAAGCTTCTGGAATCCAATGACGCCATTCTGGCCGATGGTGCCACGGGAACGAATCTGTTCAACATGGGCCTGCAATCTGGTGACGCTCCCGAACTCTGGAACGTGGATGCCCCGGACAAGATCCGGGCTCTGTATCAGGGGTCGGTTGATGCAGGCAGCGATCTGTTCCTGACCAACACGTTCGGCGGCACAGCGGCACGGCTGAAACTGCATGACGCGCACAACCGCGTGGGCGAGCTTAACCGCATCGGCGCCGAGCTGGGGCGCGAAATCGCCGACAAGGCGGGACGACCTGTCGTCGTTGCAGGATCGGTCGGCCCGACTGGTGAAATCATGGAACCGGTCGGCAGCCTGTCGCACGCGGAAGCCGTGGAAATGTTCCACGAACAGGCGGAAGCGCTGAAAGAAGGTGGGGTGGATGTTCTGTGGGTGGAAACCATCAGCGCCCCGGAAGAGTTTCGCGCCGCCGCCGAAGCCTTTGCCCTGGCCGACATGCCCTGGTGCGGCACAATGAGCTTTGACACGGCCGGACGCACGATGATGGGTGTCACCTCGGCCGATCTGGCACAACTGGTCGAAACCCTGCCGAATCCTCCCATCGCTTTCGGTGCGAATTGCGGCACCGGCGCATCCGACATTCTGCGCACCGTACTGGGATTTGCCGCGCAAGGGACTGAACGCCCGCTGATTTCGAAGGGCAATGCAGGCATTCCGAAATATGTGGATGGTCACATCCATTATGACGGCACGCCCGAACTGATGGGGCAGTATGCCGCCATGGCGCGGGATGCCGGCGCGACCATCATTGGCGGGTGCTGCGGAACCATGCCCGACCACCTGCGCAAGATGCGTGAGGCGCTGGATACCACACCTCGTGGCGAGCGCCCGACACTCGATCAGATCACTGATACGCTGGGTCCGTTCACATCCGCCTCGGACGGGACGGACGACGATGCGGCACCGGATCGCCGCACACGCCGCCGCCGCCGCGCATGATGCCTGCCTGATCAGCGCCCTTCGAATTTCGGAGGGCGTTTTTCCATGAAGGCCACAACACCTTCGGCAAAGTCCCGCGAACGGCCACATTCGCCTTGCAGGTGCGCCTCGGTCGCAAGCTGCTGTTGCAGAGTGTTTTCATACGTTCCGCGAATGGCTTGCTTGATTGCGCCATAGGCGGCCGTGGGACCTTTTGCCAGATACTCTGCCCTCTTGCGCCAATGATCGGCGAAGGCGTCATCCGGCACGGCTTCCCAGATCATGCCCCATTCATCCGCCTGCTTTGCGGTGATCTTGTCGGCAAACAAGGCCGCGCCCATTGCTTTGGCCAACCCCATCTGGCGGGGCATGAACCATGTCCCCCCGGCATCGGGAAGCAGACCGATACGGGCAAATGCCTGTAGGAAATAGGCGCTTTCGGTGGCAATCACCACATCTGCACAAAGGGCAAGGTTCGCGCCTGCCCCGGCCGCCGGTCCGTTCACCGCGGCAATCGTGGGCACCGGGCAATTGTGGATCGTCTCCAGCATCGGTTCATATTCATCGCGCAGCGACCGTTCCAGATCGATCTTGCCGGTTGAAGACGCATCGCCCAGATCCTGCCCGGAACAAAACGCAGGGCCCGAACCGGTGATGACGACACAGCGTGCCTTGACCGCTGCATCTTTCATCGCGTGCGTAATCTCTGCCCGCATCTGGGTGGTCAGCGCGTTCATCTTGTCCGGCCTGTTCAGCGTCAGAACTGCCAGACCATCTGCAATCTCCAGAGCAACCGTTTCGTAATTCATGAAAACCCTCCCGTCGCGCCATGTGTTTTTGCACACTTACTGGCCCGGACGGGACGGGAAAAGCAGAACCACGCGTCAGTCTTCAAGAATTTGACGCAGACGTTCTTTTTCGTCCTCACTCAACGCGGCAGAGTCCACTGACGCACGGGCCTTGGCCCGGGTACGGAGAAAGTTCAACCCAACCGCGGCAGCGATCAACAGCATGATTGGCCCGGCCAGCCACAAAAACAGGTTCGAGCCGCTGGCAGTCGGTTTCAGAAGTACGTATTCGCCATACCGATCAACGATAAACGCGATCGCCTGTTCATCCGAATCCCCAGCCACCAGCCGTTCCCGCAACAACACACGCAGATCGCGCGCGAGATCCGCGTTGCTTTCGTCGATGCTCTCATTGCGGCACACAAGGCAACGCAGTCCGGCGCTGAGATCCCGCGCACGCTGTTCCAGAACCGGATCATCCAGAACCTCGTCAGGCTGCACCGCAAAGACAGGGGTTGCGAACATCATCACAATCAGAACAATGCGTTTCATTCCGCAGGTACTCCGCCGACCGGGGTTTTTCTTGCGCCTGCGGCCACGCGGAAGCGCCTGTCACACAGGCTCAGGACACCGCCAAGCGCCATCAGGATACAGCCGCCCCAGATCCAGTTTGCCAGCGGCTTGATATAGGTTCGCATCACCCAGCCACCATCTGCCTGTTGATCGCCGATCACGACGTAAAGGTCCCCGAGGAAACGATAATCGATCGCCGCTTCGGTCGTGGGCATCCGCGCAACGGGGTAGTCCCGTTTTTCCGGGTGCAATGTCCCGATCGGACGGCCATTCTTTTCAACCAGAACATCCGCCGTAGTCGAAAAATAGTTCGGCCCCTCGACCCGACGGACATCTTGCAGCGTCAGCGTGAACTGTCCCACTTCGAAAGGTTGGTTGGGTTGGGCGACACGAATATCCTCGTCCTCCCACGCAGTCAGGCCTGCAATGGCAAAGATGGTAACACCCAGCCCGGTATGAGCAACGGCTTTACCCCAATCCGCCCCAGGCAGACGGAACAAGCGTTTCAGGCTGCCATTGCGCCCCGTACGGCTCCACAGATCAACGATGGCGCCAAATGTAATCCACGCCCCAAGGAACAGACCCACCGGCCCCAAAGCGCTGCGGCCGGTCTGCATCGCCCAAACCAACAGGGCAATCGCCAAGGCGAGACCAAAGGCATAGCGCAGCGACCAGGCCGTTTTTCCAATCCGCCCGCGTTTCCACGGCAACATGGCCCCGATAGGAAGGATCAATCCCAGCAAAACCATGAATGGGGAGAATGCAGCGTTGAAAAACGGCGCCCCGACCGAGAGTTTGCGATCAAACATCATCTCGGCCACCATCGGCCACATGGTACCGACAAAGACCACGAAACAACTGACCGCCAGCAGGACGTTGTTTACGATTAGCGCGCTTTCGCGGCTGACCATGCCGAAAACACCCTTGGCCTCCATCGCCTGCGCCCGCGCGGCAAACAAAGTCAGCGCCCCGCCGATGAAAACCACCAGAATGAACAGGATGAACACCCCGCGTTCCGGGTCATTGGCAAAGGCGTGAACCGAGGTCAGCAGCCCCGAACGAACGATGAATGTTCCGATCAGCGAAAACCCAAAGGCAATGATTGCCAGCAGGATGGTCCAGCTTTTCAGCGCCTCGCGCTTTTCAACAACAATTGCCGAATGCAGCAGCGCTGCCGCCAGGAGCCACGGCATGAAAGAAGCGTTCTCAACCGGATCCCAGAACCAGAAGCCGCCCCAGCCCAGCTCGTAATAGGCCCACCAGGACCCCAGCGCGATGCCGATTGTCAAAAACACCCAGGCGGCCAGCGTCCATGGGCGAACCCAGCGGCCCCATGCCGCATCGATACGCCCTTCGATCAGCGCCGCGATGGCAAAACTGAACGCCATGCTCAGCCCCACATAGCCGAGATACAGAAACGGCGGATGGAAGGCCAAACCGGGATCCTGCAACAACGGGTTCAAATCCCGCCCGTCAAACGGCGCGATTGCCAGCCGGTCAAACGGGTTCGAGGTAAACAGTATGAAAGCAAAAAATGCCACGGCAATGGCAGATTGAACCGCAAGCACACGCGCCTTCAGGCTTGGGGGCAACCCGCCCCCAAAGAACGCCGCCATCGCTCCGAACAGCGTGACAATCAGCACCCAAAGCAACATCGATCCTTCGTGGTTTCCCCACGTCCCGCTGATCTTGTAGATCATCGGCTTGGCCGAATGACTGTTTTCGACCACGATCCGCAGCGAAAAGTCCGACACGATGAATGCCCAGATCAGCGCACCGAAGGAAAATGCAGTCAGCAGAAACTGGACGATGGCAGCAGGCTCGGCAAAAGCCATCCAGCCGGTCCAGTTTTTTGACGCACCGATCAGAGGCACCACGCTTTGCACGATGGCGACGAAAAAGGCGAGGATGAGGGCGAAGTGGCCAAGCTCTGTAATCATGCCCCGGAATATACTGCGAGGCCGAACCGGGGGCCATTAACTTTCGCACGATCCGGGGGCACATAGTGTCGCGGGTCAAAGCCCCCGAAGCTTGCGCCAATCGGTCAATGCTGGATTCGCATCAGGACGCGAGGCGTTCTGTATCAGGTTGCCATCAGGGCCGGGGTCGGCGACGCCCGGGCTGTCGCTGCGCATGGCCCGTACTGTTTCTATGTTCCCCATGACCGTCGGCAACCGCTGCATGGCAGCGCCTATATCCCGCTGAAAATCCTGCATTTTGCTCTGATGGCGCGCGCCAAAATAGAAAGACACAATCACGCCCAGCAACCACCAAAGAGGTTCCGGCACCAGCGCAATGCCCTGCATGCGTTCAGCGAACCACAGCGGATCCACCATTGCGGCAACAAACAATCCCAGCGTTCCAAGTGCCAACGCCGGGCGCGGTAACCGGTTCACGCCATCCATAACGCGGTCGAACAGGCCTTTTTGAGGAACCACGAACTCTCGGCCGAACTGCGTCATTGCCTGACTTTGCAACTCTGTCGCGCGCTCGGCACGGGACTCGGCGTTTTCCCGGTATATTTCAACCGTCTCACGCACAGCGTTGCGACCGCCCCCAAACAGCAGCGCCAATACCCCCGAGATCAACCCCATGCCGCAACCCTTTCCTTGAATTCACTTTCCGTCAGACGATAGCGTGGCGACAGAAACTCTTCGGCCCGTTTGATCCAGCCTCCTTTGCCACCGGATCGGGTGCGCGCGTATTTTCTGGATGCCGGGCGTTTGTCGGCCAGCCGAAAGTAATAGTTCCGCCGCGCCACGCCATACGCATCGCGCAACGCGTTGGGGTCTGGTTGGGCCGCGTCTTCGCACGCCTGTGCCGTTTGCGCGCCGATCACGCCATCTGCCACGACGTCAAACCCCATATCACGCAAAAGCCGTTGCAGGATTATTGCTGCTTGCGCACCGGCATTGACGTACATGTCAAAAACAGGGGCATGCAGAACATCTGGCAACAGCACGATGCGTGGCTTTTCAAAGTAGTGCTGAACAAAGATGTCGACCGCCTCGCGCTGAGTAAGCGCCCGGACATCCGCCACGTCAACCAGCCCATCCCCGGTCCGATCCAGTCCAAGCCGGCGCATCGTATGGATGGTGACACCGAATTTGGTTGCCCCGCCCGGATCGTCCGGGTCATTCACGTACCCGCCTTCCCGACGCACAATTTCATTGGCAATCTGCCGAACCGTTTGCATAGCGCCCTCATTTCGTTGAATGGCGCTGACGATCCCGAAAAAGAATTAACAAGCCTGAACGACCGAGGGCGCTGCCCGCATCCCGCGCGCAACGCCCTCAACACAAATGTGGGTCAGGTCAGCTTTCTTCAGCCTCTTTGTACACGCCCTGCTCTTTCAACGCGTCTACGACTTCCTTCGGCATATAGGTTTCGTCATGTTTGGCAAGAATTTCCGTGGCTTCGAACACGCCGTTCACGTAACGTCCGGTGCCGACCATGCCCTGATTTTCCGAAAACAAATCAGGCAGAACCCCGGTGAAAGAAACCTTGACGCTTTCGCCGCCGTCGGTGACGACAAAATGTACGGTTTCGCCCTGCCCACGGATGATCGAACCTTCTTCGACCAGGCCGCCAATCCGAAAGACCTCGGTCGGCTTGGGTGGTTCGGCAATCACCTGGCTTGGCGAGCGGAAAAAGTTGATCCCGTCGCGCATGGCATAGCCAATCAACGCCGTCGATGCCACCAAGGCAACGACAGCTACCAGAATGACTTGTACTCGGCGACGTTTCTTGAGCGTTTTCATACCGTCCTCACGGGAATAACGGTGCCATCATCAGGCCCCGGGTTTCAATCTCACCTAACATCAGGTTGGCGTTCTGCAAGGCTTGGCCACTGCTACCTTTTGTCAGGTTATCCAGCGCCGCGATCACGATCGCACGCCGTTCGATCCGATCTGCCACAACTCCGATATGACAGAAGTTGGACCCGCGCACATGGTGGGTCGATGGTGTCTCGCCCATCGGCAGCATCTGAATGAAAGGCTCATCCGCATAAGCCTTTGCAAGCGTTTCATAGATGCTCAGCGGGTCACCTTTTACGTAGGTCGTGGCCAGAATGCCCCGGTTTGCAGGGATCAGGTGCGGAGTGAACTGCACATGAACCGCACGACCGGCCAGCTTGGAAAACTCCTGATCGAACTCGCCCAGATGCCTGTGGGTGCCGCCGACGGCATAGGCGTTGGTGCCCTCGCTCAGTTCGGCGTGCAGCAGGTTTTCCTTCAGCGACCGCCCTGCCCCGGAGACAGCACATTTCAGATCCAGCACGATATCGTCCAGATCAATCACCCCGGCAGAAACAAGCGGCCGCAGAACGTATTGACCGGTTGCCGCGTTGCACCCCGTACCCGCCACCAGCCGTGCGCCCCGGATTTCGTCGCGATAGAACTCGGTCAGGCCATAAACGGCCTCTTCCTGCTGCTCGAGCGCGGTATGCGGGTTTCCGTACCACTTTTCATATTCATCCGGGTCAGTCAGCCGGAAGTCAGCAGACAGATCGATGATCTTCAGATCCTTGGGCAGTGCACTGATCACTTCCTGGCTGGTCTTGTGCGGAAGGGCACAAAAACACAGATCGATCTGGGAAAAATCGATCTCGGAAATCTTGCACAAGTCCGGCAGATCCATGTGGCGCAGATGCGGGAAAACCTGCGCCATGGTCATCCCCGCCTTGCGTTCGGCGGCCAGCGCGGCGATTTCCATGTTGGGGTGTTCGGCGATCAGCCGCACCAGTTCCGCACCAGTATAACCCGAAGCGCCCAGAATTGCGATTTTATGGGTCATGTCAGACCTCTTCTCAACGTGTGTCACATGTTACGACCGCCGATGCGACGGTCTTAAAATAATGAAAGCAGAGCGGCCGCGTCCTTGACCGAAGTCAGGCAGCCTCGAATGTGATTTGTCGTCGGAGGAACTGTGTCGCCCGATCGCTCACCACATTGGGTTTCCCCGTCGTCAGGAACCCTCCCGGGCCACTACCCAGCATGTTGGGGTGGCGATGCAGATAATCCGCAAGGCTTTCCGCAACCAGCGCCCCCTGGCTATAGACCTGCACGTCAGGTCCCAATGCCGCCTGAAACACGTCAGCCATTAGCGGGTAATGCGTACAGCCCAGAATGGCCGCCTGCGGTTCAGGCATCTTGCGCTTGAGGGCTTCCACATGGCTGCGCACCAGCGCCTCGGCCAGGATCATGTCACCGTCTTCAATGGCATCCACGACTCCACCACATGCCTGCGCCTCGACATCCACGCCAATTGCCCGGAAGGCCAGCTCGCGCTGAAAGGCCCGGCTGGATACAGTGGCGGGCGTGGCGAACAAGGCGACATGCTTGACCGCCACTTCGCGTGGTGGGGAATTGTCGCCCCATTGCCGTTCGGTCAGGGCTTCGATCAAGGGAACAAAGACACCAAGCACACGTTTGCCGTTCGGAACGCCTTCTTCCTGCATCCGGCGCAGCGCCGCCGCGCTGGCGGTGTTGCAGGCCAGAATCACCAAGTTGCAGCCGCGATCCCAAAGGTCCTGCACGGCCTTTCGGGTCAGCTGATAGATGTCCTCGGCATCGCGCACACCGTATGGGGCATGCGCGCTGTCCGCGTAATACAGGAAATCAACGTCAGACAGTCGTGTCTGCGCGGCGCTCAGGACGGTAAGACCGCCCAATCCGGAATCAAAGATACCTACTGCCATTAGCCCCTTCAGGCGCGATGCCGTTCCTCAAATTCATAGCCATAGTCATAAGACTTCAGCGGTGTCGGAGACAGCTCATACGTCGCTTTGCGCAGGAAATCCATCATCTTGCGCGTATCCTTGCCCAGCGGATCCAGAATGTCGCGCCCGATAGGCGTGCCAATCACCACTTTGACCGGAGTATCGACACGTTTTTTGAATTCCTTGATCAGCAACCCCATGCGCAGGGTGTTGTGCATATGGCTAGCAATCTGAAACAGACGTGACGTGTGCCCGTCGAAGAACACCGGAACGACAGTGGCGTTGGATTTCGCCACCATTCGGGCCGTGAAACCGCGCCAACCCGGATCCATAGGATGGGCAAACGGATTAACGCCGGTGCTGACCGTACCCCCGGGGAAAATCCCGATCGCGCCGCCATCGCCAAGGTAATTCAATGCAGTCTTCCGCGTATCCAGGTTCAGTTTCACCGCTTCTTTCGTTTCATCAAACGAAACAGGCAAAACGATACGGTTCAGGTCTTCGGCCTTGCGGAAAACGCGATTTGCGAGAATTCGGAAATCACCACGGGTCTGAGACAATATATGCCCCATCATCAGCCCATCCAGAATTCCATATGGATGGTTTGCAATCAGGATAAGCGGACCTTCCTTGGGGATATTCGCCAGCGCGCCACCAACGACATCCAAGGTCAATCCATAGCGATCGACCATGACCGACCAAAAATCCCGACCCTTTGCGACTTCTTTTTCGTATCCGTCTGCCCGTTTGATCAGACGCAACCGTCCCGTGGTGTTCTCCATCAGCCTGATGACCAACCGCCCCCCCTTGGTTTCGGCGGAATGCGCATACGAGATGTCACGAACGACATGACGACGAGAAGACATGAAGGGCTCCGTTTTGCTGCCCGCAAAATAAGTACAAGCAACAGGTTTGACCAGCTATCGTGACACCCTTGTGACGAATTACTCTGCCGCAGCTTGCAATTCAGGCCCACCGCTGCGGATGACGGCCAGCAGCTCTTCTCGCCGTTTCGCAGCCTTGGCCTCATTTTCCCGCAGTACCGGCCCAAATCCGCGGATATCCAGCGGCAAACGAGCCAGGGCAGCAATCGCATCACGGGTGTCCTGCGACACCAAGGGCAGTACCTCGCGCATGTCCTTTTCATACTGTCGGATCAGGGCGCGCTCCATCTTGCGTTCGGATGAATATCCAAAAATGTCCAGTGGTGTGCCGCGCAATGCCTTGAGTTTGGTCAACAGCTTCAATGCAGTCAGGATGGATTCGCTGAACGCGCGCTTTTTCGGCCTGCCATTGCTACCCGATCCGCCGAATATCGGCGGGGCAAGGTGAAAGGTCATCTTGAAGTCACCATCAAACTCGGCCGCCGCTTTTTCCCGACTGGTCAGCAGAAGACGTGCAACCTCGTATTCGTCCTTGTATGACAACAGCTTGTGATACCCTTTCGCTACCGCTTCGCGCACATACGCGTCCTCGACACTGTCCACCAGCTTGCGGTACCGCCTGGCCAGCCGGGCGCTTTGATATTCCGTCAGGTGCTGCGCGCGAAACGCGATGATTTGGTCCAGTGTCTTGGGCATCTCGGCCACGGTCGGCGCAAGGATGGATTGCACGTCTTCCGGGTGCAGAACCGCCCAACGTCCGATATCAAACGCACGTTTGTTGCGTTCGACCGCCGTGCCGTTCAATTCGATGGCCTCAAAGATCGCCTGATGGCTGACCGGCAACAGCCCGCGCTGCCAGGTCGCGCCAAAGATCATCATGTTGGAATAGATTGAATCCCCCATCACCGCGCGCGCCAGTTCGGTCGCATCAAACAGCGAGACATCTTCTTTCAGCCGCGCTTGCAGGGCCAGTTCCAGCTGATCCGCCGGAATGCGGAACTCGGTATCACGCGTGAAGTCGCCCGTCACCGTTTCATGGCTGTTCACGACGGCCCCCGTACGTCCGGTGCGCGTCAGGCCCAACGTCTTTGCGCCGGCCGAGACCACCAGATCGCCACCGATCAGCGCGTGGGCCTCGCCAGTGGCGACGCGAATCGCGCTGATGTCCTCGGGGCGGTTGGCCAATCTACAGTGGATGTGGACTGCGCCGCCTTTTTGCGCCAGCCCCGCCATTTCCATCATGCCCGCGCCTTTTCCGTCGATCTGCGCCGCCTGCGCAAGGATGGCGCCAATGGTGACGACACCCGTACCGCCGACGCCGGTAATCACGACGTTGTGCGTGCCGGTGATCTTCGGCAGATCTGGTGTTGGCAAATCTGGCAGATCAATTTCGGTCGTCGCCTCTTTGCGAATTTTCGCGCCCTCAAGCGTCGCGAATGACGGGCAGAAACCGTTCAAGCACGAGTAATCCTTGTTGCAGCTCGATTGATCAATGGCCCGCTTGCGGCCCAGCTCGGTCTGTTTGGGAACGATCGACACGCAGTTTGACTGTACACCGCAATCGCCGCAGCCTTCGCAGACATCGGTGTTGATGAACACACGCTTGTCGGGATCGGGGAATGTGCCGCGCTTGCGGCGGCGGCGCTTTTCGGCAGCGCAGGTTTGTACGTAGACGATGACCGATACGCCCTCGATCTCGCGAAACTTCTCCTGCACCTGCATGAGATCGGCACGCTCGTATGTCTGAACGCTGGCGGGTAGAGCCTTGAAGTTGACGTCCTCTTTTTCATCGTAAACCACGGCTACCTCTCGGACACCCATTGCCTTGACCTCGGCAACGATCCGTTCGGCGGTCAGGTCGCCTTCATTGTCCTGCCCGCCGGTCATGGCAACCGCGTCGTTGAACAATATCTTGAAGGTGATGTTCGTTCCTGCGGACAATGCAGCCCGGATCGCCTGAACGCCCGAATGGTTGTACGTGCCATCGCCAAGGTTCTGGAACACGTGCTTGGTCGTCGAAAACGGAGCCTCGCCGATCCAGTTGGCGCCTTCCCCTCCCATCTGAGTGAAACCGGTCGTCTCGCGATCCATCCATTGAACCATGTAGTGACAGCCAATACCGGCATAGGCGCGGCTGCCTTCCGGTACCCTTGTCGAGCTGTTATGCGGGCAGCCGGAACAGAAATACGGAAGCCGCGTGGCTATTTCCTGTGCGTTGTCGGCCCGGCGCGCTTCTGACAAAGACGCCAGCCCGGCCCGGATACCATCGGTCTCGCGCCCCTCTTCAATCAGGATCTCGCCCAGCTTTTCAGCGATCATGATCGGGTCAAGCGCACCGCGCGTCGGGAACAGTTCTTCGCGGTGCAGTGTCCCGGCACCGCCTTTGTACCAGCCATAGACCCGGCGTCCGCGCCGGTCATCAAAGATGGCCTCTTTGACCTGAACCTCGATCAGCTTGCGCTTTTCCTCGACGATCACGATCAGGTCCAGCCCCTCGGCCCAATCGTGGAATCCGACCATATCCAGCGGGAAAGTCTGCCCCACCTTGTATGTGGTAATCCCCAGACGCTCGGCCTCGGCTTCGTTGATATTCAGAAGCGAAAGCGCATGTGTCAGGTCCAGCCAGTTCTTGCCCGCCGCGACAAAACCGATCTTGGCGCCGGGTTTGCCCCACATCCGCCTGTCCAGCTTGTTGGCGTGTGAAAACGTTTCGGCCGCGAACCTTTTGTAATCGATGACACGCGTTTCCTGCAGATGCGGCGTGTCGCCCAACCGGATGTTCAACCCACCTTCCGGCATGTCGAATTCTGGGATGACCATTTGCATCCGGTCCGGACTTCCATCCACGACCGAGGTGACTTCGATCGTGTCCTTCATCGTCTTCAGGCCCACCCAGACCCCCGCAAAACGGCTGAGTGCAAATCCGTAAATTCCATAATCAAGGATTTCCTGAACGCCAGCGGGGCTGACGATCGGCATGTACATGTCGACCAGCGACCATTCCGACTGATGCAGCACCGTCGAGCTTTCGCCGGTATGGTCATCGCCCATCGCCATGAGCACACCGCCATGTTTGGCTGTCCCTGCCATGTTTGCGTGGCGCATGACGTCACCGGACCGGTCAACGCCGGGCCCCTTGCCATACCAAAGCCCGAAGACCCCATCGAATTTGCCGTCGCCGCGCAGGCCCGCCTGCTGGCTGCCCCAAAGCGCGGTGGCCGCCAGGTCTTCGTTCAAACCGAATTGAAACGTGATATCGCTTTCGGCCAGTGGCTTTTGGGCCCGCATCATTTGCTGATCCACTGCCCCCAAAGGCGACCCGCGGTATCCGGTGACCAATCCCGCGGTGTTAAGGCCCGCTTGCCGGTCTCTGGCCTTTTGCATCAGCATCAAGCGCACAAGCGCCTGCGTTCCATTCAGAAGAACCGGGTTTTTCTCAAGATCGAACCGGTCGTTCAGCGTTATCTGTGGCTGGCTCATCAGACGTCTCCCCTCGTCAGATCAGTGTGCTATACTTGGATTTATTTTAGGTCATAATTTCTGACCTGTATAGAATTTATCCACTGATATGTAACGATTTCGTCCATTGAATGTAGAACTTGTCACCTATTTCATATAGGGCTTCTGAAAGATAACGAAAGTTGCGGTAATGGATTGGGACAAGCTTAGAATATTTCATGCGGTGGCCGATGCGGGCAGCCTTACGCACGCCGGAGACAAGCTGAACCTGTCTCAATCCGCCGTAAGCCGACAGATCCGCGCATTGGAAGAGTCTCTGGATGCCACTCTGTTCCACCGTCACGCGCGGGGGCTGATTCTCACCGAACAGGGCGAGTTGTTGTTTGACGCCACATCTGCCATGTCGAAACGGCTGGATGCCGCAGCCGCGCGTATTCGGGACAGCGAGGAAGAAGTCTTCGGTGTTTTGCGGGTCACGACGACCTTCGGCTTTGGTACACTCTGGCTGGCACCGCGCTTGCCGAAACTGTATGAGCAATACCCTGACCTGAACATCGACCTGATGCTTGAAGAACGCGTTCTGGATCTTCCGATGCGCGAAGCGGACGTCGCCATCCGCATGAAAGAGCCAAGCCAGGCCGACCTGGTGCGCAAGCGCCTTATGACCGTTCAGATGATGTTGTATGCAACCCAGGATTATATCGAAAACCACGGCGGCATGTTGCAGTCCCTGGAAGAGATCAAGGACCACCGTCTGATTTGTCAGACCCCTGCGGCGCCGCAGGTTGGCGCCAGTGCCGCCATGGTGCGCCACCTGATGACCTATAATCCCGGCTCTTTGCTGACTGTGAACAACTATTTTGGCGTGCTTCAGGGCGTTTTGCACAATCTGGGCATCGGTGTTCTGCCCGATTACGTCACACAGGATTTTCCGCACCTCGTGCCCATCCTGTCAGACATAGAAACCGCAGATGTTCCGGTTTATCTGGCTTACCCGGAAGAATTACGGCATTCAAAACGCGTTGGAGCGTTTCGCGATTTCGTGCAGGACGAAATCATCGCACAGCGTAAACAACTGAAACAGATGGGAAAACTGTAGCTATGCGCAAATAGCATAACGGACATGAAGTGTTCACAGGGTTAATTGTCTTGAACGTTCACTAACTGACCCCTAAATGAGCACTCGAAGGCGGTGATGCTGAAACGCTCATCATCTTCATACCTCCCTGTTGGACTACGGCCGAGCTTATAGCTCGGCCTTTTTTTTGGCTGGACCCTGCATTAAGTCAGCGAAAGCTCTGGGAAAAATACACGCATAGGCATATGATCCTCAAAAAACGATACAATTTCGTGTTTGAGGGAAAATACATGTTCCACCCACTCCGTCTGGTTTTGGCGCTCGTCTCCGCGTTATTCATGGCAGTGCCACTATATGCACAGGACTCCGGTTCAACTTCTACAGTGACCATCCCGGAAGACCTGACACCCGAGCAGGTCGACGATCTTGTTGCTCGCATGTCCGATGATCAGGTTCGCGCAATTCTGTTGGAACGCCTTGATGCCGTGGCGGAAAAACAAGCCGCCGAAAAAGCAAACGTAGAAGACCCGTTGACCGAGATAAGCGAGATCTGGGCTGAAATGGTCGCGTCCTGGACACATGTCCTGACCACACTTCCCAACATAGTGACGGCGCAGATTACCGCGTTCAGCAATTTTAGCGATACGTTCGGATCGACCGGTGTCTTTACACTTATAGGGCTTGTCCTCTCTGTGCTTGTTGTCGGGTTCATTGCGGAAAAGCTGTTCATTTTCCTGACCCGACGCTGGCATGAAGCAACCGAAGCCGCGGACGAGGCCGACCTTTGGGGCGCCGTCAGATACCTGTTTCGCCGGTTCTGCCGCGAAATCGCCGGGCTGATCATTTTCTATGTCGTGATCCGCGCGATTGGCCGCGGTCTTCTGACGACGGAACAGATCACCTATGCTGCACCGTTTGTATTCTATCTTATCTGGGTGCCGCGATTGGGTGCAGCAGCGTCCCGGTTTGTTCTGGCGCCGGAGAAGCCGCAATTTCGGTTGGTCAATATCGACGACCACTGGGCAAAGTACCTGCACCGTAACCTGATCGGTCTGTTGATCCTGATCGGGTTCACGCTGTTCGTCGTTCGGTTCAACGCACTCAATGGCGTCACGGGTGACGATACCCGCATTGGCTTCTGGCTGAACGCGGCAATTCACGTCTATATCGCCGCAATCGCCTGGACCGCGCGTGAAGGTCTGTCGCAGATGATGCTGGGGACAGACCCGGATCACACGAAATTCGATGAAGAAGTTGCACATTATTACCCCTATTTTGCCATCGGCGTTTCGGTGGCAATCTGGCTGCTGGTCGAGTTCCTGGTCGCGCAGCGTGATCCGGCAACATTGAGATTGCTGACCAGCGGCGCGCATTTCACGACGATGTTCTGGTTGTTGATTGCACCTGCGCTGGATACGCTGATCCGCGGTCTTGTGCGGCATTTGCAACCGCCAATGTCGGGCGAAGGCCCTCTTGCCGAACGCGCCTACCGTTCCGCGAAACGCAGCTACATCCGGATTGGTCGCGTTATCGCCGGCTTGGTCGTAGTTTTCATGATTGCACGCGTATGGCATCTTGACCTGCGCAATGTCGCTTCGGCCGGTGTCGGTGCCGAAGTCGGCGGTGCCGTGATCGAATTCCTGCTGATCATCGCCGTTGGCTATATCCTGAACGAAGTCGTCTCGCTCTGGATCAACCGCCGATTGGCCAAGGAACAGACTGCGGCCGAGGCGCTGGACGAAGAAGCAGGCGGTGAAGGCGGCGGTGTCGGCGGCTCTCGTCTGGCGACGGTTCTGCCCCTGATGCGGATCACGGCCCAGATTACGATTGCCGTGATTTTTGGCCTGCTGGCGCTGGGCGCATTGGGCATCAATATCACACCGCTTTTGGCCGGTGCCGGTGTTCTGGGTCTGGCGATCGGTTTTGGTGCGCAGAAGCTGGTTGCTGATATCGTGGGCGGGGTTTTCTTCCTGATCGACGATGCCTTCCGCGTCGGAGAATATGTCGACGTCGGCGGCACGATGGGCACTGTCGAGAAAATCTCGGTTCGCTCGATGCAGTTGCGTCACCATCGCGGCCCTGTACACACGATACCCTACGGTGAGATTCAGAAGCTGACAAATTTCAGCCGCGACTGGGTGATCATGAAGCTGAAATTCACCGTGCCGTTCGACACGGATCCCAACAAGGTCAAGAAGATCTTCAAGAAGATCGGTGCTGAGATGATGGAGGACGAGACCCACAAGGATGGCTTCCTGCAACCGTTCAAATCGCAAGGTGTGTTCGATTTTGACGATGTCGGCATGATCATCCGCGGCAAGTTCATGGCCAAGCCCGGCAAGCAGTTCACACTGCGCAAGGAGATCTTCAACCGGGTCAAGGCGGCCTTCAAGGAAAACGGCATCGACTTTGCCCGTCGCGAAGTGCGCGTTGCGATTCCGGGGCTGGACGACAATGAAAACCTAACCCCGGAACAAAAGACGGCTGTTGGTGCCGCAGCCGCAGCGCAGCTCAACAAGGATCAGGGATCGGCGTAAGCTTCGCGGTCCACGCCAGCTGCATGCACCCATTTTGGGACGCATTCATCCGGAACCGGCAGTGATGCCGGTTCCGTTTTTCTTTGAAAGACGCAACCTGCGCCGTCTTGACCCTTTCCACACGCGCGCGCTTGCCCTACAAGGCGCGCAATCTCGGCCCACTTGGACACAGGACAGAAGATGCAAGAGCCCGCCATCACACCCGATCTGATTGCCGCACACGGGCTCAAGCCCGAGGAATATGACATGATCCTCGAGATCATCGGGCGTGAACCTACTTTCACCGAGCTCGGCATTTTCTCGGCCATGTGGAACGAGCACTGTTCCTACAAATCTTCGAAGAAATGGCTGCGCACCCTGCCCACCTCTGGGCCCCAGGTGATCTGCGGACCCGGTGAAAACGCAGGCGTGGTGGACATTGGCGACGGTCAGGCCGTGGTCTTCAAGATGGAAAGCCACAACCACCCGTCTTACATCGAACCCTATCAGGGTGCGGCGACCGGCGTGGGGGGCATCCTGCGCGACGTCTTTACTATGGGCGCGCGTCCCATTGCGTCCATGAACGCATTGTCTTTTGGCGAACCCGGCCATCACAAGACCCGTCAACTGGTCAACGGCGTGGTCGAGGGCATCGGTGGCTATGGCAACTGCTTCGGTGTGCCTTGCGTCGGTGGCGAAGTGCGCTTCCACCCCGCATACAATGGCAACTGCCTTGTTAACGCCTTTGCCGCTGGTCTGGCCGACAGCGACAAGATTTTCTACTCGGCCGCGTCGGGCGTGGGTATGCCCGTCGTCTATCTGGGCGCAAAAACCGGGCGTGATGGTGTGGGTGGTGCAACCATGGCATCCGCCGAATTCGACGACACAATCGAAGAAAAGCGTCCCACCGTTCAGGTCGGCGACCCCTTCACCGAAAAACGCCTGATGGAGGCGACGCTGGAACTGATGCAGACCGGTGCGGTGATCTCGATCCAGGACATGGGCGCGGCGGGCCTGACCTGCTCGGCCGTTGAAATGGGTGACAAGGGTGGCCTTGGCGTGCGCCTTGATCTGGAAAACGTTCCTCAGCGCGAAGAAAACATGACAGCCTATGAAATGATGCTGTCCGAATCTCAGGAGCGTATGCTGATGGTCCTCAAGCCCGAGCTTGAGGCCGAGGCCCGCGCCGTGTTCGAAAAATGGGATCTTGATTTCGCGATCGTTGGCGAAACCATTGCCGAAGACCGCTTTCTGATCATGCATAACGGTGAAGTCAAAGCCGATCTGGTTCTGTCCAAACTGTCTTCTACCGCGCCGGAATACGACCGCCCATGGGAGCCTACGCCACAGGCAGAGGAACTGGCCGAAGTGCCCCAGATCGACCCGATTGACGGGCTGCGCGCCCTGCTCGCTTCGCCCAACTACGCAGGCAAACAGTGGGTCTATGAACAGTACGACACCATGGTGATGGCGGATTCCGTCCGCACGCCGGGTCTGGGTGCGGGCATGGTCCGCGTCCACGGGACCGACAAGGTGCTTGCCTTCACATCCGACGTGACCCCGCGCTATGTGCGCGCAAACCCTATTGAGGGCGGCAAACAAGCCGTGGCCGAAGCCTATCGCAACCTGACCGCCGTCGGAGCCAAGCCGCTGGCCACAACCGACAACCTGAACTTCGGCAATCCTGAAAAGCCCGAGATCATGGGCCAGTTTGTCGGTGCCATACAGGGCATCGGCGCCGCAGTCGGCGCCTTGGATATGCCGATCGTGTCGGGTAACGTCTCGCTGTACAATGAGACTGACGGACAGGCCATTCTGCCGACCCCCACCATTGGCGCAGTCGGCCTGTTGCAGCACTCGGACGAGATCATCGGCAACGAGGTGCGCGAAGGCCACGTTGCGCTTGTGATCGGTGAAACCAAGGGGCATCTGGGTCAATCCGCCCTTCTGGCCGAGGTGTTCAACCGCGAAGACGGCGACGCCCCGCATGTCGATCTGGATGCCGAAAAGCGCAACGGTGATTTCATCCGCGCCAACCGCGAGATGATCAAGGCCTGCACCGACGTCAGCGATGGCGGCATCGCTCTGGCTGCCTTCGAACTGGTAGAAGCCGCAGGCGTTGGCGTATGTCTTGACGACGCCCCGACTGAATTCCTGTTCGGTGAAGATCAGGCCCGCTATCTTGTTGCGTGCAATTTCGATCAGGCCGAGGCATTGATGATTGCAGCCGGTCAGGCCGGCGTTCCACTGAATGCGGTTGGTCGTTTCACCGGCGATATGGTGAAGATCGGCAGCTCGGAAGCCTCGCTTGATGAACTTGCCGCGATTTACCGCAACAGCTTTGCCGAGGCTGTCGCCTAACAACGCAACGCGAATGCCAATCGAAACCCGCGCTGTGATCCGGTGCGGGTTTGGTTGTTTTTGCATGTGCCAGTGCTCTTGCACGCCCGGTTCATGCGCTCTACATCTTGGGAAAGACCTTCTGGAGTTATCTACATGCCGATGAGCGCCCACGAAATCGAACACCTGCTGCGCGAAGCCTTTCCCGACGCCGAGATTCAGGTCGGCGGAAATGACGGTGTTCATATGTCTGCCATGGTGGTGGATGAAAGCTTTCGCGGCAAAAACCGGGTTCAGCAACAGCGCGCTGTTTACGCAGCTCTGAAGGGCAAGATGGACGGCCCGGACGGAGAATTGCACGCGCTGGCGCTCACCACCAAAGTGCCGGAATAAGCTTCTCGGCTTCTTTCGAGGCGAACATATGACTCTCCCGTTGGAGAAACGAACAGGAAACGCAAAATGACCGACGTAAAAACCCAGATCGACGAAACCGTCAAAGCCAATGACGTGGTGCTGTACATGAAAGGCACCAAGGAAATGCCGCAATGCGGGTTTTCCTCACGCGTGGCTGGCGTGCTGAACTACATGGGCGTTGAATACACCGACGTAAACGTGCTGGCCGACGAGGAAGTGCGTCAGGGGATCAAGGATTATTCCGACTGGCCGACCGTGCCGCAGCTGTATGTCAAAGGCGAATTCGTAGGCGGTTGCGACATCATCACCGAGATGACCCTTTCGGGTGAGCTGGACACGCTGTTTGATGAAAACGGTGTCGGCTACAACAAGGAAGCAGCCGACAAAATCCGCGAAGCAAACGCGTAATCCTGCTTACCGGCTGGAACAATTCTGATAAATAGCCTGCTCATTGGCGGCGCCTGCCGCCAAATAGCTGATTGACGCGTTCCAACCTTTTGAGCGCAGGATATAGGTTCCTTCGGCTCCGAGAGATTCATAGCGGATGCCCGATCCGCTTTCGACCTGGCGCATCGCGACCAGAGTGTTGTCCACCATCGTCGCCGCCGCGCCTGAACCGTCGGGTGCGTTGAAATAGGTCACCGGCAACGGCACGCCGTTCTCGCAGGTAAAGGTGACAGACAGAATGTCGATTTCGGCGAGTGCAGATGTTGCCGGGAAAACAAGCAAAGCACCGCAGAAGAAATTGCGCAGATAGGTCATTGTGCCTTCTTCTCCTCGACGACGGAAGCCAGCGCTTCCGCACGTGCTGCCAGCTCGGCCAGCGTATCCGTGACGGATGGCGGCACCACCGCGACTTCAATACGTTCAGGTTCCGGCACGGGCGCATTTCTCAGCGATTGAAGCTCGGCCTCGGCCTCGGCCAGCCTGGCCTCCAGCGACTTGACCTTGTCTTCCGTTGCCGCCGTCTTGTCGGCCAGCAGCAGACCGGCCATCAGCAACATACGCGCTTCGGGCATCCGCCCAATCTGATCGGACAGAACCTGCGCTTCGTCATCCAGCATTTTGGCGGCCGCCTGCAGAAAGGGTTCTTCCCCGTCCCGGCAGGACACGTCAAAACCCCGCCCGCCAATATGAATGGTTACCTCGGGCATTACTCTACCTCACCTTCTACAAGTTTTGCCTGCGACAGCAGAGGTTCCAACCGTGCCAACACGGCCTGCGCTTCAGCGGCGTCCGAAGCCTGCGCCGCACGCGTCGCCTCAAGCTCGGCAACGGTGGCGCGGTTCAGCAATTCAGCATCCGTCAGCCCTTCTGCGGCCGCGGAACGCAACTCTTCTACGGAATTCCGCAACTGCTCGTTCGCCTTGCGCATACGTTGCAGATCGTCATCCAGCCGGGACATCGCAGCGCCATGGCTGGCCCGTTCGGCCCGCAGCATCTCAAGCTCGGCGCTCAGATCATCGACCCGTACCGTATCTTCAAGTTGTGCCTTGAGGCGGCTGTTTTCCGCCTCGACTTCTTTTGCCTGAGCAAGCAATTCACGCAATTGCTCAAGCTCGGCTTTCACCGCCGAAGGATCTTCGATGCCGTCAAGTTCGGCGCGCAGTCTTTCGTTCTCGGCCTTCAACGCGTCCAGTTCGGCATTGTTGTCCAAGGCCGCCTTGGCCTCGGCCAGCTCGGCGCGGGCCGCTTCGACAGACGCGATTTTCGCCCGGGCTTCTTCCAGCTCTGCGCGCAGCGCATCCGCGTCGGCGGCACCCGCTGGTTCCGTGCGCAGCTCCTCCAGATCGGCACGCAGCGCGTCCACTTGTTTTTCGTGCTGCTCTTTCAGGGTCTTCAGTCGTTCCTGAAGCTGCGCATTGGCAACTCTTTCGTCTTCAAGTTCGGCCTGAAGCCTCTCACTTACTTCAGCATTCCGGGACGCACCGCCCAACCCTTCGACGCCCGCACTGATACGATCCATCGCAGCAATAATGCGGTGCTGTAGTTCCTCTAACTGGCTCATGCCCCTGTCACCTCTTTATCAAGGTTCATTCTGTCGCGAAGTGATCCGAATCAAAACCGAATCCCGCTTGCCGACAGTCTAACGGAATGCGACAGAAAATACCCACTGTTTGGTTTCAATCACTTGGGCCTCGCTCTTCACCTATCGGGCGTTGCCAAAGCCCGGTTCCGCTTGCACTTTGGGTGCTGAATGGTATTGAGCGCGCAATCTGCTTTTTATCCAAAGGAACAACGCCCGTGGACCTGACTGCGCTGCGCAAAGCCAACCCCGAACACTGGGACAAAGCTGCGGCCATCCGCACCCTGACCCTTGACGCCGTCGCCGCCGCAAATTCCGGCCATTCCGGCATGCCGATGGGCATGGCCGATGTTGCGACCGTTCTGTTCGAAAAGCACCTGAAATTCGACGCCTCGGCCCCGAACTGGCCGGACCGCGATCGGTTCATCCTGTCGGCTGGTCACGGTTCGATGCTGGTCTATTCACTTCTCTATCTCACCGGTCATGCCGACGTGACGCTGGAAGAGATCAAGAATTTCCGCCAGTTGGGCGCCAAGACCGCGGGCCACCCAGAAAACTTTCTGATCGATGGTGTTGAAACCACGACCGGCCCGCTTGGTCAGGGTATCTCGAATGCCGTGGGTTTCGCCATGGCCGAGGAAATCCAGCGCGCGCATTACGGCAAGAAGGTCGTGGATCACTATACTTACGTGATCGCGGGCGACGGCTGTCTGATGGAAGGCGTCAGTCAGGAAGCGATCACTTTGGCCGGCCGCCATGAGCTGAGCAAACTGATCGTCTTCTGGGACAACAACAACATCACCATCGACGGCACTGTCGATATCGCTGATCGCACCGATCAGGTCCGCCGGTTTGCGGCCTCTGGCTGGCACGTGATTGAAATCGACGGCCATGACCCCAAGGCCATCGATGCGGCCATTGTTCAGGCGAAAAAGTCCAAAAAACCAACCATGATCGCCTGTGAAACCCATATCGCTCTGGGTCATGCTGCGCAGGACACCTCGAAAGGTCATGGGGCACTGACGGATCAGGATCAGCTGAAAGCCGCGAAAGAGGCCTATGGTTGGCCGCACGACACATTCGAAGTTCCAGCCAACGTCAAATCCGCTTGGGAAGCCATTGGTGCACGCGGCGCAGACGAACGTGGGGCTTGGGAAGAACGTTTTGCCCAGCTTTCCGAGAGGAAACAGGCCGAATTCAAACGCGCCTATGCATTTGAGGCCCCCAAGCGGCTGGCTGGCGCCATTCGTGCGTTCAAAAAGCAGATGTCTGAAGAGCAGCCGAAACTGGCCACCCGCGCCTCGTCCGAAAAAGTTCTGAACGTCGTGAACCCGATCATGACCGAGACTGTTGGCGGCTCGGCTGACCTGACCGGATCGAACAACACAAAATCGGCTGATATGGGCGTGTTCCTGCCGGAAAACCGCAAGGGCCGCTATATCCATTACGGCATTCGCGAGCACGGCATGGCCGCTGCGATGAACGGCATGGCGCTGCACGGCGGTATCCGCCCCTATGGCGGTACCTTCATGGCCTTCACCGATTATGCCCGCCCGTCCATGCGGCTGGCGGCGCTGATGAAGATCCCGTCGGTTTTCGTAATGACCCATGACTCGATCGGTCTGGGCGAGGATGGCCCGACCCACCAGCCGGTGGAACATCTGGCCATCTCGCGCGCGACGCCGAACACTTATGTGTTCCGTCCCGCCGATACGATCGAAACCGCCGAAGCCTGGGAACTGGCGCTGACCTTCAAGGACAGCCCCTCGGTCCTGTCGCTGACCCGCCAGGGCGTGCCGACCGTGCGCAAGGATCACAAGACCAAGAACCTGACCGCACAAGGCGCCTATGTTCTGGCCGAGGCCGAGGGCAAGCGTCAGGCGATCCTGATTGCAACAGGTTCCGAGGTTTCGCTGGCCATGGAAGCCAAAGCGATGCTCGAAGCCGAAGGCATCGGCACCCGCGTCGTCTCGATGCCCTGCATGGAGCTGTTCGCCGAGCAGGACGAAGCCTATCGCAAGCGGGTACTGCCTGCCGGTCCGGTCCGCGTCGGCATCGAGGCCGCCGTGCGCGCCGGTGGCTGGGATCGCTGGCTGCTGGGCGAGCGTGGCCGCGAAGCCAAGGCAGGCTTCATCGGCATGTCCAGCTTTGGTGCCTCGGCCCCTGCCGGTGAGCTGTACAAGCATTTCGGCATTACGGCCGAAGCAACTGTGGCCAAGGTCAAGGAATTGTTGGGACTGTAAGACAGTCCCTTCTGATCGAGCAAAGGGCGGCTTTGGCCGCTCTTTTCATTTTGGTTTCAATGCGTTTCGGATTTGCTGAACAGGGGCATGATTATCTTGGTTGCCACCGGGATCAAAACCAATCCCCAAGCCAAACCAAATACGCCATCCATCGTGGCCTTGGATACCCACTCAACCGCACCAACCCATTGATCAGACACGGAATGTCCAATGGCATAGGCCCAATCATGGATATGATGGCCCAGCCAGCCAAAACCCAGAACCTCCATCCCGTGGATGACGATCGAGCCCCCCACCCACAGCATCGCGGCAGTTCCGACAATGGACAGTGTTTTCATCACCCCGGGCATTGCCTTGACCAACCCTCGGCCCAGACCGCGACCGATAGGTGTTGGCGCGTTCTGCGCCAGAAAAAGTCCCACATCATCCATTTTCACGATCAACGCGACGGATCCATAGACGGCCACCGTCACGCCGATCCCGACAACAGCCAGCGTAGCGGCCTGCATCCACAGGTTCGGGGCTTCGATCGCCGCCAGTGCAATGGTCATGATCTCGGCAGACAGGATGAAATCAGTCTTGATGGCGCCCTTGACCTTTTGCTCCTCCAGGTGGCCCGGATCGCGGATTTTCATGTCGTCCTCAATCACATGGCTGCCATGAGGAAACAGAACATGAAAAATCTTCTCGGCCCCTTCAAAACATAAATATGACCCGCCAAGCATCAACAAGGGCGTGATCAGCCACGGCGCGAAATTGGCAAGCAAAAGAGCCACCGGCAGCAACAGGATAATCTTGTTGAAGATCGAGCCGCGCGCGATGCGCCAGATGATCGGCAACTCGCGCGCCGGGGCGAAACCCTGCACATATTTCGGCGTCACCGCTGCGTCATCGATGATCACACCGGCGGTTTTGGCCCCCGCTTTGCCTGCCGCCGCAACCACATCGTCCACTGATGCCGCCGCAACCTTGGCAATGCCCGCCACATCATCCAACAGGGCCAAAAGACCACTCATCGCGTTTCCCTTCAATCTGCTGTCGCCAACCGGACCCTACCTGATCCAACGGCTAGCGCAAGCGTTAGCGCAACCGGCGCAGGTTTGCGCTAACACCTTAAAAATATGCCGCTTTTGCCCTTTTGAGATTCCCTTTTCGCCGTTATATGGCCCTCAAAGCAAGCGCATCTGGAGACGTCATATGACCATCAAGGTCGGTATCAATGGTTTTGGCCGTATTGGCCGCTGCACCCTGTCGCACATCGCCGCGTCCGGGCGCAACGACATCGAAGTGATCAAAGTCAACGCAACTGGCCCGTTGGAAACCTCGGCGCATCTGCTGAAATATGACAGTGTTCACGGGCGTTTTCCGCGCGACGTCACCATTGACGGCAATACCATGGATCTGGGTCGCGGCCCGATGCAGATGTTCTCGACCTACGACATGACCGAGTTGGACTGGGAAGGCTGTGACGTCGTCCTCGAATGCACCGGCAAGTTCAACGATGGCCTGAAGGCCAAAACGCATCTGGAACGTGGCGCCGGCAAGGTACTGCTGTCGGCTCCGGGCAAGAACGTGGACAAGACCATCGTTTTCGGCGTCAATCACAACACGCTGGCCGCCAATGACAACATGGTTTCGAACGGTTCGTGCACGACCAACTGCCTCGCCCCGCTGGCCAAGGTGCTGGACGAGGGCGTCGGTATCGAACACGGTATCATGACGACCATCCACGCCTACACAGGCGACCAGCCGACACTGGACCGTCGCCACAGCGACCTCTACCGCGCCCGCGCTGCTGCAATGTCGATGATCCCGACCTCGACCGGCGCCGCCAAGGCGCTGGGTGAAGTTCTGCCGAACCTGAAAGGCCGCCTGGACGGTTCCGCCATTCGCGTCCCAACCCCGAATGTTTCGGCGGTGGACCTGACGTTCCGTGCCTCACGCGACACAAGCACGGCGGAAATCAACGCGATCGTCGAAGAGGCCGCCAAAGGCCCGATGCAGCGCGTTCTGGGATATGAGCCCGCTCCGCTGGTGTCGACCGACTTCAACCACACCGAGGAAAGCTCGATCTTTGCACCGGATCAGACCCGCGTCGTCGATGACCGCATGGTCCGCGTTCTGGCCTGGTATGACAATGAATGGGGCTTCTCGGTTCGTATGGCCGACGTAGCTGTTGCGATGGGCCGCCTTAACTGACCCTTCGGACTTCGCTTGTACCTTGATGCCCGCTCAGGTTATCTGAGCGGGCATTTTACGTTCGGGACAGCCATGACCAACCAAATCGCTATCTGGCTCGGCCTTCTTCTTCTCGGCGTTATCATGTTGGATGTAGCGCTGTACGGCACCGAACATCTGCTTTTCCTCGGAAAGAAGCTTTACGACTTTCTGGACTGGCTCGCTTTCTGGCGCTGACAGAGGTTTTCCTTGACATTTCGCTTGATCTGTCATTGTTAGCGCTAACTCATCTTACTGAGACATTTGGACGGAGCAGACCATGACCTTGAAACTGGCGATCAACGGATTTGGACGGATCGGGCGCGGGGTTCTGCGCGCGGTGATGGAAAGCGGACGTACAGACGTTGAGATCGTCGCGATCAACGATCTTGGAAAACCCGAAATGAACGCGCACCTGTTTGAATTTGACAGCGTTCACGGCCGCTATCCCAACCCGGTTACGCTCAGCGATGCAGGTCTGGACGTGGGTCGTGGTCCAATTCGGCTGAGTAACGAGCGCAACCCCGAGGATCTGCCCTGGTCGGATATTGACGTCGTTCTGGAATGTACGGGTGTGTTTCGTACGCGCGAGGCGGCGGAACGTCACTTCAAGAACGGATCCCGGAAAGTTCTGATCTCTGCCCCGGCCCGAGGTGACGGCGGTGTGAAAACCATCGTCTTTGGCGTCAACGATGGCGAACTGACCGCCGATGATCTGGTGGTGTCAAACGCATCCTGCACCACCAACTGCCTGTCTCCTGTTGCTGCCGCTCTGGATGCCGGCCTTGGTATCAAGCACGGCAACATGACCACTGTTCACGCTTATACCGCCAGCCAGCCTGTGCATGATACAGTGGGAAAAGATCCCTACCTGTCCCGAGCGGCAGCGCTGTCGATGATCCCTACGACAACCGGTGCGGCCGCTGCCGTGGGCCTGGTGCTGCCGCAACTCAAAGGAAAACTGACCGGTCAGGCCATCCGCGTTCCAACCCCGAATGTCTCGGTCGTTGATCTTGTGGCCGAGGTTTCACGCCCCACGACCGAAGAAGAGGTCAACCAACTGTTCGTCGATGCGGCTGCCAAAATCCCCGGCGTTCTTGCCGCGGAAAGCCGTCCTCTGGTTTCCATCGACTTCAATCACGACCCGCACAGCTCGACCGTGTCACTGGCTGAAACCAAGGTTACTGATGGCACGCTGGTTCGTGTGCTGGCGTGGTATGACAATGAATGGGGCTTTTCGAACCGGATGCTTGATACGGCGGCCGCAATGGGTGCCCTAGCCTAACCTTTTTTTCAGCGCATCATTGACACGGGGCGTGACGAATTTCGACACGTCCCCGTTCAACCGGGCGATTTCCTTCACCAGCTTGGACGCGATCGCCTGATGGCGCGCTTCGGCCATCAGGAACACGGTCTCGATCGAATCGTCCAGAGCCCGGTTCATGCCGACCATCTGAAACTCGTATTCGAAATCGGCAACCGCACGCAGGCCGCGCACGATGATTTGTGCGCCTACATCCCGCGCACAATCAATCAGCAGGTTTTCGAAGGGGTGCGCGATGATTT
Source organism: Ruegeria sp. HKCCD7559 (assembly GCF_013110575.1). Lineage (NCBI taxonomy): Bacteria > Pseudomonadati > Pseudomonadota > Alphaproteobacteria > Rhodobacterales > Roseobacteraceae > Ruegeria > Ruegeria sp. HKCCD7559. Next base: position 1,165,747 of record NZ_WVQU01000001.1, read on the forward strand.
CGGTTCCGGTCTGCTCGGACAGCCGGGCGCATTCCGCTTCGATCATGGCCACGCGCTCTTCCAGCGAGAACAGAGGGCCCTTGTCCCGGTTGATGGCCACACCGATAACCAGTTTGTCCACCAAAGCTGCCGCCCGACGGATGATATCGATGTGCCCCATGGTGATGGGATCAAAGGTTCCAGGATACAATCCAACCCGCATCGCGCCCTCCTGCGCAACAAAATTTCTGCGCAAGCAAACATAACTTTGCTGCAGGTGCAAGTGATTGCTTGGGCAACCCTTGTCGTCAGTGCCCCATTATCATGCCTTCAAGGGCATCTTTTTCCATCGCAAGTTCGGAAAGCTGAGCCTTCACCACATCACCCAAAGTGACAATACCTACGAGTTTTCCGTCTTCAACCACCGGCATGTGGCGAAATCGCCCCTCTGTCATACGGGACATGATGTCTTCCACGGTGGTCTGGCGCGTCGCCGTGACGAGGTTCTGGGTCATATAAGACTTAACCGGTTGGTTCAGACAACCACTGCCGCTGGCCGCCAATTCCCGGACGATGTCACGTTCTGACAGGATGCCGACCGCGGTATTGCCACCATCGTCGGAAACAACGACCGTACCGATGCGCTTGTCCGCAAGAATCTTCGAGGCCTCTGAGACTGTCGCCGTTGACGCCACGGTCACGACACCATCTGTCGCTTTGGACTTCAGGATGGCCTGAACTAGCATGAAGAATACCTCCGGAATAATAACACTTATTCCAAAGCGTTGCGCGATTGCCGCGACCTGTCAAGCGTCGGGGCCTGCTTCCAAACGAAGCACTTCATCGCGAATACCGCGTGTCAGGGCATCCGCAAAGCGGTTCAACCGCTCGTTGCGCTGGTCACCCTGATGCCTGACCAGATAGAAGCTGCGCGTCAAACTCACTTGATCCGTCAGGATTTTCCGAAGCCCCGGGTGGAATGGCAACGTGAAATCATGCGCCACGCAAACCCCTGTTCCCAGGCAGACCTGCCGCAGTTGAACCGATACCGAATTCGATGCAAGAGCGACACGGTCAACGCCAATGTCATTCAGGTAGTCAAGTTCCCGGTCAAAGATCATATCAGGGATATAGCCGATCAACCTGTGGCCCTTCAGGTCAGCTATGCTCCGGATCGGATCATGTCGCTTCAGATACTCTTCGGTCGCGACCATGTGCAGCTTGTAGTCGCTGATTTTCTTCACCAGCAGCTGACCGGCGGTCGGCGCACTGACCGTAACCGCCATATCCGCCTCGCGACGGGACAGGTTGATCACACGCGGAAGCGCCAGGATCTGAATGTCCAGATCAGGGTTTGCGTCGCTGATTTTGGCACACACCTGCGGCAGCAGATAGTTGGCACTGCCGTCCGGCGCGCCAATCCGGATTTGCCCGCTCAGGGTTTTCGTTGGTCCTGTTACCGCCCCGGCCGCCGCGCGCATCGCTTCTTCTGCGTGCAGCCCGTGTTCCAACAGCCGCTGTCCCGCCGGGGTCAGAACATAGCCTTGCTGCGACTTGGTGAACAATGTGGAATCCAGCGTCGCCTCCAGGCGCGCAATGCGCCGACCAACGGTGGCCGGGTCGATCTTCAGGATACGACCAGCGGATGACAGGCTTTCCTCGCGCGCGACAGCCAAGAATATCCGCATATCATCCCAATTTGGGGTCATTTTGATCCCTTTTGCATTTTTGCAAAACTCTTTTGAGACATTGCCTCTGTTCGCGGGATTTCTGCAAGCCTATTCTGCGCGCAAATCTATCGGAGGAGCTATTGATGCAAAACCTGACCCATTTCCTGAACGGCGAAATGGTCGCCGGAACGTCCGGTCGTTTCGACGACGTCTACAACCCGGCAACGGGTGAAGTTCAATACAAGTGCCCGATGGCCAGTGCAGCGGAAACCACCGCCGCGATCGAGGCCGCCGCTGCGGCCCAGCCCGCATGGGGCGCAACCAACCCGCAAAAGCGCGCGCGCGTCATGATGGCCATGGTCGGCCTGATGAACCGCGACATGGACAAACTGGCCGAAGCGCTGAGTCGCGAGCACGGCAAAACCATCCCTGACGCCAAGGGTGATTTGCAGCGTGGTCTGGAAGTGATCGAATACTGCATTGGCGCGCCGCAGATGCTCAAGGGTGAGTTTACCGACAGCGCGGGCCCCGGCATTGACATGTATTCCATGCGCCAGCCTCTGGGCGTTGTCGGCTCGATCATGCCATTCAACTTTCCGGCCATGATGCCGCTCTGGCATGTTGGCCCTGCTCTGGCCTGCGGTAACGCCGTTGTTCTGAAACCGTCCGAACGCGACCCGTCCGTGCCCCTGATGCTGGCTGAACTGTTCGTCGAAGCCGGCCTGCCCAAAGGCGTTTTCCAGGTCGTAAACGGCGACAAGGAAGCTGTCGACACCATCCTCGACAGCGAGATTATTCAAGGCGTCAGCTTTGTGGGTTCAACCCCGATCGCACAGTATATTTACAGCCGCGCAACCGCGAATGGGAAACGAGCACAGTGCTTCGGCGGTGCCAAGAACCATATGATCGTCATGCCCGACGCCGATCTGGATCAGGCCGCGGACGCGCTGGTTGGCGCTGGTTTCGGTGCGGCCGGCGAACGCTGCATGGCAATCTCTGTCGCGGTTCCCGTTGGGGAAGAAACCGCAGACAAGCTGATCGAAAAGCTGATCCCGCGCGTCGAAAAGCTAAAAGTGGGCCCCTACACCGCTGGTGACGATGTCGACATGGGCCCTGTAGTAACAGCGGCCGCGAAACAGCGCATTCTGGGCCTGATCAATTCAGGCGTCGAACAGGGTGCGAAACTGGTTGTCGACAACCGCGACTTCAGCCTGCAAGGCTATGAGGACGGTTTCTTTGTCGGCCCGCACCTGTTCGACAACGTGACGCCCGAGATGGACATCTACAAACAGGAAATCTTTGGCCCGGTTCTGTCCACCGTGCGCGCGGGTTCTTACGAAGAGGCCCTTAAACTGGCGATGGATCACGAGTACGGAAACGGCACCGCGATCTTTACCCGCGATGGTGATACCGCACGTGACTTTGCCAGCCGTGTAAACATCGGAATGGTCGGCATCAATGTTCCGATCCCGGTTCCGCTGGCCTATCACACCTTCGGCGGTTGGAAGAAATCCATGTTCGGCGATCTGAACCAGCACGGCCCGGACAGCTTCAAGTTCTACACCCGCACCAAAACCGTGACCGCACGCTGGCCGTCTGGCATCAAGGAAGGTGGCGAGTTTAACTTCAAAGCAATGGACTGATCCTACAGTTTCATGACGCTTGAAGCCCGGCCCGTTCAACGGCCGGGCTTTTTGCATCTTTCCGCCGAAAAACCTGCTTTCGTCCAATCGGTCACAGGAAATTCAAGTGGTTCACTCTGGAAAAATCCAACCAACACCCATATTTTGGCGTGAACATTGTACTGAGCAGTGAACTTATCGGAGGCAACCTTGTCCCAATCTCGTATAACCCGTCGCTCTGCCTTGCTGGGCGTGGCCTCTTTGGTGGCAACACCTGCCCTTGTTCGGGCACAAAGCACGGATGCTTTCCCTGAAACGGAAGACGCGATCAGTACGCAATTGCCGGTCCGACGCAATATATCGTCCTTCTCGCAGCAGAGTTGGCAGGACCATTTCGATGAATTGGGCGTTGGATGCCTGTTGGCCGACATCACCAGCCGCGCCGTCCATTACTGGGGGCCTGACGGCACCTACAAACTGTACCCAAGTTCCGTGCCCATGAGCGAAGAGCTTACCAAACGCGGGTACACGAAAGTTGTGCGTAAAACCGAATTCCCAAGCTGGACACCTACGGCATCAATGCGCGAACGTGACCCTTCGCTGCCACTTCGGATGGAAGGTGGCGATCCCGGCAACCCACTGGGAACCCGCGCCATGTATCTGGGTTGGCCTGCCTATCTTGTCCATGGCACGCACGACACGCGCAAGATCGGTCGTCAGAGCTCGTCCGGTTGCATTGGCCTGTACAACCAGCATGTCGAAGAGCTGTATCCGCTGGTAAAAGTTGGCACACAGGTTCGACTGGTCTGATCCACCCTCTCTAAAACGCAAAAGCCCCGGTCGGTCGCCGGGGCTTTCTTGTCTTCGGAAGACGGCACTTATTCCGGCAGGATTACCGCGTCGACGACGTGGATGACGCCATTGCTGGCTTCAATGTCGGCCTGTACGACCTTGGCGTCGTTCACTTTCACGCCGTTTTTGGCGTTGACGCTCAGCCGGTCGCCCTGAACAGTCAGAACCTTGGCGCGTTTGCCCGCGATATCTCCAGACATAACCTTGGCCGGTACCACGTGATAGGTCAGAATCGCGACCAGTTGATCCTTGTTTTCTGGTTTCAAAAGCGTCTCGACAGTGCCTTCAGGAAGCGCAGCAAAGGCTTCGTCTGTGGGTGCAAATACCGTGAACGGACCATCCCCTTTCAGGGTGTCAACCAAGCCTGCAGCCTGAACGGCGGCGACCAGAGTATTGAACGACCCGGCGGCAACGGCGGTGTCGACGATATCAGCGGCCTGAGCTTTGAGCGGCATAGCAAAAGCAAGTGCGGCGGCTGCGCCCATGAATGTACGACGGAACATAGCTGTCTTCTCCTCTCCAGCGTGTTATGGAAAGGGTTACGGACCTTTTGCCGCAATGGATCACTTTGGTTTCAGTTTTCTTTGAGCTGCACCCAGATGCTTTGCGCCCGCCCCTCGGCCAGGAACGGCAAGGCAACAACGGCATCAGGCCGATCCTGTTGCAGGTAATACCCCGGCCAAAGCATTGAATACGCGCCAGATTGCAGCAAGCTGTGCAATACGTACTGCTCTCCCCAGCCTGGGCAATCATAGAAGAAGCGCTTGGGATATTCGTAGGGCAAAAAAACATCGTGAACGTGGATCACCACCCCGGGATTCAGAGACGGTATAATGCGGCAGAACAGATGTGCGACATCGTTGCTCATCCGCACAACATGGCTGGAATCGATGAACAGAATGTCTCCGGTCTCCAGCTCTGCGAATAGCGCCGGGTCAGTTTCTTCAAGACGTTTTTGTTCGAACCGGTCGACCACATGGGCAATATCGGCGCGAGGGTACGGATCAATCGCGGTAATGGTGGTATCCAGATTGCCATCGATGATTGCCTGACGGGTCACACGGGTGGAATTGCCGCATCCGACCTCTATCACGCGTTTGGGCTGAAAACGGCGGATCATCAGATACAATGCATCCGCATCCGGGCTGTCATAGTAACCATTGCCGGTACGATAACCGGTCTGGTTGCGTGCGGGATCTTTCAGCGCCTCCAGGGCAGCTTTGTGACGCTCGTATTCCGCCACAAGTTGAGAGATGTCGAACCCCTCCATCCCTGGCGACAAAGCATAAGCGGGGCGCGTCAACCCACCCGCCGCTTCGAAGGCTTCCAGCCGCGCCCGTTCATCCTGTTCCGTAACTCTGTCGACCAGTTTCACCCCCAATTCTTCAAGGGCGGCATTGATCTTCGGGAATTTTCTGGGTTTCAAGGCGCTGGCTCCGCGATCTGTGATGCAATGTTCCTTACCGTTGCGAACCGTTTCTCTGCAAGGGCAAGCCTGTCAAACCCTTGGCAAAACGTAAATTTCCGTATTCACTGATGGAACGGACAACTGTGAGGGGCCCCATGCAGCAGGAATTTACACTCGGGATCGAAGAAGAATACCTGTTGGTGGATCGTGACAGCCTGCAATTGTCCGAAGCCCCCGAAGCGCTGATGGCGGCCTGCCAAAGCGATTTCGAAGGTCAGGTCAGCCCCGAGTTCCTGCAATGTCAAATCGAGGTTGGAACCAGACCACACGCCACGGTCGCTTCGGCGCGCGAAGACCTGAAGCGGCTGCGGTCATGCGTTTCGAAACGGGCCGCCGAATACAACCTGTCCCCTATCGCCGTCTCGTGCCACCCGTTCGCCAACTGGAAGGATCAACACCACACCCGGAAAGAACGGTATGACGCGCTGCAACATGCATTGGGCGGCGTTGCCCGGCGGATGCTGATATGCGGGATGCATGTACATGTTGGAGTCGAGGACCCAGCCCTGCGTGCCGATCTAATGCCGCAACTGTCATATTTTCTTCCTCATCTTCTGGCGTTGTCCACGTCTTCGCCCTATTGGAACGGCGAGGATACCGGCCTGTCTTCATACCGGCTGACGGTGTTCGACAACCTGCCCCGCACCGGGCTGCCGCCCGTGTTCGCCAGCTGGGGCGAGTATGAACGGAACACAGGCATTCTGGTCGAGCTTGGGGTCATCGAAGACACCACAAAGATCTGGTGGGATCTGCGCCCCTCACATCGTTTCCCAACTTTGGAAACGCGGATCATGGATGTTCAACCCCGTCTGGAGCACACTTTGTCGTTGGCGGCACTGGTTCAGGCATTGACCCGGATGCTGTGCCGTCTGAAGGATCGCAACCTGCGCTGGCGGCAATATGATCGTTTCCTGATCGGTGAAAACCGCTGGCGCGCACAGCGCTACGGAGTGGGTGAAGGGCTGATCGATTTCGGCGACCGGTCAGTCAAACCCATGTCTGAACTGATCGGCGACCTCATGGGGTTGTTGGCAGAAGACTCCGAAGCACTTGGCACGATGACCGAGCTTGCACAGCTCAGGCAGATCGCGGAAAACGGCACTTCCGCCACGCGCCAACGCCGTATTCATGCCGAGGCATCAGCGCGCGGTGATGATCCCGGCCAAGCCGTCGTGCGCCACCTGATCGAGGAATTTCACGCCGATCTCTGAACGTTTCCGGCTTGCGACCCGTTTCAACCGACTCATTGTTGCGCCTGCAAAATTTCTGTAAGAATTCAGAAATAAACAACCGTTCAATTCATTGCCGACGGGAGGGAGCGTCATGGATTTCGCACTCAGCGAGGAGCAAACAGCCATATTCGACATGGCGCACGCGTTCGGGCAGGAAAACATCGCCCCCTTTGCGCGCCAGTGGGAGGCGGACGGAACCATTCCCAAAACCTTGTGGCCCCAGATAGGCGAGCTTGGTTTCGGCGCGCTTTACGTATCCGAGGAAAGCGGAGGGTCAAATCTGACCCGCCTGGATGCCACGCTGGTTTTCGAGGCGCTGTCGATGGCCTGCCCCTCAGTCGCCGCCTTCCTGTCGATCCACAACATGTGCGCCAAGATGTTGGACAATTTCGCGGATGATGACCTAAAGGCGCGCATCATGCCGGATGTTCTGAGCCTGAATACGGTTCTGAGCTATTGCCTGACCGAGCCCGGTTCCGGCTCTGACGCGGCGGCCTTGAAAACCCGCGCCGAACGCACCAACGAAGGATATACGTTGAACGGTACCAAGGCGTTCATCTCGGGCGGTGGCTATTCGGATGCCTATGTTTGCATGGTACGCACCGGTCAGGACGGGCCCAAGGGGATCTCGACCGTCTATGTCGAGGACGGCACGCCGGGGCTCAGCTTTGGGGCGCTGGAACAGAAAATGGGCTGGAAAAGCCAACCCACTGCGCAGGTTCAATTCGACGACTGCAAAATTCCCGCTGGCAACCTCGTGGGCACCGAAGGCGACGGCTTCAAATACGCGATGATGGGCCTCGATGGCGGACGTCTCAATATCGCGGCCTGTTCTCTTGGGGCTGCTCAGGCCGGGCTGGATATGACCCTGCAATACATGTCCGAGCGCAAGGCGTTCGGCCAATCCATCGATCAGTTCCAGGCCCTTCAGTTCCGTCTGGCGGATATGGAGATCGAATTACAGGCGGCACGCACCTTCCTGCGTCAGGCGGCGTGGAAACTGGACAACGGCGCGCCCGATGCCACGAAATTCTGTGCGATGGCGAAGAAATTCGTAACCGAAACCGGGTCGAAGGTGGTGGATCAGTGCCTGCAACTGCATGGCGGGTACGGATATCTTGCGGATTACGGCATCGAAAAGCTTGTGCGCGATCTTCGCGTGCATCAGATTTTGGAAGGCACGAACGAGATTATGCGCGTGATCGTCGCGCGTCAAATGCTCGCCAATCGCTGAGGCCCCGATGTCAGACATTGAAATTCGCACCACAGGCCGTGCCGGTCGCATCACCCTCACCCGTCCCCAAGCGCTGAACGCGTTGAGCTATGACATGTGCATGGCCATCGACACGGCGATGCGCAACTGGCGGGAAGACGATGCCGTTGACCTGATCGTTCTGGACGCCGAGGGGGAAAAAGCCTTTTGTGCAGGGGGCGACATCGCCGAACTTTATGAAACGGGCACCAAAGAAGATTATGCGTATGGTCAGAAGTTCTGGCGGGACGAATATCGTCTGAATGCCCTGATCTTCGAATATCCCAAACCAGTCATCAGTTTTCTTCAGGGGTTTACCATGGGCGGGGGTGTCGGCATCGGCTGCCATGGCAGCCACCGTGTCGTCGGAGAAAGCTCCAGGATTGCCATGCCCGAATGCTCGATTGGCTTGATTCCGGATGTCGGCGGGTCACTGATGCTGGCCCTCGCACCGGGGCGGCTGGGTGAATTCCTTGGGACTACGGGCTTCAGGATGGGGCCTGCGGACGCGATCTTTGCGGGGTTTGCCGACCATTTCATCCCGCAATCGCAATGGTCTGATCTGATCGAAATTCTGGAAGCGTCTGGAAATGCGAAACTGGTGGCCGAACATGCCGAAACACCACCCAATGGTGAATTGGCAGGGGTGCTGATGGAAATCGACAAACATTTTTCCGGTGAAACTCTGGGCGACATCCTGATCAGCCTGCGCAATGACGATCAGGAATTTGCAGACAAAACTCTGGAAAAAATAATGAAAAACGCGCCGCTTTCCGTGGCCTGCACGATCGAGATGCTGCACCGTCTGCGTGGCCCCTCTCTGACCATGCGGCGCGCGTTGGAGATGGAATACCGCTTTACCCACCGGGCGATGGAGCATGGTGATTTTCTGGAAGGTATCCGCGCGCAGATCATAGACAAAGACCGCAACCCGAACTGGCAGTTTTCCGATACGGACGTCCCCCTGGTGGCCGTCTCGAAAATGTTGCAGCCATTGGGTGCGGACACCCTGACATTCGAGGAGGACTGAGAGATGCAGATCGGGTTCATAGGGCTGGGAAACATGGGGGCGCCCATGGCGGCCAACCTGGTAAAGGCTGGCCATCAGGTTCTCGGATTCGACACGGCCGGTGTTGTCGTTGACGGGGTGACTCAAGCCGATACCGCGACAGAAGCCGTCGCCTCTGCCGATGCAGTCATAACCATGCTGCCGAATGGCGCCATCCTGCGGGCCGTTGCAGATCAGATCATTCCCGCCATGGCGAAGGGTGCCGTGCTGATCGATTGCTCGACAGTTGACGTGGACAGTGCACGCGCAGTCGCGGAACAGGCCAGCGGCGCCGGTCTGCTGTTCGTGGACGCTCCGGTTTCGGGGGGTGTCGGCGGCGCGGCAGGTGGCACCCTGACATTCATGGCCGGCGGGTCAGACGACGCATTTGCAAAGGCGGCTCCTCTGTTCGACATCATGGGGCAGAAAGCGGTTCACTGCGGCGAAGCCGGAGCCGGCCAAGCCGCCAAGATCTGCAACAACATGATCCTCGGAGTGACCATGATCGCCACGTGCGAGGCCTTTGCCCTGGCCGACAAACTGGGTCTGGACCGCCAAAAGATGTTCGATGTGGTAAGCACCTCATCCGGATACAGCTGGACAATGAACGCCTATTGCCCTGCCCCGGGCGTTGGCCCGCACAGCCCAGCCGACAATGACTATACTCCTGGATTTGCAGCCGAGTTGATGCTGAAGGACCTGCGCCTCAGCCAACAGGCCGCAACCAGTGCGGATGCGGATACACCGATGGGACAGGCCGCGACTGCTCTTTACGAGCAATTCGTCGAGACCGAAGACGGCAAGGGACGCGATTTCAGTGCCATGTTGCCACGGTTCGAAAAACGCGGACGTGAATAAGACAACTGGCGGCATCTTGCCCAACGATTTGACAGATATTGGGCAAGTGACCATCTAGGCAGTCATGAACAAATGGCCCCGGCTGGCCAAATCGCAAAGGAAGGCGACATGACGAGATTCTTGGTGACGACGGCAACTCTGGCGGCTTTGGCCCTTTCCCCGGTTGCCGCGGCGGCAAAGAACAAGGCCGGGCATTGCCCTCCGGGTCTGGCCAAGAAATCCGTTCCCTGTGTGCCGCCTGGTCAGGCTAAGAAAATCTACCGAGATGGAGACTTCATTACCAACGACTACCGTTGGATCAATGACCCCTATCGCTATGGGTTGAACCGAAACTATTCATATGTCCGTGCAGGTGATTACGTGTACCGGGTCGACCCCGAGACGCGCAAAGTCCTGAACCTGATCGGCGCGATCGCAGATATTCTGAACTGAGGCCGCGTCTGGGCAGTTATTCTGCCGCGACGCGCGCGCCTTTCAGCATCGGCTTCAGGTATCGCCCGGTGTGGCTGCGTTCAACATCGACTATGTCTTCCGGTGTTCCGGTGGCGACGATTTCGCCACCGCCATCACCACCTTCAGGTCCAATGTCGATGATATGATCCGCGGTTTTGACCACATCCAGATTATGTTCGATCACCACGACGGTATTGCCCTGGTCGACCAATTCATGCAGCACTTCCAACAGCTTGCGTACATCTTCGAAATGCAGACCCGTGGTCGGCTCGTCCAGAATATAGAGCGTCCGCCCGGTTGATCGTTTCGACAGTTCCTTGGACAGTTTCACGCGCTGCGCCTCACCACCCGACAGCGTGGTCGCCTGTTGACCCACCTTGATATAGCCAAGACCAACCCGGGCCAGCGCATCCATCTTGTCTCGGATCGAGGGCACGGCCTTGAAGAACTCCTGCGCATCTTCCACCGTCATATCAAGCACATCCGCAATGGACTTGCCCTTGAACTTGATCTCGAGCGTCTCGCGATTGTACCGCGCGCCCTTGCAGGTTTCGCAGGTGACATAGACGTCGGGAAGGAAGTGCATCTCGATCTTAATGACGCCGTCCCCCTGACAGGCCTCACAGCGGCCGCCCTTCACGTTGAAGCTGAAACGGCCCGGCTTGTATCCCCGCGCTTTCGCCTCGGGCAGCCCGGCGAACCAGTCGCGGATCGGGGTGAAGGCCCCGGTATAGGTTGCCGGATTCGATCGCGGAGTCCGCCCGATCGGGCGCTGGTCGATATCGATGACCTTGTCCAGATGCTCCAAACCCTTGATGGTCTCACACGGCGCAGGCGTTTGACGCGCGCCATTCAGGCGCATCGAGGCGGTCTTGAACAACGTCTCAATCGTCAGGGTCGACTTACCGCCACCAGATACCCCCGTGACACAAACGAACTTGCCCAAGGGAAACTCGGCCGTCACGTCTTTGAGGTTGTTACCCGAAGCCTTTACGACCGTTACCTTTTTCTTGTTCCCCTTGCGCCGCTCGGCGGGCACTGGAATCTCGCGTACGCCCGACAGATACTGCCCCGTGATCGAGGCCGCGTCCGCAGCGATCTGCTTGGGCGTGCCGTGGCTGACCACCTGCCCGCCATGCACACCCGCACCGGGGCCAATGTCGAACACATAATCGGCTTCGCGGATGGCTTCCTCGTCATGTTCGACAACAATCACGGTGTTGCCCTGATCCCGCAGATTCTTGAGCGTACCAAGCAACCGGTCATTGTCACGCTGGTGCAAGCCGATCGAGGGCTCGTCCAATACGTAAAGCACCCCGGTCAGGCCTGATCCGATCTGGCTTGCCAGACGAATGCGCTGACTTTCGCCGCCTGACAGGGTTCCACTTGAACGAGACAGCGTAAGGTATTCCAAACCAACATTATTCAGGAATCCCAGCCGCTCACGGATTTCCTTCAGAATGGCCCGGGCGATCTCATTCTTCTGAGCGCTCAGATGGTTCGGAGCATCCTCGATCCAGGCAAGCGCTTCGCGGATGGACATTTGCACCACCTGACCGACATGCAGTCCCGCGATCTTCACGGCCAAGGCTTCGGCGCGCAGACGATACCCTTCGCAGGTGCCGCACGGGCGGTTGTTTTGGTACCGTTCGAATTCCTCGCGTATCCACGCGCTATCCGTTTCGCGATAACGCCGTTCCATATTCGGAATCACGCCTTCGAAGCTGCGTGTCACCTGGTACACGCGTCCGCCCTCGTCATAGCGGAACTGGATCTCCTCATCGCCCGAGCCCCGCAGGAACACCTGCTGCACTTTGCTGGGCAGGTCTTTCCAGGGCGTGTTCTTGTCAAACTCATAATGACGCGCGATGGCCTCGATGGTCTGAAGGAAATACGGCGACTTGCCTTTCCTCCACGGCGCCAGGGCCCCGTCATACAATTTCAGTGTCTGATCCGGCACCACGAGACGCTCGTCAAAGAACAGCTCGACCCCCAAGCCGTCACAATCCGGGCAGGCTCCGAATGGCGCATTGAACGAAAACAGGCGCGGTTCAATCTCGGGGATAGTGAAACCACTGACCGGGCAGGCAAAATTCTCGCTGAAGGTAATTCGTTCCGGCTCTCCTTCTCGTGGGGCGGTTTCCAGAATCGCGATTCCGTCCGCCAGATCCAGAGCGGTGCGCAGGCTATCGGCCAAACGCGTTTCCATGCCTTCACGAACAACCAGGCGGTCAACCACAACGTCGATATCGTGACGGAACTTCTTGTCCAATGTCGGGGGCTGATCCAGCTCGTGGAACTCACCATCCACCTTCACACGCTGGAACCCCTGCTTGCGCAGTTCCAGAAATTCCTTCCGGTACTCACCTTTACGGTCGCGCACGATCGGAGCCAGCAGATACCCCCGCGTGCCCTCCTCCATCGCCATGATGCGGTCGACCATGTCCTGCACCTGTTGCGCCTCGATCGGCTGGCCGGTGGCCGGGCTGTACGGCGTGCCTGCGCGGGCAAAGAGCAGACGCAGATAGTCATAGATCTCGGTGACGGTCCCCACAGTCGAACGCGGGTTCTTCGAGGTCGTTTTCTGTTCAATGGAGATCGCCGGAGACAGTCCACTGATATGGTCAACATCAGGCTTTTCCATCATGTCGAGAAACTGCCGCGCATAGGCGGACAGGCTTTCGACATAACGGCGCTGACCTTCGGCATAAATCGTGTCGAACGCCAGCGACGACTTCCCCGAACCGGACAGCCCGGTGATCACCACCAACTGATCCCGAGGGATATCGACATCGATGCCTTTGAGGTTATGCTCGCGCGCGCCGCGCACCTCTATATTCTTCAGCTCAGCCATTTCCGGCCCCCAACAAACAAGTGGTTTAGAGATAGGCGAGCTTGCCCGAGTCTCCAACAGAAAAGTTAGAACATTTAGTGAACGTACAGGTTTTCGCCGACCAAATCAAACGATGGGCATGGAATCGAACAGCTCAATGCCTGGCTATCTGGCGAACTTATGATTTTAAGGGGAAAATGGCGCGGTTGACGGGGCTCGAACCCGCGACCCCCGGCGTGACAGGCCGGTACTCTAACCAACTGAGCTACAACCGCGCATCTATTTCATGGCCTTTGTCCTGGACCAAGGTAGGCAGCGATGGCGCGGTTGACGGGGCTCGAACCCGCGACCCCCGGCGTGACAGGCCGGTACTCTAACCAACTGAGCTACAACCGCCCGCTGCATGTTCATTGCTGAACGTTTGGGTGTATTATGGCCACGGTCGGGCAGCGTCAAGCGGCGTTTTGAAGTTTTTTGTCAGAATCCAGTTTTTTGTTTGCCCGCTGTTTTTTGCCCGCGCGAATTGCTCAATTTCCCTTGCAGTGCACCCCCGCGGAAGATATGACCGCATGTCATGGGTGATTAGCTCAGTGGTAGAGCGCTTCGTTCACATCGAAGATGTCAGGAGTTCAAATCTCTTATCACCCACCACCCCCTTTTCGGATTTTCGCTTGGAGCCAGCGGTCTTGCCACGTCGCGCGTTCCACGGCTATCGTGTCCTATTTGGCCTGACAACAGGCCACACGCAAACGCTGAGGTCACCATGACGGGGTTGAAGCGCGACATTGGCCTTCTGGGACTGACCTTCATTTCAGTCGGAGGAATCATCGGTTCGGGCTGGTTATTCGGCCCCCTTCTGGCCGTTCAGCATGCAGGGCCCGCGGCTACGATCTCGTGGATTATCGGCGCGGTTGCCATGTTCATTTTGGCCATCACCTTCGCAGAGATTTCCGCCATGCTGCCCATTCCCGGAGGGATCGCGCGCGTGCCTCAGTTTTCGCATGGCAACATCGTTTCGATGGCCATGGGATGGACTGCCTGGATCGGCTACAACACCACAGCGCCCATCGAAGTCGAGGCCATGTTGAAGTACCTGGCGCCGTATGCGCCTTGGCTGCATACGGCCGAGACAGGTGATTTAACCGGGGCGGGTATTTTCGTCGCGCTGGTTTTCATGCTGCTGTTCGTCGCGGTGAATGCGCTTGGGGTCAAGTTCTTCACGCGCGTCAATGCTGCGCTGACCTGGGCCAAGATCGCCATACCAGTTGTCCTGTCCGTTCTGCTTGTCGCAAGCCGGTTCAACACCGAGAACTTCACACAGCCCGATGGTTTTGCGCCCTACGGCGCGCAGGGAATCATGGCCGCCGTTTCCACCGGGGGCGTTATTTTTTCATTCATCGGCTTTCGCCATGTAGTTGATATGGCTGGCGAAGTTCGAAATCCAAAATTTGCAATTCCGGCCGCATTGGTGTTGTCGATAGTTCTGTGCGCCATCATCTACCTTGGCTTGCAAGTGGCCTTCATCGGTGCGCTGGACCCATCCATGCTGTCCAAAGGATGGGCACAGTTGAGCTTTGGGGGTGAAGGACCACTGGACGCCATCATCATGTCCGTTGGGCTGGTCTGGTTTCTGAGCCTGCTGAATGTCGGATCCGTGATAGGCCCTTTTGGAAACGGGCTGGTCGCAACCGGGTCGAACGCCCGTATCGCCCTCGCCCTTTCAAAAAACGGGTTCCTGCCCAGACGGTTGCAGGTTTTATCGTCTTTCGGGGTTCCACTGTGGGCGCTGGGGCTGAACTTTGTGATCGGAACGGTTTTCCTGCTGACAGTACCCTTTACCACCGTCATTGCCTTGAACGGTGCGGCCATCGTCTTGTCATTTGCCGTCGGGCCCATCGCCGTGGTTTGCCTGAGAAACCTTATGCCAGATCATCCCAGATCGATCCGAATACCGGCCGTGCGTCTTGTCGCGCTGTCCGCTTTCGCCATCGCCACGCTGATCGTCTATTGGAGCGGATGGGACACGGTCTGGCGGCTTGGCATTGCGCTGATTGTCGGGAAAATTCTGTTGCTGATCCGGTTCCGGGGACGTTTGGATGAAATGGACGTTACCGAGGCTCTGTGGCTTGTGCCTTATTTCTCAGGCCTTGGGCTGATCTCATTCCTTGGGCAATTCGGAGCCGGATCGTTGAAACAGATCCCGTTTGGGTGGGACCTTCTACTTTGTATCCTGTTTTCGTCGATCATTTTTGTTCTTGCCGTCCGCTCGGCACTGCCATCGAAAAAATTCAATGAATACATAGCCGAAGAAGAAATACTTGATGCAAAGCAACCCGTCATTGGATTGTAAAAAAGGCAGGGCATTCGCCCCGCCTTTTTCATTCTCTCAATCTGCTTAGTGCGCAGTGGCCGATGGCCCGGTCGTTTCAGACGAGGCTGCGGCGGCCGCGGCGGCCTCCTCGGCGGCTTCGTCCCACTCAATCGGTTCCGGTGTACGAACCAGAGAGTGCTCAAGAACCTCCGAGACGTGCTTGACCGGGATGATTTCCAGCCCTTCCTTCACATTGTCCGGGATATCCGCCAGGTCCTTTTCGTTTTCCTCTGGGATCAGGACCGTCTTGATACCACCGCGCAACGCAGCCAGCAGTTTCTCTTTCAAGCCACCGATCGGCATTGCGTTCCCGCGCAACGAAACCTCGCCCGTCATGGCGATATCCTTGCGTACGGGAATGCCCGTCAGAACCGATACGATCGATGTCACCATCGCCAGACCCGCTGACGGGCCATCCTTGGGCGTTGCACCATCGGGCACGTGCACATGGATGTCGATCTTGTCGAACTGAGGCGGCTTCACTCCGATCTTGGGAGAAATCGACCGCACATATGACGATGCCGCATCGATGGATTCTTTCATCACATCGCCCAACTTGCCTGTCGTCTTCATCCGACCTTTGCCGGGCAGTTTCAACGCCTCGATATGCAACAGATCGCCCCCGACCGAGGTCCAGGCCAGACCGGTCACGACACCAATCTGGTCGTCCTGCTCGGCCAGACCATAGCGGAACTTGGGCACACCCAGGAACTCATCCAGATTATCCGGCGTCACCGTCACAGTGTCCGCCTCTTTCTTGATGATCTTGGTCAGCGACTTCCGCGCAACCTTGGCGATTTCACGTTCAAGGTTCCGCACACCGGCCTCGCGGGTATAGGTGCGGATTATCTTTTGAAGCGCCTCATCGGTCAGTTCGAATTCCTTGGCTTTCAGGCCATGGTTTTTGACCTGCTTGGCGATCAGGTGCTGTTTGGCGATCTCGCGCTTTTCATCCTCGGTATAGCCGGCTAGTGGGATGATCTCCATCCGGTCCAGCAAAGGCCCGGGCATGTTGTAGCTGTTGGACGTGGTCAGGAACATCACGTTCGACAGGTCATATTCGACCTCCAAGTAGTGGTCCATGAACGTGTTGTTCTGTTCCGGGTCCAACACTTCCAACATCGCCGAGGCCGGGTCACCACGGAAGTCCTGCCCCATCTTGTCAATTTCATCGAGAAGGATGAGCGGGTTGGTGGTTTTCGCCTTTTTCAGCGCCTGAATGATCTTGCCGGGCATCGAACCGATATAGGTCCGGCGGTGGCCGCGGATCTCGGATTCGTCGCGCACCCCACCCAAGCTAATGCGAATGAACTCGCGCCCCGTGGCTTTGGCGACCGATTTACCTAAACTGGTCTTGCCCACACCCGGAGGGCCGACAAGGCACAGGATCGGGCCTTTCAGCTTTTTCGAACGCTGCTGAACCGCCAGATATTCGACGATCCGCTCCTTGACCTTTTCAAGGCCATAGTGATCGGCGTCCAGAATATCCTGCGCACGACCCAGATCCTTTTTGACGCGGGATTTGGTGCCCCACGGCAAAGACAGAATCCAGTCCAGATAATTGCGCACCACGGTTGCTTCGGCCGACATGGGCGACATGTTCTTGAGCTTCTTCAGCTCGCCTTCCGCCTTCTCGCGCGCTTCCTTCGACAGCTTGGTCTCGGCGATCTTGGCTTCCAGTTCGGCGATCTCGTTCGCGCCGTCCTCGCCATCGCCAAGCTCTTTCTGAATGGCCTTCATCTGCTCATTCAGATAATACTCGCGCTGGGTCTTCTCCATCTGGGATTTGACGCGGGTCTTGATCTTTTTCTCGACCTGCAAAACCGACATTTCGCCCTGCATCAGGCCATAAACTTTTTCAAGCCGCTCGCTGACGCTGAGTGTTTCCAGCAGGTCCTGCTTTTGTTCGACCTCGATGCCCAGATGGCCCGACACAAGGTCGGCCAGCTTTGCCGGCTCGGTGGTTTCACCCACGGCCGTCAGCGCTTCTTCGGGGATGTTCTTGCGCACCTTGGCATAGCGCTCGAACTCGTCCGCAACGGTGCGCAACAGGGCTTCGGTCGTGGTGACGTCACCCGGGATTTCGGTCAGATATTCCGCCCGTGCTTCGAAAAACAATTCGTTTTCAAGAAACTCGGTGATCTGCACGCGCGCCTGCCCTTCGACAAGCACTTTGACGGTGCCGTCGGGCAGTTTCAGCAGCTGCAACACATTGGCCAGAACACCGGATCGGTAGATACCGTCCTCATCCGGGTCGTCTACGCCGGGATCGATCTGGCTGGACAGCAGAATTTGTTTGTCATCCTGCATCACCTCTTCCAGCGCGCGTACCGATTTGTCTCGGCCCACGAAAAGCGGCACGATCATGTGCGGGAACACCACGATATCGCGCAGCGGCAGGACGGGGTATGAGGAATTCAGAGGCTCTTGCATGCTCTATCCTTATCGTTGGCAAGACGGCGCTTGTCCCTCATCGAGGCAACATCCGGCCATCTCCTGTCTTGGACGATAAAGGTGGGGCCTCATCGCCCTTTTTCAACCTTACCGCCATGTATCGTGTCGCAGCATGAACCGAGGTTTTCGGGACTGCAAGATGTCCCGGGAACATATCCACCAAAATTAGTGCGACATGCATATGCAATGCGCATATTCACTATCAGAACACCTGCTGCACCGCCCGGGACAGAAAAAAAACCGCGGCCACCGAGGTTGCGGCATTCCAGACCTTTCGTGGAAGAGGCGCAGGTAAATCCTCCGAACCGACCGGTGACACCGTATTCCGCACGGTCAAATCCGTCCCGGTTCCGATTCAGCGGCTGACACAGCATTTCCACGGGACCGGTGTCGAACATCTGAAAATCATGCCCCCCAGTCAGATTGACAGTTCGCGGGGCGCGGCAACGCCGGAGGGCCGTATCTTTTTATGATCGTGCACCGAGTGTCCGAGGACTCGGCGCCTTCGCCCACCGAGCACTGAGTGTTTTCGGATGGGGTTTCAAAGGTCCAGACATCTGCAATTGCAGGGCTTGTACAAAAAAATGACTGCGCCGAGGAAAAGGCGGAACATCAACAGTTCTCCGGGTCACATACAAAAACAACTTTGAATAAAGTTGTTTCAGAATACCGGAAGACCCCGCAATTGTCACCTGAACGGACAGGTTACAGGGGCTCGATATCGCCCTGCGCGCGTTGCGCGTGGAACGCGGCCTGCCACGCCTCAAATGAGCCTTCAGCGATCGCGTCCCGCATGCCCTGCATGATTTCCTGAAAGTAATGAAGGTTGTGCCAAGTCAGCAACATGCCCGAGATCATCTCGTTGGCGCGAAACACATGGTGCAGGTAGGCACGTGAATAGTTCGAACAGGCCGGGCAAGAACAGTTTTCATCCAGCGGGCGTGGATCGTCCGCATGACGCGAGTTCTTGATGTTCACGACGCCATGGCGCGTGAACACCTGACCGGTACGGCCCGAACGCGAGGGCAGAACGCAATCCATCATGTCGATCCCACGCGCCACTGCTCCGACTATGTCATCCGGTTTGCCAACGCCCATCAGGTAACGTGGCTTGTCCTTGGGCAGGAAATCAGGCGCATAATCCAGACAGTCGAACATGGCCTCTTGCCCCTCGCCCACTGCCAGACCGCCAACGGCGTAGCCTTCGAAACCAATCTTCTTCAACGCTTCGGCGCTTTCTTCCCGCAGGTCCCGCTCGAGACCACCCTGCATGATTCCGAACAGAGCATGCCCCGGTCGATCCCCGAATGCGTCACGGGACCTGTCGGCCCAACGCATCGACAAACGCATGGATTCGGCGATCCGGTCGCGATTTGCAGGCAATGCAGGGCACTCGTCAAAGCACATCACGATGTCGGACCCCAGTAGGCGCTGAATTTCCATTGATCTTTCTGGCGTCAGCTCGTGCTTCGATCCATCAATATGGGATTTGAAGGTCACACCCTTTTCGGTCAGCTTGCGCAAGCCGGCCAGCGACATGACCTGAAACCCCCCCGAGTCCGTCAGGATCGGTCGGTCCCAGTTCATGAACCTGTGCAACCCGCCCAAACGGTCAATCCGTTCGGCGGTGGGGCGCAGCATCAGGTGATAGGTGTTGCCCAGCAGGATGTCGGCCCCGGTGGCCCGGACGCTTTCCGGCATCATCGCCTTGACCGTCGCGGCGGTACCAACTGGCATGAAGGCAGGTGTCCGCACCTCGCCACGCGGAGTGTTGATCACACCGGTGCGCGCCTTGCCGTCTGTGGCCTTGAGCTTGAAAGAGAATTGCTGGATCATGTTATCGCCTCGGATCGCCGAACCGGGCAGGATTTGCCCGATCCGATCGGTCTTTGCAACCCGTCAGGGCAAGGATGCAACGCGGTCAGTAAACAGACGCACGACCCCCGCTCCATCCACATCACGACAAACACGAACTGCGGGACGATCCCGGTCAGGTTGCGTCGCACCTATCCGGTCGCCTTCCGTCACTACACGCAGCCCGGTTTCGACCACGTCGAACATGGCCCCGTGCGAACAGGCGATCACAGCGGTTGAATCATGCAGACCGCACCCTTCCAATCCTCCGATTTCTTTATAGAATTTCAGATAAAACCGAGAGATATCACGCAGAAAAGATCCCATGCCGGGCGATTTCCGAGCCAGCGCCTCGAAATCCGCGGTCTCGTAAAGTGTTTTCAGGGTAACGTCCAAACCAACCAGCACGGTCTCGGGCGGTGCGGAAAAGACCGAATCCGCGGCAACCGCATCGTGATAAATGTTGGCTTCTGCATGGTCGGTAACGTTGCCCTTGCAGTAGACGGCACCGCCCATGATCACCAACCGGCCGAGATTTCCGGCAAATTTCGGGTCCAATCGCATGGCGTTGGCAATGTTGGTCAGCGGTCCGACCGCACACACGACCAATTCGTTTTTGTGCTTCCGGGCCATTTCGGCCAGAAACTCTGCGGCAGGAAGATCATGATTCCGTCCGATCTCGGGTATCTCGGTCAGATCGCCAAACCCTTCGGGACCATGGACATGGTCCGATGGGACGTGCATGTCAGCCCCCAACGGGAAAGGCGCGCCTTCCGCCACCGGAAGGTCCAGGCCCAGCTTGTCCAGCAGGAAACGGGCATTGCGGCTGGACTGATGAACATGCGTATTGCCGAACACCGTGGTCAGGCCGATCAGGTCAAATTCAGGCGCAGCGGCGGCATAGGCAATCGCCATGGCATCGTCGATGCCGGGGTCTGTATCGATTATCAGTTTCATTCCCGCCCGATACCGCAAACAAGCCGGGATGCAAAGCAGTCACAGCAGTTCGGTTCAATGCTGAATTCCCGTAGTGAGGCGTTTGCATCCGCCAGCTTTCCCTCCATACCAGAGTTGAAATCGAGCGACTCAACCATATATGTATACCATAGTACACAATAAAAAGAGGACAGAATGACCGAAGATCAGATCATCGGACTGCTTTCGTCAAACATCATTTACCTGCTGGCCGCCGTGCTGGTGGTCATCGTTATTTTCAAGGGCATCAAGATCGTTCCGCAATCCGAAAAATACGTGGTTGAACGGTTTGGACGCCTGCATTCGGTGCTTGGTCCCGGCATCAATTTCATTGTTCCGTTACTGGACGTTGCACGCCACAAGATCTCGATCCTTGAACGCCAGTTGCCGAACGCGACCCAAGACGCGATCACCAAGGACAACGTGCTGGTGCAAATCGACACCTCTGTCTTCTACCGAATTCTCGAACCGGAAAAGACGGTCTATCGTATCCGCGACGTTGATGGAGCGATTGCAACCACGGTTGCCGGTATCGTTCGTGCCGAGATCGGCAAGATGGATCTGGACGAAGTGCAGTCGAACCGTGCACAGTTGATCACACGCATTCAGGAAAGCGTCGAAACAGCAGTGGATGATTGGGGAATCGAAGTGACCCGGGCCGAGATTCTGGATGTGAATCTGGATCAGGCCACCCGCGATGCCATGCTGCAACAGCTAAACGCAGAACGCGCCCGCCGTGCGCAGGTGACCGAAGCCGAAGGCAAAAAACGCGCCGTCGAATTGCACGCCGATGCCGAGCTGTACGCAGCGGAACAAACCGCCAAAGCGCGGCGCATTCAGGCCGAGGCCGAGGCATACGCGACAGGCGTCGTCGCCAAGGCCATTCAGGACAATGGCATCGAGGCTGCGCAGTATCAGGTTGCGTTGAAACAGGTTGAAGCCCTTAATGCACTGGGCAACGGTTCCGGCAAGCAGACCATAGTTGTGCCCGCCAATGCTCTCGAAGCCTTTGGTGACGCTTTCAAAATGCTCAAAGGAGGTAGATGATGGCTGATCCCTTTTGGCTGACTTGGTGGATCTGGCTGGCCGCCGCGCTGGCTCTGGGGATCCTGGAAATCGTTCTGCCCGGATTCATCTTCTTGGGCTTTGCGATCGGGGCCGCGATCACCGGTCTCATCCTTGTCATCCCCGGTCTGACACTGTCATTGCATGTGATCGCGCTGATCTTCGCAGTTCTTTCGTTGATCGCATGGCTAGTCCTGCGCCGGCTTTTTGCCTTGCCGCATGGTCAGGTCAAAACCTTCACGCATGACATCAATGACTAAGACACAGTGACGCTCACCCGAGCGTCACGCCCCTACTGGACGCTGTTGCAGGTATTCCCTATATAATCACTCAGGCAACTGACCCGAGGCAAAGATGACCCACCCGAGCGAACAGTTTGAAGGCACCCCGCTGATTGCGCCGTCAACGATTGAACACCCGCTGTACGAGGCAGTCGTCGAAGCGTGCCGCACGGTTTACGATCCGGAAATTCCGGTCAACATCTATGACCTGGGCCTGATCTATACGATCGACATTTCTCCGGACAACGCCGTGAAGGTCATCATGACCCTGACCGCACCCGGATGTCCGGTCGCGGGCGACATGCCTGGCTGGATTGTCGAGGCGATTGAACCTGTTGCGGGCGTCAAGGAAGTCGATGTCGAACTGACCTGGGAACCGCCCTGGGGCATGGAAATGATGTCGGATGAGGCGCGCCTGGAATTGGGCTTTATGTAGCCATCAGGCACTTGCCCTTCCAACCGTCACGAAAACTTGGCATTTTCGTCACCTTATCGTGCAGTCCCCGTCACACGCCAGACGGATATCATCTTAAGGTGGCCGTCGCGCATACGGTGCCGTGGGCTGGGCACGCCATGACCGCCCCCCGCTTCCCAGCTCAAGAATATGGGCCGTTCTTGCCCGAGAACGGTCCTTTTTTGTTCCGACAACGACGATCAATTCAGATTGCAGGTTTCCTTGATCTCTGCCGTTCTGGCATCCAGTTGCTTGACGTAGTCACCTGACAGCATTTGCAGCCTTTTTTGCTCAGTTCCCGTGACCAGCCCCAACAGAGCCCCGGCAGGTGTTATGGCGGCAATGCTTTCCAGTTGTTTGTCTTCCGCATGTTTCTTTTCCGATGCAATCGCGCGCAGATCCCCTTCCGCCGTTGCACAATTCACCGGGTGCCGTTCGGATCCCGTGGCCGCCCAAGCTTCGTCGGACATCGGGCACACGCTTACGGAAAATAGTGCGGCCGCAAGCAAAGCTACTTTAACTTTCGACTCTAAATAATTCATATTTTTACCATTTCATGTCATGCCATCTATTCGGACGGGGTTCCAAAACGTCATAAGACCGATGCTAACCCCGCCTCCCGTATCAAAGCAAGTTTGCAGAGCGGCGACGCAGAAACACTAAGCTTTCCAGCGAATTCAATTTCTTTACACGACATTGCCTTGAGCAAAAGAGCCTTGGCCCCTAGATTGGGTGTAACGCGCGACAACGGAGATTTACATGTTCGGCATCCCCGGCAAACAGGCTGTGACAATGACGCCCAAAGCCGCAGAACAGATTACCCGCCTGATGAAATCAGGCGGTCACGCTGGTTTGCGCATCGGCGTCAAAAAAGGCGGCTGTGCAGGCATGGAATATACCATGGAGTATGTTGATCACGCAGATCCTCATGACGAAGTCGTCGAACAGGATGGCGCGCGCATCATGATTGCGCCCATGGCTCAGATGTTCCTGTTCGGAACCGAAATCGATTACGAAGTGTCGTTGTTGGAATCCGGCTTTAAGTTCAAGAACCCGAACGTCGTCGACGCCTGCGGCTGTGGAGAATCGATCAAATTCGACGAAAGCATCGGCCAACAAGGCTAAGCCCGCCTCATCCCTTTTCATTTGAACGTCGCATGCGGGCCGATCTTCGATGTTTGCGCCCGGGATCAGCATGCGAGCAGAATTGTAAGATGGTCCTTACAATGCTATCCGCATGCTAAAATCATCGGATGATCAGGGAGATACCGAAATGCGGCAGAAGCTGGCGGCTGGAAACTGGAAGATGAATGGGACCGGCGCTGAGTTGACCGAGTTGAAGGCGCTGTCTCAGATCCACCCGGCAGCCTCGGTGGATATCCTGATTTGCCCGCCGGCAACATTGCTCAGCCGCGCATCAATTGCCGTTCAGGGCACCGCCATCTCTGTCGGTGGTCAGGACTGTCATGCGGCAAAATCAGGCGCGCATACCGGAGATGTCAGTGCGGATATGCTGGTGGATGCCGGTGCAACATCGGTCATCCTGGGCCATTCCGAGCGCCGCGTGGACCACGGTGAACATGACGAAGATGTGCGGGCCAAGGCGCGCGCAGCGATGGATGCAGGTTTGAAGGCGATCATTTGCGTCGGTGAAAGCCTTGAGCAGCGCGAAGCGGCCAATACGCTCGACATCATCGGCGGCCAGATGTCCGGGTCGATCCCGGATCAGTCGACCGGCGAGAACCTGATCGTCGCATATGAACCGATTTGGGCAATTGGCACCGGCAAAGTTCCCACCCTGGAAGAAATCGGGGACGTTCACGACTTCATGCGCGCCCGGCTGGAGCGCCGCTTTGGCGAAGGCGTGGGCCGCTCCGTCCGCCTGCTTTATGGCGGCTCGGTGAAACCCGGCAACGCGACGGATATATTTTCAGTTTCCAACGTCGATGGCGCACTTGTGGGCGGGGCCAGCCTGAAAGCGTCTGAATTCTCGGGAATCATTCAAGCGCTGGAAGGCGCCTAATTCCAGACTTCGTCCCGCAGTTTCTTCGGCTCAAGGATCGGTTTTTTCAATAGATCGTCGCTTCAACGCGATGCGGTCGGGGTTGTTCACTACAACAGGCCACTCCCCTTTGATCGCAAAAATCCTGCCTTGCGCGCGAAATTCCGTGAGTTGACGAAGAGACGCGGGGTTCCGAACTGAGCGATGGGAAGCGAACAAATTGCACTGGGCAATGGCGAGGTATGCGGGAACAGGTTTTCTGACGCCCCGCCTTGCGCAGGGCTTCCATCTGTACCAGCACGGTCGGGTTGCTGCCCTGTACAGGCTGATTGCGACCTTGTGAGACAACTCCGCCATCCCGCGCCAGAACCGATTTGATGCGACATCCGCCGTCGTCAAATCCGGCCTTCGCCTTTTCAGGAGCCACGCAAAATGCGTCTGTCAGAGCCGGTCAAAATTCCGAGCTCCGCTTCGAGTGTGTGCTGTAAACTGCCGAAGTACTTTGGCTTGGCAAGTCAAGCACATCAGGCCAGCTTCATCACCACAAGGCCTGTCACGATCAGAACCGCAGCTGCGATCCGCGCAGGTGTCAGGGCTTCGCCAAGAAACAGAATACCGACACTGAACGCCCCCACCGCACCGATCCCAGTCCAGATCGTGTATGCGGTGCCCAACGGTAAGTCGCGCATTGCAAGCGCCAGCAGACCAAATGAGCCCAACATCGAAGCGCCCATCACGGCCGTCGGCCACAATCGGGTAAAACCGGCCGACTGCTTCATGGCAACCGCCCAGACAATTTCCAAAAGGCCAGCAAACAGAAGAAAGATCCAGGGCATAAGACAACCTCATATCCGTACGGGTCGTCCCGAATGATGTCCCAGAAAGCAGAGGTCGTCCTCTGTGCCTCAGATAAGAACCCATCGCGTGGTTTCAAGACACGAAAAAGCCGGGCAGTTGACACCACCCGGCTTTGTTCAGTTTTCAGACAGTCTAGTTGGTTATTATTTCCGGCCCCATGAACGTGTTGGGCAGGAAGGTCGATATCCACGGAATATATGTCACCATGATCAGGAAGACGAACAGCACCGCAAGGAAGGGCAGCGCCGCCTTCACAACGCTCATCATCGGCATACCCGCAACACCCGAAGTCACGAACAGGTTCAGACCGACCGGAGGCGTGATCATCCCGATCTCCATGTTGACCACCATGATGATACCCAGATGGATCGGGTCAATGCCCAGCTCGATAGCGATCGGGAACACAAGGGGCGCCACGATAACCAACAGGCCTGACGGTTCCATGAACTGACCGCCGATCAGCAGGATCACGTTCACCACTATCAGGAAAGCGACAGGGCCAAGGCCGGCCGACAACATCGCTTCGGCGATATGCTGCGGCACCTGCTCGTCGGTCAGAACATGCTTGAGTATCAGCGCGTTGGCGATCACGAACAGCAGCGTGACCGTCAGCTTGCCTGCCTCGAACAGCGTATGCTTGGTGTCCGGGTGAAAGAACGCCGTGATCAGCGCATAGGGTTTTTTCAGCAGCGGCAGGTTCTGTGTGCCTTCTTCCGTGCTCAGCGGGCCCATGTCCTTGTACACAAAGCTGGCAATGAAGAACGCGTAGACTGCGGCAACTGCGGCGGCTTCGGTCGGGGTGAAGATGCCACCATAGATACCACCCAGAATGATGACGATCAGGAAAAGACCCCAACCGGCCTCGCGGGCCGAGGTAAAGACCTCTCCCCAGCCTTTCCATTCCCCCTTGGGCAGGTTCTTGACCTTGGCCATGACATAGATGGTGATCATCAGCATCAAACCGGCCATCAGACCGGGAATAACCCCCGCAAGGAACATGCGCCCAACCGAGACTTCGACAGCGGCGGCATATACGACCATGACGATGGACGGAGGGATCAGAATACCCAGTGTCCCCGCGTTGCAGATCACACCGGCGGCAAATTCCTTGGAATAGCCCACCTGACGCATCCCCGCGATGACGATCGAGCCGATGGCGACCACGGTCGCCGGGGACGATCCGGACAGGGCTGCGAACAGCATACAGGCAAAGACGCCCGCAATCGCCAGACCGCCGGGCAAATGCCCGACACAGGCGATCGAGAACCGGATGATCCGTCGTGCGACACCACCTGTAGTCATGAAGGACGACGCCAGGATGAAGAACGGGATCGCCAGCAGGGTAAAATGCCCTTCAAAAGCCTCGAACAGCGTACCCGCGACAGACGCGAGTGAACTGTCTGAGTAGATCAGCAGAAACAGGGTCGAGCTGAGGCCAAGCGCAACTGCAATCGGCACACCGATCAGCAGCAGGCCGACGACCATCGAGAAAAGAAGTACGACGTCCATCAGTTATGCTCTCCTTGCTGAGCGCGGACTTCTTCGATCTCGTCCTCGACTTCGTGGCTGGCGACAAGGCGATCCGTTTCGCCATGCCATATCTGAACGGCAACCTGGGCGAACCGGATCACCAGCAGCAGCATCGATACCGGCAGCACCAGATAAGGCACCACTTTGGGAAGCTTCTCGTACCCTTCACCATAGTTGATCAGGTCTTCCAGAAACCGCAGCGGAGCGACCATCGGGATATCGTCCACCTCATAGAAACTCTGGCTGCGGGCGTCGAAGTTGAACCCGGTCGGGAACCAGCGTCCGGATGTCGGCGGCAGATCCGCGAAAACCGCCCAATAGTCATAGGCGCCTTTCAGCAGCAGCAACGAAAACACCAGACAGCACCCCACAGCGATGAGCGCCAGAATGCGACGCGGCGCCGGGGCCAGCATGTTCAGGATCGCATCAACACCCAGATGAGAGTGTTTCTTGACCGCGTAAGAGGCACCAAGCAGCACCAGCCAGCCAAAAGTGAACACCGTCAGTTCAAGCGCCCACAGGATATTGGAATTGAAAACAAACCGCGCGATCACGTTGGCAAATGTCACGACCGTCATCAGGCCCAACAGACACGCGATCAGGGTTTCTTCGATATGGTCGACCAGCCCGCCTTGGCCGGAATTCGCACCAGACATCTTTCTGTCCCCGCATTTTTTGTGATGAGAGAGTGTTGGGCGGGCTTGTTCAGCCCGCCCGGCCAGCGCGTCGAATACTCCCCAGTCCCCGGACGCGCGGCCTTTGGCCAGATTCAGAAGCCGGCGTTGATGGCCTGAGCCGCGTCGATCTTGTCCTGACCCACGTCACCTGCAAACTGGTCCCAAACGGGTTTCATCGCATCAACCCAGGCCTGACGCTGTTCCGGGGTCAACTCGCGGATGACTCCGCCTGCTTCAACGATCGAAGCTTTGGCTGCTTCGTTCACGGCAAAGGCTTCTTTGTTCCTTGTTTCCGTGACTTCAGCCAGAATGGTCAGGAACTGATCACGCACGTCCGGATCCAGGCTGTCCAGCCAGTCCACAGAGGTCACGACCAGATAGTCGATGATGCCATGGTTGGTCTCGGTGATGCCGTCCTGCACTTCGAAGAACTTCTTGCCATAGATGTTCGACCAGGTGTTTTCCTGACCATCCACAACCCCCTGTTGCAGCGCGCCGTAAACTTCCGAGAACGCCATTTTCTGCGGGCTGCCACCAATAGCCTCCATCTGTGCCACCAGAACGTCCGAAGACTGCACGCGGAACTTCAGACCGTTTGCATCCGACGGATCGACCAGCGGCTTGTTGGCCGACATCTGCTTCATGCCGTTGTGCCAGAAGGCCAGCCCCTGAAGGCCACGGCGCTGCATGCTGTCCTTCATCGCCTGACCATCAGCCGAAGCCTGGAATGCATCCACAGCGTCGATGTTCTTGAACATGAACGGCAGGTCAAACAGGCGGAACTGCTTGGTGAACTTCTCGAACTTCGACAGTGACGGTGCGGCCAGCTGAACGTCGCCCTGCAACATCGCCTCCAGCACCTTGTCGTCGTTGTACAGTGTCGAGTTCGGATAGACCTCCACGCACATCACGCCGTTCATCTCATCATTGACGCGCTGTTCCAGCAGCGATGCGGCGATGCCCTTGGGGTGTTTGTCAGTGTTGGTCACATGCGCGAACTTGACGACGATTTCACCATCGTCACAGGCTGCCATCCCTGCGGTGGCTGTGACTGTCAGCGCCAGAGCGGTTGCTGCCGTTGTCAGGAATTTCATCTGTCTTTTCCTCCCAGACTTCCTTGAAATTGTCCTTCGACACCAATTTGGTATCAGATGCAGCGAAGTGAAACGAATCGGCACGATCCACTCAACGATTTGTTTTCTGTCCCTCGATTTTCTATTTAGTGATTTTCTTTCAGAAGGTTATAAAGCGCTTTGCAATGGATATTGGACCCATTCGAAACCCCGAGTGCGAGATTCCGCACAGCAATCTTCCAGTTTGTGCGAAAATCCGCACACGCCGCGAATCAAAACCCCCGAATCAACTGACGCGAAACCGCAGCCCGCGACAGCGGGCTGCCCGGCCCAACAGCTTTAGACGCATGTTAATGCGGAAAAAGGTGGCGGGAGCCCGGCCGTTACCGTCGGTAATCCTCGGCCCGAATCTGGTACCGTGCCAGCTTGTCGTAAAATGTCTTGCGCGGCAGTTTCAATGCCTTCGCCGCATCTGATGCCTTGCCGTTGTGACGACCCAGCGCCGCGATGAGCAGCGACCGCTCCACCCGCGCCATCTGTTCGCTAAGGCCCAGGTCTGTTGCCTGCGCGACTTCTTCCGGCATTCCCAGCACGAAGCGCATCGCGGCTGACATCAGGGATCGCGCATTCCCCGGCCAGTCGCTGGCCATAAGCGACGCCAGATGCTCGGACGAGATTTCCGGCGCCACGATCCCCGCCTGTTCCGCGGCCTGTGCAACGTAATGGCGGAAGATCACCGGAATGTCGTCGGGGCGTTCTGCCAGCGATGGAATACGAACCCGCATGACATCCAGCCTGTAAAACAGGTCTGCATTGAACCGGCCTTCAGAACTCAGCGCCGACAGATCAGCGGTCGTTCCCGCAATGATACGCCCGCCCGGTCCATGCTCGATGATCTCCAACGCCGCAAATTGCGTGGCATGGGGCATGGCCGAGACTTCGTCCAGAAACAATGACCCACCTGCCGCATCTTCACAGCTCTTGGCCAAGTCGTCGGGGCTGAGGCTGGAGGCCGTGCGTTTGACAAATGGTCCCTGCCCTGCTGGCGACATCAGATGCACGACCTCGGCGACCTTCGAGATGCCGCTGCCCGGCGGTCCCGTCACAAGAACCTCGGCGCCTGTTGGCGCAACGGTCCGAACCCGTTCGCGCAGGGCCTCGGCCTGCGGCGACAGTCCGAACAGCAAACGCGCGGCGGGGTCTCCTCGTTCCAGCTCGGATTTTGCCGCTCTTTGCTCCAATATCTGCGAACGGGCTGCAAACGCGCGTTCAAGCACCTCGAGAAGGTCGGACGCGGCGCACGGCTTTTCCAGAAAATCGAACGCACCCTTTCCCATGGCATCGACGGCCATGGGAATATCGCCCTCACCCGTCAGAAGAACCACGGGAAGATCCGGATCGACCTCTCGGGCATAAGACAAAAGATGGAACCCGTCCCGCCCCGGCATGCGTATATCCGAGATGATGACACCGGGAAACTCGCGGCTGATGTGATCCTTGGCCGCCACAAAGGATCCGGCGGTCGTTGGCTGATAGTCCGCCAATTCCAGAGTTTGAGACAGGGCCTCGCGTACGGCGGCATCATCATCGACCAACAAAACCCTGCGCATCACGCAGCCTCTTCCTTGTCGCAGGGTTCCAGTTCGACGGTAAACATCGCCCCATCCGCCGTGTTCGCGCCCCTTATGTCCCCACCAAAGCTTTGAACCAGCCCGTAGGAAATGGAAAGCCCCAGCCCCAAACCTTCTGACGATCCAACGCTTTTCGTGGAATAGAAGGGCTCGAACATCCGGTCGGGGTCTTCAATGCCCGGGCCAGTATCCTGCAAGGAAACGCTCAATCGTGCACCTTTTCGCAGCGTTATCGTTATAATCCGTTTTGGTCGTCCCAGCATTGCATCCGCCGCATTGTTGATCAGATTCACGAACACCTGCACCAAACGTACTTCACCCCCCCAAACATACACAGCCCCATTCGGGGGGTTCCAGTTCAGGGTTACATTGTCGTCTCGCAGGCGGGCCTCGGTCAGTTCAACAGCGGTGTTGAGAACCTGAATCAGGTCAACCCGTCCCATCGGTTCGCTTTCGTTGCGGGCAAAGGCGCGAAGGTTCTTGATGATCCGCGCCATCCGCGCCGCCATTTCCGAGATCCGGCCCAGATTCTCGGCAGCCATTTCAGGTTTTCCCCGCGTCATGAACGCTGAACCGTTATCCGCAAATTGCCGTATGGCCATAAGCGGCTGGTTCAGTTCATGGCTGATGCCCGCCGACATTTGCCCCAAAGCGCTGAGCTTTCCGGCCTGCACCAGGTCTGCCTGGGCCCGCCGCAGCGCCGCCTCGGCTTCTTCCCGTTCCGCCACTTCCTTGCGCAAACTGGCATTTGCCACTGTCAGGTCATGGGTGCGTTTGGCCACACGGCTTTCCAGAACGGCATTCGCTTCGGCCAACGCCCGCCGCCGCTCCATGGCAAGAAAGAGCATGGCCCCAAAGGCCAGACAAATCGCTGCGACGGCCGCCGCCTGAAGCCTGGCAAGCTGAAGGGCCGGCGCCACGTCCACCAGCACCTCGGCAGTCATGTCGATCACCGGCAAATCAAGGGTCAGATGCAGCGCATCGCGCGGCAGGTAACGTCCCCAGTTCAAGTGCCACAACTCGTGCCTGCCGACCTGTTTCGAAGAAAAATCAACGGTCGCACCATCTGGCGGCGTCAATCCCGCCTCACCGTCCGCCCGGCGCCAGAACAGCAGGTCGGATCTGTTGGAAATGAAAACGACACCATCGGAATCGACAAAGAAAACCGCCTCGGTACTGCCGCGCCACGTTTGTTCAACGTCCTGAACATCAGCAACGACCATCAACGCGCCTTCAATCTGGCCAGACGGGCCAAAAGTGGGGGCGGCATAGGAATAGATCCGGTCTTCGCCCGACGGTACAACCTCATGCGCACTGCCCAAGGCGCCCTGCATCGCACGGCGGAAAGCCGGATGATGGGCCATGTTGCGCTGGGACACAGGCTGCGCCGATACCAGCACCTGCCCCTTCGTATCCAGATACATCATGTTTACGGCGGCCGTTTTGTCAGCGACGTCCAGCAGCGTTGCCCGGGCTTGGCGAATACCGGCCTGCGTATCCAGTTCATGCAAAACGGGATGAGTTGCCATCAGCACGGCAAGTTCCTGATACACTTGCATCTGCGTGCTCAGCCGGTCAGCCGCCAACTCAAGATCTGCCTCTGCCTTCTCGCTCAGCTGAGACAGGGCCTGTCGATAGCCATAAGACCAGACAAACCCCGACAATAACCCAACGGCGAGCAAAAAAACGGAAATGAACCAAACCCTGTGCATAGACAGGGTCTTGCATTCAATGCGCCGCATGGCAAGTGTGCGGCTCATGAAGTCTTTTTCGCAATCACCGACAGACCCGGGTTTCGTCCAAAACCCCTACCCGTTCTACGACAAGGCGCGAGGCTCGGGCGATCTGTTCTATTGGCCGGACTATGGTATGGTCGCCGCGGTTTCATACCGCGCGGTTCGCGCCCTGTTTCGGGACCGCAGGTTTGGCCGCGAGGTACCGCCCGAACTGGCAGAGCAAGGTCCCGCCCATCTGGCGCCCTGGCTGGCCATCGAGGCCCATTCACTGCTTGAGGCAGAACCACCAAGGCACACACGCCTTCGGTCATTGGTGATGCGCGCCTTCACGTCACGGGCGATTTCTGCGCTGCAACCTTCCATCGAAGAACTGTGCCACAACCTGATCAAAGATTTCCCTCGGAACACATTCGACCTGTTGGAAGCCTATTGCACTCAGGTTCCGGTGGTCACGATCTGCCGGCTTCTGGGCGTCCCCGAAGCCATGGCGCCCGATCTGTTGCAATGGTCTCACGATATGGTTGCCATGTATCAGGCCAATCGCACGCAGGACACCGAAGACGGGGCCGCCAAATCATCTAAGGAATTCACCGAATTCCTGAAGGAATACATAGAGCTGCGGCGCAATGATCCCCGCGACGATCTGATAACCCGGTTGATAAGCGCCGAGGAAGAAGGTCAGAAACTGTCACTGGACGAGCTGGTTGCTACCTGCATCCTGCTGCTCAACGCTGGCCATGAGGCTACCGTGCACTCACTGGGGAACGGGGTGAAAACCCTGTTGCAGACCCGCACCGCCCCTGACGCCCTGGCACCGGATGGACTCGACGGAACCATCGAAGAAATCCTGCGCTATGACCCGCCTCTGCACATGTTCACACGTTACGCGTATGAGGACGTGGATCTGTTCGGCCATTCATTCAAACGTGGCGATCAAGTGGCACTGTTGCTTGGCGCGGCCAACCGCGACCCCGCTGTCTGGGCTGAACCGAACACGTTTCAGCCGAACCGTCCGATTGAAGTCAACACAAGCTTTGGGGGCGGAATTCATTTTTGTGTCGGGGCACCTCTGGCGCGTCTGGAAATGCGCATTGCTTTGCCGATCCTGTTCGAAAGCTGTCCAAACCTGCAACTGGCTGCGCCGCCGCTTTATTCGGACAGCTATCACTTTCACGGGCTGAATCAGCTGCTGGTCAGACCTTAGCCATCACCTTCCGCATACCTACACGATCCCTCTGGCGATTTTGCTTCCGGCCGGATGAAAACACCCATCAGCTCATCTGGCTCTAAGCCCATTGAAAGACACGGGCGGAGGAGCCGCGGTCGAGTGTTCTAAGCCCTCTCTGCCAACGCATTCAGCGGCAGCATCGTCGTGGACTTGATCTCTTCCATGGACAACAACGCCGTGACATTGTGCACACGCACCTCCGAGATGAGCGACTGATAGAACTGATCATAGGCACGTGCGTTCTTGACCCGGACTTTCAGGATATAGTCGATATCACCCGCCAACCGGTGCGCCTCTTGCACTTCGGGGTGATCCTTCAATGCTTTCAGGAATTTACGTTGCCAGTCCGCCTCATGTTCCGAGGTGCGGATCAAAACAAAAAAGGTGGCTTCGAACCCAAGTGCCTCGGCATCCAGCAGCACCGTTTGCTGGCCGATGATTCCCGCCCCCTTGAGCTTGCGAATGCGATTCCAGACAGGCGTCTTTGAACTGCCGACCCGAGCCGCAATTTCGTCCAATGATTGGCCTGCGTCCCGTTGCAGCTCGACCAGAATTTTTCGATCCGTGTCATCTATCCGCACCGACATTCCAATTTTCCTTCTGTTTCGACACCCCTGTTCCGGTTTTCCCGAAAATCGGAACATTCGTCCTTATTTCAGCGGCGATATGGCGCTTTGGTGGGAATATTTCCTATATTGAGGGTCAAGTCAAACAATGTCCGAGACAATCCGATGCAGGATTTTCACACAACCAAGCCCAAAGGTCATGTCGACTTTGTCGGCGCCGGGCCCGGTGACCCCGAATTGCTGACGCTCAAGGCGTTGGCCGCATTCGAGCGCGCGGATGTGGTGCTGCATGATCGCCTGATCAGCAAGCCTGTGCTGGACATTGCCGCCCAGAACGCCGCTTTGGTCGATGTCGGCAAGGCCGGGTTCGGCCCCTCGTGGAAGCAAAGCGATATCGACGCGCTTCTGGTTGAACACGCCCTGAATGGCAACCGTGTGGTGCGTCTCAAATCGGGGGATCCCACAATCTTTGGCCGCCTGGACGAAGAAATCGAGGCCGTCGACGCGGCCGGCATATCCTGGCAGATCATTCCCGGCATCACGGCGGCCTCTGCCGCAGTGGCTGGCATCGGTCAAAGCCTGACCCGCCGTGGACGCAACTCATCGGTGCGTTTTTTGACCGGGCACGACATGCAAGGATTCGCGGATCACGATTGGAACGCTCTGGCTCAGGCCGGTTCCGTGGCGGCAATCTACATGGGCAAGAAATCCGCTCGGTTCATTCAGGGCCGTCTGATCATGCACGGCGCCGATCGCACCACCCCCATTACCCTGGTCGAGAATGCCTCGCGTCCCGACCAACGGATTTTGGCCACCACCTTGGACCAGTTGCCCACCGATCTGGCCGCCGCCGAAATGGATGGACCGGCCCTGACCTTCTATGGCCTTGCCCCGCGCGAAGCGGCGCAGGCCGTAACCGAATTCAACAAGGAGCTTGCCTGATGGCCCGCGCTTTTACTCCCAAAGTCGTAACTGCAAATGACTTGCTCGAAGGTGACGTGATTTACCTGACCGAAGATGACCGCTGGTCCCGTGACCTGAGCGAGGCAGAACTGATCACCGACGAGGCGCATGCGCAGGTTCGCCTGCTGGATGCCGCGCGTCAGGCAAACAAAATCGTGGGCGCTTATCTGGCCGATGCCGTCGCTGGCGAAAACGGCCCCGAGCCCACCCATTTCCGGGAAGACTTCCGCCGCACTGGTCCGTCCAACTATGCCCACGGCAAACAGGAAACTTCCCCGCAGCCCCGGGCCTGACCTCTGGCCCTTCTCTCTCCCCTTCAAGGCCCCAGGTTCGGGGCTGCAACCAAGGACAGCTAGACATGTATCGCTACTCCGAGTTTGACAAAGATTTTCTGGCAGAGCGTAACGCGCAGTTCCGCGCTCAGGTCGAGCGCCGCATCGACGGTTCGCTGACCGAAGATGAATTCAAGCCGCTGCGCCTGATGAACGGCCTGTATCTGCAATTGCACGCATACATGCTGCGGGTCGCCATTCCCTACGGCACGCTGAACAGCGCACAAATGCGCCAACTGGCCCTGCTGGCTGAAAAGTGGGACAAGGGTTATGGCCATTTCACCACCCGTCAGAACATCCAGTACAACTGGCCGAAACTGAAAGATGTGCCAGACATGCTGGACGCGCTGGCCGAGGTCGGCATGCACGCCATCCAGACCTCGGGCAACACCATCCGCAACGTGACGGCCGACCATTTCGCTGGTGCCGCTGCGGATGAGGTCGCCGACCCGCGCCCCTATGCCGAACTGCTGCGCCAGTGGTCGACCGACCACCCGGAATTCCAGTTCATGCCGCGCAAGTTCAAGATCGCCATCACCGGTTCGGAAAACGACCGCGCCGTGATCAAAGCGCATGACATCGGCCTGCAACTGGTCGAACGTGACGGCGTTCTGGGTGCGCGCGTCATCGTCGGTGGCGGCCTGGGCCGTACGCCCATGATCGGCAAGGAACTGTCTGACTTCGTCGCCTTCGATGATCTGCTGGCCTATCTGGAAGCCACCGTGTCGGTCTGGAACCAGATCGGTCGCCGCGACAACAAGTACAAGGCGCGCATCAAGATCACCGTGCATGAGCATGGCATCGACGCCATCCGCGCCAAGGTGAATGAGCGCTTCTTGCAGGTTCGCCCACAGTTCAAGGGCGCCGACATGGCGCTGCTGGATGAGATCAAGGGCCATTTTGCGCCTCCGACCTTCCGCGAAGGTTCGGTTGCGTCGTTTGAAAGTGCCTATTCCAACGATCCGGTTTTCCGGTCGTGGGTCGATACCAACATCGCGCCGCACAAGAACGCGGACCACGCGATCGTTACGATCTCGATCAAGAAACACGGCCAGACGCCGGGTGATGCGACCGCCGAGCAGATGCGCGTGATGGCCGATCTGGCCGAAGAATTCGCCTATGATGAGCTGCGTATCAGCCACGAGCAGAACGTGATCCTGCCGCATGTCCACAAATCGGACCTGCCCGCGATCCACGCCAAGCTGAAACAGCACGAACTGGCCACCGCCAATATCGGCCTGATCAGCGATATCATCGCCTGCCCCGGCATGGATTACTGCGCGCTGGCGACGGCCCGCTCGATCCCGGTTGCTCAGGAAATCGCGACCCGCTTTGAAGAGTTGAAGCTGGAGCATGACATCGGGCACCTGAAGATCAAGATCTCGGGCTGCATCAACGCCTGCGGCCACCACCATGTGGGCCATATCGGCATCCTGGGCCTAGATCGTGCAGGCGTCGAAAACTACCAGATCACACTGGGTGGCGACGCCACCGAGACGGCCGCGATCGGCGACCGCACCGGTCCGGGTTTTGCCTATGACGAG
This sequence comes from Ruegeria sp. HKCCD7559, assembly GCF_013110575.1. Lineage (NCBI taxonomy): Bacteria > Pseudomonadati > Pseudomonadota > Alphaproteobacteria > Rhodobacterales > Roseobacteraceae > Ruegeria > Ruegeria sp. HKCCD7559. Next base: position 1,202,608 of record NZ_WVQU01000001.1, read on the forward strand.
ATCGTGCCGGCCGTGGAACGCATCGTCGACACCTACCTGGATCTGCGCGAGAATGCTGAAGAAACCTTTCTGATGACTTATCGCCGCGTCGGCATGGAGCCGTTCAAGGCCGCCCTCTACCCCGAGGCTCGGGCGAATGCCGCTTGATCTGATTCAAACGGAACTGGGCAAAGACCGCAGCGACCTGACCGAGAAGGTCAACGCATTGAATGCCCGGTTCCGTCACCACAGCGCCCATGACGTGATGCATGGCGCCCTTGAAGAGATCGATGCGCTTGCTCTGGTCTCAAGCTTTGGCGCGGAATCGGTGGTGCTGCTGCACATGGCTGCGGTGATCGATAAGATGACGCCGGTGTTGTTCGTGGATACCCAATTGCTGTTCACCGAAACGCTGGAGTACCAGCAGGAAGTCAGCGAGCGCCTGGGGCTCAGGAACATCCGGATCATCCGGGCGGATGACGAAGAACTGCAACGCGAAGACCCCTATGGCGCGCTGCGCCTGCGGGATACGGATGCGTGCTGCAACCTGCGCAAGACCTTTCCCTTGCAGCAAGCCCTGACCGGGTATTGCGGTTGGATTACCGGCAGGAAACGGTTTCAGTCCGGCACGCGCGCCGCGCTCGAGTTTTTCGAGGTCGAAGACGGCACAGGCCGGATCAAGGTCAATCCGCTGGCCCATTGGGCGCCGGACGATGTGCGCGCCTATATGGAAGAAAACAACCTGCCCCGGCATCCGCTGGTGGCCAAGGGATACCCTTCGATCGGCTGTGCGCCCTGCACTTCGCCGGTGAAGGAAGGCGAAGACCCCCGCGCCGGCCGCTGGCGCGATCAGAATAAGGAAGAATGCGGCATTCATTTTGTCGATGGCAAGATGGTGCGCATCGGAGAAAAAACATGAACGTAATCGTAACAGATGAGGGCTTTTCGCCCGATGACTGGACCGACGGCTTTGTCACTCTGGATGATGCCGCGAATGACGTGGTTGCGCTGGACGTCAGCTCGGACACGGACCCGGATGAGCTTTTTGACCGTTTGGGCAGTGCCAAGCTGGTCCGGGTGGATTTTCCATCCTTTGCCGACGGTCGCGGCTTTACCATCGCCCGCACCCTGCGCCTTAAGGGCTATACAGGACGTTTGCGCGCCAAGGGTCATGTTCTGGCAGACCAGTACGCCATGGCGCGTCGCTGCGGCTTTGACGAAGTTGAGATTGACGGAGACCTGGCAGATCGCCAGCCCGAAGATCAGTGGCTTTCCCGGGCCAACTGGAAAGAGAACAACTATCAGGCGCGTTTGCGCGGTTAAAAGCCGCCCATCGCCGGCTTGAAACACAAAGGGGGCAATCTGTCCCCTTTTCCTGACTTGGATCAAAGATTAAACGGAGATGTCGGTTTAGCAGACCGGCAGGTAAACGATGACAGAGATGAAGCCCGTGAGCGAAGCAACTGCCGTGAAGGCCCCGGTCCTGCCGGACGCGCAAACTGTAACCGAGGTCAAGCATTGGACCGACAGCCTGTTCTCTTTCAAGGTGACGCGCCCCGCCACGCTGCGTTTCCGCTCGGGCGAGTTCGTGATGATCGGTCTGCTGGGCGACAATGGCAAGCCATTGCTGCGCGCCTATTCAATCGCTTCGCCGTCGTGGGACGATGAGCTGGAGTTCTATTCGATCAAGGTTCAGAACGGCCCGTTGACGTCGAAGCTTCAGCACATCAAGCCCGGCGACCAGATCATCCTGCGCCCCAAGCCGGTTGGCACGTTGGTGCATGACGCCCTTCTGCCCGGCAAGCGTTTGTGGTTTTTTGCCACCGGCACCGGTTTTGCCCCGTTTGCTTCGTTGTTGCGTGAACCGCAAACATATGAAGATTATGACGAGGTGATCATCACCCATACCTGCCGCGAAGTGGCCGAACTGGAATATGGCCGTCAATTGATCGACAGCATCCGTCAGGATGAAATGCTGGCCGAACTTATAGGCGAAGGCTTTGCTGACAAGATCCGCTATTACCCGACAACCACGCGCGATGAGAGCCCCAAGATGGGTCGGATCACCGACCTGTTGAAGGATGGCACCGTGTTCAGCGATCTGGGCATTGAAGGCGGAATCAAACCCGAAACCGATCGCGCCATGGTCTGCGGGTCGCTGGCTTTCAACCTGGACATCAAGGAAATCCTTGAAGGTTTTGGTCTGCGCGAAGGCGCGAATTCCGAACCCAAAGAGTTTGTGATCGAAAAAGCCTTTGTCGGCTAAAGGCACCTTGCGTTCGGAGCTTTGCAGCCCCGAACGCAAAATTCAGCGGACAAAACACTGTTTTTTCGCAACTGCCGGTGTTTATGCCGCTTGAAGTGTGGCCCGGCCCGGTTTAAATTCCGGGCTCGAAATTCTGCAATTATCAAAGGAATGAACCCATAGCTCGCAGACCTCACAACGCGCCGCCACAACGAGACACCGGCCCGCGCGTCAATGAAAAGATTCGTGCCCCCGAAATTCGCCTGATTGGCGCCGAAGGTGAAAATGTCGGGGTGGTTCATCCCGCCAAAGCCATGCAGATGGCCGCTGAGGCCGGTCTTGATCTGGTCGAAATTTCGCCCAATGCGAACCCACCGGTCTGCAAGATCATGGATTTCGGCAAATTCAAATATGAAACGCAAAAACGCGAAGCCGAAGCCCGCAAGAAGCAAAAGATCATCGAGGTAAAAGAGGTCAAATTCCGACCCAACACCGACACGCATGACTATGACGTCAAAATGAAGAACGTCTTCAAGTTTCTGGAAAAAGGCGACAAGGTCAAAGTTACCCTGCGTTTTCGCGGTCGCGAAATGGCACACCAGAACCTTGGCCGCGAATTGCTGCAGCGTGTCGCCGAGGACGTCAAGGACTTGGGCAAGATCGAAAACATGCCCAAGATGGAAGGCCGTCAGATGATCATGATGATCGGCCCGCTGCCGCAGAAATAATCCGGTCCAAAGATCGAAACGGTCCAAGCCCCTTCTCTTTTGAAGGGGCTTTTTCGTTCAGGGCGATCGCCTGCTGCGCAGCCAACGGGCCGCGTCCCGGAAATCGAACACCAGCGAGGTGATATCGACGATCAGAAGCACCCGGAGAAAGCAAACAAAGGCTGGGCTCAGGGGGTCTTCGGAAAACAGCAGAAGCGTCACGATGATGACCAACGGCACCCAGCACAGAATGTGTGGCAACGCCATCGCGCCGCTCATCCCGCGTGCACCCAACATGATCGGCACGTTCAGCGCCATGCCCGAAATTGCAAGCAATGCAATCAGGTGCCCCTTTGGCTGATCCAGAAATGCCAGCGGAAGCAGGTTTACCGGTACCAAAATGAACGCTACCCAGACCTGAACCCACACAGGGAGCGTTCGGAAACTGCGCCAGATATCCAGCACCATGGACGTCGCCTTTTCCAGATCCATTGCCCACGACACATAGCAAACGTGTCGCAGGCAAACAGGGTGCTCACGGTATTGTCAGAGAACGGCTGAAAAAGAGCGTTCCAGTTTGCTGACAAGTTCGCCTATCTGGGCCTCTTCTATGATGAAAGGCGGCGCGAGAAGTATATGGTCTCCGTTCCGGCCATCCCGGGTGCCCGCCATGGGATAACAGATCAGGCCTTCGGCCAGCGCCGCCTTCTTTATCTTTCCGGCAATGCCCAACGATGGATCAAAGGGGGTCTTCGTCTCGCGATCCGCTACCAATTCCACACCCCGGAACAGGCCCCGGCCACGCAAATCGCCCACGTTCGGGTGCTGTCCAAACGCGGCTTCCAGTGCGGAATGCACTTTGCTGCCCATGCGTCCGGCGCGCGCCGGCAATTCTCCCTCTGTCAGTTCACGGACCACCGCAAGAGCCGCAGCCGTGGCGACGGGATGGCCGATATAGGTATGCCCATGTTGGAAAAACCCTGACCCATCGCGAATTGCGCCATAGATTTTACCGGTGCACAGCATCGCCCCGATTGGTTGATATCCTGCGCCCAACCCTTTGGCGATGCACAGAATATCCGGTGCAACACCGTCGTGATCGCAGGCGAACAGATGACCGGTGCGCCCCATGCCGCACATCACCTCATCCAGAATCAGCAACACGCCATATTGGTCGCAGATTTCCCGGATGCGTTTGAAATACCCCTCAACCGCCGGAACCGCGCCAAGTGTAGCACCAACAACCGGCTCGGCCATGAAGGCCATAACCGTTTCGGGACCAAGGCGCAGAATTTCCGCCTCCAGCTCATTGGCGACGCGCTGACCATAGTCAAAGCTGCTCTCACCCTCGGGCTTTTCGGCATATTCATAGCAGGCCGAGATATGGGTCATTTCGATCAGCATCGGCGCGAATTGGGCCCGTCTCCAGGCATTTCCCCCGGCAGACAAGGCCCCCAGAGTGTTGCCATGATAGCTTTGCTTGCGCGCGATCACGTGGCGGCGCTCGGGCTGCCCTATTTCCAGAAAATACTGGCGCGCCAATTTGATGGCCGCTTCGGTCGCCTCGGACCCACCCGATACGAAATACACCCGGTCCAGATCCCCCGGCGCGTGCTGGATCAGAAGATCGGCCAATGCCTCGGCCGGTTCCGAAGTCATGAACCCGGTATGGGCGAATGCGATCTGTTCCACCTGCTGTTGCACGGCCCGGATCACTGCCGCGTTGGAATGCCCCAGACAGGACACGGCCGCATCGCCGCAATCCAGATATCGCTTGCCGTCGGCATCGATCAGATAAGCGCCGTCGCCACCCGCCGCGACGGGAAGTTCAGATTTGGTGTGGCGTGGGAAAACATGACTCATGTTCCGGTCCTTCCAAGTGTTTCTACCAAAGCCGCGACCGAGGCCGCGTTGTCCGTCCAGAGCGTGCCATCCGGTGCCGTCAGGCTGTTTTCGAATCCAACACGCAAGTCACCGCCGCGCCGCGCGGTTTCGACAAGACAATCATGTTCCTGCGTCCCAAAGGCGCACACCATCCATTTGGCCGGGCTGGATGGAAACGCATCCAGATCCGCTGGCACGGATTGCTGATTCTGACTGTAGCGTCCCAACACAAGCAATCGGTCTGTCTGGTCCGGCTGGACGATACCTTTTGACTGCCAGTCTTCCAGCAGCTTCACATCTTCCAAGTCGTAGAGAATATGCTGAACCCGCGTGCCCTGAGCCGCACATAGCGCATAGACCCGAGGCGCAAGATCAAGGGCCCGCGCGATTTCCCGGACTGAGATCGAGGCCCATTCAGGCTGAACCAGTTGCAGGCATTCAAACTGCGACTGGACATCGAACACGCCTGCTGCCTCGGTGGTGATCTGAACATCCATGCCCGGCACTTCCCTTTTCAGTTCCGCGATTGTTTCGCGATACAATCCGGCATCCAGCGTGTGATGCCCGTCGGCATCCCGTACATGCAGGTGTATGCCATTTGCACCAGCCTCGTGGCAGCCCCGCGCCGTTGCGACGATCTGATCCGTCGTGACTGGCAAAGCAGGGTGATCCGCGCGGCCCCGCCGGGCCCCGTTCGGAGCAACCAGTATATATGGTTTCCCGGTGGTTTTCACTGTGCTCTTGGTCATTGCGCCCTCGTGATCGTCTGTCCTCAGCTAATGAGCCCAAGCTTCGTTTTCAATTTACCAACTAGAAAACATATGTTTTGTTTTCCGCATGACCCGCACTCTTACTGCCATCGTTACGCAATTGCGCCGCGAGATCGATGAAATGCCTGCGCAAATGCAGGTCGCTGTAAAGTATATCATCGATCATCCCGGCGAATTCGCGTTGAATTCGATCCGCACCACCACCGATCGCATCGGTATCAGCTCGAACGTTCTGATCCGGCTGGCGCAACGCATGGGGTATGACAGCTTTGACGCTTTTCGGCGCCCATTTCGAAACGCTCTGACAACCGATGGTGAGGACAGGTTTGGGCAGGATTGGCTGGAACACCTAAAGGAACAAGGGCAGTTTGGTGCGGCGCAGGCACGATTTGCGCAGAACGAAATAAATGTCGTGGCCAGATCGCTGCGCCTCATGCCCCCCCATTTGACGGAACAGGCCGTCGCACACATCAGGTCGGCGCGCCGCTGCTATGTGACGGCCACACGATCCAGCCATGCGCTGGCCTATTATTTTCACTACGCCGCACGCATGGCCCATCCCGGGCTTCAGCTGGTGCCCCGCCACATGGGTTCGGCCATCGACGATCTGGTCGAAGCCACCGCCGAGGATTGTCTGTTTGCAATCACGGTTCACCCCTATTCAGCCGACACGATTCAGGCGATGCGGTGTGCTCGGGACCGGTCGATGCGCATCGTCCTGTTGTCGGATAGCGAGGTCATCGCCCCGGGGGTTGAACCGGATGTCGTCCTGCCTGTCAGCACGCGAACCTTGCACCCGTTTTCGAGTTTTTCGGGGGCAATGGCTGTACTTGAATGCCTGCTGGGCCATTTGTTTGCCGCCGGCGGAGAGACCGCCAGAGAAAGAGTGGATGCCTATCAGAAAGCGCGGGAAGATACCGGTGCGTATTGGCGACCCGGCGTATTGCCAAAGCTCAGAAAACCATAAGCCGGTTCGGTCAAAGTCTCTGGGGTCAACCTCAGAATTCAGCCCCGCTCAGGATCAGTGGCGGATCATTCTTTTCGTTTGGCGCGCGGCTGCGGCCTGGTCGGGATTTCTTTCAGCAATCCTCCGACACCCATTCCGGCAATATCCGATCCGGTCGTTTCGACCCCGCAGGCAACCCGTGACAGAACCCAATCCGCCCCGTTCAACGCTGGAGATCGTGCACATCCGGGCAACCCGATCACCGGTCGATCCTGCATCGCACCCAGAAAAAGTAGGTTTCCCGGATCAACCGGCATTCCGAACCGATCCACCCGCCCGCCGGCAAGCCGAACAGCAGACGGGGCAACATCGTCCGGATCCGAAGTCGCGGATCCGGTCAGGATCATGAGCAGATCACCGGTCGTTCTGGAAACCGCCTTGGCCAGCGCATCCACGCGATGCGGCACGATCTGAACATCACACAAATCCAGACCCAGGGCTTCGGTCCGTCCGCGAATGGCGGCGATCCCCTTGTCGTTGGGCGGGCCGCCGGGGATACCCGTGACGATCAAACCTGCCGTCTTGTGAACGGGTCTTGCCAGACGCACGGCCCCTTGCGCCAAATTGGCGGCCCGCCGAACATCAGCCTCTGGCACGGCATATGAGATAACCTTGATGGTGGCGACCATGCCCTTCGGGCCCATCTGCTGGTATTGCGGAACCGTCGCAACCGTGATCATCGGGTTGACCTGATTGAACATTTCCAGCGCATCCACATCCAGAACCGCCACGCCCGGCCCGTCCGCCAACAGGTTGACCCGGCCGGTGAACGCGTCTGTCACGCGCAGATTGGCCGACGCCGCATCTGGCGCAAGAGCTGCGGCCAAACGACGTGCGGCCTCGTCTTCGTGACAATCGCCGGGTTCGAGGCGCGCAACGATCACTTCGCGGATGTCCGCCTGCGTCAACTGCGCCACATGCTCTGCGCGCAGTGACAGCCCCTTGCGCAGCTTTTGACCGTCAGCCGTCACCGAATGGGCCAGAATGGCGCCTTTTGCTTCAGAGACGGGTACCGGACCAAACCTCATGCCTTGCCTCGCAGAACGGCCGTCATCTGCGCCAGAATTGCAATGGCAATCTCGGATGGGCCGGCAGCCCCGATATCCAACCCGATTGGCCCATGAATCCTCGAGATTTGCTCATCACTGAAACCGGCCGCTTTCATACGCTCGACGCGTTTGGCGTGGGTACGTGTCGATCCCAAGGCACCAATGTAAAACACGCCCGCATCCAGTGCAGCTTGCAATGCCGGATCATCCAGCTTTGGATCATGCGTCAGCAGGACAATTGCGGTGCGCGCATCCAACCCGAGTATTGCAACGGCCTCATCCGGCCAATCCGTAAGGATCGTTTCGCCCGGAAAACGGGCGCTGGATGCAAACGCGTCGCGCGGGTCTATTATGGCCGGATCATACCCGGCAATTCGCGCCATCGGCACCAGTGCCTGCGCGATATGCACCGCACCAACAACGATCAATCGCAGCGGCGGGTTGTGAACGGCCACAAAGGTCTGACCATCTTCTTCAAAACCAGACCGATCCATGCGCAGCCGTTCCGCATAGGCGTTACGACGCAAGGCTCTGTGCCCGGTATCGATATTGACTTCGTAAGCGATGGGTTCACGCGCTGCGCGGGCTGCAACCAGTTCCGCAAGCATCGGTTCGGGCAGAACCTTTCCAACGGGTTCGACAAGAACGCGAATGGTCCCGCCACAGGCCAGCCCGACCGCAAAGGCATCTTCGTCGCTCACTCCGAATTCCAGCAAGCGGGCTTCGCCTTCGTCAATGGCCTCAAGCGCCTCGACGATCACCGCGCCTTCGACACAGCCGCCCGACACAGAACCCTCGATCCGGCCATCGCCGCCGATCACCAGCTGGGAACCCACCCGGCGTGGCGCGCTGCCCCAGGTTTCGACAACCGTGGCAAGCGCGGCGCCGCTGCCATTGCGGTGCCACTTCAATGCCGTTTCCGGGCTGTTGTCGAATCGTTCCATCAGGACCTCCAGACGTCGTCTGTCTCCAACATAGGCAGGATTGGCGGGATGAAAAGCGCAACGCCCCTGTCAAAACGTCTATGTTGAGCCCTGCAAGCCGATGCTAAAGCCTGAACAATATTCAATAAATCATAGTATTGATTGTTAGGGGCCCGGGTCTTAGCTTGTGCGGGCAGCGGGCCAGTTGCCCAAGCTGCATACCAAACACATTTTTTCGGAGACAAGCAGTTGAAACATTATCTTGCACTGGGCGCAGTGGTTGGCCTTTTGGCTTCGACCGCAGCGTGGGCTGACACATTCGAACGTTATGGAGAGGTCGAGGGCTGGAAAGTCTTCATCGACAACGAAAAGAAATCCTGCCTGATCGAGGCCGTGGACGATGCGGAAAACGTCGTTCAGATGGGCCTGACCGAAGATCGCGGCGTGGGGTATGTGGGGGTATTCACCAAAGCCGATACCGACATCAAACGTGGCGAAACCCAAGAAGTGGCTATCCTGATTGGGGACAACATCTATCTGGGTGAAGCCACAGGTATGAAAGGCAACATCACCAAGGGCTATTCCGGTGGTTACATTCTGTCTGACAACCCGCAATTCGCGGATGATCTGGCCAAGAAGAAGGTCATGATCGTGTTCCCGGAGACATCCTATGCATTTTCCGTCGATCTGACCGGCACCTACAAGGCCATGGAAATGGCCCGGAAGTGCAACGAAGAACAGTTGTCGTAACGGTCTAATCGGAAAGAGCGGCCATCAGCCGTGCTTTCTGCCCCTGGTCGTCGGGTTGTGAAATCACGGCGGCCAGGTCCTCGAGCGAGGCAATCGAGTGCCCTGCCCTGAAACTGTCGACATGGGGCAGCATGGCCGCCACACCCTGTGCCTTGGGGGCAAACCCGTCCCAGCGCAGCAGAGGGTTCAGCCAGATCAGGCGTTTGGAGGACAGGTGCAGCCGCTCGATCTCTTTCTCAAGGCTCTCCGGGTCACCCCGTTCCAAACCGTCGGTGATCAAAAGAACAACCGCACCTTGCCCCATGACACGTCTTGACCAGTCTCTGTTGAACTGATGCAGACAGTCGCCGATGCGTGTGCCCCCTTCCCAGTCCTGCGCCTCGGCCCCGGCTGCGGCGAGCGCTGCGTCAACATCCCGATGATGCAAGTGGCGGGTTATGTTGGTCAGGCGCGTGCCGAACGTGAAGGCATGAACCTTGGCCCAACCTGCCCCCTTGGCGTTCGAGACCGTGTGCAGGAAATGCAGGATGACTCGGCTGTATTGGCTCATCGAACCCGAGATATCGCAAAGCGCAACAAGATTTGGCCATCGCGGTTTGGGTTGCAGCCGGGCGATATCACGCAATTCGCCCCCTTGCCGCATGGCTGCGCGCAAGGTGCGGGCACGGTCGATACGGTGCCCCAGATGACTGGCCTGTCCGCGGCGCGACTCAATGGGTTTGACCGGCAGGGTCATCCGCGCCAATACGCGTTTGGCTTGCGCGATTTCAGCGGTGCTCATCTGTTCGAAGTCCAGATTGCGAAGACGCTCTTCTGACGATGCCGTTTGCGTGGCGTCAATCTCGATTTCGGTTTCGCCCTCGTCTTGCGCAGCCTGCTGGGGCGCGTCACGTTCGACACCCTCCAGCAGGGCCTCGGCTGCGCGTTTTTCACCGGCATCCGCCTTGCGTTCCTCTTGCACGCCCCGAATGGCAGGAAGCATCATGGCCATCATGTGTTCCATGTATCGCGGGTCGCGCCAGTACATTCGGAAGACCTGCGCAAACACCGTGCGATGTTCGGGGCGGTTCACGAAACAGGCGTGCAGCGTCCAGTAGAAATCCCGTTTCTGAGTGAAACCCGCGGCTTGTACCGCGCGAATTGCATCGATCACCCGCCCCGGACCAATCGGCAGCCCCGCCTTCCGCAACGCGCGGGCAAAATGGGTGATGTTCTGCGCCAGCTTCGGGTTGTCGGGAATCTCCAGCGGGATCTGCTCGGCCATAGCGCGTCAGGCCGGCTCAAGGGTCGCTTTGGCCTCATCCAGAATGCGCTTGGCCTCGGACCCTTGCAGCTTCTGGATGTCGTCCTGATATTTCAGGATCGCCCCCAGCGTGTCACCGATCACCTCGGGGCTAAGGTTCATCACGTCCAGCGCCAGCAGACATTTGGCCCAGTCAATGGTTTCGGCCACGCCGGGTTTCTTGAACAGATCCTCGGTGCGCAGACGCTGAACGAAAGCCACGACTTCGCGGCTGAGCGCATCGGCGGCCTCGGGCGCGCGCGCGTGCAGAATTTCGATCTCGCGTTCAAAATCGGGATAATCGACCCAGTGATACAGGCAGCGACGCTTGAGGGCATCGTGCACTTCGCGAGTCCGGTTCGACGTGACAATCACAATGGGTGGTTGGGGTGCTGCAACGGTGCCCAGTTCAGGGATCGTGACCTGAAAATCACTCAGAGCTTCCAGCAGAAAGGCTTCGAACGGTTCATCGGTCCGGTCCAGTTCGTCGATCAGAAGAACCGGTGCTCCGTTTTCGTCCGGGCGCATTGCTTGCAGCAAGGGGCGTTCGATCAGGTATTCATCCGAAAACAGTTCCGCCTGCAACGCGCCCCGGTCGGCCCCGCCCGAAGCCTCGGCCGTTCGGATCGCAACCATCTGTGCCGGAAAGTTCCATTCGTAAACGGCCGAGGATGCGTCCAGACCTTCGTAGCACTGCAACCGGATCAAACGGCGGTTCAGACCGGATGCCAGCGCCTTGGCGATTTCCGTTTTGCCAACTCCGGCCTCGCCTTCCAGAAACAACGGGCGTCCAAGCTTCAGCGACAGGAACACAACCGTGGCAAGGGCCCGTCCGCAGACATAGCCCTGACGTCCCAGCATCTGCTGCACGGTATCGATGGAATTTGGCTGCGTCATGGAATTCCTCTCTACTTCGCGGACAAACAGGTCACGCAAGCGCCATTGCGTCAAGGCCCTAGCCCCTGTCAGAGCTACGACGTTCCGGTTGGTTGACAAGTTTTTTCGGCAACTCGTTCCGGGCTGGTTGGTCTTTCGGGGCAGCTATGCTAGCGGAAGGCCATGACTGATACCCTCACGATCCGCCGCCCCGACGATTGGCATCTGCATCTGCGCGATGGCGCCATGTTGCAGGCCGTTCTGCCCGAAACTGCACGTCATTTCGCCCGTGCAATCATAATGCCGAACCTCGTGCCGCCGGTCGTGCGCGGGGATCAGGCCGCCGCTTACCGCGACAGAATCCTGGCCGCCCTGCCCGACGGCATGGTGTTCGAACCACTGATGACCCTGTACCTGACCGAGGATACAGATGCGCAGGACGTCGCCGCCGCCCATGCCAGCGGGCTGATAAAAGCGGTCAAGCTGTACCCGGCAGGGGCCACGACCAATTCGGCCTCGGGCGTGCGTGACTTTGACAAAGTGCGCCCGGTTCTGGAGAAAATGGCCGAGATCGGCCTGCCCATGTGTGTCCATGGCGAAGTGACCGACCCCGAGATCGACATCTTTGACCGCGAGGCCGTGTTCATCGACCGCGTTCTGGACCCGATCCGAAAATCGACGCCGGGTCTGCGCGTGGTGATGGAACATATCACCACGTCCAATGGCGTGGACTATGTTAAAGCCAACGAAAAGGATCTGGGCGCGACGATCACCGCGCACCACCTGATCATCAACCGCAACCATATTCTGGTGGGCGGGATCAAACCGCATTACTATTGCCTGCCGGTCGCCAAGCGCGAAGAACATCGCCTGGCCCTGCTGGCTGCCGCCACCTCGGGCGACACGAGATTCTTCCTGGGCACGGACAGCGCTCCGCACACGGATGCAAACAAGGAAATGGCCTGCGGCTGCGCGGGGTGTTTCACCGCGACGAATACCATGTCTCTGGTGGCTGAGATGTTCGACCGCAAAGGTGCGCTGGACAAGCTCGAGGCGTTCGTCTCGCTCAACGGGCCGGGCTTTTACCGCCTGCCTGTGAACGAAGAGACGATTACCCTGACCAAAGGCGAGCCGGTTGCATACCCGTCAAAGATCGACACGGGCGATGGACCTGTCACGCTGTTCGACCCGGGCTTTCCGCTGCACTGGAGCGTGGCTTAACCCGCCATACGTTCGGTCAGATCACGGGCGCGACCACCGGTGCGCAGCATCGACCAGATCGCGTCCGCCTCATCCGATCCGATCAGCTTCGACGCTTTGACGCGCACGCGATCCTCGCGGTCAGACAGCGACATTGGGGTCATCAGGTCATGCGTCGCCTCGCGGCGGACACCGTCGCGACGCAACAAGGCCAGATGCGCCTGCGTTTCCGATAGGTTTTCATCCGCTTCGACCGTGATGCGATCTTGCAGAGACGTAATGCGCGGGTCCGCGCAGATCTTGTCGGTGTAGCTGCCCGGCAAAGCCGTATCATACCCCAGCGCCTGCATCGCAATGACCGTCCGGTAAGAGAACTTGGCCCCCAGCCCGGTTGTGGGCGAAAGCTGATTGCACACACTCATCCAACGGGGATGGGTTTTGATTTTAATCTCGGCCACTTCGGGTTCCGCGATGTCCAGCGCGCGCGCCGCTTCCAACGCCGCGTGCAGGCCGTGACAACAGGCGTGGAACTTGTGGCTTACCGTTTCGAACAACCATTCATCGCCCAAACCATCCAGCGCGCTTTGATCCGCTGCACCCTGATGGGTCGCGCCAAATCCATACGTGCCTTCCAGCGCGTCGGCGTTGGGTTGAAATCCACGCTGAACAAGCTTAGCCGCCTCGACCCCTGCCGAAGCGGCAAGCCCGGCATTGTAAGGCTTGCCCATTGTTCCGAACTGGGCCTTCAGCCCGGCCGCGCACGTTGCTGTCAAACCCAATACGGATCGCATCTGAACCTTGTCGAATCCAAGCAACCGCCCCACGGCGACAGCGGCCCCGAATGCACCGGATGTCGCTGTCTGGTGAAACCCGGCCTGATAATGCCCCCTGCCCAGCCACAGGCCGACACGGATTGACGTTTCCATACCGACCAGCGCGGCTTCGAGCAGATCGACCAGAATGCGGTCATCCCACTCGGCCACGGCAAGGGCCGCAGGCAGGATGGCGACTGACGGATGCCCGATATGCGCGAAATGCGTGTCATCGTAATCCAGCGCGTGGGATATGGTTCCATTCACCAAAGCTGCGCCGCGCAATGGGGCCGCGCCCCCTCCGAACAGATGGGCCTGAGCGTTCCCGCCCTCGGCCAGAACCATATCGCGAACTATGCAGGACACCGGCTCGGACGCCCCTGCACGACCAACTGCCATCCAATCCAGAACGGATAGCGACGTGACAATCCGTGCCTGAGCCGTCGTTGAAACCTGGCCCGCCGCGAAGGTGGCCAATGCTGCTGTGAAATCCGTCATGAGCGCAGTCTAGCGTGCGCCCTTGCCGCGTAAAGGCCTAGCCGTAGAGTTCTTTCGCACGCGCCTCGAAGGCGCGGACGATCCGCTGCATGGCTTCGTTGAACACAACGCCGATGATCCCCTGAAGGATGGCGTTCTTGAATTCGAAATCCACATGGAACGAGATGTTGCAGCCCCCATCGGGCGCGTCCTCGAACTGCCAGTCGGATTTCATGTATTTGAAAGGCCCGTCCAGATACTCGGTATCGATCTTCTTCTGATCTGCAAACAGGGTCACCCGGCTGCCGAACCGTTCGCGGAATACCTTGAACGAGATGACCAGATCGGCCTCCATCACCTCGGCCTCACCAACCGCATAGGTCTTGCGGATCCGGGACGCGGCGCACCAGGGCAGAAACTTTGGGTAGTTGCCCACATCCGCAACAAGATCATACATCTGCTGGGCTGTGTATGGCAGGTGGCGGGTTTCCGAATGGATTGGCATGATGTCCGGTATTTGCAGGTGACAATGGCGCGTCATGTCGTATGTTGCGCGCCAAAGATCAAGGGGGCTGCGATGACTAACCGTGCATATGTGATAGATGAGATGATCTCGGCCAAGGCCATCGCGGCGCGGATCGAAGAGTTATGCCGCGAAATCACGGATGAGTTCGGCGATACCGACAAGCTTGTCGTCGTGGGATTGCTGCGCGGCAGTTTCGTCTTCATCGCCGACCTGGTGCGGGAACTGGACCTGCCGATCGAAGTGGATTTCCTTGAGGCATCCTCGTATGGCGATTTGATGGAGAGCAGCCGGGAAGTGCGCATTCTCAAAGACTTGCGCGGCGCGATCGAAGGCCGCGACGTGCTGGTGGTCGAAGATATCGTCGACACCGGGCACACGCTGAACCACGTCACCAAACTGCTGCGCAGCCGCAAGCCGAAACGGCTCAAGTCGATTGCCCTGCTCGACAAACCCAGCCGTCGCGAAGTTGATTTCCGGTCAGACTGGATAGGCTTTGAAATTCCGGATGAATTCGTCGTGGGATACGGGATCGATTACGCTCAGCGCAACCGCAACCTGCCGTTTATCGGCAAAGTCCGGTTCACCAAGGACTAGCTGCACTTTACCCAGGCAATTTGAGTGGCTACCCAGCGCCCCAAATTCAAAAACCCGAATAATAGTAGACAAACTTATTTGCGCGCCCTTACTCTTCCTATCAGCACGGGAGGATTATGTATGAAGCGTGTAGTTGCGACAGCTGCTGTCGTTATGGCGATCGTGGCACTTGCAAGTTCGGGTGCTGCAAAAGACAACAAGGGCAAAGGGCAAGGTGCCAATAAAAGTAAGGTAGAGAAATCCATCAAGTCAAACGGCAAAGCCGTACCGCCCGGTCAAATCAAAAGATACACGCGAGGGCAGAAGCTGCCGGGTGATCTGAGTTTTGACTATATCGACGATCTCGACAAATGGAAGCTCAAGCCTTTGGGGCCCGGCCAGCGCTATATCCGGGTGGATGATGAAATACTCTCGATATCTGATGATACGAAGACAGTTATAGAAGCCGTTGGAATCGTTGGCGATTTGGTCAAATAAGTGGATCGTGACTAGCAGGTTTTGCCAAGCACGACATCAATCGCGCTCAGGAAAATCCCGGTTCCAATCGGAATAAGCGCATCCGGGAAATCGTAATCCGGGTTGTGCAGTTGTGGATGGTCCTGCCCCGCCCCCAACCAGAACATGGCCGCCTGCGCGCCTTTGCCAAATTGGCCAAAGTCTTCGGAAAAACGCTGTGGCCGATCGACCAGCCGGCACGCGACGCCCCGATCGGCACAGGCTTTGGCCAAAACCGAAACGGCTTCACGGTCATTGACGCAGGCTTCGAATACCTCGTCATAGCTGATTTCGAACGCCAGCCCCTCGGCCTTCGCCGTGTTTTTTACCAGAGTTTCCGCCTCGGTCATCAGGCTTGCCATACGCGCGTCCGAAACCGTGCGTAGGGTTACCCACAATTCGGCCCACCCCGGTGCGACACCAACTGTGCGCTCGCCCAGAGTCGCATGGGTAACCGTGGTCAAAGCGTAGGTGTCATCCAAGTCGCCACCCGCCCCCAATCTGGCCAATGCCGGCATCAACGTCGACAAAGCACCTGCCGGTGACACGCCGTCCTGAGGGGCCGCTGCGTGTGAGGTTTTGCCTGTCAGAACGATTTGCATCCCGCGCGAGGCACAGTTCGCGGGACCTTCACACAGTTCCACCGCGCCCAGCTCCAGCCCCGGCAAAGTATGCAGAGACAGCACGATGTCAGGGGAAACCTCAGCGAACTGAGGATCGGCCCGATAAGCAATAGCGCCATGTCCGGTTTCCTCGGCGGGTTGGAAAATCAGAACCACGCGGCCAGATTTCGGGCGCTGTTCTTTCAACGCCTCCGCCACCCCAAGGACCATCACCATGTGGCCATCATGGCCGCACAGATGCCCTTTGCCTGCAATCTGAGACGCGTATTCCAGATCCGAGCGTTCCTGAATTGGCAGCCCATCCAGTTCGCATCGAATTCCAACCGTGGGTCCGGCAGTACCGCTTTCGTAAAGGGCCGCGACACCGTGCCCGCCTATGCCGCACAGAACTCTGTCCGCACCCGCTTGGCGCAAAAGATCCGCAACCCGCGCCGCGGTATGCTCCTCTTGCCCCGAAAGCTCTGGCTGTTGGTGAAACTCGTGGCGCAGGCGGATAAGCTGCGCGATCCGCTCGGGTGTCACGCTTGCTGTAGCTTTGCTTGCCGGGCCGCGCGAAGCCGGGTGAAATCGTCGCCGGCGTGGTACGAAGACCGGGTCAGAGGTGTCGCGGATACCATCAGGAACCCCTTGCCATAGGCCGCCTTTTCGTAAGATGCGAACTCTTCCGGGGTTACGAACCGATCTACTCCGTGATGTTTCGGAGTCGGTTGCAGGTACTGGCCGATGGTCAGGAAATCGATATCCGCCGCGCGCATGTCGTCCATGACCTGGCGCACTTGCTGTTCGTTTTCGCCCAACCCGACCATGATGCCTGATTTGGTGAAGATCGACGGATCAAGTTCTTTCACGCGCTGTAGCAGGCGCAGGGAATGAAAGTACCGCGCCCCCGGGCGCACTTCGGGGTAGAGACCCGGCACCGTTTCCAGATTGTGGTTGAACACATCCGGTTTCGCTTCGACCACGGTCTCAAGGACAGTGTTGTCGCATTTCAGGAAATCCGGTGTCAGGATCTCGATCGTGGTTTTCGGAGAACGATGACGTACCGCGCGGATTGTCTGCGCAAAGTGCTCGGCCCCGCCGTCTTGCAAGTCGTCACGGTCCACCGAGGTGATCACCACGTGGTTCAGGCCAAGTTTTTCGACCGCATGGGCCACGCGACCGGGTTCAAATGCGTCAAGATCGTCGGGGCGACCGGTTGCAATGTTGCAGAAGGTGCAGCCGCGCGTACAAATCTCGCCCATGATCATCATGGTGGCATGACCCTGGCTCCAGCATTCTCCTACGTTGGGGCACCCTGCTTCTTCGCAGACCGTCACCAGATTGTTGTCGCGCATGATCCGCCGCGTATCCGCATAGCCCTTGCCACCGGGTGCCTTGACCCTGATCCAATTTGGCTTTTTGGGCTGTGCATTGTCCGGACGATGGGCTTTTTCCGGATGGCGCTCTTCGGGGATCTTCAGATCTCGCACGGTCGTTTTCCTGACTTTGGGTCAACTCTTGTTACTCATAACATAGACAGAAGCGCGGTGTTAGACCAGCGGCGCATAGCCGCTATGCGTTGTACCCTCGCAAGCGCAGAAAGGTATCATGCGCGTATTCGTATTTGCGATTTAATTTCAATATCTAGCAAGACGTTGGCCTTATTCGCAATCGCAGCGTTTACGCGATTGAATGCGGTTTAGAACTGTTTTAATTCACACCAAAATCATATGTGAATCACAGGAGTTTGACTATGAAAACCGGCGCTAAACTGCCCGACGTGACCTTTCACACCCGTGTCCGTGACGATTCCATCGAAGGACCAAACCCGTTCCGTTGGGAAGACAAGACGACAGCTGACTATTTCGCCGGAAAGCGCGTAATCCTGTTCTCATTGCCGGGTGCGTTCACCCCAACCTGTTCGACTTATCAGCTGCCTGGGTTTGAGAACGGCTATGCCGATTTCAAGGCCATGGGGATCGACGAAATTTACTGCATGTCCGTCAACGACAGTTTCGTGATGAACAAATGGGCCCAGGATCAGGACCTGAAGAACGTGAAAGTCATCCCCGACGGATCGGGGGAGTTCACCCGGAAAATGGGCATGTTGGTCGACAAGGACAATCTGGGTTTCGGAATGCGCTCGTGGCGCTATGCGGCCATCGTCAATGATGGCGTTGTCGAGGCGTGGTTCGAAGAGCCCGGCCTGATGGACAATTGCCCGGAAGATCCATATGGCGTGTCCTCGCCGGAAAACCTGATGAAACACCTGAAGGCGTCAGCAGAACCTGAAATGGCCTAAGCCTCAAATCCAAAGAAAAGGCCCGTATACACCGGGCCTTTTTTCTGTTCAGCCGATCATCCGATCTCGTTCCGCCTGCTCCTGATAATGCCGTTTCAGCCGTTGAAGGGCGATCCGCAGGACAATCTTGCCGGACCGCGCAGACCAACCCATTCGCTTTTCCGCCAGCTCCAACCCTTCCAGATAGCAACAGCATCGCAACGCAACATCACTCAGACCCGGCCCCAAGTCGGATAAGGCACGTGCAACGCGGTCCTTCGCATCGGAAGCCCCCTTTCCACCATGGCTTTCACTGGCAAAACTGCTTCGACCACCTGTCGTCAGAAAACGATCCCAGTTCTGCGAAACCGGAGGGCCGATCTGTGCCAGCTCAAAATCTTCGCGCAAGCGCTCGCCGGCGCTGACGAGGGAGTCATCCAGAAACGGTTTTCCGTCACGATCCCGTCTGCGCGACAAAGCAATCAGCGGGCTTTCCACAGCACTGTACCGAATGCGTTTGACCCGCTCGGCGGACCCGCCCGAAGGCTTGCCCTGAAAGCTACTCTGAGCTTCGGCAAAACCAAAGTCAGTCCCGGCACGCGCCTTGTTTTCTGCCTTGGCGATCAGATGGCTTAGCGCCGTTCGTCCCGCTGCGGAAATCCGATATCGCGAAATGCGTCCGGGACTGTCGCAGGTGATCCAGTCTTTCAAAGCCAGGGCCTGCGCGATCCTGCATTCTACGACTGCGGTTCTTGTAGCCCCGGCATTGCCGGTGTCGCGTACGACGACCGCCTTGTCCATTTCCTCAGCCACGGCAAGGACCGAACCCGTCTCGCTCAGGCGGCGCAACACACGCAGTGCCTCATTTTCAAATTCTTCTTCAACCGCGTTTTCTGACCCGCTTGTCGGGCCGTCGGCGCACTCCGAAACTGAAAAATGTGTCTCTGCAAGCGATTGCAAGGCGGCATCCACCAATGGATCGTCGCGGCGCATTTCGATGCGTCGAATTTGTCTGAGGATAGTTGACGCATGGCACCCGGCTGATCGCGCGATATCGCGGATCGAGCGACCGGTCTCGGTATGAGCAAGGTATCTTTGCGCCCCTTCTGGAACCCATGCCGGAATGGTGAAAGCCATGTTGTTTTCCATAATTATTTGCCCTCGTCGACAAAACAAACTGCCACTTTTCGCCCTCGGAATGTGGGTTAACCAAATCTAACTAGAGGTCCATTCGTTACTCGTTCGTTAACCACACAAGGCAAGAACCAGATTTGATTCAAAAAGATAAACAGTCGTGAAACCATCGTTCGGGAGGACTCTGACTAAGGCAACACCCGCTTAGGTTGTGCAAAACAGGATCCATCAATTTCCAAAAAAGGGACACATAACATGCAGGACCTGATGACAATGATCGCAACCCTCCGCCGCCCACGCATGTTGGCGCGTGCTGCCAGATTCGGGGCACGGGATTACAATCGGGACAGGCATCTGCAACGCATTCTGGGATACGGGTCGCTGCCCGGTTCAGGTCAGGCGCTGCTGCGTTTGCTCGAGATGGAGAAAGAGGTAAATGAACAGCGAAAAGAAGATGATGCCGCCTACTCATTGGTGCGGCATCTGGATCTGCTTATAGCGCTGCTGGGTGAGGCGCAGCTGTATCAGGCCAGCCGCGCCTCGGTTCTTCAATAATCAGGAGAATGCGTCCGGCATGGAGGCCTTTTTCTCGGCGATATAGGCTTCCAGCGCCGCCGCGGTATCCGGGTCCATCTGCGGTTGCTGATAATTGGCCAGCAAATGTTCAACCCGCGCCGTGGCCAGAGCCCGCGTGTCACGCGCGCCCTCTTCCTGCCAGGTTTCATATGGTTTGTAGTCCAGCACTTCGGATTTCCAGAAGGATTCCTTGAAGTTGGCCTGCGTGTGGGCACAGCCGAGATAGTGACCACCCGGCCCTACTTCGCGGATTGCGTCCATGGCCTGCGCGTTTTCGTCATAAGCAACGCCCTTGGCCAGTGAATGCAGCACTCCCAACTGATCCGCATCCATGACGAACTTTTCGAAATCGGCGACCAGACCGCCTTCCAGCCAGCCGCAGGAATGCAGCATAAAGTTCACGCCCGAAAGCAGCCCCATGTTCAGCGAATTCGCTGTTTCGTAGGCCGCCTGCGCATCCGGCAGTTTCGAGCCGCAGAACGACCCGGCCGAGCGGTATGGCAGGTTCAGACGACGCGCCAGCTGGCCTGCACCATATGTGATATGCGCGGCTTCTGGTGTGCCGAAGGTGGGTGCGCCCGAGTTCATATCGATCGACGTCACGAACGCGCCGAAAATCGCGGGGGCACCCGGACGGATGATCTGGCTGTAGGCAACGCCGGCCATCACCTCGGCCAGAACCTGTGTCAAAGTACCAGCCACCGAGACCGGCGCCATCGCTCCACCCACGATGAAGGGCGAAATGATGCAGGCTTGATTGTTGCGCGCATAAACCTCCAACGAGCCCATCATCACATCGTCGAATGTCATCGGCGAGTTGATGTTGGTCAGCGAGGTCATCACGGTGTTTTCCTGCACGAACTCTTTGCCGAACAGGATTTCGCACATTTCAACCGAATCCTGCGCCCGGCTGGGATCGGTTACCGAGCCCATGAAAGGCTTGTCCGACAGGGTCATATGCGCCTTCAGCATGTCCAGATGGCGCTTGTTCACCGGAATGTCGGTCGGTTCGCACACCGTACCGCCCGAGTGGTGCAACCACTTGGACATGTAGGCAAGTTTCACGAACTTGTTGAAATCGTCCATGGTTGCATAGCGGCGCCCACCCTGTGCATCACGCACGAACGGAGGACCGTATACCGGGGCCAGAACCATGTTGCGGCCACCGATCACAACCGATTTTTCGGGGTTGCGGGCGTGCTGGGTAAACTGGCTGGGGGCTGTTTTGATCAGCTCACGCGCCAGACCACGCGGAATGCGCACACGCTCACCGTCGATATCTGCGCCCGCGTCACGCCACCGTTCCAAAGCTGCTGGATTGTCGACAAAGTTGACGCCGATTTCTTCCAACACGGTTTCAGCGTTGTTTTCGATAATCTCAAGCGCCTCTTCGTTGAGGATCTCGAAATTCGGAATGTTGCGTTCGATGTATTTCGCAGTCTCGATACGAACTGCGGTACGCTCGGCACGGCGGGCGGCGCCACCGCCACCTCTCGCCCTGCGCCGGGTGTTTGCCTCTGCCATGAGAAAATCCCGTCTGGTTGGTTAGATTGAGCGTTTTGATACAGGTTTGCCAGAACTCAAGCATAGGGATTGCGGCGCTCTGGGGGTAAAAGCGACATTGCTGCCCCACCGCGAACCAGGCGGTCAGTCAGGATCGGCCGCCAACGCTTTCTCCATGGTAAGGCCGCTACCCACCTGATCCGTCACTTTCCAGCCCATGTGCCGGTACATCGCAATCGTGTCTTTCATCATTTTATGAGTTCGCAACTTCAACTTGGATAGATTCCGCGCCTGTGCTTCTTCTTCGGCAAACTGCATCAATTGCCGCGCAACCCCCTGCCCTTGGGCTTCGGGCGCAACCGCAAGGTTGAACACCATGATTGCGTCGTCAACTTGGTCAAAAACGATGACCCCAACTATACCGCCAGATAACGCAAGCAAGACGCGATGGGTCTTGATGTCATCCGCGATTCCGGCAGTAACGTCAGGCAGATCCTCGATCCGGCTTATTGCATCTTCATAAGCATTTTCCAGACACCGCGTTACCTTATCCGCATCCACCACAGCAGCCGTTCTGAACTCAATCTTCGACATGGCACCTGATCTTTCCGCCGGTTTGACTCAGCTTTTGAACCAAATGACGCCATACCGCTTGCACATGCAAGGCTTGCAACTTATGAGCCGGTTATGACCCAGACATCCCACGACCGCCTTCTGATCATCGACTTCGGCAGCCAGGTTACGCAGCTTATCGCCCGCCGCCTGCGCGAGCTGAATGTCTATTGTGAAATTCACCCTTACCAGAATGTCACGATGGATTTCGTGCGGGAAATGGCGCCGCGCGCCGTGATTTTCTCGGGCGGTCCGGACAGCGTGACGCGCGAGGGCTCGCCCCGCGCCCCGCAAGAGATTTTTGACTATGGCGTTCCGATTCTGGGCATCTGCTATGGCCAGCAGGTGATGATGCATCAGCTTGGCGGCAAGGTCGAAAGCGGCCATGGCACAGCCGAGTTTGGTCGGGCATTTGTTACACCGAAAAGCAAACTGGATATCCTGGATGGCTGGTTCGCGGACGGCGCTGAACAAGTCTGGATGAGCCATGGCGACCATGTCAGTGAAATCGCACCTGGGTTCGAGGTATTCGGAACCTCGCCCAACGCACCTTATGCGATCACGGCCGATCCATCGCGGCACTTCTATGCCGTGCAGTTTCACCCCGAGGTACACCATACGCCAAAGGGCGCGAAACTGTATGAAAACTTCGTAAAGCTGGCCGGGTTCAAGGGCGACTGGACCATGGGTGCATATCGCGAAGAGATGATCCGCAAGATCCGCGAACAAGTCGGAGACAAAAAGGTCATCTGCGGATTGTCCGGTGGCGTTGACAGCTCGGTTGCCGCGATCCTTATTCACGAAGCAATCGGGGATCAGCTGACCTGCGTCTTTGTCGATCATGGGCTGCTTCGCAAGAACGAGGCCGCGGAAGTTGTTGGCATGTTCCGGGATAACTACAACATTCAGTTGATCCACGCCGACGAATCCGAGTTGTTCCTTGGCGAACTGGAAGGTCAGAGCGACCCCGAGACCAAACGCAAAATCATCGGAAAACTGTTCATCGACGTGTTCCAGAAACACGCCGATACCATCGACGGCGCCGAATTCCTGGCGCAGGGCACTCTCTATCCCGATGTGATCGAATCGGTGTCGTTCTCGGGCGGGCCTTCCGTAACGATCAAGTCCCACCACAACGTGGGTGGCCTGCCGGAAAAGATGGGCTTGAAACTGGTCGAACCGCTGCGGGAATTGTTCAAGGACGAAGTCCGTGCCTTGGGTCGCGAGCTTGGTCTGCCGCAGAGCTTCATCGGGCGTCACCCCTTCCCCGGGCCGGGTCTGGCCATTCGCTGCCCCGGCGAGATCACCCGCGAAAAGCTGGAGATTCTGCGCGAGGCCGACGCGATCTACATCGATCAGATCCGCAAACACGGGCTTTATGATGACATCTGGCAGGCTTTCGTTGCCATCCTTCCCGTCCGCACCGTCGGCGTGATGGGCGACGGGCGCACCTATGACTATGCCTGTGCGCTGCGGGCCGTCACCTCGGTCGATGGGATGACCGCGGATTATTACCCGTTCAGCCATGAGTTCCTTGGCGAAACGGCAACCCGGATCATCAACGAGGTCAAGGGCATCAACCGATGCACATATGACATCACCTCGAAACCGCCCGGAACCATCGAGTGGGAATGATCCGGCAAACCGCAACGGCGTTCGACGCCAAAACGACCCGATCCCGGGAAATCTTGCCAAGCCGTGCCTGAAAATGTCGGGCACGACCTTGAACCTGACGCTTCATAAGCGTTTCAATGATTCAACGAATTCAATCTTTTTGATCGCGTAGCGAAAGCCCCGGTACCGGGGCCGTGACCGCGCGGCCAGGTCGGGGTGCGCACGTGAATCAGACACAAAAAAACACATTCAAAGCCGCCTTGTGGATGACCGGAGCCATCGCGTCCTTCTCCTCGATGGCGGTTGCCGGTCGCGAACTGAGCCTCGTGCACGACACGTTCGAGATCATGATGTACCGAAGCCTCGTGGGGTTTCTTGTTGTCGCCCTCGTACTCACGGCCACAGGCGGTTGGGTTCAGGTTTCCACGCAACGCCTGGGGTTGCACGCCCTGCGAAACACCCTGCATTTCACAGGGCAGAATCTTTGGTTCTATGCGGTCGCTGTTGCGCCTCTGGCGCAGGTATTCGCGCTGGAATTCACACAGCCGCTTTGGGTGATCCTGCTGTCGCCGCTGCTGCTGAACGAACGTCTGACGCCCCTCAAGATAACGGCAGCGCTTATCGGTTTTGCGGGCGTTCTGATTGTCACGCGCCCAGGCAGTGCGCCTTTGAGCCCTGGCCTTGCGACCGCAGCCGCGTCTGCGATTTTCTTTGCATTTACAACGATCACAACCAAAAAGCTCACACGCTTTTCCAGCATCGGATGCATCGTTTTCTGGCTTACTTCCATGCAGGCGGTACTTGGGGCCGTCGCGGCCGGTTTTGATGGGCAGATTGCCTTGCCTACGGCGCAAACCGTTCCGTTTTTGGTTCTGGTCGGGCTGGCGGGGCTGCTGGCCCATTTCTGCATAACCAACGCATTGGCCATTGCCCCGGCGACAGTTGTGATCCCATTTGATTTTGCGAGGCTTCCCACGATCGCAGTGGTCGGAATGATCCTGTACCACGAACCCATAGACCACTGGGTCCTGATCGGGGCGGCGGTCATCTTTTCCGGTATTTTCCTGAATATTTGGTCTGAAAGCCGTAACAGTTTAGCAACAGTTGAAAACACTAGTCGCAATACGTAACGCACCGTCACCAGTTGACCTTAAAGTAACCAAAAAGAGAGTATCGCTCATCATACACGGGACAGGCGTTCATTACACTCAACCAAACGCCAGTGAAGCCCGCCATGGATTGTTAGGGAGGACAGAATGAAAAAAACACTTCTCGCGACCTGCGCTTTGTGCGTTGGAGCGACGGCAGGATATGCAGGCGGCCTAGATCGAAGCGGTCAGGGCATCAACCTGATCTTCGAAGAAGGATCAGCTGTTCAGTTCCGGTTGGGATACACCAATCCCAGCGTAACGGGCACCATGCCTGCTTTGGCCGGACCAAACATCGGGCAACCGGTCGATTCCGGAGAGGTTGCGAACGACTTTTTCACACCGCATCTCGGCTACAAAACGTCACTGACCGAAAAGCTCGATTTCGCGATCATGTATGACCAGCCCTTTGGAGCAGACATTGAATACGCAAACACCTACCCTCTTTCGATCAACCCTATTCCGGGAGGTCGCACCGACACTCTGAGGGCCACAGCGGACACGGACGCCATCACGGCATTGCTGCGTTACAAATTCGATGGCGGGTTCAGCGCAATCGGCGGCATTCGTGCGCAGCGTGTGAAGGCTTCGGTCACCGTTCCCCTGGCTGCGGGATATCAGGTTGACTCCGATGCCGACACAGCATTCGGCTACGTAATCGGTGTCGCGTGGGAGAAACCGGAAATCGCGGCACGTGTGTCACTGACCTACAACTCCAAGATCAGTCACGATCTGTCACAAACAGAATCTCTGAACCCACCACCGATCCCGCCGATTCCACCAGGAACCGTGGCCACCTTCAACACAAACAGCGAAATCGAGACGCCCCAGTCGATCAACCTGGATTTCCAGACAGGCGTCGCGCCTAAAACGCTGTTGTTTGGTTCTATCCGTTGGGTCGACTGGCCACAGCTGGTGTACAACCCGCCAAACTACCCACCGACCAGCAACCTTGTTGACTACGCCGATGCGACCTTCACCTATTCCTTGGGCTTGGGGTATCAATTCTCGGAAGAGTTCAGCGGCGCTGTGACGTTGGGCTACGAGACGTCCCAGGGCACGCCGGTATCAAACCTCGGCCCGACCGACGGGTTCTGGAGTGTTGGTCTGGGCGGGACGTACTCGCTGGAGAAGGCCAAGATTTCCGGCGGTGTTCGTTACACCGACATCGGTGACGCGACAGCCAACGGCGCTGGCCCGAATGCACGCGGAACATTCACCGGCAACAGCGCCTGGAGCGTGGGCTTCCAGATTACATACGCTCTGAACTAGTCCAAGGATGACCATCCTCAAGGCTCCGCTGTTTCAGCGGGGCCTTTTTATGCGCAGGTTTCGGGTCGCGTATATTTCGATTGAATGAAACTGTGCGGTCATGAACACCCAAAAACACCTTTCTCGGCGCGCCTGGTCCGAGCTCATTCTTCTGGCCGTCATTTGGGGCGCATCCTTTGTGGCCATCCGGGTCGCTCTGGATTCCATTCCCGTTATGACATCGGTTTTGCACCGCACGTTCTGGGCGATGCTGGTGCTGTGGCTGGTGGCATTGGGCAAGGGGTTTACGCTGCCCCGTTCTCTGCGCATCTGGGGTGCTTTTCTGATCATGGGATTGCTGAACAATGTCATACCGTTCAGCTTGATGGCATGGGGTCAGCTTTACATCGACTCTGGGCTTACGGCCATTCTGAACGCGACCACGGCCATTTTTGGTGTTCTGGTTGCGGCTGTGTTTTTCAAGGATGAACGTTTGACACAAGCGCGCGTGATCGGTGTCGTCTTGGGCTTTCTCGGTGTCTCGATCACCATCGGACTAAAGACCTTCACGTCATTCAGCCTTCAAAACACAGCGCAGCTTGCCGTGTTGGCCGGAACGCTCTCGTATGCTTTTGCGGCAGCTTGGGCGCGGTATCATTTGTCTGACCTTCACCCCGTCGTCGCGGCCGCTGGCATGTTAACCGGCTCGACCCTGCTGATCCTGCCCCTGGCGCTGATGACGGACGGGGTGCCAACGCTTGCACTGCCCGCGATCACCTGGGCTGCGATTGGCTATTACGCCATTGTGGCAACAGCCGGGGCATATCTTTTGTACTATCGAGTCCTGGCGATGGCGGGCAGCGGCAACCTGATGCTGGTGACGCTTGTAATCCCTCCTGTCGCCATCGTGCTTGGCGCAATTCTGCGGAACGAAGCGCTGCCGTCGAATGCCTATTTCGGCTTTGTTGTCCTTGCCATGGGTCTTCTGGTATTGAACCGAGCCGGCCGCCGTGATTGA
The DNA here is from genome assembly GCF_013110575.1 of Ruegeria sp. HKCCD7559. Lineage (NCBI taxonomy): Bacteria > Pseudomonadati > Pseudomonadota > Alphaproteobacteria > Rhodobacterales > Roseobacteraceae > Ruegeria > Ruegeria sp. HKCCD7559. Next base: position 1,229,922 of record NZ_WVQU01000001.1, read on the forward strand.
CGCCGTGCGCTGCCCGATTTAGCAAAGGCAAAAAAGGGACAGCACAAGATGATCTACAACTCAGCCGAAGATTGGCGCACGGCAAGCCGCAAGAAGGTGCTGTTCTTTGGTATGTCCGGTCTGGGCAAGACATATGTCTCGAACATTCTTCGGGACTCAGGGAACTGGTTTCACTACTCGATCGACTATCGCATCGGCACCCGGTACATGGGCGAATACATAACCGACAATGCAAAGGCCGAGGCGATGAAAGTCCCGTTCTTGCGTGACCTGCTCCTGTCGGATTCCATTTACATCGGCTCGAATATCTCGTTCGCGAATCTGACTCCGGTCGCAGCCTATCTGGGCAAACCGGGCAACCCTGCCCTTGGCGGATTGGAAATGCCGGAATACCGCCGCAGGCAGGAACAGTTTCGGCTGGCCGAAATACACGCTCTGCTGGATACCGAGTATTTCATCGACCGGGCCGAGCGATTGTACAAATACCCCCATTTCATCTGCGACACCGGTGGATCGATCTGCGAATGGGTAGACCCCGAAGATCCGAACGATCGGGTACTGTCCGAGCTTTCGCAACACACCCTGATGATCTGGCTGAAGGGGGATGAGGAACATACGGCAGAGCTTGTACGCCGTTTTGACAAAGCCCCAAAGCCGATGTCCTATCAGGCCGAATTCCTGACCAAGGCGTGGACAGATTATCTGGATCTGCAAGGCTGTTCGGAAGCGGATGTTGATCCCGATGATTTCGTCCGTTGGACCTATGCACAGGCCTTGGCGCACCGCCAGCCGCGTTACGAAGCCATGGCGAACAACTGGGGCGTGACGATTGCCGCCAACGACATCGGAAAAATCCGCGATGCCGCTGATTTCGATGAGTTGATCGAACACACACTTGAGACGACGCGCAATAACGCCTAACTACCAGTTTTCACTGATCTCTTAGAAGCCCGACACATGCCCATCAAAATCCCATCGGAACTGCCTGCTTTTGACGTCCTGACCAAAGAGGGCGTCATGGTCATGGACGAAGATCAGGCAATGCGTCAGGACATCCGCCCGCTGCGCATCGGATTACTGAACCTGATGCCCAAGAAGATCCAGACCGAAAACCAGTTCGCGCGTCTGATCGGGGCGACCCCGTTGCAAATCGATCTGTCTTTGATCCGCATGACCGAACACCGGACCAAGAACACCGCCGCCGAGCATATGTCCGAATTCTATCGCCCGTTTCAGGAGATCAAGGATCAGAAATTCGACGGCCTGATCATCACCGGTGCCCCGATCGAACATCTGGAATTTCATGATGTCACCTATTGGGACGAAATCAGCGAGATCTTCGACTGGACCCAAACCAACGTGCATTCCACCTTTGGTGTGTGCTGGGGCGGGATGGCGATGATCAACCATTTTCACGGTGTCAAAAAGTACATGCTGGACGCAAAAGCCTTTGGGTGTTTCCGGCATCGCAACCTGGACCCGGCGTCTCCGTTCCTGCGCGGTTTCTCAGATGACTGTGTCATTCCGGTCAGCCGATGGACGGAAATGAAACAGGATGAAATCGATCGCGCACCCGGGCTGAGGACCCTGTTGGGCAGCGACGATGTCGGCCCCTGTCTGGTCGAAGATCCCGGCCATCGCGCGCTGTATATCTTCAATCACTTCGAATACGACAGTGATACGCTGAAACAGGAATATGATCGGGACGTCAGCAACGGCACGCCTATCAACGTGCCGATAAACTATTACCCCGATGATGATCCATCCAAAACGCCGCAGAACCGGTGGCGCAGTCACGCACATCTGCTGTACGGCAACTGGATCAACGAAATCTATCAGACCACGCCTTTCGACATGACAAAAATTGGCCACTAAAGTCCTGATATCCCTTGGCCTGGCCGTTCTGGGCCTTGTCATACTGACAACCTGGCGCAGCGCCCGGAACGAAGCGCTGGCCGAGGCGGCTTTCCCCCCCGAGGGTCGGATTCTGGATGTGGGCGGCATCGCCGTGCACGCCGTGGTCATGGGGGACGGCCCTGATGTCGTTCTGATCCATGGTTCCAGCGGGAACACGCGCGACATGACCTTTGCGCTGGCCCCCATTCTGGCCAGGTCATACCGCGTGATCGTTTTTGACCGACCGGGCCTGGGCTATTCCGAAAGCTTCAATCCGGATGGCGAAACCATCATTGAACAGGCGGATATCCTGCAACGGGCGGCGGCTCAGCTTGGTGCGGAAAAACCCATCGTGGCCGGGCAGAGCTATGGCGGATCGGTCTCGCTGGCCTGGGCCGTGACCCGACCCCAGAATATCTCGGCTCTGGTTCTAATCGCCCCGGCCGCTCTCCCATGGGAAACGCCTTTGGATGGGTTCAACCGGCTTGCGTCAACCACGGCGGGCAATATGCTGGCCTTGCCCTTGATCAGCTCTTTCGTACCCGAGTGGTACGTCACACAGGTGTTGGACAAAGTTTTTGCACCGCAAACGGCGCCCGAAGGTTATGCGGAACATTTCGGGCCGGGGCTGACGATCCGGCGTGGCTCGATGCATGCAAACGCCAAGCAACGCGCCAACCTGCTGGACGAAATTACCCGTCTGCAACCCAGATATGGCGAGATCTCCGTTCCGACGGAAATCATCCACGGAACGGCCGACGACACCGTTGGTCTTGAATGGCATTCTGAACGCCTGATCGAACAGATCCCCGGCGCCGAGTTGATCGAGCTACCGGGTGTCGGCCATATGCCACAGGTGGTCGCGGCGCCCGAGGTGGCCGCCGCGATAGATCGCGCGGCGCAGCGCGCGGGTTTGCGTTAACCCACGCTCTAATCCATAGTTAGATATGGATTTTATCGCGAGGTGACATATGGCCCGGTCAGGAAAAGGCTCTATCGAAAAGTATTTTCAGAAAGACGCGCCCAAATCTGTACGCGAAGAGATTCAAAACGCGAAAAAAGGCGATATTCTGAACCCGACCTACCCGTATTCCGAAAAAATGAAGACCAAGGATTATGAAGAGCAGATGGACCTGCTTCAGATCGAATTGGTCAAAATGCAATCCTGGGTCAAGGAAACCGACCAGCGGGTTGCCATCATTTTCGAAGGCCGCGATGCCGCCGGCAAAGGTGGCACCATCAAACGGTTTCGCGAAAACCTGAACCCGCGCGGCGCACGCAACGTTGCGCTGGCCAAACCATCAGACGCCGAACGCAGCCAATGGTATTTTCAACGCTACATCCCGCATCTGCCCGCCGCAGGAGAGATCGTGTTCTTTGATCGCAGCTGGTACAATCGAGGTGTCGTCGAGAATGTCTTTGGCTTCTGCACTCAGGAACAGCGTGAGAGGTTTTTCCGTCAGGTCCTGCCACTTGAAACGGGCCTGGTGAATGACGGCATCCATTTATTCAAGTTCTGGCTCAATGTCGGGCGCGCAGAACAACTGAACCGTTTTCTGGCGCGCGAAAACGACCCTTTGAAGCATTGGAAGCTCAGCGCGATCGACATCGCAGGGCTGAGCAAATGGGACGAATACACGCAGTCGATCTCGGAAACCCTGACCCGGTCGCATTCTGATGCCTGCCCGTGGACGATTGTTCGTTCCGACGACAAGAAACGCGCGCGGCTTGCGGCCATCCGAACGGTTCTGCATGCCTTGGACTATGATGAGAAGGACGAGAAGAGTATCGGCGAGATTGATGCCCGTATCTGCGGTGGCCCGGATATGTGGGAGGCGTAAATTGTCTCCCCGCCCTGCCCCGTCGATGCCTTCACGATCATGTATTGGACGACAAAGCGTCGGTGGTCTATGTCCTTGTCTTCCAACACGCAATCAATGCAACTGAGGCCGGGATGACGAAACGCGGTTATCACCACGGAAACCTGAAGCAAGCCCTGATCGAGGCTGCCTTGTCCCTGATCGAAGACAAGGGCCCGACCGGTTTCACGCTGTCCGAGGCGGCCAAAACGGCCGGTGTCACGCCTGCCGCCGTCTACCGTCATTTTCAAGGGCGCGAGGACCTGATTGCCGAAGCCGCACGGCAGGGGTTTGAGATGTTCGCAGACCTGATGCAATACGCCTATGACGAGGGACAGCCTTCAGCCCTTGCCGCTTTTGAAGCAACGGGGCGTGCGTATCTGGCTTTTGCGCGTAAAAATCCCGGGCATTACATCGCCATGTTCGAAAGCGGGATTTCCCTGAACCGGACACCCGAATTGTCCTTGGCCGCCAATCGGGCGAAGGCCGTTCTTGAAAAAGCGGCCGCGGACCTGTCCCAGCATATTCCGCCTGACAAGCGCCCGCCCGCATCGATGTTCAGCGCCCATATCTGGGCGATGAGCCACGGCGTCGTCGAGCTGTACGCCCGAAATACCGGCGCAACTTCGCCTTTTCCTCCTGAAGATTTGCTGGAAAGCGGTATCGGCATCTACCTGCGCGGTCTGGGCCTGATCCCCCAGGACGAGTGACGCGGTCAGAACGAACGGCTGCCCTGAGGCATACTCAAGCCCGATGTCACGTTGATCAGATCCATCTCACCCATGCCCTTGATATCAACGCACCCCAGATCCGAGACCTGAAACTCGTCAATCAAGGCATATTTCATCTCTTCCGGGGCTACGATGTTCATGGGGTTGGCAAAGACCTGCAACCGGGACGCGATGTTTACGGCAGGGCCAAACACGTCATAGACATATTTCTGAATGCCAACGACCGATCCAACCGCCGCACCCATCCCCAATCCGATCCGCGCCTGCCACTTATGCGGATGGCTTTCGTTGCGGCGTTCGAGATAGCGCAGGAACCTTACCGCACAATGCGCCACGGCGGTCGCATGATCCGGTGTTGGATCGGGCATGCCTGACACGGCCAGATAAGCATCACCGATCGTTTTGATCCGCTCACACCCGAATTGTTCCACGATCCGGTCGAAAGCCGTGAAGATGTCGTTCAGTTCACTCAAGGTGACCGTCGGGTCGGTCTTGGCCGCAAAATCCGTGAACCCGACAAAATCCAGCATCACCACCGAAACCTGCTGATACAGCTGCGGTGTGACAACGCCGAACGTCTTGAACTCTTCATACACGGCTCGGGGCATCAGGTTCAGCAACAGGCGTTCCACTCTTTCCTTTTCGCGCTCAAGCTCTCGGGTGTTGCGCTCGACCATGGTGGAATAGCTGTCGATCATGCTTTCCAATTCGCGAATGCGAGTGATGTTCTGACATTCCACAATCAGCACCTGCTCGGACAAGCCATTGGCCAGTGAGACGGCGACTGCAAAGATCAAGGTCCTGCGTTTCGGCTTTATCTGCAATTCGACCGAGTACCGAAGGCCGGACTGCTTTACATCCTCCAGTTCCTTGGGGTCGAGATCCGGCAGAACGTCGCTTAAGGTGCAGCCCTTTTCAGGAGTGCCGAACCATTCCGTGAAAGGCCCGTTGTGAAACACGAATTGCAGGTCGGATGCGCGCACCACGGCGACGCCGACTCCGATCGCACGCAGCAATTGCTCGTTTATCGCCAGAATGCTCATGCCGCGTTCCGGGTGACTATGATCGAACGTTTGCCTTCGATTGCGGTCAGCGCAGTTTTGATGTCTCCGTCGGACATGCCATGCTGACTTAGCGCGTCGCCAAACAGCTCGGCCATGACGTCAAACTCATTGTGCGAAATGTTCAGATGCCGATGAACTGCTTCGATCCTGTCATCACTGAAAGATGCGGGCCCACCAATCAAGGACGAGACGAACTTGGTTTGATGGTCGATCAGGCGCGGCATATCAATGTCTTCGAAATGATGGCCGATCTCATCCGAATCCAGCGCCATTTCATAGAAGGTCATCACGACCCGGCTGATCGTTTTGAAACCGCCATATTTCTCATAAAGTGTCTGTGCCACACGAATACCCGCGCGTTACCAATCAATAACCCCACAACTTTATATCAAATCGATATTTTTGTTAACGCTTATGATTTTCTGGCCCAGACGGATCAAAAACCGTCTTGCTGAAAAGGAAAATCTGCCAGAGCACCGCTGAGGCCGAAGGGGATCTTTCACACGTTCTTTGGGTATGGGAAATGAAGGAAAGGCAACACCATCAGCGGGATTATCTTTTGACTGATCTTGAAGCGCTCTGATGGGCTGGGCCGGATCAGCTTTGAACGCAAGCCAGCCCGCCCTTTTGGAAGAAAATTTCCTCTGGTCCCCCAAAATCCGCCGTTCAAAGAGAATTTGGTTTCAATACGGCGTGTCCTCATGTTCACATGCAGGAAAACAGTACAACAATCGAAAGGACCCAAAGTGCAGGATCATGGATATGCGTCCGGGCGACTGAATCTTCCTTTTGTCGGAATATCGACCTTCGCAAAATCTCCATATGTCGAGAACTGGGACCGAATCGAGGCCGACGTTTGCGTGCTCGGCGCGCCGTTCGACTTTGGAACCCAATGGCGCCCCGGCGCGCGTTTTGGTCCTCGGGCCGTGCGAGAGGCATCGACCCTTTTCAGTTTTGGCCATGCCGGCGCCTATGATCATGAGGATGACGCGACCTATCTGGACAGTTCGGTTCGGATCGTCGACCTGGGCGATGCGGATATTGTCCACACCAAGACCGAGACGAGCCACAAGAACATAGCCTTTGGCGTGCAGAAAATTCTCGAGGCCGGGGCACTTCCGCTGGTGATTGGCGGTGATCACTCGGTCAACATCCCCTGCATTTCCGCATTTGAAAGCGACTGCGCTGAAAACGGCCCGATCCATGTTGTTCAAATCGATGCGCATTTGGACTTTGTGGATGAACGTCACGGCGTCACCAACGGGCACGGAAATCCCATGCGCCGCGCGATCGAGAAAGACTATGTTTCAGGGATGACCCAGCTGGGCATTCGAAATGTATCGTCCACCGCCAAGGAAGGGTATGACGACGCGCGTGCGCGCGGATCGGACATCCTGTCCGTGCGGCAGGTTCGCAGATTGGGAACAGAGGCTGTTCTTGACCGCATTCCCGAAGGCAAACGGTACTATGTAACGATCGATATCGATGCGTTCTGTCCCTCGATCGCGCCAGGAACCGGCACTCCGAGCCACGGAGGGTTCTTGTACTATGACGTTCTGGAAATCCTTCAGGGACTGGCGAAAAGGGGCGACGTGGTGGGCATCGATCTGGTCGAGGTGGCCCCCGCCTACGACCCCACTGAAAGCACTCAGATTCTGGCGGCACAGCTGCTGTTGAATTTTCTGGGTTTCATTTTTCACGAACGTGCCCGACGCGCGTAAAAGCGGGTGGAGCAGAAGCTCCACCCCAAACCTCAGGCGTCGATAATGTTGTGTCCCGGCCCGTAGGGGAAGCCTGTGATGTTTTCGGCTCCGTCTTCGCCCACAACCAGAATATCGTGTTCCCTGTAACCGCCTGCACCGGGCTGGCCTTCGGGGATCCACAGCATCGGCTCGATCGAGACCACCATGCCAGGTTCCAGCACTGTGTCGATGTCTTCACGGAGTTCCAAACCGGCTTCGCGACCATAGTAGTGGCTCAGAACACCAAACGAGTGCCCATAGCCGAAGGAACGATATTGAAGCAGGCCTTCGTCGGCAAAAAACCGGTTGATCTCGGCGGTGATACCGGAACAGGTGGCACCGGGTTTGATCAAGCTCAGGCCAAGTTCATGCGCGGCCACATTGGCCTGCCACAGGCGCAGACTGTCGGCATCCGGCTCGCCCAGGAACAGGGTCCGCTCCAGGGCGGTGTAATAGCCCGAGATCATCGGAAAGGTGTTCAGCGAAAGTATATCGCCTTTTTGCAACGCGCGTTTGGTGACCGGGTTATGCGCGCCGTCGGTGTTCAAACCCGATTGAAACCAAACCCATGTGTCACGGTATTCAGCATCCGGATAGGCTCGCGCGATTTCCACTTCCATCGCGTCTCGACCAGCCATCGCGATTTCGATTTCGGTTGCTCCTTCGCGGATTGCGGCATGGATCGCAGCACCACCCACATCGGCCGTGCGCGCTCCTCCCTTGATCAATTCGATTTCTTCAGCGGATTTGATCATCCGCGCGGCCATGGTGTCGACCGCGATGTCAACCAATTCTGGCTCGCCCAGCATGTTCAGCGCCGTGTCCCGCGCTGCAAGCGTCATGTGGTCGCCTTCGATGCCGATCCGCTTTGCATTCCCGATCAGGCTCGCAACTGCCCGCCAGTAGTTGTCGCGTTTCCAGTCAGTATAAATCACGTTGTCTTCAACCGACCGGCGCCAGGGTTGCCCGGCATCAATATTGGCCGAAACGGTGGTGCAGTTGTCTTGGGTTACAACACAGCCATAAGGGCGCCCGAACGCACAGTATAGAAAGCCCGAATAATAGGCGATATTCTGCATCGATGTCAGCAGCACCACCGGGATATCCCGCTTGGCCATAATCGCGCGCAGCTTGCCAAGACGGCGGTCATACTCAGATTTGCTGAACGGCAACGGGGCTTTGTCGCCATTGTGGCAGGTGAAGAACTGAGGGCGGTTAGAAATGTCAGTCATCCTTGGTCTCTCATCTATGCCGGGCGTGCATCTCCCGGCCACATGTCCCGGCGTTCAGGACAGGCGGTCTCGGGGTCCGAGAGCCGATCACCTCCGTAGTCGCCGCGACGCCATCGCGGCAGAGATGAACAGGTGAACCGTTAGATCAGACGGTTTGCTGCGTCAAGCGGGCGAAAGACCTCGCAGACGCTCCGACCGGCGCCGCAACAGTTCGACCGTCGTCAGCAGGGCAATGGACAGGACCACGAGGATTGTCGCAACCGCCAGAATGGTTGGACTGATCTGTTCCCGCAGGCCGGTGAACATCTGCCACGGCAACGTCTTTTGCGATGAGGATCCCACAAACAAGACCACGACCACTTCGTCGAACGATGTGATGAAGGCAAACAGGCCGCCCGAGATTACGCCCGGCAATATCAACGGCATCTGTATCTTGAAGAAGGTCCGCACCGGCCCTGCGCCCATATTGGCTGCCGCCCGCGTCAGAGATCGATCAAAGCCCACCAGTGTTGCCGTCACGGTAATGATCACAAAGGGAATACCCAGCACTGCGTGGGCCAGGATAACTTTCAGATAGCCTACGAAGTTCTTGTTCATGCCCAGTGTTCCTTCGAGGAAACGCCCGATATCACTGTAGAAAAAGAACATACCCGTCGCCGAGATGATCAGCGGAACAATCATCGGCGAAATCAGAATTCCCATGATCGCACGGCGTCCGGGAACGTGAGACTGGCTGAGCCCGATCGCGGCCAGCGTTCCCAACGTTACCGAGATAACCGTCGCAATCGGCGCGATGATCAGCGAGTTCTTGAAGCTGCGCTGCCATTCGTTGTTGGTGAAGAAATCTCGGTAATGCTTCAGCGAATAGCCTTCGGGATCAAGCCGCAGCATCTCGGGCGTGAAGGTAAAGAAATCCTGCGCGTTGAAAGACAACGGCAACACCACCAGAATCGGCGTGATCAGGAACACGAAGATCGCACCACAGATCACGCGAAACAGGTAGTGATAGAAAACCTGCTGTGCCGTGAGATACGGCAGCAGCTTGCGCCGATACCGCCCCTCGTACAACCAATAGATAAACCAGGCGAAAAACCAGCCGCCGAGCAGCCCCAATACACCGCCCATCAGACCGGCCATTATGAAACCTATGACGCCGAACCCGATGATATTGATCCAGCGTGCGAGGTTTTCGTTCTTCACGATATTTATGTAGACCCAGGCCAGCCCCGCGATCAGGACGGCCCCGCCCAGTATGCCCAGAAGGACCGAACCATTTCCGGCCCCGACGAAAATGCCGGCAAATGCCCCGGCAAGTGCGACACTGGGCAAAACCATGGACATGGGTTTGCGGGATATCGGTGTCAGTGCTGCCATCTTGATTATCCCAACTTCACGTTATCGATGCCCACGATCTTGTCGTAGACCCAGTAGAGCAACAGCACGACCGCCAGAAGGATCGTACCCAAGGCCGCGGCCAGCCCCCAGTTCAGTGAGGACGAGATGTGATAGGCAATCCGGTTCGAGATGAAGACACCCTTTGTGCCGCCCACGATCTCGGGCGTGATGTAGTACCCAATCGCCAGAATGAACACGAGGATCGAACCGGCACCGATTCCGGGCACGGATTGCGGGAAGTAGATGCGCCAGAACGTCGTCCAGTTCGTTGCACCCATGGATTTGGCCGCGCGTGTATAAGACGGCGGAATGGTCTGCATCACCGAATACATGGGCAGGATCATGAAGGGCAGCAGGATATGTGTCATCGCGACGATAGTGCCGATCTGGTTGTTGATTATGATAAGGCGAGCATCATCTGCGACCAGCCCCAGCCAAACGAGGGTATCGTTAATAACCCCCTGTTGCTGCAACATGACCTTCCAAGCGGAGGTTCGCACCAGAAGGGACGTCCAAAAGGGCAAAAGGACCAGTATCATCAACAGGTTAGATACCCGCATAGGCAGCGTCGCCAACAGATAACTGACAGGGTAAGCAAGCAGGATACAAGCACCCGTAATCACGAGCGACATGAACAGAGTACGTCCAAAAAGCTTTATCAGGATTTGCTTGTCTTCGGGTTGAGCCTGCGCGCCTTCCGGGGTTCTGCGCATGTCGACGGCATTCAGGAAGTAACCATTGGTAATCACAGGTGAGTGGGTCTTGATCACCCGCCAGGTTTGCGGATCTCCCCATCCGTCATGAATCTCGATCAGTGTTTCCTTGAACGGCCCATCCGTTTCAGGATCCAGTTTTTTGATCTGGCGCCCAGACCTGCGGAACATCGAAGACATGCCAGTCTCTTCGTAGTTCAAACGCGAACCGAGCCTTGTGTGTTCTTTGTTGTCAATCGCGACGATCATGTCGCGGACAAAGGCCTCGTAAACATCCTCGCCCGGCAACTCACCCGACTGTTCGTCCCAGTTGTTCAGGGCTTCGACGGTCAAGGGAAGTGTGTCGGACACGATGCTGTTTTCAACGGACCGAAACAACATCGATGCAATGGGAACGATGAATGAAAACAGGACAAAAAGAAGAAGCGGCGCAATCAACATCAACGCCCGGAGCTTCTGCCTGCGTAGAGAGCGCGCCAGCGACTGCTTGAGCGGTGTTCCATCAGCGGCCAGCATGGGGCCCGCGTTTTGGGTGGCGTCAGTCATTGTTGTCCCTTGGCTTTTCCTGGGTCAGGGGCAGTTTCCCGCCCCTGACAGTGTCACCAATTCAAAACCGGCTTATTGCGCCAGCCACGCCTGGAATTTGGCGTCGATGTCGTCACGGTAATCCGCCCAGAACTCGTAATTGTACAGGAACGTGTTCTTGGCGTTTTCCGGATCGGTTGGCATATGGGGCGCCATATCGATACCCAGTTCGGCATGCTCACCCACCAGCGGAGCCGACGATGCACGGGCCGGGCCGTACGAGATATACTTGGCCTGATCCGCCAGACGCTGGGTGTCGGTCGCAAAGCGGAGGTAATCCAGCGCGCGTTGCTTACGCTCTTCGCTCAGACCGGCGGGAATGATCCAGCCGTCAATATCGAACACCTGCGCATCCCACAGCATGGCGACGGGCTGGTTCTGCTCCTCGATCACGCTGAACAGACGACCGTTATAGGTCGAGCCCATGATGACCTCGCCGTCGGCCAGCAGCTGGGGTGTGTCCGCACCGGCGGACCACCAAACAACACTGTCTTTGATGGTGTCCAACTTGGCCAGAGCCTGATCCTGACCTTCCGGAGTGGCCAGAACGTCATAAACTTCGTCCTTGGGAACGCCGTCGCAGATCAGTGCCCATTCCATGTTGTTGATGGGGCGTTTCTCCAGCGAACGTTTGCCCGGATAGGTTTCCAGATCGAAGACGGCGCAGACGTCCGTCGGCGGCGTGTCACCAACCAAATCGGTGCGGTATCCGAACGTGGTCGAATACACGATGCTCGGGATGTAGCAATCGCTGACGATCAGATCACCGAAGTCTTCAGATGCCGGCGTGCCATCGGGCGCCGGGGCCAGCATCGCGTCATGGTCGATTTCCATCGCCAGACCTTCGTCGCACAAGCGGATCGCGTCAGACGCCACGACATCGACCACATCCCAGGTGATGTTCCCCGCTTCGTTCATCGCGCGCAGCTTGGCCACCGCCTCGTTCGAGCTGTCATCGTTCAGAATGGTGACGCCGGTCTTTTCCGAATAGGGCTCGTGATACGCCTTCAACTGCGATTTGGAATAGGCCCCGCCCCAGGAAACGATGGTCATTTCCTCGGCCGAAACACCACCCGCCGCAATGGCGACGGCGGCCGTTGTCAGAAGGGTTTTGGTTGCTTTCATGTGTAAATAACTCCCAGTTAGTCCCGTTTATATGTGTGGTCAGCTGATGCACGGGCCTTCATCAGCCGGTCCCTCTGATAGAGCTGTGCTTGTTTCGCGCAGCTTGGTCTATGCGTCGAGCGCACGACAATCCTGGGCCAGCCAGCCGATCTCGATCTCCTGACCGGGGGTCAGGCGGACGGCATCTGGCGCGTTCCGGGTCTTGACGATGAACTCATCATTTCCTGCAACGGACATGCGGAAACGGAATACGTCACCCATGTAGATGAATTCTTTGACAGTCGCTTTCAGCGTATGAGCATCGGCGTGCAAGCGATCCTTGTTGAATTCCACCCGCTCAGGCCGGATTGACACCTTTGTCCTTTCGCCCGGATTGTGAACGTTGATCGGAACCGCGTCGATCTCGGACCCATCGTCCAGCTGGACAAGGCATGTGTCGCCATCAATCGATTTAACGACACCTTCCAAAGTATTGTTTTCCCCGATGAATTGGGCAACAAAGCTGTTTTCGGGTTCTTCATAAAGCTGATCAGGCGGTGCAAGCTGCTGGATGCGGCCATCGTCGAACACGGCCACACGATCCGACATCGTCAATGCTTCGGTCTGGTCGTGGGTCACATAAACCGTGGTGATTCCCAATTCGTGCGCAAGACGTGTGATTTCGAACTGCATATGCTCGCGCAGCTGCTTGTCCAGTGCGCCCAGTGGTTCATCCATCAACACCAGTTCGGGTTCGAAAACCAAGGCGCGCGCCAAGGCTATTCGTTGTTGCTGACCGCCAGACAACTGAGCCGGGCGCCGGCCTCCAAACGCCCCCATCTGAACCATGTCCAGGGCACGTTGTACCTTTTCATCCCGTTCAGACTTGCCCAACTTGCGGACTTCCAAGGGGAACGAGAGGTTTTCGGCCACTGTCATGTGGGGAAACAGGGCATAGTTCTGGAAGACCATGCCAATCCCACGCTTGTGTGGAGGGATATTGTTGATGGGCTTCCCATCAAGAAGGATTTCGCCATGAGTGGCGGTTTCGAATCCGGCAAGCATCATCAGGCAGGTTGTCTTTCCAGACCCGGACGGCCCGAGCATGGTTAGGAATTCGCCTTTTGGCATTGCAAGGTTGAGATCTTTGACGACGAGATTCTCGCCATCATAAGATTTTTGTACGCGTTGAAATTCAACAAACGCGGCATCGGTATTTGTGTCGGTCACAAGACCCCCTGTTGCGTCAAATGATTATCCGAGTGTTGCGGATTTCATTGATCTGTAGTCAGCAGTTAAGACCATGCAGTGGGCACTTGGCAACAATAGATGACGCTTTTGCGAATTTTCATGTCATTTCTGCTGTTTCAATCAGCAAGATTGAGGCGGCGCATATGCCATGCAAGGCTTTGATTACTTGAAAGAACTGGCTTACCGATCCGCTTGCGAATCTCAGGAATCGCTTCAATCGTGCGCAGGTTGGTACAGCTGAGGAAAACGGCCTCGACCGATGGATCAGATCCCAGTTTCGTCGCGGCCTCGATCACCGACTGCACAGAAATCCGAGCAACCTTTGCCTCTTCGGCCTGCCCGAATGTCCCGAAAACATCCATGGTTATCCCGTTTTCCGAAAACGCGGCACGCAGCGGTACGTTGACCTCTTCGATGTAAGGCGACAGCAACGCAAACCTGGACACCCCAAGATCCGCGGCGCAGGCCGTGGCCGCGCGCAAAGGGTTCGTAACCTCTTTTGTATTGCACGACTGTTTGACAAGTTCCTCCACACGTTTTGAACCAATGACGGAACTTGCGGACGTGCAGCCATAACCCACCACCTCGAAAGGACGCGCGCTGGGCAGCAACCCTGCCGCCGCCGGCAGGGCCTCTTCCATCTCGGCCAGACTTTCTGGTGTCACTTCAATGCCGCTGGGTATCCGTGTTACATACAACGGGTTTTTCCGGTCCGAGAAAATCTTGCCGAACTCCGGCTCAATCGTCTCGTCGACCTGAAGAACAATCAATCCAAGCGGCGGGGCTTGCGGGTCGTCCTCGTCAAGCGTGTATGGCACGTAGGTCATAGCTGGATCATCTCCGGCCCGATACGCGGGCTGATAAAGCGCGGAACATCGTCTGTTACGACGATGTTTTCTTCGTGAACCAAGATCTTGCCACCAACGGCAATGCCCGGCTCCAAGGTCAGCACCATGCCCGGCTCAAGAACGGTCTGGTCCGTCGGGATGAGCGACGGCCATTCGGTCAGCGACATTCCCAACCCATGCCCCAGCCGACCGGCATCTGTGCCTTCGGACGCCTTGGTCAGCACCGTGTTCATGGCATGAAACAGCTCTGCTGCGGTAGCGCCGGGGCGCGCGATTTCGAAAGCAGCATCCGACGCCTCAATCAGTCTGGCGTAAGCAGATTTCACGTCCGGACTTGCCGGGCCGACAGACCAGTTGCGGTCGAAGTCACTGAAATAGCCATCCCAGACCAAGCCGGTGTCAAGCATCAGTACATCGCCAGCCTTCAAGGGGGACGACGACGCCGGAGAAATCACGTCAGAGTAACCGCCCTGCTCTGCCCCACCTGCGAGATACGGCACCCAGTCCGCGCCCTCTTCCAGACAGAGTATCTGGAAACCGCGAAATACTTCATCCAAAGGCACGCCGACCCGAGCAACCTCGGGAACCCGGGCGAAGGCTCGACCGGCTATGGCGCATGCGGTTTCGATTTTAGCTATTTCCGCCTCGGATTTGACCATGCGAAGTTGGCGCAAAACACCGTGATCTCCGGTGATGTGGCGCGAACCGAGCCTGTTTCGCAGGCGTTCAATATCCGACATGGGCATACGCGCGTGCGTCTCGTGACCATCGGGCATTCCGATACGGCCTTTGGGGGGTGTCAATTCCGTCAGGGTGTCCGTCAAAAGCGAGACGCCGTCATCCTGAAGATCGGGTGAGCTCCACGTTCGAATGTCATCGATCCAGGTTTGCCCCATCAACGAGGCGCCGATCGAGGGGATGACTGCAACCGGTTTACCAACCGCAGGCAGGATCAGGAACCAAGGACGGGTCGGGCTTTCCCAGAATCTGGTCAGGTATCCGGTAAAATAACGCACGTCGGTTTCCGTGGTCAGCAGCAGCGCCGACAGGCCAGCGGCATTCATCATCACCTGTGCGCGTTCGGTGCGCGCTGAGAATTCTGCTGGCTCGAACCCTCTCATCCGGCGACCTCAGAGGTGGGGCGCCGCATGCAGCCTGAAACGTGGAAATGACACCGCTTGAATGGCCCGATGCTTCGGCCCGTTCGGTGCGGATTGATATCGGTTTTCATGCAGCCCCCTGAATTTTCGTTCGTTGACGTGAGCGGATCGGTAGGGTTCTGTCAACCAAAGTCTTTTGTTGACCGGAGGCGCCAATGACCCACTCTGATCCAGCCTTCAGCCGGGCGGAATATGATCGCCGTCTTGCCAAGACCCGACAGGCGATGGCCGTAAAGGGAATTGACTGCCTTTTTGTCGAAGACCCTTCGAACATTGGATGGCTCACCGGGTATGAGGGCTGGTCTTTTTACGTTCACCAGGGTGCCTTGATCTTTCTTGACGCGGACCCGATCTGGTGGGGGCGCCGGCAGGATGCAAACGGTGCGCTGCGCACGGTGTGGATGGGGGACGATCGGGTTTTTGGATACGCGGATCACTTCGTGCAGTCGACCACGCGGCATCCAATGCAGGATCTGGCCAAACTTATTGCGGACTGCGGACACAGCCAAAGCCGCATTGGGGTGGAACTTGACAATTATTACTATTCGGCCAAAGCCCATATTACTCTGACGACGGAACTGCCCGGGGCAACCCTGATCGATGCAACGGCCTTGGTCAACTGGCAACGGGTCGTGAAATCTGACGAAGAAATCGCCCTGATGCGCAAGGCGGCCCGGATTTCAGAGTTTGTGACTGACGGCGTGCTTGAGCGCGTTGAACCCGGCCTGCGCAAGAACGAGCTGGTCGCACAGATTTACCATGACGCGATAACGGGCGTCGGTGATGACTGGGGGGATTACGCAGCCATCGTCCCACTTTTACCGTCAGGGTCAGACGCCGCCGCGCCGCATCTGACATGGAATGGAGATGTGTTCAAATCGGGCGAATGCACCTTCTTCGAGCTCTCCGGCTGCTACCGCCGATATCATGCTCCGTTCTGCCGGTCGGTATTTCTGGGTCAACCGCCTGATTATCTCAAAAGGGCTGAGGCGGCCTTGGTTGAAGGGTTGGAAGCGGGTCTGGAGGCTGCGCGCCCCGGCAATCGCGCAAAAGATATTGCCAAAGCGCTGGCGGCGCCTCTCGAACGTGCGGGGATCGAACGCGGCGCCCGCTGTGGTTATCCTGTCGGCCTCAGCTATCCTCCGGACTGGGGCGAACGCACGATCTCGCTGCGGGAAGAAGACAATACGATCCTCGAATCTGGCATGACATTTCACTTCATGCCCGGGCTCTGGATGGATGATTGGGGGCTTGCGATCACCGAATCCATCCTGATCACTGAAAACGGCCCCGCAGAGTGTCTGTGCAAACGACCACGCAAAGTATTCGTCAAGCCCTGAGTGGTGCACGAACGATCCTAGGCCCGCGCCTGATCAAACACGTATCTGTTCAAGCAACCAGTCACGAAACAATGCGGCCGCCGGATTGCTGGCGTCAGCTGAAAGATAATACCCTTCGTTGCAGTCGACAGTGCTGTCATGTGCGCTTTCGACAAGACCGGTTATCATCGCATGTTTCGCCAGGAACTCGCTGATCAGGGCCACCCCGCTGCCATGAACCGCCAATTGAAGCGCCATGCCGAAGGTATCGACGAAAACGGCAGGCTGCCGCTGCACGCCCTGCTTGTCGAACCACGTCTTCCATCCGCTTGACGTGCCGACTGCCTCTATCAGGGGAAGGTCAAACGGATCCCCTGCAAGCGTCGGCGCCTTGAGAGCGACAAGCCTGTCAGGCCGCAAACGTTCGCCCCCCCTGCCCACTTGTTTTTCCGATCCGAACCTGACCTGAACGTCAGCTTGCGACGCGTTAAAATCGTCAGGCCAGATTGCGCTGAGCAGCCGCACGCTGATCTCTGGATTGCGGGTGGTGAAGTCCGCGAGGTTTGGGGCGATGACCCATTGCGCGACGCTGACAGATGTGGCCACTGTCAGGACATCTCCTGGTGCGCTAGCGTCGGCCCTTCCGGCGGCGGCGGCAAGCGCCTCAAGCGCACTGCCGACTTCGGGCAGCAGTTTCCGCCCTGCATCCGTCAGGGCCAGACTGCGCGGATGCCTTATGAAAAGCGCTGTCCCCAGACGCATCTCAAGGGATTTCACCTGCTGACTGACTGCCGATTGGGTCAGGCCGATTTCCTCGGCCGCTGCGGTAAAACTCAGGGTCCGGGCCGCCGCCTCGAAGGATCGGAACCAGGTCAGGGGGGGAAGTGATTTTGCCATTGATCAAGTTAGCCATTAATCTTTTTAATGCGAAAGCACATAATTCAATCATTTGTCAAAACCCATACCCGTTTCTACCTTCTCCCAGCGCGACAGGAGAGGTGTGATGAAGCCGGAAATACGCAAGATTGTTACCTACGACGAGGAAGTTCTTGTCGAGGGATTTCGCCCTGCGGAAATCCCATGGCGCATGTTCGCCGTGGCCGCAGTGATTACCAATCCCTGGGCGGGTCGATATGTCGAAGACCTTAAACCGGAAATCCACGCATATGGCCCCATACTGGGAAAGATGATGACGGACCGCATGATCGCGTTGGCCGGCAGTGGCGACGCAATCGAAGCCTATGGAAAGGCAGCCGTCGTCGGATTGAATGGCGAGGTCGAGCACGCCTCGGGCATTATTCATACCCTTCGGTTCGGCAATCACTACCGGCAGGCGGTCAGCGCGAAATCCTATCTGGCTTTCACAAACACGCGCGGCCCCGCAAATGCGCCGATCATGGTGCCATTGATGGACAAAAACGATGCCGGGCGGCGGTCTCACTACTTGACCGTTCAATTCTCGATCCCGGACGCACCGCGCGACGACGAAATTGTGGTGGTACTGGGGGCGGCAACATCGGGCAGACCACATCACCGTATCGGCGACCGGTATCAGGATCTCAAGGATTTGGGTCATGACGTGGACAACCCGGCCGCGGTCTGAAATCGGCGGGCTGGCCGCCATCCAGGCAGGCAAAGGTCCGGACATCCTGTTGCTGCACGGGGTTGGCCTGCGGGCCGAAGCCTGGGGTGCGCAGTTGGACGGTTTGGCGTCTGTAGCTCGACTGACAGCGCCGGACATGCCCGGTCACGGAGAAAGCCCACTGAGTTTTTTCGGCACGGAACTGTCGGAATACAGTGATGCTGCACACAACGTGCTTCGCGATCTGAACGGGCCCGTCCTTGTTGTTGGCCACTCGATGGGCGCAATGATCGCATTAGACCTTGCCACCAAGGCGCCCGACCGGATTTGCGGCGTCGTGGCAATGAATACCGTTTTTGAACGCGGCGCAAAGGCCGCGCTGGCGGTTCAGGAACGAGCGGCGGGGCTGGATGGGGAAACACCGGTTGATCCAACCAGCACGCTGCGCCGGTGGTTTGGTGACATCGGTTCGCCTGAACGTGATGCCTGCCGCGAATGGCTGACGGCAATGGATCCGGCTGCTTACAAGCTGGCCTATTCGGTTTTTGCCCAAAGCCGAACTCCGCGGCGCGACGCGCTGGAGAAACTCGCCTGCCCCGCGCTGTTCATAACCGGCAGTCAGGAGCCGAACTCCACCCCAGACATGTCGCATAAAATGGCCGAAGTCACCCCGAACGGCCGCGCGCTGATCATCGATGGGGCGGCCCATATGATGCCGATGACCCATGCAAATCAGGTCAACGCCGCCATTTCCAGCTTTCAAAGCGAGGTGCAATCATGACCGAACTTGATCCCCGCGACCTTCGGCGGGCATTCGGCAAATTCATGACCGGCGTGACCGTCGTTACCACGCGCAGCGCCTCTGGCATGGCCCTGGGCTTCACGGCAAACTCCTTCACTTCGGTTTCGCTCGACCCGCCGCTGTTGATCGTCTGCCCCGGCAAGAACTTGTCTTCATACGGCGAATTCTCGACCTGCACCCATTTCACGGTGAGTGTTCTGGCCGAGGGGCAAGAGGATGTATCCAATATCTTCGCCGGCTTCAAAGGTGACCGGTTCGCCAAAACCGACCATGATCTCGACGCGCAAGAGATCCCTTTGATCAACGGCGCGGTCGCAACATTTTCCTGCCGGACCCACCAAGTGATCGAGGCAGGAGACCATTGCGTTCTGATCGGACAAGTCGAAGCCTATTCCCACAACGACCACCCGGCGCTGGGCTACGCGAACGGGCAGTACTTCAGCCTTGGCCTGGAACGCGGCGCACTTGAACCGACGGGGCGCAGGATCGTCTGTGGCGCAATCATCGAACACGAAGGCCGCGTGCTGCTTGAGAAAACGGAAGCCGGTTTCAGGCCGCCGCAGGTCACATTGTCCGACCGGCGACAGTTGCGCGACAGCCTGTGGCAGAATCTGCATGATCGTGGCATCGACGCACGTCTTGGCGTCGTCTACTCGGTCTATGACGATGCCACAGCGCATCATGTCTACATATTGGGCAATGCGCCGGAACTTCCCAAACACGGCAAGCTTGAGGCCGTCGCGATTGAAGACCTGGCAACCCTTTCCTACACGACGACGCCAATCACCACCATGATTTCCCGTTTCGCGCTGGAAAGCCGGACCCGCGACTTCTCACTGTATCTGGGCAGTGCGCAGCTAGGCGACGTGCACAGCTTTTCTGAAAGGACCTGATGGATGGAGTTTTCCCTTTTTGCACACATGGAACGGCTGAGCCCCGATCAACCCCATGAGAAGCTGTATGAAGAGTTCATCGCGCTGTGTAAAATGGCCGATGAGGCGGGAATGCGTGCCGTCTGGACCGGCGAGCACCACGGGATGGACTTTACGATCGCGCCCAACCCTTTGATGTCTTTGGTGGATATCGCACATCACACCAAGGACGTACGGCTTGGCACGGGTACAGTTGTTGCACCGTTCTGGCATCCGATCAAACTGGCGGGCGAAACGGCTGCGGCAGACCTGATGACAGGCGGCCGTATCGAGCTGGGCATCGCCCGCGGCGCCTATTCGTATGAATATGAACGGATGATGCCGGGAATGGATGCATGGGATGCTGGCCAGCGCATGCGAGAAATCGCGCCACTTTTGCCCCGGCTGTGGGAGGGTGACTGTGCCCATGATGGAGAATATTTCAAATTCCCTGCCACCACCTCAGCCCCCAAACCCGTGCAACCCGGCGGGCCGCCCATCTGGATCGCGGCGCGGGATCCGAACAGTCATGAATTCGGTGTGCAGAACGGCTTTAACATTCAGGTCACACCGCTCTGGCAGGGCATGCATGAGATTGAAACGCTGATGGGCCGCTTTGAAGATGCATGCGCAAACCATGAGGGGCCGCGCCCCAAGATCATGCTGCTACATCACACTTACGTTGGCAGCGACGATGATGATCTGGGTCAGGCCGCTCGGGAATTGTCGCGCTTCTACAACTACTTCGGGGCCTGGTTTCAAAACAAGCGGCCGGTCCGGCAGGGCTTGATCCAGACGTTGACGGACAAAGAGATGGCGGCCAACACGATGATGGCACCGGAAAACCTGGCGCGCGATCTGACTGTCGGAACCCCGGATGGGGTCACGGAACGTCTGAAACGTTATGAAGATCTGGGCTATGATGAGTATTCGTTCTGGATAGACAGCGGTATGAGTTTCGAACGCAAACGCGCATCGCTGGCCCGTTTCATCGACGACGTCATGCCAAAGTTTCAGTGAGGATCGATGATGCATCAGAAACCACATTTCCAGCTTTACATCGACGGCGCGTGGACCGAAGGGGCGCGCGGGCAAGTGATGCATTCGCAAAACCCGGCGACGGGCCAAGACTGGTCCAGTTTCGCCTGTGCCGCATCCGAAGACGTTGACCGCGCCGTGTCCGCCGCGCGACGGTCACTTGATGATCCCGCGTGGCGCGACATGACGCAAACCGCACGCGGCAAACTGTTGTTCAAACTTGCCCAGCTGATCGAGGAAAACGCCGGACACCTAGGCCAGCTTGAGACCACAGACAGCGGCAAACTGCTTGCCGAAACCGCAAGCCAAACAGCCTATGTCGGTGACTATTATCGATATTATGCGGGGCTTGCGGACAAGATCGAAGGGGCGGTACTTCCGATCGACAAACCGGACATGCACGTCTTCACCAAACGCGAACCGATTGGCGTGGTGGTCGCAATCGTCCCCTGGAACGCTCAGATGTTCCTGACCGCGACCAAGCTTGGCCCCGCGATAGCGGCAGGCTGTTCGGTCGTGCTGAAGGCCTCTGAAATTGCACCCGCTCCGATGCTGGAGTTCGCACGGCTGATCGATGAAGCCGGCTTTCCGCCCGGTGTCGTCTCTGTCATTACGGGGGATGCCGAAAACTGCGCCATCCCGCTTACGCGTCACCCGGACGTGGACCGGATCGCATTCACCGGCGGCCCGGAAACAGCGCGCCATGTCGTGCGCAATTCGGCTGAGAACTTTGCGGTGACTACTTTGGAACTGGGCGGGAAATCCCCGATCATCGTTTTTGATGATGCCAATCTGGATGGCGCGGCCAATGGTTTGATTGCAGGAAACTTCGGCGCCTCGGGTCAAAGCTGCGTGGCCGGCTCGCGGGGGTTTATACATCGCCCGGTACTGGAAGCGCTTGTTGACAAGATCGAACAGAAGATGAAGGGCGTCGCAATCGGCGACCCATTGGAAGCGGCCACCCATATTGGCCCGCTTTGCACCACAGCTCAGGTGGACAGAATTCAGGCGACTTTGGCGAAAGCCACAGAACAAGGCGCACGCATCCGCTTCGGGGGAAACCCTCTGGACCGGCCGGGCAACTTCATGGCCCCTACGCTGGTGGAATGTTCGAGTCCAGAGACCGAGACGCTGAAGGTCGAAATGTTCGGCCCCGTGATGTCTCTGCTGCCATTCGATACGGAAGAAGAAGCGATCGCATTGGCCAACGACTCGCAGTTCGGGCTTGGATCCGGCGTTTTCACTGAAAATGTCGCCCGCGCCCATCGGGTTTCATCCCGCCTGAAATCGGGAATTTGTTGGATCAACACGTATCGCGCAGTGTCCCCGATCGCTCCGTTTGGAGGCTACAATCAATCCGGCTATGGCAGAGAAGCCGGGATCGAGGCCATTCACGATTACACAAGGACCAAAACCGTCTGGCTGAATACGTCGGAACAGCCAATGTCGAACCCGTTCGTCATGCGGTAGCCAGCACGGGGCGCCTTCGACACCCGAGGAACTGCCTGAGCATCGTTTCATCGCATGGCTGGCGCGGGCCCTGGCATCATCCCCAGTGCGCCAGATATATCGCTCGACGCCGAGGTCTTGCTGTCTGATCAGGCACTCTTCCGTGCTGGTCGGTATCCGGAGCAGGCGCTGCGGATAGGTGTGATACTGAGCGCAAACGGCAGCCAGACGCTCATCCCATTGGAGCAGCACTTCTTCCTTCGCGTCGGGAACATCGCGCAGGACCGTTTCCGCCATCCTCGTCGCGGCGTGCGCCTGTAGGCCCGAGGGCCATTCTCTGAAAGTCGAGTGCCATCGTTAAACCCTTTTGAGACAGAAAGAAAAAGGCCCCGCTAGGGACCTGATATCGGGTTCGCGATTGGTAAGTGGCGGAGAGACAGGGATTCGAACCCTGGAGACGGTTTCCCGCCTACACACTTTCCAGGCGTGCGCCTTCGACCACTCGGCCACCTCTCCGTGCCGGCGATATTTGGACGAATGCTGTCGGATTTGCAAGGCCTCAATTCGACGAATTCAGGGGAATAGCGCAATTTAATCAATGCGCCCACCGAGGGGTGATCAACGGTCAACACGTGCCGCGTTTGGGCCACTCATGTCTCATCACTGGCACCCAGGTCCATATCCGCCTCGGTCAAATCCGCCGGAGTCTCTGCGACTTTGCGTGGCTCATCCTGCACAGAAACAGAAGACTCCTGCTTGCTCGGGCCAGATGCCCGCAGGGTTTCGGGATTTCGCAACCAGACATCACGTTGTGCGAACGGGATCTCGATCCCTGCTTCCGAGAATCTGCGGTTGATTTCATGGTTCATGTCAGATTTTACCGACAGAGCCCAATTCACATCCCGCAGGATCGCCCGTATTTCGAAGTCCAAGGAATCTGCGCCGAACCCCTGGAACACAACGCTTGGCGCCGGGTTGGCCAAAACCATCGGATGGTTGTTGGCGATTTCGCCCAGAATGGTTTCGACCTGGCGCGTGTCAGTTCCGTATGCAACACCCACCGGAACGATCACCCGCCCGATCGTGTTGCCGCGGGTATAGTTTGTTACAACACCGCTGATCAGGTCAGAGTTCGGAACGATAACATCCGTCCTGTCGAACGTCTCGACCCGGGTCGAACGAACGGAAATGTCCTTAACATATCCCATCATGCCATTCACATCGATCCAATCCCCCTTGGAAATCGGACGCTCGACCAAAAGGATGATGCCAGAAACGAAGTTCGACACGATTGTCTGCAAACCAAAGCCGATGCCAACAGACAGCGCGCCAGCGACGATCGCCAGCGATGACAGATCAAATCCGGCCACCATGATTGCGACCAACGCGGCAAGAAATATGCCAACGTATCCCGAACCCGCGACAATCGCGTTTTGGCCACCCGGATCGATGTTGGTTTTCGGCAGAAGCGAATTGCGTAGCCCGCTTTGCAACAGACGCGTCAGCGTATAACCGATTGCAAACACGGCAACAAAGGTCAGAAAGTTGCTGGGCGAAATTGTGACGCCACCGATATCAAAACCAAGCAGCAGGCGCGACCATGCTTCCAGCAGATCGGTTTCCCGCGCACCCCAATAGATCGCCAGAATGGGAAGCGCCAAGATGGCCAATGCAAACCCGACCAGTACGGAAAAAAGCGAATCCCCCGCGGCTTCGCCCTGCCCGGTGACCCAGCCGTAAATCTGACTGATGAACCGTTGCAGGATGACCAAGGCCCCGATCAGTACCAATGTCTTGACGGCAGGAAACACGATGGCTTCGGCCGCATTGGTGTATCCGAAAATCGCCAGCAAGGGAGACACGATGCCCAAAAGGAACAAAGCCCGGCGCAGGAATTCGACCAATTGGCTGAACCCTGCGGAACGGGTCGAGGCAACCTGATCCGGTGGCCCGTCCGTTGTTCGAATCTGGCGTATCCGCAACAACAACAAAGCCGTTGCGACAATGACCGGGAAACTGACCACGGCGCGAGTCGCGTCGGAGATGTTTTCGATCCGTTCGAACAGCAACGCCAATTCGTGCAGAACCAGCATCAGGGCGAGCAGATCGATATACACGCGCAGTTCGGTGATGCGCGCAGCGGACAGACGTTTGAACCCTTGCGACGCGCCGATCACGTATACTTGGCGACCAATCCAGTCATAGAAAAATACGATCGCTGCCCAATACGGAATATTCTGAAGCAAAAGGCTGCCCCGCAGACCGGGAACGCCGGTGAGGCTGATTGCCGTGACCACGGCCACCACACCGATCCATGGCAACAGAATTCGCAGCAGTGAGATTACGAACGACCAGACCCCCGTCCCGGCCCCGCCGAGCAACCTCAGGTAGTCGCCTCCAAGTTCGGACCACCGTTTTCCAAAGATCAGCAGCACGGCTGAAATGATCAGAAGTATGAAGATTGCGAGACCACGAGCGCGAATTTGTTCGCGCACGACATCTGAACGCAAGTTCGTGATCGTTTCATTTGCCAGGCTTTGAACGGCCTCTTTGACATCCACCCATGCCGGTCCCCAATGCGCCGGGTTGATCGGTGACGGGCCCTGTTCGAAGAACTCTTTTTTCTGCCGCGCGCGAATGATCTGATCAATTTCGCTGATCAGCCCGTTCGCACGGCTATACGCCTCTTCGGATATGATGCGCGGCACACGCAGACTGTTGAGCTGATCCTCAAGATGCGTGCGAAGTTTGGCTATGTCTTCAGGCTCGGTCGTGTCCCCTTCGGGTTTGGGACCCAACGCTTTTAACTGGCTTTCCAGCGTCGTAATGCGGTCGGTATTTGCCCCACGAGCCCGATTGAAGTCTTCCCTGTAACCACTTATTTCCGAGCGCAAATTCTCTAGCGCAGCGTCAGAGGCGCGGTTCGCCTCGATAACGGCTTCGGCCCGGTTAGCGGTTTTGACCCAACCTTGGTAATATTCACTTTGCCGATCCGTCAGCTGCGCGACAGCGCTATTCGAAAAGCCGACAAAGCACAGGAATAGCAGGGTCAGAAACAGGCGGACCCGTCCAAGCATCACACGTCCTCGAAAACGCCGGGAATGCCACGCGGTGCCTCGGTCATCCAATCCGGAACCGGAAGCTCTTTTTCACGCAGGAACTCGGGGTTGAACAGCTTGGATTGATACCGTGTGCCATAATCGCACAGGATGGTCACAATGGTATGACCCGGCCCCATTTCCTTGGCCAGGCGCACCGCCCCTGCCATGTTGATTGCGGTCGAGCCGCCCATGACCAGGCCTTCTTCACGCAGAAGATCAAAGATGTAGGGCAGCGCTTCGTTATCGGTGATCTGATAAGAAAAATCCGGCGTGAACCCTTCCAGGTTTTTTGTGATACGCACCTGCCCGATACCTTCGGCGATCGACCCACCTTCCATCGCGATTTCGCCTGTCGTGTAATACGAATACAGGCCAGCCCCCATGGGATCGGCAAGACCGATCTTGACGCCCTTGGGCTGCAAAACTTCAGCAACGCCTGCCAATGTCCCACCCGACCCGACCGCGCTGACGAACCCGTCAACCTTGCCGTCTGTCTGCTCCCAGATCTCGGGCCCCGTGGTTTCCACATGTGCCTGACGATTCGCCACATTGTCGAACTGGTTGGCCCAGATTGCGCCATTGGGTTCAGTCTGCGCCAGTTCCTCGGCCAGACGGCGGGAATAATGCACGAAATTGTTGGGGTTGCGATACGGGGCTGCTGGCACCTGAACCAACTGAGCGCCAGCCAGACGCAGCATATCCTTCTTTTCTTCCGACTGGGTCTCGGGGATAACGATAACCGTTTTGAATCCCATCGACGCACCGACCAGAGCCAGACCAATACCAGTATTGCCGGCAGTGCCTTCCACGATGGTACCGCCCGGTTTCAGATCCCCGCGTGCGATGGCATCTTTGATGATAAACAGAGCAGCACGATCCTTTACCGACTGACCCGGGTTCATGAACTCGGCTTTGCCAAGAATCTCGCATCCAGTCTCTTCGCTGATGCGGCGCAGCCGGATCAACGGTGTTTTTCCTACTGCGTCAGCAAGATCTCGTGCAATGCGCATGGTCGCCTCTTGTCATTTGGTATCTTCGAAGATTTACAGCCGCACCGCCGCGACCACAAGCGCGATAGTCACGCGCGCAAACGATCCCGATGGCGGGCCAGCCAGTACGCCAGGGACACCAATTGCAAATCCTTGAAAAGATGGCGGTCCGTCATATCGATAAATTCGTCGAATGGCAGAATCCGGCTGCGGATATCTTCACCCTCAGTGTCCAAGCCACCGGTGATTGTTGTCTCAGTTAAACTGCCAAGTCCGACATAAAGATACGTGAAACCCGTAGACGACCCGCTGGAGGAATACGCGCCGCCCGCATATTCCAGCCTGTCAAATCGAACTCCTGCTTCCTCCATGGCCTCGCGATGCGCCGTCTGTTCAGGCGTTTCGCCGGGGTCGATCATCCCGGCAACTGCTTCCCAAAGCCAGGGCTCTGGATCGTTGATCAAAAACACCGGCGGTCTGAACTGCTCGACCAAAAGCACGGTGTCACGGATCGGGTCATAGGGCAGAACCGACACGGCGCTGCCCTGCATCAAACCGCCCCGGTGCAGCACGGGCCCCATGCTGCCGTCATGCTGTCGGAACTGAAGATCGATTTCCTCCATCCCGAAATAGTCGACGTAAACGCGTTCGTGACGGTGCACAATTACGTCTTCTGCTATGTTCCGCGGGTCGCCGGTTCGCCGTTGCCCGGCCATGATCTTAGCCCAGGCACGGGTTTGAATGGCACGCACGCTGCGCGCCATGGTTTTGGGATCGACTTTACCGAAATAGGCCATTTCTTCTTCGGCGGCGAGCGCCGTAACCTCGCCCAATTTGTCCGCCCAGCCCTGCAACGACCACAACTCACCGGGTTGCCAGGCGCCCGGTGTCGGGAAAAAGACCTGCGCCTGTACTTCGCCCCCATCCTCCAGAATGACCTTCAACGATTTCAGGTCATAGTCGAAGGATCCTTCGTAATAGGCCAGCCTGGCCAGATCATCGGATGACAAGCCCTGCACCAGCAACCCTTCGGCTACGGCACCTTCAGCAGACAGGATCATAGGGAAATCCTGCCCCTGAACCGCGTGAACCGCGTGGTCGCGCAGCTTGGCAGAATGAAACGTGATTTCGCTCAGCGGGCGGCCCAAGACACGCTGCAACAGCGGCAGGTACCGCAGCGTTCCATAGAAGAACAAATCAGACAAATTCAATCTCTCTTGTGACGAAACGGTTCAGCGCCATTTGCGGCTGGCCTGTTCCGTGGCCAGCCCGGCGACAACGGCGCCTATTGCAAGCGTAACCAGAATTTCGGGATAGATCAGTTGCTTGCCATAATCGATTCCAATCGAAAAAATCGCCATCACAGCTTCGAACGGGCCGCCATATCGATTGCGCATCGCAAGGTCGAACATGCGGTAGCACCCCTGCACGAACAGTGCCCAGAAAATCAGCGAAGCAACGCCGGTCAGGCCGTTGTTTATGCCCGCGGTCCAACCACGCCCAGCGCGCTTGCCCATGATTTTCCAACCACAGATCGCACCAAGAGCCATGTTCACATAGGTGAAGTAGCCATAGTCCTTACCCTCTTCGCCGTTTTCGATAACCATGCCTGAAACAAGAAAGGCCAGCACGACGAGACAAACAGCGGCGACGAGACGCGAGGCAGTGGGCATGTGACGGTCCGTGAGTTAACTTGGTTTTGCTATTGTGATCTGTGTCACATCGCAATTGCCCGTGTCAAAGGCCGCACCGCACGCAGTCAAATAATAATTCCACATGCGGCGGAAACGCTCATCAAACCCCATGTCCGAGATCTGATCCCATTTGTCGTTGAACGTTTCATACCAACGGCGCAGAGTCAGATCATAGCTTTTCCCGAATTCCTTCGAATGCACGACTTTCAACCCGGCCTGATCGATCTGCTGACGCAGGATGGTCGGCGACGGAAGCATCCCGCCGGGAAAGATATATTTCTGAATGAAATCAACGCCGTTCTTGTAAAAATCCCAGCGGTGATCACCCACCGTGATGATTTGCAAGGTTGCCTGGGCACCGGGCTTCAACCTCTCACGAACGGTTTCGAAATAGACCGGCCAGTATTTCTGACCCACGGCCTCGAACATTTCGATCGAAGCGATGCCGTCATAGACCCCGCGTTCGTCCCGATAGTCTTGCAGCTTGAATTCAACCCGATCTGATAGACCAGCTTTTTCAATACGTTCCTTGGCGTACTTGAATTGCTCCTCACTTATGGTCAGGCCGGTGACACGCAAACCTCGTTCCTTTGCGGCATATTCCGCGAAGCCGCCCCAGCCACATCCGATCTCCAGTACATGGTCACCCGGTTTGGCACCCATCTCATCCACAAGACTTGCGTATTTGGCGATCTGGGCCTTCTCGAGGCTTTCCTGCCCAGACTCAAAAATCGCGCTGGAATAGGTCATCGTGTCATCCAGCCAAGAACTGTAAAAGTCGTTACCCAGATCGTAGTGATACGAGATATTCTTCTTGGCTTGGGCCCTGTTGTTTCTGTGCAGCCAGAACCGAAGCCGTTCATAGGCCTGAACAAGAAACTGGCCCGTAAACCCGTCATAAACGGTCTCGGTTCCAAGATGCACAAGATCCATGAAAGATCGCAGATCGGGTGTACTCCAATGTCCGTCCAGATACGCATCGGAGAAACCCAGTTCTCCTTCGCGGATCAGGCGCGCAAAGACATCGTCGTCGTGAATATCGACCTGTGCCACCGGCCCGGCCTTTGCGCCTTCTGCGCGAAACGTGCGACCGTCGGGAAGTCTGATATCAAGACGCCCGGTTTCCATCCGGTTCAACATTTTAAAGACCTGGGTAAAATATCTGGGCAGGTCTTTTTGCCCTTCGGTCGTCGTCAGGATCATCCGCTCTCCCCTCTGCGGTACGCCCACAAAGCTAGGCGGCGAAATTGTTTCTGGCAAGTTTTCAGTTCCTTAGTGGGGTTTTCGGCTTTCATATGCGCGTAACGCGCGGGTCCGCCCTTCGGGCAATTCGACTATGGGTTTGGGGTAATCCGCATCCGGCCGCAGCCCCCATGAACGCGGGACGGCATCAAAATACGACAAAGCGGATTGACTGGGTTCGGTGTAACCTTCAGCGATCCAGCGACGCGTAAAATTCCCGTCAGGATCGAATTTTTCGGCTTGCGTCTGGGGATTGAAAATCCGAAAAAACGGGGATGCATCGGGCCCAGATCCAGCAACCCACTGCCAGCCCATGGCATTGCAGGCCGGATCCCAGTCGATCAGGCAATCCTCGAACCATGTCATCCCTATTTTCCAATGAGTCATCAGGTGCTTGGTCAGATAGCTTGCGACAATCATCCTCGCCCGGTTGTGCATTCGACCCGTCACATACATTTGCCGCAGCCCGGCATCGACAACAGGTATTCCAGTTCTGGCCTGCCGCCACGCAGTGACTTCGGGATGGTCCGGATCAGTATTCCAGGGAAAACTGTCCCATTCCGGCTTCCAGTTGGAAGCCACCAGTTGGGGCGTGTGATACATCAGGTGATAGGCAAACTCGCGCCAGACGAGTTGACGTAGATAGGCATCGGCACCGGGTGTACCGGTCAATGCGGCCCTTTGGACCATATGCCAGACTGTACGCGGCCCAATTTCACCCAAAGACAGGTATTCCGACAGGTTGGACGTTCCGTCCTGATCCAACCTGTCCCGGTTGTTGGAATAGTGAGAAATTCGCTCAAGAAACGCCTCTAGATGATCCAGAGCGGCCTGTTCGCCGGGTTTTACATGAGGGCGAACGACGGCCGCGCCCCTGTTCATGGCATTCCCCATCTGCCAATCGCTCAATTTGTCAGAAGCGGGCCACGACACCGGGGCCTGCAAATCGGCAACCCGCGCATTGGGAAATTGTACATCCCGCCCCTGAACCGCACGCCACATGGGTGTGTAGACCCTGAATGGATGCCCCGACTTGGTGGCGACGGTCCACGGTTCGAAAAGAAGATGCCCGGCAAATGACTTTGCCGTCACTCCTTCTTTTGTAAGCACAGACTTGATCTTCCTGTCACGTTCGATTGAGGCCGGATCGTAAGCGCGGGACCAGAAGACGGAGGTTGCGCCGGTCTCGGCCACAACCTGCTGCACCTGTTCAAGCGCGGCGCCGCGTCGGAAAATAAGTCGGCTGCCCATATCGGCCAGTGACGCTTTGAAAGCCTCCAACCCCAAGCCCAACCGCCACTTCGGCGCGGCCCCCATCTGTTCGACCAGATGGTCATGAATAAACAAAGGTATGACCGGACGGCCACTTTCGGCCGCCGCAGTCAACGCGGGGTGGTCCGACAAACGCAAGTCCCGTCGAAACCACAAAATGATCGGAGCCTGCTGTTGCTTCACAATACGCCCTTGAGGTTTTTTGATTTCTACGCACCCTCAAGAGTAGTGGATCACAAAACGCGCTCAAGAGCCTCCAAAAGCTGATCAACTTCCTGCTTCGTGGTGTAATGAGTGAAGCTGACCCTCAAAACACCCTGCGCCGGGTCGACGCCCATCGCCTGCAAGGGGCGCACCGCATAGAAGTCTCCGCCACCCGCCATGACACCGTATTGCGCCAGTTCCGCCGCAACCGGTTCAGCCGGACGGTTCAACGAAAGCGCGACGGTGGGCGCGCGCCGGCTGGCATCGGAAGGACCGATCAGGCGCACAGCGTTTCGATCCTTTACCGCATCCAGAACCGGTTGCAGCAACGACACTTCGTGTGATCGCATCAGATCGTGGACAAATACGCCCTGTTCCGCCGCGCCCGTCTCGGGCCCGCCATGGTGGGCGCAAAGCAGCTCAACATAATCCACCATGCCTGCACTGGCCGCAATCTGCGCGTGATCGGGGCCAGCCGGGGTGAACCGCTTGTAAAGGACGTCACCGTTGAAATAATGCGCCTGGTTGGGCAACAGCTCACCCAATGTGCGGCGGATGACCATGCACCCCTGATGCGGGCCATAGGTCTTGTAGGCAGAAAACAAATAGATATCCGGCCCCAGATCACCAACATTCGGAAATCCGTGCGGGGCGTAGGATACGCCGTCAACGCAGACAAACGCACCCGCCGCATGCGCAATAGCAGTGATCTCGGTGACCGGATTGATCTCGCCAACGACATTTGAGCAATGCGGGAAACAGACCAGACGCACTTTTTCGTCCAGCATGTTTTCCAGATCCTGAGGGTTCAGCGACCCGGTTTCGGGGTCGATCTGCCATTCCCTCACCTCTATCCCGGCCTCGACCAGACGACGCCATGGGCCAGAGTTGGCTTCGTGATCCTGATTGGTCACGACGATCGCCTCGCCGGGCTTCATCCATTGCCGGAACGCCTGCGCCAGGACATAGGTGTTCTGGGTGGTTGAAGGGCCAAAACTCAACTCATCCGTGTCGACTCCCAGAATTGCAGCCATACGCGCACGCGCCTCGTCCATTTCGGCGCCCGCAAGGCGGCTGGCCTCATATGGGGCGTAAGGCTGAACCTTGCGCTGCGTGTAGAACCGCGTCAGCCGGTCGATTACTGGTTTGCAGGTGTAAGACCCACCTGCATTTTCGAAGAACGCCTGCCCTTGCAGGCTGGGTTCTGAAAAGGCCGGGAACTGCGCCCGAACGAAATCGATATCCAGAGATTTCATGCCTCATTGCTCCTTAGTTGTGCAGTCAGATCAATGAGATGCCCGCGCATGTTTCCGGACATCTCAGAAATCATGGCAGGTCTTCCAGCCCAGCCTGTGCTTGGGCCTTTGGCCGACGAAACACGGGGCAGCCCTTCGTCTTGGAAGGACAGCGATACTTAGACAGGGCCGTTCACAACCGTCAAGCGAAAGCAAAACAAAAAAGCCCCGGCTCGATGCCGGGGCTTTGAAAGCTTGCGGAATTGTCAGGCGACTCCTTTGGCTTCAACCCTGAACCTTGGTATAGGTCCCCTCGCCCGCGAGAATTCCGCGGAAGCCGCCGGGCTCATCAAGCCCAAAGACGATCAGGGGCAGATTGTTGTCGCGTGCCAGCGCGATGGCCGAAGCATCCATGACCCGCAACCGTTTGGCCAGCACGTCATCATAGGTCACGGTATCATAGCGTACGGCGTCAGCGTGTTCCGCTGGGTCTTTGTCATATACGCCATCCACTCCGTTCTTGCCCATGAAGATCGCCTCGCACGCCATTTCGTTGGCGCGCAGGGTGGCTGCGGTGTCTGTCGTGAAATACGGGTTGCCAGTACCGGCGGCGAAGATACAGACCCTCTTCTTCTCGAGGTGTCGAACAGCCCGGCGGCGGATATAGGGTTCGCACACCTCGTCCATGCGAATGGCCGATATCACGCGGGTGAACACTCCGATCTCTTCCAGTGCGGATTGCATCCCCAGCGCGTTCATCACCGTGGCCAACATGCCCATATAATCCGCCGTTGTCCGTTCCATGCCCTGGGCTGAACCGCTCAGGCCGCGAAAAATGTTTCCACCGCCGATGACCATGCAAATCTCAACGCCCAGATCGTGAACCGATTTCACTTCTTGCGCGATGCGTTGAACTGTTGGTGGGTGCAAGCCGAATCCCTGATCCCCCATCAATGCTTCGCCTGAGATTTTCAACATGACCCGATTGTACTTTGTTTTCGGGGTCTCGGCTGTTTCAGAAGAAGGGGAAAGGCTCATGTTGCGCTCCGGGCTGGCACGGGGTTAATTTCCGGCGCAAAATGAAGCAAAAGCTCCGCAGGTTCAATGCGGTTGGTGAGGATAGAGGCAACCGCGCATGACCCGGCGATCAACAGACCTGCTTTTTCGGCAACTGCCGCCTGTTCCGGACGACAAGCCGGTTCTGATCGCGGGGCCCACGGCGTCCGGGAAATCAGCACTGGCGCTGGAGATCGCCGAACGCCATGGCGGGGTTATCGTCAATGCGGATGCGAGCCAGGTTTATGACTGCTGGCGTGTCATCTCGGCCCGGCCGTCCGCCCAGGAAGAAGCCCGCGCGCCGCATCTGTTGTACGGGCACGTCGCCTATGATCAGGATTATTCTACCGGCCATTGGCTGCGAGAGGTCCTGCCTCTGTTAACGGGGCACCAGCGCCCGATCATTGTCGGTGGGACCGGATTGTATTTCTCGGCCCTGACCGAAGGCATGGCCCAAATTCCTGCGACGCCACCCGAAGTTCGGGCCGAGGCCGATCAGACGCCCATGGTAGACCTTCTGGAGGGGGTCGATGCAGACACGCTTGCAAAGCTGGACATTCACAACCGTGCCCGCGTGCAACGCGCATGGGAGGTGCAGCGCGCCACAGGTCGCAGCCTGTTGTCGTGGCAAGCCGAAACGCCCCCACCGGCACTTCCGCTGAACGAGACCCTGCCGATCGTTTTTGACGTTGATAAAGCATGGCTGCTGAACAGGATAGAACGCCGCTTTGACCAGATGCTGGAACAGGGCGCGATCGAGGAAGTGCGTGCCATGCAGGACCGGTTCGATCCCACCCTTCCGTCCTGCAAGGCCATAGGCGTGCCGGAACTCAGGGCATATCTGGACGGCGCGATGACTTTGGATCAGGCGCGAGAGCGCGCAACCATAGCGACGCGTCAATTCGCCAAGCGTCAGCGCACCTGGTTTCGCGCCCGAATGAAGGCCTGGAATCACGTCGATCCCACTAGGTGATACCCGGCACGTCTGACATTGCACAAGCAGGATGCCCCGCCAGCTCTCGAAGCTTACGAGAACTTAATGATTTACTGCGGTTTCCCTTAACAAACCGGGAAAACAATGGGGAAACCGGCATCGTTTTGGGCTGCTGGAAGAAATGCGTCTTCACGACTTCAACGGATCGCGAATGTCGTTTTTGTACTACTTATGACGATTTCGAACATTGACCTTATCAGAAATCTGGTGCCGAATAACGACATGGGGATGAACAGAGTCCAAGAAACAAAATCCTTCACTCTGGCGACCGTAAGAAACCGGGTCGCGTAGAGCCATAATCAATCAACAAAATCAGTGTCACAGGGAGACATCCATGACGAATACCGTATCCACCGAAGACAAGGTGCACTGGGCGGCAGCGATGCACGCTCAGGAATACCGCGACGGCAAGCTAAGCCGAAGGGAATTCATGACGCGTGCAACCAGTCTTGGGGTTACTGCCGCAGCGGCCTATGGCATGATCGGATTGCCGACACCTGCTTTGGCCGAAACAGCAAAGCAGGAAGGCGGCACGCTGCGTGTCCAGCAGGAAGTCCGCGCCCTCAAAGATCCCAGAACTTATGACTGGTCGCAGATCGCAAACGTGACGCGCGGCACGCTGGAATATCTGGTCGAGTACAACTCGGACGGATCGTTCCGTGGCATGCTGCTGGAAAGCTGGGAAGTCAACGATGACGCAACCGAATACACTCTGAATGTCCGTCCGGGCGTCAAGTGGAACAACGGCGACGATTTCACGGCTGACGACGTTGCCCGCAACATTGCGCGCTGGTGCGACAAGAGCTCGGAAACCAACTCGATGGCGGGCCGCTTTGCAACCCTGATCGACGCGGATACCGGTCAGGCCGGTGAGGGTGTCATCGAAGTCGTCGACGCAACCACGGTCAAACTGAACCTGCCAAAGCCGGATATCACCCTTATTCCGGGCATGGCCGACTATCCCGGCGCGATTGTTCATAGCTCGTTCAGCGAGACTGACCTGCTGAACAATGTTGGAACCGGCCCCTATCTGATGGACGAACTTGAGGTTGGCGTAAAAGCCGTTCTGGTTCGCAACCCGGATCACACCTGGTGGGGTGAAGAAGTGTACGGCCGCCCTGCCCTGGACCGTATCGAGTACATCGACTACGGAACCGACCCTTCTGCCTGGTTGGCGGCGCTGGAATCCGACGAAGTCGACATGTTGTATGAATCGGTGGGTGAATTCATCGACGTGATGGACGGGCTTGGCTATGTGAAGTCAGAAGTGGTAACCGCCGCGACCATCGTTATTCGTCCCAACCAGCTGGCCGAGATCGACGGGCAAAAGCCTTATGCGGACAAACGTGTCCGGCAGGCCCTTCAGATGGCCGTAGACAATTCAGTTTGTCTGGAACTGGGCTATGGCGGTCGCGGAGCGCCGGCGGAAAACCATCACGTAGCACCGTTGCATCCGGAATATGCCGAGCTTCCACCGCAAAAGGTTGATCCCGCGGCAGCCAAGGCGCTGATGGACGAAGCCGGTTTTGGAGATTTCGAGCACGAGATCATCTCGATCGACGATGACTGGCGCCGCAACACCACAGATGCCGTTGCCGCGCAGCTGCGCGATGCCGGAATCAAGGTCAAGCGGACCGTTCTGCCGGGCAATACCTTCTGGAACGACTGGGCCAAGTACCCGTTCAGCTCGACCAACTGGAACCCGCGTCCGTTGGGTGTTCAGATTTGGGCGCTTGCTTATCGTACGGGCGAAGCCTGGAACGAGTTCGGCTATGCGAGCCCCGAGTTTGACGCCATTCTGGAAGAGGCGCTGGCCATTGCCGACGCGGACAAGCGTCGCGAAGTCATGGCGCGTGGCGAAGCACTGCTTCAGGAAGATGGGGTTACTATTCAGCCCTATTGGCGCTCGCTCTATCGCCACATGAAAGAGGGTCTTGTTGGAACCGACATGCATGTGACCTTCGAACATCATCACTACAAGTGGGGCTGGGCTGCCTAAGCACTGCAATCCACACACGAGGGGCGCCTGACACGGGCGCCCCTTTCCAGCCGCAGACTTGCCGACGCGGGGTCGGACGTCCGAGGCCAGAAAATGGTCCAATGATCTGCGGAATACCTGAACAACAGGGGCCACCATGGGACTATTCATCCTACGACGGTTCGGAGTGATGCTGCTTACGGCATTATGTCTGACATTCGTCGTCTTTTTCCTGACCAACCTATACCCGAACCTTGAAAAGCTGGCGAAAACGCAGGGCAACCAGCGTATGTCGGATGAGCAGGTCGAAGCCTGGTTGGAAAACCGCGGCTACTTGCAGCCGACACTCGTTAAATACGGCCAATGGTTGGGCGTGATGCCCGGGTTCCAGAATACACTGGAAGATGGCCAGTTCGTGGGAACCTGCACAAGACCCGGTTCGACTGCAGAGGACACGGCAAGATATTGTGGTGTTCTTCAGGGCGATTGGGGATACTCAACCGTTTTCAAGGAAGAAGTCGGAACCATCGTTGGCAAGCGCTTGGGCAACACAGGTTACCTGATGTTCTGGGTTTTGGTCCTGATGGTGCCTTCCGCCTTGATCGTTGGTGTACTGGCCGGGATGCGAGAGGGATCAGCCCTGGATCGATCATTGTCGACCTTCTCAATCATCACGACAGCGACACCGGAATACGTATCGGGCGTTATCTTCATCGCGATCTTCACCTCGTCCACCGTGGGGCTGAAATGGTTCAAGGGAACCGCGACGCAAGCGATGGAGAACCCGACATTCGAGAACTTCTTCCTGCCGGTTCTTACCATTGCGCTGTACGGTATGGGCTATATCGCCCGGATGACCCGCGCTTCGATGACCGAAGTGATGACGGCGCAATACATCCGGACTGCACGGCTGAAGGGTGTCTCGTTCCCTAACATCGTCATGAAACACGCCTTGCGCAACGCGTTGATCGCGCCGTTCACGGTTATCATGCTGCAGTTCCCATGGCTGCTGAACGGCGTGGTGATTGTTGAAACCCTGTTCAACTACAAGGGTTTCGGCTGGGCGCTGGTTCAGGCCGCTGGCAACAACGACATTCAGCTTCTGCTGGCGATCTCGGTCGTGTCGGTCTTCGTGGTTCTGATAACGCAGCTGATCTCGGATATCGGCTACGTTTACCTCAACCCGCGCATTCGCATTTCATAAGGAGGGTGAGATTATGGAACCACTAACCTGGACCGGCTCTATCGCCTTCCTGAACCCACTGCTGATGATCGCACTGGCAGCACTTTTCCTGTCGATCCTGGTCTGGATCATCGCCAGTATCTTTTTGCCTGAACAGCAGATTGTCGTGAACCCGGATGGATCCGTCAGTTCTGGCGGCGGTGTCCGTGGATTGATCCAGCTTGCGCTGCACTACAGTTTCCTTGCCAGCGTGGGATTGGCCGTGGCTTATCTGGTGCTGGGCATCCTGATGGGCACTGGCGCAGGGATCATCGGCGCAATTTCTCAGCAATTCCTGCCTGTATGGGTCGCGCTGATCATCATGTTCGCCATGTCCATCGCCTTCAAACGACGGTTGGGGTTGTACGGCAAACTGTATGACAGTCCCATCGGAATGATCGGCTTTGGCCTTGTGATGTTCTGGGTCTTTACTGGCATCTTCGGCGCTCTTGATCTGATCGTGACCCATGACCCGCTGACACAGATCTCTGGCATGAAGAACAAAGTGCCGGGAACGCCTCTGCCAAATCTGGAGGACGGCGAGTATGCCTGGTATCTTCTGGGCGGTGACAATCTGGCGCGTGACGTATTCAGCCGGATGGTCAAGGGGGCCTGGGTTGTGGTGCAAATTGCACCGCTGGCAACGATGTTCGCCTTCATGGTCGGCATTACGCTGGGGCTTCCCGCCGGTTACTATGGGGGCCGTTTTGATACATTCCTGTCCTTCCTCGCCAACCTGATCCTCGCCTTCCCGGTGATCCTGCTGTTCTACCTGCTGGTGACACCGGAGATCGTGGCGACCGGGGTGCCGAACTACATGGCGGCCGTACTGTTCGTGTTCCCGATCCTGTTCATCGGCGTATTGCTGAATTCACGCTATTACACGCGCCCGAATTTCCGTACACCGTTGCTGATCGGTGTTCTGGGTGTTGCGATCTGGCTGTATCTGTCGCTGATTTCGACCGGTGGCTACATCATCAATACCGACGCCTACCGGATCTGGGGCCTGCCGACCTATCTGGACCTGTTCGATATCCCCGGCGGTATTCTGGTGGTGTTCGTCTCGGTGGTCTTCGTCAACTCGCCCACGGTCTTCCGTATCGTGCGCGGCCTGGCGCTGGATATCAAAACCCGAGATTACGTGGCTGCAGCCCAGACACGCGGCGAGGGGCCGTGGTACATCATGCTTTGGGAAATCCTGCCCAACGCACGCGGCCCCCTGATCGTCGATTTCTGTCTGCGCATCGGTTACACCACCATTCTTCTGGGGACTTTGGGCTTCTTCGGACTGGGCCTTCCGCCGGAAAGCCCGGACTGGGGATCCACGATCAACGAGGGGCGCAAGCTGCTGTCGATCTACCTGCACCCTGCCCTTCCTCCTGCCTTTGCACTGCTGTCGCTGGTTCTTGGTCTGAACCTGCTGGCTGACGGTCTTCGCGAGGAAAGCCTGAAGGACTGATGTGATCGAGGCCGGGGGGCCAGCCCCCCGGACCCCCCGGGATATTTTTGGCCAGATGAAGGGGATCCCCGCATTTGGTGAGGAGTAAGCAAAATGAGCAAAATGGCGGATTATGACGGCCCGATCCTGGAGATCGACAAGCTGTCCATCTCATTCTTTACCCGCCTGCGGGAAATCCCCGCCGTTATGGATTTCTCGGTCAGCGTAGAGCCCGGTGAAGCCGTGGGGCTGGTTGGTGAATCCGGTTGTGGCAAATCAACCGTGGCACTGGGCGTTATGCAGGATCTTGGCAAGAACGGTCGCATCGTCGGAGGCACGATAAAGTTCAAGGGCCGCGATCTGGCAGAGATGTCGGCCGAAGAACTGCGCGACATTCGCGGCAATGAAATCGCGATGATCTATCAGGAGCCGATGGCATCGCTGAATCCGGCGATGAAGATCGGCAAACAATTGATGGAAGTGCCGATGATCCACGAGGGGGTAAGTCAGGAAGAGGCTTATTCCCGTGCGCTGGAAGTGGTGACGGACGTTCGCCTGCCAGACCCCGAACGGATGTTGAATTCGTTTCCGCACCAACTGTCGGGTGGTCAGCAGCAGCGGATCGTGATTGCGATGGCGCTGATGTCGAAACCGGCGCTGTTGATCCTGGACGAGCCGACAACGGCTCTGGACGTGACCGTCGAGGCCGCCGTGGTTGAACTGGTCAAGGATCTGGGCAAGAAATACGGCACCTCGATGTTGTTCATCTCGCACAATCTCGGGCTGGTTCTGGAAACCTGCGACCGTCTGTGCGTGATGTATTCGGGTGAAGCGGTCGAGCGTGGCTCGATCAAGGATGTGTTCGACGAGATGCAGCACCCTTATACACAGGCGCTGTTCCGTTCGATCCCGCTGCCGGGGGCTGACAAGAACACGCGTCCGCTGGTGGCTATTCCGGGGAACTTCCCATTGCCCCACGAGCGGCCTCCGGGTTGCAACTTCGGACCGCGCTGCGACTATTTCGAAGAGGGGCGCTGTGACGCGAAGGAAATCCTGATGGAGGCCGTTCCCGGAAATGACCGGCACCACACCCGCTG
This sequence comes from Ruegeria sp. HKCCD7559, assembly GCF_013110575.1. Taxonomy (NCBI): domain Bacteria; kingdom Pseudomonadati; phylum Pseudomonadota; class Alphaproteobacteria; order Rhodobacterales; family Roseobacteraceae; genus Ruegeria; species Ruegeria sp. HKCCD7559. Next base: position 1,270,125 of record NZ_WVQU01000001.1, read on the forward strand.
CCTTAAATTCCAGGAAATCGACTGGAACGCCCCACTTGCGCTGGCCGATCAGAAAGAAAAGGGTGAGATTGGCCGAACGGTTCTGAAAATGGACAACCTCAAGAAATATTACGAGGTTGCGGCAAATGCCTTGTTTGGCGGCGGTGAGAAGAAGGTTGTGAAGGCCAACGAAACGCTCAGCTTCGAGGCGCACGAATCCGAGACACTGGCCATCGTGGGGGAATCCGGCTGCGGCAAGTCGACCTTCGCCAAGGTGCTTATGGGATTGGAGACGGCCACAGACGGGCAGATCCTGCTGGACAACCGCAACATCGAACAGGTGCCCATCGAAGAACGCGATGCCAAGACGATCGGCGAAGTTCAGATGGTTTTCCAGAACCCGTTCGACACGCTGAATCCGTCGATGACCGTTGGCCGTCAGATCATCCGGGCGCTTGAAATCTTTGGTGTCGGAAACTCTGAAGCCGAGCGCAAGAAGCGGATGCTGGAATTGCTTGATCTGGTGAAGCTGCCGCGCGCCTTTGCAGACAGGATGCCGCGACAGCTGTCCGGTGGTCAGAAACAGCGCGTGGGTATCGCGCGCGCCTTTGCCGGCGATGCACGTATCGTTGTGGCGGACGAACCCGTCTCGGCGCTGGATGTGTCGGTTCAGGCTGCCGTGACGGATCTGTTGATGGAGATACAGCGACAGCACAAGACCACGCTGCTGTTCATCAGCCACGATCTGTCCATCGTGCGTTACCTCAGTGACCGGGTCATGGTGATGTATCTGGGCCATGTTGTGGAATTGGGCACCACGGATCAGGTCTTTGCCCCGCCCTATCACCCCTATACCGAGGCGTTGCTGAGTGCGGTTCCGATTGCGGATACCTCGATCGAAAAGCAGCATATCGTTCTGGAAGGCGATATTCCCTCGGCCATGAACCCGCCACCAGGCTGTCCGTTCCAGACGCGTTGCCGATGGAAATCCGAGGTGCCTGACGGTCGGTGCGAATCCCACGTGCCGCCGGTGCAGACGCTGGCGGATGGCCACCAGATCAAATGCCACCTGGCCGAAGATATTCTGGCCCGGATGGAGCCGGTGATCAAAGTCGCGGCGGAGTAAACCCGTTTCTGAACCTTGAGAAAGGGCCGGTCAGGAACCGGCCCTTTCTATTGGCGCCGCGGTTCGTGGGGAGACAGGCGGCGCTTGGGAGTGGCGTGAGTGGCGACCCCGGTAATTCGTCAGCCGGTCATGACGTTGTTGCCGAAATGCATGAATTCCTGGTTCATTCCTGCAATGCCACCGGCTTCAAGCAGAAGGCTGGCACTGTCGAGCATCTTGTAGCTCTGCTGCCCCTTCACCCAGTCGTCGGCAGATTGCAGAGTGGTCAGCGTGTAGGATGTGACCTCATTCAGGTAATGAGTGGGGATGATCACCTTGGGCTGGAGCTTGGATACGATGTCGTTGCCCTGATCGAAGCTGAGGATATGTTCCGAGCCATCAACCGGCAGCGTCAGAACATCCACCCGACCGATCGCGTCCCAGAACTCCTGTGGCGGGTTGTGGCGGTTGTCGCCCCAGATCAGCGTTCGAATGCCGCCGGTCTCGACCAGATAGACGACCATATCCATGTGGCCCACGTTGTTCGGCGGGCAGGCTTCCACACCGAACTCGGCCAGCGCATTGGTCCAGTCATACCATCCGGGCGCGACACAGGCGTGCTTGTCGGCAAAACCGGTGATCTTGATGTCTGCAAACTCGAACTTGCCCACCATGCGATCCAGCACCATGGTCGAACTTGGGCGTTCAATCGCATCGTGATCAAAATGGGCATGGGTCGACAGGGTGATATCCACCGGGATTTGCGGGAATTCGTTGCGGAACCAAAGCCCCCAAGCGCCCGACGGATCATCGCGCCAGGGATCAAACAGCACTGTTGCGCCATTGGGCGAGGTGATCTTGATCGCACAATGACCATAATAGTCGATGCCAACCGTCCCGGTGCTGGCCTGACCCGTTGCGCCTTGCAGATCTATCACGTGGTTGTTGTTGCCCGGCTGTAGCCACGCCTGAGACTGCGCCTGAGCCGGTCTCGCGCCCAGTACGGAAGCAGTCGCACCGACACCGGCAGCCCCCGCCGCCATAAAGAACGACCGGCGAGACAGCCCCGGCGCCAGGTCATCCTTGTCCCCGTTCAGGATGGTTGGTTTCAGATCTTTGCGATCCATTTTTGTGTACCTCTCTGTTGGACATATGCAGGTTTTCCGCACGTCCCAACCAAAGGTAACAAGCCAAGGCACCTTGGCTCAGACCGAAAAAATGGGGGCGGATTATGGGGGAAAACCCCATATTCCGTGTTCACGAAATCGAGAGCAAATGACTGCGCAGGTTCTTGCTGCGCCCTTCAAGGCCCAGCTTGCGGCGGATGTTGTTGCGGTGAAAATCGATTGTCGATGTTTCTCGGGACAGGGCCTTGGCGATGTCCTTGGTTGTTTTTCCAAACATGACCATCTGCGCAATCTCGATCTCGGTCGGGGTCATTGCTGCAAACGCATCCGTCAGTTTGTCCGACAATGAAGACGTGATCTCGTTCAGGTTCTTCTCGGCCAACTCAAGATAGACATACTGCGCTTCGTCCCCGGAAAGCTGCGTTCGAACCTTTTCCAGATAGGGCAGAACTCGGCCGCGCACCTGTTCGACAATTTCGTGATCGCGGTTTTTGCGTTCGTCATCCAGACTGGACAGCAGAACGCGCAGCGCCGTGTTGGTTTCCTGCAATTCACGGGTACGATCCGCGACACGGGTTTCAAGCTGCGCCAGTGTTTCGTTGAGTTTCTCTTCCAGCGCGCGGCGCAGGTAAACCTCTTGCAACAAAGCCAAATCCGACTCGACCATGCGTGCGAACTGCGCCAACCCTTCGCGGAACAACAAGGCACGCCGGTTCTGCTTTCGATCCAGAACACAAATCGTTCCGAACACCGATCCATCGGGCCATTTCAGCGGCAGGCCGATGTAAAATGTCATCCCATGTTCCAGATCGTCATTGTCGGCCCAATCCGGATCGCAGGCTGCATCCTCAACCACCAGTTCTCCGTCCCGTTGCAATACGCCCTGACAATAAAGTTTGGGATTCAACTGGAAACTCAAACCAACCGGATACGGGTTTTCGGGATGATCCGAGGTGATCAGCACCGCGTGATCCGGTGCGTCGGTTTTCATGATCAGGCTTGCGGGCACATCCGCCAATTCCGCGACCAGATCAACCAGTTGCTGCCAGTTAACCAGCGTTTCTTGCGGGATCTCAGGGTGGTCAACAGGCATCAGGCGGCCTCACCAGTTGCTGGACGATACCCTTTCAGGTTAGTTGGACTGGTTGCGTCGGATCAAGAACCGGACGTTCTGCGTCGCGGCATCGGGTTTAACCGCCCCAGATAACCTTCACGTAGTTCTGGGTTTCCTTGTATGGCGGTATGCCGCCATGCTTTTCCACCGCTTTTGGGCCAGCATTGTAGGCGGCCAAAGCCAGTGGCCAGGATTTGAACTTGCGATACTGCCAGGACAGGTATCTGGCCCCACCTTCGAGATTCTGCTTGGGGTCATGCGGGTTGACCCCCAAAAGCTCGGCGGTCTGAGGCATCAATTGCGCCAATCCCAGAGCACCCTTGTGAGACTTCGCGTGCGGGTTCCATCCGCTTTCCTGCTGAACAAGGCGCAGGAACAAGTCTTCGGGAATGTTGTGAAGGCGGGCAGCCTGTTTCGCCAGATCCAGATACTGGCCGCGATACTTGCCAGTATATCGCTTGCCGGTATGCGTACGGGATGTCTTGGGTTTCAACCGCGCGGAGTCGCGATACTGCGTCGCCGCACGGGAATCCAGAATCTTCGACTGCTTGAGGAAGATATCCTTGCGGCTTTTGGTAGACAGAGTTTGCGCCTGCACAGGCAAAACGGCCAGCACAAGGCAGACAACAGAAAACCCAGCAACCCAAGAACGCATCAATGCCTATCCTGCTCGATAAGAAACCAGTCGGATTATAGGTATTCCCACAAAAAATGAAAGCTTGGTAAAGACCAAAGTAAGACTCTTGCCCAACACTGTTGTATCTACTGTTTTCATCCATGATGCAGGCCGTATAGGGTCTCACGAAACAAGTCGCGCCAGATTCGGCGCACATACGCGAAAACAGAACGAGGAATTACATGGCGGGTTCAGTCAACAAGGTCATTCTGGTCGGAAATCTTGGCCGCGACCCCGAGGTCCGGTCGTTCCAGAACGGCGGAAAGGTTTGCAATCTACGCATTGCCACGTCAGAGACCTGGAAAGACCGCAACACGGGCGAACGCCGCGAACGCACGGAATGGCACTCGGTCGCCATCTTCTCGGAACCGCTGGCCCGTATTGCTGAGCAATATCTGCGTAAAGGCAGCAAGGTTTATATCGAAGGCCAGCTGGAAACCCGAAAATGGCAGGATCAGTCGGGGCAAGACCGTTATACAACCGAGGTTGTTCTGCGCCCCTACCGCGGTGAATTGACCTTGCTCGACAGCCGCGGCGAAGGCGGCGGCGGCGGCGGTGGTTACGGCGGCGGCCAGGCCGGTGGCAGCGGGTACGGAGACCCTTACGGCGGTCCGTCCAGTTCCCCGGCACCGGCATCGGGTGGCATCGACGACGACGAGATTCCGTTCTAGGAAATTCGGAGACACGACATGACATGGTCCTTTTCTCTCGGCCGATTGCTCGGGTCCGAACTGAGGGTCCATGTCACGTTTTTCCTGCTTCTGACCTGGGTGGGCTTTGCGGCCTATTCTGCCGGTGGCCTGCCGGCCGCCATAGACAACCTGTTGTTTGTTCTGGCCTTGTTTGCCTGTGTGGTCGCGCATGAATTCGGTCATGCCCTCATGGCGCGGCGCTTTGGAATCAAGACCCCAGACATAACATTGTTGCCGATCGGCGGGTTGGCCCGTCTTGAAAGGATGCCGGAAAAACCGATGCAAGAAGTGCTTGTGGCACTTGCAGGTCCGGCGGTGAACATCGTGATCTGGGTCATACTGGTCGCCTTCGGAGCAGGAGTGCCGATCGAGACGCTTTCCCAGATCGATTCACCGGGTATCGGGTTTCTGAACAGGCTGGCCTACATCAACCTGCTGCTGGCCGTATTCAACATGATCCCGGCCTTCCCCATGGACGGAGGGCGCGTTTTCCGCGCCCTTCTGTGCCTGCGCATGGATCGCGTCAAAGCAACACGCGTGGCTGCTGTCGGAGGTCAGATCGTTGCGGTGGGTCTGGGGTTTTTGGGGCTGAGTTCAGGCAACCCGTTTCTGGTGCTCATCGCCGTGTTCGTGTTCATCGCCGCCAACGCCGAAAGCCAGGAAGTCGCCCTGCGATCCGCAGCGCGCCGGGTTCTGGCGCGGGACGCGATGATCACGGAATTTCACGCGCTTTCCCCCGACGATACGCTGAGTACCGCGGCGCAAGCCGTGATCCACACCACTCAACACGAATTCCCTGTATTGGACTCAAGCCAGGCCCTGCTGGGATTCGTCACGCGTGAACGGCTGTTTGCTGCGCTGGCAAGTGACCAACCCAGATCTGCGCCCGCCACGTCGATCATGGACGCGGCGGTCCCCGCAGTTTCGCTTACCACCGGGCTCGAGACCGTTCTGGAGCACTTGCACAACGGCGCTCCGGCCATCGCTGTGGTCACTCGGGGTGGTCGCATGATGGGTTACATCACGCGCGAGAACATCGGTGAACTGATGGTCATTCAGGGGCGCTAGGCTTTTAGGTCAAGCCGTGGCAAGCGCATCCGACAGGACCGAAAGAACCGCATCTTTCGGCACATCTGAGGTCACGAACGCCTCTCCGATCCCACGCGCCAGAATAAACCGAAGCTGGCCATCCACGACTTTCTTGTCCTGTCCCATAAGATCCACCAGCGCCTCGGCGCTTGGCAATTCGCCCGGAATATCGGCCAGATCCGTCTTCATCCCCATCGCACGCAAATGCGCGCGCACCCGGCTTGGGTCCTCTTGCGAACACAAACCCAGCCGAGACGACAACTCAAACGCCAGCGCGCAGCCAATTGCCACACCTTCGCCATGCAGAAGGCGGTCAGAATACCCTGTTGCAGCTTCCAGGGCGTGGCAGAACGTGTGACCCAGATTGAGAAGAGCCCTGTCACCTTGTTCGGTTTCATCCCGCGCGACGATGTCGGCCTTCATTTGCACCGAGCGCGTCACCGCATGCACACGGGCCGCCATGTCACCCGAGGAAACGCTTGGCCCGTGCGCCTCAAGCCAATCAAAGAACTTTGCATCGCCAAGCAATCCGTATTTCACGACCTCGCCATAGCCCGACAAGAAGTCTCTTTGGGTCATGGTCCCCAGAACAGAGGTATCCGCCAGAACCAGCGAGGGTTGATGAAACGCGCCGATCAGGTTTTTGCCCTGTGGTGCGTTGATCCCGGTCTTTCCACCGACCGAACTGTCCACTTGCGCCAGCAATGACGTTGGAATCTGCACAAAGCGAACACCGCGCCGCAAAACCGCTGCTGCAAAGCCTGCCAGATCTCCGATGACGCCGCCCCCCAAGGCTACGACGACATCCCGGCGTTCGACTTTTTCTGCAAGCAGCCACTCGACGGCGCGCTCGAAATACGGCCAGCTTTTGGTTGCCTCTCCGGCGGGCAGCGCCAGTGCGGTCATCTCGATCCCCGCGGCATTCAGCCCGGCGCGCAGCGCCTCAAGATGCAGACCGGCCACGTTTTCATCCGTCAGAACCGCGACTTTTGGCCGGGCCAGAAGTGGTGATATCCAGCCCCCTGCCCGCGTCAGAAGATCCGGACCGATTTCAACATCATAGGATCGGTCACCCAGGTCCATATGTACTGTTTGGTGCATTTATTTGAGTTCCAAAACATCAGGGCGCGCCAACAGAGCGTCGACAACGCGGCCTACCATATTTTCGATCGAGGTCTCGCCATCCGAATCCACTGTCAGATCGGCCTGAGCATAAACCGGCACGCGGGCCTCGTAGAGGGATTTCAGCGTCGCATAAGGATCTGCCGTGCGGAGCAAAGGACGGGTGTCTTTGTGGCGCACACGGTTCCACAGAACATTCAGATCCGCGCGCAGCCAGACGGCAGCACCCTTTTCGGCGATGATGCGACGATTTTCCGGCTGGAGAAACGCCCCCCCACCCGTTGAAAGAATGCCTTTTTGTTCATCCAGCAAGCGCCCGATGACCTGCGATTCCTTGGTGCGAAAGAAAGGTTCGCCGTCACGCTCAAAGATTTCAGGAATGGTCATGTTGGCGGCTGATTCGATCTCGGCATCGCTGTCCAGAAACGGAACACCCAGACGTGCGGCCAACGCGCGCCCCACCGCAGTCTTGCCAGCCCCCATCATACCCACCAGAACCACGGTTTTGTGCAGATCAAAACCACCCTGTGTGTCTGTCGAATGTGTGTTATGCTTAATTTCGCTCATTTAAACGTGAATGACGTGATCTTGGAAAAAATGCCAGTTATAACTTGGCCAAAATCAAAAATTGAGGCAGCGTGGGGCCATGGGCCGACTGATCAAATTCCTGATATATGTTCTTTGCCTGGTATTCATTGGGCTGGTCGCCTACGCCTATGTTGGCCCATTCTTTGGCGCGGATTTTTCTGCGCCTCAAAGTGAAATCCGCGAACCGGTCGTATTGGATGTCAAGTAAACAGGCGTTGTTGGCGGTCTTTCTGGCGGGATCGGCACATGCGCAAACCCCGTTATCAGCGATCGAATGGCTTGCGGATCCACCAGAAAACCTGCCCGGAACCGTATTGCTGGAACCGCCGGTGGCACAGAACGGCGGATTGCCCGAAATTGAGGTCACGCCGCTTGAAGCGTTGTCGCAACCTTTGGGCTTGGTCGCATCATCCGTCACCGGGTTGCCCGTGGATTTGTGGCAAGGCAGCGATGCGAACCGGCTGGCGGAGCTGATCGCGAAGACGCCCGTTCGCGACAACCCGACCATGCAACGCCTGTTGTTTACATTGCTTCTGTCGGAAACCCGCGCACCGGCGGGCCCTGATGCGCAAGAGATTATGCTGCTGGCGCGGCTGGACCGTCTGATGCAACTGGGCGCGGCTGACCCCGTGCAATCGCTGGTTCAACTGGCCGGGCCGACCGATACACAGGATCGGTTTCAGCGTTGGTTTGACGCAACGCTGCTGACCGGTGATGAGGATCGCAGTTGCACCGCCCTTATCGCCGATCCGCACCTGTCAAAGAACTACGCCGCGCAAGTGTTCTGCAAAGCCCGACGCGGAGATTGGGCATCGGCAGCGTTGACGCTTGAGGCAGCGCATGCCCTGAACATCCTGCCGCCGGCAGAGCTGGCGGTTCTGGATCGTTTTCTAAGCCCTGAACTCTATGAAGGCGCGGCTTATCTGCCCCAACCTGAAAACCCGGATCCATTGAGTTTCCGACTGTTCGAAGCGATCGGAGAACGGCTTCCTTCCGCCTCGTTGCCACGCGCTTTCGCCAACGCGGATCTTCGGGATGTGGCCGGATGGAAAGCGCAGATCGAAGCCGCCGAACGGCTTACACGCATTGGCGCTTTGACGCCCAATCAACTGCTTGGACTTTATACCGAAAGGTCCCCGGCAGCGTCCGGCACAGTTTGGGACAGGGTCGCAGCCATCCAACGATTTGAAAGCGCGCTGGATACGCGAAACGCTGAAGCCATCGGAAAAACGCTGCCGACGGTCTGGCAGCAGATGCGCAGCGTCGGGCTTGAAGTGCCCTTCGCCGAATTGTTCGCCGAGCGTCTGTCAAAGGTTTCGCTGTCGGTGCCGGCGACTGAAAACCTGCGCTGGCGCATTCTGATGCTGTCTGGCCTGTACGAACAGGCTGCACAATCAGCGCCGAACAACTCGATCGATACCCTGTTTCTTGCGGCGCTGGCGCAGGGTGATCCGGGGCGGGCGGTTTCTCCTTCTCCGTTGGCCGACGCGGTTTCTCAGGGGTTTGCATGGGCGGCACCCGTACCCAACGACATCGACGCCTTGCTGGACAATGGTCAACTTGGTGAAGCCATACTGGAAGCCATGCAGTTGTTTGCGCATGGTGCACGGGGCAATCTGGTGGATCTGACCGCAGCAATCGCAACCTTCCGACGCGTGGGCCTGGAAGACACCGCGCGGCGTGCCGCGCTGAGCCTGTTGATCCTGCAAGAGCGCTGAAGATGGCTATTCCGGCGACAAATGAGCTATGGATTTCGACTTTTCTACAGGCCCAGGCAGCGGAACTTGGCGCGGCGACAAATACCTTGCTGGCCTATGGTCGCGATCTGAAAGACTTTGCATCCTGGTTGCAGCACAGGGGATCCGGATTCGATCAGGCAGATCGTGATCAGATCGAGGCCTATCTGATCGACTGCCAGGCACAGGGCTTGTCACGTTCCACCCGCGCGCGGCGATTGTCGGCGATAAAACAGCTGTACCGCTTTGCATTCGAGGAAGGCTGGAGCGAGACGAACCCCGCCATTCAGATCAAAGGTCCGGGGCGGCAGAAGCGACTGCCCAAAACGCTGGACGTGCCCGAAGTCGACCGTCTTCTGGCAGCCGCCCGACAAACCGGGCGCAGCAAGGGCGATCGCATACGCAATACCTGTTTGATGGAAGTTCTGTACGCCACCGGGATGCGTGTGACCGAACTTGTGTCCCTGCCCGTTTCCTCGGCCCGTGGCGATCCCCGTATGTTGCTGGTGATGGGCAAAGGCGGCAAGGAACGCATGGTACCCCTGTCCCCACCGGCGCGGGATGCTTTGGCTGCCTGGTTGATCGCGCGGGACCAAGCCGAAGACCAGACCGTCGAGAAAGGCGGTCAAATATCCCGTTTTCTGTTTCCGTCGCGCGGCAAATCCGGCCACCTGACGCGGCACAGATTCTTTCTGCTGGTCAAGGAACTGGCCGTTCAGGGTGGCGTTTCACCCGAGAAAGTCACCCCGCATACCCTGCGCCACGCCTTTGCCACGCATCTGCTGGCCAACGGCGCGGATCTGCGTTCGATCCAGACCTTGTTGGGTCATGCCGACGTTGCAACGACCGAGATTTATACTCATGTTCTGGATGAACGGCTGTCGGAACTGGTGTTGCAACACCACCCGCTGAGCAAAGACCCTGACGAAGACCGGGGCTAAGCCCTTGATCCAGCAGCGCGGCATCCCCATAACGGATGCGTCACCCTAACCCACCAAGGACCAATGGAACCCTCATCTTCTCTGATCGACAGCACATTCTGGATTACGTCAGGCGCGATCCTCTTGTTGCTCGTTTTGTCCGGCTTTTTCTCGGGTTCGGAAACGGCGCTTACAGCTTCGTCTCGCGGAAAACTGCGGGCGCAGGCCGACAAGGGATCACGGGGCGCAAAAAAGGCGCTGGAAATCACCGATGACAATGAACGCCTGATCGGCTCGGTTCTTCTGGGCAACAACCTTGTCAACATCCTGGCCGCCTCGCTGGCGACGGCCTTGTTCACCCGTTTATTCGGCGAAAGCGGTGTGGCGTTGGCGACCCTGGTCATGACTTTGCTGGTGCTGATCTTTGCCGAAGTGCTACCAAAGACCTACGCCATCACCAATTCCGAAAAGGCCGCGGCGGCTGTTGCCCCGATCATCAGCGTCGTCGTGACAGTGTTTTCACCCATTGTGGCGGCGGTGCGGCTGCTGGTGCGCAGTGTGTTGCGCCTGTTCGGCGTGCAGATCGATCCCGACAGCAACATTCTGGCTGTACGCGAAGAGATTGCCGGCGCCTTGCAACTTGGTCATTCCGAAGGCGTGGTCGAAAAGGAAGACCGCGACCGCATCTTGGGTGCGCTGGATCTGGGCGACCGGACGGTGGAAGAGATCATGCTGCACCGATCGAATATCGAGATGATCGACGCCAATGCCGCCCCAGAGGAAATCCTGAAACAATGTCTGCAAAGCCCCCACACCCGTCTGCCTGTGTTCCGGGACGAGCCGGAAAACATCGTGGGTGTTGTCCACGCCAAGGACCTCTTTCGCGCCATGTATGCGCAGGCAGGCAGCAGCGACGGCGGGACCGACCGTTTGGCAAGCTTTGACATCGGAAAGGTGGCAAACGACCCTTACTTTGTGCCCGAAACCACGACGCTGGACGACCAGATGCGGGAATTCCTGCGGATGCACAGCCATTTTGCATTGGTTGTGGATGAATATGGGTCACTGCGAGGCCTGATCACGCTTGAAGACATTCTTGAAGAAATCGTGGGCGAGATCGCCGATGAGTTCGACATAGACGAAGAGGTGCCGGTAATGCGCACCGAAGATGGCCAGTATCTGGTTGAAGGATCCATGACGATCCGGGATGCCAACAGGGCGCTGGACTGGTCTCTGCCGGATGACGAGGCGAACACGCTGGCCGGTCTGGTGATTCACGAGGCCCAGATGATCCCTGACGTCGGTCAGGTGTTTTCGTTCCACGGTTTCCGGTTCGAGGTCACGGCGCGTGAAGGCAACCGTATCACGGGACTGAAAGTGCGCCCCCTGTAGCGCCTGCGATTTTTCTGAAATGTTCCGCGCGTTGCCCAAGTGCCTGCCGTCAACTGAACGACCCAATTGCACTGAACCGGGCCCGGATATTCCGATCATCGCACAGTTCGACCCAAGCACGGAGCTGGGCGAGATGGGCCAGTTTGATCACCCCGACTTTGTTTCAGCTGTGCAGTAAAGTGGAAAAGCAGCCTTCAAGGCCGAAAAACCACCGGGCGATGTCGTGCTGAACGAGGCGCAGACCGCCTGTTTGTTTGCCCTCGGCTACAGGATTTGACGACATTGGCTGCGCGAGAAGGCTGTGCAAATCCAAAGCTGGTGCAATAGATGACATGCGACACTTGTTGTCGCTAACAGACGAGTAATATCCCCATCGGCTCTACAGTTTTTTCCAAAGTCATGGGGAGGAACACTGTGAAAACCACCTGTCAGGTTGCCGTCATCGGGGGCGGCGTCGTCGGATGCTCGGTGCTCTATCACCTGACCAAGCTGGGCTGGTCCGACGTGATGCTGCTGGAGAGGTCGGAACTGACCAGCGGATCGACATGGCACGCGGCGGGCGGGTTTCATACGCTCAACGGCGACACCAACATGGCCGCGCTGCAGGGCTATACCATCCGGCTGTATAAAGAGCTGGAAGAGATCACCGGCATGTCCTGCGGGCTGCACCATGTAGGCGGCATCACGCTGGCCGACAATCAGGACCGGTTCGACATGCTGCTGGCCGAACGCGCCAAGCACCGCTTCATGGGGCTGGAAACCGAGATCGTCGGCCCCGACGAGATCAAGAAGATCGCCCCCATCGCCAACACCGACGGCATCATCGGTGCGCTTTATGACCCTCTGGACGGGCACCTCGACCCCTCGGGCACGACCCATGCCTATGCCAAGGCCGCGCGCATGGGCGGCGCCACGATCGAGACCCACTGCATGGTGCGCGAGACCAACCAGCACCCCGACGGTACATGGGACGTGGTCACCGACAAGGGCACCATCCATGCCGAGCATATCGTCAACGCCGGCGGCCTCTGGGCGCGCGAGGTGGGCGCGATGGCGGGCATCTACTTCCCGCTGCACCCGATGGAGCATCAATACCTCGTCACCGACAACATCCCTCAGATCGAGGCGATCATCGACGCGGGCGGCGAACATCCGCACGTCATGGACCCGGCCGGTGAAAGTTATTTGCGGCAAGAAGGGCGCGGCCTGTGCATCGGGTTCTACGAACAGCCCTGCAAGCCCTGGGCCGTGGACGGCACACCGTGGGAGTTCGGGCACGAGCTGCTGCCTGATGATTTCGACAAGATCACCGACTCGATCGAGTTCGCCTATCGCCGCTTCCCGGTTCTGGCCGAGGCCGGGGTGAAATCGGTAATCCACGGCCCCTTCACCTTTGCCCCCGACGGCAATCCGCTGGTCGGACCAGTGCCCGGCGTGCGCAACTACTGGTCGGCCTGCGGCGTGATGGCCGGCTTCAGCCAGGGCGGCGGCGTCGGCCTGACGCTGGCGCAATGGATGATCGAGGGCGAGCCCGAGCGCGACGTCTTTGCCATGGACGTCGCCCGCTTCGGCGACTGGATCACCCCCGGCTACACCCGCCCCAAGGTGATCGAGAACTATCAGAAACGCTTCTCTGTCGCCTACCCGAACGAAGAACTGCCCGCCGCGCGGCCCAACCGCACCACGCCGATGTATGACATCTTCAGCGATCTGGGCGCGGTCTGGGGCCAGCAATACGGGCTCGAGGTGCCGAACTATTTCGCGCAGGAGGACGAGCCGACCTATGAAACCCCCTCCTTCCGCCGCTCGGACGCCTTCGCGGCAACGGGCCGCGAGGTGCGCGCCGTGCGCGAGGGCGTCGGCATCAACGAGGTGCACAATTTCGGCAAATACCTTGTGACAGGCCCCCGCGCCCGCGACTGGCTGGATCGGATCATGACCGGGCGCATCCCCAAGCCGGGCCGCCTGTCGCTGACGCCGATGCTGTCGCCCAAGGGCAAGCTGATCGGGGATTTCACCGTGTCGTGCCTGGGCGAGGAGGAATTCCAGCTCACCGCCTCATATGGTGCGCAGAATTTCCACATGCGCTGGTTCCGGCAGCATCAGGAAGACGGCATAACCATCGAGAATATCAGCGACAAACGCAACGGGTTCCAGATTGCAGGCCCCAATGCCCGCGAGGTTCTGGCTGCCTGCACCCGCGCCGATATCAGCGACATGCGCTTCATGGACGTGCGCCGCATGGTCGTCGGCATGACCGACTGCATCGTGCAGCGGGTCAGCTATTCCGGCGACCTGGGGTTCGAGATCTACTGCGATCCGATGGCGCAGCGGCAGCTGTGGTGGACGCTTTGGCAGGCCGGCCAACCGCACGGCATCACCCCCTTCGGCATGCGCGCGATGATGAGCCTGCGGCTGGACAAGTTCTTCGGCTCGTGGATGCGCGAATTCTCACCCGACTATACCCCCGCCGAAACCGGGCTGGATCGCTTCATCGCCTTTGGCAAGGACGCCGATTTCATCGGCCGCGCCGCCGCCGAGGCGGAACGTGCCAACGGCCCCGCGCGCAGGCTGGTGGCCTTCGAAGTCGATGCAGTCGATGCTGACGTGAACGCCTATGAACCGATCTGGCTGGACGGCAAGGTTGTGGGCTTTTGCACCTCGGGCGGTTATTCGCATTATGCCCGCAAGTCCGTCGCCATCGGTTTTCTGCCAACCGAACGCGCAGCAGATGGGCTTGCAACGAAGATCGAAATACTGGGCCAGATGCGCAAGGCAAAGGTCATCTCGACACCCTTGTTTGACGCAGATGGCGCCCGAATGAGGGGATGACTCGGGCTCGGGCTGACGGCATTGTGCTGAAATGACTGAAATACCCATTATCCTTCTGGCGGCTGGCCAATCCAGCCGCATGGGCGGCATCGACAAATTGATGCAGCCGATCAACGGCATCCCGTTGATCGCCCGCTCTGCAAGCGTGGCCTGCGCCGTGGGACCTGTGATCGTCGCCCTGCCCCCTGAACCAAATCCAAGATATGGCGCGCTTGATGGCATGGATGTTCAGATCGTTCCGGTCCGGGATGCGGCAGAAGGCATGAACGCCAGTTTGCGCGCCGCGATCCAAAACCTGCCACCTGATGCACCCGCCGCGATGGTTTTTCTGGCTGATCTGCCCGATCTGACAGAAGCTGACCTGGCAGCAATCCTGAAAGCGCGAGAAACCCATCCCGACAACCTGATCTGGCGTGGGACGACCGAGGAAGGAAAGCCCGGTCATCCGGTGGTGTTTGACAGATCCCTTTTTGATCAACTGTCACAATTGCAGGGGGACGACGGTGCCCAGAAGATCGTGCGAAAGCATCAAAACAGTGTTCATCTGCATCCCCTGCCCGGCCGAAACGCACTGTTGGATCTGGATACCCCGGGTGACTGGAAGGCCTGGAGCAAAAAACATGCCCCCTGAACAAACACGGCCCGGTCTTATCGACCGGGCCGGTGCCCAAAACAGGACTACCACTTTGCTCAATCTCCAAAGCGCGGCCAGTGTGCTTTCAGAAACACCCCGGCTCTCAAACAGCCAAACCTAAACAAGACCCCCTCGTTAACACGCCGTTATCACTTTTGGTGATCGAGTTAGCCGCCAGCGCCCCCTAGCGCTTTTGGCTCCCCTCACTTGGGCACCTTCATCCTCACTTATCCGATCGTTCGAAACAACGTAAAATTGGAAGGAAGGGTTAATTTGGGTCTTGTTCAAATGGCTTTTACGCAACATCGCGACAACCAGAAATCAACTTAAAGGCGATAGACTGTTTTCACAAGAGGTAGCGATTC
Source organism: Ruegeria sp. HKCCD7559 (assembly GCF_013110575.1). NCBI lineage: Bacteria > Pseudomonadati > Pseudomonadota > Alphaproteobacteria > Rhodobacterales > Roseobacteraceae > Ruegeria > Ruegeria sp. HKCCD7559. The sequence goes on from NZ_WVQU01000001.1 coordinate 1,285,496, forward strand.
GTGATTAAGCGCAAACTTATTAGCCAATATCCGTAATCATCAACAATTTTATTGTGTCAAGCCATGTCTCAACCAAACCCACCCACAACCATTGGAAGAGCAGTTCTTTTCCCCATCATTTGGAAGGATGATTGTCAACAAAACAAAACAAATTCAATGTTTTTGAAAGTTTGACGCAATTTTTAGCAACAATCCTCCGATTCGCTGCGGTCTTGGTCGGTGAATTTCCGCGAATCCCGATTGAAGTCGACCGCAAGCCAACACCGACTTTGTGGCAAAATTAAGATTTATTAATTGATCAGTCAGGAAACGCCAATTCTGAGCATGCATCTGTTGTCTCAACGCGCAGCCGCAACTGCGCGACGATAATCAGGAGACACAAATGAGCATCCGCAAATCCTCGCTTTTACTTCCCCGCACTTCCAACTGGGTCGGTGTCAGTGCGCTCGGCGCGGCCCTACTGGCAACGACGGCTATCCCTTCCATGGCGGACGAGGCATTGGCTGACCTGGTTGAGACCGTTTCACCGTCGGTCGTAACCATCATCGCTGAACAAGACGCAGTGCCGACCCCAGCCCAGGGGCAGAACTTTGACTTCGAAGGACACCCGTTTGGTGAATTCTTCAAACGCTTCGGCGGCCCCGAAGGGTTCAACATGCCGCAACGCGGCCCGTCTCAGGGCCTGGGTTCGGGATTTGTTCTGGACGAAGCCGGATACATTGTCACCAATCACCATGTCGTCGACAATGCCTCGACCGTGACCGTAAGGCTCAGCGATGACCGTACCTTCGACGCCGAAGTGGTCGGAACGGACCCGCTGACGGATATCGCGGTTCTGAAAATCGACGCGGGAACTGACCTGCAAGCCGTAGAGCTTGGCGACAGTGATGAAATCCGCGTAGGTGAAGACGTGGTCGCCATCGGCAACCCCTTCGGCCTCAGCTCGACCGTGACCACGGGCATCGTTTCGGCAAAAGGCCGCAACATCTCGGAAGGCCCTTATGCCGAGTTCATCCAGACGGATGCAGCGATCAACAAGGGCAACTCGGGCGGCCCCCTGTTCAACATGGATGGCGAAGTGGTCGGTGTGAACTCGGCCATCTATTCGCCCAGCGGTGGTTCGGTGGGGCTTGGATTTGCCGTCACGTCGAACATCGTTGAACACATCGCGGCCGATCTGCGGGATGACGGACAGGTGAGCCGCGGTTGGCTGGGCGTGTCGATCCAGAACGTAAGCCCACAACTTGCGGCAGCGTTGGGAATCGAGGCTTCCTCGGGCGCGCTGGTGTCTGACGTGGTTGCGGGCAGCCCGGCAGACGGCGCCCTGAAGCAGGGAGACGTTATCCTGACCTTCAACGACGATGCCGTGGAATCCAGCGGTGACCTTCCCATCCTTGTGGGTACGACCAAGGTCGGCACCGACAGCACTCTGACCGTTTTGCGTGACGGCAAGATGGAAACGGTGACCTTGACGGTTGGCCAGCATCAGGCCGCATCGGCCGAGGCCGACAAGCCGGTCGAGGCGGAAATTGCGGGAACAACACTGGGTGTGACCGTGGCCCCCCTGACCGAAGCGGTTCGGGCAGAAACCGGTGTTGCTGAAACCGTCCAGGGCGTCGTCGTCACCGACCTGAAGCCCGACAGCCCAGCGGCAAAGGCCGGCTTGCAACGCGGCGATGTGATCGTCAAGCTCGGCAATCAGGACACTGTCACTCCGGACGCGCTGAAATCTGCGCTGGACAGTGAGAAAACCGATCCTGCGCTGGTGCTGATCAACCGTGGCGGCAGCCAGATTTTTGTCGCGGTCGAACTGGCCTGACCTTGAACATGCGTGCGCCGCTTGATGGGGATTTTCGGCGCACGCCTCACCCGGCGGATCAGAGTTGTCCACTATCCACCGGGCTTGCCGGGTGCCGGCCCAGCACCCGGCAAGAACTTCTTCTAACCATATGCTTTAGTTAAAATTTGTGTTTAAATATCAAAAGAAAGGATCCCGACCATGAGCCGCCGTCTGTTGATCGTCGAAGATGATGCTGACACCAGGGACTTCATCGCCAAAGGTTTTGGCGAAGAGGGGTATGTGGTCGAAACCGCCGCTGACGGTCGTGAGGGGTTGTACCATGCCACGGACGGTGGGTTTGACGCCATTGTTCTTGACAGGATGCTGCCCGGTCTGGATGGGCTGTCGCTGATCAAGTCAATGCGGGCCGCCGGTTTGAAAACCCCGGTTTTGATGCTGACGGCGATGAGCGCTGTGGACGAAAGGGTCAAAGGACTGCGCTCGGGCGCTGACGACTACCTGGTCAAGCCTTTTTCGTTTCAGGAGTTGCACGCCAGAATCGAAGCCCTTTTGCGTCGCCCTCAGGAATCCGAAGAGACGCCGACATTGACTTGCAAAGACCTTCAGATGGACTTGTTGACTCGCAAAGTCACACGCGACGGGCACGAGATCACTCTGACACCGCGTGAGTTTCAGATTCTCGAATTTTTCCTGCGCCGCAAAAACCGTGTGGTGTCGCGCACCATGTTGCTTGAAGGGGTTTGGGATTATCATTTTGACCCGAACACCAACGTCGTGGACGTGCATATTTCGAAGTTGCGACGCCAGTTGGACGAAGGCGGTGACGCGCCGTTGATTGAAACCGTCCGCGGAGCGGGTTACATGATGTCCGATGGATAACCTTCGGCTTTCCCTGAACAATTCCCGCACAAGGTTGGTCGCGACCAGCATGTTTCTGAGCACGATTCTGACGGCGTCAGTGCTCGCCATCGTCTATGTGACCGCCAACCGAAGTATCGAGGCCGAAACCCGCTCGGTCGTGTCAGCCGAGTTGACGGGGCTTGCGGATGAATACGAAAGGCGTGGGCTGATAGGTTTGATCACTGCAATTGAGCGCCGTTTGCCAAGTGCCGCCGAGCGGGATGCGCTTTACCTTTTGACAGACAGGTTGGGGGTCAAACTTGTCGGCAATCTCAAGACCTGGCCGGTGAACATTGCTGCCGGAAGCGGTTGGGTGGACTTGGAATTGCGCCGGGCCGACAACGATCAGCTTGTGCCCGTTTCAGCCGCATCCATCCGCCTGCCGGGCGGCGAGCGCCTGCTGGTCGGGCGGGATGCAGCGTCGCGCCAGCAATTCGACAGGGTACTGTTTCGCTCGGTTGCGCTGGCGCTTGGGATAGCTTTGTTTTTGAGTGTCATCACCGGCTGGTTGTTCACGCGTTTGGTGTTTTCACGCCTTTCGGATATCGCCAGTACGGCCGAGAATATCGTTTCAGGCGACCTTTCAAAACGGATGCCGCTGCGCGGAACCGGAGACGAATTCGATCAGGTTTCAGGCACATTGAACAACATGCTTGACCGGATCGAGGAGTTGATAAGCAACCTTCGGACCACATCTAATTCAATTGCTCATGATCTCCGCTCACCTTTGTCTCGTCTGCGGCAAAGGGTCGAGGCCCTCTCTGAACCCGACAAAAGCGACTTGGATCGCGAGATCGACATTGCGCGGGCGACGGGTGAAATCGATCACGTCCTGCGGGTTCTGGGGCAGCTCACTGAAATCTCTCGGGCCGAGGCCGGCCTGGGGCGCGAGCAATTCGAAACCATCGATTTGCAGCAACTTGTTGGTGATGTTGTCGAGCTTTATGACCCGGTGGCCGCCGATCAAGGCGTGCAGCTTGAAGTCAAAGGTTCCGCCCCTGCCATTCAAGGGCACCGGCCCCTTCTGTCGCAAGCTCTTTCCAATCTGTTGGAAAACGCAATGCGTTACGCGCCGGAACATACTGCAATCACGATTTCGATCGGTACTCGCGACGGTTTCACCCAACTGAGCGTCAGGGATCGTGGCCCCGGCGTACCGCCTAAAGAACTGGATCGCCTTCAGCTTCCCTTCGTGACACTTGACCCCGCGCGGACGGAACGGAATGCGGGTTTGGGCCTGGCTCTGGTGGCCGCAATCTCACATATGCACGGCGGAAAATTTGCCGCCCGGAACTGCGACCCCGGGCTGGAAACCACGATCAATCTGGCACAACTGCGTTAATCCGGAACACCGTATATCGCCATGGTCTTGTTCTTGTATCGCGTGTCGGCGGTGACATCCGCACCGAACCAATCCGGTGGCACGTATGCTTTGGCCTGCTCCTCCGAAGTGAACTCTACCTCGACCAAGCGTAGCGGCGCCAGATCACCTGAAAAGACGTCCAGCTCGAACAGCAAGCCATCCGGCAAATGGCCGGTGTAGCGCTCTTTTTCCACCCTGCGCCCTTCTGTTTCCGGCCAGAAGGTTTCGAACTGATCCGCAGTTATCTCAGCCTCTCGCTCTAACCGGACCAGGCCACCAACCCCTTTCAAGGTCAGGAAATACGCATCGTTCTTTTGCCTCAGCCGCAGCTCGGTGGAATCGTCGGGGGCCGTCAGATAACCCTGTCTTACGACGGCCTTTTTCGCTTTGCTCAGGTCCGGCAGGCTTGAAACCAGAAACTTGCGCTCGATTTCCTTGCTCATTGGTTCGAAATCACTCCGTTTTCCAGCTCTTCAAACAGCGCCCTGTAAGACGCACAGGCCGCACTGCGCCCGGCATAAGTACAGACCGGGGCACGATTCTGACCCATCTTTTCAATATCCGCAGCGAAAGGAACCACCGTCCGCAAAAAGCGTTTCGGATACAGCTTGCGCATCGCCTTCATGGTTTCCTGATGCAAAACCTTCCGGTGTTGCACCATCGAAAAAAAGGCGCGCAGCTTTTTCTTGCGCAGCTTGTGTTGTTCAAAAAAGCTCACCAACTGATCGAAACTCCGCTCGGACAGGGTTGTCGGCATGACCGGCACAACGATTTCATCGGCAGCCTTGAAGACATTTTCAGACAAAGTCGAAAAGTTGGGCGGGCAATCCAGAACGATCACGTCATAGTCGCTGCCCGCGGCCATCAAAGCTTTTTTCAGCCGCGAGCGTTTGTATCGCATCCGCGACAGGAACACGTCGAAGTCGCGGAAGGTCAGGTTCGCCGGCAGAACGTCCAGCCCTTCGAAATCGCTGGCCCGGATCGCCTTGATAAACCGCTCCACATCCTCGAAAAACCGCGCATCCTTCAGCTTTTTTGATGGCTTCACACGAAAGTAGAACCCTGAAGCGCCCTGGGGGTCGAGATCGCACAACAGCACCTGTTGCCCCGCCTGCGCATAGGAATAAGCCAGATTCACCGAAGTAGCGGTTTTGCCGACACCGCCCTTGTTGCTGTAACAGGCAATGATCTTCATTCCTCACTCCTTTTTTCGGTGAAACAAGTTCCGAAACAGGCGCCGGCTATCTGGTCCGTCAAACTTCTGAAAGCTGGCAATTACGCGGCTCCGCTCGGCCTTTTGGCGCTGATCCAGAACGGCAATCAATCCCCCCACGGCCAGGCCCATCCGCGCATCCACACGGCCCCGCGTGTCGCTGTGCTGCGCGACAAAAGCCGTCAAGGACTTTTGCTGAACAGCACAGTCGTTGAACACGCCCAGATTGTCCTGTAGCTTTTTCAACGGTTTGATGATTGTCTTGAAGCTCTTTTCATCGAACAGAGGCCCAAAAATCTCCATCAGATAGCGCAGTTTCTTGCAATCGATACGAAGGTCATGCACGGTTTCGTCCCGAGTTTCGTCAGTGACACCGCGTGCGATTTTGCAGACCTTGCGATACCGTTTCCAGATCAATGCGCACGCGTATTCATGTGCTGCCCGTTTCGCGTTTGATCCGGGCGTCAGGCGGTCTGTTCCGTTGAACATCGCCGTCAGATCGGACATACAGGCGTTGTATTCGTCACTGCGCAACCGGCGGGACAAGCGTGACAGTTCCTTGGCACGCTCCTTCTCGAAAAGGTCGAACATCTCTTGAAGGCCCGCGTGAAGACGGGGCGGTACAAGACTGAAGTATTTATCTTTTTCCAGAAGATAGACATCCAGATCACGCATACGCCCGGTGGCGGCCATGAGATCGGAAAAGACACGTTTCAATTGCACTGTCTTCGTGTCTGAAAAAACGCCTTTGAACAGGCTGATCACGGAGCGGACCTTTCGCAATGACACCCGGTAATCATGCAGAAACTCTGTGTCGATATCGGCTAACACCCCATATTCGTTTTGCCGGGCAACTTGCAGATATGTTTGAATAATATCTGCCGCGACCTGAATAGACGGCTCAGCTTCCCCCAACTTGATTTCTGGCTTGGCCCGATAGGCGACCATGCCAGGGAAAAGTCCGGCACAAAGCGCTTCGACACCCGACCCGCCCCCGGACAAGGCGGAAATCGCGGTGTTCACCTTTTGAAATTCTTTCTCATACCCCCGCAGCCGCTGAAGCTGAACGATTGCTGCCTGACCCGTCTGCGAAGACAGGCACCAAGCCGTTCCCCTGACCAGCGTTTTCTCCAGCTCATCCAATACGGCGAGGGGTTTCGTCTGAATCTCTCCGGTTCCGATCTGCATCAGCGCACGCAGTTTGGGGAAACCCTTCAAAGCGGCTGTCACCGGACCCTGCGGCAGGTCTTGAACAAACCGCCCCTGCCCCTTGCAGCGTTGAAACAGCGGCGCACGGCCATTCTGGAAAAGCCACAGTGTTTCTGCGACCTCAACCAGAACACGACCTGAATTCCGCAACGATTGATCGTGGCAATCCAAAAGCGCGAAAGATCTCGATGCCGCTGGTGGGTCGATCCTGATCGTGAACCCGGGAATGAGCTTTTCAACATGCGCTTGGTCAATGGATTGGGACAGAATGCACTGAACACTTGAAGGATCGGTCATGATCCACCAATCCGGGGCGTTTTCAGGTATTCATTGACATTTGCCTCAACGATCTTCTGCACGCTGGTTCCTTCTTCGACGGTTCTGATCTTTCATCACGTTCAGCGTATTCGGCTTTTACCTTGGTCAGCAGTTTGTCTGGCCCTGGACCGACCCGCGTTTGGTATCTGTTGGCTTTTGAAACCCGGACCGCCGAGGCAGCATGACTTCATGAGAGCGGAAACACCAGAACACAGCAAGACATTATGTTGCGCCAACGCGCAAACATGGGTGACAGACCCCAGAGGTGCAATTAAGACAGGCTAATGAGCGATCCAGTTTCTTCGATCCGCAACCTTGGACCGGCTTTCGAGCAGGCCTGCGCGCGCGCCGGCATCCACTCGGCTGAAGAACTGCGACAGATGGGACCGGATGAAGCCTATGCCCGGCTTTTGCGGGCTGGCACCAAAGCACATTTCATCGGCTACTATGTTTTGGTGATGGGGCTTCAGGGACGCCCTTGGAATGATTGCAAGGGTGAAGAGAAGAAGAAGCTGCGACAGCGTTTCGACGCGATCAAGGCCGGCAACAGCGCCGCGCCGGAAAACCAGATGGTTGCCGATCTGGATGCCATCGGGGTCCGCGTTGCAACCAAAGATCTAAAGCAGGTCTGAATAAAAAAGGCCGCTCCTGGCGGAGCGGCCCGATCTTTCGGCAAAAAACCGGCTTAGCCGACCAGTTCGATGCCCGAGAAGAAATATGCGATCTCAACAGCCGCGGTTTCCGGAGCGTCGGAACCGTGAACCGAATTTTCGCCAACCGATTCAGCGAACTCGGCGCGGATGGTGCCCGGTGCTGCGTCCGCCGGGTTGGTTGCACCCATAACTTCACGGTTCTTCGCAATGGCACCTTCGCCTTCCAGAACCTGAACAACGACCGGAGCCGAAGACATGAATTCGCACAGTTCGTCATAGAACGGGCGCTCGGCGTGCACTTCGTAGAACTTGCCGGCTTGTTCCTTGGTCATGTGGATGCGCTTCTGCGCAACGATACGCAGCCCGGCTTCTTCGAACTTGGCGTTGATCTTTCCAGTCAGATTGCGGCGCGTTGCGTCGGGTTTGATGATCGAGAATGTACGTTCCAGTGCCATGTCGGCCTCTCCTTACAATGTGGCGCGGGTCCGCGCCGAAATCCATCGCGCGCCGCGTATCACGGTCTTTCGCTCATGAAAAGTGTTATGATGGTTTGCCTGCCGCTTTGGCGCTCAGAATGTATCCGGCAAAGGGTCTGTCCGGTCCAGACGCCGAACGTAAAGCACTGCAAGCAGACCTGCAAAGCTGCTGGCCCACATCATGCCCAGAACCAGAAACGGCCCGTTTTCAGGGCTGACAAACGCACCCGTCATCGAGGTCAGGATCGCGCCTAGCCCGACCACCATCGCCCCGAACAACCCTGCCGCGCTGCCTGCCAGTTTGGGTCGCACGGACATGACCCCTGCCGAAGCGTTTGCATTGGTCAGTCCATTGCCGAACCCAACGCAGATGGCCGAACCGAAGAATACCCAGACTGACCCCAGCCCGGCGATGAACAGAAGCAATCCGCAGAATGGCCCGGTCGAAGCCACAACGCGGCCGATCAGGATCATTGTGGTCAGACGTGTCCGTGCCGCGATCCGACCAGTAACGAAGTTACCGACCATGAACCCGCCTGTTATGATACCAATCCCAAGTCCCAACATGGCAGGGCTCAGATCAAACCACGCGGCGGCGACCAATGGCGCACCGGTGATGAAGCTGTAGAACCCACCAATCGAAAACGAAGCGCATAAGGCATAACCCCAGAATCGACGGGCGCGAAAAAGATCCGGATACTCGCGCATTTGGGCTGTAAAGGTTGAAGAGCGGTTTGTATTGGTCTCGCCCATGTCGAACCAAAGCAAAACCAGCAGCCCTGCCCCCAGCACAGTGTAAAGAACAAACCCCGAGCGCCAGCCAAAAAGCATGTCGAGTGTCCCACCCAGCATCGGGCCAAGCATTGGCGCCAAAGCCATGGCCATCGCCACATACCCCAGTTTGCTTGCAGCCTCGTTCGGCGGATACTGATCTCTGATCGATGCGCTGGAAAGAACCGACCCAGCCACCACCGCGGCCTGCAAAAGACGAAAGCCCAGAAAGGTCCAAATGGCCTCGGCCAGAGAGCATCCGATTGAGGCGATGACGAAGATGGTGATGCACATCAAAAGTATCGGTCTGCGTCCGTAACGATCGGAAAGCGGACCCATGATCAGTTGCAACACGGCTGAGACCGCCAGATACCCGGCAACCGCCAGGTTAACCAAGCCATAATCCACACCGAAATCCGTACTCATGTGGGCCAAAGACGGCAGGAACATGTTCAATGATAAAACCGACAGTGCCGTGGCAAAGATCAGAGTGACCAAGTGCGGAGGTGTCCGGGCCGCGCGCATGTGAAAACCGTTCTGAATAGCAAACGACACAGCGCTATCACATTGCTGAAAGCTTGAACATGCCGAGCCGCTGGCGGTGGCAACACAGCTCTGCTAAGAGCGCCCCATGTTACGGATCGAAGACATCACCTATGCCGTTGAAGGCCGCCCGTTGTTTGACGGCGCAACCGCGACAATTCCCGATGGTCACAAGGTTGGCCTTGTCGGTCGGAACGGAACCGGAAAGACCACGCTGTTCCGCCTGATCCGGGGCGAGTTGGCTTTGGAATCGGGAAATATCTCGGTCCCGAAACGCGCTCGGATCGGTGGCGTGGCGCAAGAGGTGCCCTCCTCCGACGTCTCGCTGATCAATACAGTTCTGGCCGCCGATACCGAACGCAGTGCGTTGATGGCCGAGGCCGAAAGCGCCGAAGACCCGATACGCATTGCCGAGATTCAGACACGTCTGGCCGATATCGACGCCTGGTCCGCCGAGGCCCGCGCCGCTTCGATCCTCAAGGGGTTGGGCTTTGACGACGAAGACCAGCAGCGCCCCTGTTCAGATTTCTCGGGCGGCTGGCGGATGCGCGTTGCGCTGGCGGCGGTGCTGTTTTCTCAGCCCGATCTGCTGCTGCTGGACGAACCGACCAACTATCTGGACCTCGAAGGCGCGCTGTGGCTGGAAAGCTATCTGGCGAAATATCCGCACACTGTGATCATCATCAGCCACGACCGCGGCCTTCTGAACCGCGCCGTGGGGTCGATCCTGCATCTGGAAGACCGCAAGCTGACCTATTACGCGGTGCCCTACGACAAGTTCGCGGAACGCCGTGCGGAACGGCTGGCACAGGCGGAATCGGAAAACGCCAAGGCCAAGGCCCGCATCGCACATCTGCAAAGCTTTGTGGATCGGTTCCGTTATAAGGCGTCGAAGGCCGTTCAGGCCCAGTCGCGCCTGAAGATGATCGAACGCATCCAACTGGTCTCGACCCCGCAAGAGGCCGCCCTGCGCGCCTTCAGCTTTCCGGAACCCGAGGAACTGTCGCCGCCGATCATCCAGATCGAAGGCGGCGTCACCGGCTATGGCGAAACCGAAGTGCTGCGCCGCCTGAACCTGCGTATCGATCAGGATGACCGTATCGCGCTGTTGGGCAAGAACGGACAGGGCAAGTCGACCTTGTCCAAGCTGCTGTCGGACCGGCTGCCCCTCATGGCGGGCAAGATGACCCGCAGCAACAAGCTGCGCATCGGGTATTTCGCACAGCATCAGGTGGATGAGCTTTACGTGGACGAAACGCCGCTGGACCACCTGCGCCGTCTGCGCCCCGACGAAGTGCCGGGCAAGTGGCGCTCGCGTCTGGCCGGGTTCGGGTTGAATGCGGATCAGGCGGAAACCGAGGTCGGGCGCCTGTCGGGCGGACAGAAAGCGCGGCTTTCACTGCTGCTCGCCACGATCGACGCGCCCCATATGCTGATCCTTGATGAGCCGACCAACCACCTTGACATCGAAAGCCGCGAGGCGCTGGTCGAGGCGCTGACGGCCTATTCCGGCGCGGTGGTTCTGGTCAGTCACGACATGCACCTGCTGAGCCTTGTCGCGGATCGTCTCTGGCTGGTTTCGGACGGTACCGTCAAACCTTTCGACGGCGACCTTGAAGCCTATCGGTCCCTGCTGCTGGCGCGCGACAGACCTGTCAGGGAAAAGCCCCGCGCGGTCAAATCGAAACGCCCCCCACGCGAGACGATACTGGCCTTGCGTGCAGATCTGCGCAAATGCGAGGACCGAATCGAAAAGCTGACGGAAATGCACGACAGGCTTTCGACCAAACTGGCCGATCCGGCGCTGTACGAGGACGAAAGGATCAACGATCTGGAAACCTGGAACCGCAAGTTCACCGAAGTCACCGAGGCCATGCAAAAAGCCGAGGCATTGTGGGTCGCGGCCGCCGAACGGCTTGAACAGGCAGAAACCGCATGAGCACGCCCATCACGGACACCGACGCCATGATCGCAGGTATGCAGCCCGACTTGCAGCCCGGTGAATTTGCCTTTGTCGTCTGGCCTGACAACAAACCCTGGCCTGACGGAACACGTGCAAGCTGCGTCGAGGCGGAGGGGTTGTCCCTGATCGTCCCGATTGACAGCGCGCCACAAGACACGGTCGCCATGCACTGCATCACATTGCAGGTTCATTCCTCTCTGGAGGGCGTGGGCCTTACCGCTGCCGTATCTGGTGCTTTGGCGCGGCAGGGAATACCTGCAAACATGGTCGCGGGATATCACCACGACCACATCTATGTCCCCGCAGCGCAGTCGCAAGACGCCTTGCGGGTCCTACAAGACCTGCAACGGAGCAGCAAACAGTGATAGACAGCGCATTCCTGATTACTGCGTTCACGACGCTATTCGTGGTGCTCGACCCGCCTGCGCAAACACCGATCTTTGTGGCACTGACCCAGGGCATGGATTGGAACACGCGCCGCTCGATCGCAATCCGCGCGTGTCTGACGGCGGGCGTCATTCTGGCCATGTTTGCCGCCTTTGGCGAAGCCCTGCTGGGGTTTGTCGGTATCTCGATGGAGGCATTCCGGGTCGCAGGTGGCGTCCTGCTGTTCCTGACAGCGCTCGACATGCTGTTTGAACGCCGAACAAAACGGCGTGAAACCAGCGCCGAGGAAGAAGAGCACCCGGATCCATCGGTCTTTCCGCTGGGCATCCCGCTGATTGCAGGCCCCGGATCGATTGCAACGATGATCCTGCTTGCGGGTCAGCAGCCCGGTATACAGGGGTTGGCCATCGTCATCGGTGTGATGCTGGTCGTGCTGGCGATGGTGTTCGTGATGTATCTGACATCCGGCGCTGTGGCCCGTATTCTGGGCAAGACCGGGCTGAACGTGCTGACCCGCCTGCTGGGCATGTTGCTGGCAGCTTTGTCGGTTCAGTTCATCTTGGATGGCCTCAAGGCCTTTGGATTTGCGTCCTGAATTCCCATGTATCACTCAGATAGTCTTGTTGGGATAACGGTATGGATGGCGACAGCATTGCACGTTTGGCGTATCTGAGCTTGCTCGGCGCAGCGGTGGTGGCCTGGTTCATCTCTCAGAACCGGCAATCGCTGAACAAGACCCTGCAGCAGATGATGGCCTGGGTGTTCATCTTTATTGGCGTGATAGCCGTCATCGGCTTGTGGGAAGACATACGGTCTTCGGTTGGCCCTGCCCCGCAGATGACCGTCACCGGCAACGCGATCGAGGTGCCTCGTGCCTATGATGGTCACTATTACCTTCCGGTTTTGGTGAATGGTGAACCGATCAACTTTCTTGTCGACACCGGCGCCAGCCAGATCGTTCTCAGTGCCCGGGACGCAGAACGTGTAGGCATCGATCCCGATCAACTGAACTATTTCGGCCGCGCCCTGACCGCCAACGGCGAGGTGCGCACGGCGCCGGTGCGGCTTGACACCCTGACCGCAGGGCCCATTACCGACCAGAACGTATCGGCCTGGGTCAATGAGGGCGAGCTGGACAAGTCGCTTCTGGGGATGGAATATCTGCATCGTTTTTCGAGCGTCCAATTTGCAAATGGCAAGTTGATCTTGTCTCGTTGACGGCCCGGGCAGCTTGAGAACAAAAATAGAACATGCTAGTGTTCCGGCATGTCCACTCAGCTTCTTGACCACAAAACTGCGCGTCAGGCACCGGGGGTAAAGCTCCATCCGCAGATCACCCTGGAACTGGGCCGCGTGCACGAGGCATGCGGCCCCGCCCGGTGCAGCTTTGCCATGTGGCTGGCCAGTCAGACGCAGGGGCCGGTCTTGTGGATTTCCCCCGCCTGGGAACCCGGCCAGCTGAACCCCGATGGGATGATGGCCTTTGCCGATCCGGCCCGGTTCATATTTGTTCATCCCACCCGTGCCGAAGATCTGCTGTGGTGCCTGGAGGAGGCGCTGCGCAGCGGGGCCATTCCGCTGATAATCGGCGACCTGCCCGGCGCACCGGGGCTCACGCCGATACGCCGGATGCATCTGGCTGCCGAACAGGGGGGTGCGATGGGGCGGGCTCCGCTTGGTTTGCTGCTGACACCCGGAGATGGCGGCGCGCAAGGGGTTGAAACGCGCTGGCACATGGCGGCCACCCATCGGGATGAGGCTCGGATCTGGGCTCTGACACGCCGCCGCGCCCGTGCCCTGCCCCCGGTCACATGGCAGGCCACCATGACCGCCGCTCGTGCCGGGTTGCATCTGGAACGGATCGAAACCGAAGACACATCGGCATAAAGCCACACGGATCACGCAAGAAGTGACTGGTCAAAACCCGGGCCGCGCCCTAGCGTCACGACATGAGCCATCCGATCCATGACAGCCGCTATTCCTGGCTTCGCCTTCTGATCACGCTCGCCATTGCAACAGTGGCGAATGTCGGCATGTGGGCCGTGATCGTGGTCATGCCCGCAGTTGAAACCGAATTCGGGGCCGGTCGTGCCGAAGCCTCGATGCCGTACACTCTGGCAATGATCGGTTTTGCCCTGGGCAACATGTGGCTGGGGCAGGTAGTGGACCGGCTGGGCGTCACCAGCGCCCTGATCGGAGCAGCCGTCTTAAGTGCGCTGAGCTACGTGCTGGCAACGCTGGCACCAAGCATAATGTTGCTATCCGCGGCACATCTCCTGCTGGGACTGGGCACATCGATTGGGTTTGGCCCGCTGATCGCAGATATCTCACATTGGTTCATGAAACGGCGCGGCATTGCCGTCGCGTTGGTCGCCAGTGGGAATTACCTGTCCGGCGCCATCTGGCCCACCATGCTGTCCGGAATTCTGGCGCGGGATGGATGGCAACAGGTCTATCTGACGCTCGCCGTGCTGACGCTTGTCGTCGTCATTCCCCTGTCGCTGCTGCTACGCCGCAGGGTTCCGGTCGAGGCACACAGCACCGCCGCAGCATCCGCCAAAATCAATGCACGAAGTGTCGGTGTATCACCGCGCGCGCTGCAATATATTCTGGGCCTGGCCGGGATCGGTTGTTGTGTCGCCATGTCGATGCCACAGGTTCATATCGTCTCCTATTGCGTCGGGCTGGGATATGGGCCCGCGGTCGGGGCCGAGATGCTGTCACTGATGTTATTGGGTGGTGTTGTCAGCCGGATCATCTCGGGTTTGTTGGCAGATCGGCTTGGCGGGGTCCTGACGCTTTTGATCGGTTCGCTCCTGCAATGTATCGCCCTGTTCCTGTTCCTGCCCTACGATGGAATGGTGTCGCTTTATGCCATCAGTCTGCTCTTTGGTCTGGCACAGGGCGGCATCGTGCCCAGCTATGCGTTGATTGTCCGCGAATACATGCCGCCGCGAGAAGCTGGCGCGCGCGTCGGGTTCGTCATGATGATGACTATTCTTGGCATGGCACTCGGTGGCTGGATGTCAGGATGGATCTACGACCTCACCGGAAGCTACCAACTGGCGTTCGTGAATGGCATCCTTTGGAACGGTCTGAACATTGCAATCGTTCTGATGCTGCTCAGAAGATCCCGCCCCACACGGGAAGGCGTCATGGCATGACCCTTCTGACCCGTCGCAGCCTGCTTGCCGGGCTGGCAACCCTGCCCCTGACCCGGGCAGCACAAGCCGCATTGCGGCCATACATCCTGTCGGATGAAGGCACCCGGGTCGGGTTCACCTTTGATCTTGCGGGGGTGACACAGTCAGGGACGATGCCGATCCGGACCGCCGATGTTCAGATTGACACAGGTCGGCTGCAGAACAGCCAGGTCACGGTGACACTGGACGTCAGCAAAGCCAGAACACGGCTGCCCTTTGCCCGTATGCCCATGCTCAGCCCCAGCGTTTTGGACGCGAAACAGCACCCAAAGATCCGGTTTGTGTCAACAGACATACAACTGGGCGCGGAAGGGCGAATATCAGATGGCGCTCGGATCACGGGTGATCTGACGGTCCGCGGCGTGACCCGCCCGATCACATTGGAGGCCAATCTGTACCGGCAGGCGGGAAGTGCGGCAAACGATCTCAGCCGTCTGACCTTTGGTCTGAAGGGCGCCTTGAACCGGCACGACTTCGGAGCTTCGGGCTATCCTGACCTGGTTGACGACACTGTCGGCCTGAACATCCGCGCCGAGATCATACGCGCGACCTGATCGCCGAACGGCAAAAAACGACTCGCTAAAGTCGAATTGATGCGCGCATTGTGCGGCGACCCTGCCAATCTGAGACCACCATGCGCACGATCATTTCATTTGCCGCCCTGTTTCTTTCGGTCATTCTGCTTCAGCTTTCGACAGGAGGCGTCGGGCCACTCGATGCCATTTCCGGCATCACGCTGGATTTCACGACCGAGCAGATCGGTCTTTTGGGGTCTTCGCACTTTCTGGGGTTTTTCATCGGCTGCTGGTGGGCGCCACGTCTGATGGGCAATGTTGGTCATTCGCGCGCATTTGCAGTTTGCACCGCGTTGGGTGCGATGGGTCTCATCGGACATACGCTGACCGAAAACCCATATATCTGGGCCGCCCTTCGTGTGGCCTCGGGCACCTGCGTCGCAGGCGCATACACGGTGATCGAGGCATGGCTGAACGCAAAGGTCACCAATGAAACCCGAGGGCGTGCAATGGGAACGTACCGGATCGCGGATATGGGCGCGTCCCTGTGCGCCCAGTTGATTATCGCCGTTCTGCCCCCGGCCTCTTACGTCTCGTACAACCTGCTGGCGATCCTGTGCTGTGCGTCACTTCTGCCGCTGACGCTGACCAAAGCAAGCCAACCCAAAACACCCGACGCGCCCCGTCTGAAACCCAAGCTGGCTTGGCGCAGCTCACCCTTGGCCGTGGCTGGCGTGATCGTGGCCGCGCTCAGCTCGGCCTCGTTCCGAATGGTGGGTCCGGTTTACGGGCAAGAGGTCGGACTGGGCGTCGATCAGATCGCATTCTTCCTGGCCTCTTTCGTACTGGGTGGAGCGCTTGCTCAATACCCTGTCGGCTGGCTGGCTGATAAATATGACCGGCGCTGGGTGCTGATCTGGCTGTCAGCTGCCGCGGTATTCAGCTGCGGCGTCACCATGGCGGCCAGCGGCACCGGAACGATCGGAGTCATGTCGGCGGCCGTGTTCTTCGGTCTGACAACCTTCCCGATCTTCTCGGTCTCTTCCGCCCACGCAAACGACTTTGCCACGTCCGAGGAACGGGTGGAACTCTCGGCTGCCCTGATGTTCTGGTTTGCCTTGGGGGCAATTGCATCGCCCTACATAACCTCGACCCTGATCCAGCAATTTGGCCCCGGTGCCCTTTTTGCCTTCGTGGCGTTCGGGCATGTCTTCCTGATCGTGTTTGGTCTGGCGCGGATGCGGTCTCGCCCCACCCCCGAGGAGCGCACGAATTATGTTTACGCCCCGCGCACCTCATTCACGATTGGTCGCCTTCTGAAACGATCACGGGAAGACTGAACAACCCAACGCCCCCGTTTTTTTTAATATCTTTTGTGATCGCCCCGACCTTTTCGGTCGGTTCGGTATGGAACAAGGAGAAGGCGCTGCCACTCGGAGTCGCAGCGTTGAGATCCCTCTGTTCACTTCAGTGGCATTTTACTCAGTGGCATTTTACGTCTCCGGAACGCGATCCAGACCGTCGCGGCAGCACGATTTTCGATCCCTTCGGGATCTAAATCGACAAGCAAGTCAATGCCGGGCTTTTGCTGGGCGATCACATCATGTAGACGGGCGCGCAGACAGTTACGCGGAAACGGATCATGGCTCGGATTCTCATCACCTCGGCGATCCCCTACATCAACGGGATCAAACACCTCGGCAATCTGATCGGCTCGCAATTGCCGGCTGATTTGTACGCACGCTACCAGCGTGGCCAGGGGAACGAGGTCATGTTCCTGTGCGCCACGGATGAACACGGCACACCCGCCGAGCTGGCCGCCGCCAAGGCTGGCAAGCCGGTGGCGGAATATTGCGCCGACATGTATGCGATTCAGGCCGATATCGCCAACCGGTTTGGTCTCAGCTTCGATCACTTCGGCCGCTCGTCCAGCGACCAGAACAAGCGCCTGACCCAGCATTTTGCGGGCAAGCTGGATGACGCGGGCCTGATCCGCGAAGTCAGCGAGAAACAGGTGTATTCCAACGCCGATGGCCGCTTTCTGCCTGACCGCTATATCGAAGGCACCTGCCCCAATTGCGGCTATGATCGCGCACGCGGCGACCAGTGCGAAAACTGCACCAAACAATTGGATCCGACCGACCTGATCGTGCCGCGCTCGGCCATTTCCGGATCCACCGATCTGGAAGTGCGCGAGACCAAGCACCTGTATCTGCGTCAATCCGCGATGAAGGACAAGCTGGATGCGTGGATCGACAGCAAGACGGACTGGCCGGTCCTGACCACTTCGATTGCCAAGAAGTGGCTGCATGATGGCGACGGCTTGCAGGACCGTGGCATTACCCGCGATCTGGACTGGGGTGTACCGGTCAAGAAAGGCGATCAGGATTGGCCGGGGATGGAAGGCAAGGTCTTTTACGTCTGGTTCGACGCCCCCATCGAATACATCGCCTGCGCCAAGGAATGGGCGGACGCCAACGGCAGGACTGATGCGGATTGGGAACGCTGGTGGCGCACCGACAAGGGCGCGGACGACGTGCGCTATGTCCAGTTCATGGGCAAGGACAACGTGCCGTTCCATACCCTGTCCTTCCCAGCCACCATCCTAGGCACCAACGCGCATAATGAAGAGGCCGGATCACCCGAGCGCTGGAAGCTGGTGGATTACATCAAGTCGTTCAACTACCTGAATTATGACGGCGGCCAGTTTTCGACCAGCCAGGGCCGTGGCGTGTTCATGGATCAGGCGCTGGACATTCTGCCTGCCGATTACTGGCGCTGGTGGCTGCTAAGCCATGCACCCGAAAGCAGCGACAGCGAATTTACCTGGGAGAATTTCCAGCAATCGGTGAATAAGGACCTTGCAGACGTTCTGGGCAACTTTGTCAGCCGCATCACCAAATTCTGCCGCTCGAAATTTGGTGAGACCGTGCCCGAAGGTGGACAGTTCGGCCCCCGCGAACAGGCCTTGATCGAAGAGCTCACCAAACGTGTCCGCGCCTATGAAGGCCATATGGAGGCGATGGAGGTTCGCAAATCCGCGCAGGAGCTGCGGGCAATCTGGGTCGCAGGAAATGAATATCTACAGGCCGCAGCTCCGTGGTCGACATTCAAGGAAGACCCCGAGCAGGCCGCCGCGCAGGTACGTCTTGGCCTGAACCTGATCCGGCTTTACGCCGTTCTCAGCGCACCGTTCATCCCCGAAACCTCGGCCCGTATGCTGAGCGCGATGAACACTCTGGATACCAGCTGGCCCGATGATGTTGCCACCGCATTGAACGCCTTGCCGTCCGGCCACGACTTTGCCGTGCCAGACGTTCTGTTCGCCAAGATAACGGATGAACAGCGCGAAGAATGGCAGGACAGGTTCGCGGGAACCCGCGACTGATCGGTCCGGCACAATAGACCCGGGGGGCCCATTTCGGGCCCCTTTTGTTTGGGCCACGCGGCCGCGTCAGGGCCTAAGCCAGCATAAGTGCTTGAACTTTTGACCTCCGCCCTGACCAGCGCGGGACTCATCACGCTTGAGATATCGGCACAAAAAAGTCATCCTGAGACAAGGTTCCTCCGACTCGCGTCGCCGTGGCGACTGGGTCGGTATCTTTTGTTTCTGCATCGATCGAGGCTTTCGCCATGTCCCCAGCATTCCTTTCACCCAACAAGACCAGCAGGCATTTGGCCGCCGCATTCATGCTGATGTCCTTGGGTTTGGCGCATCCGGCGACCGCGCAGGAAGAAGGGGCACCGCCAAAGGTTTCCATAGCGGCGGCCTATACCGAGGAAATCACCGACGAAGCCACGTTCATCGGACGCGCCGAGGCAATCAACAAGGTCGATATCGTGGCGCGGGTGAACGGATTTCTCAACAGCCGCGAAGTCGAGGATGGGGCGACCGTCAAAGAAGGCGATCTGCTGTTCACCATCGAACCCGACCTGTACGAGGCGACGCTTGAGGCCCGAAAGGCCGATCTGAACCGGGCCGAAGCAAATCTTGAACTGGCAAAGGTCGATCTGGCGCGTAAAGAAGAACTTTACAAACGCGACGCGACACCAGAGTCAGAACGCGACATTGCCCGCGCCAACGAACTGGTCGCCGAGGCAGAGGTGAAGGCGGCCAATGCTGCAATCCAGCAGGCCGAGCTTGACCTGAGCTACACGCAGATACATGCGCCATTCGACGGCCGTATCGGCAGGATCACGACCAGCGTCGGAGATGTGGTAGGCCCAAACAACCCTCCTCTGGTCAATATCGTCAGCGAGACGCCCATATATGTGAATTTCTCGTTGAACGAAAAGCTCTTCACCTCAGTCTTGCAGACTTATGGTGAAAACTCGGCATCGCTGGCGGAAAGCCCGCAAAGCCCGAATGTACACGTCATCCTGCCCAACGGCACCAAGATGGGTGAAGTCGGCAGAATTGTATTCGTTGACAACCGTATCGACCCATTGACCGGCGCAATTACCATTCGCGCCCAGTTCGACAACGCGGACCGGCTGATTCTGGATGGCGCCTTTGTGAATGTGCAGATCGAAGCGCTGGAACCGACCTTGCAGGTGTTGGTGCCTCAAGCCGCCTTGCAGCGCGATCAGCGGGGTGAGTTTGTCCTGGTGGTCAACGACAAGCAGATGGTTGAACAGCGTTACATCACCACCGGTGACACGGTCGGAACCGCGATTATCGTGCTGGACGGGCTGCGCGAAGGCGAAAGCGTCATTGTCGAGGGCCTGCAACGGGTTCGCCCCGGCGTCGCTGTTGACGCAGTCGTCGCCTCTGAACAACCGGGAGAGTAACAGATGTTCTCAGCCCTGTTCATCAGCCGGCCCAAGCTGGCGCTCGTCATTTCGCTGGTGCTGACCATTATGGGCGGTATCGGATACCTTGTGCTGCCGGTCGCGCAGTTTCCCGATATCACCCCGCCCGTGGTCAACGTCTCGACCACCTATACCGGCGCAAACGCCGAGACCGTTGAAAACACCGTTGCCGCGCCGATCGAGGCGCAGGTCAACGGTGTGGACGACATGATCTACATGACATCCAGATCATCGGACAACGGGTCCTATTCGCTGGATGTGACCTTTGAGGTCGGCACCGATCCTGACATCGCATCGGTCAACGTTCAAAACCGGGTGGCGCAGGCCATGTCGTCGCTGCCAGCCGAAGTGACTTCGTCCGGCGTGGTGACACAGAAATCTTCGACCAACATGCTGATGCTGGTCACTCTGACCTCACCAAATGGGACCTATGACAGTGTGTTCCTGTCGAACTATGCCTCGATCAATCTGCGCGATGCGCTGGCCCGCGTGCAGGGCGTCGGCAAGGCCGATGTTCTGACCAACCTTGAATACGCCATGCGGATCTGGATGGACCCGGACAAGATGGCGGCGCTGTCCATCACACCGGGGGATGTCATCAATGCGATCCGGGAACAGAATATCGAAGTATCCGCCGGTTCGATCGGTGCGCCACCCGTTCCCGAAGGGCAGACGTTTCAATACACGATTAAATCCAAAGGCCGTCTGACCTCCGCAGAGGAATTCGGTGACATTGTCATCCGGACAGGTGACGCCGGTGCCATCGTCCGCGTCAAAGACATCGCCCGGGTAGAGCTTGGCGCGGAATATTATGCGGCTTCCGGCTATTTTCAGGCGGTTCCAGCCACGGTTATCGGCATCTATCAGGCCCCCGGTGCAAACGCTTTGGCGGTTTCGGAACGCGTGCAGGCGGAATTGGAGCGGCTGTCCCGCGCCTTTCCGACAGATGTCGAATATGATGTCCCCTTCAACACGACCGACTTTGTCGAGGCGTCTTTGAACGATGTGGTCTCGACCCTGATCCTGACCTTCATTCTGGTTATTTCGGTTGTGTTCGTGTTCCTTGGAAGTTGGCGCGCAACGATCATTCCGGCGGTGGCAATCCCGGTATCCCTGATCGGTACTTTTGCCTTCCTGCTGGCGTTTGGGATGTCGCTGAACACCATCTCGCTGTTCGCCTTGGTGCTGGCCATCGGTATCGTGGTGGATGACGCCATCGTCGTCGTCGAAAACGTGGAGCGCATCATTGCCGATGAAGGGTTACCCCCTGCTGAAGCGACCCGCAAAGCCATGGGCCAGATCACTGGGCCGGTCATCGCGACCACGCTGGTTCTTCTGGCGGTGTTCGTGCCGGTCACGTTCATGCCCGGTATCTCGGGGCGGCTGTATTCCCAATTTGCCATTACGATCTCGACCGCTGTCGTAATCTCGTCCATCAACGCGCTGACCCTTTCGCCGGCCCTGTGCGGCTTGGTTCTTCGCCCCCGGTCCGGCCCCCCCAAAGGGGTGCTTGCGATGTTCGAAAGCTTCATCGGCACCGTGCGCAACGGCTATGTCGCCATTGTACGAAAGCTGCTGGTTTTTCCGGCCATTGCACTGGCAATCGTGGTTGGGCTTGGCATGGGAACCGGGACAATCATGTCCAACACCTCGGCCGGATTCATTCCGCTTGAAGACAACGGGTATCTGTTCGTTGATGTTCAGTTGCCCGATGCCGCAACGTTGGAACGGACCGAGGCGGTGACCGCTCGTCTGGACGAACAGATAAGAGAAATCCCGGGCGTCGCGAGCACGGTTCTGGTCAACGGCTTTTCGATGCTGAACGGCACAATCACCAACGGCGCCGCGATTTTCGTCAACCTCGAAAACTGGAGCGAACGGCAGGAAGAGGATCTGAGCGCGGACGCCATACTGGCCAAAGTGCTGGCGATCGCGAACGGTGAATCAGCAGCTTCGGTCCTTGCTTTCAACCCACCGCCCATCCAGGGCCTTGGTATGTCCGCCGGTGTCGAGATGGAAGTTCAGCAAACCGGCGGTGGCACTCCGCAGGATCTGGCCTCGGCTGTGGGTTCGTTCGTGTATTCGGCCAATCAGAGGCCCGAGATCGGGCAGGCCTATACGACCTTCCGCGCCAACGTCCCGCAGCTGTTCGTTGATCTGGACCGCGAGAAAGCCAAAACGCTGAATGTCTCGGTCGCCGAGATATTTCAGACCATGCAGGCACAGTTGGGATCTTACTATGTCAATGACTTCAACCTGTTCGGCCGTGTCTATCGCGTGATGATTCAGGCCGAAGGGACCTATCGGGACAATGTCGAAGATATCGCGAACCTCTATGTCCGTTCCCAAAACGGAGACATGGTGCCGCTGGGGACATTGATCGACGTTGAAAACGTGCTGGGCCCGGTCCTGCTGAAGCGCCACAACCTGTTCCGGTCGGCCACGGTGACGGCGGTCCCAGCACCCGGCTTGTCCAGCGGCGACGCAATCAGCGTGATGACCGAAGAATCCGCGACCGCCCTGCCCCCGGGCTATGCGTTCGAATGGACAGGGACAGCGCAGCAGCAGCTGGCCTCGGGCAGTCTGGTGATCATCATCCTCGGGCTTGCCATCCTGTTCGGTTACTTGTTCCTGGTGGGTCAGTATGAGAGTTGGACGCTACCTGTTTCAATCCTGCTTTCCGTTGTCGTAGCCCTGTTTGGGGCCGTGGCGGCGGTGGCCATCGTGGGCAGTGACATCAACCTCTATACGCAGATCGGTATGATCATGCTTGTCGGGCTGGCCTCGAAGAACGGTATTCTGATCGTCGAGTTCGCCATGGAGCAACGCGCCAAGGGTCTTCCCATCAAAGAGGCCGCCGCAGAGGCTGCGTATCAGCGTTTCCGCGCCGTGATGATGACTGCGTTGTCCTTCCTGCTTGGCGTTGTGCCCCTGCTGGCCGCGAACGGAGCCGGTGCCGCCAGCCAGAAGGCGATTGGTGTCGCGGTGTTCGGCGGGATGCTGGCCGCAACGCTGGTTGGTGTGATCGTGGTGCCCGTGCTCTATGCCCTGATGCAAGGCATGCGGGAATGGTTGAAGGGCACCAAGAGCGACCCCGACCCTACGGAAAAAGCCGCCTGAACACCGAAAGCCCTATCTGAACTGATGGGGCTTTTTTGCAATTCCGCTACTAGGATTCAGGCGTTTTCAGGCTACCCCTTATCCTCGGACCGTTCGGACATCCATTGATCGATCCGCGCAATCTGCTCGGCACTCAGCCGCAAGCCCAGCTTGTTGCGGCGCCAAACCACATCTTCGGCGGAACGGGCATATTCCTTGTCCATCAGCCACGCGACCTCTTTCGATGTCAGGGTTGCGCCAAACTCCTCTCCCAGATCGGATACCTGTTTTGCATCACCCAATACATCCCTTGCTTCGGTCCCGTAAGCTCTGATCAGGCGGGCAGCCCAGCTTTCGGTCAAAAAGGGATAGGCCGACATAAGATCGCTTTTCACGGTTTCGACAGCATCCACCGGAAAATCACCCCCCGGCAGTGCGACACCTGCGGTCCAGGGGCCAGGCAGGTTCGGAAAAAACTCACCGACCTTCTCAAGCGCGCTTTCTGCAAGCCTGCGATAGGTCGTGATCTTGCCGCCGAACACATTCAAAACAGGCGCCCCGCCCTGCGCATCGACTTTCAACGTGTAATCCCGCGTTGCCGCAGTGGCACTGCTTGCGCCGTCATCATAAAGAGGCCGCACGCCGGAATAGGTCCACACGACATCATCGCGCGATATGCCTTTTTTGAAGTACTTTGATGCGAAGGCGCACAGGTAATCCTGCTCGGCCTCGGTGCAGACCGGTTTGGTCGACGGGTCCGGATGATCCTGATCCGTTGTCCCAATCAAGGTAAAGTCCTGCTCGTATGGTATGGCGAAAATGATGCGGCCATCTTCGCCCTGGAAAAAATAGCATTTGTCGTGATCGTAAAGCCTGGGCGTCACGATATGACTGCCCCGCACAAGCCGCACGCCCTCGCGAGAGTTCACGCGGATCTTGGATTGAATGATGTCGCCCACCCAGGGCCCACCTGCATTGATCAGCATCTTGGCCCGGACCAAACGGGTCTTACCGCTGTTCCGATCCCGAACGGACACTTCCCAAAGATCGCCGACCCGCTCGGCCGAGGTCACTTCGGTTCGGACCATGATCTGCGCGCCGCGCGACTCGGCGTCACGCGCATTCAGGACCACCAATCGCGAGTCTTCGATCCAGCAGTCGGAATATTCATAAGCGGTTTCGAACTTGTCCTGCAACGGGGCCCCCTCGGGCGCTGACCGCAGGTTCAATGACGTCGTGCCCGGCAGGATTTTGCGCCCGCCCAGATTGTCATACATGAACAGGCCCAACCGGATCAGCCAGGCCGGACGCCGCCCGCGCATCCACGGCATGACCGTGCTGAGCAACCGCGAGGTCGGCGTTTCGGAATCAAACCGCATATCCTTGTGGTAGGGCAGCACAAAACGCATGGGCCAGCTGATATGCGGCATCGCGCGCAGCAGGGTTTCACGCTCGATCAGGGCCTCACGCACCAGGCGAAATTCAAAATACTCAAGATACCGCAATCCGCCGTGAAACAACTTGGTCGAGGCAGAGGACGTGGCAGAAGCGAGATCGTTCATCTCGACCAGCGTCACCGAAAGACCCCGCCCGGCGGCGTCCCGCGCTATTCCACAGCCATTGATCCCGCCGCCGATGATGAAAAGGTCTGTGATCTGGTTGTCCGTTGACTGCATATCCATTGATTCCCTGCCTGACACGGTTGCGGGCATTAGCCAGAATGACCTTCGCTTCGTCAATGTTTATGTTCGTTTTTTTTCTTTTTGCAACACTGGTATGAATTTCCAGCAAGTTGGCTTGCCAAAATCGACAAAAAGAACAAAAACGAAAATCAATCCTCTACACCGGAACTGCCCATGTCCTTGTCCTTTCGCCAATCCGACATTCTGGAAATCGCCAGCACCGATGGGCGCGTTACCGTCGAGGGGCTGGCTGAACGCTTTGGCGTCACCGTTCAGACGATCCGGCGCGACCTGACCGAGCTTGCAGATGCGGGCAAGCTGGACCGGGTTCACGGGGGCGCTGTTCTCCGCTCGGGTGTTTCAAATATCGGATACGAGGACCGCCGCGCGCTGAACGCGGACGCCAAGACCCGCATCGCTCAAACCTGCGCGGCTGATATCCCGGATGGCGCATCAATTTTCATGAACATCGGAACCTCGACCGAGGCCGTGGCAAGGCAGTTGCTGAACCACAAGAACCTGCTGGTGGTGACCAACAACATGAACGTTGCAAACATTCTTGTCGAAAACCCGGACTGCGAAATCATCATGGCCGGCGGCGTTTTGCGTCGGACAGACGGGGGGCTGATCGGCAACCTGACCGTATCAGCCATCCGGCAGTTCAAATTCGACATCGCCGTCATAGGATGTTCGGCGCTGGACGCGGATGGCGATCTTTTGGACTTCGACTTTCAGGAGGTTCAGGTCAGCCAGGCCATCATCGAGAAGGCGCGCCGAACTTTTCTGGTTGCCGATCATTCAAAGTTTCAACGCTCGGCCCCGGCGCGGATAGGATCAATTGCCGAACTTGACACGGTGTATAGCGACCTGCCCCTGCCCGGCAAGCTGCCAGAGCATTGTCGCGAGTGGCAGACTGATGTCGTCATCTGCGACTAGAGGCGGGCAAATAACAACGTCCGGGCGAGTTGCGCGGCTTGCCAGATCGAACTTGGCCTGACACTATCCTTCATACAAGAATTTGTGCACGGGAGGGGAGGACCGGGCCATGATTGCGCTTTTATTTTCGTTGTTTATCGCCACGATGGGGCTGAACTATTTCAAGTTGACCAAAGCTGGCAACGCCTTGTTTTTCGTCACATTGACCATGTGTATCTACTGGTTGAAATTCCACGCCACCACACCGCTTACAATTCAACTCTGAGGGGCTTGCCATGACACCTGAACTGTCCCGCACCCTCAACGCGATCGGTATGCTTGCCGTCTGCCTTGTACTGGCGTTGGCGTTTTTCTATCAGCTTGTCCTCTATGAACTGCCCTGCCCGCTTTGCCTGCTGCAACGTGTTGGGTTCGTTGCCGTCGGTGTGGGGCTTGGTTTGAACCTGCTCTACGGTCCACGGCCGCAACACTATGCCATCGTGCTGATTGCGGCCTTGTATGGCGGCACTGTATCGATCCGCCAAATACTTCTGCATATCGTACCCGGCACCGGGCACTATGGCTCTCCTGTTTTGGGCCTGCACTACTATACCTGGGCCGGGATCGCCTTTTTCCTTGTGTTGCTGGGCACGTCGATCATGCTGTTGTTTGATCGCCAATACGCGGACCCTTCTCGTCAGGAACCAAGGTTCGGCGGAAATGCTCTGGCCAAGATCGCGTTTTTCGTCATGCTGGCTTTGGCGGTGCTGAACGCGGGTTCGACCTTGTTGGAATGCGGGCCGGGTATCTGCGCCGACCCGCCGACAAGCTACAAGTTGATTGACGAGTTGGACGCCGGCAACTGAAGATACCGTAACCTTCCCGAAAAGGAGGAGCGAGCATGGGACTACTGGGACAGCCGCTTGGCTATTATGACTATCTGACTTTCGTGGCATTGATCCTGCTTCTGGCGGCTGTGATGGCGTTGTTTCTTTTTCTCATGGGTCTTCCGGGTCGGATCGCCATCAAGCGCAACCATCCCCATGCCGAGGCCGTAAAGATAATGGGCTGGATGGGATTTCTGGCCGTGGTGCCCTGGGTCCATGCCTTTATGTGGGCGTTCCATGATGGCGTTACGGTCGACATTCGCCGTGGCCCTGACGAGGAAAAAGACGCCATTCGTGATGAAATCAAACGTCTGGGTGGCGATGTCCGACCTGAATATCAAGGTCGTCTGGACACAGACGATCCGCAGCAAAGCTAAGGCCAGAGGAAGTCACAAAACATGTTCGTCGCCCTTGGCATCACGTTATTTTACATCATTTTCGTCTGGCTTATTTTCTTCAAGCTGGAACTGCTGAAATTCAACATCGCCTGGGGCATCGTATCCTTTTGGGTTGGCGCGCACCTGTTGCTGATTTTTCTGGTCGCATTGCGGTTCTTTCAACCCTTCTCGGCCGACAGCCACGTGGTGCGTTCGACCATACAGATCATTCCCAAACTGACACAGCCGACGATCCTGACCGAAGTTCTTGTGGAACCGAACACACCTGTCACCAAGGGCGATCCACTCTACCGCTTTGATGACACGGTGTTTTCACTGGCGGTGGACAATGCGCAGGCGCAATTGGTCGCCGCTGAACAGAATTCCAAGATTCTGGAACAGGATGTGATCGCGTCGACCGAAGCTGTTGAACGCGCAAACGCACAGCTGGCCTATGCGCAGACTCAGCAAGCCCGGTATGAAACTCTTGTGCCCGCCGGTGGAGCGCGGCAAGACGAACTGGACCGCTGGAACGAGCAGGTGACCGAAGACCTTGCAGCCGTCAAACAGGCCGAAGCAAATCTGGAAAAGGCGCAACTGGCTGTGGAGTCCCAGATAGACGGTGTTAACACGGGTATTCTCCAGGCAAGGGCGCAGTTGGCCGAGGCTGAGTATTTTCTTGAAAACACAACGATCTACGCGCCTGAAAACGGCATGATCGTATCGCAGCAAGCCCGCCCCGGGCTGGTCGTCGGCGATGTTCGACTGGGCGCGATAGCCAGTTTCGTGACCGAGGACAGCCCCTATCTTCTTGCGACCTTTCGCCAGCAGAATCTGAAATTCGTGGAACCGGGGCAAGAGGTCGAAGTGGCGCTGGATCTTTACCCGGGCGAAATCCTGACGGGCAAGGTCGAGGCGATCTGGTGGGCCACACGCCAAGGGCAACTGATCCCTTCAGGCCGCCTGCCCGGCTTTGAACTGCCGAAACTGCCCGGTCGAATTGCCGTGCAGATCACCGTCGATATCCCGGAAGGGCACACTTTCCCGGCTGGCGGCCACGCCGCAGTGGCGATCTACACCGGCATGGGCAAAAGCTTTGAGTTCCTGAGACGCATCAACATCCGTCTCTATTCCTTCGCCAACTTCATTCGACCGCTGGATATCTGAGGATGCGCGCCATGACACTTAGCCGGTTGATGGGAACTGCACTTTGCGCCGCCACTTTCGCGGCCTGCACGCCCGTGGGGCCCGATTTCGTGCGCCCGAACTCTCCGGTCGTCAAGCAGTGGATCGAGGTAAACAGCCCCAGCGTCGGTCAAAGCGGCCTGACATCGCGCAGCGCACCCGTGGTCAAATGGTGGGAGACATTCAATGACCCGACCCTCAACCGGCTGATTGCCGAAGCTTATGCTCAGAACCTGACGCTTCAGGTCGCGGGCGCGCGGGTGCTGCAAGCGCGGGCACAGCTGGGGATCGCTTTCGGCGAATTGTACCCACAATCCCAGGCCATAGGCGCGTCTTTGCAGCGGCGGCAAATCAGCGACAACCTTGGGCCTGTTGCCGATATCAACCGGATCATCCCCCTGGATACCGAATTCTCGACGTCTCAGGTTGGGTTCGACGCCCAGTGGGAGCTGGATGTCTGGGGCGCACAACGGCGCGGTGTGCAGGCGGCGCGGTCGAATCTGGCTTTGCAGGTCGCAAACTATGATGACGCATTGGTGACACTGACCGGCGACGTGGCCGCGCTCTACGTCAATATCCGCGCGCTGCAGGAATCGTTGGCGGTCGCCCGGGAAAACATCAAATTGCAGCAGGAATCGGCGGACCTGACCCAGCTGCGGTTCAACAACGGGGTCACGACCGAACTGGACGTTCAGGAATCCACTGCCCTGCTTAACAATACCAAAGCCTTGGTGCCCGAGTTGGAAAGCGACCTGCAACAGACCAAGAATGCGCTGGCCGTGCTGCTGGGGGCCACGCCGTCCCGGATGACCAACCTGCTGGGGAATTCCGGCCGTATCCCGTCAGCACGAACAAATGTGGCCGTTGGGGTGCCAGCAGAATTGCTGCGCCGCCGCCCGGATGTCCGCGCGGCGGAACTGGCCGCTGCGACTCAATCGGCGCAGGTGGGTATCGCAATGGCTGACCTGTATCCTCAGTTCGTGCTGTCGGGCGCGATCGGTTTGCAGGCATCGGGCGGGCGCGATCTGTTCAGCGGCAACAGCACCACCGGTCTGGCCAGTGCCGGCGTGGTCTGGAACGTGCTCAACTATGGCCGCATCAAGAACAATGTCCGTGCGCAGGATGCGGCATATCAAGCGCTGATCGCCAATTACCAGAACACCGTACTGACCGCGTATTCCGAGGTGGAAAGCGCAATGGTCGCCTATGCACAGGCGCGCAAACAGGTTGGATTCTATCAGAAAAGCGTCGATGCCTCACGCAAGGCCGCTGATATCGCCGTCAGCCAGTACAGGGACGGTATCGCCAGCTATTCACGCATTCTGAACACGCAGACCGCGCTTTTGCGGTCGCAGGCAAACCTGATCGAAGCGCGGCAGCAGGTGTCCAGCAATCTGGTTGCGGTTTACAAGGGTCTGGGCGGCGGATGGCAGATCCGTCAGAACCAGGAATTTCTGCCTGAAACCGTGCTGGCGGAAATGGCCTATCGCACCGATTGGGGCGATCTGCTTGAAAAAACCCCGACCCGAGCCAGCCTGAACTAAGCGCTACTTGGTCAACCCGCGCAGACCGCCCGAGATCAGGATATTGACCTCGTAAAGGATGCGGGGCGCGGCCAGCCCGCCGGGGCTGGCCAGATAGTTGGGGCTCCATTCCGGATCGAATTTCTGTTTGAAGGCGCGCAGCCCTTCGAAATGATAGAACTGCTCGCCATGCTCATAGACAAAGCCGCCGATGCGGTTCCAAAGCGAGGCAAGTTGACGGTTTTCGATCCCCGAAAACGGCGCCGCACCCAGCGAGAACCAATGGAACCCCTGCTGTGATCCCCAGTTCATCATCTCTGCAAACAGCGCGTCCATGACAAAGCTTGGGCTGTCAGGTTCATAGCGCATCAAATCCAGTGACAGCTCGGATTTGTTGCCGCCCTGAAACAGGTTGGCAAAGGCCATGATCTTGCCTGTTTCACCGTCACGCAGAACCGCATGATCAAAATAAGACAGGTACTGATCGTCAAATCCCCCAAGCGCAAAGCCCTTTTCGACACCTGCCTTTTGCGCCAGCCAATGATCTGAAATCGCGCGCAATTCCGGCAAGACCGGGGCCAGGTCTTCTTTCGGAATGATCTCGAATACATAGCCCTCCCGCTCGGCCCGGTTCCTGGCCTGCCGGAACCGCTTGCGCGACTTTCCGTCCAGCGAGAAATCCTTGAGCGGCACCCGCGCGACCTCGCCGATCTTCAGGATCGACAGGCCCAGATCCAGAAATGTCGGCAGGTATTTGGTTGAAACACTGTAGAAGGCACACAGCTTGCCTTCTCGGTCCGCCATTTCCCTGAGTTGCCAGATCAATTGCTGCCCCGCGGCTTCATCGCCGACCGGCTCTCCCTTCGAGATCAGAGCGTTGCCCGTGTCTGCATACGCAATGAATGCGGTCTCATCCGGTGAAATCAGGAACTGTTTGTCACCGGTAAGCGAGATTTGGGATTCGGTATCTTCGCACTCCATCACAAGCCGTTCAACGACCTCGGGGATTTCCGTGCGCACAGGTGTCGGAATCTCTCGCCCGAACAGAGAGTTCACGGCCACGACCCCCACGATCACCGCCACGATGAGGCTGGAGCGCAAAAAGCGCGAAGCATCTCCGTTCCAGGCAAATTCCCACCACAGGGCGTTCTGGTACTCGACATGGGAATAGGCGAACAGTCCGATCCAGAATATCACCGCCAGCAGCGCCACGACACTGACCAACCAAGGAATATTCAGCCTGAAGATCGACGCGCCACTGACCCGGTAAAACGCCCCGCGGAACATCGCCAGAAGGCCAATCGTGCCCAGCATCGACAGCGCTTCGTGAGTGTCCAGCCCCTTTGCCAGCGAGGCAAAGAACCCGGCCACCATCAACAGCATGGCCACCACCCATGCGCGGTAGAGCTTTCGAAACAAACCGCGGGACACCAGCAAAAGCAGCACGCCGACAGCACTGCCGGCAAGGTGCGATGCCTCGACAAACGACAGCGGCAAGACCTCTCTCAGAACGCCAAGGTTCTGCGTGCCCGCTGGCAATGCGCCGGATATCAGCAGGACCACCCCTGCCACGGCCGCAACCCCGGCTGCCACCATCGGAACAATGGGGCGGATAACCCGATAGACCCATGTCGCGGCGCCGCCGATCCTGTGCCTTTGCGTCAGTGCGGACGCGATCGCAATGGACACGCTGGCGATACCGAACGGCAAGAAGGTGTAAACGACGCGATACAGCAACAAGGCTGCGATCACATCCGAACGTCCCGACGCTCCAAGCCCCGCGATAAGCGTGGCTTCGAATACCCCAAGCCCGCCCGGCGCGTGGCTGAGGATTCCAACGGCAATGGCGGCGATGTAGATCGTGAAGAAATAGGGATAGCCAACGCCCAGATCGTCCGGCATCAGGACATAGAGCGCCATGGACGCGCCAACCAGATCTCCGATGGCGGCCAGTGTCAGAAGGCTGGCCAGTTTGCCACCCGGCAAGTCGAACCCGATACCGGCGACGGCCAACCGCCTGCCGCCGCTGGACAACCATATGAACATCGCGACCAATGCCCCCAAAAGGCTCAGCCCGATGGCGGTTTCCACCGTTTCGTTGACAGGCATCACTTTCGAGATCCCATCCGGATGCACGGTCAGCAACACACCCAGAACCAGAACAAGCCCCATCCAGAACGCGACCCAGGACGTTGCGATAACCCCGGCCACCCGCCCCAGATCCAAGCCCAGCGACGCATATATCCGATACCGGATCGCCGTTCCGGTAATGTAGGAAAAACCCAGACAGTTCGACACGGCATAGCCGCTGGCTCCTGCCATTCCGGCAACAGGCAATGGTACTTTGCCGCCCGCCACGCTTTGCACGGCAAACACATCATAGAGCGACAGCGACAGGAAACTGAACGCGGTCCAGCACAATGCGAAAAACATCAGTTTCCACGACGTCGTTGCGATATCGGTCTGGACATCTGACCATTTCACATGCGCCGACAAATCATGCAGAACCGTCAGCGCGATCCCGGTCACGAGAACCGGTATTGCAATCCGCAGCCACGGTTTTTCCAACATGGCCGTAAGCTTTTCGACCCAGTGTACGGCCAGAGGTTCACCGTCACTTTCCGCATTGGTCATGCTGCACGTCCCCGCCAGTTTCTGATCGCAGATACCACGCGCGGCTCACCCGCCCGTCGACGATTCAGACATCATCTGCCAACGGACTCTGGCACATTTTGGTTTTATCTCAAAGCGCTAGAGCCGCCCCTTGCGTGTTGACAGCAAAAGGTTCGTTTCCGAACGCGTCACGCCGTCGATCCGTCGGATCTGAAACAGAACCTCATCCAGTTCGGCCAGGGTTTCCGCGCTGATCTCGGCGATCAGATCCCAACTGCCATTTGTCGAATGAACTGCCGTCACCTGACGCATGGCACCGATCCGGGCCATGACGCGTTCCGTCCCGCGCCCCTCAATCTCGAGCATCATCAACCCGCGCACCGGGCTTTGCGCCAGGTCGCGACGCGTCAGGACGGTGAAGCCGACGATTTCACCGGACTGTTTCAGCCGCTGCAACCTGCTGCGGACCGTGGTGCGTGTCACGCCCAGTGTTTCCGACAGCTCTGACAGGCTTGCCCGTGCATCCCGTTGCAACGCATTGAGCAGCCGATTGTCCAATTCGTCCATAGCATCTTCTCATAAAGGAACTTCCGAGACCATTTTGAGCATTTTGCCGACTTCACGCAAGACAGCTCGACGGCCTAAATGAACACATGGAAATCAAGGATATCATACTGGTCGGCGCCCCAATGGACGCCGGGAAACGTCGTCAGGGATGCCGGATGGGACCTGATGCGTATCGCGTGGCAGGGTTGGATGAGGCGCTGTCTGATCTTGGTCACACCGTCCAAGATTGGGGCGACGTGCAGGCCGAAAACGTCGACATTCCCCGACACCCGCACCTATTCGCCCTGCCCGAATGCGTGGGGTGGACGCACGCTCTCAGCAAAGCTGCGCAAGACGCGGCGGGTCAGGGCATTCCGATTTTCATGGGGGGTGATCACGCCCTGTCCATGGGTACGGTGGCCGGGATGGCCGCCCATGCTGCTCGGATCGACCGCCCTCTTTTTGTGCTATGGCTTGACGCCCACAGCGACTTTCACACTCCGGACAGTACCGGCAGCGGCAACCTGCACGGAACGCCGGTGGCGTATTTCACCGGCAGACCCGGATTTGAGGATTTCCCCCCTTTGCCGGCCGTCATACCGACGGATCGCGTCGGCATGATCGGATTGCGTTCTGTTGACCCGGCGGAACGGGCGGCGCTGGAGCAAGACCGTGCCATGCTGGCGGATATGCGCAGCATCGATGAAAATGGAATCAAAGCCCCCCTTTTGGCCTTTCTTGATCGCGTGAAGGCAGAAAACGCTCTGCTACATGTATCTTTGGATGTCGATTTCCTCGACCCGGCAGTGGCGCCCGCAGTCGGCACGACCGTGCCCGGCGGTGCAACCGAGCGCGAAGCCCACCTGGTAATGGAACTGCTGCATGAAAGCGGGCTTGTCTGCTCGCTGGACCTGGTCGAACTGAACCCGTTTCTGGATGAGAGGGGCCGAACCGCAAAACTGATGGTCGATCTGGCCGCCTCGTTGATGGGTCGCCGTATCTTCGACCGTCCCACCCGGAGTTTTTGATGCTGTCTCTGCAAGCGCCATCTGCCGCCGTCATGATCCGGCCGCACGCTTTTGCGTCCAACCCGGAAACACGCGATGACAATGCCTTTCAAACGCTGAGCACCGCATCCGCCCAGGCCACGTCGGAAGCGGCCAGGGATGAACATGATCGGGCGGTACAGCAATTGCGCGACGCCGGTGTCACTGTTCATGTGTTTGACGATTTCGGGGACCTCAACACACCTGACAGCGTTTTTCCAAACAACTGGTTCTCGACGCATCCCGGCGGCCATGTGGCGATCTACCCGATGTTCGTGCCATCGCGCAGACGCGAACGCCGGACCGATGTAATCGAACTGCTCAAAGAGGAATACCGTGTGCAGGATGTCATCGACTATTCCGGGCTGGAACAAGACAACCTGGCCCTGGAAGGGACCGGCGCGATGGTGTTGGATCATGTGGCCCGTATCGCTTACACGGTGACGTCCAATCGCGCCGATCCGGTCCTGTTGGAACGGTTCTGCACACATTTCAACTATGAACCAATCGCCTTCGAAGCCCGCGATGCCAAGGGCCGAGACGTTTATCACACCAACGTTTTGATGGGTATCGGAACGCATTACGCCCTGATTTGCCTCGACATGATTTCGGACCCGGCCCGCCGCATGACCGTTCGCAATCGGCTGGAAGAATCCGGTCGAACGGTCATTGACCTGACGCACGACCAAATTGCCGAGTTCGCAGGTAACGCCATTGAACTGACCGGACGGGATGGGTTGGGTCTGGCCCTGTCCAGCAGGGCACTTGCCGCCCTCACACCAGACCAAATCGCAACAATCCAGGACAGTGCAACACCGTTGCCGCTGTCCGTTCCTACAATTGAAACCGCCGGTGGGTCCGTGCGCTGCATGATTGCAGGCGTTCACCTTGCCCGCCGATAGGAGAGCACCATGCAACCTTCAGACAAGGCCCTGGTACCATTCGTTTCCGTGGACAACATGATGCGACTGGTACACCACATTGGCGTCGAACAGATGATCACGCAGATTGCCGCTCAGATCGAGGCCGATTTCAAACGATGGGAAAGCTTCGACAAGACACCTCGCATTCCGGCGCATTCTCCTCATGGCGTAATTGAGTTGATGCCAACTTCGGATGGTGAGGCGTACGGGTTCAAATACGTAAACGGCCATCCCAAGAATACCTCCGAGGGGCTGCAAACAGTAACTGCATTCGGTCTGTTGGCAGACGTCTATACAGGATATCCGACGCTGTTGACCGAAATGACAATGCTGACCGCGCTGCGCACGGCTGCGACTTCGGCATTGGTCGGGCGCTATCTGGCCCCGAAAAATGCCAGGACAATGGCCATGATCGGTAATGGCGCACAGTCCGAATTCCAGTGCCTTGCCTTCAAGGCAATGTGCGGAATCGACACCGTTCAGCTTTATGACATCGACCCGAATGCCACGTCGAAATGCGCTGCGAACTTGCAGGGCAAGGGCCTGACCGTCATCCCTTGCAAGACGCCGGAAGACGCCATTGAAGGTGCCCAGATCATCACCACCTGCACGGCAGACAAGAAATACGCAACGATCCTGACCGACAACATGGTCGGGCCCGGCGTGCACATCAACGCCATCGGAGGCGATTGCCCCGGCAAGACCGAGCTGCATCGCGACATCCTGTTACGTTCGGACATCTTCGTCGAGTACCCTGAACAAACCCGGATCGAAGGCGAAATTCAGGCGCTGGACGCGGATCACCCTGTGACCGAGATGTGGCAGGTCATCACCGGCGCCGCCAAGGGGCGCATCGATGAGCGGCAGATCACTTTATTCGACAGTGTCGGCTTTGCCATCGAGGATTTCTCGGCCCTGCGCTATGTGAAACAGGCGATTGAAGGCACAACCTTCTTTGAACCTCTGGACATGTTGGCCGACCCGGACGATCCGCGCGATCTGTTCGGAATGTTGATGCGAGCTGGATAACACGCGATCTTGGGGGCTCTGCCCCCGCCGCGCTGCGCGCGCCTCCCCCGGGATATTTTCAGCCAGATGAAGCAGGGGATCCGAACTTCATCTGGCCACAAATATCCCGGAGCGCGAGGCAGAGCCTCGCTTCCGAGCTATCCCGCAAGCGATGGCAGGTAGAGGACAATACCCGGGAATGCCACAAGCATTGCGATGGTCAGGGCGTCCGCGATGAAAAAGGGCGTGACGCCTTTGAACACATCTTGAACACTTAGGTCCGGGCGCACACCGGCAACGACAAAGCAGTTCAGCCCGATGGGCGGTGTAATCAGGCAAAACTCGGCCATTTTGACGACCAGAATGCCAAACCAGATCGCGCACATCGGGCCGGACATTCCAAACGCGCTGTCGGCGGCACTGACGGTTTCACCACCATTCAAGGCCATTACCGCCGGATAGACGACGGGCAAAGTCAAAAGCAGCATCCCGATCGCGTCCATGAACATGCCCAACACCGCATATGCCAGCAGAATGCAGATCAGGATCATCATGGGCGACATCTCGAGCCCCGTGATCCAATCCGAGAAGGCACCCGGCAGGTCGGCGAACCCAAGAAAGCGCACATAGATCAGAACGCCCCAGATGATCGAAAAGATCATCGCCGTCAGTTTGGCGGTTTCCAAAAGCGCGGATTTGAGCTCGGCCCAGCGCATTCCGTGGAACAAGGCGAAACAGAATACGATGAAGGCGCCAATGGCACCGCCTTCCGTCGGAGTGCCCCATGCTTTTTCTCCAAACGGATTGTAGACAAAGCAAATGATGATCAGGATGACGGCGACAATCGGAATAGCACCGGGAAGAGCGGCAAAGCGCTGTTTCCAGGAAAACCCCGTGACAGGCGGACCAACGGATTTGAATATCACTGCAATCCCGACGATCAGAAGGCCGTATACAATTGCGGAAAACGCACCCGGAATGAACCCCGCCAACAGCAGCTTCCCGACATCCTGCTCGACGATGATCGCGTAGATCACTAGAATGGCCGAAGGCGGGATCAGGGAGGCCAGCGTCCCGCCCGCGGCAACCACACCTGCTGCAAAGCGTTTGTTATAGCCCACCTTCAGCATTTCCGGAATCGCGATACGGGCGAAGACGGCGGACGTCGCAACCGAAGCTCCGGACACCGCGGCGAACCCGGCTGTGGCGAAAACGGTCGAAACCGCCAACCCTCCGGGCACCCATGCGACCCAACGTTTTGCGGCCTCGAACAAAGCGCGGGTAAGCCCCGCGTAATAAGCCAGATACCCGATCAGGATAAAGGTCGGAATCAGGCTGAGAGTGTGGGACGCGACCTTGGAATGTGGCACCTGCCCCGCGGTCTTGACTGCCACTGTCAGCGCCTTGCCAAACCGTTCCGGATCGTAACCGAACTTGGCCCAGAAAATCCAAACCAGTCCGACAAGCCCTGCCAAACCCGCTGCGAAGGCAACCCGCATGCCCGCCACGACAAGGACCAGAAGGCCGCCAGTGACCCAAAGGCCAATCTCAATCGTGTCCATGTATCAGTCCTGCCCTTCGAACTGTTCGGCCTCGGCCGCCGCCTGCGCCGCTGCATCCTGTATCAACGGAACGGCCGCCGGAGTGTCCAGCCCCAGCCAGAACGCCCGACCATACCCCCAGACTTGCAGCGCAAGGCGCAGGCAGAGAACGGAAAATGCAACGGGTGCCAGCAGCTTGGCCGGCCACAAGGGTATGCCGATGTCGATCGAACTGTCCCGGCTCCACATTGGGGCGCCAAAATCAAAGGACCGGTCGAAATGAGACCAACTGCCCCAAACCAGAGCCAGCATCAGGATCAGGATCAGGACCACCGAGAGCAATTCGAACAGCCACAAAGCCCGACCGTGCAAGCGGGATATGACTATATCCATCCGGATATGCCCCCCATCACGCTGAACATATGAAATGCCCAGAAAAGCGATCAGAGGCATCGCCTGTTCGATCCAGTCCACATAGCCCGGCAAAGGAGCATTCAGTGCATTTCGACCACTGACCGATACAACGGCCAATACCATCAGTGAAAAAACCGCCAATCCGCTGATCAGTGCCAGAAACCGTTCGAGCACGAGCAAACGCTGATCCAACTGGCTCAGACGGCTGCCGTCTACCAGAACCGTGGCTTGTCCTGCCATTCCGGTGTTTCCTTGTTGTTTGTTGCCGGGCGCCTTGAAAGCACCCGGCCTTGTGGATCAGTTGCCGCCGCGCTGTTGCTTCAGCGTCGTCTGGACAAGATCGTAAAGGTCCTGCGCCGGCAGGCCCTGTGCGGTCATGTCCGCAATCCATTTTTCACGGATCGGATCAGCGGCCTTCGTGCGGAACTCTTCGATTACCGCGTCGTCGATCATGACCTTCTGGACACCCTTTTCTTCCAGGACACTGTCCCATTGTTCGAGCAAGCCGCCGTAATTCGCAAGGTAGTGATCGATCGCCTCGTCAATCGAGCTGTCCAGAGCCTCACGATGTTCGGCTGGCAGGGCCTCGTAGGCATCGATGTTGACGACAACCGGGCAGTTCACCGTTCCTGGATTCAGGTTCGCGGTCCACCAGTCCGCTTCGTTGATCGTTCCGAATGACAGGTGCGCGTGCTGGGCAAAGGCCACGGTGTCGACGACGCCCGATTCCATCGCATTGAAGGCTTCGGTCGCCGGAACCGATGTCGGCACCCCTCCGACCGCCTCGAAGGCCTGACCAAGGCCACCGGTCGCCCGGACCCGCATTCCGTCAAATTCAGCAAGTTCATCCCGCGGCTCGCCCGTGCCGACAAGGTTATACTGCGGCATTGGCGAGGTCATGATGATGCGGGCGTTCCATTGCGCCATCTCTTCCTTGACCGCTGGATGGTCGTATACTGCATGGCTTACCGCAACTTCTTCCTGCAGGTTGTTCACACCCAGAAATGGCAGTTCCAAAACGGTAATCGCCCGGTTCTTGTCGCGGTGATAGCCGGCACAGAACTGCGCCATCTCAAAGGCGCCGATTTCGATCCCGTCCAGGTTTTCCTTGGGTTTGGACAACCCGCCATAGCTGACATTGATGGTGAATTCGCCACCGGTTTTCTCGCTGACCAGTTCGGCCAGTTTTTCAACATGTTCCGTAAAGGCGCGGCGCTTGCCCCAGACGGATGCGTTCCATTCTGTCGCCGCGGCTTCGGTCACAAAAGCAACGCCAAGGGCGGCGACTGCGGCACCGCTCAACATCTTTTTCATAGTTTTGTCTCCCATAGGTGCGCCCCCTACCGAGGCGCTTGTCGATCAAGCTAGCGCCAACAATCGATTGTGCCAACCCTAACCGGGATTTGCGTATTTTGCGGAATAAGCCCCAGAAATGACCCCAAACGCCAGAAGCCTTGAGGTCACCTGTCGCTGCAACCACAATTGACACACAGCGCCTTCAATTAACGTTACTTTTAAGTGTCTGTTTTTGCATTATTTTAGCGATTCTTTTGCCAATTTTTTTACTAATATGGCCGTATTGTTAAAATTTCTTTACAAAGAAATCCAAGGATTACACCAATTTATTTATTTATTTTCAGAACGCGGTAATATTCAAACTTGGGGAGGAACAGGATCGACATTGCCTGAATGACAGGCAAAGAATCCACAAGCAATCCAGTCCAGAGGGAGGAGCCTCAAAGATGACCACCGCTGCCCAGGCAGATGCCAAGACTTATCCGCCATCCGCAGAAACCGTCGCTCGTGCGCATGTCGATGCGGCAAAGTATGCTGACATGTACGCAGCCTCAATCAGCGACCCCGACGCGTTCTGGGGCGAGCAAGGCAAGCGCATCGACTGGATCAAGCCCTTCACCCAGATCAAGGACGTCAGTTACGAGTTTGGCTCGGTCAAGATCAACTGGTATGCCGATGGCACGTTGAATGTGTCGGCCAACTGCCTGGATCGTCATCTGAAAACCCGCGGCGACCAGACCGCGATCATCTGGGAGCCGGATGATCCGAATGACCCGGCCCAGCATATCTCTTACGCAGAATTGCACCGCCGCACCTGCCGGATGGCCAACATTCTGGAATCCCTGGGCGTGCGCAAGGGCGATCGCGTGGTCATCTATCTGCCGATGATCCCCGAAGCTGCTTACGCCATGTTGGCCTGTGCGCGGATCGGCGCAATTCATTCGATCGTTTTCGCGGGCTTCTCGCCCGACGCTCTGGCAGCGCGGATCAATGGGTGCGACGCCAAGGTCGTGATTACGGCAGATGAGGCCCCGCGTGGCGGCCGCAAAACGCCGCTGAAATCCAACGCAGACGCCGCCCTGCTGCACTGCAAAGACACGGTAAAATGCCTTGTGGTCAAGCGCACCGGCGGTCAGACCACCTGGATCGACGGTCGCGACTTTGACTACAACGAAATGGCGCTTGAGGCGGACGACTACTGCGCCCCTGCCGAAATGAACGCCGAAGATCCTCTGTTCATTCTTTACACGTCGGGTTCGACCGGTCAGCCCAAGGGCGTTGTGCACACCACAGGGGGGTATCTTGTTTACGCCTCGATGACGCACGAGATCACATTCGATTATCACGAAGGTGACGTGTACTGGTGCACCGCTGACGTGGGCTGGGTCACCGGGCACAGCTATATCGTCTATGGCCCGCTGGCCAATGGCGCAACCACGCTGATGTTCGAAGGCGTGCCCACTTATCCCGACGCCTCGCGCTTCTGGCAGGTCTGCGAAAAGCACAAGGTCAACCAGTTCTACACCGCACCGACCGCGATCCGCGCGCTGATGGGTCAGGGCAATGAGTTTGTCGAAAAATGCGACCTCAGCGATCTGCGCATTCTGGGCACCGTGGGTGAACCGATCAACCCCGAGGCCTGGACCTGGTACAACGACGTTGTCGGCAAAGGCAAATGCCCCATCGTCGACACCTGGTGGCAGACAGAAACCGGCGGCCACCTGATGACGCCGCTGCCCGGTGCACATGCGATGAAGCCCGGATCGGCGATGAAGCCGTTTTTTGGCATCGAACCGGTGGTTCTGGACCCGCAATCCGGTGTTGAAATCGAAGGCAACGGTGTCGAGGGCGTTCTGTGTATCAAAGACAGCTGGCCCGGCCAGATGCGCACCGTCTGGGGCGATCATGAGCGGTTCGAGAAAACCTATTTCTCGGATTACAAAGGCTATTACTTCACGGGTGACGGCTGCCGTCGCGACGAAGATGGCGACTATTGGATCACCGGTCGTGTAGACGACGTGATTAACGTGTCCGGTCACCGCATGGGCACGGCCGAGGTGGAAAGCGCGCTGGTTGCGCATGCTGCTGTGGCCGAGGCTGCCGTGGTTGGATACCCTCATGAAATCAAAGGGCAAGGCATCTATTGCTACGTCACGTTGATGAATGATCGCGAGCCGTCGGACGAGTTGATGAAAGAGCTGCGCACATGGGTCCGCACCGAAATCGGCCCGATTGCATCTCCGGATGTGATACAGTGGGCACCTGGCCTGCCGAAAACGCGCTCGGGCAAGATCATGCGCCGTATCCTGCGCAAGATCGCCGAGAACGATTTCGGATCGTTGGGCGATACTTCGACACTGGCCGATCCGTCGGTGGTCGAAGACTTGATCGAAAACCGTGCGAATAAGTGAGGGTGTGATGGACGCTGCCACGATCACCACGCCCGCCGTTCTCATCCTTCTCGGCCCTCCGGGTGCCGGGAAGGGCACGCAAGCCCGGATGTTGGAAGAGAAATTCGGACTTGTACAACTCAGCACCGGTGACCTGCTGCGCGAAGCCGTCGCGGCCGGAACCGACGCCGGCAAAGCGGCAAAAGCCGTTATGGAAGCCGGCGATCTGGTCAGCGACGAGATCGTCATCGCCATCCTGCGCGACCGCATGGCACAGCCGGATTGCGCCAAGGGCGTCATTCTGGACGGTTTCCCGCGCACGACGGTTCAGGCCGAAGCGCTTGACAGTCTGCTGGCATCGAACAACCAGAAGATCAACGCCGCGATAAGCCTTGAAGTGGAAGACGCGGAAATGGTGACCCGTATTTCGGGCCGCTACACCTGCGCCGGCTGTGGTGAAGGGTACCACGACCAGTTCAAGAAACCTGCCGAAGAAGGCAAATGCGACAAGTGTGGCCATACCGAATTCAAGCGCCGCGCGGATGACAATGCCGAAACGGTGGCCTCGCGCCTTGCGGCGTACCACGCGCAGACGGCACCACTGATCGCCTACTATGACGGTCAGGGCGTGCTGCAGCGCACAAACGCCATGGGCAGGATCGAAGACATTGCCAATGACCTTGAAGGAATCGTTGGCGAAGTCATGAATTAGGGGGTGGATTTAGGGCCGCAAGGCTCTGATCCCAAACAGAATACTTCAAAAGACCGCTTTGGCGGACTGGAGGAGTTTTGCCTGACGTCACATGGCGTCCGGCACAAGTGAGAAGCGGCCCGACGCACTGGAGGATGTGGGCATCGGGCCGTCCAACGAGGAAGCGAAGGAGGAACCCGCGATGGCGGATCATTCAACAAACTCCGCGCAGACTGCCGAGTCCGACAAGGGCTATTGGCAGGCCAACCTGCGCCTTATCTACATCAGCCTCGCGATTTGGGCGCTGGTGTCGTTTGGATTCGGCATTCTGCTGCGTCCGATGTTGTCGGGGATCGCCGTCGGCGGAACCGATCTGGGCTTTTGGTTCGCACAACAGGGATCGATCCTGGTCTTTTTGGTGCTGATCTTCAACTACGCCTGGCGCATGAACAAGCTAGACGCCGAATACGGTGTTGAGGAGTAAACCCCATGGATCAGTTTACCATCAACCTGCTGTTTGTTGGCGCGTCCTTTGCGCTATACATTGGCATCGCGATCTGGGCCCGGGCGGGGTCCACATCTGAATTTTACGCTGCGGGTCGCGGCATCCATCCTGTCACCAACGGTATGGCAACGGCGGCAGACTGGATGTCTGCGGCTTCGTTCATCTCGATGGCGGGTCTGATTGCCTTCACCGGCTACGACAACAGCTCGTTCCTGATGGGTTGGACTGGCGGCTATGTGCTGTTGGCACTGCTGCTTGCGCCTTACCTGCGCAAGTTTGGTAAATACACCGTGTCGGAATTCATCGGCGACCGCTTTTACAGCCAGACTGCGCGTATCGTTGCCGTGATCTGCCTGATCGTGGCCTCGGTGACCTACGTGATCGGTCAGATGACCGGCGTCGGCGTGGCCTTTGGCCGCTTCCTCGAAGTGTCCAACACCTCGGGCCTGTTGATCGGTGCAGCGGTTGTATTTGCCTATGCGGTGTTTGGTGGGATGAAAGGCGTGACCTATACTCAGGTCGCTCAGTACTGCGTGCTGATCACTGCCTACACCATCCCGGCTATTTTCATCTCGCTGCAGCTGACCGGCACGCCGGTTCCGGCGCTGGGTCTGTTTGGTGACACCGCCAGCGGTGAACCCCTGCTGACCAAGCTGGATGCCATCGTGACCGAGCTGGGCTTCAATGAATACACGGCCCACCACTCGAACACGCTGAACATGGTACTGTTCACCCTGTCGCTAATGATCGGTACTGCGGGTCTGCCGCACGTCATCATGCGCTTCTTCACCGTTCCCAAAGTGGCTGACGCACGTTGGTCGGCTGGCTGGGCGCTGGTCTTCATCGCTCTGCTGTATCTGACCGCGCCTGCGGTTGGTGCCATGGCGCGTCTGAACATCAGTGATATGATGTGGCCCAATGGCGGCATCGAAGGCGGTGCTGTTACTGTTGAACAAATCGACAATGACGCACGCTATGACTGGATGGCCACGTGGCAAAAAACCGGTCTGCTGGATTGGGAAGACAAGAACGGCGACGGCAAGATCCAGTACTACAACGACAAGAATGCCGACATGCAGGCACTTGCCGAAGAAAAAGGCTGGGTTGGAAACGAGCTGACCAAGTTCAACCGTGACATCCTGGTTCTGGCCAACCCCGAGATTGCCAACCTGCCGGGTTGGGTGATCGGTCTGGTCGCAGCCGGCGGTCTTGCGGCTGCTCTGTCCACCGCTGCGGGCCTGCTGCTTGCAATCTCGTCGGCTGTGTCCCACGACCTGATCAAGGGTGCCATCAACCCGCAAATCTCGGAAAAGGGCGAGCTTCTGTCAGCGCGTATCGCAATGGCCGTGGCGATTGTGGTTGCGACCTATCTGGGTCTGAACCCACCGGGCTTTGCGGCACAAACCGTGGCGCTTGCGTTCGGTCTGGCGGCTGCTTCGATCTTCCCGGCGCTGATGATGGGGATCTTCTCGACCCGCATCAACAACACCGGCGCGGTCGCAGGCATGCTGGCTGGTCTGGTCGTCACTCTGGTCTACATCTTCCTGCACAAGGGCTGGCTGTTCATTCCGGGCACCAACTCGTTCACTGATGCAGATCCGCTGCTGGGTCCGATCAAGTCGACCTCGTTCGGTGCGATCGGTGCCATGGTCAACTTTGCAACGGCC
The DNA here is from genome assembly GCF_013110575.1 of Ruegeria sp. HKCCD7559. Classification (NCBI taxonomy): domain Bacteria; kingdom Pseudomonadati; phylum Pseudomonadota; class Alphaproteobacteria; order Rhodobacterales; family Roseobacteraceae; genus Ruegeria; species Ruegeria sp. HKCCD7559. The sequence goes on from NZ_WVQU01000001.1 coordinate 1,329,931, forward strand.
TACATCGTTGCCGGTATGACCAAGGAGACTCCGCAGGAGATCAAGGATCTGGTCGAAAGCGTACGCATTCCCCGTGGTGCGGGCGCAGCTCAGGATCACTGAGTATGATGCGGTTGTCGGCACTTGCCTTCGGCCGCGTCTTTCGATCCACTGTTCCCGCCCGGCACACCACCGGGCGGGATTTTTTCACCAGAATACCGGAGACATCAGATGCCCCTATCCCACGATGAAATTACCCGGTTTCTGAAATCCGTTCATCCCTATGACGCGCTGCCGTCGGACACCCTCGATCAGATCGTAAAGCAGATCGAGGTCTGGGAGGTTGAGGAAGACGCCTCGGTCTATGAGCTCGGCCATTCCCTGCCCGGGGTCTTTGTGATTTATGAAGGACAGGTTGAGATCACCGACGAGAACGGCGCAGTCGTTTCTCATCTGGGGTTGCGCAATTCCTTCGGTGAACGCGGCCTGTTGAAGGACGGCAAGGCTGCGACCAAGGCCCGCGCCCATACACCATCTGTCCTGATGGTTCTGCCTCCGGATTTGGTCCGGACTTTGATCGACAACCACGACGTTGTCGCCAAATTCTTCAATCGAACCCGCGGTAATCGCAGCGGCCCTCAAAGCCTTGCGACCAGTTCGATTGACGTTCTGATGGCGCGCGATCCCGCCACCTGCCCTGCGGACACGACAGTTCAGGAAGCGGCACGCATCATGCGTGACAAACACATCTCGTCACTATGCGTGACAGATGGAGAGACGTTGCAGGGTATCGCCACCCTGCGGGACATTTCGGGCAAATTTGTTGCCGACGGGTTGCCCGTAACAACACGGATATCCGAAATCATGACTGAAAATCCCGTAACCCTCTCGCCCAGCGATATCGGCTCGGACGTTCTGCATATCATGATGGAGCGCGGCATTGGCCACATCCCGGTTTCCGAAGGCGGTCGTCTGGTCGGGATCGTGACGCAGACCGATCTGACCCACTATCAGGCCGTCAACTCGGCCGAGTTGGTTGGTCGGATCGCAAAGGCCGACAGCGCAGAAGAGATGGCGAGGGTGACGGCGGAAATTCCGCAGTTGCTGGTTCAGTTGGTTGCCGGCGGGAACCGGCACGAGATCGTCACGCGGCTGATCACCGATATTGCCGACACGGTTACCCGTCGCCTGCTGAAATTGGCCGAAACTGAACTGGGCCCGCCGCCTGTACCCTATTTGTGGCTGGCCTGCGGCTCACAGGGACGGCAAGAACAAACCGGCGTATCGGATCAGGACAATTGCCTGATGCTGGATGACAGCGTCACCGACGCCGATATGTCCTATTTCACCAAACTGGCCAAATTCGTCTCTGACGGGCTGGACGTCTGCGGGTACTTTTACTGCCCCGGCGACATGATGGCGACAAATCCGCGCTGGTGTCAGCCGGTTCGTGTCTGGCGCGACTATTTCAAGGGCTGGATTGCCAAGCCAAACCCCGAGGCGCAAATGCTGGCTTCGGTCATGTTCGACCTGCGCCCCATCGGCGGCGCATTTGAGTTGTTTGCCGACCTGCAAGCCCACACTCTGGCAGCGGCCAGGGCAAACTCGATCTTCGTCGCACACATGATTTCGAACTCGCTGAAGCATACGCCCCCACTGGGCCTGCTGCGCGGTTTCGCGACGATCCGCTCGGGTGAGCATCGCAATACGCTGGACCTGAAACACAACGGAGTTGTGCCCGTCGTCGATCTGGCGCGCATCTACGCGCTGCAAGGCGAGCTGACCGAGGCCAACACCCGCGCCCGCCTGAAAGCCGCCGAGGCCAGCGGCGTGCTCAGCCCTTCTGGTGCGCGTGACCTGCTGGACGCCTATGATCTGATCGCGGAAACGCGGCTCGAACATCAGGTTCGGCTGGTTAAGTCCGGAGCGATGCCCGACAACTATCTGCCACCGTCTGAATTGTCGGACTTTGAGCGAAGTCATCTGCGTGATGCTTTTGTGGTGGTAAAAACGATGCAATCGGCAGTTGGCCACGGCAAGGGAATGCTGGGCTGACATGCGACTGACCAACGGAGAGACCACATGTTTCTGGAACTGATCGGCACGGTTTTTGCGGGGATCGCATTTGCCGGAATCGTTCTTCTGCTGAACAAGCTGACCGGAGGGCGCCTGCCGAAATGGACAACGCCGGTTGCGGCCGGTCTTGGAATGATCGCGATGACCATCACCAGCGAATATTCCTGGTACGATCGCACGCGCGACCAACTGCCTGAAGAGATGACCATCGTGCAAGAGGTCGAAAGCCGCGCGTTTTATCGCCCCTGGACCTACGCGGTGCCGTTCGTTGACCGGTTTGCCGCAATCGACACCGTATCGGTGCGCACAAACGAAAACGTTCCGGAACAACGGCTTGTCGATCTTTACTTCTTTGGCCGCTGGGCTCCGGTTTCGAAACTGCCGGTGGCCGTGAATTGTGCAGAAGGCCGCCGCGCCAACCTGGCGGATGGTGCCGAATTTGCCGAGGACGGGCGTCTGGTGAACGCTGACTGGATTGCAGCCGGAACCAATGACCCCGTCATCGCAGCCACTTGCGGGGTTTGATCATGCTGACCGGTTTGAGTTTGAGGCTCAGGATTTTTCTGTTTTTCTGCCTCCTCGCCCTGGGCGGGGTTGCCATCAGCGCCACCGCTCTCTGGATCACCTATTCCCGTGCGGGAAACCCCGGTCTGCTGAATGATTTCGTCTTCGCCGAAATCCTGATCGGATTTGGATTTCTGGCACTGGTCGCGGGTGTTTGGCTGCTGTTCGACGACAACGTCGCCAAACCGATCGAACGGCTTTCCGCCCAGTTGCGTGCCCGTGCACATGCCGGTGTAAGCACCGACCTGGACATGCAGGCCGCGCGGTATCTGGGCGATCTTGCCCCGGCTGCGGCGGGATTGGCGGAACAACTGGCCTCGAACGCCATGCGCACAGCCGAGGCCGTGGCCGCCGAAACCGCGCATCTGGCCGCAGAAAAACAGCGCCTGACCGCGCTGCTGACGGAAATTCCGGTGGCCATGCTGCTGGCCAGTCCGAAACATCAGATCGTTCTGTACGACGGGCAGGCCGCCGAGGTTCTTGCCCAGATCGCGCATCCTCGTCTGAACGCATCTCTTTTCGAATACCTCGAAGCCACCGGCCTGACAGACGCATATGCCAAGATGTGCAAAACCGGAAAGGACGTCTATTGCACCCTGTCCAGCGTGGACGGGCGGCAGACATATTCCGCCCGGATGAAACCCTTGGGCGATGCACCCGGATATATGCTTGTCTTCGAAGACAGCGCGACACACATGTCGCCGGACGATGCCCGCCCGCTGGTCTATGATTTCGAACTTCTCAATAAACCGGGGGATGATGCGTTCGAGAACCGCCCCCTGACGGATCTGTGTTTCGTGGTTTTTGACACGGAAACAACCGGTTTGCTGCCTCACAAGGATGAGATCGTACAGATCGGCGCAGTGCGCGTTCTGAATGGTAAAATCGTTCAGGGTGAGCATCTGGACATGCTGGTTGATCCCGGCATTCCGATTCCCCCGGCCTCGACCAAGGTACACAAGATCAGCGATCGTATGGTTCAGGGGGCGCCCGATATCGCCGAAGCCGGACGCGTATTCCATCAGTTTTCGCGCGACGCCGTGATCGTGGCGCATAATGCCCCGTTCGACATGGCGTTTCTGCGCCGCCATGCCAAACGGATGGGTGTCGAGTGGGATCATCCGATACTCGACACGGTCTTGCTGTCTGCGGTGCTGTTCGGGGCAAGCGACACGCACACACTGGACGCCTTGTGTGAACGGTTGGAAATCACGATCCCCGAAGCGTTGCGCCATACCGCACTTGGCGATGCGATTGCCACGGCCGAGGCATTGATAAAGGTGCTGCCGATCCTGCAAGCACGCGGTCTGACGACTTTTGGCGAGGTGATTATGGAAACCCGCAAACACGGTCGTTTGCTGGAAGATCTGAACTGACGGTATAAATTGCACCCGGCAGTCAGCTTTTCATGGACAATCCGGGCCACGCATGGCACCTGATGCGCGGCCAAGGATTAAGCGCGCAATGACCGAAAAGACCTTTAGACCGACCCCGGATCAAAGCCCCGCCTTTCGGGAAGCGCTGGGATGCTTTGGCACCGGTGTCACGGTGATTACCGCGCAATCCGACAATGGCCCGCGCGCCATTACGGTGAATTCATTTGCCTCAGTCTCATTGGACCCGCCACTGGTCCTGTGGTGTCTGGCCAAGGAATCTTTCCGATTCGATACGTTCAGTACCTGTGATCTCTATTCGATCCACGTCATGGCACAGGATCAGCAGGATCAGGCGTTGCGGTTTGCACGCGATGGGGTGGATTTCTCACATGCAGACTGGACCGCGGATGAGGCCGGGCGCCCACATCTGGCCCAGTGTCTGGCCCGGTTCGATTGCCGCCTTCATGCCCGTCATGACGCCGGGGATCATCTGATCATCGTGGGTCAGGTAGATCAGGTCATGTATCGCACCGGCAAAGGGCTGATCTTCAAACGCGGGCAGTTCGGCGGGTTTGTCGACCTGATCTAATCGTCCAGCGACCCGTGAACCGCCAACGCCTCCAACTCCGCGTCCTGCGGAGTGATCACGCGAAAGGCTTCGTGCACGCCTGTCTCTGTCAATTCCCTTGCGACGGTCAACAGCGTGTTGGCCGGATGGTCTTCACACAACTCTGACATGTGGTCGATTTCAGCTTGCGCAACGCCCAATGCGGCCTCGACCGAGGGTGCGCCATAGAACTGCACAAAATGTTCGGCCAGATTACGCGTAATCTGATCTTTCTCTGCGGCTTCGATCTGCGTCACGGCGACGAAAGTCACCCGGCCAAAGGTTTCCAACCCCAGCCAGCCATTCGCAAATGCCTGTCGTGCCTTGCCTTCAAGATCGCCCTGCCCCCAGTTGGAAAACTCAAACCCACCCGAAACGCACCACTCTCCGGTGCGCGCCGGCGAATGAAACACGTTCATGTCGCTTTCGTCGAAATGGATCGCTCGGGCCAGTTTCATTCTCGGTTCTCCAACATGTCAGTCAGGGGGCGCAGATGTGTATCGACCCCATCGCGGATCAGCATCCCGAAGCGTTCATCCGTTCCAAGGAATACGCCACCATCGATCAGCGGTTCGCCCACGCTGCGCAGCAGGCCCATCCATTCGGCGTGCAAGGACGCGTTGCCATCCTCCTGCCAACGGTTGAGCCAGGTCAACATGTGTCGTGACCAGCTTTCCACCAGCTGCGTTGCAGAAACCTCGGCACAGCCTTCATCGTACAGCGCTGTGATATCAGGGGTTTCACCCGGCGCATCACTTGTTTGCAACAGCGCCAGCTCCCAACCGACGACCAGCCAGTCCGGCTCTTCCTCGGGCATTGATGTTGACGCAGCCGCGCGGAACCGGCCGCACCGCGCCCCGTTCACGCAAATCAGACCATCCCAACCCAGATGCACCGCAACCTCTGGCGGGGCCAAAGCGCCCAGCGCGTTCTGGAATCCCACAGCACAAAGCGGCAGCATCGCCACCGCATCTTGCAACAGTACCTCGGGGGCAAAAACAATTGCCACGCGCAGGAAATCCGCCTGAATATTGTAGACAACCGTACCCGCATCACAGCCCAGCGCAGCCATGGCCTGCGCGCGCTCGAACGGGTCTTCGCCGCCCTGAACCGGGTGGCCCGTCAGCAAGGGTGGGAAAACCGGCTGGCTCATGCGTTGCCTTTGGCGATCATGTCGCGGGCGATCTTGCGGAATGCCTCGGCCTGCGGGCTGTCAGGTTTGCTGACCACGATGGGCGCGCCTCCGTCAGCGGCGACACGGATGTCCAGATGCAAGGGGATTTCACCCAACAATGGCACGCCCAGCGCCTCTGCCTCGGACTTGACACCACCATGACCGAAAACATGTTCTTCGTGCCCACAGTTCGAACAGATATGCGTGGACATGTTTTCGATCATCCCGACAATGGGTGTCTTGAGCTGGTTGAACATGTCGATCCCCTTGCGGGCATCAATCAGGGCCACGTCCTGCGGCGTTGAAACGACAATGGCACCATCCACCTGGAACTTCTGGCTCAGCGTCAGTTGCACGTCACCGGTGCCGGGCGGCAGATCGACGATCAGAACATCCAGCGCGCCCCATTGCACCTGGCTCATCATCTGTTGCAGCGCACCCATCAGCATCGGCCCGCGCCAGACAACCGCCTGACCTTCGTTGGTCATCAAACCCATCGACATCATGGTGACGCCGTGGTTGCGCAGCGGCAGGATTGTCTTGCCGTCAGGGCTGGCCGGACGGCCCGAGACACCCAACATCCGGGGTTGCGACGGCCCGTAAACATCCGCGTCCAGCAGACCTACACGCCGGCCTTCCGCAGCCAATGCGCAGGCAAGGTTGGCCGAAACGGTGGATTTGCCAACCCCACCCTTGCCGGAGGCAACGGCGATGATCCGGTCCACACCCGGCACTGCCTGCGGCCCGGTTTGCGATGGCTTGGGCTTCGGTTTCAGATCCGGCGGTGCCTTGTCGGAATGCGCGGTCATCAAGGCCGAAACATTTGCCACGCCTTCCACCATCTGAGCGGCCTTTTCAGCCGTGGCGCGGACGGGTTCCATCTTTTCCGCATATTTCGGGTCGACCTCAAGCACGAAGCGTACCGTGTCGCCTTCCACGTTCAAGGCGCGCACGATGCCTGCGCTTACGATGTCCTGCCCGGATACCGGGTCGGTGATCTTTTTCAGGTTCGCCAGAACCGCGTCACGAACACTCATGCTTGTTCCCCTTGATCCGCCCTGCTGACAGGGGCGTGCGTATCGACTCGCCGCTCATTGCACGTGTCTCCGTCTTTGTCTGTACATTTGACGCATCCCGCCCCGCGAAGTTACGTTGAGCCATGCGCTTTGTCCTCTTGTGCCTGAGCCTGACGCTCTCTGCCACCCCCTCTTGGTCACAAGAGGCGATTGGCCTTGCGGCCCCGGCAGAGGTTAAAGACTCTGGCCTGTTGCAACATATCCTTCCTCGCTTCTCTCTCAAGACCGGGATCCGTGTTATTGCAGACGACGCCGGGGTCATGGCGCTGGAAACCGCGCCGCCCGGTGATCCGGTCTTTGCCCGCGACGGTGTGATCTATCACCTGCGTATCGAAGACAGTGACCGCCAGGCCCGTTTTCTTGAATGGCTGAAGTCGGATATCGGCAAGCGCACGGTGGAAAGCTTTGCCCCGGCAGACGGAGGGCCCTACTCTGCCAATTTTGATATTGTCGAGGTTGAGTCCGGTGACATCGTCGAGGGCGACACCCAACTTGGCGAAGAACTTTCGATGACTCATTGCGGGCGCTGTCATGTCATCGGGCCAAGGAACCGCATGAATGGCCTGGGGTCGACGCCCTCTTTCGCCGTTCTGCGCGCAATGCCCGACTGGTCGCAGCGATTCGAAGCGTTTTTCGCCCTGAACCCCCACCCCGCATTCACACAGATCGACGGTTTGACACCGCCTTTCGATCCCGAACGCCCATCTCCTATTCACCCGGTTGAGATGACATTGGACGATCTTGACGCGATCCTGGCGTTCGTATCGCGCATCGACGCTGCGGATCTGGGTGCACCCTTGAAACTTCAGTGATCCTTTCTGTCTGAATAGTAATCCTCGGTCGTGACGACCCGGGGCTTGGGTTTTGATTGGAAAGGATTGTCTTGCTGTTGGAACTGCACGTTCACCCGGCAATTGTCACACATCTGGATCATCCGCGCCTGATCCGACGTCGCGAACATCGGATGTGTGCCCGACAGCTTCTCCATGATCCGCTCAACCGTGGATTTCACGCCGAACAATGCCCCGCATTCCACGCAGGCAAAAGGTTCTTCTTCGTTCAGAACCTGCTGTGACAGGGCCGCATCGCTGAGATCAAGTTGTGGAACAAGCGTGATCGCATCCTCGGGGCATATGGTCTTGCACATCCCGCATTGCAGACAGGCATCTTGCTGGAAGTTCAATTGCGGCTTGTCCGGATTGTCGATCAACGCACCGGATGGGCACAGCGACACACAGCTGAGACACAGGGTGCAGCTGTCGGTATTCACTGCAACCGCCCCGTAAGGCGCATTTTCGGGCAGCGGCAAAGGCGATTCAGCCTGCGGGTTCAGCGCCTGTGCTGCCAGCCGTGCGATTTGCCGGCGATTGCCCATAGGCAAGACCGGATCGGACAAAGGCCGGGGCACCGCTTGCCCGTACAGCAGATCGGACATCGCATCGGGGTCCGCTTCGTCAATCAGGCCTATACACTCGGGGCCTGCAATGGCATGTGCCAATTCAAGCTCGCGGTTCAGCGCCTCGCGTTCAGTCGTCGGCGCCAACAGCACGTCCACCCGAGCGAACCCATGCGCCAGAGCAGCCAGCATCTCGGCATGGCCAAAGCCAGATATCACGTTCAATTCCAATGGGATCACGTCCGAAGGTAATCCACGCCCGAAACGCGCCGCCAACCGGATCATTTCGGCCCCGTGGGCGTCATGTACAAGCAGCCGAGGCGCGGTGCCGCCGGCCCGTCGATAGGTACGGGCCAGAATATGCATCCGCGACAGCAGCGCCGAAACAGGCGGGTCTTCATAGGTTATGGCCGTTGAAGGGCACAGCGCGGCGCAAGCACCACAGCCTGCACATACCATCGGGTCAATCGCCACATGCTCGCCCGCCGGGGAAATCGCACCGGTTGGGCAGATATCCAGACAGTTGGTACAGCCCACCTGCTCGGCCCGGGAATGGGCACAGAGGGTTTCTTCCACGCGCACATAAAGTGGCTTTTCGAATGTCCCCACCAATTGCGCGGCTTCAAAAGCCAGGCGTTCAACGGAAACCGCATCCCTGGGATCAGCCCGCAGATAGCCTTCACGCTTGGCCGGGGCCTGAACAAAGGGCGTTTCTCCTGCCAGATCGATGACAATGTCACACGATGAAAGCGCACCGTCCTTTGGATCGGTCCAAGCAAACGCGCCGCGCCCACCGGGCACGACCTGCTGAAGCGCGTCCAGACGCAACGAAAACCCACCAAGCGCACCGGAAACCGATCGAAGCTGCCCCCGTACCACGTCATAGGCGCGCGAGAGGGGCTCTGACAAATCGGTCGTCATGACGGTCACTGCCAACGAATCCGCCAAACGCTCTGCCAGATCAAAGGCCACCGCACCGGGCCCGATGATGAAACAGGTGCCTTCACTGAAGACATCCACGCTGGGTGTGACCGGTTGCGCCAGAACGGCCTCGGCCGCCAATGCCGCCATCTTGGGGGTCGCATCCGCACCTTGGTCAGACCACCCGGCCCGATCGCGCAGATCGACAAATCCGGGCACGTCGATATTCAGGTCTTCGGCCAGTGACCTGAAAACGTCATCCTCTTGCGCACAAGCGATGACGGTATCACCTTCTTTCATCAAGGCAGCTGCGGACTGCAACTCATCGGTACAAAGCGCGGTATGCAACCTGGAACAGGCAACGCCGCAGGCGCTTTCGATCTTGTCCGGATCGATTGCCTGTGCTCCGGCGCAATCACATAGCAGTAGTTTCGTGGCCATATCCTCTCCTCGGGCAACCGCCCCGGTTCCATGCACACTAGGCTGTACCCCTGGGAAAGCAACTTCAACCCCTTGCCGCGTTTCCTGCACAGGGTTGAATTTCGGCAATAAATGCCACGAAACACAAGCATTCACAGGACCTGCTCACGCAGTTGCTACCCTGGACTACGACCAAAGTCGTAGAGCTTAGGCTTGGCACACAGCTAGTTTGTGTACCATAGTGGACTTGGAAAGGCAGGGGAGAGCCTTTCGGGGAGGAGCCAGTGGCGAAGGCCGCAAGCCAGACTGAAATGCCGGTTGGCGTCATCGTGCGCAAGACACCCGGGGTCACACGGTGGGCCCGGTGGAACTGGAGCGCTGTGGCCCTTTTACCCGGCGCAGGGCCGGCCGACTGGCAGGAACTGCGCCGCGAAGGCGATGCCGTCGAGTATCACGCGGCCACCCTGCCCCTGACGCTCTGGGCAGATGAAACCGAAGCCTACATGGTTAACTTGTCGGATGGGCAGCCTTCGCTGTACCTTGTGCTGCGGGACGAACTGAAAGGCGAAACTCCCCTGAATGCAGTTTTGATCACCGCCTCTCCGTTCGAGGGGCAGGATTACGCGGATACCGGTGAAGAAATTGTCGAGAAGATCCCGATGACCGAAGGGCTGATTGCCTGGGTTCGCGATTTTACTCTGAAACATCATCAGCACGAAGTGTTCGTCAAGCGCCGCCGCGACAAGAAGCGGACAGATCTGGTTGAAGACGGCAAGGGTGATGCTCGTATCCGGCAGACGTCGGACGTGTATCGCGCCCCGAGAAAGGCGCTGCAATGAACCGGCCCGATGATTTCTGGTCTCGCCGAAAGGCCGCCGTTCAGGCCGAAGCCAAGGCCGAGGCACTGGCCCTTGAAGAACAGGTGATCGCAGAACGGCAAGCGGAGCTGGAAGAAAAGGATGACGCCGAGATCCTCGCCGAGTTCAACCTTCCTGACCCAGAGACCCTGCAACCCGGCGACGATGTTTCGGGCTTCATGGCCAAGGCCGTGCCTGATCGCCTGCGTCGTCGTGCTTTGCGTCGGCTGTGGCGGCTGAACCCGGTTCTGGCCAATGTCGACGGGCTGGTTGATTACGGCGAGGACTACACCGATGCGGCCTGCGTGATCGAAAACATGCAAACCGCCTATCAGGTTGGGAAAGGTATGCTGGCACATATCGAAGCACTGGCGATCGACGCGGAAGAGGCCAAAGACGATGCTGCTGAAAGCGAAGCCGATACGCGCGCTGAACCCGAGGCCGCGCCGGTCGAACCCGATACCGAGCCCGAACCGGTTTCCGTCGCCCGCGCGGACGAGCCGGAAGAAATCGACCTTCCCCCGGCGCCACGTCGAATGACATTTGAATTTGAAGGATGACCGAATGACCGCAAGTGACGCGCACACTCTGGACGTTTCAGCCGAGGATCGCCTGCGCGCGGATTTCTACAACTTTCTGGGCTTGCTGCTGGCCGGTCCACCCGACCAGATGCTGCTGGATCAAATGGCGGGCCTCAGCGGTGATGACACTGATCTTGGTCAGGCCATCCAAGCCATGGCGCGGGTTGCAAAGGTCACCAAGCCCGCCGCCGCTGAACGGGAATTCAATGCATTGTTCATCGGTTTGGGTCGAGGCGAATTGCTGCCCTATGCCAGCTTCTACCTCACGGGTTTTCTGAACGAGAAACCTCTTGCGCAGCTCCGCAATGACATGGCCGTGCGTGGGATCACACGCGCCCAGAACGTGTTTGAGCCCGAGGACAACATCGCCTCATTGATGGAGATGATGGCCGGCATGATCGTTGGGCGTTTTGGCAGCCCGGCATCGCTTGAAGACCAGAAAGCGTTCTGGAGCAAACATATCGGCCCATGGGCCGCACATTTCTATTCGGATTTGGAAGCTGCTGAAAACTCGGTTCTCTATGCATCCGTCGGCACCGCCGGTCGGGTATTCATGGAGATCGAGCGCGAAGCGTTCCGGATGACAGCGGGGTAGCCCGCAAATCGCCGGTGCCCCGTGGGCACCAAACCGCAATTGGGACAGGAGGAGCCCATGAGCAAGACCAAGGAAGAAGGCGCCACACGCCGCGACTTCCTCAAACTGGCCGGAACCGCAGCACCTGCTGCCGTTGCCGCCGCCAGCCTGACCGGAAAAGCCGAAGCGGCCGAAACGCCGACAGACGACACCCGCATCCAGGATACCGCGCATACACGCGCCTACATCGAAAGCACCCGGTTCTAGGATCGGACGTTTTCACACCCGACTGACGGTTGCGATTGGCCCCGACGTCGGCTTCAGCAGTACCAAGCCAGCCGTGGCATACACGGCGCGCAAGGGAGGAAACAAATGCTTAGGAAAAAGACCAACGGGGTTGCGAGACGCCCCCAGCGGACAAGTATCCTGTCCCAAATCGGCGAGAATACCGTCGATCGCCGCGCATTCCTGCGTGGCTCGGGCCTGACGATCGGCGGCCTTGCCGCGATCAGCGCCACGGGTGGAACCGTGACGCCAGCCAACGCCCAGACCGCAGCCAACACGGCAGTCGAGAACATCAAATCCGTCTGCACGCATTGTTCGGTCGGTTGCACCGTGGTTGCCGAAGTTCAGAACGGCGTCTGGATCGGGCAGGAACCCGGCTGGGACAGCCCGTTCAACCTAGGCGCTCATTGCGCCAAAGGGGCCTCGGTTCGCGAGCACGCCCATGGCGAGCGCCGCCTGAAATACCCGATGAAAAAAGAAGGCGGAGAGTGGAAGCGCATCAGCTGGGAAGAGGCGATCAACGAGATCGGCGACGGCATGATGAGCATCCGCGAAGAAAGCGGGCCTGACAGCGTCTACTGGCTGGGTTCCGCCAAGCACAACAACGAACAGGCTTATCTGTTCCGCAAGTTCGCCGCCTACTGGGGCACGAACAACGTGGACCATCAGGCCCGGATCTGCCACTCGACCACTGTAGCGGGCGTTGCGAATACATGGGGCTACGGCGCCATGACCAACAGCTACAACGACATGCACAACAGCAAGGCGATCTTCATCATCGGCGGCAACCCTGCCGAGGCGCATCCCGTCTCGCTGCTGCATATTCTGCGCGCAAAAGAGCAGAACAACGCCCCGCTGATCGTCTGCGACCCGCGCTTTACGCGCACTGCGGCGCACGCGGATGAATATGTCCGTTTCCGCCCCGGCACGGACGTTGCGCTGATCTGGGGTATCCTCTGGCACATCTTCGACAACGGTTGGGAAGACAAAGAGTTCATCCGCACCCGTGTCTGGGGCATGGATCAGATCCGCGAAGAAGTTGCCAAGTGGAACCCGGATGAGGTGGAACGTGTCACCGGCACTCCGGGGTCGCAGTTGAAGCGGGTTGCCCGCACGATGGCCAACAACCGTCCCGGAACGGTTGTCTGGTGCATGGGCGGAACGCAGCACACCAACGGCAACAACAACACCCGCGCGTATTGCGTACTTCAGCTTGCACTGGGCAACATGGGCACCTCGGGTGGTGGCACCAACATCTTCCGCGGTCATGACAACGTTCAGGGCGCAACGGACCTTGGTGTTCTTTCCCATACCCTGCCCGGCTATTATGGCCTGTCCGCAGGCGCATGGGGTCACTGGGCCCGTGTCTGGGGCGAAGAACCTGAATGGCTGGCCGGTCAGTTCGCCACGATCAAGGACAAGGACGGCAAGGACAAACCGCTGCAGAACGAGCGCGGCATTCCCGTTTCCCGCTGGATTGACGGTGTTCTGGAAGACCCGGCCAACATGGATCAGGACAACAATGTCCGCGCCATGGTTCTGTGGGGCCACGCGCCCAACTCGCAGACCCGGATGACGGAAATGAAGACGGCGATGGAAAAGCTGGACATGCTGGTCGTTATCGACCCGTATCCCACCGTTTCCGCCGTTTTGCATGACCGGACCGATGGCGTTTACCTGTTGCCGGCCTGTACGCAGTTCGAAACCCGTGGCTCGGTCACGGCTTCGAACCGGTCGTTGCAGTGGCGCGACAAGGTGGTCGATCCGTTATTCGAAAGTCTGCCGGACGAGGTCATCATGGCCAAGTTCGCCAACAAGTTCGGCTGGGCGGATCGGTTCTTCCGCAATATCGAGATGGAAGACCCCGAAACCCCGAATGTTGAAAGCATCACGCGTGAGTTCAACTCGGGCCTCTGGACCATCGGCTATACCGGTCAGTCGCCGGAACGTCTGAAAAGCCATATGGCCAACCAGCACACGTTCGACAGAACCACGCTGCAAGCCATTGGTGGACCAAACGACGGCGAATATTACGGTCTACCGTGGCCCTGCTGGGGCACACCGGAAATGGGCCATACGGGGACACCAAACCTCTATGACATGTCCAAACCGGTGGCCGAAGGCGGCCTGACCTTCCGCGCCCGTTTTGGCGTGGAACGCGACGGCGACAACCTGCTGGCCGAAGGGGTCTATAGCGTTGGGTCGGAAATTCAGGATGGCTATCCAGAGTTTACGATGCAGATGCTGATGGATCTTGGCTGGGACGGTGATCTGACGGCCGAGGAACGCGCGGCCATCGACGCCGTGGCCGGACCAAAGACCAACTGGAAAACCGACCTGTCCGGCGGCATCCAGCGGGTCGCGATTGCACATGGCTGTGCGCCCTTCGGGAACGCCAAGGCCCGCGCGGTTGTCTGGACCTTCCCGGATCCGATCCCGCTGCATCGCGAGCCGCTCTACACGCCGCGGCGCGATCTGGTGGCCGACTATCCCACCTATGAGGACCGTCATGCCTATCGCCTTCCGACCTTGTATGCCTCAATCCAGAAGAACGACTTTTCAAAGGATTACCCGATAATCCTAACGTCTGGTCGTCTGGTCGAATATGAAGGCGGCGGTGATGAGACACGGTCCAATCCGTGGTTGGCCGAGCTTCAGCAGGACATGTTCGTCGAGATCAATCCGCGCGATGCCAACAACCTTGGCATTCGGGACGGATCACAGGTCTGGGTCGAAGGCCCCGAGGGCGGCAAGGTCAAGGTGATGGCGATGCTGACCAACAGGGTCGGTGCCGGCGTGGCCTTCATGCCGTTCCACTTCGGCGGCCATTTCCAGGGCGAGGACCTCAGGGAGAAATACCCCAAAGGTGCAGACCCCTATGTGCTGGGTGAAAGTACCAACACCGCCCAGACCTATGGCTATGATTCAGTGACCCAGATGCAGGAGACCAAGGCGACTCTCTGCAAGATCTGGGCAGCGTAAGGAGGACGATTAATGGCTAGAGCAAAGTTTCTCTGCGACGCTGAACGCTGCATCGAGTGCAACGCCTGCGTAACCGCGTGTAAGAACGAACACGAGGTGCCGTGGGGCATCAACCGCCGAAGGGTGGTGACGATCAATGACGGCAACCCGGGCGAACGCTCGATCTCGGTCGCCTGTATGCATTGTTCGGATGCGCCCTGCATGGCGGTGTGCCCGGTCGACTGCTTCTATCAGAACGAAGAAGGGGTCGTGCTGCACTCCAAGGACCTGTGCATTGGCTGCGGCTATTGCTTCTATGCGTGCCCCTTCGGTGCGCCGCAATACCCGCAGGCGGGCAACTTTGGATCGCGCGGCAAGATGGACAAATGTACCTTCTGCGCCGGCGGCCCCGAGGAAACGCACTCGACCGCAGAGTTCGCCAAATACGGTCGCAACCGGATCGCCGAGGGCAAGCTGCCCATCTGCGCCGAAATGTGTTCCACAAAGGCCCTGCTCGCCGGTGACGGCGACGTGGTTTCCGCAGTTTACCGTGAACGCGTCGTGGCGCGCGGTTTCGGCTCGGGCGCCTGGGGCTGGGGCACGGCCTACGACCAGAAAGACGGTTGAAATCCGGCTTTTGACAAAACAGCCTCCCGCCCTTTGCGGGGGGCTTTTCAGGTGATGTGATCGGGGATCCGTTTCCTGTAACGTCACAGCAAACAAATTTGAGAGGCGCGCATGACCAATGATGTTTACTGGCTGCTGAAGCTTGACCTCGATCTGGATAAAAAGGATGAGTTCGAAGCGCTTATGGCGGAAATGGTCGCGGCCACGCTGCAAGAAACCGGCGCCAGAAGCTATGAATGGCACATGACCGGTTCGGCCGTTCATATCTATGAACGCTATGCCAGTTCCGAAGATGCCATGATACATATGCAAAATTTTGGTGCTAATTTTGCGGAACGGTTTCTGGCGCTTCTGACGCCAGTGGGGTTGGACGTGTATGGTCCGGCCAAGGATGATCTTCGCGAAGCGCTCGCACCGGTCGGCGCCGTTTTTCACCAGCAAATCGGTGGATTTGACCGCTGATATGAAAATGCACAGGAGGATATCCCTATGCGTCTGATTCAGTTTCTGCTCGTTTCGTTTTTTCTGACCGGAGCCGCATGGGCGCAAGAGACCTCTGAACCCACGACGGATGAGCGCACCTCGACCGGCGGAGCGACAACGCTGGAAGACATTCTCGCCCGGCAGCGTGGTGAAACCGTCGACAACAGCTATCGTTCCGAGAACACTGGTCAGGGCAATGCCGAGGGGTTGCTGGGTCAGCTTGGCACCCGTGGAGTGGCCTCGGACAGTGACGTGTATCGCGCTTTGCGCTATGGCTCGGCTGATGTGACGGTGTCTTCTCATGGTCCGGCAGACAGCGTGCTGATTCAGGATGGCGGCATGTGGTGGCTGACCTTCCGCACTGGACCGCTGCGCGAATACGGCACCTATATCATTGCCGGGATGCTGGGCATCATCCTGTTATTTTTCTTGATCCGAGGCAAAATTCGCATCGATGGTGAGAAAACCGGCCGTACGGTCACGCGTTTCAACGGGTTCGAGCGGTTCGGCCACTGGTTGTTTGCCGGGTCATTCCTGATCCTTGGCGTCACGGGCCTGCTGACGCTTTATGGGCGCGACTTCCTGATCCCGGTTTTCGGGAAAGAGGGCTTTGCAACCCTCGCACAGGGCTGCAAGTGGTTGCACAACAATCTGGCCTGGGCCTTCATGCTGGGCCTGATCATCGTCACGGTAAACTGGATTGCCCATAATATCCCCAACCGCGTCGATCTGAAATGGCTGGCCGCGGGTGGCGGGTTGTTTACCAAGAACAGCCATCCACCGGCAAAGAAATTCAACGCTGGTCAAAAGATCATATTCTGGGCCTGCATCCTGCTGGGCGCCTCCATCAGCCTGTCGGGTCTGTCGCTGTTGTTCCCGTTCGAGATGCCCTTGTTTGCCAAAACCTTCCAGATCGCCAATGCGACCGGTATTCCGCAAATGATGGGCCTGAACCTGCCGGTGCAGATGTCGCCGCAGGAAGAAATGCAATATGCCCAGGTCTGGCACGTGATGGTTGCTTATGTGTTCATTGCGATCATCGTGGCGCATATCTATCTCGGCTCTGTCGGAATGGAGGGCGCCTTTGACGCCATGGGCACCGGCGAGGTCGAAGAACAATGGGCCCGTGAACACCACTCTTTGTGGCTGGAAGAAGTTCAGGAAAAAGAGGCAGGCAAAACCGCCGCCTCGCCTGCTGAATAGATGCGGGGGCTGGTACTGGCCCTGGCGCTGATCCCTCTGCCCGCCTTGGCCGAATTCTTCACACTCAAGGGACACGGCGGCCCAATCATGGGGATCGCCACAGCCCCGGACGGGCGTATCGCAACAGCCAGTTTCGACAATTCCGTCGGGCTGTGGGATGATCGGACCCCCGAATGGCTGGAAGGTCATGAAGCCGCCGTGAACGCCGTTGCCTTCAATGGCACGGCCATCTACTCGGCGGGAGATGACTTCACCCTGCGCAAGTGGCCCGGTGGCGACGTGGTTGGGCGACATCAGGGCAAGATCGTGGGTCTGGCAGCGTCCAAGACCCACGTCGCAACCGCCAGTTGGGACGGAATGATTGGGCTTTGGCCCGTGAACGGAGCCGCGCCCACAACTCTTGGACCGACGGGAAGCGGTGTGAACGCCGTAGTTTTTTCTTCTGACGGCACACGGCTTTATTCAGCAAGCATGGATGGGTCGCTGCGCATTTGGGATATCTCGACTGGGCAAGAGATCAACCGGCTCATCGAACACGGGTTCGGTATCAACGAGCTGGTCCTGAATGAACAGGACAACTGGATCGCTTACGGTGCCGTCGACGGAGTGACCCGAATACTGGACCTTTCCACCGGTGAAGAGCGCGATTTCACACTGGATCGTCGCCCGATCCTGGCCATGGCGCTCAGCCCGGATCGTCGGTTTCTGGCCGTGGGCGACGGCGAAGGCTATATAATGGTCATCGATACCTCGGACTGGCGCATCGCGCAGGACTTTCGCGCAACGTTGCGGGGGCCAGTCTGGGCCCTGGCCTTCTCGGTCGATGGTGAAAACATCCATGCTGGCGGGATCGACGAGGCCATGTACAGTTGGCCGGTCACCGCCCTGTCCGATCGGCAACAGATGGCTTTTGCCGAGCCAAGTTTTCTGCAAAACCCCGACGAGATGGACAATGGTGAGCGTCAGTTCGCGCGGAAATGCTCGATCTGTCACAGCCTCACCCCCAACAGCCAGCGCCGCGCAGGCCCCTCCTTGCACGGGGTTTTCGGCAGGCGCGCGGGCACGTTACCGGGATATTTGTACTCGGATACGCTGCAAGGCTCTGATATCATTTGGAATGACGAAACGATAAATGCTCTTTTCGACGAAGGGCCAGACCATTACATTCCGGGGTCCAAGATGCCGATGCAGCGAATTACACAAGCTCAGGATCGTCAGGATCTTATTGTTTTTCTGCGCCGCGCAACGGGTGCCCGGAACTGAACTGGAGGAGACCATGAAAGCCTTTCTTGCCGCGGTCGCCGCAATGGTCGTCATTGCAGTGGCAGCCCCTGTCGTGCTGGATCGGATCGGATTCACCGCCGCCGACGCCACGTCCGGCTCTGCCGTTCGCCTCGACTGAATGTCGCAATACCTGACCACCCGCGAACTGGCCGATTTGCTGCGCATCGGCGAGCGCAAAGCCTATGATCTTGCCTCCTCGGGCGAGGTGCCCTGTGTTCGCGCCATGGGCAAGCTGCTGTTCCCGCGGGCCGAGATCATTGCTTGGCTCAACGCGTCGCGATCCGGTCCGCAGGTGGCCGAACCGTCCCTGCCTCCGATTGTAGCAGGCAGCCATGATCCTCTGTTGGACTGGGCGCTGCGTGAAAGCGGATCAGGGCTTGCCACCTATTACGACGGCTCTTTTGACGGGCTGACACGGCTGAGCGAACGCAGCGCACAGGCGGCCGTGTTGCATATCCACGAAGACGGAGGGTTCAACGAAAAATCCCTGCGGGACGCCTTGGGCGAAGGGCCGGTGGTGTTGTACGAAGTCGCCCGGCGCAAGCGCGGGCTGCTTCTTGCCCCGGGCATATCGGATATCAAATCGTTCAAGGATCTCAAATCGCGCCGCGTGATCATGCGTCAGGACAGTGCGGCCAGCCAACACCTGTTCGATAGCCAGCTGGAAGCCCATGGCATGAGCCGAGACGATCTGGACGCAACCCCCGGCTGCGCACGCACCGAAGAGGAACTGGCCATCGCCCTTCACGGCGAAAAGGCCGAGGCCGGCTTTGGGCTGGGGGCTTTGGCAGGGCTTTACAACCTGGGTTTCGTCCCCACCCATTCCGAGAGGCTGGATCTGGCGATTTGGCGCAGGTCATATTTTGATCCGCCAATGCAGAAACTGATAACGCTGCTGCGCTCGGATCAATTTGCGCAAAGGGCCCGTGAATTCGGTGGCTACGACCTGTCGGGCCTGGGCACGATCCACCACAACGGTGCCAGCGGTTGAGCCCTCATCCGCCTTTTACCTTGTCAGGATGCGCCCGCCGCAGGCCGGCTTAGTCGGCGTTCGGAAAGAACACCTGCTGCCCGTCCAGCCTGAACGACGCAATCGCTTCCTGCCCGTCCGGCCCCGTCAGCCAGTCGATGAAACGCTGGCCGGCCGTCGCCCGCACATGCGCGTGCTTGTCAGGGTTCACAAGAATCACACCGTATTGATTGAACAGGCGCGGATCCCCTTCGACCAATACCTCAAGATTTCCCCGGTTTCCAAAAGACAGCCACGTGGCTCGATCCGTCAGCGTATAGGCATCCATTCCACTGGCCACGTTCAGCGTCGCGCCCATACCAGATCCGGTCTCGCGATACCAAGCACCCGAAGCCTCGGCAGGGTCCAGCCCGGCTGCGGACCAATAGCCCAGCTCGGCCTTGTGTGTTCCGCTGTCGTCACCGCGTGATGCAAACGGCGCTTCCACCTCGGCGATTTTCGACAGCGCGGCCAACACATCGACGCCGCGGCGAATTCCGGCAGGGTCAGACTTGGGGCCGACCAGAACGAAATCATTGTACATCAGATCCTTCCGCTCCACGCCCCAACCATCAGCAACGAATTTCTCCTCGGCCGGTTTGGAGTGAACCAAAAGAACATCCCCGTCCCCGTTGACGGCGTTCCGAATGGCTTGACCGGTTCCAACCGCCACGACACGGACATCGATACCTGAATCGGCTTCGAACCACGGCAGGATGTAATCCAACAGTCCCGAGTTCTGTGTAGATGTGGTCGACTGCACCACAATAAACGGTTCTTCCGCCGAAACCGCGCTGGTCAACAGGCCCACAGCCACCACCGCTGCCCGAATTGATTTCCGGAACATCACACTCTCCGCTTTCTGTATTTCATGTAACCAACCCGCCCGCCAAATAGCGGCGCGACGCATCGCTTTCGGGTGAATTCAAAACCTGTTTTGCCACACCGTGTTCCACGACATGCCCGCCCTGCATCATGACCACGTCCGAGGCCAAACGACGGGCCTGACCGATATCATGCGTCACCATCACGATCCGCACGGCCCGAGCCGATGCCCGCAATATCATTCGTTCGATCATCTGGGTCGCGCTGGGATCCAGAGCGCTGGTGGGCTCGTCCAGAAACAAGGTCTCGGGGTCCAGCGCCAGCGCACGGAGAATCGCCAATCGCTGCGCTTCTCCCCCGGACAATGACCGCGCGGGTTGTCTGGCCTTGCCGTCCAGCCCGCCTTCGGTCAGCAATTCGGCGATACGGGCCTTACGGGCCCTTCGCCCCATGCCTTGACGCTTGAGAACGAAGTCAAGGTTTGCCGCAACAGATCGGCGCAGCAGAACCGGTTTCTGAAACACCATGGCCTGGCGGGCTTTCTGTGCCGCGCCCAGCGGTTTTCCACCCTGGACGACCTGCCCCCGATCCGGCGTGATCAGCCCGTGCAGACAGCGCAGCAACAGGCTTTTGCCTGCACCGTTGGGGCCAAGAATCAAGGTTGGCCCCGGCCCATCCAGAACCAATGACGAGACGTCCAACAACGCCTTGCCGCTAGTGCGGATTTGCAGGTTCTCGACCTTCAGGCAGTTTACCCTGTCGCAGAGCAGGTCACGCATGACGCACCCCTTCCCGTTCGGCCCGCAGGCTGATCGCGCTGACCATCGCGTTCACGGCCACCGCGATCCCGATCAGGATTACCCCCAGCGCCAACGCCAGCGCCAAATTTCCCTTCGACGTCTCCAACGCGATCGTCGTCGTCATTACGCGCGTCACATGGTTGATGTTGCCGCCCACGATGATCACCGCGCCGACCTCGGCAATGGCGCGCCCAAACCCCGCAAGCAAGGCGGTAACCAGTGCCAGCCGCGCATCCCAGAGAAGCACGGGAACCGATGCCAGCCGCGACACGCCCAGTGATCGCAGCTGTTCGGAATATTCCTCGGCCAGCATTTCGACCACCTGCCGGGTCAATGCCGCGACAATGGGAGTGACCAACACGACCTGCGCAATGATCATGGCCGTCGGGGTATACAAAATCTCTAGCACACCCAACGGGCCGGAGCGGGACAGCATCAGATAGACCAGCAGCCCCACGACCACGGGCGGGAACCCCATCAAGGCATTCATCAGAACGATCAGCATCCGCCGCCCCGGAAACCTCGCCACAGCCAGAGCGGCACCGACGGGCATGCCGATCAGGGCGGAAATCAGAACCGCAAACACGGATACTTTCAGGGACAACAGCACAATCGCCCACAGCTCTGAGTCTCCCTCAAAGATCAGCGCGATTGCAGAGCTGAATTCTGATGCAAATCCCTGCATTTTTTTCCACTTTTTCGACATTCCGTGCGAAATGCGCTCATTTTCAGGTAAATACTACTCTGTTTTCAAATCGAGTACAGACACAAATCCGGCATTCAAAATGAAAAACGCGGCCCCGATTGGGACCGCGCTGGAATTTTTCGAATTGACGGCGTGCGTCAGTTCAATGCTGCATCAGTGATCTGATGCGTCCAGGCCCCTTCAGGCGTTTTGGTGATAACCGGATCAGACCCGCCTGCCAGCAATGTGTTGACGGTGCGTTCGAAATCAGCCGGGTCCAGCGCGCCGTTCGACCCTGCGGTCAACTTGGCTATCTCACCCATCATACGCTTTTGGTGCTCTTCCGTCTGAGCACCGGTTGCATCGTTTTCCAGAACGATTTCCGCCGCTTCGTCCGGGTTCTCCTCGGCATATTTCCAACCCTTCATCGACGCGCGAACGAACCGCTCCATCTTGTCGACGAAAGCCGCATCGCTCAGGTTCTCTTCCAGAACGTAAAGACCGTCTTCCAGCGTCGCCACGCCCTGGTCTTCGTATTTGAAGGTCACCAGCTCATCCGGGCTGACACCGGCATCGATGACCTGCCAGTATTCATTGTAGGTCATGGTGCTGATGCAATCCGCTTGACGCTGAAGCAACGGGTCGACGTTAAAGCCCTGTTTCAGAACTTCCACGCCGTTTTCGCTTTTGCCATCGGTGCTGATGCCCAACTGGCTCATCCAGCTCATGAAGGGAAACTCGTTGCCAAAGAACCAGACACCCAGCGTGCGGTTCTTGAGGTCCTCGGGCGACGAGATCCCGGCGTCTTTCCAGCAGGTCAGCATCATGCCCGAGCTTTTGAAAGGTTGCGCGATGTTCACCAGCGGCAGCCCTTTTTCACGGGCAGCCAGCGCGGCAGGCATCCATTCGACGGTCACATCGGCACCACCGCCTGCAATCACTTGCGTCGGAGCGATGTCAGGCCCGCCGGGCAGAATGGTGACGTCCAGCCCCTCTTCTTCGTAAAAGCCCTTGTCCTTGGCAACATAATAGCCCGCGAACTGTGCTTGCGTGACCCATTTCAGTTGCAATGTCACCTCATCCGCCGCCAGCGCCGCACTGGCTGCCAGGCTAAAGGCGGCAACCGCCCCGCTGAGTAGCTTGTTCATCTTCATTTCTCCTAGTTGCTTGTTGTGCCCCAATTTCGGGGTCTGTTGATTTCTTTGTTTTATCCGCGCTGTGACGGGTGCCAGAAGGTCACCACTTTTTCGATCCCCGCCACCAGCCCATAAAAGGCCGTGCCGGCCAGTGCCGCAACAACGATTTCGGCCCAGACCATGTCCAGCGACAATTGCCCGACACTGGTAGAGATCCGGAACCCCATACCAAGTGTCGGTGAACCGAAGAACTCGGCCACGATAGCGCCGATCAGAGCCAAAGTGGTGGAAATCTTCAACCCGTTGAAAATGAAGGGCATCGCTGCGGGCAAACGCAGTTTCATGAAGCTCTGCCAATAGGTTGCGGCATAGGTCTCCATAAGATCGCGCTGCATCGAGGTGGCTTCCCGCAAGCCTGCCACGGTGTTGACGAGCATCGGAAAGAACACCATCACAACCACCACCGCCGCCTTGGAGTGCCAGTCGAACCCAAACCACATCACCAGAATGGGGGCGGTTCCGACAATCGGCAGGGCGGCCACGAAATTGCCGACCGGCAACAGGCCCAGACGCAGGAAATCCCAGCGATCCACCGCAATCGCCATCAGAAAGGCCGCGATGCACCCGATGACATAGCCGCTGAGCGCGCCCTTGATGATGGTCTGCACAAAATCAGCCCACAGGATCGGAAGGCTGTCCGCAAACCGTACCGCAATTACCGACGGCGCGGGCAGGATGACCAGAGGAACCTCAAGCCCGCGCACCAGAAGCTCCCAGATCCCGATGACCGTCAGGCCAAAGATCAGCGGGGCCAGAAACCGCACCATTCGGGTGTCGGCATAAGGCCCGCTGGCCAACCGGCTGTTCAACCACCAGCCCAAAAGCCAAAGCAGGACAGCACACAAAACCAGTATCATTGCGCCATCCCCATTCGTTTCAGTACGGCACGTTCAATCAGCCCCAGCAACCCGACCAGGCATGCCGCCAGAACGGCAGCCGCGAACAGAGCCGACCAGATCTGTACCGTCTGACCGTAATAGCTGCCGGCAAGCAATCGCGCGCCCAGACCGGCAACAGCCCCTGTCGGAAGCTCACCAACAATGGCGCCGACCAGCGACGCGGCGATCCCGATTTTCAGCGAGGTGAACAGATACGGCATGGATGCCGGCAGGCGCAATTTCCAAAAGCCCTGAGACCGACTGGCGTTATACGTCCGCAACAAGTCCAGCTGCATCGCATCGGGGCTGCGCAGGCCCTTGACCATGCCGACGACAACCGGAAAGAAACTCAGATAGGCCGATATGATCGCCTTGGGAATGATGCCCTGGATACCAACGGAATACAGCACCACAATGATCATCGGCGCCAGCGCGATGATCGGAATGGTTTGACTGACAATGGCCCATGGCATGACCGACAGGTCCATAACGCGGCTATGCACGATACCCACGGCCAGAAGGATCCCCAGGCCGGTGCCAATCGCAAATCCCAGCATCGTCGCGCTGAGCGTGACCCAGCCATGATAGATCAGCGACCGTTTCGAAGTGATCTTTTTCTGGACCGTCGTTTCCCACATTTCTACGGCGACCTGATGCGGGGCCGGCAGTCGAGGCCGGTCCTGTTCCCACGTGGCCGGGATGGCGAATGTGTTGTTCAAAACAAGACCAACCTCGGACATGTCCCGCCGGTCCTTGGCAGACGGCGGCTGTACGACGGCCCCCGCGCGTTCCTGTTCGGTCAACACGCCCTTTATGTTCATCGGAATACAGGCCACGTACCAGAACAGAACAATTGCGGCGATGACTGTGAATACGGCGATGACTTGCTTCATGCACGCCACTCCATCCGATAGACGGGCACGGTATCCGGCGGCACAGGGGGTTCCTCGGCAGTCACTTCAAACCCTTCACGGCGATAAAAACGTTGCGCCGCCGTATTGGGCCGGTGCGTCGTCAGCCAGAGAAAATTTCGGCCCTCTTTTGCTTTGTCGACAAGGCGCTTGCCGATACCCTGCCCCGTCCGGCTGCAATACAGCGCGCCGATTTTATTCTGTGCCGGGTCCAATGACATGTAGCAATCGACCGGATCACCTGCGACCCACATTTCACGGCTGTCGAATGCGTCGCTGATCAGCTTCGCCAGTTCATCAACCGGCAGTTCGTCGGGCATCCAGTCCGTTTGCGTGGCCCAGTCATGAACAACCCTGGCACAGGCAGGCACATCACCTGGCGCCGCGCGCCGGATTTTATCCGCATTCAACTCAGCCATCATTGGAATGCCCACCCCGCAAACCTTCGCGCACGCGATGCGCGACCTCGATGAATTCCGGGGTGTCGCGGATGTCCAGCGGCCGTTCCTTGGGCAGCGGGCTGTCAATCACATCGGCGATCCGCCCGGGCCGTGGGCTCATCACCACGATCTTTGTGCTCAGATAAACCGCCTCGGGAATGGAATGCGTCACAAATCCGATCGTCTTTTCCGTACGCGCCCAAAGCTCAAGAAGCTGCTCGTTCAGATGGTCCCGCACGATCTCATCCAGCGCCCCGAACGGCTCGTCCATCAGCAGGATATCCGCGTCGAACGCAAGGGCCCGAGCAATACTGGCCCTCTGCTGCATCCCACCGGACAACTGCCAGGGGAACTTGCCGCCAAACCCTTCCAAATCAACTAGTTCCAGGACTTTTTTCACCCGTTCATCCTGTTCGGCAGCAGGGTATCCCATGATCTCAAGAGGCAGTTTTATGTTCTTTGCAATAGTACGCCAGGGATATAGGCCCGCCGCCTGAAAGACATACCCGTACGCCCGGTTTCGACGCGCCTCATCAGGCGTCATGCCATTGACGGTCAGCGTCCCGTCCGTAGGTGTCTCCAGGGCTGCGATACAACGCAGAAAGGTGGTTTTGCCACAGCCGGACGGCCCGATGAAACTGACGAAATCGCCCTTGTCTATTGTCAGGTTCACGTCTTTAAGCGCGTGTACAGGCCCATCATTGGTGTGGAATGTCAGGTCTAGCTGCCTTGCCTCGATGACGGGCTGGGTCGTGCTTTCAGTGTTCATTTTATTGCCTTGAAAAGAGTGGTGTCAGGGCCGCCAGCAAAGCGGCCCCAACCGATCAAACACCGGTCGCCGGAATTCCTGTCCGCTCGACGGGTCTTGGGGTGGTCAGCTCTTTCCAGGTGCTCAGCGCCTTGTTGACGGTGGTGTTCGCCTCACGCGCGACAAAGTCCCCATGACCTTCCTGCGTCCGGATTTCACCGTCATGCACCGCCACCTGACCCCGCGTCAGAGTAAAGCGCGGCAGACCTTTGACCTCTTTGCCCTCGAACACATTGTAGTCGATCGAAGATTGCTGCGACGCGGCGCTGATTGTCTTGCTTTTCTCAGGATCCCAAACAACAAGATCAGCATCCGCCCCGACCAGAATCGCACCCTTTTTAGGATAGCAATTCAATATCTTGGCAATGTTTGTTGAAGTGACAGCCACGAATTCGTTCGGTGTCAGACGTCCAGTGTTGACCCCATGTGTCCACAACATCGGCATCCGGTCTTCCAGCCCGCCGGTGCCGTTCGGGATCTTGGTGAAATCCCCTACGCCAAAGCGTTTCTGTTCGGTTGTGAAGGCGCAATGATCGGTTGCAACCACGCTCAGCGTTCCCGATTGCAGGCCATTCCACAGGCTGTCCTGATGCTGTTTGTTGCGGAACGGAGGGCTCATGACCCGTCGCGCCGCATGGTCCCAATCCTGATTGAAATATTCACTTTCGTCCAATGTCAGGTGCTGGATCAGGGGTTCTCCCCACACCCGTTTACCCTGCATTTTTGCCCGGCGGATGGCTTCATGCGCCTCTTCGCACGAGGTGTGAACAACATACAGCGGGACACCCGCCATGTCCGCGATCATGATCGCTCGGTTGGTGGCTTCACCTTCCACCTGCGGTGGGCGCGAATACGCATGTGCCTCGGGGCCGGTATTGCCTTCGGCAAGCAGCTTGGCACTCAGCTCTGCCACCACATCTCCGTTCTCGGCATGCACCAGGGCGGTACCGCCAAGCTCGGCAAGACGCTTGAACGAGGCGAACAGCTCATCATCATTCACCATCAGCGCGCCCTTGTAGGCCATGAAATGCTTGAAGGTGTTGATACCGCGCGTCTCGATCACGGTTTTGATGTCGTCGAACACCTGTTCCCCCCACCAGGTCACCGCCATGTGGAACGAATAGTCACAATTGGCCCGTGTCGACTTGTTGTCCCAACGTTTCAGCGCATCCAGCAGGCTTTCACCGGGGTTCGGCAGTGCAAAATCAACAACCATGGTAGTGCCGCCCGCCAGGGCCGCCCGCGTCCCGCTTTCAAAGTCATCGCTGGAATAGGTGCCCATGAACGGCATTTCCAGATGGGTATGAGGATCAATACCGCCCGGCATCACAAAACAGCCGGTTGCGTCCAGTTCCTTGTCCCCCGTCAGGTTCATGCCGATTTCGGTGATCACGCCACCCTCGACCAATACATCCGCCTTGTAAGTCAAATCCGCGGTGACAACGGTTCCGTTTTTGATGACAGTACTCATTTTGAACTCCCTGATGCGGTCTGCGCCGCTTGCTTCATCTGGCCAAAAATATCCCGGGGGAGTCGCCCTTGGGGCGACGGGGGCAGCGCCCCCTATTCCACGATTTCGGCAGTCTCGACCACGGCATGCAGCAGAACATCCGCCCCGGCTGCGGCCCATTCCTTGCTGATTTCTTCGGCTTCATTGTGGCTCAGCCCGTCAACACAGGGGCACATGATCATCGCGGTCGGCGCAACCCGGTTGATCCAGCAGGCATCATGCCCCGCGCCCGAGATGATATCAGTGTGCGAATAGCCCAGCCGTTCGGCTGCGTTTCGCACGGCCGATACGCAAGCATCGTCAAATTTCACCGGATCGAAACCGCCGACTTTCTCGAATTCGATCTGAAGACCCATCTCGTCAACGACGTCCTCGGCAGCCACCCGCAGGCGGTTTTCCATGTCGGTGATCACCTCCAGCTCGGGCGAGCGGAAATCGACCGTAAACACCACCTTGCCCGGGATCACATTGCGTGAGTTCGGGTAGACATCGATATGCCCTGCCGCACCCACCGCATGCGGAGCATGAGACCATGCGATCTCGTCGACTTTCTCCAGGATCCGCGCCATGGCCAGCCCGGCATTCTTGCGCATCGGCATCGGTGTCGATCCGGTATGCGCATCCTTGCCCGTTACCGTGATCTGCGTCCAGCTCAGCCCCTGACCATGGGTGACGACGCCGATATCCTTGCCTTCGGCTTCAAGGATCGGGCCCTGTTCGATATGCAGCTCAAAGAACGCATGCATCTTGCGGGCGCCCACCTCTTCATCACCACGCCAGCCGATCCGGTTCAGCTCATCCCCGAACTTTTTGCCTTCAGCATCTTCGCGGTTGTATGCCCAGTCTTGCGTGTGCATCCCGGCAAAAACGCCCGAAGAAAGCATCGCCGGCGCGTAACGCGTGCCTTCTTCGTTTGTCCAGTTGGTGGCGACGATCGGATGTTTCGTCTTGATCCCCAGGTCGTTCAGCGTCCGGATCAGTTCCAGCCCTCCCAGGACACCCAGCACACCATCATATTTGCCGCCGGTCGGCTGCGTATCCAGATGCGAACCCACGTAAACCGGCAGCGCGTCCGGGTCAGTGCCTTCGCGGCGGGCAAACATGTTGCCCATCTGGTCAAGCCCCATGGTGCACCCTGCTTCCTCGCACCATTTCTGGAACAAGGCGCGGCCTTCCGCGTCCTCATCCGTCAAGGTCTGGCGATTGTTGCCACCGGCGACACCCGGGCCGATCTTGGCCATCTCCATCAGACTGTCCCACAACCTGTCGCCATTGATCCTGAGATTCTGCGCCGGAGCTGCCATGTTCATCTTCCCTGTTTGCTGGCGAGTTGGCTCGCTTTTGATGTCTTGATTTGACCATATGGTCAAACTCACGCTATCACGGGTTCGGTATCAGTCAAGAATTTGCGCGGTTCAGCTGAAATTTTCAGTACGTCCCGCACCTGTTCGACGAAAAAAGAGACACGCTGAAAACATGCCAAAAGACCGCGCACCAACCCGTATTCAGAAAAAGAACCGCGCCGCGATTCTAGAGGCCGCCCTGAACGTGTTTTCATCCCACGGGTTTCGCGGCGCAACCGTAGACCAGATCGCAGCAGAAGCAGGTCTGAGCAAGCCGAACCTGCTGTACTATTTCCCATCAAAAGAAGCGATCCACACTGAATTGCTGTCCGGCCTGCTGGATACCTGGCTGGCTCCGCTGCATGATCTGGACGCCAATGGCGATCCGATGGAGGAAATCCTGGCATACATTCGGCGCAAGTTGCAGATGAGTCAGGAGCTACCACGGGAAAGCCGCCTTTTTGCCAACGAGCTTGTACAGGGCGCGCCGCGTATTCACGATGCATTGTCCAATGATCTCAAGACACTGGTCGACGAAAAGGTCACGATCCTTACCGGCTGGATGGATCAGGGAAAAATCGCGCGGGTGCACCCCTACCACCTGGTGTTCTCGATCTGGGCCTTGACGCAGCACTATGCAGATTTCGATGTTCAGGTTCGTGCAATTCTGGGCAACGAAGATCCGTTCGAGGGTGCAGAAGCCTTTGTTGACACGTTGTACCGCAAACTTCTGAGCCCCTGAAAAAAGGGGCCGCAATAACGGCCCCTTGACGATCTGTCGCAATCCCCTCATTCGGCCGCCTTGGCCATCGGGTTGTTCGGATGCGTCGTCCAGTTCGCATAAGTTAGCTGAACTTCTTTTCCGGTCCGGGGATCAACCTCACCCGCTGCCATCGGCACCATATCGATGCAGCCTTCGATCGGACAAACATCGACGCAGAGGTTGCAAGCGACGCATTCGTCATCCATCACCTCAAACACGCGGTCCTCGGACATGGAAATCGCCTGGTGGCTGGTGTCTTCGCAGGCAGCATAACACCGGCCACACTTGATGCACTGATCCTGATCGATCTTCGCCTTGGCGACGTAGTTGAGGTTCAGATACTGCCAGTCGGTGACATTGGGCACCGCACGTCCGATCACCTCATCAATGCTGGAATAGCCTTTCTCATCCATCCATTCCGACAGCCCTGCCGTCAGTTCGTCAATGATCTTGAAGCCATAGGTCATCGCAGCGGTGCACACCTGAACGTTGCCGCAACCCAACGAGATGAACTCGGCCGCGTCACGCCAAGTGGTGACGCCGCCAATGCCGGAAATCGGCAGGCCCCGCGTCGCCTCGGCCCGCGCGATCTCGGACACCATCGACAATGCAATGGGCTTTACTGCCGGGCCGCAATACCCACCGTGGCTGCCTTTGCCGTCAATGGACGGTTCAGGGCTGAACGTGTCCAGATTGACGCTGGTGATCGAATTGATGGTGTTGATCAGCGACACCGCATCCGCACCACCGTTTCTGGCGGCCGCAGCCGGTTTGCGGATATCTGTGATATTCGGCGTAAGCTTAACGATGACCGGGCGGTCGTAATACTGTTTGCACCAGCGGGTGACCATCTCGATATATTCCGGCACCTGCCCCACGGCCGAGCCCATGCCGCGTTCGCTCATCCCATGAGGGCAGCCGAAGTTCAGCTCGATCCCGTCCGCACCGGTTTCTGCCACGCGTGGCAGAATGGCCTTCCATGCTTCTTCCTCGCACGGAACCATGATCGACGCGATCAAGGCGCGATCCGGGTAATCGGATTTGACCCGCGCCATTTCCTCGAGATTCACCTCGAGAGGACGATCCGTGATCAGTTCGATATTGTTCAGGCCCAGCAAACGGCGGTCGGCCCCGTAGATTGCGCCATAGCGCGGGCCATTCACGTTCACGACCGGAGGCCCCTCGGACCCCAGCGTTTTCCAGACAACTCCTCCCCACCCGGCTTCGAAGGCGCGGCGCACATTGTATTCCTTGTCCGTCGGCGGCGCAGAGGCCAGCCAGAACGGGTTGGGGCTGGAAATGCCCAGAAAGTTTGTCGTCAGATCGGCCATGGCTTCTCCCTTCCCGGCTCAGCCGGATTTTTTGAATATCATTTCGGTCGGGCGAATACGCCCGGCCTTGAGGTTTTTGACGTAGTTTTGGAACTTTTCGGGCGCCGTTTCGCCCATCATCAGGTGGATTCCCAGCGGCGCTGGTCCGGTCTCGGCTATCTTGGCAAATACGTCTTCGAAGAACTGGATCGCAAACGCGGTGCGGTCTGTTTCGGCAACCAGCTCAAGACCGGCCGCGGCCGCGGCGTCCTTGTATACATCCGGCGCGTGAACAAATGAGGTTTCCGGCAATGTGGACCAGGGAAGCGGAAAAGCCAGCGGCTCATCCACCTCTCCGCCCATGACGTCGAACAAGGCAAAGGTGCCACCGGTGGCCAGAACCCGTGACACTTCCGCGAACAGCCCCGCTTTGTCTTCGATATTCATGCCCACATGCATCATGACGGCAAGGTCGAACCCGGCATCCGGCACAGGCATGTCCAGAGCACTGCCAACAAGAAAGCTGGCCTTTTCGGAATGTCCGACCAGATCGCTGAGCGCAGTTGCGGTTTCCACGAACTCGGGCGTCAGGTCGACCCCTGTAACCGTTGAGTCATATTTGTCCACTATGTACCGGGATGTGCCTCCGATGCCGCATCCGATGTCCAGAACGCGTGTCGCATGGGTCGGAGAAAGTTGCGCAAACAGGTTGTCGGTCGCAAGAACGCCGCCGGTATGGAATTCATCCCCCGCCTTCAGATCAGCGACAGTGGCCGCATCCGGGTCGATGCCGCTGGCCTCCAGCGCCGCGCGGACGCGTTCGGTCAGTGCACCGGTGGTATAGTGTTGAGCAACAGCTTGTTCGATCTGGGACATGGGAATACCTCAGCAGCGAAAGGAATGGGGTGAATACCCCACCCTATCACGAAACGAGCGTCGCGTGGATGTCCATCGCCGCGTCCCGACCTTCGGCAACGGCCGTTACGGTCAGATCTTCGCCGCCCGCAGCGCAGTCACCACCAGCCCAAACACCAGCCAAAGAGGTTCGGCCAGCGCCGCTGACGGCGATCTTGTTGCCATCCAGCGTCAGGCCTTCCGGTGCGCCCTCCAAGGTCTGTCCGATGGCCTTGAGAACCTGATCGGCCGGCAAGCGGATCGTTTCTCCGGTTGCGATGAGCTGACCGTTCTGGCTGGAGGTATATTCCAGCTCGATCTCGGTCGCGGCGCCATTGCCGTGGATGGCCACTGGCTGAACATTGGTCATGATCCGAACGCCATGCGACGCTGCCAGGTCCTGCTCGTACCGGCTGGCCCCCATGGCATCCCGGCCGCGGCGATAGGCAATCGTGACGTTTTCGGCGCCCAGAAGCTTGGATTTCACGGCGGCATCCACAGCCGTCATGCCCCCGCCGATGACGACCACATTCCGTCCAACGGGCAGATCGGCAAGGTCGCTGGCCTGCCGCACGTCCGATATGAAATCAACCGCGGCCCGCACACCGTCCTTGTCAACACCGCCTGCACGCAAGGCGTTGACGCCGGCTAGACCGATGGACAGAAACACCGCGTCGTAGTTTTCGACCAGCCCATCCAATGAGATGCTTTCGCCCAAAACCGAACCGGTCTCGATTGCAATCCCGCCGATTTTCAGAAGCCAGTCCACCTCGGCCTGTGCAAAATCGTTGGTCGATTTGTAGGCCGCGATACCATATTCATTCAGGCCGCCGGGTTTGGGCTTGCTTTCATGGATCACCACGTCATGGCCCAGCATCGCCAGCCGATGGGCACAGGCCAGACCCGCAGGCCCGGCCCCTACAACGGCAACTGTCTTGCCGGTCGAAGGCGCACGTTCAAACGGATGCACGCCCGAGGCCATGATTTCATCGGTGGCGAAACGTTGCAGGCGCCCGATCTCAACCGGTTTGCCTTCGGCGGCCTCGCGAACGCAGGCCTCTTCGCACAGCGTTTCGGTTGGACAGACCCGAGCGCACATTCCGCCCAGAATATTCTGTTCCAGAATCGTGCGCCCTGCTGATTGCGGTTGACCGGCTTGAATCTGGCGAATGAACAACGGGATATCGATATCCGTTGGACAGGCCGTTACGCATGGCGCGTCATAGCAGAAATAACAGCGATCTGCGGCTACTGCGGCCTCATGCTGCGCAAGTGGCGGATGCAGATCGGTGAAATTCGAGGTCAGCTCATCGCTTGAAAGCCGCCCGGCTACGATGCCGGGTGCCATCTGGCCCTGTGCCATCACTCTACTCCCTGTAGATATGTTTGTTATGCTCTCAGCTTGCCACAAATAATTTTTTTATCAATTGGTAAAATTTGCCAAATGGTCAAAAAATGAAAAGCCTTGCAAAAACAACCGTGTTTTTGGGCACTTCGCTTAGGGATTAAGCACAAAAAGCGTTGAATCATTGGGTCCGAAGGCAGGATTTGCCCAGGAAAGGGCTGTGCGGGTATGGGCATACAAGGTTCGGTCAGCATCGCACGCCACCGATTTTCCCTTACGACATGAACCGGGCCAACCTCGGAAAATCCGCAAAATGACCTTGCTCAGCCCTTTCTCGGCGCGATGAGAGGAATGCCATA
The DNA here is from genome assembly GCF_013110575.1 of Ruegeria sp. HKCCD7559. Classification (NCBI taxonomy): domain Bacteria; kingdom Pseudomonadati; phylum Pseudomonadota; class Alphaproteobacteria; order Rhodobacterales; family Roseobacteraceae; genus Ruegeria; species Ruegeria sp. HKCCD7559. The sequence continues at coordinate 1,363,451 of NZ_WVQU01000001.1, forward strand.
GATAACAAGAAATCAAACTTTCGGCTTTTGACGCCCCACCCCGCTTGCTGTAACCCGGATCAAAGGGTGCCGGTTCCGGCAGCTTTCAGGAATGGGCATAGATGCAGGCAAGTTCTCGGAAATTCAACATCGCGGTTGTCGGGCAAAACAACCGCCTGCAATATGAGGCCCTGTTGTTCGCGGCCTCGCTTCGCCATTGTTCGCCCGGGTTCAAAGGCCGGCTGTTTGTCGCCACACCCAACACGGGCCCGCGCTGGACCCACAACCCCAGCATCCAGGACGAAGACGTTCTGAAGGCCCTGAAACAGTTGGATGCCGAAATCCTGCCCTTCGACTCGCATGTTTTCGGCGAAAGCTACCCTTATGGCAACAAGATCGAGGCCTTGTCGGCCCTGCCGGAAGGTGAACCCTTTGTGTTCTTCGACACAGACACGCTTATCACCGGCGACATCACAAGCGTCCCGTTCGATTTCAACCACCCCGGAGCCTCACTGAAGGTCGAGGGCACATGGCCAAAGCCGACGCTGTACGGCCCCGGCTTTGACGGTATCTGGCGGGCGCTTTATGCGCGCTTCGGGCTGGATTTCGAAAGCTCGGTGGATCCGGGCCAACCCCATGATTACTGGCGGCGATACCTTTACTTCAACGCAGGTTACTTTTTTTTCAAATGCCCTAGGATGTTCGGTGAACGGTACCTGGACTACGCAAGAACGATCCGGGATGAGAACATTCCCGAACTGACGGGCCAGAACCTTGACCCATGGCTGGATCAGGCGGCCCTGCCGCTGGTCATTCATTCTTTCGGCGGCGGGCGGGACGCTTTGCCGGACGGGCTTCTGGATGGGTCCGTCAGCTGCCACTATCGCCTGTTCCCTTTGCTTTATGCCCGCGAAAGCGATCACGTGATCGATGTGCTTGAAACCGTCGTGGCCCCCAACAAGGTCAAAAAAGTGCTCAAACAGTATGATCCGCTGAAAAAACTGGTTCTTCAGGGCAAAGGCGAAAAAATCCGTGCGCTCTTTGATCAGGACAATCTGCCGCGGCGTGAACAGGCACTGCGCAACGCGATCAAAAGCAAAGGACTCTGGCTGCGCTGACAGGATCGTTGTGCGCAGGCGGGCAATGGCCTACAGATTCCGCAAGACAGATACCAACAGGAGATTTTCACGATGTCTGACGGCCCGACCTACGGTTTCGACACATTGCAAATTCATGCGGGTGCCCGCCCCGACCCGGCGACCGGAGCACGCCAGACACCGATTTATCAGACCACGGCCTATGTGTTCCGGGATGCGGACCACGCAGCGGCCCTGTTCAACCTGCAAGAGGTGGGCTTTATCTATTCTCGCCTGACCAACCCAACCGTCGCCGTTCTGCAGGAACGCGTGGCGACGCTTGAAGGCGGCGTCGGGGCGGTGTGCTGCTCGTCCGGGCATGCGGCACAGATCATGGCGCTGTTTCCGCTGATGGGGCCCGGCTGCAACGTGGTCGCCTCGACCCGTTTGTATGGCGGCACGGTCACGCAGTTCAGCCAGACGATCAAACGCTTTGGCTGGTCCGCCAAATTCGTGGACACCGATGATCTGGACGCCGTGAAGGATGCCATCGACGAAAACACCCGCGCCGTGTTCTGCGAATCCATCGCCAATCCGGGCGGTTATGTGTCTGATATCCGCGCGTTGGCGGATGTTGCTGATGCTGCGGGCATCCCGCTGATTGTCGACAACACCTCGGCCACGCCCTACCTGTGCCGTCCGATCGAGCATGGCGCGACACTGGTTGTGCATTCCACCACCAAATACCTGACCGGCAACGGCACCGTCACCGGCGGGTGCATCGTGGATTCTGGCAAGTTCGACTGGTCCGCGAATGACAAATTCCCGTCACTGAGCGAACCCGAGCCTGCCTATCACGGCCTGAAATTCCATGAGACTTTTGGCCCGCTGGCCTTCACCTTCCACGGCATTGCCATCGGTCTGCGTGATCTGGGCATGACCATGAACCCGCAGGCAGCTCATTACACGCTGATGGGGATCGAAACACTGTCGCTGCGTATGGAGCGCCACGTGGAGAACGCCCAGAAAATCGCGACGTGGCTGGAAGCGGATGACCGGGTGGAATACGTCACCTATGCGGGATTGCCGTCATCACCTTACAAGGACCGGGTCAAATCGCAGTATCCACGTGGCGCTGGCGCATTGTTCACTTTTGCGGTGAAGGGCGGCTATGACGCCTGTATCAAACTGGTCAACGCGCTGGAAATCTTCAGCCACGTGGCCAATTTGGGCGATGCCCGCTCGTTGATCATCCACTCGGCCTCGACCACCCACCGACAACTGACGCCGGAACAACAGGAAGCCGCGGGCGCAGGCCCCGGTGTCGTGCGGGTGTCAATCGGCATCGAAGACGTGAACGACCTGATCGCGGACCTTGATCAGGCCCTCGCCAAGGCCAGCGCCTGACTATGGCCGGGCACGACACAAACGACCTTGGCCAGCCCATCGGTTTGCCGGTGTCGGGTGACTTTCCGCGCCCGACGCCGCCTTACACACCGATGGAAGGCCGGTACTGTTCTGTCGTGCCACTGGATGTGAATCGCCATGCGCCCGGACTTTTTCGGGCGTTTGCCAATAACAGGGATGGCCGTAACTGGACTTACCTGCCCTATGGCCCGTTTGTCAGCGAACCGGAATTTGAAGACTGGGCCCGCGCCAACTGCATGGATGCGGACCCGATGTTTCATTCCGTATTGGATGCGGACGAAGTGCCAGTCGGCATGGCCTCTTATCTTCGGATCGAACCCGCAGCGGGTGCCATCGAAGTCGGCCACATCCACTTTTCACCGCTGCTGCAACGCAAGCCGCAATCGACCGAGGTCATGTACCTCATGATGAAGCGGGTTTTCGACGAGCTCGGCTATCGTCGGTACGAGTGGAAATGCGACGCACTGAATACACCGTCACGCAATGCCGCTGAACGGCTGGGATTTACTTTCGAAGGGGTGTTTCGACAGGCGACCCACTACAAGGGCCGCAATCGGGATACGGCGTGGTACGCGATCATCGACACTGAATGGCCGCGCATTCGCGATGCATTCGAAGCCTGGCTGTCGCCCGACAATTTTGACGGCACGGGCCAGCAGCGCAAACCGCTGATGGCCCGTGTGAAAGCGTGATCTTAGTCTGAAATCTCGAATTCCATCGAGACACTGACGGAAACCGACACCTCGCCGCCCGCGACGGGAACACCACCCGCATCCGCCATGCTCAGCGCGCGCATTTCTGCCATCGGACGAATGCCAGTTGTTTGCTCCGAGATCGACTGAACCGGACCAAGCGTCACGCCCGCTGCCTCTGCCAACTGCTGTGCTTTGGCCGTGGCTTCGCCAACGGCCTTGGCACGCGCCTGCGCCTCGATCGGTTTGGGATCCTGTACGCCAAAGCTCAAGCCCCCGAAATCATTGGCGCCGTCCTGAATGACCGCGTCCATGATCTTCCCCAGTTGGGTCAGGTCGCGTACGCGCACAAACACGCGGTTGGACGCCGTAAAGCCGGTGATTTCGGGCGTCTCCCCATTCTGTCCATGACGACCCGACCAGACGGGCGACAATGACAGGTCCCGTGTCTGGACGTCACGATCTTCGATACCCATCTCGGTCAGGCGCGCCAAGACTTTGGAAACGGCATCTGACGTCGCCCGCATCGCAGCCGAGGCTTCGGCGTCTTCGTTGGTCACGCCCAAGGTTATCGTCGCCATATCAGGCGCAATCTGCACTGTTCCGGTTGCATCAACGTTGATGCGACGTTCTTCCGCATGAGCGGCCCCGGCAGCCGTAGCCGCCATCATCGCGGCCAGAAAAGCGAATGTCTTCAAGGTTATCACTCCAAATTACTCTGCTTTTAGATGGGTTGACGGGCCCTTGCGATACAAGAGGAGATACCGCCTTTTTCTTTCCCTCGGCGGGTTCCTGCTTTAATGTCGGTCTGCAAACGCAAAGTCGTTTGCATTGACATTGATAATTATGGTTCCTCCGGAATATGAAACCCGCCTTTGCGCTGTCTTTTTCTGCGACCGGAATAACACTGCACCACCGTTCCGATGACGACTGGTTTGTTGTCGGTACGATTCCGCTGGATGTTCCGGACTTGTCCGCACAGATGCAGGCGTTGCGGGAAAAGGCATTTGCGCTGGAAAATGATCTGAGCTGCAAGCTTGTGCTGCCAGAGGATCAGATTCGGTTTCTAGAGCTTTCCACCAATAGGTTGCCGCCGGAAGACCGGGCTGAACGTATCGAAACTGCTCTGACCGAGGCCACGCCTTACGCCCTGTCGGAACTGAGTTATGACAGCCAGACCGAAGGCGACACGACCTTTGTTGCCGCCGTGGCGGTTGAAACTCTGGCCGAAGCGCGGACCTTTGCCTCGGAAAATGGTTTTGTGGTGGTGGCGTTCACCGCCGAAGACAAAGAGGGCGCGTTCCCGCGTGAGGCGTTGTTTCGCGAAACCTCGGACGCTTCCGATCTGTCACACCCGGAAAACCAGCCATCTCCGGTGGAAACGGACGCAGTTAAACAGGCTGATGATTCCGACCTGCCCACCCATCCGATTGCCGGAACCGCCGCGCCCGAGGCTTTCCGAGCACCCCGGGAAACAACGAACAATCTTGATGCATCTTCAGGGGTAAACCGGTCTGTCATTCCGGTCTTTGCCGCCTTGCTTCTCGTTGGTGGACTTGTTGGCGTTTGGCTGGCATCGGGGTCCGACCCTGAACAGGATCAGGCGGAAAAGAGCCCGGCTCAGGTTGCGGTTCCCGCCACTGAACCCGCCGTAGAGCCCCTGCCTGAATCGGAGCTGGACACGGCTGCGCTGGAAGCCCCGCAACAAACCGTTCCGGACCTTGCGACCGATGAAGCCGAAGTGCCTGCGAACGAGGCCTCGGAAACCGAGACCGGCACGCAGCCGGATCTGACTGCCACAGATGCAGCCATTCTGGAGGCCCTCAAAGTTGCCCCTACCGCGGTGGACTCCGTCGCTCAGGACCCCGAAACACAAAAAGGTGTCGAGGCCGTTACGGGCATAAGCACGACAGCGCCTGCGGCACCGGAAATACCTGAGACCGTGGAACCGCAGGAATTGTATCTGGCATCGCTGGACCACGCCGATCTGTTCGAGGATGCGGTTGCCTTACCGCCCGACCCCAGTTTTGACACCGACGCTCCTTTTGAACCCGACGTATCCCCCAACATTGCGGGCACTCGGTTTGATCTGGATGAGAACGGCCTGGTCGTGCCTACACCGGAAGGCACCGTGAATCCGGCGGGGGTCGTTGTTTATCTGGGGCGCCCTTCCAAGGTTCCACCTGAAACTCCAGTTCGTTTCGAAGAAGAACCTGTGGTTGACGAGGTCGACGACAGATTGGCAGGCATTCGGCCCAAGCCGCGCCCCGCTGATCTGGTCGAGAATTTCGAGCGCGGTCAACTGGGTGGCCGGTCATTAGAGGAATTGGCATCCAAGCGACCGAAAGCGCGCCCGGAAAACCTTCAGACCGAACCACAGGTCGATGAGGCACCAACGGCCTTGGCTGTCGTAAGAGTCCCGCGGCCCAAATCCCGCCCCGCCGGATTGGCCCCTGCCAAATCACCTGCTTCAAACAGTTCGAATCTTGGGTCCACAGCAGCATTGGATCAGAAATCCGATGACGCAGGATCGTTCCAACCAAAGACCGTCGCGCCCAAAATCCCTTCGACCGCGTCGGTCGCACGACAAGCCACGATCGACAACGCAATCAACCTGCGCAGGCTGAACCTGATCGGGGTCTACGGAACGCCGGCCAACAGACGCGCATTGGTGCGGCTTCCCAGCGGGCGTTACAAAAAGCTGAAAGTCGGAGACCGCCTTGATGGCGGGAAAGTCATCGCGATCAGCGACAGTGAGCTCCGATATCAGAAAAAGGGCCGCAACGTGACCCTGGCGATGCCGCGCAGCTGAAAACCGGCAATCGATCTTCTGACGCACCAACCGTCACATAAAAGCGCCGAAGGCAGATGAACTGCCCCCGGCGTGTCAGTGCGTTGCAATCAGGCTGCGGAAATCTCGCCGCTTTCGATCTGTTCGCGTTCGATGGATTCGAATAGCGCCTGAAAATTTCCCTCGCCGAAACCGTCGTCGCCCTTGCGCTGAATGAACTCGAAGAAGATCGGTCCGATGACGGTTTTCGAGAAAATCTGTAGCAGAATCCGGGTCTCACCACCGTCGACAACGCCTTCACCATCGATCAGGATGCCGTGTTTCATCATCCGGTCCAGCGGCTCCTCGTGGCCGGCCACGCGGGTCCTGGACATCTCGTAATATGCCTTGTTCGGGCCCGGCATGAATTTCAGACCGTTTTCCGCAATTGCATCGGTCGAGGCGTAAATATCGTCACTGCCGACAGCAATATGCTGAATGCCTTCACCTTTGTATTTCTTCAGGTAGGATACGATTTGCCCCGTCTCACCGCGGTCTTCGTTGATGGGGATGCGGATACGACCGCAAGGAGACGTCAGCGCCCGGCTGTACAACCCGGTGAACTTGCCCTGAATGTCAAAGAAACGAATTTCACGGAAGTTGAACAGGTCGCCGTAGAACTTGAACCACTTGTCCATGTTGCCCTTGTAGACGTTGTGCGTCAGGTGATCGAGATAGAAGAACCCCTCGCCCCGAGGTTTGGATTCTTTGATCCACTCGAATTCCTGATTGTATGGCGATGTGTCGTAATATTGATCGACGAAATAGATCAACGATCCGCCGATGCCCTTGATCGCAGGCACATTCATGGTTTTGTCAGCGCCGTCGTAAGGTTCCGCACCTTTTGATACGGCATGGTCATAGGCCTTTTGCGCGTCAACAACTCGCCACCCCATGGATGGCGCGCAAGGTCCGTGCTCGTCCACGAACCTCGCGGCAAAGCTGTCGGGATCCGCGTTCAGGATATAGGTGACATCCCCTTGCTGCCACAGCTCGACGGCGGGCTTTTCCTTGTGGTGGGCCACCAGGTCAAACCCCATCTTCGCGAACAGATCACGCAGCTCCTGCGGCTCAGGATGGGCAAACTCGACGAACTCAAACCCATCGGTACCGGCAGGGTTTTCTTCGCTGATAACAGATTTCGGGGCGTTGTGTGGGAAAGGACCCATGGCGCGTCTCCTTCGAAAACAGGAATTTCTTTGCTGATTCAAAAATATGACTTTTATGACGCTGTTTCTGCGCATTGTTTTCGTGTAAACTGCCGATAGGCGCGCAAAACGCGCATAAAAGTTAATAATGGCAGGATTTTTCCGCACATGCTGGACGCGACCGACAAGCGATTGCTTTCCGCCCTGCAAAAGGACGCACACCTGACCGCGCACCAACTGGGCGAAATGCTGAACCTGTCACCCAGTCAGGCAGGACGCCGCCGCCAGCGGCTTGAAGCCGAAGGGTACATAACCGGGTATGCCGCGCGGCTGGACCCGTTGAAACTGGGTCTGCAAGTGCAAGGCTTTGTTCAGGTCCATCTGGGAACTCATGGCCCTGAACAATCTGCAAGCTTCGCCCGCATGGTCGACACCCGCCCCGAAATTACCAGCGCATGGACGATGACCGGTGAGGCAGATTACCTGCTGCACATCTATTGTGACGATCTTTCCGCGCTCAACAGCTTGCTACATTCGGTCATCCTGCCGCATCCTGCCGTTGCAAGAGTTCAGAGCCAGATCGTAATGGACCAACTGAAACGCGACGCCCCCCTGCCCACCTGAACGGGCCCGAGAGGACACCTATGGACGTATTCCTATATCAGGCTTCAATCTATCTGGCAGCCGCAGTCATCGCCGTTCCCCTGTCTGCACGGCTGGGGTTGGGGTCGGTTCTGGGGTATCTGGCCGCTGGGATTATCATTGGTCCTGTTCTTGGCCTTGTCGGCGCGGAAACGGAAAACCTTCAGCACGTTGCCGAATTCGGTGTGGTGATGATGCTGTTCCTGATCGGTCTGGAACTGGAGCCGCGCGCTCTTTGGGATATGCGCGATAAGTTGCTGGGGTTGGGCGGGTTGCAGGTTGCGTTGTCGACGGCTGCGATTGCTGCCGTGGCAATGTACGCCAACCACCCCTGGTCGGTCGCCCTGGCCGTAGGGCTGACTTTGTCGCTGTCATCCACGGCAATCGTTCTTCAGACCCTTTCCGAAAAGGGCCTGATGCGAACAAATGGCGGTCGAGCTACGTTTTCGGTGCTGTTAACGCAGGACATAGCGGTCATTCCGATCTTGGCCTTGCTTCCACTTCTGGCCTTGCCGGCCATGCCTCAGATCAAATCGGATGGTTCGATTGACCGCGGGGCCGGAGGACTTCACGGCGCGGACCATCACAGCCTTTCTCTGGTCGAAGGTCTGCCGGGTTGGGCCGTCACGCTGGTTACGATCGGGGCAGTGGTGTTTGTCATTCTGGCCGGTGTCTACCTGACCCGTCCGCTGTTTCGCTTCATTCACGCGACCCGCCTGCGCGAGATGTATACCGCTCTGGCGCTTATGATCGTGGTCGGGATTTCCTTCCTGATGACCCTCGTCGGACTTTCCCCTGCCCTGGGCGCCTTCCTGGCGGGCGTGGTTCTGGCCAGTTCCGAGTTCAGACATGAAATGGAAAGCGACCTTGAGCCATTCAAAGGGCTTTTGCTTGGGCTTTTCTTCATCACGGTCGGTGCCGGGATCGATGTTGCCTATTTCTTTGATGACCCCCTTGACCTGATCGGTCTGGCGCTTCTTTTGATCCTTGCAAAAGGGATCATCCTGTATCTTGTGGGCAAGGCCTTCAAGTTGCGTGGGCGCGATCACTGGCTGTTTACCTTGGGCTTGGCGCAAGCGGGTGAGTTTGGCTTTGTTCTGCTGGCATTTTCCACGCAACAGAATGTCATCCCCCCCGACCTGTCCCAAAAACTGCTGATGATCATCGCTTTGACGATGCTGATCACACCGCTTCTGTTTATCATCTACGATCTTCTGTCGCGAAAGATCGGCGACACTTCCAAAGAACCCGAGCCGGATGAAATTGACGAAAAAGGCCCCGTCATCATTGCCGGGATCGGTCGGTTCGGGCAGATTGTAAACCGGCTGGTGCGGGCCAGCGGGTTCAAGACGGTTGTGCTGGACCACAACATCGAAACTATTCAGCTGATGCGCCGTTTCGGCGTCAAAGGGTTTCTGGGCGATCCAACACGCCCTGAATTGCTGCGCGCTGCGGGATTGGAAAAAGCGTCGGTCCTTGTCGCTGCCATGGATGACCACAAACAAGTCACGCGGCTTGTCGGGTATGCCAGACGGCAGCGCCCTGACCTGCACATCATCGCACGCGCCCGCGACCGGACTCATGTGTACGAGCTCTATCAGGCTGGTGCCAACGACATCGTGCGGGAACTTTTCGACAGCTCATTGCGCGCAGGCCGCTATGTTCTGGAGAATATCGGGCTGAGTGAGTACGAGGCCGCACAGGCGGAACAGACTTTTTATCATCATGACCGGATGTCTGTTCGCGATCTCGCCGAGCTGTGGGTCCCGGGTCTGCCAACTGCCGAAAACAAGAAATACATCGAGCGTGCACAGCAGCTGGAAAAGGATCTGGAAACCGCGCTGCTGGAACTGGCCGAAAAACACGCCAAGAAGTCCGCCTGACCCAAGCCTGTGCCCGGGTCAGGCAATGAATCAACCGTCAGACACTCCTGCCTCGGCAAAGGTTGCCATACCGGAATGGCAGGCCACGGCGCTTTTGAGAATATTGATCGCCAGCGCCCCGCCCGAGCCTTCGCCCAGCCGAAGACCAAGGCTCAGCAGCGGTTCCTTGCCCAGCTTCACCAATACGGCACCGTGTGCGGCCTCGGCGCTTTGGTGGCCGGCCACGGCGTGATCCAGCGCGGTGTCCGACAGCCTCCACAGGCAGGCAGCAGCAGCGGTACAGATGAAACCGTCCAGGATCACAGGAATGCGCAATATCCGCGCGGCGGCAATCGCCCCGGCCATCGCCGCAATCTCACGACCTCCGAGGCAGCGCAGAATTTCAAGGCCATCCTCTGACCTGTGCAACGCTACACCTTCGGCCACAACACGGGTCTTGTTGGTCAGCCCCGCATCATCGACGCCCGTCCCGCGACCTGTCCAATCGGCCGCGTCACCACCGAACAGCGCGCAGGCAATCGCGGCTGCCGGGGTGGTGTTGCCAATGCCCATCTCGCCCACGACCAACAGATCAGCCTGCGGATCCACGGCCTGCCAGCCAGTGCGCAGCGCGTCCAGCAATTCGGCTTCCGTCATGGCCGGTGCCCGGGTGAAATCTGCGGTCGGGTTGTCCAGATCCAGCGCGTGAACATCCATTGTTGCACCCGCCGCCCGGGCCAGCTGGTTGATCGCCGCACCGCCATGTTCGAAGTTCATCACCATCTGCACGGTCACTTCCGACGGAAAAGCCGAGACCCCCTGTGCGGTGACTCCGTGGTTTCCGGCAAAGACGATGACCTGTGGCGCCGCGATCTTTGGACGGGCATCTCCGCGCCATCCTGCGTACCAGATTGCCAAATCTTCAAGTCGCCCCAGCGCGCCCGGGGGTTTCGTCAGTTGTCCGTTTCGCTCTGCCGCGCCCTGCGCCGCGGTGGCATCCGGCCCCGGAGCCGCTGCAAGCGCAGCACGGAACGCGTTCAAATCATTCAGTTCAGGCAACATGAAAGCCTCATTGCATCAGAGTGGTCCTGTGTGTTTAACCGAAGCATCGAAACCAACAAGACCCCGAAAGGCACGGGCGTGCAGAAAAACGACACCAATCCCTTTTCCCTGTGGGATATTCCGCTGGCTCTGGTGCTGTTGACCCGCCTGCCCCTGCCCCGATTGCCGGAACCTGTATTCAAGCGGCAGGCACAGGCGGCATGGGCCTTCCCCATCGCCGGGCTGGCCGTCGGAGCGATCGCCTGTCTGGTCGGATGGTTGGCAATGGTCTTTCATCTGCCCCCTTTTGTTGCCGCGACACTGTTGGTTGCAATGTTGATCATGACGACGGGCGCGATGCACGAGGACGGTCTGGCCGATACGTTCGACGGCCTCTGGGGCGGGTTCACTGCTGAACGTCGACTTGAAATCATGAAAGACAGCCAGATCGGAACCTATGGTGTTCTCGCTTTGGTTGTTTCCCAGCTTGCTCGGGTTTCGGCAGTTGCCACGATTTTGGCAACCGGGTCGATTTGGGCGATTCTGGCAGCCTGCGTGTTCTCACGCGCCCTGATGCCGGTTTTGATGGCATCCCTGCCAAACGCCAGAAAATCGGGGCTGAGCCATTCGGTGGGAACCCCCGGCGCGATTTCGGTCAGCATGTCCTTGGGCCTGGCCGTTACAATCGCCGTTTTCATGTGCGGGGGTTCGGCGATCACCGCCATATTCTCTGCTGCCTTGGTTGCCGCCATCTTGGCGTTGACAGCGCGCAAGAAGATCGGCGGCCAGACCGGGGACATACTTGGGGCATCGCAACAACTGGCCGAGATCGCGTTTCTGCTTGCCATCAGCGCGCAGATTTAGGACGCGCCGCCTGTTTCGATCCGCAGTGTTCCACCGCAGTGCTTGCAATGCACGGCATCCGGATCATGCCGATACAACCCGCAGCTTGGGCATTTGTGACGTACCTTCTGCGGCATGAATATCGCCTGCGCCAAACGGACAAACAACGCGACGCCCACGACCATGATGAAGACCGAAAACAGCTTGCCCCAAGGTGTGCTCAGCGTGATGTCGCCGAACCCGGTTGTGGTCAGGGTGGCCATGGTGAAATACAGCGCGTCTATGTAAGGCGTCTGGGCGTCTTCCGGAATGAAGAACACCAATACCGCCGTAGAGGTGGCAAAGACGAAAACCATCAGATTGATTGCTGCAATCACCGCGTCTTCATGGGTGCGAAAAAAGGTACTGTCGCGTCGCAAGTCCCTGAGCAGGTGGTATGAATGGATCAGGCGCAAGGCCCGCAGAATCCTCAGGAAAGCCAGGTTGCCCGTCAGAAACGGATCCAGAACCAGCGAGACGATGACGACAATATCCGCCAGCGTATAAATCTGGCGCAGCAGCTTCCAACGATCCTTTGAAATCCAAAGCCGCGCTGAAAAGTCCAAGAAAATTAAAAAACCGATCAACTGGCTTGCAAGGATCAAGCCGGGACCATGAGGGACGTGAGCCGTTGCGACAAAGAAAATGATTGTCGCAACATCGAACAGGATCAGAGCGTACCGAAACCAGACCGAAATCGGGTCATGTCCGATATACAGATATCTAACTGTCTGCTTCATGTCCGCCCTGTAGCTTGTTGCATATACAGTAGAATTAGCGGTACTTGCGGAATTCACCAAGCCACGAAAAAGGCCGCCCCGATGGTGGAGCGGCCTGTTGTCATATCGAACTCGCTGTCAGGCAGCGCGAGAGGTCAGAACTTCGTCCACCTGTTTGGCGGCGGATACTTCGCCGGTGCCGGAAACCGCCGCAACCTCGCGGGTCAGGCGTTCCAGCGCAGCTTCGTACAGCTGACGTTCGGAATAGCTCTGCTCGCGCTGGTCGTCCGTGCGATGCAGATCGCGGACCACTTCCGCAATCGAAATCAAATCGCCCGAGTTGATTTTCTGCTCGTATTCCTGAGCACGGCGCGACCACATGGCGCGTTTGACCTTTGCCTTTCCCTTCAGCGTTTTCATTGCCTGACTGATCACGTCGGGCGAGCTGAGCGACCGCAGACCGGATTCGGTAACCTTGTTGGTCGGCACGCGCAGAGTCATCTTGTCTTTCTCAAATGAGATGACGAACAGCTCCAGAGAGAATCCCGCGACTTCCTGTTCTTCGATCGAGATGATCTGGCCTACGCCATGAGCGGGGTAGACAACATAGTCGTTCGGGCGGAACTCGAGCTTTTTCGACTTTGTCATTCAGTTTTTTCCTTGCTTGCGGACGGGACACAGACAACAAAAGCACCACATGCGGGGACTTTCTCAGCCCCGACAGGCGGCGATATTGTCACAAATTCAAATCTCCAAAGCGAGCATACTTGTGGAGCGCATCCCAATCTCGGTCATCATACAAGAACCAAGTATATCACAAAAATACGACACCCGAAAGTTTACCCGGCGGTAAATTTTCATATTAAACCTGTTTTCAACAGGTTGAGCCGCGTTCTTTTCGCATCAAACAGAGGTTTGAGCGCGAATCGTTCAACCACCCTCGCCCGGTGCTTCCGAGAAATACTTCTCCATCTTGCCTTCTTCACCGTCGCGTTCTTCCGCATCGGGAAGCGGATCTTTCTTGGTGACGATCACGGGCCACATTTCCGAGTACTTGCGATTGAATTCGACCCATTGATCCATGCCCGGTTCAGTATCGGGGCGGATCGCGTCGGCCGGGCATTCTGGTTCGCAAACACCGCAGTCGATGCATTCGTCGGGATGGATGACCAACGTGTTCTCACCTTCATAGAAACAGTCCACCGGACATACTTCGACACAGTCGGTATATTTGCAGGCGATACAGTTTTCGGTGACAACATAGGTCATGATCGGATTCCCGTTTGCGGTTTGAGCGTTTAGCTAATTCAGTCTGGCCTACTCTTCAAGATATGATCAGCGATCTTCGGTGCGAGAAAGATCAAGAGAACGGCGATCTTTCTTTGTCGGGCGACCTTTTCCCTCAAACCCCGGATTTTTGGGCGGAACGTCCTGTTTTTCGGTCATATCGAAATACAGCGTTTGCGCTTCGGGGGCCGGACCACGGCGATCCCCGATTTTTTCGATGCGCACAACGCGGACGATACGGCCCTGAGGAAAGGTCAGAACGTCGCCCGGGGCCACGGCCTGCGCCGGTTTTTGCACCCGGCTTCCGTTCAACCTGACATGGCCCCCGCTGACCTGTTTGGCGGCCAGGCTGCGGGTCTTGAAGAACCGCGCCTGCCACAACCATTTGTCAATCCGCAGCTTGGCCTCGGCCATTTCGGATCAGTTGCCGTCCTTCAAACCCATCAGCGCGGCTGCAAACGGGTTGTCGGGATCAATCGCCTTTTCCTTTTTCGGCGGCCGGGACGAGAAGGTCTTGGCGCCCTGAGGCTTGCCGCCCTTCTTGCCATGCGGTTTGCCACGGCCATCCTGCGGCTTGCCGCGCGGTTTGCCCTTGCCCTGCCCCTGCTCGCGGCGCGGACCTCGGTTGGGCTGTCGCTGACGGGCCCAGGTGAAGGTGTAGAACACTTCAACCTCGGGTTCGTCTGACACTGGTTCTGCGGGAAGGCTGTCCGCACCAGCCTCGGCTGCCGCCTCGGTGCCGTCGGTGGCCTCGGCTGCCGCCTCGGCGGGTGCGGCGACGTCTTCTGCCGCGACTTCACTTGCCGGGGCTTCTTCGGCGGTCGGTTTGTCCGCTTCAGCTGCCGCCGGCTGTTCGGCCGGTGCAGGTTTGACTTTCGGCCGCTCGCCGCGTTCCGCCTTGTATCCCAGCCCCTGCATAAGGTCTGCGAACTGATCCAGCGTCATACCGGTGATCGACAGCATATCGGGTTTGGCTTCGAAACCGCCGCGGCTGTCTTCTGCGCGCAGCATGTCCGCCAAACGTTCCAGCATGTCGATACGGATCGAACGCTCGCCTGCATCGCGGTAGCCACACATGGTGTCATAGCCCTGCGGCGCATCCTTGGCGACCGGCACGGTCACCAGGCCCGGAGGCGGCGCTTCGGGGAATTCCTGCAACCCGCTGGACAGCGCCCAAAGCACGAGACGCAGACGCGTCGGGGCCGGTTTCAGCAGCAGCGGCATGAAAATGGTGAACTGGCCGAACCGGATACCATGCTTGCGCAAGGCGCCGCGGGCGTCCTGATCAAGATCCTTGACCTCTTGTGCGACCTGTGCGCGGGGCAGGATACCCAGCGCTTCGACCATGCGGAAAGCAAAGCCTTTGGCAAGGCCGCTGAGTTCCTCATCGCGGGACAGGTTCAGCAGCGGCTCGAACAGAGCGGCCACCTTGCGGTCAATGAAGTGCTGCAAACGGCGCTGCACTTTCTGCTCGACATCCGGCCCCGCCGCTTCGTCAACGAACACTTCGACCATAGGTTTGAGAGGTTCCGCCCCGGCAACCAGCTTGCCAACGGCGTATTCACCCCACATCAGGCCACCCTGATCAGTGAAATCAATTTCAGTATCGGGCGCGTTGTAGAAGCGATCGGCGCGCAGATGGAATTGCGGCGCGAGTGCTTGCAGAGACGCCGATTTTAGAGCTTTTGCCTCGGTTCCCTGCGCGCTTTTGTCCGGGATGAACCGGAACCCTTCCAGACGACCGACGAATTCGCCTTCGACGGTCACTTCACCCTTGTCATTTACTTCGGCCAAAAGGGCCTCCTTCTGTTTGAGCCGGCGCAACAAAACGGATGTGCGCCGATCCACAAATCTTTGCGTGAGACGCTCATGCAGAGCGTCGGACAGTCTGTCTTCTACAGTGCGGGTTTCGTTACGCCAATGTGATTCGTCACGAACCCACCCTTTCCGCTGCGCAACATATGTCCACGTGCGAATATATGCCAATCTTTTAGATAAAGCGTCGATATCGCCGTGGGTCTGATCGATCCGTCTGATCTGCCGTGCCATAAACTCGTCGGGAATGGATCCCCGTTCATGCAGATGGCCATAGATCACCTCCAGCAAGCTGGCATGTTCCGCATGGCTGATACCGCGAAAATCAGGGATTCTGCACACATCCCACAGCAACCGGATGGACGGGCCGTCGCTTGCACGGGCAACAACTTCGGTCACTTGCGACAGCGATTTCAACGCGTTCAGGTCATCAGCAGGGCGGGCCTTGATCAGGTGTTCATCATCCGGGCCGACCTCAAGCGAGTCGATCAGCGCATCAATCGAGCCGAACCGAAGGGCGGCATTTCGCCAGTTCAGCTTTTTCATCGGCGTAAACCGGCTGTCCATGATCGCCTGCGCCACGCCCTCGTCCAGCGGCGGGGCCTCTCCGGTTACGCCGAATGTGCCATCCGACATCCCGCGACCTGCCCGGCCCGCGATCTGCGCCAGCTCGTTCGGCGCAAGCGGACGCATCCTGCGCCCGTCGAATTTGGACAGGGATGAAAACGCAACGTGGTTCACATCCAGGTTCAACCCCATCCCGATAGCGTCCGTGGCAACCAGGTAATCAACCTCACCGTTTTGGTACAGGTCCACCTGTGCATTCCGGGTCCGCGGGCTGAGCGCCCCCATGACCACCGCAGCTCCACCTTTCTGGCGGCGCAGCAATTCGGCAATGGCATAGACGTTTTCAACCGAGAACCCCACGATGGCGCTCCGCGCAGGCATCCGGCTGATCTTTCTGGAGCCCGAGTAAACCAGCTGCGACATCCGCTCTCGCCGCACGAACTGCGCCTGGGGGACCAGCGCCGAAATAGGGCCACGCATTGTGTCCGAGCCCAGGAACAGTGTCTCGTTCGTGCCGCGAGACCTAAGCAGACGGTCGGTGAAGACGTGACCCCGTTCCGGATCGGCACAAAGCTGAATCTCATCGATGGCAACGAAATCAGCACCCATGCCTTCCGGCATCGCCTCAACCGTACACACCCAATACTGGGCGCGAGGCGGTACGATCCGTTCTTCGCCCGTGACCAGCGCCACCACCGACGGCCCACGGATAGCAACGATCTTGTCATAGACCTCGCGCGCCAGCAGGCGCAGCGGCAGACCGATCACGCCGGTCCGATGGCCCAGCATGCGTTCGATAGCGTAATGGGTTTTACCAGTGTTGGTCGGGCCAAGTACGGCCACGATTCGGGATGACCCGCTCACATTCGCCCCCTGCCCCGAGCCTTACAGCGCCTTGCCTTCAACCTGAGGCTTCAGCCGATTCACGGCATTGGTTACTTCTTCGTGATGGGGATGTATAGCCAAGGCCCGAGAATAAGCCTCGTAGGCTTTCCGAGGTTCCCCGATAACCTCAAAGATCAGACCCAGACCGTAAATCGCCTCATAGTGATTTGGATTCAGCGTCAGCACATGTTCCAGATCGGCGGCCGCCATACCAAATCGCTCGACCCCGAAAAAGGCAGAGGCGCGCAGATGCCAGCCTTCGGCAAAATCAGGCGCGTGATCCGTCAGCGCGGTCAGGTGATCCAGAGCAGCGCCGACGTCGCCCTCATCCAAGGCTTCGCGTCCCCGCTCCAGCAGCAGATCAGCCGACGCAGACCCCGATTGCGACCACAGCGCCTGCAACTGCCGATCCAGTGCAATTGCCTGTTCCGGGGTCGACTGCGCCAGTTTTTGCACCAACTCATCCTCGTCCCGTGAATCCGCCTGCTGCGCGAAACAATTGGAGGAAAACGTGACTAGGACAAAAAGTGCCGCAACGGTACCTTTGAGATTGTGAATTGCAATGCTCATAACAATAGTCAGTGTAGCGTTGCGACCGGGGATGTCCATTCACGGCGCACTAACAATATGAGGAAAAGCATGAGCGAGACTCTTGAAAAGGCGGCTGCCGCACTTAACGAAAAACTGGATGGCGGCGCGTTTGATGACACGGCCAAGTTTGCCATCACCGATCTGGGTTCGATCGTTCTGGACGAAAACGGTGCGCGGGTCAGCGATGAAGAGGCCAGTGTCACCATGAGCGCTGATGCAGAGACGTTCGAACAGATCCTCAGCGGTGAGCTGAATCCGACCGGCGCGTTCATGTCCGGAAAGCTGAGCATTGACGGCGACATGGGTGTTGCCATGAAGCTTGCCTCGGTACTGGCCTGATGGAGTTGTCGCCGGCCCCCTTTTTTGAAGACGTGGCCGGCGGACCTGCCGGTGGAAAGGCCCACTGGTTGACGACGTCTGACCAAACACGCATTCGCGTGGGTCACTGGCTTCCGGATGATGGTGCACATGGCACCGTCATGATGTTCCCCGGACGCACCGAATATATCGAAAAATATGGCAGTACAGCCGGTGAATTCACGAAACGCGGCTTTGCGATGCTGGCCGTGGACTGGCGCGGTCAGGGTCTTTCGGATCGGCTGCTGGACAACCCACGCATCGGCCATGTCGATCATTTCACCGATTACCAATACGATGTTCAGTCAACCCTGGACCTTGCGAACGCTCTGGATCTGCCCAAGCCGTGGTATGTCGTCGGGCATTCGATGGGCGGTGCCATCGGGTTGCGTGCCGTCATCGAAAAAGGGTGTTTTGCCGCGTGCGCGTTCACCGGCCCAATGTGGGGAATTTTCTTCACTCCGGTCATGAAACCTCTGAGCCGCGTTACAGCGTATTGGGGCACCGCGCTTGGCCTTGGCGAACGCACCCCCCCGACCACAACGCTTGAAAGCTATGTCCTGTCGCAACCTTTCGATGGGAATATGCTGACCCGCGACCCGGACATGTACCGGATGATGCAAAATCAGCTGAATGCGCATCCCGAACTGGCTCTTGGTGCCCCTTCCAACCGCTGGCTGCGCGAGTCGCTGGACGAATGCGAATGGTTGATGGAACAGCCCGCCCCGAAGACACCCTGTCTGACTTTTCTGGGCAGCCACGAACAGATCGTCGATCGCAAGGCCATACGGGCGCGCATGGCCAATTGGCCGAATGGTACATTGATCGAAATCCCGAACGGTGAACATGAAGTGCTGATGGAAGCACCGGACGTTCGGGGCCCGGTTCTGGACCAGCTTGCCAGGCATTTCCGGGCCAACCAATCAAATGGGGCGTCCGAGCTGGTTTCCACGTAAACCTTTTCACCTTGGGATTGGCCGCTTGTGATCCGCGCGCGCCACCCCTAGATGTTTGCAAAAGCAGTCTACAAAAGGTGATCCATGCGCGACCTTCCCTTTCCCGTCCGTGACGCAAACGCAATGGGCGGCGCCGACAATCTGGGCAATCTCCCCGAATGGGATCTGACGGATCTCTACACATCCGAAGAAGCGCCCGAACTGGCGCGCGACCTGGACTGGCTGGAAGGCGGATGTGCCGCCTTTGCTGCCGAATATGAAGGCAAGCTGGCAGAGCTGGACGCCGCGGCCCTTTTGGCCTGCGTTCAGCGCAATGAAAAGATCAACGCCGTCGCGGGCCGTATCATGTCCTTTGCCGGTCTGCGTTATTACCAACTGACCACCGACGCAGAGCGGGCCAAGTTCCTGTCGGACATGCAGGAAAAGATCACCGTGTTCACAACGCCTCTGGTGTTTTTCACGCTCGAGATCAACCGGATCGAAGATGATGTGCTTGGGGCGCATTTTGCTGCCAACCCGGATCTTGCCCGATACGAGCCCGTGTTCCGGCGTATCCGCGCGATGAAGCCCTATCAGCTGTCTGACGAGCTGGAAAAATTCCTGCACGATCTGGGCGTTGTCGGCGACGCGTGGGAGCGTCTGTTCGACGAAACCATCGCCGGTCTGACGTTCAATGTGGATGGCAATGAACTGAACATCGAGGGCACCCTGAACCTGCTGACCGAACAGGACCGCTCCAAGCGCGAGGCAGCGGCGCGGGAACTGGCCCGCGTGTTTCAAGAGAACATTAAAACATTTGCCCGTGTCCACAACACGCAGGCCAAAGAGAAAGAAATCGTCGATCGCTGGCGCAAGATGCCGACCGCGCAAACAGGGCGTCACTTGTCGAACGATGTCGAACCCGAAGTGGTCGAAGCCCTGCGCGAGGCGGTCGTGGCCGCCTACCCCAAACTCAGCCATCGGTACTATGAGCTCAAGCGCAAGTGGCTGGGGCTGGATGTGATGCAGGTCTGGGACCGCAACGCGCCGCTGCCGATGGAAGACACCCGCACCGTGTCGTGGGAGGACGCCGAGAAAACCGTGATGGAGGCTTACGCCGCCTTCGATCCCCGTATGGCCGACATCGCGGCGCCGTTCTTCTCGAAAGGCTGGATCGACGCGGCGGTGAAGCCCGGCAAGGCCCCGGGCGCCTTCGCACATCCCACCGTGACCGAGGTGCATCCTTACGTGATGCTCAACTACCTGGGCAAACCGCGCGACGTGATGACCCTGGCGCACGAGCTGGGCCACGGCGTGCATCAGGTGCTGGCCGCCGATCAGGGCGAGATGCTGTCCTCGACGCCCCTGACACTGGCCGAAACCGCCAGCGTCTTCGGCGAGATGCTGACCTTCCGCAAGATGCTGGATCAGGCCGAAACGCCCGAACAGCGCAAGGTTCTGCTGGCCGGCAAGGTCGAGGACATGATCAACACGGTGGTCCGCCAGATCGCCTTCTATGACTTTGAATGCAAACTGCACGCCGCACGCCGCGAGGGGGAACTGACTCCGGATGACATCAACGCCCTGTGGATGAGCGTTCAGGCCGAAAGCCTTGGCCCCGCGTTTGAATTCATGGACGGGTACGAGACCTTCTGGGCCTATATCCCGCACTTTGTTCACTCGCCCTTCTACGTTTACGCCTATGCCTTTGGCGACGGGTTGGTGAACGCGCTATACTCGGTCTATGAAAGCGGCGCCGAAGGTTTCGAGGACAAGTATTTCGAAATGCTGCGCGCAGGTGGATCAAAGCACCACACGGAATTGCTGGCCCCGTTCGGGCTGGATGCCAGCGACCCGAACTTCTGGGACAAGGGCCTGTCGATGATCTCGGGCTTTATCGACGAGTTGGAGGCGATGGAGGGGTGACTGACCCGGGCGACAAGGGTCGCTGGCGGGCCATCCAGCACCGCCTGCACCCTGTCTTGGCCCGGATCCGCCGCAACGTCCCGCGGGGGCTGCGGTTTGTCGTGGGGCTATTGTTGATCGTCGCGGGCGTCTTCGGTTTTCTTCCTGTCCTGGGCTTTTGGATGATCCCTTTGGGCATCATGGTGGCCGCCATGGACGTCAACCTGCTGCGACGTTGGTGGCGCCGCCGGTAACTCGGGTTTGGCTTTCACCTAGTTTTTCCCGGTCGCCAGAAACACTGCGAAACGATCAAAGTCGCCCCCAGAGCGGCCACTTGGGATGATCGGTGCCCGTAGAAAAATAGCCGGATTGACGAAGGTGAACACCACTGAGGTGGCGACCAATCAGGTGGCCGTCAGGATCGAGACACGTGCGGCGGCCTCTTACCAAAGCAAATAGGCCAGCGCAGTCGACAATACGCCCAGAAAGGTCAGGAAGACCACATCGTTGACGGTTGGTTTTTGCTGCTAAAAAGCCGGTGGGTGGGATCATGCAGATTAGCAATGATCATGCATCGATGTGACAGTTCTGTTTAAAGTCTTGATTACTGACGCGATCGAAGCCCATGTACGTTTGGCTCATCGCGGCCATACCCAAGATCACTTCAACTGACTGTCCTTCGACCCCCGCCGATTGACGCCGCCGCGCGCCTTGAACGCGCCGTCCCGTTCCTGCTGGCAATCCAGGCAGAGCTTTACTCCGGGCAACGCGACGCGACGCTTTTCCGGGATAGGTTCCTCGCATTCGGCACAATGGGTCAAGCTTTCGCCCTGGGGCCGCTTTTGCGCCTGCATCCGCGCCAGTTCATCTGAGATCGACGCTTCGATCTGTTCGCTCACAGCGCCGTCGCGTGCCCAACCTCCGGCCATCGGTCATCTCCTGAAATTGTGACACTCAGGATAGCTTAGCCGTTGGCCGCAACGCAAGTTACAGCGAAATCGCGCCTTCGAATACACGATCAATCACCTCTTGCGTCCCGCGTGAGAATTCCAAAGGACAGGGATACTCCGCCCCGTCCCTGATTGATCGGCAAAAGGCCTCGACCTGCAACTTGTAATGGTCTGCTCCGGGGAAGCGGGTGACCTGAACTTCAAGCCCCGGCCGGTGCAGCTCGACCCGAGCCTCTCCGAACACACGTGCATTGAACGGGGTCGTCAGACGGATCAAACCGCTTTCGCCGTGAAACACCATCTCCTGATGGGGATGCATCCGTATGGAAACATAGCTGGAATAGGTAAATCCGGGGAACTGCGCGCGAATTTCAGTGAAGATGTCGATATCATCCTGCCAACGGATCGCGGATTGCACCGACACAGGCTCTTGCCCGGTTGCAAAGCGCGCCCCGCCGATCACGTAGACCCCGATGTCACGCAATCCGCCGCCGCCCGTTTCAGCGCGGTTTCGAATATTCTGGGTATCTGCCCGATTGTCGAAACTGAACGCCCCGGTCACATGTACCAAATTGCCGATGGCACCATCAGCGATCAGTTTCCTTGCAAGCTGCCATTGAGGGTGATGGACGATCATGTAGGCCTCGGCGGCCAGCAGGCCGCTTTGGTCCCGCTTTTGGATCAATGCGTCGAATTCATCCGCCTTCATGGTCATGGGCTTTTCGCACAGAACATGCTTGCCAGCGCTCAAAGCCTTAAGGCTCCATTCCGCATGCATATGGTTGGGCAACGGGATGTAGATTGCGTCGATTCCGGCGTCTGCCAACAACGCATCATAGCTGTCAAATACTTGCAAATCCGGGCAAAAGGACTGAAACGGTTCTGCTTTCGCTGCATCCGAGGTTGCCAGCGCGGCCAAGCGCGCCCCATTTGCAGCATGTATCGCCGGGGCCATGTATTCGCGGGCAAATTTCGCGGCACCCAATACACCAAATTGAACCGGTCTTTGCATTGCGCCCTCCGTACTCGGCTTGTTTCAAATTACGCGCTTCCCGAGGGGTCACCAGCGCTCGTTCTGCTGCGAAATCAAAGACAAAACACGTCTTTTCCTAACACAGCTTTCGACCTTCAGCCATTGATTTAGGCCTTTGGTTCAGTTTCCGCCAACATTCGCAAAAAACGCCCCCTGATCATCAGAAGGCGTTTTCCGTCATTGCTTGAACGCGAAGAATCTTCCTGCGAGGCAAGAAGGGCGCAACTGTTAGCTGACGCCCAACATGCCTTTTTCCCGCGCCAGATCCCGCATTTTCTTTTGCAGCTTCTCGAACGCGCGCACTTCGATCTGGCGAATGCGCTCTCGGCTTACGTTATACTGAGTGCTCAACTCTTCGAGCGTGACCGGCTGATCCATCAAACGACGCTGGGTCAGGATATCCTTTTCCCGATCATTCAGCACATCCAGAGCCGCCGCCAGCAATTCCCGACGCGCTTCCAGTTCATCGCGTGCTTCGTAGTCACCGGCCTGATCAGCATCCTCATCCTCAAGCCAGTCCTGCCATTGCATGGTGCCTTCGCCTTCGGACCCGACCGTGGCGTTCAGGGACGCATCGCCACCGGACATCCGGCGGTTCATGCTGATCACTTCTTCTTCGGTCACACCCAGATCAGTGGCGATCTTCTTGACGTTTTCAGGGCGCAGGTCGCCCTCTTCCAGTGCACCGATGCGGGCCTTGGCCTTGCGCAGATTGAAGAACAGCTTTTTCTGCGCCGAGGTCGTGCCCAGCTTCACCAATGACCACGACCGCAGGATGTATTCCTGGATCGAGGCACGTATCCACCACATGGCATAGGTCGCCAGACGGAAGCCTTTTTCAGGGTCAAACCGTTTGACAGCCTGCATCAGGCCCACATTGGCCTCGGAAATCACTTCGGCCTGCGGTAGACCATAGCCGCGATAGCCCATGGCGATCTTGGCCGCCAGACGCAGGTGAGACGTCACCATCTTGTGCGCGGCTTCGGTGTCCTGCTCTTCGACCCAGCGTTTGGCCAGCATGTATTCTTCTTCCGGCTCCAGCAGAGGAAACTTGCGGATTTCCTGCATATAGCGATTCAGGCCGCCCTCGGGCGTCGGTGCGGGAAGATTTGCGTAGTTTGCCATTATTGTGTCCCTCCGACAAATGTTTAGATGTTTAACATAGGATATGGGTAAGGAGCCCTTCCCATTCAAGAGGTGCTGCTAACAGTCTGGAATTAATCTTCCGTTAAGGAAAGGTGAAAAGCCCTTTTTCACAGGAGTTTGCTTATTATGACAGCGGTGTCCGCAGACGTTCGACAAGGCATTGCATATCTTGCGGTAAACCGGCCTCGAACCGCAGGGATTCACCGGTGACAGGGTGCTCGAATCCCAAAACGGCGGCATGAAGTGCCTGACGGGGAAAAGCGCCTGCAAAACCGGCGGCAGCGGCAGAGAACGCTTTGGCGGACAGCTTTCGCTTGCCGCCATAAACCGGGTCGCCCACCAGCCCGTGCCCCGCGTGGGCCATATGAACGCGGATCTGATGCGTTCGGCCGGTTTCAAGCCAGCACTCGATCAGGGCAAGACCCGCAGGCACTCCAAATGTCTCGACAACGCGCGCGCGTGTCACGGCATGCCGCCCGCCATGGAACAGAACCGCCTGTCTCTGACGGTCGGTCTTGTGTCGCGCAAGTTGCGTCGTAACGCGCATGATGTTGCCGGGTTCAAAGCTGATCCCTTTGACACCGCGCAACCGAGGATCGTTGGCATCCGGCACCCCGTAACACACCGCACGGTAATACCGCTCGACGCTATGCGCCGCGAACTGCTCGGCCAGCCCGTGATGCGCCGCGTCTGACTTTGCGACCACCAGAAGGCCACTGGTTTCCTTGTCGATGCGATGCACGATACCGGGGCGTTTCACCCCGCCGACGCCCGACAGATCGTCTCCGCAATGGTGGAGCAAAGCATTCACCAAAGTCCCGCTGGGTGATCCCGGCGCGGGGTGTACGACCATGCCTGCGGGTTTGTTGACGACGATTACGTCCGCATCCTCGAAGACGATCTCGAGCGGGATGTCCTCGGGGCCGATATGGCTGTCTTCGGCCTCGGCCACGACAATCGTGACACGCGCCCCTTCGGCCACCTTGGCCTTGGGGTCGCGTACCTCGGCACCGTCGATCTGTACCGCGCCCTCTTCGATCAGACGCGCAAGTCGGGTGCGCGACAGGCTTTCCCCGTCTGGCACATCGCGGGAAAGCGCCTTATCAAGGCGAGGCGGCGGATCGGCCGCGATCTGAAACTCAATCTGGCGGGTGCCCATGACTGTCCCTTCCGAACCTCAAGAACCGCAGGAAACTCCGCAACTGCGATTGCTGCGGCGGATGGTCATGCTGTTGACCACGGTGATGATTGGCGGGGTTCTAGTGACATTCGCCCTGATTGTCATCCGCCTATCGGACCGCACACCCACCTTGCCGGATCAGATCGCGCTGCCCGACGGCGCCCGGGCGCAGGCCCTGACCATCGGGGCAAACTGGTATGCCGTCGCAACCGATGACAATCGCATTCTGATCTTTGACAAAACAACTGGAAAACTGCGCCAGGAAATCGCGGTCGAATAGGCCCTGCCACCTGTTCCGGCGGCATGAAAGATCCGGGGATTGTCCAGCCTCAGCCGGGGAACAGCCGAGTTCCGGTCCACGCAGCACCCAGACGCTGATCCAGCGCATCCGACCGCATCTTGTGCTTGCCTGACACCGGCGCCAACATGATGTCACCCAAGCAAACTCTGTCACCAACCGGGAAAAGCTCTACGCTTGCGCATTCAAGGTCTTGCCCCAGGGTTTCAGCGACCCGGATCATGTCTTCAAAGCGCTCGGGTCGGGGTTCGACGGTGTTGCTGGTTGGTGAATACAACTCATCTGCAAGGTAATCGTAGTCGCGATCATGGAGCATCTGGATACGCCCACGCCCCCGGTCACGGTCAACCTGCACCAGCTGCACGCGTCCGGCGATCACCCAGAATTTCCAGGTGCCGGCCTGTCGATCCCCGGCGGACAAGTCTTCTTCGATGCAATAGAGGGGCTTTTGCTTGGCGCGCCACCATTCGCTTGTCCAGAAACCTTCGGGCGTTTTTGTCTTGTGCCACGCTGCCAGTTTCTGGTTGGCATCATCGCGCTGCGTGGCATCCAGCGGGAACGACAGGGCCAGCTTGTGACCATGGCTCATCGTTCCTTTCAACCAATACTGGCCGGGCCCGAGGTCGAGTGTTTCGGGCAATGCCGGAATGTGCGCCTCCCACATGCGCTGTGGGCAGGCGAGCAATTCAGAGGCGCTGCCCACGTATTTGGACCGGTCAGAAATCAACGCATCAGGGACTTCGCCAAACAGCTTCATGACCACCAGCTTTTCGGCAAATGTCTTTGGCGCGCGCAGGTCGGGTAAAAACCGATGACTATCCGCATAGTTGTACAAAGCCATACCAAGCGCATTCAGCCTAGCAGGGTCACTATCATAGTGTTCCCAACCGCGCGAAAAACCGACGCGTGGCGGGGTGTTGGCACCGTACAGGTTGTCAGTTGCAATCGCGTCGAGATCAGCCTGCGCCGCCTTGAGATAGTCTTCCCGGTCAGAGAGCAGAGCAACGGAAACAACGCCGCCGGTGGCGTCGTGGATTTCTTCGGTCGTAGCGCGCAACGTGGGCAGGTTTGCCGGAAACTCCACCGGTTTCAGGCCCCCTCGGCCGTGGCGCGGCAAAGGCGCGTCGCCCGGTCTAACCCCCAGGTTCCGCAAACGTCGATCCAGAAACGAATGCCGCTTGATACCGTTTGCAATCCACCATCGCATCCGACGCCCCCACAGATGTACGGCAAGCGTTTCCTCTTTGATATACGCGTCCCTGAACTCTCGGACGTGAATATCATTGGCCTGTCCTGCCCGTCTGAACGGCAAAGGATAAAAGACCGGTATGGGGCTGGCATGCTTCAACTCGTTAAAATGGCGCAGAAACCACGTCATGACACCGGGGCCGTACACGCTGTGTTCCTGATCTGACGCATGAGGCAACTCACCAGCCTGTTTCAGGCGTTCCAGTTCCTTCCGCTCCTCCCCTTCAACCCAAGGGCGGATCGGATAGGGGTCCTGGCAGTATTCGGAATACGCGTTCAACGTGGGGCTGTCGAAAGGCAGCCGCATAACAGCATTGCAGATGGTATCGCGGTTGAAATACCCAAAAACATGATCGGCCCTTGGGATCGGGGCAAGCGCCAAAACATCCGTGTCGCACCACAGAAAATCCGTTTTCTTCATCAGGTGCAATCTGAAGATATCGGATTGGGGCACCGGCGTCTTGAACTGGTTGTTCACGATGAACTGCCTGGGTTCGTGGATTTCATTTGCCGACACCAGTTCGATACCATCCGGAACGTTGTCGACTTGCCCATAGTGGAACAAAACGACCCTGTGACCGCATTCGACGAATGACAGCATGCACATCTGCTCCAGAAAGCTCAGGCTTCCTTCCATCCACAGCATCCCAATCGTCGGAAGAGAGTGATCCGCAACCATTCGTCTATTTCTCCAGGGGCTGTTTTGTCAGGACTCTGTCCGGTTTTCGTCAGTCGAAGACGGCGCGCTGGCCGACAGGCGTTCCCTTACGCCACGGTCCTTTGCGACAAAATCCACGGCCGGTTTTTCAAGAAGTTTCTGGTACAGCTCATCATACTCTGGCAGTTTCAGCAGATCGTTGATCAGGGCCTTGTGCCAGCGGAACGCTCTTCTATGTAGCCGTCGAAGCCTGTCGTCAGCGCGAAACTCTTCCAGCACCGCATCCACTTCGTCCTTGTACCGCAGGATTGTTTCATCCTTGGCACCGCCACGGTTCCAGCGGTCCCAATATTCGGTTCCAAGTGTCTGCGCGGAATGATTTGCCCGACCTCGGCTGCGCTTGGCCAAATAGGCCTGCGTGGATCTGACGGCATAGTGGTTGATCTGTGCGACTTCAAATCCAAACGGAGGCGAGACATGGTTGCCGAAGGGCGCAGGTTCCGTGGCGTGCCCTCCGGGCACGGACCGGAACACGCCGGCCTGAAGTTCGGGACGGGGGTGCGGGTTGTGCAACCCGAAACGAAGATAGAAATCGCCCTGCCTGAACAGGGATTTGACAAACCGGCGCCCTGCCCCGCCTTGTTCGAAATCCAGCTCACAATCGAAGAACTGCCGCGTCACCAGCGTATCGCGCATAACATGCCGACCACCGTTCGAGAATATCTTCCAGGGTATGGAAATAACGTCAACGCCGGGCGTTGCCTCGATCAGATCATCAACCCTGTTATTTCCAACGTGAATATTCAGGAACTCATCCGCGTCCCCGACGTATATCCACTTTGCGTCTTTCACTACCGGCAAGCGCCGTGCCTGCCTCAGCGCAGACCGGTGTATCCCTCCGGTTCCAACCCGGTTCCTGTGAAATTCCACATGGCCCAAGTCCTGCAACCGTCTCAGAATCTGGTTGGTGCCGTCTGTACAATCATTGGTGTAGACAATGATCCGGTCAAACCCCAGCACCTTGTGATGGGCCACCCATTCCAGAATATAGGGACCCTCGTTCTTCATCGCGGTGATGAGGACTTTTTCAGGCTTTTCCATCGCTGCCACTTATCCCCGCCGCCTAGTCGTTCTGACCTTTGCTGTCATCTTGCGGGACAATCTTTTCGATGGCGATCTGCGCGCCGGCAATCGCGCGGATGCGCAACTCTCGGGGGTGCTGGCCCAGAAACTCGTTGACCGCACGGATCACCCCGTCGCCCCACCAGCCGCGGCGGTGGTAGTCGTCGAATGCCATGATCCCACCGGGTTTGATCTTGGGAAACAAAGCGGCCAGATCAGCGGTCACGCCTTCGTATGAATGGTCTCCGTCGACATAGGCGAACGAGATGCTTTCATCATCAAAAAGCTTCAACGCAGGTACCGAAAAATCGCGTATAATACCAACCTTGCCTTCTTCGATCTCGGCCTCGAAAGTCTTTACGACCTTCTGGAAGATGGCCTCCATCTTTTCGTCTTCGGTCCGACCCACAAACGCGGTTGTGTGCGATTCCTCACCGATATGCTTCCATGGATCGATCAGAAAAAGCTGACTGGGCTCGATCAGTTTCAGAATGGTCGGAGAGAACTCACCCTGCCAGACACCGATTTCTACGGCTAGGCCCCCCTTTGGCAAACGGGAAAGGAATGTGCGGCGGATTGCGTCTTTGCTGTTTTTGCGCTTGGTCGCTTTGTCAGCCTTCGGTTTCTTCTGGCTGCCGGGCGCAACACCGATAACCTTGGATTCGTTTGACATCTCGACCTCACTCGCAGACGGGTATCCCATTTACTCAGAACCCGTTTTGTTCATTGCGCCATGGCTACCACGCCACAGCCTCAAGAACCAGAAGCTATGTGTCCTTTTTGCCAAGCGGTGGCAACTTGTCGATACCAAGCCACGGTGGCTGCAAGCTGGTTATCCGGTATCGTGCAGCATTACGCCCGAGGAAACTGTTTATCGCCGCATTCATACCCGTATACGACCCGCCTCCGTGACGGCGATAAGATGTGAACGCGATACTCCCCCCGGGCGCAAGAACCCGGTCGATCCGACGCAACAGCTGGTTCATCACCTGCTCTGCCCGCACCCCGCGGATGATGACGACGCCGACGCTTTCGTCTTCAAACAGCTTCAGCATCAAGGGGGGCAGCGCCCGGTAGACACGCAATTGTCCGGCAAGAATGGGGGCGCGGAAGTATTCCAGCAATGCATAAAACGTGCGATCCAAAGCCTGTAGCTCGGGATCCTGAGTTGCATCCGGACATGTGAAACCGTCCCATGACAGCCCCCACGGTCCTATGACCGTCAATTTCTCGACAGCGTCCAGATCAAGTATTTCTTCGATGATTTCAATCTCAACATGTCCGATCAGCACCCAATTCTTCTTACCACTGATTGATCGAAGAAAACTCTGCCGCTGGTCTTTTGTTCTTTCAACCTCCGGAGGGGCAGAAGGCAGGTAGACAGGATCCTTGGGGTCGAACGGCACCGAAACCTGTTTGGCATCCGTAATTTGCGCATGCTGCGCGGCGGCCTCTTCGTAATCAAACGAGGTTTCGAGGGCGTCGAGCCGAACGAACCAAGGAAAATTGTATGGCTTGGAGTTCTCGGGCTTGGACATCTTGCCGAGCCGCGTCCATTTCGCGACCTGGGCAAATGTGATGTCCGGATCCTTATACATTTCGGCGTTGAAAGACAGATCGCCATCTTCCATCACGCCGAGTTCCAGCGCCTTGACATAGCGCCCGCTGCGAAAGCGGCTGAACTTAGCGATAAAATCCTGCGCCACCTCGGTTTTTCTGAGGCTTGCGATGCGTTCCTTGTGAAATGCAACTGCCTGATTATGCAATTGCCCCAGAACAGTATCGGATCGCAGCTTTTCATAAACCTCCCGAAGTCGTGCAACTTTGGACAGGATCGAGGTTTCTTCGATGTCGTTATAGCAATGCAGCTTCCAGTAGGCCTGACCTGTTGCCTCCATCTTCGGATGAAAACTCGAGGTATTCACATCCCCACGCAACCGCTTCATCAGATAGCTTTCCACGGACCTCACCGCATAGTGGTTCATCCGAAAAAGCCTGCGCCCAAACCCGGCGCCCGTTGATGAATACGCCCACCCTCGTCTTCGCATGGCCGGCGGCAACGGATCACCGTCCCCGTCGACCCAGGCAAATCGATCCGCCTTGTTGGGTATCGGGCCGCGCGGTCGATGCGTGCTGATTGTGCGATACGATCCGTTGTTGCGAAAGAGCGATTTGAACGCCCGCAAGTTATGGGGGCTGACGGCGCCAAGCTCGCCCGCACGGGTGAATTGCTCGACAACGAACCTGTCTTCGAACTCGACGATTCCGTTGTGTCCGAACAACTGCCAGATTGCGGCAAATCCGTCCGCATGCGGCAATGCACGAAACAAATCGTCCAGTGTTCCGTCGCCGACGCGAATATCAAGAAATTCATCCACGTCGCAGACCAATATCCATTCGGCTTCTTTGCACCAGGGGTGTTCCATGGCGTTTACATAAGCTGAAGCCTGAGGTCCAAATTCCCACGGGCCGGGATTGTCGATATGCGCCAGAAACCCCAGTTCCTGGCACCGCTGAAGGATCGTGTCGGTGCCATCGGAACAATCGTTCGAATTGACGATAAAATGGGTGAAGCCGATCGAAAGATAGTATGCAATCCATTCCAGGATGAACGGCCCCTCGTCTTTCATCGTGGATATGACAAGTCTCATCGCGTCTACCTGTACCCGTGGCCCGCAAATTCAGGATAGCGGGAAAAAACGCATCTTTGCAGATGTATAGCGCGCATCCCTGCCTGCGGCTTTGTTACGGGCCCCGGAAATGCATTGCAAGTGGACGAGCCCGCCGGTTCAGCGACTGCCAACTCCAGATCCCGCAGACGGCCACGGCCCCGCAGGCAGCGATCACCAGCGTGTCTTCGCCTTGAAACCGTCATTCGGATTGCCATCGCGCGCCAACCATCTATAGCTGGTATTCACTGCTGCCGAAGTCATATGGCAGCAAAGGCGCGGCATCTCGAGTGGATCATGACAGGTAATCTTAAAGATCAAAGGGCACATGGCCTTGATGCATTGCGCGGTATCGCTGCGTCTGCGGTCGTGTTTGTACACGCGGTGCAAATTCATCCGCTTGGTGTCAGCTACAATAAGTGGATTGTCGACTATTTTTTGATGGGAGTGCCGCTGTTCTTCATAATCAGCGCAATGTCCATGTCGCTGGCTTATCCAAAAGGGATTTCTTTTGATCGAAGCTGGGCCTATGCCTTGCGCAGGTTTTTTCGAATTGCCCCACTCTTCTACGTGATGCTCTTTGCTTGGCTCTACGTAGGTCTCCAAGCTGAAACGGGTACGATCATCAGGAATATGACATTTTTGTTTGGTTTTTTCCCCAGTGAACAAACCAGTCTCGTTCCTGCGGGATGGTCAATTGGCGTCGAAGCTATCTTCTATCTTCTGTTCCCCTTCCTTTGGGTTTGGCGGAACATATGGGCGGCAGTGTTTCTCTTATTAATCACCTGCTTGGGATGGACGGCAGTAAACGCAAATGGCCAGGGCGAAGTTCCCGACTATTACTATTGGACCAGCTTTTTCACGAACGCCCCATATTTTGCGTTGGGCCTGATCATCTGGTGCATCTACCGTTCGACACCCACGTCGTTAAAGCGGCTAATTGGCTATTTGACCCTCGCTGCGGGAATGGCCGGATTGATTTGCCTATACTTGTATGGGCCAGTCGTTGATCAGACGCAAACGCAATACAAACCGGTTTCGCTCGTACTGGTTCTGGGTTGGGGCTTCGCCTTTGCAAGCCTTGCGCTATCGCAGGCACTTCGACCCGTTTCTTTTCTCTATAACCCTTTTACCCGCTTTCTTGGCAAGATCAGTTACAGCCTATATCTGATGCATCCGTTTCTTATCTATAATACTAACCTGACCCGATGGGCCGCAACGCTAACGGACAACCCGGATCTTGTGGTGCCCGTGGTCTGCGCAGTTACCCTTGCCGTAGCGATACCCATTGCAACTGTTATCTATTATGCTGTCGAAGTTCCGTTCATGCGTCTGGCCCGCCGGATAACCAAGCCAGATCTGAGAGAGACAATGTCACAACGACAGACCTCGTGACGGCAGAGCACACCCGCCGACACAATGCGGATTTATAGTACCAGGGGAATAATCTCGCCTCGATTGCGGGCGATCTCGGTAATGTCAAAAGCACCGCTTTTCAGTTCAGCCTCGCCCCGAACAACCATTGCAGAGTGATTTTTCACGATGACTTCGCGAACGATATCTGGCCGGCAGGCGCAGGACATGACGCATTGAAGCACCAGATTCGCCAGCGCCTTTTTCCCTTCGAAATAGTTGGAATTGTAATGTTCTTCCATCGTGGACCATTGCCAGTCTTCAAGGACGAAGACGCCGCCTTCCGACATGCGCGGAAAAACGAGGTTGAACGACAACAACGTTTCCAAATACTGGTGCGATGCGTCATCTATGACGAGATCAATCTTCTCGTCGCTGAACTCTGCGTCCAGCAATTCTCCGAACCGATTGATGTCCGCTTGACTTATCCCCTTGTACAGCCGCACGTTATCCTGCCGCGAGTACCTTTCGATATAGGCGTCAAGGTGAGGCAGTTCGCGCGTCGAATATTCAACTGCAACCAGTTTGTCAGGCTGAAATACACGATCGAGAAGCGCCACGCTCCCACCCTGCCATACTCCGATATCGACGATATTGTTAACATCTATCTTCGAGGTGCAATCCAGTTCAGCCTCGATCATTTCGCGGGTTTTCACCAGCAGAAACTCGTTATCGTTCGATGTGATTTCGTGGTATTCCGCAATATCGACCGTGGCGAAAAAATTGACGCCGTCAACGG
The DNA here is from genome assembly GCF_013110575.1 of Ruegeria sp. HKCCD7559. Classification (NCBI taxonomy): domain Bacteria; kingdom Pseudomonadati; phylum Pseudomonadota; class Alphaproteobacteria; order Rhodobacterales; family Roseobacteraceae; genus Ruegeria; species Ruegeria sp. HKCCD7559. Next base: position 1,396,548 of record NZ_WVQU01000001.1, read on the forward strand.
TACATCTGTTCCGCTCGGACCAGGCTATCGGTTGAATTTTCTTCTGTTGCGAACCGCCTGAAACTGAGCGCAAGACAGTCGAGACAACTTCCGTAAATTTGCTCACCACTATGCCCTTACCTGATGGCTGGTGTGCTTCATCTCCTGAAAGGCACAGGTTTACAAGCTTCCTTTACATCAAACGCAGAAAGAAAGTGCGAGGCAGCCATTTCACGGCCTAACAAATGAGTTGGGTCCGACCATATTCGCCAAGACTGATGCTGAAGTCGGCGCAAACATTCGCGTAATTCGTAGCGTCAAAAAAGATATGTTTCATTCTGGACGTCAAAGCTGAGAGTTAAGGCACGTCTGAGTTGAAAAAAACGCAGTTCACAGGAAATGTGCCTCCATTTGACCAACCCTATAGGCGATTTCCAGCGAATCTTGTTGAAACTTCACAGCTGAGAGGTCAGAACCAGCCAGACATCTATGCAAGGTTATAATCTATGCTCGCGGAACTTCGGGAACAATATCTGACCACGGTTGCCCGTGCCCTGGATGGCACGATCTATGAAGACCCACCAATTCTGTTTGGAGACACCAAACCGGATTATGACTCCAAAAACCGTGAATACGGCTGGGATTGGCCGTCTGTTGCTTTCACTATGGTGGGCAGCAAGAGATTGGCCAATGTTCGCGCCATGGTGGAATCCGTCATCGGCAACCAGGTTCCCGGCGATTTTGTCGAAACCGGAGTATGGCGTGGCGGTGCCAGCATCTTTGCGAAAGCAGTTCTCTTTGCATATGGCCAGAATGACAGACGTGTCGTTCTGTGTGACTCTTTCAAGGGGCTGCCCGAGCCGAACGAGGAACTTTACCCTCACGACAAGGGGTCTGATTTCCACAAGTACGATGCCCTAGCCGTGTCAGCCGATTCTGTAAGGGCGAATTTTGAAAAGTTCGGGCTTTTGGACGATAATGTTGTGTTCATCGAGGGCTTTTTCAAGGACACCATGCCACTGGTGCCCAGTGAGCAGATTGCAGTGCTGCGTCTTGACGGCGACATGTATGAATCAACCATAGATCCTTTGCGGCACCTTTTTGGCAAGGTCTCGAAAGGTGGTTGGATCATCGTTGACGACTATCACGTGGTTCCCGCAGCCAAAGCTGCCGTTCATGACTATCTTGACGACGTGGGCTATCAGCCACCCGCGATCAACGAAATCGATGGTGTGGGCGTCTATTTCCAAAAGGTCTAGAGAGGACCGGGCCTTGGGTTCAGGTCACGGGTCAGGTTGCGCCCGTCACCTGAACACCTGAAATGTCACACTCAGCGAGACTGCGGCCTGTTCGTGTTTCAGAATGGCCGACCAAGAAAATACCCTAGGGGTGCTACCGGGCAGAAACCTCGGCATTCCGATGAACGTCCAAAATGCGGAACTGATTCAAGTTCTGAAAGCGGATCTTTCACATGGCACCTCTGTCTTCGGCAACCCTTTCGGACGTCGCACAGTGGGCACCACACCGAATGCAATCTTCGCACCCGCCCTAAACTACCTGTTCTTTCACTAAAAGTTGGTGCGGTCGAGAAGACTCGAACTTCCACGGGAGTTACCCCACAGCGACCTCAACGCTGCGCGTCTACCAATTCCGCCACGACCGCACTGCCAATGACTTGGTAACGCGGCGTATAGACGTTGGTGCGCGCGATGTGAAGAGGCAAAAACGCAGTGGTTTAAATTCCTTCGCCACGGGCATATCTCTCCAGTGGACAACACGCTATTGACCTGACAGGAGCCACACAATGCCACCGCCCGATAACCGCCCGATCGTTCAGATCGATATCGTCTCGGATGTTGTGTGTCCCTGGTGCGTTGTCGGGTTTCGACAGCTTGACATGGCGTTGCAGCAACAAGGTGTCCTTGCCCGGCTTCGCTGGCATCCGTTCGAGTTGAACCCGGACATGCCACCCGAAGGCCAAAACCTGCGTGAACATATCATGGCGAAATACGGCTCGACCGCCGAGCAAAGTCAGCAGGCACGGGACAAGCTTACCTCGATCGGGGCCAAGCTCGGCTTTGCCTTCAACTTCGACGATGACAGCAGAATGGTGAACACATTCGCGGCGCATCAGTTGCTGGATTGGGCGGAATCAGTCGGCCGACAGCATCCTTTGAAACTGGCTCTGTTCGACGCATATTTCACAGCGCAGCGGGATGTTTCCGATATGGATGTTCTGCTGGAGGCTGTTCGATCCATCGGGCTGGACGCGGATACGGCGCGACAAGCGCTTGAAAGCGGAGAACACATGGCCCCGGTGCGTGAAAAGCAGCTGTTCTGGACCAGCCGGGGCATTTCAGGCGTGCCATCCATGGTTTTTGGCGGGAAATACCTGCTGACCGGCGCGCAGGGGTCTGAAACCTATACCCAGGTGCTGCAACGTTGCCTGTCCGAGGCCGCCTGACCCCTTTTCTTGACCGATCCAGACGGATATGAGACCGGCATGGAATGGAAAATCACCGATGGTCTGACCAGCTATGACGACGCCGTTGCCTTTATGGAGGCGCGCGTCGCCGCAATCGCAAATGGCGAAGCCGAAGAATGTGTCTGGCTGCTGGAACACCCGCCGCTGTATACGGCCGGCACTTCGGCCAAGATCGAGGATCTGACCGACCCCGATCGTTTTCCGGTTTACGCAAGCAAACGCGGCGGCGAATACACCTATCACGGGCCCGGTCAACGTGTGGCCTATGTCATGCTGGACTTGAACAAACGTGGTCGCGACGTGCGTCAGTTTGTGAAACAGCTGGAGACCTGGGTGATCTCGGCGCTGGCGGAATTCAACGTGCAAGGCGAGATCCGTGATGGGCGCGTAGGGGTTTGGGTTCGGCGTGATGACAAGCCGTTGACAGTGACCGGCAAACCGGCAGAAGACAAGATCGCCGCCATTGGACTGCGCCTGCGCAAATGGGTCAGTTTTCACGGAATCTCGGTGAATGTCGAACCGGATCTGGAACATTTTTCCGGCATCGTCCCTTGCGGGATCAGCGAATACGGCGTGACCTCATTGGTCGATCTGGGCTTGCCGGTAACGATGGCAGACCTTGATGCCGCGCTGAAAAAGACATTCGCAGACGTTTTTGGCCCTGTGGCGCCCTGAATCCATCTGTCGATCACTGCGCAGCGAATCGCTGCGCGCCTCTGTTGCAAACAACAATCCCTGTGGCCGGCTGGCTCTGTTTCCCATGCGTAAGGCAATTAACCCTGAATTCGATGGATTTATGGAAGTCTTTAAGCATTTTTTAACTCAGGTAGATACAAAGGCCCTGTTAACGAGTAATATGGAACTGCCAATCAAGAGTGAGTGGTATGTTAACCGGTGATCCAGGGCTCGCCCTCGAAATCCGAGAAGTGTTTGGTTACGAGTCTGCCGTTCCGACCCCAAATCGGAACGGCAATTCTCTTTCAGACACTGCTATTCTTCCTGATGGCCAAATCGGGACGAACCGACGCAGGCGCGGTCGGCCTGTTCCAGTTCGAGCGTCGCATGCCCCACCCCGAAACGAACTTGCAGCGTCTGCCTGACACTGTCCCGTACCATTTCGGCATCTGCCCACGCGTTCGCATCGATGACCAGATGCGCCGTCAGCGCGGGCTGCCGTTCCTGCATGCTCCACAAATGCACGTGATGCACTTCGGCCACCCCATCCGTTTCTTCGATCGCCGCGGCAACCTGCTCTGGCTCTAGGTCGGGCGGAGCGCCCAGCATCAGAACGCGGACCGTCTCGCCTATCTCTTCTTTGACATGCCACATGATGTAGACCGAGATCAGGATCGTCACCGCCGGGTCCACCCATGTCCAGCCGAACAGGATCACTGCGGTGCCCGCTACGATCACGGCGATTGATCCCAAGGCGTCCGCAACATTATGGATGAATGCGGCCCGGATATTCATGCTGTCCTTGGCCATAGTATACGTCAGAGCAGCGGTTATGAGATCGACCACCAATGCCAGCGCGGCGACCCAGACCACAAGCCATCCGTTGATCGGCTCGGGTTCAAAAAACCGCATGACGCCTTCGTAGAACAGATAGACCGACAACACGATCAACGTGGTGTAATTGACCAAGGCCGCAACGACTTCGGCCCGGCCATAGCCAAAGCTCATCCGTGGATCGGCCGGACGCCGTGCAATCTTGCGGGCAAAAAACGCGATGATCAACGCAACAGCATCCGAAAAATTGTGCAGCGCATCGGCAATCAACGCCAGAGAACCCGAAATGATGCCCCCGATGACCTGAGCCAATGTCAGGAACATGTTCACCGCAATCGCCCAGGCGACGCGCGCATCGCCAGCGTCTGGATCAATGTGGTTGTGTTGGTGACCATGACCGGTGTGGGAATGCTGGTGTGCCATATCGTTTCATGTCCCTTGTTACGGCTTCCCAGAGCATGTAATTCCTCTAGCCACTAGAGGTTCAAGAGGTCAAAACCGAAAAATGTATTCGATCGGGGACTTATCGCGCCGAACCGGAGTGAAAATTCCGACAATCCGGTTCTATGAAGACAAAGGCCTGTTGCCCAAGCCAGAGCGAACGGCGGGCAATCAACGCCGGTATGACGATACCGCGTTGAAACGGCTGATCTTCATTCGCCATTGCCGTGATCTGGGATTGCCACTGGCCGACGTCGTGGGCTTGCTGTCCCTAGAAGGCGCGTCTGGCAGCGACCTTAACCGGGCGCACGAAATTGCCCAAAAACAACTGGCCGATCTCCGGGACCGGATCGCCCGTCTGCAAAACCTCCAGGCTGAACTGACCCGAATTACAGCGGCCTGCGACGGGCAGCACGATCATGTCTGTGCCGTGCTGCACGCGTTTCAGGATCATGGCGCATGCATGGGGCCCCATGGCGCCGAATGATCAGACGAGAGCGGCGCTGATCTTTTTCGCGTGTTCACCGATAAGCTCGAAATCCCCCATCTTGCCCGGCGGGCGCATGGAAACCCCTTCGTGGCGCGGCAGGACGTGGAAATGCAGGTGGAAGACTTCCTGCCCGCCTGCCGCCTCGTTGAATTGCTGAATCGTCACCCCGTCCGCGTCGAATGCAGACTTGACCGCCCGGGCCATCTTCTGCACCGTTTTTGTAACCGCCGTCAGTTGCTCGGGCGTGGCATCCAGTACGTTGCGGCATGGTGTTTTGGGGATCACCAAAAGATGCCCGTCCACGCGCGGCATGATATCCATGAAAGCCAGCGTTTCATCATCCTCGTACACGCGCATGCACGGGATTTCTTCGCGCAGGATTTTGGCAAAGATATTGTCGGGGTCGTAATCAGCCATCTCAAACCTCTGGATTGCGGGTGTTGGCACAGTTCTGAGACGCACGCGGGCAACGGTCAAGGCGGAACTCTGCCTACGCCCATGCCGCATCGACAGACTGGGCTTGAATTCTCATCCGCCATGCCCAGATACCCCACGTTCAAGGCCGGAAAGTCGTGCAGCACCCGCGTGCCCGCGACAATTAATCTTGATCCAGATCAAACTCGGCCATTGAAGGTGCCCTCTTCACATTCTAAAACCAGCAGGAATCCCGCGCGTTGGAGAGGTCCGACTGCGCGGTGCAGTTGCAACAGGAGGCACCTATAATGGCAGACGCAGCCATTCACGGTCACGACCATGAAGATCAGCGCAGCTTTTTCCAGCGCTGGTTCATGTCGACCAACCACAAGGACATCGGGATTCTGTACCTGGTCGTTTCGGCCCTTGCCGGTCTGATCTCGGTGGCGATGACCGTTTACATGCGGCTCGAGCTGATGCACCCGGGCGTTCAGTACATGTGCCTGGAAGGCTTCATGGCCGACCCATGTACCCCCAACGGACACTTGTGGAACGTGATGATCACCTATCACGGTGTTCTGATGATGTTCTTCGTTGTCATCCCTGCCCTGTTCGGCGGATTTGGCAACTATTTCATGCCGTTGCAGATCGGTGCGCCGGACATGGCGTTCCCGCGGATGAACAACCTGTCCTTCTGGCTGTATGTCGCCGGCACCTCGCTGGGTGTTGCCTCGCTGCTCAGCCCGGGTGGTAACGATCAGCTCGGCTCGGGTGTGGGCTGGGTTCTGTATCCGCCGCTGTCGACGACCGAAGGCGGCATGTCCATGGACCTGGCGATTTTCGCCGTGCACGTATCGGGTGCCTCCTCGATCCTCGGCGCGATCAACATGATCACCACCTTCCTGAACATGCGTGCCCCGGGCATGACCCTGTTCAAGGTACCGCTGTTCAGCTGGTCGATCTTCGTCACCTCATGGCTGATTCTGCTGTCGCTGCCGGTTCTGGCAGGCGCGATCACCATGCTGCTGATGGACCGCAACTTTGGCTTCACCTTCTTTGATCCGGCCGGTGGCGGTGACCCGATCCTGTATCAGCACATCCTGTGGTTCTTTGGTCACCCGGAAGTGTACATCGTGATCCTGCCCGGTTTCGGCATCATCAGCCACGTGATCGCCACCTTCTCGCGCAAGCCGATCTTCGGCTATCTGCCGATGGTCTGGGCGATCATCGCAATCGGCGTGCTGGGCTTTGTCGTGTGGGCGCACCACATGTACACCGTCGGCATGTCGCTGCGTCAGCAGGCCTATTTCATGCTGGCAACGATGGTCATCGCGGTTCCGACGGGGGTCAAGGTGTTCTCGTGGATCGCCACCATGTGGGGCGGCTCGATCGAGTTCAAGACACCGATGCTATTCGCCTTCGGCTTCCTGTTCCTGTTCACCGTCGGCGGTGTGACCGGTGTGGTTCTGTCGCAGGCCGGTGTCGACCGTGCCTATCATGACACTTACTATGTTGTGGCACACTTCCACTACGTGATGTCGCTGGGTGCTGTCTTCGCGATCTTTGCTGGGGTGTACTTCTACTTCAGCAAGATGACGGGCCGTCAGTACTCTGAGTTCTGGGGCAAGGTTCACTTCTGGCTGTTCTTCATCGGCGCCAACCTGACCTTCTTCCCGCAGCACTTCCTGGGCCGTCAGGGCATGCCGCGCCGCTACATCGACTACCCCGAGGCATTCGCCCAGTGGAACTTCGTTTCGTCGATCGGCGCATTTATCTCGTTCGCCTCGTTCCTGCTGTTCTTCGGTATCGTGTTCTACGCCCTGTTCCGTGGCGCGAAAGAGACACGTCCGAACCCGTGGAACGAATACGCGGATACGCTGGAATGGACCCTGCCGACGCCGCCGCCCGAACACACGTTCGAGCAGCTGCCCAAGCAGGAAGACTGGGACAAAGGCCACGCGCACTGATCCCGATCTGATCCAAGGAAACCCCGCCCACGTGGCGGGGTTTTTTCGTTTCCACCTCTGCCGGTTCGCCAAGTGTACCAAAATCCGCTATGATACCCGCACAGAACAGTCGGAGGATCGGCAATGCCGGAAATCGACTTTTGGTATTCAATCGGCAGCACTTACAGCTTCCTTACCGTGATGCGTCTGGACGACTGGTGCGCTGAACATGACGCCACCGTTAACTGGCGGCCCTTTAATGTGCGCACGGTCATGTCAGCCCAGCAGAATATCCCGTTCGCCGGAAAACCCGAAAAATCCGCATATATGTGGCGTGATATCGAACGGCGCTGTGCCAAGTATCACATCCACGCCAGCCTGCCCGCACCCTATCCGATTTCCGATCTTGCCCTGGCCAATCAGGTCGCTTTGCTTGGTATGACGGATGGGTGGGGCAAGTCATTTACCCAGAACCTATACCGCATCTGGTTCGAGGATGGCGTCGAGGCGGGCAGCGAAAGCGCCCTGTCCGAAGCTTTGCTACGGTGCCAGCAGGACCCTCGTCTGACACTGGCCCGCGCGCGCAGCCCGGATATCGTCACCGCGCTGGAAGCTGAAACAGACATCGCCGTGAAACTGGGTGTTTTCGGCGCCCCCAGCTTCGTGGTGAGGCAAGAGGTGTTCTGGGGCGACGACCGTTTGGATGACGCCTTGTCCTGGGCGCGTGTGGGCCACGTGGTCTGATCAAAATCCGTCGACATGAGGCGGCACTGCGATATGTTTCCGGTATGCCATACAAATGGAATCAGACATCCGAAACCGAACAGGAACTGCGCCTCTGGCCGCATAACTCTCTGCCGCGACGTGGGGCAATGATTGCCATCCTGTCTGTATTTCTGTTCGGTTTGATCCCATTGTTGGCCGTGCTTGGGTCGGTCGTGTTGTGGGGCCTGTTACCGTTTCTGCTGTTGACGGTGCTTGGGCTTTGGCTGGGGATTCAGGCGAACTATCGCGCGCGCAGTGCGTTTGAGGTTTTCACCTTGTCCGGTTCACAAGCCCGCCTGGTGCATCACACCCCGGGCAAGGACCAACAGGAATGGTCGTGCAATCGCTATTGGGCACGACCTGAGATGTACGAAAAAGGTGGTCCGGTGCCACACTACGTCACGCTCGTCGGAGACGGGCGTGAGGTCGAAATCGGGGCGTTTTTGTCGGAAGACGAGCGTATCACGCTCTACGACGACCTGGCCAGAAAACTGCGCGATCCTGTCGCGCAGTAGGTGTCTCAGCAGTCGCCGTTTGATGCGGCGCAGAGTTGGTCCTTGACCATGGGTCCGACCTTGCCGAAGTCCATCTGTCCGGTATAGCGGGTCTTCAGCTCGCCCATGACCTTGCCCATGTCCCGAATGGAACCGGCACCGGTTGAAGTAATCGCGGCATGAATCGCCTTTGACACTTCATCATCATCCAGCTGCTTCGGCAGAAACTCTTCGATGACGGTGACTTCCTGCATCTCGCGCTCGGCCAGGTCCAGGCGTCCGCCCTCTTCATAGGCGCGCGCACTTTCCTTACGTTGCTTGGTCATTTTACCAAGTATTTCAAGCACCTCTGCATCACCGCAGCCCTTGACCTCTTCATTGTCCGAGGCGCGCGCGGCGATGTCGCGGTCCTTGATGGCCGCGTTGATCAACCGCAGTGTCGACAGACGCTCGGCTGCTTTGTCTTTCATTGCTTGCTTCAGGGCGGCATTCACCCGTGATCGCATGTCCATTTGGCTTGTCCATCCCCATGACAACGGAACCCCGAACATATCTAAACAAAAAGCGTGTTACAACCGGGGGCGACCAAGCTTAACCCATTGAAAAATAACAATAGCCCAAAAATTGAACAGACTTGACCCAAGCGCTTAACCCCCTTAGGTATGCGCCGGTTTACCTTGCAGGAGAGTCGCGCCATGGCCCAGAACGCCCCGTCCAAGCCCACCGCATGTCTGGCTTTGGCCGACGGAACGCTGTTTTACGGCATCGGTTTCGGAGCAACCGGACAGACCGTGGCTGAGCTCTGCTTCAACACAGCGATGACCGGATATCAGGAAATCATGACCGATCCATCCTATGCCGGGCAGATCGTCACCTTTACCTTCCCCCATATCGGCAATGTTGGCGTGAACCCGGAAGATGACGAAACCGGTGATCCGGTCGCCGCTGGAATGGTCGTCAAATGGGATCCGACCGAGCCGTCCAACTGGCGCTCGGCCGAAGAACTCAAGGGCTGGCTTGCCCGCCGTGGACGCATCGCCATCGGCGGCGTTGATACCCGCCGTCTGACCCGCGCCATCCGCCAGCAGGGCGCGCCGCATGTGGCGCTGGCTCATGATCCCGAGGGCAATTTCGACATCGAAGCACTGGTTGCTGCGGCCCGCGGCTTTGCCGGGCTGGAAGGTATGGACTTGGCCAAGGAAGTCACCTGTGCCCAAAGCTACCGCTGGGATGAAATGCGCTGGGCCTGGCCGGAAGGATACAAGCGGCAAGAGGCCCCCGCCCACAAAGTCGTGGCTGTCGACTATGGTGCAAAGCGCAATATTCTGCGCTGTCTCGCCTCGGCTGGATGTGATGTAACCGTTTTGCCAGCGACGGCGACGGCTGCCGAAGTGCTGGCCCATCAGCCGGATGGCGTTTTCCTGTCGAACGGCCCCGGCGACCCGGCCGCAACGGGTGCCTATGCTGTGCCGATGATCAAGGAAATTCTGGATACAACCGATCTGCCCGTCTTTGGTATCTGCCTTGGCCACCAGATGCTGGCGCTGGCGTTGGGCGGTCAGACAGTCAAGATGAACCACGGCCACCACGGCGCGAACCACCCGGTCAAGGATCTGGAAACCGGCAAGGTCGAAATCACGTCGATGAATCACGGTTTCGCCGTGGACGCACAGTCTTTGCCGGAGGGCGTGGTCGAGACCCACAGATCACTTTTTGACGGCTCGAACTGCGGGATCCGCATGACTGACAGACCTGTATACTCGGTACAATACCACCCCGAAGCGTCGCCCGGACCCCAGGACAGTTTTTACCTGTTCGAACGTTTCGCCGATGCGATGGAAAAGAAAAACGAGCAGGCATAAACCCTTAAGTTACCAGAGTTAACGGCACATTAACCTTGTTTGATCAACCCTGAGCGCAGGTAACTGTGCCAGGGTTTCTTTATGGTTGAACTTAACCTTCAGAATTTTACAACCGCCACCCCGATTCCTGCGCCCGGTTTTCGCAAACCGCTGGGCGCTTGCCTGCTGGAAACCGAGGTTATCACGCGCTCGCAACTGGACCATGCGTTGAGCTTGCAGACCAGGCAGAAAGCGCCGCTTGGCGAGATTCTGGTTGGCGAGGGGTATGCCACCAGGCAGGACGTTCTGAAGGCCCTGTCGACGCAGTTCGGGTGGCAGATCGCGGACCTCGAACAAATTCCACCGATGCCCGGATTGTGCAACCTGAAGCCGGTAGATTTCTGGCTTGAGAACAATGTCATTCCTTGGATGCGCATCGGCCCTCTGGTTTTGGTCGCCACTGCCCGGCCCGATCGTTTTGCAACCGTGGCAGCCGAGATGCAGGATTGCGACTGTGCCATCCTGCCGGTTCTTGCGGATTCTCATCAGATCGACAGGGTCATTGCACAGCACTTCGCGCGGACGCTCGCAAAAGCGGCCGAAACCCGTGTGAACGCGGCACAAAGCTGCCGCAACTGGACCGCCGGGTCCCGGCTCGTATCATCAGCAACAACGCTGGGTGTGCTGTGTCTTTTCGCCCTGTTCCCTTCGTTTGGATTGATGGTTTTGTTGGGCGCGGCCGTAGGTAGTTTGGTTCTTTTTGCAGCCTTTCGGATAATGGGCGCCCTGGCCTGTCTCAGCGACCGCATGAAAAAGCCGACCCAGCCAACAGAGGCGGCGATCGCGCTGCGTCACCCCTGCGTGTCCATCATGGTGCCGTTGTACAAGGAGCGAGAAATCGCGAGTGCTCTGGTGCAACGGCTTCAAAGGCTGACCTATCCCAAAGCGCTGCTGGACGTCATTCTCGTGCTCGAGGCGACCGATGACGTGACGCGCGACGCCCTTGCGCGAGTGGCTCTGCCCAGTTGGATGCGTGTTGTTGAAGCCCCGGAACTGAACGGGTTGACCACCAAACCGCGCGCCATGAATTACGCGCTGGATTTTTGCCGTGGTGACATTGTTGGCGTTTGGGATGCCGAAGACGCACCACAGCCAGATCAGATTGAACGAGTGGTTGCGCATTTCACCCAAGCTTCGCCCGAGGTGGTTTGCCTGCAAGGTGTTTTGGACTACTACAACCCTCGCACGAACTGGCGGTCACGCTGTTTCACCATCGAATACAACGGCTGGTTTCGCGTGATCCTACCGGGCATCGCACGTATGGGGCTGGTCGTCCCGCTTGGGGGAACGACGTTCTTTTTCCGCCGCGAAAAGCTGTTGGAACTGGGCGGTTGGGACGCCCACAATGTCACCGAAGATGCCGATTTGGGCGTGCGGCTTTGCCGGGCGGGTTACCGGACCGAGATGGTGGACACCGCCACCTTCGAAGAGGCGAATTTCCGTGCCTGGCCGTGGGTGAAGCAACGCTCACGCTGGCTCAAGGGGTTCATGGTCACCTATCTTGTGCACATGCGGGACCCGCGGAAACTGTATGCAGATTTGGGTGCGGCCCAGTTTATCGGCCTACAGGCATTCTTTCTGGGCACTCTGGGTCAGTTCCTGCTGGCCCCTGTTCTATGGATTTTCTGGTTGTACGCCCTGGGCATGCCCAATCCGATGGAGCAGATCCTGCCGCAGCAGATCACGACGGCGCTGATCTGGCTGTTTCTGGCAACCGAGGCCCTGAACATATGCGTCGGGATCATCGCTGTATCCGCGCGTGAACGTCGGTTTTTGCTGCCGTGGGTCCCGACGATGTGTCTGTATTTCCCGCTGGGGGTGGTCGCCGGTTACAAAGCCCTGTGGGAACTGGCGACAAATCCGTTTTTTTGGGACAAAACCCAACACGGGCAGGCCAGCGAAGACGTTCCGCTGGCCTGACGTTCACTTGTCGCGTCGACTGGCATCCTGTTTCAGACGTGTCATGAAGGCGATTGAAATATGTTCCTTCAACGCCTGCCCAGCGGCTTCTTCGTCTCGGGCCGCGATGGCCTCGACGATTCCCTTATGCTCACTTTGCGCAATCTCGCCACGACCCTGAACAGCCAGCGAAGTGGTCGCCATCAAAGCCATGGTCCGGTGAACCAGATCAAGCTGCTGAACCAGATAGCGATTGTGTGACGCCAGATGAATCTGTTCGTGAAACCGCCGGTTGGCGCGCGACAAAGCCGTTGGGTCATCGATCAACTTGTCATCTTCGACGACCATGTCCTGAAGAACCTTGATTTCTTCCTCAGTGGCGTGCTTTGCGGCAAGGCGCGCAGCCAGCCCTTCAAGTTCCCGGCGCACGATGTAAAGCTCGGCCATCTGGTTGTGATCCAGGGACGCGACGATCAACGACCGCCCGTCCCGTTCCAGCAAAGACTGGGTTTCCAACCGTTGCAACGCTTCGCGGATCGGGGTGCGTGACACTCCGAAACGCTCTGCCAGTTCGCTTTCCACCAACCGATCACCGGGTTTGTAGACACCCACATCAATGGCTTCCAGGATAAGGCTGTAGGCGTCCTTGGTCGGGGATCGGGTCTGGCTCATGGGATCGTTTGTCTCCTCGTTCGGACATGTCTAGCCGTGACAGGGGGCGGCGATCAAGTACAGCATTGAAAACCGACCGACTGCGCCCTAAACCCAAGCCATGGTCAAACCTTCGTTTAGTCATGTCACACAATGGGTGTTCGATCTGGACAACACCCTATACCCACCGCATATGCGGCTGTTCGATCAGATAGAAGTTCTGATGACGGATTATGTGGTGCAAGCCATCGGTGTTGACCGGGCCGAGGCCGACCGGCTGCGCGCGCATTACTGGCGGGAATACGGGACCACGCTGGCCGGGTTGATGGCCGAACATGATCTGGACCCCGACCCCTACCTGCACGCGGTACATCAGGTTGACATGAGCCACATGGACCCGGATGCGGAACTGGCCGATCACATCCGCGCTCTTCCCGGCCGGCGGATCGTCTACACCAACGGCAGCGCGCCCTATGCGGAACGGGTCCTCGAGGCACGCGGCCTGACAGGCCTGTTCGACGCGATATACGGTGTTGAACATGCAGGGTACCGACCAAAGCCCGAAAAAGCTGCGTTCGAAGCGATTTTTGAAAAAGACGGTCTTCAGACAGAAACGGCGGCCATGTTCGAAGATGAACCACGCAATCTCGCGGCCCCGCACGAGATGGGAATGCGTACGGTTCATGTTTCCCCCGACCCGCATGAAGCCGATCACATCCACCATCACACGGACGATCTGACCGCGTTTCTGTCGCGCCTGCGATAGGCTGTCACACTGCGACGATCTGCACGTTCTGCACGCGCTTCCACACCCCTATATGCGCGGCAGCGACGAACAGATGGAGACCCCGATGAGCGCGATTGACATGCCGCTGCGCCTACCGATTTGGCAGCGCCTTTTCTTTGCAATTCCCGTCTTTGGATGGCTGGCGCGCGACGCGGTCAACGCCAAGGCAGAAGACTTGTATTACACCGCCGCTGCGATTTTCAGCATGTGGGGCTGTTCCATCATGTTGTTCGGCCTTCCCGGCCTCTACATCCCTGCCCTTATGATGGTGCCGCTGATGTTTCTGATCCTCATCCTGATTTCACGGGGCTGAAATACGGGACAGGATGTCACTTGGCACTTGGGGCAGATCCGAACTAGGTTCTGCCCAGAATGATGAGAGGCGCCATGTCCGACAGCTGTGACATCCTGATTTCCGGTGGCGGGATCGCCGGTCTGACCGCTGCGGCGGTATTCGGAACAGCAGGTTTTGAAGTGATCTGCGTTGATCCGAGCCCTCCGATCACCGAGCGGGACGTGGACGGGTCGGACCTGCGTACGACGGCTTTCTTGCAGCCTGCGCGCGGCCTGCTGGAACAATGCGGTCTGTGGGCAAGACTGGATGCACAGGCAGCCCCGTTGCAAGTCATGCGGATCGTTGACGCCGGGGGCGACTTGCCCGAGCCACGCGTCGTTCGCGACTTCAACGCGGCCGACATCTCCGAACAACCTTTCGGCTGGAACCTGCCCAACTGGCTGTTGCGCCGTGAAATGGTGGCACGACTGGCCGAGTTGCCGAATGTCGATTTCCGCCCCGGCACCGCGACCACCAGCCTGTTCACCCGAACCGCCGAGGCCCGCGTGGGCCTGAGCGATGGCCGCCGCGTTCGGTGCAGACTTGTGATTGCTGCCGATGGTCGCAATTCGCCAATGCGCGAAGCGGCCGGCATCGAGGTGCACACAACTCGATATGGACAAAAAGCGTTGGCATTTGCGGTGACGCACCCCATTCCGCACGAGAATGTCTCGACTGAGATTCACAGATCCGGGGGGCCGTTCACGCTGGTGCCTCTGCCGGACTGGAACGGGCAGCCCTCGTCCGCTATCGTCTGGATGGAGCGCGGCCCGAAGGCCGTTGAACTTCTGAACTTGGAACCCGAGGCATTCGAGGCCGCCATGACCTCTCGGTCCTGCGGTTTGTTCGGCCCGCTGAAATTGGCATCCCGCAGAACGATCTGGCCTATCATCAGCCAATCGGCGGAACGGTTGGCGGGTGAACGCATTGCGCTGATGGCCGAGGCGGCGCATGTGGTGCCTCCCATCGGGGCACAGGGATTGAACATGTCTCTGGGCGACCTGCGTTGCCTGCTGGATTTGGCACAGGCCCGGCCCGAAGGTCTGGGAGACGAACAGATGCTGGGTGCCTATCACAAGGCCCGTCACACCGAGGTCCAGATGCGCGTCAAGGGCATTGATCTGCTGAACCGTGCCTCGATGATCGAGACGCGGCCGCTGCGGGATGCACGGGCGATGGGGCTGAACGCGCTCTATTCCCTGCCCCCCGTGCGCAAGACTTTGATGCAGATGGGCCTCGGCGTTCGCTAAGGCCCGGTCCGCTTAAAGAACCTGATCCAGCACCCGTTTCAAACGCGCGATGGTGCCGTCCACGTCGTACAGCTTGTCGAGCCCGAACAGACCCAACCGAAACGTGCTGAACCCTTCGGGCTCATCACATTGCAACGGAACACCTGCGGCAATCTGCATACCAAGTGCCGCAAATTTCTTGCCGTTCTGGATTTCGGGATCCGAGGTATAGCTGACCACAACTCCGGGCGCGCCGAAACCGTCGGCCGCAACCGAAACAACACCCTTGTCCTTCAGCATCGACCGCACACCGTCACCCAGCGCCCATTGCGCCGCACGCAACTTTTCGAACCCGTATTCACGAGTCTCTGCCATGGTGTCGCGGAAGGCCAGCAACGCATCGGTCGGCACCGTGGCGTGGTAGGCGTGGCCGCCGTTTTCATAGGCTTGCATGATCTGCCGCCATTTCTTCAGATCAAGGGCGAAACTGTCGGAACTGGTCTGTTCCAGACGTGCCTCTCCGCGTTCAGACAACATGACCAGACCGGCACATGGCGAGGCGCTCCACCCTTTCTGCGGCGCCGAGATCAGAACATCGACACCGGTGGCTTTCATGTCCACCCAGGCGCAACCCGACGCAATGCAATCCAACACCATCAGCGCACCCACTTCATGCGCCGCGCTTGCCAGCGCGGTCACATAATCATCCGGCAGAATGACCCCCGCCGACGTTTCGACATGCGGAGCAAAAACAACACCGGGCTTTTGTTCGCGAATCGCGGCGACGACCTCTTCGAGTGGAGCAGGCGCAAAAGGCGATGGGCTGGAATTGCCAGTCTCGCGCGCCTTCATGACCGTGGTCGAGTTTGTCAGAGAACCGCTTTCAATGATCTGGCTCCACCGGTACGAAAACCAACCATTGCGAACCACAAGCACATCTGCGCCGCGCGCAAACTGTCGGGCGACCGCTTCCATGGCATAGGTTCCACCACCGGGAATAACGGCAACGCCATCCGCGTTGTACACGCCCTTCAACATATCCGAAATGTCGCGCATCACCTGCTGAAACTTTTGCGACATATGGTTCAGCGAGCGGTCGGTAAATACGACCGAGAATTCTTCGAGCCCGTCCGGGTCAACGGTTTCCAGCAAGCCTGGCATGGCGCATCCTCTCCAAAGCGTTTTCGAAGTCTTGTCCGCTTTGTCAGTGCGGGTAAAGCCCTTTCGCTGCAAAACTTGACCCAACGTAAAGCTTAACAAACACTTAATTTTTCTCACTAAGTTTCCTGAAAACAGAAAAATGACGCCAACCAGTGTCACTTCCCCTTTACACTTCTACTTGCTTCTGAACAGATGCGCACACTTTATACTTGAAGGGATAGATTCACCCGTGACGATACAAAAGCGGATCAGCTTCCAGTTCGTTCGAGACGAAGTAAAACGACGCATTGAAAGCCGTGTCTGGCCACAAGGATCGCTTTTGCCGACGGAGACCCAGCTGGCAGAGGAGTTCAATTGCGCCCGGGCCACTGTGAACAGAGCCTTGAGAGAACTGGCCGACCAGGGCTTTGTCGAGCGCAAACGCAAGAGCGGGACACGTGTCAAGAAAGAGCCCAGCAAACACGCCAAACTTGAATTGTCACTGGCGCGGCAAGTGGTCGAAAACCAGAATGCAAACTATCGCTATGCGCTTGTTGAAAGGAATGTGGTCACCAGCCCAGGATGGCTTTCCTCGCAGATCAACGTGGCACCGGACGCGCGTGTTCTACATGTAATTTGTATGCACTATGCAGATAATCGGCCCTTCCAGATGGAAGAACGATGGATCAACATCGAGGCCGTACCTGACGTGGAGGACGCGGACCTGTTCGAACAGGGGCCACATGAATGGCTGTTGACGGCCGCACCTTTCACCGATGCCGAGGTCGCTTTCTGTGCCATTTCCGCAGATGCGCGACTGGCAGAATTCATGGGCACCACGGCGGGAACATCCATGATTCAAATGGAGCGCACCACCTGGAAAGAAGACAGGCCGCTTACCTTTGCGCGCATGACGCATCATCCGGGCTATTGCATCCGCACGAAATACTGACTCTGTTCAGCCGATGGGACCGGGCAGACGTTCTTCGCTCAGCAGAACGTTGGCCTCGACGTCGCCTGCACCCGGCAGAGTCATGATCCGACGCCGCAAAACACGTTCGAAATCGGCCAAGTCCCGGGCTACGACACGCAGTCGATAATCATACAGCCCCAGCACGTGTTCGACTGTCTGCACCTCGGGCACGGCACTGACAGCGCGCTCAAAATCTTCAAGACTGACTTGGCCCTTGCGCCCCAGCTTGATGCCCAGAAAGACTGTGACACCGAACCCCAGCGCCTCGGCATTCAGACGCAGCCGACGGCCCTTGATTATTCCTGCCTCTTCCAGCCGACGAATGCGGCGCCACGTGGCGGGTTGGGACAACCCGAACCGGCGCCCCAATGCTCCGGCACTTTGCGTGGCATCCTGTTGCAGCGCGCGAAGAAGACGGCGATCAATCTCATCCAGTTCGATCATACCGGCAGCACCTCGTCCCGCTTGACCCGCGCGATGTGCATAAGGGCCTCGATATCGGCAATATGAGGCAGGGTCAGAATCCGGTCGCGATAAAGCTGCTGATAATGCTTCATATCTCTTGCAATGACGGAAAGACGAACATCGACACGACCCAGAAAGGTCTGGATTTCGATTACCTCTGCCACGTCACGCGCCGCCTGCGTGAAATCGTCGAAAGCTCGGGCCTGCGTCTTGTCGAGCGTGATCCGAAGCGAAACTTCGACAGCATATCCCATCGCGGCCCAGTCTATCACGGCCTCCTGCCCTTCGATGATCCCTGCGGTCTGCATCTTTTCGATTCGCCGCCAGCAGACGCCCACGCTGATCCGGCAAAGATCGGCCAGTTCCGCTGTTGTCAGGCTCGGGTCTGCTTGAAAGTGGCGCAGAATGCGCCGATCAATATCATCAAGCATGATTTTTTCACTTTCTCTAACTATTGCGAATTATTCTTCATCTTTTTTGCAAATACTCAAGCCCAACCCTATCGCCATTGCGCGAACAGGCAGATACAACCGCCGCAATCAAACCAGAAAGGACCGGCGAAATGCGCGTCTATTACGATCGCGATTGCGATATCAACCTGATCAAAGACAAGAAAGTGGCTATCCTGGGCTATGGCTCGCAAGGTCACGCCCACGCGCTGAACCTGCGCGATTCAGGCGCAAAGAACCTGGTCATCGCCCTGCGCGAAGGCTCGCCCTCGGCCAAGAAAGCCGAAGCGGAAGGTCTGCAAGTGATGGGCATCGCCGAAGCTGCTGCCTGGTGTGACGTGATCATGTTCACCATGCCCGACGAGCTTCAGGCCGAGACCTACAAAAAATATGTCCACGACAACATCAAGCCGGGCGCGGCCATCGCCTTTGCCCACGGCCTGAACGTCCATTTCGGCCTGATCGAGCCGAAAGAAGGCGTCGACGTCATCATGATGGCCCCCAAGGGCCCCGGCCACACCGTGCGCGGCGAATACACCAAAGGCGGCGGCGTGCCCTGCCTGGTCGCTGTCCACAACGATGCAACCGGCAAGGCACTGGAAATCGGCCTGTCCTACTGCTCGGCCATCGGTGGCGGGCGCTCGGGCATCATCGAAACCAACTTCCGTGAAGAATGTGAAACCGACCTGTTCGGCGAACAGGCCGTTCTGTGCGGTGGTCTGGTCGAACTGATCCGCTGCGGCTTTGAAACTCTGGTCGAAGCCGGTTACGCCCCTGAAATGGCGTATTTCGAGTGCCTGCACGAAGTGAAGCTGATCGTTGACCTGATCTATGAAGGCGGCATCGCCAACATGGATTATTCGATCTCGAACACCGCCGAATACGGCCAGTACGTCACCGGGCCGCGTATCCTGAAATACGACGAAACCAAAGCGCGCATGAAAGCGGTTCTGGACGACATCCAGCAGGGTAAATTCGTTCGTGACTTCATGCTGGAAAACGCCGTTGGCCAGCCGACCATCAAGGCGGCGCGCCGTGCCAATGACGAGCATATGATCGAAGAAACCGGCGCCAAGCTGCGCGGCATGATGCCGTGGATTTCGGCCGGGAAGATGGTTGACAAAGAAAAGAACTAAGTAGGGCGGAAGCCTTTCACAGGGCGGCCCGCGTGGCCGCCTTTTTCGTTTGAACAAAGGTCCGGCAAGGCACATAAACAGCCGGTCAGGTTAAATTTTTTGGCGCACCCGCGCGTTCCGACAGGACAATCAATGGTTCAACAGCCGACAAGACAGGACTGGAGCGGCGTCTTCACGCTGGGCCTGATCTGGGGCGCGACCTTCATGGTCGTTGCCATGGCGCTTGAAGGGTATGGCCCAATCACCGTTGCCACCTCACGAACCACGCTGGGCGCTGTTACCCTGTTGCTGATGATGAGGGCGACCGGTCGCAAGCTGCCGGTTCTGACGCCGGCGCTGAGTGTTTCGATTGTCCTTATTGGCGTGCTGTCCACTGCCGTGCCATTCATGTTGCTGAGCTGGGGGCAGCAATTTGTGCCATCTGCCTTTGCGGGGCTGTCCATGGCTGCTATCCCGCTGATGGTGCTGCCGCTTGCGCATTTCTTCTCGGATGAACCACTGAACCTGCGCCGATTTATGGGGGTGTGCCTTGGCTTTTCCGGGGCCCTGGTTTTGATCGGACCCGGCCTTGCACAATTGGGCCAGGGGGCAGAACCCGTCGCACAACTGGCCTGCATCACGGCAGCGTTGTGTTATGCAAGTTCATCCGTGCTGACGCGACGCTGTCCGCCGGTTGACCCTTTGGTACTGGCTGCTCTGACGCTGGTTGTCGGGGCCGTGCTTCTTCTGCCCATAATGCTGGTCACCGAGGGGCTGCCGACCTGGCAAGGCCCACGCCCGACAATCGCCCTGATCGTTCTGGGATTGCTGCCAACCGCGTTTGCCACCCTTTTGCGCGTTTCGATCACCCGCAGCGCCGGGTCGGTTTTCCTGACATTGGTGAATTACCAGGTGCCGATCTGGTCGATGGTGTTCGGCGCATGGATCCTGTCCGAGGCCCTGCCCCTGCGCTTTTACATCGCTTTGGCGCTGATCCTGACCGGCATGGCCATCAGCCAGTGGTTCAGCCTGCGAAAGGTATTGTTCGGGCACTAGCTTGTGGCGGCTTCGACCTCTGCCACGATGCTGTCGACAACTTGGGTCAGCAACCCATCGTCTTCGCATTCAGCCATCACGCGGATCAGAGGCTCGGTCCCGGATTTGCGGATCAACAAACGGCCCTGCCCGTTCAGCCGCGCCTCGGCATCGGCGATGGCCGCCTGAACACTTTGAACCTCCAACGGTGTTTGATCGCTGGAATAGCGCACATTCTTCAGCAACTGCGGAACGGTTTCGAACTGCTTGGACAGATCAGATGCCTTGCGCCCCGACAAAACCATTTCCGCCAGGAAATGCAGCCCAGCCATCAACCCATCACCGGTTGTGGCATAATCGCTCATAACGATATGGCCGGACTGTTCCCCACCAAGGTTGAACCCACCTTCACGCATCCGTTCGACCACGTAGCGATCACCGACGGCCGTTCGCTCCAGACGCAAACCCTGCGCTGTCAGATGGCGTTCCAAGCCCAGGTTGGACATGACGGTCGCGACCAGGGCGTCGCCTTTCAACTGGCCCGATTTCTTCCATGCCGTTGCCAGCAAAGCCATAAGCTGATCGCCGTCAGCCACCTGGCCGGTTTCGTCGACCACAACCACCCTGTCCGCGTCGCCGTCCAGACAAATGCCCACGTCGGCGCCATGCGCGACAACGGTTTCTGCGGCCAGTTGCGGCTTGGTCGATCCGCAGTTGAGATTGATATTCTTGCCGTTGGGCGCGATTCCCACGGGGATCACTTCTGCGCCCAGCTCCCACAGAACTTCTGGCGCGGTGCGGTGGGCTGCGCCGTTCGCACAATCGATCACCACCTTCAAACCATCCAGACTGACGTTCCGCGGCAACGACGACTTCACACGTTCGCCATAGCGAAACCGTGCGTCATCAACCCGGCGCGCCCGGCCGATATTCTGCGCCTGGGCGGGTCTGACGCCTTCGTCGATCAGCCTTTCGATCTCGACCTCGGCCTGATCGGACAGTTTATAGCCGTCCGGCCCAAAGAACTTGATTCCGTTGTCTTCGGCAGGGTTGTGGCTGGCCGAGATCATGACGCCCAGATCAGCCCTCATGGACCGCGTCATGAGGCCAACGGCGGGCGTCGGAACGGGCCCCAGCAGCAGCACGTTCATTCCAGTGGATGTCAAACCGGCCGTCAGCGCGTTTTCCAGCATATAGCCGGACAAACGCGTATCCTTGCCGATAACAACCCGGTGCACCCCTGTCGCGTCGCGTCGGAAATACCGCCCTACAGCGGCCCCGATGCGCAACGCCATCTCTGCCGTCATCGGATGCGTGTTGGCGGTGCCCCGCACCCCGTCGGTTCCGAACAGCTTGCGCATAGGTGTTACTCCGTGATTTGCCGTGCGACCGGATTACCGGACAGCAGCCCATAGGCGCAAGGCCTGAGAGGTCTCGGCCACGTCATGAACGCGGATGATCTGCACGCCCTGAGACAATCCGGCCAGAGCCACCGCGATTGATCCCGGCGCGCGGGCAGTCTTGCAAGGCTCTTTTCCGATGGCGCCAATAAAGCCCTTGCGCGACACGCCCAACAGGATCGGGCAGCCTAGGCCGTGGAACAGGCTGAGATTTCGCAGAAGGATCAGGTTGTGATCCTCGGTCTTCCCAAACCCGATCCCGGGATCCACAACGACCTGACCGCGGCTCAGGCCAAGACGTTCCAGCAACGCAATCTGGCCTTCGAGAAAATCGTAAACATCCAGCAATACATTGTCGTATTGCGGATTGATCTGCATCGTCGCCGGATCACCCTGCATGTGCATGACACAGACAGGCACTCTCTGCGCGGCACAGAACGGTGCCAATGCCGGATCGAAGGTGAAGCCCGAGACATCGTTGACCAACCCTGCCCCGGCCGCGCAGGCAGCCTTGGCGACATCGACCTTTCGTGTATCGATGGAAATCAAAGCGCCTGTTTCCGACCGGATCGCTTCGATCAACGGGCGGGTTCGCGCGATCTCTTCCCCGGCCGGGACAAAATCCGCCCCCGGACGGGTGGACTCTCCGCCGATATCCAGAATCGTGGCACCATGCGCCACCATATTCACCGCAGCCACGCGAGCAGCATCTACCGAGCTGTGAACACCGCCATCCGAGAAACTGTCCGGCGTGGCATTCAGAATCCCCATGATATGAGGCACCTGCATATCAAGGCCCGCCACGTCAGCCCGCGGTTGGATCAAACGGCTCAGGTAATCTGACGGAACGTCCGAGGCCGCGACGATTTCGGGTTCTGACCCGCGCCGCAGGGCCTCGGCATGAGTGAACCAAAGGGGTTGGCCCGCCAGCGGCACAGCGCCTGCCGGACGGGTCGCTCCATGCTGAACCAGTGGTCTGAAATAGGTTCTCACAGCTGGGCCTGATCCACCGCAACAGCACGCAAGGGCGTTTTGGGTTCCGTCGGCAATGCGCCGCCGATCACCATCATTTCGCTCGCTTCAAAGGTCGCCGCGAACCATGCAGCCAGCGCCACGGCATCCGACGGGGCGGCAGACGGGCCGTCAACGGCGTCCAATACGATCTTGGATGGGGCCCAGACACAGATCTGGCCGTTCTTCATCGCCCAATCCAATTCGGTCCGCGTTGAGACCACCACACAGCGATGGTCCCGTGCCGCCAGAACCCAGGCATTCTGTTCAATTGCCAACAGGTCAATTCGGCGTTGCGTCATCGCATGACCCGTTTGCGGAGCGGCCAGTTCGGACGCCCCGACACACAGGATCAGCGGGCGCTGGCGGTTCTCCAACTGATCGATCCAACCCTTCAGGTTTTCCGAGGCGATGGCGTCATTCGACAGGAAGACAAGGCGGGGATGCGGGCGTTCTTCTTCGGCCACCTCATGATGGACCGAGTCTTTTCCACGCACGATCTCAACCCCCAACGCACCCGGGCCTCGATCCAGTTTTTCGATGCGAACAAAGACCCTTACAGCCTGAGGTTCAAGCAATATGCGTTCCGCAACGCGTTCGGCCAATGTCTCAAGCAGGTTCAGGCGCTCGGCCGCCAGCTCATAGGCGATGGATTCCGTTACGCGGTCATATGACAGGATGCGGTCCACATCATCATCAATCGGGTCTGTCAGAGGCCGGACTTCGACCACGATGTTGAAACAGATCCGCTGGGTTGTTCCCCGCTCGGCCTGGAAGGCACCGATTTCGACTTCGACGATATGGTCGCGCAAAGAGATACGATCCAACGGCCCCCGAGGAGACGTCGCTTCGGACCGTTCGGACGGGTGTGCGAATGCCAAGCGGATTTCAGAACTCATGGGTCAGGCCTTTTCGGGCTCGTTGCATAGTTTGCCTACTATAGGCGTCGCGAGGGCCTATAGCATTCAAACAAGCGCCATTCCAACCGCCGAATGCGGCGTCACGAGACCCGAAACCAGCTCATCATCCCGGAAGCAGCATGCCCAAGCATATGACAATGCAGCAACCAGTTCCCGGGATTGTCCGCGATCAATGCGATTTGGCGAGTCTGTCCCCGCCCGACCAGAACGGTATCACGCCAGGGGCCCAGAGAGCCATCGTCCATGATCAGCCGGAAGTGATGCCCGTGCAGATGCATTGCGTGCGGAAATGCGGTTTCATTTACGAACTCGATCCTGTGCAAACTGCCGACGGCCGCATCCAGAAACGGATCTTCGGGGCGCTCGGCGTAACCGTTCAGCGCCCAGAATTTGCCCAACTGCGCCAGTTCGCGGCCTGACAGTTCCGTTCCACCCAGCCGGCCGCTTTCCAGCCACCGCATTGCGCCACCTTGCAGAACCATCTGGTGCGCTCTGGCACGTTGAAAATTCCCGATCTCAGGCAGAGGGTTAGGCGGCAATGCTGACACGCCCTGCCTGTGCGCCCCGGCAGCGTTTCCACCAACCTCGAACCGCGCCAGCCCAAAGGAACCATCTCTTTCGACGCTGACCAGGCTTGCCGTTTCGCCCTCGGTGACGACATCCACAATCAGATCCGCGCGCTGCGCAGGTGCCAGCGGGAAAGAGCCCGACAGCCGCAGCGGTGTGTCCAAGGGCATTCCATCCAAGGCGACGATCCACCCTGAAAGACCATCAAGATCCAGGT
This sequence comes from Ruegeria sp. HKCCD7559, assembly GCF_013110575.1. Lineage (NCBI taxonomy): Bacteria > Pseudomonadati > Pseudomonadota > Alphaproteobacteria > Rhodobacterales > Roseobacteraceae > Ruegeria > Ruegeria sp. HKCCD7559. Next base: position 1,421,164 of record NZ_WVQU01000001.1, read on the forward strand.
CAAATATCCGGGCATTTGAGGCGTTGACCAATCGCAGTCGCAAACGCTCGTTTCTGCGTACCGCAAACGCGGGATCGAATGATCCGTTGACGGTCAGGATGTTCCCAATCCGACCTGCATGGCTCAGATCATGGCCATTGTCGAAATCATCCGTGATCTGGGCGGTTTCCGGATCAAGCCGCCAGTCGTCCAGCATCAGCACCAAATCCTGATCCACATCGGGGGCCACGGTTTCTTCGACGATCAGCGGCCCATAAAGCCCGCGCGCAACCTGTTCAATCGACTGGTTATGCGCATGGTACCAATAGGTCCCTGCATCGGGAACGACGAAGGAGTAATCAAAGCTTGCGCCCGCTTCCACCGCGTCCTGCGTCAGGCCGGGCACGCCGTCCATGGCGTTTTCGATGCGAATGCCGTGCCAATGGACCGACGTGGCTTGCGGGAGCTGGTTCATCAGGGTGCGCTGGATGCGGTCGCCCTGCCTGACGCGCAGTTCAACGCCGGGAACAGACCCGTCATATGTCCAGACTACCGTTTCAGGATAACTTGCTGGCGCGATCGGGTATTTGGCTACACGCGCATTAAGCGGTGCAAAACCCGCGCTGGCCACACGCGGCATCAGAAATGCTGCGGCGGCGGATTGCAAAAGATGTCTGCGGTTCAAAATCATTGCGGGCCTCCTGGCCCGCAATATAGGATGCAACCTGCCCCACGCCAGCAAGCTTCCAGCGCGGGTGCGTCAATCAGTTGCTCGCTGTCCGATAGTTGTGGCGGTAGAAAATGTGCACGCCGATTTTCGCCGTCTGTTTATAGACCCGCGACCAGGACGGGCGGACCGATGTCGTGTGATAGTGCGTCGCCCCTTCGGTCAACTCATCCGCCACACCATCAATAGCTGCCCGCGCGACTTTTGCCACACGCTCATACGCCGTTTTCTCGTGGATGACCTCTTTGCGGCCATCACAGGTGTATGTAAATTGGCACTGGTATTTCTTGCCGGTCCCCTGATGGATCACCCCGCACAGGGAATCCGGGAAACGGCTGCTTTTGACCCGGTTCAGGATCACCTCGGCAACCGCGAACTGGCCGCGCACGCTTTCGCCGCGCGCCTCGAAATACAGGGCTTCGGACAGGCATTTCCAGTTTTCACCACCGGAGGCCTTTGGTTGCTGGTCAAGCCAGTCTTTGGAGAAGGACACTTCGACAGGTTCAGCCGCCTTGCGGGGCTGGAACAGCTTGAAATAGTCCCGGAAGCTTTGCGCCGGCAGCTCACTGCGGGCGACAAGTTCTTTCTTTGCAGTATCAATTGCTTCCCTCTCGGCGAAGGACGCACTCGGCAGCACGGTTGCCGCCATTGTAGCAACAGCCATTATGTAACGTAGCATCAGATAACCTCGCACAGGCACATCACGCGCCATACCCTCCCCCGGCGGGCGCGACGAGGCATCTAACGCAATCCTGCGCAAAGGTCCAGTATCCTAAAAAAAGCAAGTGGAAAATTGCCCGTGGCGAAAATAATTTTCGCCTACGAATGACCGAATAACCCACTATTCCTTGGGGTTCAGCGCGGTGTCAACCCCCAAGTCTGGAGGAAATCGCCAGTTGAGCGGCAGCCAGCCGAGCGACCGGAACCCGGAACGGCGAACACGAAACATAGTCAAACCCCAAATCCCTGCAAATGGCGATTGATTCGGGGTTCCCGCCGTGTTCGCCACAGACCGAAAGGGTCACATTCGGTTTCGCGGCACGCCCTCGTTCCGCCCCGAGTTTCAGCAATTCCCCGACCCCATCCGGATCAAGAACGTGGAACGGATCTTCGCCAAAGACTCCCTGCCGAACATAGGCGGACATGAAACGACCGGCATCGTCGCGGGACAGGCCGTAGGTCATCTGTGTCAGGTCGTTTGTACCAAAACTCATGAAGGCGGTCTGCGGCGCGATTTCTTCCGCGCGCAGACAGGCGCGTGGTGTTTCGACCATGACGCCCAGCCGATATTCGAACTTCTGTCCCCGTTCAGATTCAACGGCGGCGGCGACCGAATCGATGCGGGATTTGACCAGTTCAACCTCGCGCTTGGCAGATACCAGCGGGATCATCACTTCGGGCACCACCGGGGCACCGTTTTTTCTGGCCTCCAGCGTGGCTTCGAAAATCGCGCGCGCCTGCATGTCGTAGATCTCGGGCACGGTGACACCCAGACGAACGCCGCGCAGGCCCAGCATTGGGTTGTATTCGGTCATCGCCTCAACCCGGCGTTCAACGTCGGACACAGGAAGGTCCAGCGCCTCTGCCAGTTCCCGTTGCCCGGTGCGCGTTGTCGGCAGAAATTCATGCAAGGGTGGATCGAACAGGCGGATGCAGACAGGCTGGCCTTCCATGATCCTGAACAGCTGAACAAAATCCTCGCGCTGCATCGGAAGCAGGCGTTCCAGCACCGCCGCCCTGCCCGCCGAGGTTTGCGCAAAGATCATTTCACGCATCACGATCAGACGGCCGGGATCAAAGAACATATGTTCTGTCCGGCACAGACCGATCCCCTGAGCCTGAAAGTTCCGGGCTGTCTGCGCGTCAGCCGGTGTGTCGGCGTTGGCGCGGATGTCGATGTCACGCTCGGCATCGGCCCAGCCCATCAGCGTCTGGAAACAGTCATCCAATGCGGCCTCGAGCATGGCGGGTTGACCGGCCAGCACCTGACCCGAGCTGCCATCAATGGTGACAATATCACCGGTTTTGAACACCCGCCCATCCGGTGCGGTCAGCATCTTGTCTTTCGTCTGAAACCGCATTTCCGAGGCCCCGACGATACAGGGCAGGCCCAATCCGCGCCCGATCACGGCCGCGTGGCTGGTCATGCCGCCCTTTTCCGTCAGAACCGCAACGGCGGCATGCATCCCGCGCACATCCTCGGGCGAGGTTTCCCGGCGCACCAGAACACACGCCTCGCCACGGGCGGCACTGGCCTGCGCTTCGGCCGAGGTGAACACGATCTTGCCGGTCGAGGCACCGGGGCTGGCACCAATGGCGGTGGTCAGCACATCGCGGCGCGCATCGGGGTGGACCTGACGGTGCAGTAATTCGTTCAGCGCGTGCGGGTCGACACGCATCACCGCCTCTTGCGGCGGTATGATACCGTCTTCGGCAAGACGTACGGCAATGCGCATGGCCGCGCGGGCCGATCGCTGCACCCGGACGCCATCCAGAATATGCACTTTGCCGTTTTGAATGACGAACTCGACCTGCATTTCTTCACGCAGTTTTTCGCGCATCAGGACGGCATGCGTTTTGACGTCGGCAAAGGCTTTGGGCGCAACCTCTTCCAGCGAGGGGCCGCGCGGGTCTTTTTCAAGAAACAGGGCTGCCACATCTTTGCCTAGCGCGTCGCGCCCCTGGCTCTGGCTTAGGTAGCGACCGGTGATCTGTGGCATTCCTGTTGTGGAATCAACCAGTTGAAGCACGCCTGATCCGCATTCACCCTGCCCGACGCCCGGGATCATCTCTTGAATGACAAGCCCAAGACCCGCATCTGCCGGGGCACCCTTGGCCTGCCGCAGCAGCCGGGCGGACGTCCCGTCCCATGCACGTGCCATCGAGCGCAGAACGCCGATCAGCTGTTCACCCCGGTCCTGCGGGAAGGCTTCATCCGTTTCATCTTCGTAGGCGCGCAGGGAGTGGCGCAAGCCTTCGCTGCCATCCATGTCGATGTCATCAAACACATCCGCGTCCAGCCGCGCCACGTGGATCGCATAGCTTTGAACGAACCTGAGATACAGCGCAGCAGCGGCCTCTGCCCCCATGGTATCGGACAGATCCACATAGCGGGCATCATTCATGCCAATGTTCAGAACCGCACCGGGCCCGCCCCAATCGGGATCTTCAGAACTTGGTCGGACGCATAGCAAGGTCGTGGAGTCGAATTGCTCAAGGATCGCGTCAAGGTTCGGAACGTCGCCTTCCGCAATCTGATGGACCGCATCAAACGACAAGGCGACGGTCCGGGGCACCGGCAGGTCCAGTCGGACCAGCCGTTGCAGACACTTGGCCCGCCCGCCATGGGTATGGGCCGTGACCGGCGCATCGGATGTAATGAGCGTGGTATGCGGATTATTCTGCACTGCAGCACCTTTTGATTTGCCTGCAGCATAAGCGCTTGCGCCCTTCGTGCAAGGGCGTTGTGGGCACGCATCGCTGCGTGCCCGAGGTTTTAACCTTCGATCCGCGACAGATCGGCCACGCTAGAACAAACCTGCCTGATCTGACTGAGCAGGTTCAGCCGGTTGCGGCGGATCACGTCATTGTCGGTGTTGACCTGCACGTCCTCAAAAAACGCATCCACCGGCCCGCGCAGCCCCGCCATGGCCGCCATTGCAGTTGGAAAGTCTTCGGATTTCAGGGCCACGTCGATTTGCGTCTGCGCCCCATCCAAAGCCATGAAAAGCGCCTTCTCGCTGTCGGTCTCGGCGAATTTCACATCCGCACCGTAAGAGTATTCCACGCCGTCCTTTTCCTCGGCCTGGGTCAGGATGTTGTTGGCCCGCTTGAACCCCTGTACGAGGTTTTCCCCATCTTCGGTCGCGATCACGGCATTCAACGCGCGGGCACGTTTGACCAGCAGGTTGAGGTCGTCATTCCCCTCCATCGCGATGCACGCATCGATGATGTCGTGGCGGATGCCCTCGTCACGCAGAAAGACTTTGAGGCGGTCGTGGAAGAAGGACAAAAGGTCATCGGACGTATCGGGTACCTTCCGTTCAAGACGCAGAAAGTCCGTCATTTGGTGCGTCCCGGCCTTGTCGCCCGCAAGCTTCTCCTTCACCGTACGGAACGCCGTTCCGAAAACACCGTGGTCGGCAATCTCATCCAACAGCTCTGCGACATGCCCGTCGTGCAAGGCTTCGTTGGAAGCCGCTTCGGCCCGAACGAGTTGCGCGTCGAAGAAACGATCCAGCTTCAGCCGCAGATCATTGTTCAGGATCAACCGGATCACCCCCAATGCCGCGCGACGCAGCGCGAACGGGTCCTTCGACCCGGTGGGCTTTTCGTCGATCGCCCAGAACCCTGCCAGAGTATCAAGTTTGTCCGCAAGCGCCACGGCGACCGACAGGGGTGCCGCAGGCACATCATCCGACGGCCCCAGCGGCGAGTAATGTTCCTGCGCAACAGCAGCCACCGCGGCATCCTCGCCGGCGGCTTCGATGTAATACCGCCCCATGAGCCCCTGAAGTTCGGGGAATTCATAGACCATCTCTGAACTCAGATCGGCCTTGGCCAGACGCGCGGCTTTCTCGGCCTGATCCGGGTCGGCGCCCGTCACCAGAGCCAGTTCGCGGGCCAGCGCGGCGATGCGCTCGATACGTTGGGCCTGAGTGCCCAGTTTGTTGTGGAAGGTCACGTTCTCCAGCGCGCGGGTCCATTGGGCGATGTCCGATTTGGCAACGCGCAGGTCGTTCTCCCAGAAGAATTTCGCATCTGCCAGACGCGCCGACAGCACCTTCTGGTTGCCCGCCAGAATGGTCGCGCCATTGTCGGCGGTTTCGCGGTTGGCGACGGTGATGAAACGCTCGATCCGACCGGTCTTGTGGTTTTTTACGGAAAAGAACTTCTGATGCTCTTTCATCGAGGTCTGCAACACCTCGGGCGGCAATTCGAGGAATTCCTCGTCGATTTTCCCCATCAACACCACAGGCCATTCCACCAGCCCGGCAACCTCGGCCAACAGTCCCTTGTCTTCGACGATTTCCAGACCGGCGGCAAAAGCCATGTTCTGTGCATCATTCCAGATGTGTTCGGCACGTTCATCCTGTGACAGCAAAACGAATGCGCGTTTCAGCTTGGCGGCATAGTCCTCGAAAGACGTAACCGAGAACCGGTTGGGGGCCATGAAACGATGACCGGCTGTGGTATCACCGGAACGGATGCCATCGACCTGCATCGGAACAACCTGCGCCCCTGATTGATCCGACAGGATGCACAGAATCGAATGCAACGGGCGCACCCACCGCAGACTGCCACTGCCCCAACGCATGGATTTGGGCCATGGGAAGTTGCGAATAGTGGCTTCCAGCACTTCGGCAATGATCTCGGCGGCCGGACGGCCCGGTTTCTCGATGGTGGCGAAGTAAACGGCGCCCTTGGGGGTCTCGCGCTCTTCCAGTTGGTCGCGGGTCAGGCCAGCACCCCGCAGAAATCCTTCAATCGCCTTGTCCGGCGCGCCGACCTTGGGCCCTTTGCGCTCTTCCCGGATTGTCGGGCTTTGCGCCAGCAGACCTTCCACCGCCAATGTCAGACGGCGGGGTGTCGTCAGTGCGGCCGCGTTTGAATAGGTCAAACCGGCCTCGACCAGACCATCGGTAATCCGCTTTTTCAGATCCTCACCGGCACGGGTTTGCATCCGCGCAGGAATTTCTTCGGAAAACAGTTCGATCAGCAGGTCGGGCATAGTCGGTCCTTAGAAGTTCACAATCGTCTGAATGACGATGGCATTGGCGATATCCACAAAGAAGGCGGATACAAGGGGCAACACGATAAAGGCAATAGGCGACGGCCCATATCGCTTGGTTACAGCCGTCATATTTGCAATCGCCGTGGGTGTGGCGCCCAGGGCAAAGCCTCCGAAGCCCGCGGCCAGCACCGCTCCGCGATAATTCGAGCCCATCAGGGGAAACAGTACCCAAATCACGAAGGCAACCGTAAACACCGTTTGCGCCGTCATGATCACGGCAATTGCCACACCCAGTTCCGCGATGGTCCACAACTGCAAGCTCATCAGTGACATTGCCAGAAAGGCCCCAAGCGCAAATTCAGACAGCAATGCCAGCGACGGTGTCCGTGCAACCGGCGGCGCGGACGGAGCGATGGCCGCCCGGACATTCGAAATCACGATGCCCATGATCAGACAGGGCACAAACAGCGGCAGTTTAAGCCCGGCTGCCGAAATCGCCTCGCCCAGCGCATAGCCCAGAATAATAGCAAGGTTCAGATGCAGCAGCACGCGCATGATGGTCATATGGTCAATTTCGGTGGCTGCGGTCGTTTCTTCCGGCAGTCCAACGGTATGTTCTTCGCCAGGTCGGTCCGGCGACAGGCCTCGTGTTTCCACCAGAAGACGCGCGATGGGGCCCCCGACCAGCGCTGCAAGCACCAGTCCGAGCGTCGCCACGGCAACGCCAAGTTCAGTTGCACCGTCCAGACCCGTAGCGCTGGCAACTTCGGGTGCCCATGCAATTGCGGTTCCGTGTCCACCAATCAACGCGGCCGAACCGAACAGAACGCCTGCTTGCGCCGGATAGCCAAACAAGGAAGCCCCTGCCGCGCCGATAACGTTCTGCGCAACAATCGTGACAAGCGTCAAAATCAACAGGATCAACAAAGGCTTACCACCGGCAATCAAGTCAGAAAGCCGCGCGTTCAATCCGATTCCGGCAAAGAACAAAACCAGCAGAGCGTCCCGGGTCTGCAACTCGAATGACAGCTCTACATTGGCACCAAGATACAGAAGCAAGACCACGAGCGAGGCCAAAAGGCCGCCCGTGACCGGTTCAGGAATATTGAACTGCCTCAGAACTGCGACTTTGCTGTTGATCCGGGCACCCAACAAATACACCGCAAACCCCAGAGTTGCAGTAATGAAGTCCGGGATTAAAACGGCGTCAGCCATGGTTTTCCTCAGTTTTCAGGGCGCGTCGGGCACTCCTCACCCACCACCGTACCGTCATAGGCTTTTTCACCGCAGTTGTTCAACGCGTGCCAGACATATCCCTTGCCATCCCTGGTAATCGCCACGATCCGGTCGACGCCGAAATGGATGTTCTTCTCACTCAAAAACGCCTGCGCCTGCCCCGATTTCAGCGCATCGCCTAACGACACGGCGTCGTAACAGTCAAACCAACCCGGCGCGGTCAAGGGTTCGGGGTTTTCGACAGCAAAAAACCCGGCCATCTGATCCGGTTTCAGATTCGTTTCAAAACAGCCACGGTAGCGGATCGGAGAACTGTCTGCATCGATCGCCTGAAAGTCTGAATAGGTGATCGGGACAGGCGCATCGCTTTGGTCCGTCATCAGGACCACGTCCTGGCCGGGTTGAGGTTCGACCTCGTAGTAGAAACCGTAAATCTGCAAATAATACATCCCGGCCCCGGCCACCAAGGCCGACAACAAAAGAACAATTGCCAGCAGTTTTCCCGTCATGTTTCAGGCTGCCTCTTTCAAGTTCTTGTAAAATAGGACAGGTTTCGTCCGGGTACAGGCATCAATGAGGTCAACACCATGGAATCCACGCTTGCTGTCGGTTTTTTCGGCGCATTGTTTGCCATCATGAACCCGGTTTCCAACCTGCCGGTGTTTCTGAGCGTCACTCAGGATCTGCCTGCCGCCGACCAGCGCAAGATTGCGGTGAAGACGGTGATCTATTGCCTGATCCTTGGCGGTGCCTTTGCGCTGGTCGGAAGTCAGGCGCTTGGCCTTTTTGGCATCAGCGTCAATCACCTGCGCGTCGCCGGCGGCCTGGTCGTCATGATGATCGGTCTCAACATGCTGAACGGAAACGAAAGCACCTCTCATCACGGAACAAAAGGAGAGAAGGAAGCTTACCCCGAAACCGATACGGTGGCCTTTTACCCGCTGGCCTTTCCCATTCTCGTGGGCCCCGGCACGATAACCACCCTGATCTTGTACGCACATCAGGTTAAAACTGCGGTCGAGGCCTTTGTTTTTGCAGGCGTATTTCTCGTTGTGGTCGGCCTGCTTCTGATCACGTTCTGGAACGCCGCCTGGCTGGCTGAACGCCTGTCCAGCAACGCGCGCGTGATTATGAGCCGCTTCATGGGTATGATCCTTGCCGCCATTGCCGTCAGCATGATCGCAGACGGGCTCAAGGCGCTTTTGCCCGGGCTGGCCTGATTGCCTCATCAGGCCTGAAACCCGGCGGCCTCGGTCTGCACAAACGCATCCGCACATTGTTTGGCCAACGCCCGGACGCGCCCGATATAGGCCTGCCGTTCAGTCACCGAGATCACGCCGCGCGCGTCCAGCAGGTTGAAGATGTGACTGGCCTTGATGCATTGATCATAGGCAGGGTGCGCCATGATGATGCGTTTGCCCGTCTTCGGGTCCACATGCGCCTGGCTCAGAATCGCCGCGCACTCGGTCTCGGCCTCTTCGAAGTGGCGCAGCAGAACTTCGGTGTTGGCCACGTCAAAGTTCCAGCGGGCGTACTCCTCTTCGGTCTGCTTGAAGATATCGCCGTAAGTCAAAGGACTGGGCGACTGGGGGTCATTGAACGGCATGTCCATCACGTGATCGATGCCGAGCACATACATGGCCAGACGCTCCAGCCCATAGGTCAGCTCGCCTGATACCGGCGCGCAGTCATGGCCGCCAACCTGTTGGAAATAGGTGAACTGGCTGACTTCCATTCCGTCACACCAGACTTCCCAACCCAGACCCCAAGCGCCAAGTGTCGGGCTTTCCCAGTCATCTTCGACAAAACGGATGTCGTGCAGGTCCATGTCGATGCCAATCGCCTCGAGGCTTCCAAGATACAACTCCTGCAAATCCGGTGGGCTGGGTTTGATCAGCACCTGGTACTGATAATAGTGCTGCAACCGGTTCGGGTTCTCTCCATAACGCCCATCCGTCGGGCGGCGTGACGGCTGAACGTAAGCCGCAGCCCAGGCTTTCGAGCCAAGCGCGCGCAGGGTGGTCGCGGGATGGAACGTTCCGGCCCCGACTTCCATGTCATAGGGCTGTAGAATGGCACAGCCTTTAGACGCCCAATAGGTCTGAAGCCGCAGGATGATCTCCTGAAATGAACGCGGTGCGCTGGTCGGTTCGGTCATGGCATTCCCTCTGGGCGCCTTTGCGCCCGGTTCCGGTCGGTTTTGCCCTTCCTATGCAAGGGGCAAAGGGGCGTCAACGGGGCTTGGGGCCAAGCCTGTATCTGCAGAGCCACACCGTAAATTCCCCGCATTCGCGGCATGGCGTTTCGCAAATGAATTCGCGTATTCTGCGCCAAAGCACGAACACTGCATAAGACGGGCAGACTATGACACGCGTATTTTCAGCAATCCTATTGTTTCTTCTGGTCGGCCTGCGCGCCGCAACCGCACAACAAGATCCCGGCGTCTGGGTCCAGGTCGAGGCCCAGCCCTCGCTGCGCGAAGCGCAGGAACGGGCACAGGCCTATGCCGGTGCTTTGCCGGATGTGAACGGGTTTCGCCTGAACAGCGGCTGGTACGCGATCGTGATCGGCCCCTACGCGCGGACCGACGCCGAACAGGTGCTGCGCGTCTATCGGGCCGAAGGCCAGATACCGCGCGACAGTTACATCGCGTTTTCCAGCGCGATGGGGCAACAGTTCTGGCCCATCGGGGCAAACGTGCTGAACCGTGGCACCGTCGCGGCACCGATTGAACCTGTGGCACAACCGGAAGAGGCTCCGGCGGTTACCACACCACAGGATTCGGATGAAACCCGTGCGCAGGCGCTTCAGTCCGAACGTCTGTTGACCGCGCGGGAACGCAAGGATCTGCAAACGGCTCTGCGCGCGGCGGGGTTTTACAACTCGACCATCGATGGTGCGTTCGGGCAAGGCACCCGCCGTTCGATGAGCGATTGGCAGCGCTATAACGGGTTTGACGCCACGGGCATTCTGACCACTTTGCAGCGCAAGGCCCTGATGGATGAATACAACGCGCCGCTGATCTCTGTTGGAATGGAGCGGTATTCCGACGACAAGGCCGGGATCGTGCTCGACATGCCTCTGGGCGCTGTCAGCCTTGATCGCTATGAGGCCCCCTTCGCACATTTCAAAAGCACCTCTGACCTGAACGCCAAGGCGCTGCTGATCAGTCAGGAGGGGGACAAGAACACGCTCCGCGCGTTGTACGAGGTGATGCAATCGCTTGAGATCGTTCCAATGAATGGCCCTCGTGAACTGGGCCGCGACCGGTTTACCCTTGAAGGTCGCGGCAACGGCATAGTGTCCTTTACGCAAGCGCAATTGGCCGATGGAAAAATCAAGGGCTTCACCCTTGTCTGGCCCGAAGGAGACGAGGCACGTCGCCTGCGTGTCCTGTCAGCGATGACATCCAGCTTCAGCACGACGGATGCGGTTCTGGATGCCGCCGCCGGTGCATTCGCAGAACAGCGCATCGATCTGGTGTCGGGCCTTCAGGTCCGTAAGCCCCGACTGACGCGCTCTGGCTTTTTCGCGGATGAGAATGGGACAGTACTGACGGTTTCCGAGGCCGCAGACAGCTGCACGCGGATCACGCTGGATGGCGATCACGAGGTTCAACTGGCCCTTACGGACCCTGAACTTGGCGTGGCGGTCCTGCGCCCTGCAAAAACGCTCGCCCCCATGAGCGTCGCCGCGTTCAGTGCGGCCAAGCCGCAGATCAAGTCAGAGGTGGCCGTGTCCGGCTATTCCTATCAGGGCGCATTGGGTGGCCCCACCCTGACCTACGGGCAGGTCGCGGACATTCGTGGGCTGAACGGTGAGACCGGCGTCAAGCGTCTGGCGCTGAACGCCCAACCCGGCGATGCAGGCGGCCCCGTCTTCAATGACAGCGGTAACGTCGTCGGAATGTTGTTGCCCACACCGTCCGAAGGGCGCACCCTGCCCGCTTCGGTCAGCCTTGCGGCCACCGTTGATAGGTTGACCGAAATTCTTGCAGAGGCCGGAGTGTCCGGTCAGTCGAGCGAAGAAACCACACGGATCTCACCCAATGAGCTGAACCGGCGCGCAACCGGCATGACGGTTCTGGTTCACTGCTGGGATTGATCCGACAGCACCTCAAAAAAAAGCGCCGCATGAAAGTGCGGCGCTTTTTCGTTACAGAATGTCAGGTGTCACGTGGATCAAGGTCGGCACAGGCGCATCGAATGCGGCCCTTACTGCACTTTGCATCTCTGCTACATTCGAAGGCGCCGAGGAGCGCGCACCAAAGGCTTCGGCAAGTTTGCAGAAATCGGGATTGTGCGCCATGACCGCGTTGGGCGCGATCTGGCTGCGCACCATACTGTCCTCGATTTCCTTCAGTTTGCCATTGTCCCATAAAATGATTGGAAGCGACAATCCCAACTCAACTGCCACGCCCAGTTCCTGCATCGTGTAATGGAACCCGTAATCCCCGGCGATAACCGCCGTGGGTTTGCCGCGCCGGGCAACCGCCCCGCCAATACCGGCGGGCAACCCATAGCCAAGAGTGCCAAACCCCGTCGGATGATGCCAGTGATGAGGATAGGCCATGTCCCACACCTCTTTGGCGACATAGGCAAACTGCGTCATGTCCGAATAGATCATGGTGTCGGCCGGCATGGCCGCGCGCAAAGCGTCCGCGATCGGCACGATTCCGGGCCGCTCTGCATCCACCTCGGCACGCCAGCGGGCGCGCATCTCGGCGACTTCCTCGGGTGACCAGCCTGTTGCCGGTTTCATGTCCTGAGTTGCGTGCCACAAGGCGCGGGCAAAGCTCTGGCTGTCGACTTGCAGCTTGATGGCGGCGCGATGGCAATCGGAAAGAACCTCGGGGTCGAGGTCGACGCGTATCAAGGTCGCCTTGTGCCCCAAATCCTGCCGCCACAAATCGACCTCGCCCAGCTCGGCCCCGACCGCAACGACCAGATCCGCCGACGCGATTACCTCGGCGCTGCCGGGACGCGGCAACATGGACCCGAAGTCCAGCGGATAATTTGCGCCCGGCAGCCCGCGCCCGGCATAGGTGGTAAAACAGGCCGCCCCCAGCTGTGACAAAATCTGACGCCAATCATTCGACCTGCATCCGCCACCAAGGATGAACAGCGGCCTGCGGGCAAGGTTCAACATGGACACGACCGATGACACGTCAGGCGGCAAGGCTTTGGTGCGCAGCGCGGGCTGGTTGGGGAACGGCGCGGGGTCGGCCTCGGCCTGCAACTGCGCGATGGGCACCTGAATGTGCTTGGGGCGCGGGCGCGAAAGCTCGAATTCTTCAAACGCCCGTTCTATCAGCCCATAGGCAGCTTCGGCGGAGTTGGCCTGTACGGACCAATCCGCAACCGTACCGGCGGCGGCACCTTGATCTTTCATCTGGTGCAACTGACCCCGGACAGCCTGCGTTTCATCCAGGCATGAGGACAGAATCAGCATCGGAACCGAGTCGCTGTAGGCCTGTCCGATCGGGGTCATGATGTTGCACAGGCCGGGACCGGTGATCACATAGGCGACGCCGGGCTGCCCGGTCGCGCGCGCGTAACCGTCAGCCATGAATCCGGCCCCCTGCTCGTGCCGGGCCAGAACATGCGTGATCCCGGCCTCTTCGATACCGCGATACATTTCCTGATTATGGACACCGGGAATGCCGAATATCACATCCACACCGCGATCCTTGAGCATATGCGAGATTTGCGCGCCAAGGGGTCTTTTCATCAGCCTCTCCAGAATTGAACGGTAAAGATCGCATATACGGCCAAAAGTTCGAGCCGCCCGGCCAGCATCCCGAAAGTCAGCAGCCACTTGGCCGTATCGTTGAGACCTGCGAAATTGCCCGCCGGTCCGATCTGATCGCCGAGTCCCGGTCCGACATTGGCCAGCGCCGTCGCGGCCCCGGATACGGACGTGACGAAATCCAGACCTGTCAGCGCCAACGCCCAGGACAACACCCCCATCGACAAAACGAAGAACATGAAAAAGCTCATCACCGATGTCAGAACGTCCCGCCCGACCGGCCTTCCATCATAGAGCGGCATGAACACGCCATGCGGGGACCGGATCCGTTTGATCTGGCTTTTGATCGAGGCGAACAACAACTGATAGCGGAAAATCTTGATCGAACACGCCGTCGACCCCGCACATCCACCGATCAATCCGATCAGGAAAAACAACATGATCGGAAAGCTGCCCCACCCCATGTAATCGACACTGGCATATCCTGTCCCCGAGATGATCGAGGTGATGTTGAACAATGACTCGCGGAACGCCTGTTCCCAGTGATGCGGAAAGACCGAGGTCAGAAAGACTGACATGATGACAACCAGAACCAGAATGGTCGCCAGAAATGCCCGGATTTGACTGTCTTTCCATAAGGACGCCGTATGACCATTGGCCAATTGGACATATCGCACAAAGGGCAGAGCCGCCAGAATCATGAAGACGGATGCAGCATATTCGGCCGGGCCTGAAAATGTTCCAAACGAGGCATCATAGTTCGAGAAACCACCCGTGGACACCGTCGTGAAAGCATGCACCAACGCGTCAAAAAAACTCATCCCCAATGCGGCATAGACCAGCACGCATACGAGTGTCAGGAAGACGTAGATCAGGGAAATCTGTCCCGCAATCTCCTGCGCGCGAGGCAGGATTTTCCCCATGGTCTCAAACCCTTCCGATCGGAAGATTTGCATGCCACCAACCCGCAATTCCGGCAGGAACACCATCGCAACAACGATAATGCCGATGCCCCCCAGCCATTGCAGGATACCGCGCCACAACAAAAGCCCCTGCGGCAGCGTGTCCAACCCTGATATCACAGTCGAACCGGTCGTCGTAAGGCCCGACATCGCCTCGAAATAGGCATCGACAAAGCGCAGTTCGGTTTCACCGAACAGAAACGGGATTGCACCAAACACCGGCAGCGCGACCCAAACGCCGGTTGTCAGCAAAAAGGTCTGCCGGATGGTCAGACCCTCGCCCACGCCGTTGGAACAGCTCATCGCAAGAACGGATCCGGTCAGCATCGTGATTATCGCGCTTTCCAGAAATACATTCCATTCGCCGCGACCTTCGATAATGTCCGCGAGCATAGGCAGCAGCATGGTCGCCCCAAGAATGGCGACCAGCAAGCCAATCACATATCCGACCGGGCGAAGATCCATCATGACGCGCAGCGTTGGCGCGCCAACCCGACCGTGTCAAGCAGATGATCCCGGTTTACCCGTCAGTTTTTACATCTGCTTCGGGCATCACGGGTGGTTTGGACGGGGCACGAGTTTTTCGCGCCTGCGGTTTGCGCGGTTCCGTCACCGGGGCTGGTTTTGCCTGCACCTTGGCCGGGGCAGGATCGGCCGGTGTCGGCTTGACCTGCGCTGCCTGGACAGGCGCCGGTTTTGCGGGGGCGGGCTTGGGTGTTACGGGCAACACGGTTTCGGCCGCAGGTGTCGCCGAGGGTTCAACAGGTTTTACCGCTGTTTTGTCACTAACCGTAGGTGTCGGTTTGGCTGCTGCCGGGGGTGCTGCCGTGGGCCGCGGACTGGCTGAAAACTCAACCGGTTTTGCCGCCGGCTTGGTCACCGGTTTGGTCGGTACAGGTTTGCGGGCCAGCTTGTTCTTGGTCGTTGACGATTTCGCCGGTACGCGTTTCTTGCGCGTCGCAGCGGGTTTGGCCACCGGTTTTGCCGCCGGAGTTTCCACCGCTGGACCCGGTGCTGACGCTGCCAGGTGTAGCGCGTGGACCGACACCATCGGCAGTTCAAGTGCTGAACGAGTCATGATCTGTGCGATCTTGATCTGGTTGACGATCGCATAGCCAGCCATGCGTAAAGCCGCGGCCTGAAGCTCCAGCGGTTGGGTAATCGAATTCATTCCATAGATCTCCTGTGAAAACGATGCAGCCCGAAGAGAGAGGGTAAAGCGCCCTGCCCGCTCGGGGGATCCGGGCGGAGGTTGGGGTCTTGCAGTCCAAGGCGTCTCACGTCTCGGCTTCCTTTTGGGGTGACACACCATTGAGCGCGCCGGTGTGCCGAAGCTGCATTCCCCGTCAGGATACAGGAGTTTCTCACGCAATTGCAGCATTTTTGCTGCATTGCGGCGAATGAGCGCCGATCAGATAATTCTCTGATTAAATTCTAGCCACTTACCCGAGAAGTTCAGCCAACGTGAAACAGGGTCGTGAACAGTTTCGGGTCCAGGCTGGACGCGGCGAAGGTTGGGCCTTCGGTCAGAATCGACACGGCGTCATGGCTGTGCAGGCTTTCCTGATGGCTTGCGACAACGCGAAAATCACCGACATGATGATCGGCCAGCAATTCCGCG
This sequence comes from Ruegeria sp. HKCCD7559, assembly GCF_013110575.1. Classification (NCBI taxonomy): domain Bacteria; kingdom Pseudomonadati; phylum Pseudomonadota; class Alphaproteobacteria; order Rhodobacterales; family Roseobacteraceae; genus Ruegeria; species Ruegeria sp. HKCCD7559. The sequence continues at coordinate 1,437,171 of NZ_WVQU01000001.1, forward strand.
CAGAACAAGCGCGCCGCATCTTCGACAAAAATCGGATTGGCTGCGTTCAACTCGGCAAAAGCCTGTTCGTCTTCACGTTTGACCATGACCTGAGTTTCGGTCGGCACCGCGCGTCGGCACAACTCGATCAGGTCTTCAAACCAAAGACAATCGGCATCGCAATCCACGACCACGGAAATTCGCGCGACGGAACGTTGCGAATGCGGTGTTGCCAATTGTCCCCGCATGGCACGGGCATGTTCGCTCAGCTCCAGAGAGCACGGGCAGGTCGAGGAATAGACATAGTCCAGATGCATGATCTTCTGGCGCACGCCGCCGGACTCCACCAGTTCCAGAGCGATGTCGTAATACTGATACCCTTCCAGACCCGATCTCAGGCTCTTGACCCTGTCGGGGTAAGAAAACCGCATTTGGATACGCGCGTCAAAGCTGTCCAGGTCGGTCATATAGTCGTCAAGCGCCGCCTGCATGACTTCAAAGCTGAAAGTACGCTCGGCATGTTTGTAAAAAGACCGCATGATCCGGGACATGTTGATGCCCTTTTTCTCAGCCTCAAGGCTGACGGTGCCCGTAACAGACGTCTCAAGCGTCAGGTCTTCCCCATCTTTCCGATGGAAACGGATCGGCAGGCGAAAGTTCGAGATGCCAACATGCTGGATCTGCTGCTTGGCACCGCGTATCAAGCTGGACGGGCCGTTTTGCAAGTCGGGCAAAGACGCGCGGTAATTCGCGTCAACCGAGAAACCCTCCGGGTACTCGCGCGAAAGCGAAGGATAGTTCACCTGCGTCAGGCCGGGCACCAGCCGCGCAATAGCCGGATCCAGCTGGGTGATCTCGGATGCCGTCGCAGATTCCGCCCATTGCCGCAGAACCTTCAGGGCCTCGGCGGCTTGTTCTTTATCCGGGGTCTCATCAATGTCGCGCGGGTGAATGTTCATCGGCTGCGGTTCCTCGATTGGTCGTAGGAATATATACGACTACAGGTGATTTACCAGTTTAACCCAATACGCAGGCAATAGCAGTCCGGATTGAAAAAACCGGCGCAAAACCGTCATTCTGCAACGAAATACGCCTTTCGCAGACATAAAGGCCAGGCTTCAACCGCGAATACCACCCGAAAAGACGCCGCGTTCACAGACAACGCGACGGCCCCGACGGGCAAGAGGCTTTTCACTGTGCTGCTGTTTGCTTCTGCGAAGCCTCCAATGCCTGCTGGATGTCAGCCAGCAGGTCTTCGGCGTCTTCCAGGCCTACGGAAAAACGGATCAGGCCCGGCGTAATGCCCAGCTCGTCCTTCTGCGCATCGCTCAGACGCTGGTGCGTTGTGGTCGCCGGGTGCGTCGCGATCGACTTGGCATCGCCCAGGTTGTTCGAGATCACAGGAATGGTCAGCGCATTCAGGAAAGCAAAAGCCGCGTCCTTGCCGCCCTTGATATCCAGGGACAACACAGTCCCGCCCTTTCCGCCAAGTTGCGATTGAACCAGAGCATTTTGCGCGTGGGTCTTCAAACCTGGGTAAAGAGTGCGCGCCAGCGCCGGGTGCCCTTCCAGCGCCTCGGCGATCCTTTGTGCACTGTCGGCCTGCGCATTGACGCGCAGCGCCATGGTTTCCAGACCTTTGAGCATGACCCAGGCATTAAACGGGCTGAGCGCGCCGCCGGTGTGCTTCAGATACGGCTCAACGGTTCCGCGGATGAACTCCCTGGTGCCGATGATGACGCCGCCCAGCGCACGGCCCTGTCCGTCAATATGCTTGGTCGCCGAATAAACGACCACATCCGCGCCCTGTTCTATCGCGCGCGAAAGGACGGGCGTCGAAAACACGTTGTCCACCACCACAATCGCCCCGACGGCATGGGCCAACTTGGACACGGATGCGATGTCGATCACTTCAAGAGTCGGGTTCGACATCGATTCGAAGAAGACCGCCTTGGTGTCCGGGCGGATCGCTGCCTGCCATTGCTCCAGATCGGTGCCGTCCACAAAGGTCACCTCGACGCCAAAACGGGTCAGGATGTTCTCGAGGATGTACAGGCAGGACCCGAACAATGCCTTTGCTGAAACAACATGGTCCCCGGCCTTCAGCATAGAGGTCAGCGCACCGTTCACCGCTGCCATGCCCGAAGCCGTCGCAAACGCATCCTCGCCACCTTCAAGGGCCGCGATGCGCTGTTCGAACATCGAGACCGTCGGATTGCCATAGCGGGCATAAATGAACTCATCAGGGCCGCATTCCAGAAACCGGGCTTCGGCCTGTTCGGCGGTTTCGTACACAAAGCCCTGCGTCAGGAAAATCGCCTCGCTCACCTCGTTGTACTGACTGCGGCGGACACCGCCATGGACGGCTTGGGTGCGTTTGTTCCAGTTCTCGCTCATCTCATTCCCTTTCAGCCTCCGGCGGAGGCAAACAAAAAACCCCAGACGCGGCCAAGCGAAAGGGGTCTTTCATCCTGACCTTTTAGCGGTGTTGTTTAGCGTGGCCCGCAATCCGGTAACAAATCGCCACGAAGCTCTGGGATGGCAATACGCCTCGGGCGGTTTGCGGTCAAGCCCGGCCTGCGTTTCGGTCACGCTTTCGTAAGCGGTACTTGCCGAACCGGCAGAAACCCGCATGATCCCTTCAACATCAGGAGAACGCATGGCCGACCCGATTGATCTGTATTTCTGGCCCACACCGAACGGCTGGAAAGTGTCCATCGCCCTGGAGGAGATGGAGCTGCCCTACACCACGCATCTGGTCAATATCGGAAAGGGCGATCAGTTCGACCCGCAGTTCCTGAAGATCGCCCCGAACAACCGGATGCCCGCAATCGTGGACCCTGACGGGCCGGATGGTGCACCGATCTCGGTTTTTGAAAGCGGGGCAATCCTGATGTATCTGGCCCGCAAGACCGGGCAGTTCTATGGCAGGACCGAGCGTGACCGGATCGCCGTCGAAGAATGGCTGATGTGGCAGATGGGCGGTGTTGGCCCGATGGCCGGTCAGGCGCATCACTTCCTGAAATACGCCCCGCAACTGAACCCGCCACAGGACCTGCCCTATGCCAAAGATCGTTACCGGGCCGAGGTCGGTCGTCTGTACGGGGTGCTCGACAGACGGCTGGCCGAGAACGAATACGTTGCCGGAGATTTCTATTCAATTGCAGACATGTCGATCTGGGGCTGGGCCAGCCTGTGGGAAGGGCAGCAGCAAGTGCTGGAGGACAAACCCCACTTTGCGCGCTGGCTGAAGACCGTCGGCGCCCGCCCCGGTGTTCAGGCCGGGCGCGCTCTGCACGCAGAGCTGCGAGGAGACAATCGTGACAAGCAGGCGCAGGAGGTCTTGTTCAAACGATGACTGCGTTAAAAACCCGTTTGGATTGACGCGGATCATCAACCCTGTCCGCCTTGGCCACGGCAGGTTCGGCTAGCGAAACTTGAATTCGGGTTCTGCCGGGAAAGGCATCGGGGTGTTCCTCCAAGCTCCACTGCGCAGCGCGGCAGGATTTCTGTGGTCAACGCGCATCCGGGGCGTCAGGACAAAAGCCGCTTGCTTCTTACCATCCGTTTCCCTCACCAAGCGTGTCATCTCTTTGCGCTTTAGACGCTGCAATTCCGAGAGGTATTTTTGGGTGTTCCCAAGGTGTCTGCGCTCGAAAGAGTGGGCACTCAATGCTTCCTCGATCATTCTGGCGGTATGCACGTATCCTTTTGAACGCGTATGCTCCAACAGTTCGCCAAGGCGACCGGCAATCTGGCTCTCATCCAGCTGGACGTTTTTTTTGAACGATCCATTTCGTGTTACTTCGGGCATCTGAACTGACTCTGAGAAGGTGTTGAGTAGCGTTCCGTCGCGCCTGCGTTCAGACACAGGCCGACGCATAGAGATGCCCGCAGTACTAACACGACATCAAAGAGTCGACCGACCAATGCCGAATTGGCGGAAAAGCGCCTTTGACCCAGCGTGATATGCGGAAACTTACCGACATTCATCGGCGCACAGGTCTTGCTGGGCGTAAGGCGGCAAGGCAGCCGCTCGCTATTGTCCGTCACAGCAGGCCGCCCCTGCGCCCTGCACCAGCATATCCAGCATCCCCGAAATATCCTCGATTTCTTCCGCAATCACATGGGTCACTGAATGCGCCCGCTGCATCCGGCCTGTCACCTTCAGCAACCGCCCCGAAATCACCGCACGGCGGAACCGTTCGTAGATTTTGCGCCAGACCACCACATTCACGATCCCGGTCTCATCTTCAAGCGTCAGAAAGATCACGCCCTTGGCCGTCCCCGGCCTCTGCCGCAGGATCACAAGCCCGGCCACAGCCACGCGCGCGCCCTCGGGCGGGGAATCCAGTTGGCTGGAAGGCAGACAGGACGGCGGGCGCGGCCAATCCCGGTTTGAAACCACAGGGCGAATGGGTGTAACAAGCATGAGAACAAAAATAGAACAAATGACAAGAAAGTCCAGACACGGCGCGCTGAGTCGCAAATGAGGCTGGAAAGACCTAAATGCCTTCACTAAGGAAGAAATCGAACATCGCAAAAGGAAGACGCACGCAATGGCAAAGATCACCTATGTCGAGCACGGCGGTACCGAACACACAGTCGAGGTCGCCAACGGACTGACCGTCATGGAAGGGGCCCGTGACAACAACATTCCCGGCATCGAGGCCGATTGTGGCGGCGCCTGCGCCTGCTCGACCTGCCATGTTTACGTCCACCCCGACTGGGTCGAGAAAATCCCGGCCAAGGATGACATGGAAGAAGACATGCTGGACTTTGCCTATGAGCCCGACCCGGCCCGCTCACGCCTGACCTGCCAGATCAAGGTCACCGACGCGCTGGACGGTCTGGTCGTTCAGATGCCCGAAAAACAGATCTGATGCACAACAATGTGCCGCGCCTGCCCCGCCGCTTTTGTCAACGCCGGGCACGCGGCGCTTTGCTATCTTTCGGACTTTGGCTCTCGCTGCAACCGGCTGGCGCGGCGGAAACCATCAACGACGCCCGCTTCACAGAGCCAACCACCCGTTACGCCCATGGCGTCCTGGGTGATACGATCGAATATGGCGCGGTGGAATTCACGACCGACACTACGGTCGTAACTGTTCGACTGCCGCAGGATCGCGTGTTCGAAGACCTCGCTCCGCGTTTGGCAGACGTCAACCTGGACGGCGCGCGCGAAGCAATTGTCGTTGAATCCCACGACAAATCAGGGGCTCAACTTGCGATCTACGACGCCGCCGGAGACAAGATCGCGGCCACGCCTCATATCGGTACCCGCTTCCGCTGGCTCGCCCCGATCGGGGCAGCCGACCTGGACGGCGACGGACATGTCGAGATCGCCTATATTGATCGTCCGCACCTTGCCAAAACGCTGCGCATCTGGCGCTACAAAGACAACGCCCTGAGCGAAGTCGCGGCTCTGCCCGGATTGACCAACCACAGGATCGGTGAAGATTTCATTTCCGGTGGCCTGCGCACCTGCGGCGACCGACCGGAACTGATCGTGGCCAGCGCCGACTGGACGCGGATCGTCAGCGTCTTCTACGACAACGGCTGGATCACATCCGACCGGGGCCCGTTCCACGGCCGCAAAAGCCTTGCCCAAGCCCTGAACTGCTGATCCGCCTCTTCATCTGGCCAAAAATATCCCGGGGCGTGAGCGGTTGAAAGGAATTCGTCCAATGGACGATTTCGACCGCGAACGCGCGCAGCGCCGGGAAGCCGCAAAGCCGAGGGGTCAACCGCCCTGCCCCGTCAACCTTCCAGGGCACGCCATCCGATATCGCGCCGGTAAAACCCGTCAGGCCAATCCACAGCTTCAACCATTTCATAGGCCCGGTCGCGCGCCTCTTTCAGCGTGTTCCCACGGGCGGTCACGTTCAGCACACGCCCGCCCGATGCAACCACCTGCCCATCGACACTCTTTGTACCAGCGTGGAACACCATGTTCTGGCTGTCTTCCGGCAGGCCTTCAAGCCCTTTGATCGCAGTGCCTTTCTTGTAAGCACCCGGATAACCATTGGCCGCCATTACAACCGTGATCGCATGGTCATCCGCCCAATTCACCCGCATTTCACCCAACCTGCCCTCGGCCGCGGCGTGCATCAGGTCCATCGCCTGCGCGCCCAACCGCATCATCAACACCTGACATTCCGGATCACCGAAGCGGACGTTGTATTCAACCAGCCTTGGCTGCCCGTCCTTGATCATCAAACCTGCATAAAGAACGCCCTGAAACGGCGTTCCCCGGCGCTTCATCTCGGCGATGGTGGGGCGCACGATCTCTTCCATCGCCCGCGTCTCCACCTCTTCGCTCAACACCGGCGCCGGAGAATACGCGCCCATCCCGCCCGTGTTCAGCCCGGTATCGCCCTCGCCAACCCGTTTGTGATCCTGGGCCGTGCCGACTGAGAGAATGTCCTCACCATCACACAGAACGAACAGCGAGGCTTCTTCCCCATCCATGAATTCTTCAATGACGACTTCCGCACCAGCACCGCCAAACGCACCGCCAAACATGTCGTCAATGGCGTCCAGTGCGGTCGTTTCGTCCATCGCAACGATAACGCCCTTGCCCGCGGCCAGACCATCGGCCTTGACCACAATCGGTGCGCCCTGTTCGCGGATATAGGCTTTGGCGGGTTCGGCTTCGGTAAACCGGGCATAAGCTGCGGTGGGGGCGTTGGCCGCGTCGCAGATTTCCTTGGTGAAGCTTTTCGACGCTTCCAGCTTCGCCGCCTCGGCTGAGGGCCCAAAAACCAATACTCCGGCTTCGCGCAACCGATCAGCCACACCGGCCGCCAAAGGCGCCTCGGGCCCAACGATCACGAAATCAATCGCATTTTCTTCGGCAAAGCCGACAACAGCCCCGCCGTTTTCAACATCCAGAGCGGCACAGTCAGCGATCTGCGCGATCCCCGCATTTCCCGGAGCAACGATCAGGCGATCACATTTGGGGTTTTGCAGCACTGCCCATGCCAGGCTGTGTTCGCGCCCTCCGCTGCCGAGAATGAGGATATTCATGAAAGCTCTCCGATCTGCTTGGCCTTGCCTGCGCGGCGTTCTAAGCTGGGCGCGCATTTGAAACAAGGCGCTGAAATGTCCGACCTGCTTGATGACCCGATTCCGGGCCAAAACACCCCTGAATACACAGTGTCCGAAATTTCGGGTGAGGTGAAACGGACGCTGGAAGGCTCATTCGGCCGAATCCGCGTGCGCGGTGAGGTTGGGCGCGTGTTCAAAGCCCGATCCGGGCATCTGTATTACGACATCAAGGACGACCGGAACGTTTTGGCCTGCACGACATGGAAAGGTCAGGTTTCCAGCCTCTCGGTCGTGCCAGAGGAAGGGCTGGAGGTTGTCGTCACCGGTCGCCTTACGGCTTTCGGGGCGCAATCCAAATACAACCTGAACGTCGATGAGGTTTCCGTCGCGGGTCAGGGCGCTCTTATGGCGCTGCTGGAGAAGCGCAAGAAACAACTGGAATCCGAAGGTCTGTTCGCGCCGGAACGCAAGAAACCCCTGCCGTACCTGCCGCAGATCATTGGCGTTGTGACATCCCCTTCCGGTGCCGTGATCCGCGACATTCTGCATCGGCTCAGGGACAGGTTTCCGCGCAAGGTGCTGATCTGGCCTGTGGCGGTTCAAGGAGCCAACTGCGCGCCCGAGGTCGCCCGCGCCATCGAAGGCTTCAACCAACTGACACCCGGCGGCGCGTTGCCCCGGCCCGACCTGATCATCGTCGCCCGTGGCGGCGGATCGATCGAAGACCTCTGGGGCTTCAATGAAGAGATCGTCGTCCGCGCCGCAGCCGCGTCGGACATACCGCTGATTTCGGCCGTTGGGCATGAAACCGACACCACCCTGATTGATTTTGCCTCGGACCGCCGCGCGCCTACACCCACGGCTGCGGCAGAGCTGGCCGTGCCGGTCCGCATCGAACTGCTCGCCTGGACCGAAGAACAAGCTGCGCGCCTGTCGCGCGCGGCAACGGACGCGGTGCAGCGCCGTTCGCAAAGGCTGCGCGATTTGTCCCGCGCCCTGCCGCGCCCGGACAGTCTGTTGAACTCCCCCAGACAACGCCTTGATTTGATAGCAGATCGCCTCACACCCGCCTTGATACGCGGGGTTCAGAACCGTCGCCTGCAAGTGGTGGAATTGTCTGCTCATCTGCGCCCCTCGACCCTGCGAAGCTTGATATCGACGCGACAGGAATCGCTGCGTAACCTGTCATCGCGCCTGTCCTTGCGACCGATCCAAAGGGAAATCGATCAACAGCGGCAAAACCTAGATCGTTTGCGCGATCGAATGCACACGGCCCAAACCACGCGACTGGACCGCCTCAAACAGCAACTCGAAGCGACGGATCGCCTGCGCGAGACGCTGAGCTACAAAGCCACTTTGGACCGCGGATACGCGGTCGTCCGGGCCGAAGGGAATGTGATCACCACCAAGGCTCAGGCCACCAAACAAACGGCGCTCGAGATCGAATTCGCCGATGGCGTTCTCAGCACCGGCCCGGGCGCGAAATCACCCTCGAAGAAACCCAGGCCGGACACCCCGGATCAGGGATCACTCTTCTGAGCCATGCTGACCATCTGGGGCCGAAGAACATCATCAAATGTACAGGCCCTGATGTGGTGTGTGGGTGAGCTGGCGCTGGAGTTTCAGCGCCACGATGCCGGGCACAGGTTCGGTTTGCTGGACACCGATGAGTTTCGCAAGCTGAACCCGAACGGCACCATCCCCGTGATACAGGACGGCCCAAATCCCTCGCTGTGGGAGACGGGGCCGATCCTGCGCTACCTTGCCTCCATGTATGGAGCGGATGATTTCTGGCCACACGATCCGACCCGGCAAGCCGAAGTGGACAAATGGGCGGAATGGGCCAAGATCAATGTCGCGATGGCCTTCACGGTACCTGTGTTCTGGCGGGTCGTGCGGACCCCGCAGACAGAGCGCGATCACCAAGCGATCGAAACGGCCGTCACAGCACTCGAGAACACGCTGGCGATCGCCGATGCGCAACTTTCTGAAAACGCTTTCCTGTGCGGTTCCTGCCTGACTTTGGCCGATATCCAGTTGGGGCACATACTCTATCGCTACTATGACATCGATATTTCGCGCGCATCACTGCCCAACTTGCGCCGCTATTACGAAGGCTTGACGGACAGGACAGCTTACCAAACCCATGTCATGATCAATTATGATGAGCTGCGCGCAAACTGATCAAACGCCAACGTCCGGTCCATAACAAACCATTTCTTCCCCAAGATCCTCGGCCTCATACAGTTCAGTCGCTTGCGGATTACCTTCGAACTGCGCAATCAAACCGCCACCGGATTCAGTGAAAACCCAGCATTGCGGATCCAGCCTGTCTTCGTAGACAAAGCAGATCTGCTCGCCCTGCTGATACCATATACCTTCCTTGCAATTCCCGTCGAGAAAAGACCAGATCACACGACGGTTCGGAAGATACCGCTCCACCCCGTAAACCTGACCTTCGAACCCGTAGAACAGAGTTTTGCCCTGCGTATACTTGTCGAACTCCGAGCCAGACAAAGGCGTTTGTGCCGCCACGGAATGTGCGGCCAAAGTCGCGAGAATCATCAGGAACCTGAACATGTTTCCATTTTGTCAGAAGCGCTTCGGTCATGCCATTCGCCTGTTGAACCGGTGCCTTCACAAGGCGCTTAACTCAACGTAAGCGGTTGATTTCACGCCACGCCCCAGATCAGATCATTCTGAACCGGCGAGGAGATGACATGACAACCCTACTGTTCTGGATCGCCTGTGGCTGCGCCCTTGGTTACCTGCCACTGACCTCCTGGCCCGTCGGTTCTTTGCGCACTGTACTGAAAACCGCATCAGTCGCCCTGTTGGCGGTCATCGCCATCATGAACGGTGAGCCTTGGCTGTTGGTTCTTGCGCTCGCTCTATGTGCGACAGGCGACGCGCTGCTGTCGCGCGAAACAGATGCCACCTTCATGATGGGCATCGCCGCATTTGCCGCCGGGCATCTGACCTATATCGCTCTGTTCCTGACTCTGCCGATCAGTTCTGCCGGGCTGATCCTCAGCGCGCCTGCGATTGTATGGTCCTTGATCATTCTGGGCATCATCATGGCCACTTTGCTCGCGCCCCGCGCCGGAGACCTGAAGGGGCCCGTTCTGGCATATATCCCCATCATTCTTGGCATGGGGGTCACGGTGCTGGCACTGCCGGATGCCGGTCCCCTTCGGTGGGCCTTTCCCGCCGCCATGGCCTTCATCGCGTCAGATCTGATCCTCGCAACCGAGAAATTCCTGCTGCCGCCACACCATCCGGCCCTCAAGGTGACGCCCTATCTTGTATGGCCCCTTTACTGGGGTGCTCAGCTTGGCTTTGTCCTTGCATTTGCGTGACCCTTTGCAACTGCCGCAAATCCGCATTAGGTGAAAGGAACACCTGTGGAGACCAAGTATGGCGTTTTTCTCAAAGCTAAAGGACAAGCTGTTCAAATCTTCATCTCGTCTTGAAGAAGGGCTGGAAGCCATCGTCGAGGATGGCGGCGAGGAGACGGCGGCTCCGGACCCTGTGATCCCCCAGCCGCAGCCAGATCCGCAACCGGTTCCAGAAGTGCCAGAGCCTGCCCCGGCCCCGCAACCGGCTGAACCGCCGGCACCGATCCCGGCTGACCCCACGCCTGTCGCTCCACCGCCGGAAATACCGGAAGCCAAGGGCATCCTGAACCGCCTGTTCAATCGAGGCGCCGTCACGGAAATGCGCCGCACCCTGGACGATGACATGCTGGAGCAGCTCGAAGAACTGCTGATCGCCTCGGACATGGGCGTCGACACAGCCTTGCGTGTCACATCGAACATGGCCGAGGGCCGCTTTGGCCGCAAACTGTCGACCACAGAGATCAAGCAACTTCTGGCACAAGAAATCGCCCGCGTTATGGAGCCTGTGGCCAAGCCTCTGCCGATCTATCCCAAACGACCACAAGTGGTACTGGTCGTCGGCGTCAACGGCTCGGGCAAGACCACGACAATTGGAAAACTGGCCAGCCAGTTCAAAGAGGCCGGCAAAAAGGTCGTCATCGCCGCCGGCGATACCTTCCGCGCTGCGGCCGTGGAACAGTTGCAGGTCTGGGGGGATCGCGCCGGAGTTCCGGTTCTGACCGCCCCCGAAGGCTCGGACCCCGCCAGCCTCGCCTTTGACGCGCTGACCCGTGCACAGGCAGAGGGCGCTGATCTGCTGATGATAGATACGGCGGGCCGCCTGCAAAACCGCACCGACCTGATGGAGGAACTCGCCAAAATCGTCCGCGTCATCCGCAAGGTTGATGACACTGCTCCGCACAACACTTTGCTCGTACTCGACGCCACCACCGGTCAGAACGCGCTGAGCCAGGTGGAAACGTTCCGCAAACTGGCGGACGTTTCCGGTCTGGTCATGACCAAGCTGGATGGCACGGCCAAGGGAGGTGTTCTTGTTGCCTTGGCAGACAAATTCGGGTTGCCCATCCACGCGATCGGCGTCGGCGAACAGATCGACGACCTTGCCCCTTTCGACCCCGAAGAATTTGCTGCCGCCCTCACCGGTCTCGACAAAGGCTGATCTTAGGCTTCATCTGGCCCCAAATATCCTCGGGGGGTGTGGGGGGCAGACAGCCCCCCACCTTCTCCGCTCCGCAAAAGGTCCGCGTATTTGAGCGACTGGCTGATCTCTCTCGAAGGCACCGAAGCCGGACACCAGCTGGCATTGGCGCTGGCTTTGATGGCGGCGTTCCTGCACGCGGTCTTCGGTGCACTGCAAAAAGGCAGACACGACCCGTGGCTGTCCCGCGGCGCCATCGACGCCTGCTATTGCCTCATGGCCGCCCCCTTCGCCTTTTTCGTGGTGCCCTGGCCCGAACCTCATATGTGGCCGATCTTCGCGCTCGTATGGCTGATCCACATCGCCTACAAAACCCTGCAAGCCATGGCATATACCAAAGGCTCTTACACCGTCGTCTATCCGGTGGTGCGCGGTACGGGTCCGCTATTCACCGTCATCGGTGCCTATCTTCTGTTCGGCGAAACATTCTCGGCCGTTCAATGGCTGGGCGTGGCCACCTTGCTGGCCGGGATATTTGGGTTGGCCGCCTACAACTTCAGGTTCCTGGAAACCAACAGGGATACGCTGGGTATCGCGCTGACACTGGCGATCATCACTGGCCTGTTTGTGGCCCTGTACACCACCTATGACGCCTATGGCATTCGCGCCACCGCCGATCCGTTCACCTTTCTGGCCTGGTTCTTCATGATCGACGGCGCGGCCATGCCGATCTACGCATATCTCAGGTGGCGCGTGATGGCACACAGACCTGCACCTGGCCCGCTGATGCTGCGCGGCCTCGCTGGCGGTATCATCGCTCCTTTGTCCTTCGGGGCAATCATGCTGGCCACCCGGCTGGACAAGGTCGGTGAAGCAGCCGTTCTGCGCGAAACCTCAACAGTCTTCGCTGCGCTGATCGGCTGGCTTGCGCTAAAGGAAACGGTTGGCCCAAGACGCATTGCCCTGATGGCATTGATTGCACTTGGCGCCGTAATAGTTGAAATGGGCGGGTAAGCAGCAGGAAGTACAGATGACAGGCAAAAAAGACATCAACCCGTTTCTGAAACAGATTCTGGAACTTGGCCCCCCGCTGGCCTTCTTCTTCATCTACCTGCGCCTGCGCGACGACAGTTTTCTGATCGGCGGGATCGAGTATTCCGGCTTCATTGTCGCCACGATTATCTTTGTCCCCCTGATGCTGGGGGCAATGGGTATCCTGTGGTATCTGACCGGCAAACTCAGCCGGATGCAGATCTTCACGGCCTTCATGGTGATTTTCTTCGGCGGTCTCACGGCCTGGTTCAATGACGAGCGGTTCTTCAAGATGAAAACCACACTTGTCTATGGTCTGTTTGCCTTGATCCTCGGCATTGGCCTGATGCAGAAAAAATCCTATCTCGCCTATGTGCTGGATGAGATGCTGCCGATGAAGCACGAAGGCTGGATGATCCTGACACGCCGCCTGTGCGCCTGTTTCGCCGTTCTGGCCGCCGCAAACGAATTCGTCTGGCGCACCATGTCGACGGATCTGTGGGTCAAGATCGAGACCTTCGGCTTTCCCATCGCTCTGATGGCCTTCCTGATGCTTCAGTTCAGCATTCTGCAACGCTATATGGACGATCCCGAGCAGAAATAACGGCCCCTGCACCCGCCAGACCTGCCAAAACAAACAAAATTCTTGGCTTGAGCGCCGAGCTATGGGAAGTTGTGCCACCACCCACACTCACAGCTTGCCCAAGATCGGTGCACACATGACGGCCTTTCCCAACAGCGGCTTCCTTTCCGAAGCCTCCGACGGGCTCAGAGAAATGCTTTCGGCGCAAGCGACCGACATATCTCTGTCCCAAGGTGAAATACTTTTTGAACAAGGTGACGAGGGCGACTCTCTCTTTGCCATTCTGGAAGGCACGTTAGAGGTTTCCTTTCTGGCCATGAGCGGCCGCAAACTGACGCTTACCCTGATGCGCCCCGGCGAAGTCTTTGGTGAGATCGCGTTGTTCGACAATGGTCCGCGTACGGCCACCATTGCGGCGGCAGAACAGTCGCGTGTACTGCGTGTGCGCCGCAACGACGTTATGAACCAGATCAGACAACAGCCTGACCTTGCCGTGGATATGATCCGTCTGGCCGGATTGCGGATGCGATGGATGGGGCTGCAACTGAACGAGCAGGTCTTTCTGCCCATGCCTATTCGGCTGGCCCGCAAGCTGCTGCACCTGTCCAGTTTACAGGACGACCCGGCCGCGCGCATCACCCTGTCGCAGAGCGAACTGGCCGAATTTGTCGGTGCCACACGCGAGGCAGTATCCAAAACCATCTCGATCTGGAAACGCGACAACATGGTCGAAGCCTCTCGTGGCGGTTTGCTGATCCAGGATTTTGAAGCCCTGCGAGAACTGGCTGATTCAGATCTTATTTGATCCGGTGTGATCTTGTTCACAGACCATCGATTACGCTTTGACCTAACGTGAGATTGTTACCGTAGGAGGTCAGAGAATCATCCCCGATATCTGTCCACTGACCTCTCCCTGTATCTGAGCCATACGCATTCACTGCGTGTGGCTCATTTTTTGCGTGGCGGTGATACCCGGTCTGGCCCGCAATAAAAAAAGGCCGGGAGGTTGTCCCGGCCTGTTCAATCAGTTCTCAAGGCTCAGCGCCACAAAACGCGGATCGCCGCCCCTGCGCACCAACAGCAGCAGAGATTTGCGACCAGCTTCGCGCGATTCTTCCATACGGGCTTCGAGATCTCCGATGGTTTCCACCTTTTGCTGGCCTGCTTCGGTGATCAGATCACCTGCCCGCATTCCCTTGGCATACGCCTCAGATGCTTCATCGACATCTGTAATCACAAGGCCGTCTGCATCACCATCCAGCCCCAAATCTGCACGCAGCGTATCGGTCAGGGGGGAAATCGTCAGGCCCAGAATATCCGCATTCTCATCAATCGGAGCTTCCTGCGGTTCCTCCTCGCCATTGTCAGCGCGTTCCGCATCTTCCCGACGCCCTAGTGTCACAAGTACGGTCTGGGTTCCGCCGTCGCGGTGCACGACCACTCTGACCGACTTGCCAACTTCTGCTTCACCGACCTGACGCACCAGACCTCGGGTGTCTTCCACCTCGACGCCATCAAAGCTGAGGATCACGTCACCCGCCTTCAACCCAGCTTCCTTGGCGGGGCCGTCCGGTACATCGCTGATCAGCGCGCCGCCAGGTTTTTCCAGACCCATGGCCTCGGCCATGTCCTCGGTTACGTCCTGAATGCGAACGCCCAACCAACCCCGACGGGTCTCGCCATATTTCCGCAGTTGATCCACGACCTTCACGACAACATTCGACGCCATCGAGAATCCGATGCCGATCGAACCGCCGTTAGGCGACAGGATTGCGGTGTTCACACCGATCACTTCGCCTTCCATGTTGAACAGCGGCCCGCCCGAGTTGCCCCGGTTGATCGCCGCGTCCGTTTGAATGTAATCGTCATAGGTTCCGCTCAGCGCTCGGTCGCGGGCTGAAACGATCCCTGCCGATACCGAAAAGCCTTGCCCAAGCGGGTTGCCCATGGCGATAACCCAGTCACCCACGCGCGCGACGTCGCTGTTGCCGAACTTCACGTATTTCAGCGGGCCCGAAGCCTCGACCTTGAGCAACGCGATATCTGTTTTCTCGTCCGTTCCAATAACCTTGGCCACCAGTTCTTTCTTGGGCTGGCCATCGCCGGGGAAGAATTCCACAAGGATCTCATCAGCTTCGGCAATTACATGGTTGTTCGTGACGATGAAACCGTCCTCCGAGATCACGAACCCCGACCCCAGCGCATTGCTGCGACGCGGCGCGTTGTCGTTATCTCCGCCGTTTCGGTCCTGGAACTCGCGAAAGAAATCTTCGAACGGAGAACCTTCGGGCACGATGCCCTGCGGGCCAGTCCGGCCCTCGATCAGGGTGCTGGTGGTGATGTTCACAACCGCCGGGCTGACTTTCTCGGCCAGTGGTGCCAGGCTTTCGCCCCTGGCCTGTGCCATCGCCGATTGCGCCAGCAAAAGCAATGAACCGGCAAAGGCCAGCCACATAAGCCGCATCCAAACACTCACTTCGTCCCACCGGACGGATACACTGCGCGCTTTCGCCTGCACTAGAGCTCTCCTTGTCGACATTCACGCCAAGACCGCTTGTTCACGGCCTTTCTTACAAACCAATGTAGTCAGTTTGACCCCACGAGCAACTCGGGATCGCAACGAAATCACCGGCAAGTGAAACCGCAGCGTCAAAATCCCAGGTGTTGCGCGCCCCAAAGCAGGATCAGCCCGCTGATCACACACAGCAATCCGACCAGGCGCCGGGCTTGCTCTGGCATGTCCCGCAAGGCTTCCAGCATCCGCTCGATAAGCGAAGGGGCCAGCGCATAGGCCAGCCCCTCAACAATCAGTACCAGCCCGAAAGCCAGAAGGATCATACCCATTATTCAGACGCCGCAGCCGCCGGTGCCCGCCGTCCGGTTGGTGAAGCGAGGTAGTTGAAAAACTCGGAATCCGGGCTCAGGATCATTGAGCTATTACCACCTTGCAGCGCATTTTCATACGCGGTCAGCGAACGGTAGAATTCGAAGAACTCCGGGTCTGCACCATACGCTTCTGCAAAGATGGCGTTGCGTTCGGCGTCAGCTTCACCGCGAATGATCTCGGCCTCGCGGTTGGCGTCCGACACCAGTTCCACCACGGTCCGGTCGGCCTGCGCCCGCACGCGCTGCGCGGCTTCGTTACCACGTGCGCGTTCATCGGTGGCTTCACGCTCACGCTCGGCTTTCATCCGGTCAAACGTGGCCTCAAGGTTGGCCTGAGGCAGGTCGGTCGCCTTCAAACGCACGTCGATCACATTCACGCCCAACGCGCGCGCTTCGGCAATCGCGCTGTTGCGGATGCGCAGCATCAGCGCGGCACGGTCTGAACTGAGGATGTCACGCGAGGACACCGAACCCAGTACTTCGCGGGTTTCAGCGCGCAGGATACGATCCAGACGGTCTTCGGCGACCGGAATACCACCCACACCAACGGCCTGACGGAACTGTTCCAGATCGGAAATCCGATAGCGGGCGAAGGCATCAACCACCAGTCGGCGATCATCCAGAGGCGTAACCTCCAACGGCTGAACGTCGATGGACAGGATCCGGTCGTCATAGCGGACAACTTCCTGTATCAGCGGGATCTTGAACGCCAGACCCGGCTCTTCCTTGACCGCAACAACGCGGCCAAATTGCAGAACCAACGCGCGCTCACGTTCATCCACGATAAAGATTGAGGACAGTACACCAACAATCGCGATGAAAACGATCGGCAGAATAAAGGTCGCTTTACGCATCAGTTGCTCTCCTGTCCGGAATTGCGGCGCAGTTCGTTCAGCGGCAGGTAAGGCACGACGCCCTGCCCCGATCCGGTCGAGTTTTCGTCCAGAATGATCTTGTCCACGTCACCTAGAACCTGCTCCATCCGCTCCAGGTACAGACGTTTGCGGGTCACATCAGGCGCTTTGGAATATTCTTCCAGAACCGCGCTGAAACGGCTCGCCTCACCCATAGCGCTGTTGATCTGCTGTGCGCGGTAGGCTTCGGCTTCTTCCAGTACCTGGGCAGCTTCACCGCGCGCCTCAGCCAAAACCCGGTTGGCGTAGGCGTCGGCGACGTTTTGCAGCCGGTCACGCTCCTGCGCGGCGGCCTGAACATCGCGGAAGGCGGCGATCACGTCCTGCGGCGGGTCGGCCTTGTCAAAGTTCACGCGGATGATGTTCACACCCGAATCGTAGCTGTCCATCGTCGTCTGGATCAGTTCCTGAAGGCGTTCGGCAATGATACCGCGATCCCGGTTCAGGATTGGTGCCAGCTCGCTCTGCGCGATAATCTCGCGCATCGCCGATTCCGACACGGCGCGGATCGTCTGACGCGGATCACGCAGATTGAACAGGAACTTGGCCGGGTCATTGATGTTCCAGACGACCTGATAGTCGATATCGACCACGTTTTCGTCGCCGGTCAGCATGAGGCCATCGTCGCTGCCCCGGGCTCCGCCCATATCTTCGGTCTGTTCGCGGGTGACCGGAATCACCTCGGCAGTGACAAACGGCCATGGCGCAAAGTTCAGACCCGGATTACCCACGGCCGAAAACTCGCCCAGAAACAGCTCAACTGACTGTTCTTCCGGTTTTACAGTATAAAAGCTGGCCAGCCCCCACAAAACGGCAGCTGCCACCAGACCAATCGCAACCGTACCTTTGGTAAAGGCCGGGCCTCCACCGCCCTGACCACCGCTGCCACCACGGCCACCGCCGCCGCGACCGCCCATCAGGACGCGCAGCTGCTCCTGGCCTTTTTTCATCAGCTCATCAATCTCGGGGATCTGCGGGCCTTCGCCTTCGGGGGGCTTGCGCCCGTCACCGTTGTTGCCCCGATTTCCTCCACCTCCGGATGAGCCTCCGCCCCCCCAGGGGCCACCGCTGTTGCCCGCCATATGTATCAATTCCTTCGTTTAGGCCCGTGTGATCACGGGCACACTTGTAACTTGTGTGCGCGCGCTTGCAAATCAAGCACAGCGTACAGGTTGCCGCATTGTCACCAGTTCTTCCGCCATAACGGGATGTACTGCAACCGTGCGATCGAAATCTTCCTTTGTCGCGCCCATCTTTACGGCAATTCCGGCCAGCTGGATCATCTCTCCTGCTCCGGGGGCGACAATATGGCAACCCAGTACCTTGCGCGTGGCCTGAGACACGATCAGTTTCATCAGAACCCGTTGCGTGCCACCGGCAAACGCCTTCTGCATCGGTTTGAACGAAGTGGCATACACCTCGATCGGTTCCTGGGCCGAGGCTTCTTCCTCGCTCAGGCCGACTGTGCCGAATTCCGGTTGGGTGAAAATGGCGGTTGGGATCAGCGCGTGATCCACAGGGGTTGGGTTGCCTTTGAAGACGGTTTCCACAAAAGCCATACCCTCGCGGATGGCCACGGGTGTCAGGTTGACCCGGTCGGTCACATCGCCAATGGCATAGATCGACGGAACGGCGGTCTGGCTGTATTCATCCACGACGATCTCGCCCTTGCGCCCACGTTCAACGCCCAGCTCTTCCAGCCCGAGGTTATCGGCATTCGGTGCCCGGCCCGTGGCGTACATGACCACGTCAAAACGATCCTCGGTGCCGTCCGTCGCCTTTACACGTATCTGGTCGCCATCTTTGGCCATTTCCAGCACATTGGTGCCCAGACGGACATCGATGCCGTTCTGGCGCATCTCTTCGCAGATCAGCCCACGCGCTTCTTCATCAAAGCCACGCAGGATCTGCGCACCGCGGTAGAATTGCGTGGTCTTGACACCCAGACCGTTCATGATCCCGGCAAACTCGCTGGCGATATAACCGCCACCAACAATCAGAATGCTTTCGGGCAGCTTGTCCAGATGGAAAATCTCATTCGACGTGATCGCAAGATCCGATCCCGGGAAGTCCGGCACCACCGGTCGACCGCCTGTTGCAATCAAGATGTGTTTGGCGGTTTTTCGGGTGCCATCGGCCAGCTCGACCGTGTGCGCATCCACCAGGCGCGCGCGCTGATCAAAGCTTTCAACGCCGTTGTTTTTCAGGATGCTGCGATAAATCCCTTCCAACCGGTCCAGTTCGGCAACCAGTTTGCCGTGAAACATGCCCCAATCAAACGCGCCGGGCTGAACATCCCAACCATAAGCTTGCGCATCTTCGATCATGCCCGAGTATTCACTGGCAAAGACCATCAGTTTCTTAGGCACGCAGCCCCGGATCACACAGGTGCCGCCATAGCGGTCTTCTTCAGCCAGCGCGACCTTTGCACCGGCTTCACCCGCCGCCACGCGTGCCGCCCGGACCCCGCCCGAGCCTCCGCCGATGACAAAAAGATCATAGTCAAAGCTCATGCCGGGTTCCTTCGTTCAACTTGCAAAATTCCTCTGGATATCTGGGCGCGAAAACCCCGGTGCCAACCCCCGGGCGCGGAATTTTCGATCTTTTGCCGACGCTTGTCCGATTGGCTTGCATAAAACTCAGTCCGTTTGGTCGGAAAACAGGTTTTCACGGGATCCGCTCAGCAGCTGATCCAGTTCCAGGGTGCCCGCGTTGATATCCCGCAGTTCGACCCGCCCGTCGCCGTGGCCGATGATGACCTTGTCACAAATATCGATAAACAGGCCGTTTTCCACCACGCCAGGAACCTGGTTGAGGATCAGGGCCATCTGACGGGGATTGCCGATGCGTTTCAGGTGCAGGTCCAGAATGTGATTGCCTTCATCCGTCACGAACGGGGCCGCGCCATTCATACGCAGCGCCGACGAGGTTCCAAGTACATCCATCGCGTCCAGCGCTTCTTCGATCAGTGTTCGCGTGGTTTGCCAGCCAAATGGAACAACCTCGACCGGCAAGGGGAAAGCACCCAGCGTTTCCACCTCTTTCCCGGCATCTGCGATGACAACCATCTGATCGCTGGCCGTGGCAACGATCTTTTCCTGCAAATGCGCGCCGCCGCCGCCCTTGATCAGGTTCAGGTCAGGGTCGAATTCATCCGCGCCGTCGATGGTCATGTCCAGCCACCCGGCCTGATCCAGAGAAATGACTTCGATCCCGACTTCGCGTGCCAGCTGCGCGGTGCGGGTGGACGTGGGAACGCCCTTGATCCGCAGACCTTCGTCTTGCACCCGTTCGCCCAAACGACGGACCAGCCAGGCCGCAGTGGATCCCGTTCCAAGACCCACGCGCATGCCGTCCTCGACCATCTCGGCGGCACGACATGCGGCCACGTATTTTGCGGTGTCGATGGGCGACAGTTCTCCGGTCATGGCAGCTTTCCCAGTTTGGCCTGCCGGAGTTATAGGGAATGCGCCGCGCGACTGCGACCACATTTTGCGGTTCGGCAAGCGTAAAGATGCCTGAAGACTGCGCGTTTCCTATCGGAAACGTCGCAATCATGTCTTACGCCCTCATCTTTGTCATATAGATTGCCCGCATGTTGAACCGATACCGCCTGCACTACGCCCCTGACAACGCCTCGCTGGTGATCCGGCTGGTGCTGGAAGAAATGGGTGTGCCCTATGAAGCTGTGCTGGTCGATCGCCGTCGAAACGAACAGGATAGCGCGGCGTACAGGTCATTGAACCCCAACGGGCTGATCCCGGTGCTTGAAACTCCGCAAGGGCCGATCTTTGAAACGGCGGCAATTCTGCTGTGGCTGTCCGAGCGCCACGGGCAACTGGCCCCGGCGGCAGACGCCCCCGAACGCACCGAGTTTTTGAAATGGCTGTTCTTTGCGTCCAACACGCTGCACGCCGATCTGCGCATTCTGTTCTATGCCGAGAAATACATCACCCCGCCACAGGCTGATACCCTGCGTGCAGGCATCCGACCCCGTTTGAAGCAGCACCTGCAACTGCTGGACGCGCTGGCAAAACGCGCACCAGCCTGGTTTTGCGCGGAATGCCCGTCGGTTTTGACCTATTATGTCGCCTGCATGATGCGTTGGATGGCCTTGTATCCGGCCGATGCGGATCGCAGTTGGTATGCGCTGGCCGACACCCCGGCCCTGCAAACCATCCTGGCACAGCTCGAGACACGCCCTGCCACCCACACGGCCATCGTGGCTGAGGGCCTGGGCCCCGCACCGTACACCTCTCCTATTTACGCCAACCCCTTAGAAGGCTCAGCTACCTGACATGTTCCTCTCTGTCTTCGATATGTTCAAAGTGGGCATCGGCCCGTCCTCCTCGCACACCATGGGCCCCATGGTGGCAGCGGCGCGCTTTCTGGATATGATGCGTGCTTCACCTTTCGAATTTGCGGGTCTGAAGGGCTCGCTGCATGGCTCGCTCGCCTTTACCGGCGTCGGCCATGCGACCGACCGGGCGACCATTCTGGGCCTGGCCGGCTTTGTTCCGGACACCTATGACAACAACAAGGCCGAGGCCGCATTGGCGGATATCGCCAAGACGCACACGGTTACCCCCGACGGCCTGCCGACGCTTCAGTTCGATCCCAAAACAGACCTGATCTTCGACTATGACACCAACCTGCCGGGACACGCCAACGGGATGATCCTGATGGCCACGGACGCGCAGGGGGACGTGATCCTGCGCCAGGTATTCTATTCCATCGGTGGCGGCTTTGTCCTGACCGAAGAAGAACTGGCCGAAGGCAAGGCAACGGATGAGGGCGCACCGGTGCCGTTCCCGTTCAAATCCGCGGCTGAAATGCTTGAGATGGCCAAGTCCAGCGGCAAAACCATCGCCGAGATGAAGCGCGCCAATGAGATCGCGCGCGGCTGCGCCGACAGTTTCGCCAAAGGATGCGCTCGTCTGTGGGACGTCATGAATGCCTGTATCGAACGGGGTTTGAGGACCGACGGCATTCTGCCCGGCGGGCTGAAAGTGCGACGCAGGGCAAAGGGTATCTATGACGCGCTGATCGCCGAACGCGGCATGAACCTGACCGCGCCGCACACGATCAACGACTGGATGAGCGTCTACGCCATGGCGGTCAACGAAGAAAACGCCGCCGGTGGGCAAGTCGTAACGGCACCGACCAACGGGGCAGCGGGCGTTCTTCCTGCGGTGCTGCGCTATTACCTGGATCACGTTCCCGGTGCCTCGGAGAGCCATATCGAAGATTTCCTTCTGACCGCGGCCGCGATTGGCGGGCTGGTCAAATACAATGCGTCCATCTCGGGTGCCGAAGCGGGGTGTCAGGCCGAGGTCGGCAGCGCATCAGCCATGGCCGCGGCGGGGCTCTGCGCCGTGATGGGCGGTACGCCCGAACAGGTTGAAAACGCCGCCGAGATCGCGTTGGAGCATCATCTGGGCATGACCTGCGATCCCGTCGCAGGGCTGGTTCAGGTGCCCTGTATCGAACGCAACGGGCTGGGGGCCATCAAGGCTGTGTCCGCTGCGTCTTTGTCCCTTCGCGGGGATGGAGAGCATTTCGTGCCGCTGGATGCGGTGATCGAGACGATGCGTCAGACCGGCCATGACATGCACGAAAAATACAAGGAAACCTCGCTTGGCGGATTGGCCGTGAACGTGCCAAACTGCTGATATCGCAACAAATGGGGGTCGATATGCGTGGACATTGCCTGTGCGGCAGCATCAAGTACGAGATCGACCCTCCTTCCCTGTCCTGCGTCACCTGTCATTGCGACAGCTGCCGACGACAATGCGCCGCGCCGATGACAACCTATTTCGCAGTTCGTGACGGTCACTGGCGCTGGATCGGAGAAGAGCCGAAACGCTTCAACTCTTCGCCCGGAGTCGAGCGCAGCTTTTGCCCGGATTGTGGCACGCCAATCTCGTTCCGCTCGGCCAAAATGTCGGATGTGCTGCATCTATACGTCGCCACTTTGGAGACCCCCGAGGCAATGCAGCCCACATTGCACGTGGCTCATGAGGAAAGACTGAGCTGGCTGCATCTGGATGACAACCTGCCCACCTGCACCGGACCGGATTACACAAAGGTTCACCCCCTGCCCGACGCCTGACATTCGACCTTTCCACCGCGCCGCGAAGCAGATAGCGTCGCGCGCATGACTCAGGATCGTCCCGTCTTGGGCATCTTTTTGATGCTCGGTTTTTGCGTGCTTGCACCCTTGGGGGATGCGATGGCAAAGCTGTTGGGCGAAACGACACCGTTGGGTTTGCTGGTTGCAGCCCGGTTCGCGGTGCAAGCGCTGATTCTCATTCCGCTGGTGATGATGACAGGCCGGCCCTGGCGGATGCACGGGCGCATCCTGCGCCTGACAATCATCCGCACGCTGCTGCACATCATCGGCATAACCGCGATGTTCAGTGCGTTGCAGTTCCTGCCCCTGGCTGATGCGGTCGCCATTGCCTTTGTCATGCCGTTCATCATGTTGCTGCTGGGCAGATACGTTCTGGGCGAAGAGGTCGGCGCGCGGCGCCTCGTGGCCTGCATCGTCGGTTTCATCGGCACACTTCTGGTCATCCAGCCCAGCTTTGCCGAGGTGGGCTTACCTGCCCTGCTGCCGTTGATCGTTGCCGTGGTCTTTGCCCTTTTCATGCTGGTCACGCGGCAAATCGCCAAGGAAACTGATCCGATTTCCTTGCAGGCGGTGTCTGGTGTCATGGCCACTGTGGGGCTGGTTCCTGTCCTTGTGATCGGAACATCGCTTGGTATCTGGAACCTGTCAGCCGCCTTGCCCGCCCCCGACATGTTTTGGCTGCTGATCGCTATCGGCATTCTGGGAACTGTCGCGCATCTGCTGATGACATGGTCGCTGCGCTATGCACCTTCGGCCACGCTGGCCCCGATGCAATATCTGGAAATCCCGGTGGCAACCCTGATTGGCTGGGCAATCTTCAGCGACCTGCCTGACGGACTGGCAGCGGTTGGGATCATGATCACCGTCGCCGCCGGTTTGTACGTTATTCTTCGCGAACGGGCCACCGCTCGCTCTGCCCCGACAGAAACACCTGCATGAGCGGATCGAGTGCGGCGCGGGGAACCATCACCAACAGGCCCGGGCCATCCATCTGCAATTCAACCACTGACAGCGCGCGATTAGAGGTGCCCACCCGGTCGTCCGGTTGCAACCGCAGGCCGTCGATGGG
Source organism: Ruegeria sp. HKCCD7559 (assembly GCF_013110575.1). Classification (NCBI taxonomy): domain Bacteria; kingdom Pseudomonadati; phylum Pseudomonadota; class Alphaproteobacteria; order Rhodobacterales; family Roseobacteraceae; genus Ruegeria; species Ruegeria sp. HKCCD7559. Next base: position 1,461,353 of record NZ_WVQU01000001.1, read on the forward strand.
CCATTCCAGCCCGGTGCTGCGCCCGGTCACAGGGCGCATTGGAAACAGCGACACCACATCCCCGGGCAAAACCGGCAGCCGGATTTGGCGAGGCGCGTGAAACACCACCTCATGCGCGCCCAGCAGAATGCAGGCCTGTTCCTGACGTCTGACCAGCACGTTCAGAACAGCAAGCTGATGATCAAGCCGTCCGCCCAGAAAACCGGCCCCCAAAACCAGTGGGGCCTGCACATTGCGCAAGGCCTTGTCGAAATCGGTGCTGTCCTGTTCACGAATGGCAAAAAGCCGGTCAGACGGGATTTTGGCTTTTGTTGCTTTGTCCAGCGAATCGAAATCCCCGATGACCGCGTCCGGAATCCGGCCTGATTCTGTCAGAACTGCCGCCCCACCATCCGCCGCTACGACTGAAGTGACGCGGTTCAGCACCAAATTCAGGTCCTCGGAACCTACAAAACCACCCCCAAACAGCCCGATTGGATCGGCAGAGCGTACAATTGGTTCATTTTTCCTAAGATTGGCCATTTTTCCCGGATTTGGACACATTAAGACCACAAAATGATAGGTTCATGCATAAAGTTCAGAGCCTTCGTGTGCTCCCGATTCCGGGTAAGTGGGCTCTCGTAGTTTGTAAAGGACGTGCGTCTGATGGTACAGAATAACAAGGTATTAACCGTTTCATATGGAACCTTCTCCTGCACTTTGGAAGGATTCGACGATTCCTTTGAAACGATGAAAGCCATTGCCGAATATTTCCGCGATCTTGCCGCGGATGATCGTTACTTCGGCTCAGAGCCTCCACAACCAGACGCCGAAATGCTGACCCGTATCGCACGCCGCGACGCATCGCAACGCGTCGAAGCCAGCCAAAACGAATCCGGGCTTCTGCTGCGTGCCGCTCCAAACACCGAAGCCCCGGCACCGGTCGCGTCTGACGCACCGGTCCCGCAAGCGCAAAATGCAGATGCCATGACCACCCCCCCTCCCGAATATACCCAAGCAAGCCCGGGGCGGACCGCGTTCACGGACGCGGAGGCCGTCGACGCCACCACATCTCCGCCGGCCGACAGCATTGCCGCAAAACTGCAACGCATCCGGGCCGTTGTTTCCCATTCGGACGTCCCCTCCACTGCCTATTCCGAAGACGAGGAATCTTCGCTGCTGGCCAACACCGCCCCCCCAGTGGACGCCGTGGCCGCCGCGTTCGAAGCAGGCGCTCTCAACGAAGAAGACTTTGCTGAACCTACCCGGCCCGAGGCTTCGGAAATCGAGGATCTGCAAGCGCTTGACGCCGAAGACGTACAAGACGACGCGCCGGCAGTATCTGAAAACCAGGCCTTCGAATCCGCCGAGCCGAAAATCGAAAACAATTCCGAACAGCAGGTGCAGCTGACCCCCGACCACCTGCGGGATGAAGATATCAAGGTCGCAACCGACTCCGCGCAGCTTCCTGCTGAGCCCCTGTTCTCGGATCTTGAAGAGGATACCGACGAGGAGGATGTTCCAAACATCCTCAACGTCGAAGACGTGGCGATCGAATCCGAAGATGAAGCAAGTGACGAGCCGCAAGACGATCAGGCGCAAGGAGTATTGTCGGAAGAGGACGAAATTCAGCTGCTGTCCGAGATTTCCGAAATCGAAAAAGACATGGCAGGCCGTTCTAGCCAAAAACTGACGGATGACGCCGATCCTGATCAGGATATCTCGCGACTGATGGCCAAAACCGGTGAACATATGGAGGATCCGTCCAGCAGCGACGCGCGAGAAACCTATTCGCACCTTCGCACCGCCGTTGCCGCGACCGAGGCCGACCGTGATGACCAACCGGCCCCGAACACCTCGCCTGTTGATGAGTATCGCGTTGATCTTGCGTCAGCGGTCAGCCCGCGCCGCCCCGAAGTAAACGTGACCAGCATACGCCCGGAAGCAGACGCTCCGGCTCCGTTGAAGCTGGTTGCCGAGCAGCGCGTGGACGATCAAAGCGAATCCAACGGCCCCGTGATGCCGCGTCGCGTGACCACTCAGGCAGAAGAAACCGGGTCGGAAGAAGGCGGTTTTGCGCAATTCGCACAAGATCAGGGTGCACAGTCGCTTCAGGACCTGCTTGAAGCGGCTGCGGCCTACCTGTCTTTCATCGAAGGACAGCAACAATTCTCGCGCCCGCAACTGATGAACAAGGTTCGTTCTTTGAAGCAGGATGAGTTCAATCGCGAAGAAAGCCTGCGTTCCTTCGGACAGCTGCTGCGCGATGGAAAAATCGAAAAAGCCGGCGGCGGCCGTTTTGCGGCCTCTGACCTGATCGGCTTCCGTCCTGATGATGAGCGCGCAGTCGGCTGACTGCCGCGCCAATTGACAAAAAGGGCCGGGTGAACCCCGGCCCTTTTGCTATGGCACGTCCAGAGACAAACGCCCGCTGTTAAACACGACCCAGCGTTGCCCATTGTGCCGGGCCCGACCAGCCGCCTTGGTCCGAGCAATAGCCCGGCTCAATTCAGCAAAGTCACAGAACCCACGTATAATTGCGCGCGTTTACACGCACGGCGTTTGCCCGCTTAATCTTTTGCAGTGCCAAGCCCGGCTCAGGATTGATCCGGGTCCTCTTTGCCAACGCCGCGAAAAACGAACTTGAACGGCAGGGCCCAAAGAATGCCAAGAACGATATAGACCAGAAGTTCCACCCATATCGGGGGGCGCTCCAGCCAGTTCAAAACCGTCACCACCGCCACAATGTAAAGTGGCAGGCCGATCACAAGTATAACCAACGACCAGCGCCGGCGCGCTTTGTAGCTCAGGCCTGTTTTCTGCTCTTTGTTCATCAATCTGCAAACGGGTCGGTCACCAGAATGGTGTCGTCCCGCTCCGGGCTGGTGGACAAAAGGGCCACAGGGCATTCGATCAGCTCTTCCACCCGGCGCACATACTTGATTGCGTTGGCGGGCAATTCGGCCCAGCTGCGCGCGCCTTCAGTGGATTCGCTCCAGCCCGGCATTTCTTCATAGATGGGGGTGCACCGTGCCTGTTGATCGGCCGCGGTGGGCAGATAGTCCAGCCGTTGGCCATCCAGCTCATATCCGGTGCAGATTTTAAGCGTTTCAAACCCGTCCAAAACATCCAGCTTTGTCAATGAGATACCGTTCACGCCACTGGTCGCGCAGGTCTGACGGACCAGGCACGCATCAAACCAGCCACAGCGGCGCTTGCGACCTGTCGTTGTTCCGAACTCATGCCCGCGTTCCCCAAGGCGCTGACCATCCGCATCCTCAAGTTCGGTCGGGAATGGGCCTTCACCGACACGGGTGGTGTAGGCTTTTACAATCCCCAGCACAAAGTCGATCGATCCCGGTCCAATCCCCACCCCTGTCGCGGCCTGGCCTGCGATCACGTTGGACGAGGTCACAAATGGATAGGTGCCGAAATCGATGTCCAACAGCGCGCCTTGCGCCCCTTCGAAAAGGATGCGTTTTCCGGCTTTGCGCTTTTCGTTCAGCACTTTCCACACAGGTGCGGCAAAAGGCAGGATGCTCTGCGCGATCTCTTTCAATTGGGCAATCAGCGCGTCGCGGTCGACCGGTTCGATTCCCAGACCTTTGCGCAGCGGGTCATGGTGCTGCAAAGCACGGTCCACCCGAGCCTCGAGCGTGGCTTCATCCGCCAGATCCGCGACACGAACAGAACGACGCCCGACCTTGTCTTCATAGGCCGGTCCAATCCCACGACCTGTTGTGCCGATCTTGGTCCCCTTGCTGGCCGCCTCTTCACGAGCGCGATCCAATTCACCGTGGATCGGCAGGATCAACGGGGTGTTCTCGGCAATCATCAGCGTATCGGGGGTGATCTCTACACCTTGTGCCTGGATGGTCGCGATTTCCTTGACCAGATGCCAAGGGTCCAACACCACGCCGTTGCCGATGACGCTCAGCTTACCGCCGCGCACGACACCGGACGGCAGAGCGTGCAGCTTGTAAACTTCGCCATCAATCACCAGCGTATGTCCGGCATTATGCCCGCCCTGAAAACGCGCGATCACGTCCGCCCGTTCGCTGAGCCAGTCGACGATCTTGCCTTTTCCTTCGTCACCCCACTGGGCGCCGACAACAACCACGTTGGCCATATCCGGTCCTTTTGCGCTGAGTTATCAAACCCGGCTCATATAGCTGGGCGGAAACGGCAGGGAAACCGATATTTCGCCGCAGATGAAAATCGCGCGAACACGCGATGCCTCCGGCGGGGATATTTATGGCCAGATGAAAAGCGGATCCCCTGCTTCATCTGGCTGAAAATATCCCGGGGGAGCCGCACGGAACGGGCGGCGGGGGCAGAGCCCCCTGCCCGGCATCAACGCAGATGCACCGGTTGCCCATGAGGTGTCGTCAGATAAGCCTTTTCCCAAGATTTATGTAGCCCTTTCACCTCCTGCGGCGACGAGACGCCCTGCTCGGCCAGCAACCCTTCGAGCGTTTCCAGCCATGCACGGAAATAGTCGTCGCCGCCGTCCAGCTCTCGCGCGAGCCCGTGGCGCTTCAACGTGTCCGAGAACCGGGCCGCCCAATCCGCCCATTCGAACCGCCCGGCCTCGTTCAGGGCAACGGTGACGGCAAAGACCTGAGCGTGCCAGGGTTCGGCAAACACCGGTTCTGGGGCTGAATGTTCGTTGCAGCCGCTCATGCCGGTTCCAGATAGCTTTGCCAGAGATCCAGTACCACTTCGTCATCCGGATGCTCCGGGCTGGTCCAAAGTTCCGATGCGGGGAAGACCACGGCATAGATCGGTTCAGGCGCTTCGCCCAGCCCATGAGCATTGGAATCGGGCAGGACATGGGTTCCGTGCAGGCGCAGTATTCGCCCCCTGGCACCGGACGCATAATTCGGCAGGCGCGTGTGCCCGCCATCCACAATGCGATTTCCCGCCGGACGGGTCGTGACCACCTGTTGACCGACAGAAAACTGCACCGCCACGTTCGAAGATCTGTCCGCCGGTCCACCTTTGGCCAGAGCGGCTGACACGGCGTCCGCCTTGAGCATCCGTTCTGCCAACGGATGCGGCCCATCCTCTCCGCCGCTGCGCAGGTCATCCAGGGAAAGAACGCCGTGTTCTACCAACAGGTCCGCCAGGCCCGAAATCCATTTCTCGTAATATGAAAACCGGGTATAGTCCTTTGGCGACAACCGTTCCCTTGCGTGGCGGGATACGTCGATATTCCACTGCCCCAGAAAGCCGGATGCAAGTGTCACTGCCAGCGCCCGTGCGTGCCAGTCTTCGGCAAAAACCGGCGCGTCCTCGGCCTCGGGATTTATCGGACCATCTCCAAAGCGGCCGCCCATATCGTGAACGCGGGTCATGAAGGGGCCTTCGGCAAACCCGTGCCGATCATGCTGTCACGTGTCACAAGTGCGGCAAGCGCCTCCTCGCTCATCCCATCAGTTCCATCGGGACGCATCGGCAGAACGAGATAGCGAACCTCGGCGGTCGAATCCCACACCCGCACCGAAGTGTCTTCAGGCAGGGTGAGGCCGAATTCGGCCAGTACCTTGCGGGGTTCACGCACCGCTCGGGCACGGTAGGCATCAGATTTGTACCAGCCCGGCGGGATACCCAGCAACGGCCAAGGATAGCAGCTGCACAAGGTGCAGACGACCATGTTGTGTCGGGTTGGCGTGTTCTCGACAACAACCATGTGTTCGCCCTGGCGTCCATAGTAACCAAGATCCGCGACCATCGAGGTGGCGTCTTCCAGCAGAGCGGCCTTGAAAGCTGGGTCGCTCCAGGCTTTGGCAACCACCCGCGCGCCGTTCTGCGGGCCAATCCTGTTCTGATAGGTGTCTATGATTTCGTCCAGAGCCGCCGGGTCGATCAAGCCCTTGCGGGTCAGAATCGTTTCCAGCGCTTTGACGCGCAGCGCGGGTTCGGGCGGCAAAAGGGCGTGCGGGTGGTCGTGGTCGTCATGAGGCATGGGCCGCAGCCTGCGTCACGCATCGGCGTTCTGTCCAGTCCCTTTGACGTGATATGACATATCACGTGCGGTGATGCGAACTCCTTACTTGCCCCCGCTGGCAAACTTGCATAGATACCACGCGATACACGCCACGCTGTACAGGAACACCATGGAAAACGTCGTTCTCATCATCCACCTTCTTTTGGCCCTAGGCTTGATTGCCGTTGTTCTGATGCAGCGGTCCGAAGGCGGTGGCCTTGGCATGGGTGGCGGTGGTGGCGGAGCCATGACAGGCCGTGCAGCAGCGACCGCTTTGGGCAAACTGACCTGGATCCTTGCCGCTTGCTTCATCGTGACCTCGATCACGCTGACCATTCTGGCGGCGCAGAAATCTTCGGGCAGCTCGGTGATCGACCGTTTGGGCGTGCCGGCTCCGGCTTCAAACGAAGAAAATACTCCGGCAATTCCGTCGGCGGATGACCTTCTGCCGCCTGCACAGGGCGACAACGCGCCGCTGATCCCGCAGGCCGACTGACCTACAAAACCTAGAAACATGGAAGAGGACTGCAACAGCATCTTGCGGTTCTCTTGCGCTTTTGGCGCGAATCCTTTATACGTGAAGTCCCGTGATGCAGCGGTTTTTCGAAACCGTCGGGCAGCTGATTTTGACGTCTCACGGGAGCAGCCGAAAAACTATGGCGCGATTTATTTTCATCACTGGTGGTGTGGTTTCGTCCTTGGGCAAAGGACTGGCTTCGGCGGCGTTGGGCGCGCTTTTGCAAGCCCGGGGATATTCGGTGCGGCTGCGCAAGCTGGACCCCTATCTGAACGTCGATCCCGGCACGATGTCTCCGTTTGAACATGGCGAAGTGTTCGTCACCGATGACGGGGCCGAAACCGATCTGGACCTGGGCCATTACGAACGATTCACCGGCGTGGCCGCGCGCAAGACCGACTCGGTCAGTTCGGGGCGGATCTATTCCAACGTGCTCGAAAAGGAACGCCGCGGGGACTATCTGGGTAAGACCATTCAGGTGATCCCGCACGTCACCAACGAGATCAAGGATTTCATCGCCATCGGCGAGGATGAGGTTGATTTCATGCTGTGCGAAATCGGTGGCACCGTGGGCGATATTGAGGGCCTACCGTTTTTCGAGGCGATCCGCCAGTTCAGTCAGGACAAGCCGCGCGGGCAGTGCATCTTCATGCACCTGACGCTGCTGCCTTATATCAAGGCCTCGGGCGAGCTGAAAACCAAACCGACTCAGCACTCGGTGAAGGAACTGCGCTCGATCGGTCTGGCGCCGGATATTCTGGTCTGTCGCTCTGAAGGTCCGATCCCGACCAAGGAGCGCGAGAAACTGGCGCTGTTCTGTAACGTGCGCCCCGACAGCGTGATCGCAGCGCAGGACCTGAGCACCATCTATGACGCGCCGCTGGCCTATCACCGCGAAGGTCTGGATCAGGCCGTTCTGGACGCGTTCCAGATCAGCCCAGCGCCCAAACCCGATCTGGCAAAATGGGAAGACGTCAGCGACCGCATCCACAACGCCGAGGGCGAAGTGAAGGTCGCCATCGTAGGCAAGTATACGCAGCTTGAAGACGCCTATAAATCGATTGCCGAGGCGCTGACCCATGGCGGCATGGCCAACCGGGTCAAGGTCAAGGTCGAATGGGTTGACGCCGAGGTGTTCGACAACGAAGACGTCGCCCCCCATCTTGAGGGTTTCCACGCCATCCTCGTCCCCGGAGGCTTTGGCGAACGCGGCACAGAGGGCAAAATCAAGGCCGCGCAATATGCGCGCGAGCAAAAAGTCCCCTACCTGGGCATCTGCCTTGGGATGCAGATGGCCGTGATCGAGGCCGCCCGAAATGCGGCTGGCATCAAGGAAGCTGGTTCGGAAGAATTCGACCACGAAGCCGGGAAGAAACGTTTTGAACCTGTCGTGTACCATCTGAAGGAATGGGTGCAGGGCAATCACAAGGTCGAACGCAAGGTCGGTGACGACAAGGGCGGCACCATGCGCCTGGGCGCTTACAATGCGGTGCTGGCAGAAGGATCGAAAGTCGCTGAAGTTTATGGCGGCACACAGATCGAAGAGCGCCACCGTCACCGCTATGAAGTGGACATCAAGTACCGTGAGCAGCTTGAAAAGGCCGGGCTCAACTTCTCGGGCATGTCGCCGGACGGACGCCTGCCAGAAATCGTAGAATGGTCAGATCACCCATGGTTCATCGGCGTGCAGTACCACCCGGAACTGAAGTCCAAACCGTTCGACCCGCATCCCCTGTTCCGCGATTTCGTGCGCGCTGCGAAAGACACTTCTCGCCTGGTCTGACCCTGGGCTGTGTCGGACTGTCACCCCGCGTTGTTTTGTGCGGGCTGATCTCTTAACTGTATGTGCAAGCAGAATTTCTGCTTCGCAGGCTCTATGCCGTTCAGAGTTTCAGGAGATTTCCGATGAGCAACGCAACAACGATTACCAACCTCCAGCAAGCGCTTCATATGGAGCTGACGGCAGCGCACCAGTACCAGCTGCATGCCCATGTGCTGGAGGACTGGGGGCTGGACATCCTTGCCGAAAAAATGCGCGCTGAAATGCAGGAAGAATTGGGTCACTCCGACGCGTTCATCGAGCGTATCCTGTTCCTTGGCGGCGTGCCCGAGCTTGCGTTTCAGAAAAGTCCAGTCGCAGCGGGGTCTCTGGAAGACATGTTTGCCGCGGACCTGAAGGATGAAACCGAGGCGGTCGACTTCTATACCAAGGCCGCGTTGCAGGCCGCCGAGGTCGGCGATGTCGGGTCAAGGACCCTGTTCGAACGCATCTTGCTGGAAGAAGAAGGCCACAAGGACTGGCTGGACACTCAGCTGAACCTGTTGAAGCGTTTGGGTGAGGCCAACTTCAGCGCAAAATTTGTATCCGGCGCGGCAGAAGAAGCCTGAGGCACGCACCGCCGTTTGCCCATGCACCAGCATGGCCCGGACCATCTTGCCGTGGACCGGGCCGTGCGGTTTCCGTCACTTCAATGTGACGCTGCCGAGCAAAAAAACCTCTACTCGGTCTGCCCTCATGGGGTTAACTGTTGATCACACCACGACAGGAGAGCCTCGATGAGCGATCAATCCCAACGCGCGAAGACCTTTGCCAGCCTTCACAAAAAGGGCGACCCCGTCATTCTGTTCAACATCTGGGATGCCGGCAGTGCCGGCGCGGTGCGGGATGCTGGCGCGCAAGCCATTGCCACAGGCAGCGCACCTGTCGCCATGGCACAGGGTTTTGGCGACGGTCAGAACATCCCGCTTGAGACCGCATTGGACAATGCGCGCCGCATCGTTGCAGCGGTTGATCTTCCGGTGACACTGGATTTCGAAGGGGCATATGCCGAAGATCCACAGGGCATTGCGCAAAACGTCAAGCGTGCGCTGGATTGCGGCGTGGTTGGTTTCAACTTCGAAGATCAGATCATCGGCGGCGACGGGCTGTACGATACAGCGGTTCAGGCCAAACGTATCGAAGCCATGCGCGCGGCCTGCGAAGACGTGGGCATACCTGCCTATGTCAACGCAAGAACTGACATTTTCCTGAAGGCCCCGGCAAAAACACATGATGAGGCCATGCTGAACGACGCCATTGCCCGTGCTTCGGCCTATGAGGCAGCGGGTGCCAGCGGTTTTTTTGCTCCGGGGCTGAAAGACGAGGCGATGATCGGCCATCTGTGCGAGCGTACCAACCTGCCAGTCAACATCATCGCCCTGCCCGGCACCCCCGGCACTCTCCGCCTGGCTGAACTTGGGGTGGCGCGCGTCAGCTATGGCCCGGTTCCTTATCGTCAGATGATCAAGTGGTTAACAGATCAGGCACACGCCGCTATTCACTACCGCGACTGATCACCCTGAAGTTGTGGGATTGCAATTGCCGCCACTTCTCATCACCCTGCTTTTGAAACCGAACAGGAGGCAAGCCTGATGAAAGGCTATTGGGTTGCACATGTCGATGTGGACGACATGGACACGTACAAGACCTACATTGCTGCAAATGCGGAGCCCTATAAAGCTTATGGTGCGCGCTTTCTGACACGCGGAGGAAAGCGCGAAGTGAAGGAAGGCGCAGCGCGCGCCCGGACCGTTGTGATCGAATTTCCCAGCTATGAGGATGCGCTTGCCTGTTACGAAAGCGAAGCATACCAGAAAGCCAAAGCACTGCGCGCCCCGGTATCGATGGGCGATCTTGTGATCATTCAGGGCTATGACGGGTAGACTACGCTTGGCGCACCACAAAATATGGAATAATCTTTTACCATGTTGAAAAAGTTCCTTCAGGCGCTCAGACCGCCCCAGCATGAACATCTTCCGGACCCGGATGCCGAACTTGCTCTGGGCGCGCTCATGGTGCGCGTGGCGCAGGCTGATCGGGACTACAAGCTGGAAGAGATCCGCCTGATCGACAAAATCCTGGCCCGTCTTTACCAGCATAACGCAATCGAAGCAGCCAAGGTGCGCGCCACTTGCGAAAAGCTTCATGCGGCCGCGCCGGATACCGATACCTTCGGCAAGCTGATCCGCGAGACCACGGATCTGAAGGAACGCCTGGCCGCTCTGGATGCGCTGTGGGAAGTTGTCCTGGCAGATGGAAACACCGACGAAGGCGAGGTGAAAATCGTCGAGGAAGCCCGCGTTGCCATGGGGTTAAGCTTTAACGACAGCAAGGCTGCGCGTGAACGCGTTCAAAGCCGCTTGGATGTGGGTTAGACGCTCGCTATATCTAACGCATGTTCAGTGAGTTTCTTTCCAGGCTTACGCAGCCTCAGCCCGATCCTCTTGTCGACGATGATGCCCGCCTGGCCCTTACGGCCCTGCTGGTGCGTCTGGCGCGGTCCGACAATGACTATTCCGATACCGAAATGGCCCGTATCGACCGAATTTCGGCGCAACGCTATGGCCTGTCCCCGTTCGAATGCGCCGCCCTGCGTGCCCGCGCCGAAGATCTTGAGGCCGAGGCCCCGGACACCGTCCGCTTTACCCGAGCCATCAAAGAGGCGGTTGCCTATGAAGATCGGCTTGCGGTCGTTCAGGCGCTGTGGTCCGTGGCATTGGCCGATGGGCACCGCACCAGCGAGGAAGATTCGCTGCTGCGTCTGGTGGTCAGTCTTCTGGGCGTAAGTGACGTGGATTCCGCTTTGGCACGGCAAAAGGCTGCAAAATCGTGATTGCCATGCTGGGCATGTATGACATGCCCCCCCTGCAAGCCGCCAATGACAGGTTCTGGAGCTTGATTCGCGCGCAACTTGAGTCAGGCCCCCAAACCCTTACCCGCGATAAAGACGAATGGGCGGTCTGGCAGGACCCAAACCTGATTCTGGCACAAACCTGCGGCATGCCGTTTCGAACCCGATTGCATGGTCACGTGCAACTGGTTGGCACTCCGGACTATGACCTGCCTGGATGTCCCCCCGGATACTATTGCTCGGTCTTTGTGGCACGGAATGACGACGACCGGGATCTGGCGGGGCTGAGCACAGGGGTTTTCGCGTATAATGAGGGCTTGTCCCAATCCGGCTGGGCAGCCCCGATCACACATATGATCCAGGCAAACCTGCACCCCGCCGGACTGTTGGAAACCGGCGGGCATGCGCTGTCTGCCCAAGCCGTCGCAGGTGGCAAAGCGGACTTTGCCGCGCTGGACATGTTGACGTGGCTGATGCTGCAACAACATAGCAATTTGGGAACCAAACTGCGCGAACTGGCAACAACGACTCCGACTCCGACCCTTCCTTACATCACATCGATGAGTCAGAATCCGCAGGTCATTGCAGGCGCTGTTCGGGCCGCAATTGACCAGCTGTGCGACGACGACCAACAATTTCTGCATATACGCGGGTTGATCGATATTCCCGCGGCGCACTACCTGGCGGTCCCCACTCCGCCTTCTCCCAAAGATAGCGGATCAGCGACTGCCCAATTTGACGACTGATTTTGGCCAGTTTGGATGTTTCTCCGCTTGATTCTGTCATTTGCGCATTGCATTGACCTTTTTTTTCGGTCCTAGTACCGCACCAACACCACCAACCACTGGACTGCCCGTGACAGAAACTGCCCCCGTCATCGAAATCAAAGACCTTCACAAAAGCTTCGGAAATCTAGAGGTGTTGAAGGGGGTCGATATCACGGCACATCGCGGTGACGTGGTATCACTGATTGGGTCGTCTGGATCCGGCAAATCGACGCTTTTGCGGTGCTGCAACCTTTTGGAGGACAGCCAGCAAGGAGAAATCCTTTTCAAGGGTGAGCCTGTCAAATGGTCCGGGGAAAAGTACGGGCGCCGCCCCGCCGACTCCAAACAGGTTCTGCGCATACGCACCAACCTGTCGATGGTGTTTCAACAGTTCAATCTTTGGGCTCATATGACCATCCTGCAAAATGTGATGGAGGCCCCAGTGACCGTTCTGGGGCGCGACAGGGCCGAGGTTGAAGACAGCGCGCGCAAGTATCTGGACAAAGTTGGCATCGGCGACAAATGCGACGCCTATCCGGCGCAATTGTCGGGCGGGCAGCAACAACGCGCCGCCATCGCCCGCGGCCTGTGCATGGAACCCGAAGCCCTGCTGTTTGATGAACCGACTTCGGCTTTGGACCCTGAACTGGAACAGGAAGTGATAAAGGTGATCAAGGACCTGGCCGCCGAAGGGCGCACCATGATCATCGTAACGCATGACATGAAAATGGCCGCCGACATTTCAAGCCACGTGGTGTTCCTGCACCAGGGCCTGATCGAGGAAGAAGGCACGCCGGAAGATATCTTCACATCTCCTGAATCCGTACGGCTTCGGGGTTTTCTCTCCGCCACTCAGGCGGCTTAACTTCAAAAACAGAACCAAACTGGGGAGCAACCAATGAAAAATCTGATTCTGTCCACTGCCGCACTGGCCCTGACCGCCGGTATCGCCATGGCCGACACGGTCCGCATGGGGACCGAGGGCGCCTACCCTCCGTACAACTTCATCAATGATGCGGGCGAAATCGACGGCTTCGAGCGTGAAGTCGGCGACGAACTGTGCAAGCGCGCAAATCTGGAATGTGAATGGGTCAAGAACGACTGGGATTCGATCATTCCGAACCTGGTCTCGGGCAACTACGACACCATCATCGCAGGCATGTCGATCACCGACGAACGTGACGAAGTCATCGACTTCACCCAGAACTACTTCCCGCCTGCGGCTTCGGCCTATGTCGGTGCGTCCGAGGATGTTGATGTCTCCACCGGCGTCGTTGCCGCACAGACCGCCACCATTCAGGCAGGCCACGTAGCCGAGTCGGGCGCGACACTAGTCGAGTTTGCAACTCCGGAAGAAACCATCGCAGCCGTGCGCAACGGTGAAGCCGATGCCGTGTTTGCCGACAAGGACTTCCTGGTGCCGATCGTCGAGGAATCCGCCGGAGAGCTGGTCTTCGTGGGTGATGACGTGCCGCTGGGCGGTGGCATCGGGCTGGGCATCCGTGAATCGGATGGCGAACTGCGTGGAAAGTTTGATGAGGCGATCACATCGATGAAAGCGGACGGTTCGTTGAATGAACTGATCATCAAGTGGTTCGGCGAAGGCGTTCCGACCTACAACGCTGACGGTTCGGTCGTTACAAACTAATCCGTATCAAGCGGTTCGGCGCGTCCATCGCGCCGAACCCTGCCCGGTGGAATAACCGGGTATGACGTTCGAAAGACGCTTCATGTTTTCCTATTGCGCTGACCCTGACACGCTCGGAACATTCCGCTGGTTCTCCTGCTACCTGACCAACGGCGTGCACTGGTCCTTCTACCTGTCGTTCCTCAAGGTGTTGGGATTGCTGGCGGTGACCGCGCCGGTCGCATTGGCGTTTGGTTTTGTTGGCGCAATGGCCGCCCGATCACATTTCCCGCCCCTGAGCTGGCTGGGCAAAGGGTATATTGCCATCGTGCGCGGTGTCCCGGACATCGCTTTCTTCCTGTTTTTCGTGATAGCGTTGGATCAGGCGTTCGAATGGACGCGGCACAAGATATTGTGCCCCGAATGGACCGACCCGATCCGGCAGGGAAATGACTTTATCGTCTGTCAGGCGGCCAAGCTGCCATTGGGGACTGCACCGGAATGGGTGCATGAAACCTATGGCTTCTTCCTGGCCGTCGTTACCTTCTCGATTGTTTTCGGGGCGTTTGCGGCAAACGTTCTGTTTGGTGGAATGCGCGCCGTGCCCCACGCGCAGCTTGAAACCGCCGAAGCATATGGCATGTCCCGTCGTCAGACCTTCTGGCGCATCCTTGTGCCGCAGATGTGGGTTTATGCCCTGCCCGGCCTGTCGAATCTTTGGATGGTTCTCATCAAGGCTACTCCGCTGCTGTTCCTGCTGGGGATCGAAGACATCGTATATTGGGCCCGCGAACTTGGCGGCACCAAGACGTCCAAGTTCACCCAGTATCCGCATGGCGACTGGCGCATGTGGTACTTCCTGTTCCTGCTTGTCTTCTACCTCGGCATGACGCGCGTGTCTGAACTTGGGCTTGAAAAGCTGATGCGGAAACTATCCCACGGGCAGGCCACGTCCGGCGGCGAGCTTCTGCGCAAGGAGACCACGGCATGAGCTGCTTGCAGACGATTCAAGATTACGGCCTTCGGTCCGTGGGTCTCGGCGAGCGGCTACTGCCCAAAAGTGACTTCACCCTGTGCGAACAGTTCACGCTGATCGGGTCGGGGATGATCTGGAATGTCTATTTCGGGATCGTGGCGCTGGCGACCGGCTTCTTTCTGGCCACGGCCCTGGCCGTCGGCAAGGCGTCAGCAAACAAATGGCTTCGCAAGCCTTCGGAATGGTTCATTTTCCTGTTTCGCGGCTCGCCCTTGTTTATCCAGTTTTTCTTCGCTTATTTCCTGTTCCTGTCGCTGAAGAAATCCAACCCGATGTTCGACGCCTTCACCTCGGCCTGGCTGGGGGCGCTGATCGTGCTGTTCCTCAACACTGCCGCCTATTCAGGCGAGATCTTTTACGGAGCGCTAAGGTCCATTCCCAAGGGCGATATCGAAGCCGCAGATGCCTATGGCATGTCAGGCTGGGCCCGTTTTCGCCGGATCGTCTGGCCCACCATGTTGCGGCTTGCCTGGCCTGCCTACACAAACGAAGCAATCTTTCTTTTCCACGCGACAACGCTGGTCTTCTTTTCAGCCTTCCCGGCCTGGCAGCAACGCGGAGACGCCCTGTATTACGCCAGTTACTTTGCGGACAAGACGTTCAACCCGTTCATCCCATACCCGATACTGGCGTTCTATTTCATCCTGCTGACGCTGGTAATCGTCGGGGGCTTTGGCCTGATAAACAAACGCCTGAACCGGCACCTACCGGTCGCAAAACGGGCCAAAATGCGGTTCAAATTGAACCTGGCGCGCTGAGTTTCGGCGCGCCAGTCACGTCTGGACACCAAACCAAATCAACGCCAATCACCGCGCGCCCACACGTTTTTTAGCACATTCAAAAGGGGAGAAGTGGTACCGCCTCCCTGGCTTGAACAGGGGACCTCTGGATCCACAATCCAGCGCTCTAACCAACTGAGCTAAGGCGGCACTCGTGAGGGGCGATGTACCGAACACGCCCGCGGAATGCAAGAGGATTAAAGCCGAAATTTCCAGCTTTGTTCGACAAGGTCGACACCGAAGGAATGCACCGCTTTGCTGTCTGTCAATTCCCAGCCGGACGCCTTGTAAAGTGCGCAGGCGGCAGTATGGCTTTCGTGCGTCCACAGAACCATTTCTTTGTATCCTGCCCCGCGTGCGAAGGCAGTGCATGCTTGCAACAGGCGCTTTCCCAGCCCCAGCCCTCGTGCTTTCGGGACAAGCAGAAACAGCCGCAACTTGGCGGTATTCCGGTCAACAGCAACGCAGAAAATACTGCCCAGACGCTGCCCGTCCTGCTCGGCGATCCAGCCTCTTTCAAGCTCGGGGTCACTGTTGGCGATGAAGTCGTCAAGGATGCTGGCCACCAAGGGCGCAAAGCTGTCATCAAACCCTTCGTCGCGCGCATAAAGCAGACCGTGCTGTTCAACCAGCCACCCGGCGTCATCGGGGTGAAAGGGTCTGAGAACGGCGTCTTCCATATCTCATCTGACCGCAAAGGTGACTTGATTCTCAACCCCGTGCGCGCTAGCAGGAACGCTCAGTCTCGGAGGCACAGATGGGCATCAATACCGAACGCGACATTCAGGCAAACCTGCAAATCGGTCCGACCGATCAGGGTATGGTCCGCCTGTTCATCGAAGCTGACGGCATCGAAATACCGATGGATTTTGACCCGGAAGAAGCAGAAGAAATCGCCGACGAAATTCGCGCTGCGGTACAAGCCGCCCTTGCGGTCAAAGGCTGACCTTACAGCCTGGGATCCCGAAGCGCGTGTAAACGGCGCGCGGCATCCGTTGCAAATTTCTGGATCATCTTCTTGCGCCGCGCCGGTGCGATTTTGTCCTCGGGCGCCATACGCACGATTTCCGCATCATAGGCATCGGCGATGATCAGGCCTGTTTCATCAGGCAACAGATCGGTCGGGAATTCTGTATCGACGGCCCAGAAGAATCGGTCACACCATTCCAAATAGCCCTGCCATTTCGAATCCGACTGATAATCGGCACGGCTGGATTTGCACTCAATCACCCACAACTCACCCTTTGGCCCCAGCCCCATCACGTCCACGCGCAACCCGCGCGCAGGCACAAATTCTTCTACGGAAACAAAGCCATGCGCCGCAAGATGCCGAGCGACGCCACGTGCCAGTCTCTGTCCAGGTTGCAGATCCAAAGTCATAGCCGAAAATGTGAACAATTAGCGAACAAAAGTAAAGCACCTTTGCGTCTTGACATAGTACCTTTTGGTATCGCATTAATATAGTACCAAACGGTACTATTCCTGAGGTTGCTTATGGAGAACCAAACTCAAAACGCGTTTCGCGCGCTGGCCGATCCCACACGCCGGAACATCGTGCGACTGCTCTCGTCACAGGACATGACGATCGGGCAGTTGACGGACCGGTTCGACATAACTCGGGCTGCGGTCAAAAAACACCTGACGATTCTGTCCGACGGTGGGTTGATCACAGTCGAAGCGCGCGGCCGGGAACGCATCAATCGACTTGAACCACAGGGTATGGCCCCGGTGCTCGACTGGCTCAGCTATTTTGACCAGTTCTGGGATGATCGCCTCAACTCTCTCAAGGAAGCTATTGAAAGGAAACAAAATGACTGATGCCGTATTGAAGAAATCGATTTTCCTCAGGGCGGAACCGGAAACCGTTTGGGCTTATCTGACAGAACCTGACCATCTGGCGGAATGGTTCCACAAACCGGAAAGAACACTGGCAGAAGGTCAGAAGCTTGAGATGTTCGGCACGACAAGCGGCGACTTACTGATCTGGGGAGAGGTCCGTATCGCCCGCCCCCCCAAATATCTTGAACACACCTTTACCGTCAAACCGATGGGGGACGCTGTAAGCGTGGTCAAATGGACATTGGAACCGGTCTTGGGCG
Source organism: Ruegeria sp. HKCCD7559 (assembly GCF_013110575.1). Lineage (NCBI taxonomy): Bacteria > Pseudomonadati > Pseudomonadota > Alphaproteobacteria > Rhodobacterales > Roseobacteraceae > Ruegeria > Ruegeria sp. HKCCD7559. The sequence goes on from NZ_WVQU01000001.1 coordinate 1,478,816, forward strand.
GCACACGTCTTGAGCTTGTGCACGAAGGATTACCGCAAGGCGTCGCAGCATTTGATCTGATCCTGGCTCTGGACAAAGGGTGGGATGAACATTTCGGCAAGTTGCGTGTGTCATTGCACGAAACTGTTGACGCCTGACCTCTTGCGCGAACCCGTCAGACACCCTACTTAAGCGCGTGGCGGGTTCTGCCCTTCTTGTGACAGGTAGCATTCTGGTGGCCTTAAGCAATTCCGAGGGGGCTGGCTCTGTTCAGGTCTTGGCCTGATTACCCGGCGCCCACCTGTACATACAGGTCCTCGGGAATCAAACCGCACGGTTGACTGGTGGTCCCGCCGCACTTTCTCTGAAATATCAGCGCCCTGCGTGGGCTTCCTGTTTCACGGTTGCCGGCTCGAAGCTGTGTGCGACCGGTGTTCCCCGACGCGGCCCCTGCGGCTTTTCCGCCATGCTCATGATCTTGTACGCGAACTGAACGCCGGCAAAGACGATGCCGTTCATGAACCAGATCATCACCAACGCGATCAGCCCGATTTCCGACCCGGAGATCAGATGCCGAAGGTTCGCGACGTTCAGCGCCAAGAGCACCCCGACAAACACGGCCGAAATGACAAAACCCCAGGCGACTTGCGTGATATACAGGCGGATCAGTTTGGGCATGGCGAACCTCCTTGCGCTTCGACAACAATGCTAGCGCATGTCTGGTTCAGGTAAACGTGTCAGAACGCCTCGGGCTGCGCCTCGCGCGCCATGTGATCCAGCACGGCATTGACGAATTTGGGTTCTTTACCTTCTGGAAAAAAGGCACGTGCCACATCGACAAACTCGGTGATCACCACTTTGGGCGGTGTGCCGCTTTGGGTCAGTTCCGCACCCGCCGCGCGAAACAGCGCGCGCAGGGTCGGGTCGATGCGCGCGATCGGCCATTTCGCCACCAGCGCGCGGTCGGTCATCTGGTCGATCGGCGCCTGATAGTTCACGGCGTCATCCACCAGCTTGCGGAACAGCGTGCTGTCGCCCTCAAGCATCTCGTCGCCCTCGTAGACCGCGCCGAACCGGTGGTCCAGAAACTCGTTGACCACCTGCTCGGTCGTCTGGCCCGACTGCTCCATCTGGAACAGCGCCTGCACGGCATAAAGCCGCGCTGCGGATTTCATCAGGCGTTTCCGGTTTGCCGGTTTCGGCGTGTCTGTCTGGGTCATGTTGTCGTTGATCCGTTGCTGTCGCCCGCCACCAGGATGGACTCGGACGGCGGCTTGAATCCGACGCCCTTTTTCGAAGCGCCCCACTTACGGCTGAGCGCGATCAGATGCAAGGCCGCAGCGGCCGCGCCACCCCCTTTATTCATCTTTTCCGGATCGGCGCGGACTTCGGCCTGCTCGTCATTCTCGACCGTCAGGATGCCGTTGCCGATGCACAGCCCCTGTAGGCCCAGCAGCTGGATCGCGCGGCTGGAGTCGTTGCAGACGGTTTCGTAATGCGTGGTCTCACCGCGGATGACGCAGCCAAGCGCGACATAGCCGTCAAAGTTGCACTGTCGGTCGGCCATGGCGATGGCCGTGGGAATTTCCAGCGCGCCGGGCACTTCGACCACTTCGCAGGTGCCGCCAGCCGCTTCGATCTCGGCCGTGGCACCCGCAATCAGGTTGTCGGCGATCGAGCGGTAGAACGGAGCGGCCACGATCAGCAGTTTCACCGGCTTGTCGAAGCTGGGTGTCGGCAGAATTCCGTGTTTGTCTTGTTCAGCCATGTTCAGTCTTCCTTCAGAATCGAGCGGGTGCCGACGATTGACAGGCCAAACGCGTCCAGCCCAAGATACACCGTTTCAGGAGAGTCGGTCAGAAGCACCAGTTCCTGAATCCCCATCTTGGACAGGATCTGCGCCCCAAGACCGGTTTGCTTGATGGTGCGCGGGCCTTCATCCTCGACCGCATACAACGAGTTGCGCGGCTGGCGGAACAGGCAGACCACTCCGCGGCCCTCTTCGGCGATCTTTTCCATCGCGCGCGGCAACTCGCGGGATGATTTCGGACCAAGCCCCAGGATATCCGGCGCTTCATGCAGGGCGTGCGTGCGCGTCAGAACGGGCTCGGGCGTGGTGATGTCGCCTTTGATCATGACAACATGTTCAATGCCGTGGGTCTGATCGGTGAAAATCCGCATTTCCCACTCACCGCCGTATTCCGAGGTGACTGTTTGACGAGAAGTCTCGACAACCAGATTGTCATTGCGCGACCGATAGCTGATCAGATCGCTGATCGTGCCGATTTTCATGTTGTGGTTTTTGGCGAACTCGACCAGATCCGGCAGGCGCGCCATGGTTCCGTCTTCATTCATGATCTCGCAGATCACGCCTGACGGGTTCAGCCCGGCAAGACGCGAGATATCCACGGCGGCCTCGGTATGGCCTGCGCGCACCAGCACCCCGCCCCGCTTTGCCCGCAACGGGAAGACATGGCCCGGGGTGGCGATATGCGCCATCGTGTTCTGTTCGTTGATTGCGGTCGCCACGGTCAGCGCCCGGTCGGCGGCTGAAATCCCGGTGCTGACACCTTCGCGCGCCTCAATCGAAACCGTAAAGGCCGTCTCGTGGCGGGATGAGTTGTTCACGGCCATCATCGGCAGGCCCAGCGCATCTATCCGTTCCGCCGTCATCGGCAGACAGATCAGGCCGCGCCCGTGGGTCGCCATGAAGTTGATCGCCTCGGCATCCGCAAACTCCGCCGGGATCACCAGATCGCCTTCGTTCTCGCGATCTTCGTGATCGACCAGAATGTACATCCGGCCGGCGCGCGCCTCTTCGATGATTTCTTCGATCGGGCTGATCGCGTCACGCAACTGGGCCTCGACCGGTCCGGGGGTTTCAAAGCTCATGGGGCAGCCTTTCACATGGCAGGTTTGCTCGGCGGAATAGACCACTGAGGGCGCAAAGACCAGTCCACAAACGGCGCTGGGGTTTTCCGACGCGACGTATCAGGACATCTCGGCCAGGCGCGCGACGTACCGGGCCAGTGTATCGATCTCAAGATTGACGCGATCGCCCACACCGACATCGCCCCATGTCGTGACTTCCTTGGTGTGAGGGATGAAATTGATGCCAAACTCGCAATCATTCACGTCATTGACCGTCAGCGATGTCCCGTTCAGCGCAACCGACCCTTTGGGCGCTATGAACCGCGCCAGTTCCTTCGGTGCACGCAAGGTGACACGTGTGCTGTCGCCTTCATCTTCGACCGCGACCACATCGGCCACGCCATCCACATGACCCGAAACGATGTGACCGCCCAGTTCATCACCGACTTTCAGCGCTCGCTCCAGATTGACACGTTTGCCGACGGCCCAGGTATCAAGATTGGTCTTCGAAACCGTCTCGGCGCTGATCTGAACATCATACCAATCGTCGCCCAGCGCGATCACCGTCAGGCACACACCATCACTGGCAATCGAGGCTCCGATATCGATACCGGCCGTGTCATAGGCCGTCTTGATCCGGGCGCGCAGATCCCCCTGCTGTTCCAGCTCGGTGACGGTGCCGATGTCGGTGACGATCCCTGTGAACATTCCGTTAACCCTCAGTTCATAACCTGTGCCTGCTTTTCACCGTCGAGGTAAGCCCAATGGGCCGCGCGGGCAAGCCCCGCCTTGCCGTACAAGGCCCAAACGGGCATAGTTTCGGCAACAAAACCAAAAAAAGAGCAGTCCAGATGCCGCAAATGCCTTCAGGCTCAGACAAACGGGTCTTCCTGTTTCTTCAGGGACCTCACGGGCCGTTTTTCTCGACACTCGGGCAGATGTTGCGCGCCACGGGGGCACAGGTCTGGCGGGTTGGGTTCAATGCGGGGGATCAGGCGTTCTGGTTCGACAAGGCAAGTTTCATCGCATTCCGGAACACGCCCGGCGATTGGCCCGAGACATTGAACAGGTTGATTGCCGACAAAGGCGTCACGGATATCGTTCTTTATGGCGACACGAGACCGGTCCACGCCCGCGCAGTTGAGATTGCGAAGTCTCAAGGGCTGACAGTTCACGTTTTCGAAGAAGGCTACCTGCGGCCCTGGTGGGTCACGTACGAGCGGGACGGGTCAAACGGGCATTCGCGCCTGATGTCACTGGATGTCGACCAGATGCGGCAGGCTCTGGCCCGGTCGGACAGCAAAACGCCCCCGCCACCGTCGCATTGGGGGGATATGCGGCAACACATATTCTACGGTGCCCTCTATCATTGGTTCGTCATGTTCCTGAACAAGAGATACCGCAATTTCCGGCCTCATCGTGATCTGTCGGTTTCACAGGAATTCCGGTTGTATTTCAAACGTCTGATGCTGATGCCTGTTCATCGCCTGCAACGCGGCATTGCCACGGCGCGCGTCAGATGGGGGGGCTTCCCCTATCACCTCGTGTTGCTGCAACTGGGGCATGACAGTTCGGTTCAGGCCCATTCCGAATTCTCCTGCATGTCCGATTTTCTGGAACTGGTCATCGCAGGATTCGCGCAAGGCGCACCGGCACATCACAGGCTGGTCGTGAAAGAGCACCCTTTGGAAAACCACCGTGAACCATTGCACCTGCGCGCCATGGAGATTGCCAGGAAACACGGGGTGCAGAACCGTGTTCACTATGTCCCAGGCGGAAAACTGGCAGGTTTGCTGGATGAGGCAAATTCGGCCGTCACCGTGAATTCCACTGCGGGGCAGCAGGTCTTGTGGCGGGGTATTCCGCTGCGTATTTTCGGACGTTCGGTTTATGACAAGACCGACTTCGTATCACAGCAGTCGATCGCCGCATTTTTTGCTGAACCAGACGCGCCGGATGTCGACGCCTATCGCTGTTACCGGCAATTCCTGCTGGAAACCAGCCAGGTTCCGGGCGGGTTTTATTCCCGGCGCGGCAGGCGGCAGTTGCTGCGCCGCGCCGTGGACATGATGCTCAGCAGCAGTGACCCTTATCAGGCCCTTCTGAACAAGAAAGAGGCACCGACGCCACAGTTGAAAATCGTCGAGTAATTCGGTCGCCCTGTGACTGGAAGTTGTGCTGCTTACCGGCTAATCTTCCCGCAACAACAAAAGACTGAGGATATCCGGCAGTGCAATTCTCTCCTAAGCGATGGATGCGGGGGGTTTCCCTTGTGGCCGCAATCGGCTTGATGGCGGCCTGCCAACTTCCGAAATCCGGGCCGAACAAGACCGAAATTCTGGCGGGTGCAGTCCAGAATGGCGGCAACGCGTTTGTCGTCGAAGTCGATGACCGCGTGACACGCCTTACATCCGCCGTGCCTCAGTTTGGCTTTTCGTCCTCGTTCAGCAGCGCCCAGGCCTTGACCGCCGACACTGTCCGCCCCGGTGACGTGCTGGGCCTGACCATATGGGAAAACGTGGACGACGGGTTGCTGTCCGGCGAAACCGGTGCGGCGACCATTCTGGATGAAGTTCAGGTCGACAGCGATGGTTTCATTTTCGTCCCCTATGCGGGTCGGATTCGGGCCGCGGGCAACACGCCCGAACAGCTTCGCGTTTTGATCACGAACAAGCTGCGGGAACAGACACCCGACCCACAGATCGAAGTGCGGCGTGTTGCGGGTGACGGTTCCACCGTCTCGCTGACGGGTACAGTCGCAACCCCCGGCATCTATCCGATCGAACGCCCAACCCGTTCCTTGCTTGGCATGCTGTCCAAGGCGGGCGGGGTCTCAGTAGCGTCAGATATCGCGTTGGTGACGCTGATCCGGGGGGATCAAAAGGGCACCGTCTGGTACGAAGATCTGTTCCGCAACCCAAAACTGGACGTCGCTTTGCGTGGCGGCGACCGCATCTTGGTGGAAGAAGACAGCAGATCTTACATCGCTCTCGGCGCGACCGGGGGTCAGTCTCGCGTGGCCTTTGACAGTCAGGACCTTACCGCCTTGGAAGCTTTGGCTCAGGTCGGTGGTCTGCTAACACTGTCCTCTGATCCAACCGGCATTTTCATTCTGCGGAAAGAGCGTCAGGACATCGCGCGCAGCATCACGGGACGCGCCGACTTGAAGGGGGATCAACGCATGATCTACCTGCTGAACCTGACGGCCCCCAACGGCCTGTTCATCGCGCGGGATTTCGTGATCCGCGACGATGATACGATTTATGTGACCGAAGCACCCTATGCACAGTGGAGCAAATCGATCTCGCTGATCGCTGGTGGCCTGACCCCCATCGCAAACGTCGCCACGCTGACCGGCAACTGATGCATGGTAGCCGATCCGGACAGCGCAGCCGGGGCCGAGCGCACCCGGCTGTTCGTCTACAACGGCGGGTTTCTTACGCAAAAACGCCTGAGACGGATTCTGACGCTTGCCGGATATGACATTCGTCTGGGTCTTCCCAAGGATGGCGATTGCGTGGGCATTTGGGGCAACAGCCCGACCGCGTATCGGGGCCTGCGCATCGCCGAAAAACACCGCGCCCCGGTTCTGCGGGTCGAGGATGCCTTTCTCAGGTCTCTGCACCCGGGGCGCGCCGGTGAACCGCCCTTGGGTCTTTTGCTGGACCGTTCGGGCCCGCATTTCGATGCAGCCGCACCTTCGGACCTTGAGAAGCTGCTGAACACCGATCCCTTGGACGACACCGCGCTGCTGAACCGCGCACGTGCCGCGATGGAGCGGGTCAGGGAATTGCACCTCAGCAAGTATTCCGCGTTTGACCCCGATCTTGCCGCACCTGACCCCGGTTATGTACTGGTCATCGATCAGACGGTTGGCGATGCCGCCGTCTCGGCAAGCGGTGCCGATCGTGCCCGTTTTCTTGAAATGCTTGTGGTCGCGCAGGAGGAAAACCCAGGCGCGCGCATTCTGATCAAGACACATCCAGAAACGATGGCAGGTCATCGTCAGGGGCATTTCACCGATCAGGACCTGTCAGACCGGGTCACGTGGTTTGACAAGCCCATCAGCCCCTGGCCCCTGCTCGAGGGCGCCGTTGCGGTTTATACCGTTTCCTCGCAGCTGGGCTTTGAAGCAATCCTGGCCGGTCACAAACCGCGCGTTTTCGGTCAACCGTTCTATGCCGGGTGGGGCCTGACGCAGGATGAGTTCCCAGTCCAGCGCCGTCAGCGCAACCTGACCCGCGCGCAACTGTTCGCGGCCGCGATGCTGCTTTACCCGACCTGGTACGACCCCTTTCGCGATCAGCTGTGCGAACTGGAAACGGTTCTGGACATTTTGGAGGCGCAGACCCGCGCATGGCGGCAGGACAGGCACGGTTGGACGGCCGCCGGTATGCGCCTGTGGAAACGCAGGCACATGCAGCAGATTTTCGGGCGGCATGGCACGTTGCGCTTTACGGCCACACAACCTGATGCCTCGGATCGCCCCCACATGGTCTGGGCCAGTCAGGCGCGCGACAGCGAAGGGGCCGTTCGTGTGGAAGACGGTTTTTTGCGTTCCCGCGGACTTGGGGCGGCGCTTGTTCCGCCCCTATCCCTGGTAACCGACGAAGTCGGTATCTACTATGACCCCACAAAGCCCAGCCAGTTGGAAAACCTGATCAGCGAGCGTGCAACTTTGCGCCCGGATCAGGAATTGCGCGTTGAACGGCTTATTGAGAGATTGCTGGCCGATGGTTTGAGCAAATACAACACGGGCCAATCCGCGCCGGTTCTGCCCCATGGGCACCGAATTCTGGTGCCCGGACAGGTTGAAAATGACGCCTCGATCCTGCTGGGCACCAACACGGTGCGCAGCAATCTGGACCTGCTGAACACGGCGCGCGAGGCCAACCCCGAAGCTATCCTGATCTACAAACCGCACCCTGATGTCGAAGCTGGGTTGCGGGATGGCCAGATAGACGCAGAGTCAATTGCGGACCTTGTCGTGACCCGAACTGACCCTGCCTCGCTGCTGACGCAGGTGGACGAGGTGTGGACGATGACATCGCTATTGGGGTTCGAGGCATTGTTGCGCGGGGTGAAGGTCACGACTCTGGGCGCGCCCTTCTATGCGGGATGGGGCCTGACCACCGATCTGGATACCGTCCCCGTCAGGCGAGGTGCACGGCCGTCGCTGATGGGCTTGGTACACGCCACCTTGATTGACTATCCACGCTATTTCGATCCGATCACCAGACAACCCTGCCCTGTCGAAGTGGCTGTTGAACGTTTGGCGCTGGGGTATTCGGCACCGTCCGGTCCGTTCAACCGGTTTCTGTCAAAGCTTCAGGGCGCGTTCGCGACGCACGCTCATCTTTGGCGTTGACGTTATTCCGACGCTCTGCGCCAACGGTGCAATACATCCCCGCCGACCGCCTGCGTTTCGATCAATTCGAACCTCGGCGCGGCCTCCAGCGTCTCCAGGCCAAGTGTCCCGACCGCGGCCAGTCCTTCGGCCCCGATGGTTAAACCGGCAGTGAACCCGACCAGCTCGTCCACCAGATCTTCGGCCAGCAGCGAGGCCGCAAGCGCAGCTCCGCCTTCGCAGAAGACGCTGGTCAAACCGGCCTGACCCAGTTGCTGAAGCAGATCCACTGCATCGATATGATGGTCCTTCAACACGCAGGGGATCAGCTTTGCCCCCAATCCCTCCCACGCCTGTGCACGCTCGGCATCCGGGTGATGCGCATGGCAGAGCCAGACAGGTATCCTTGAGGCCGTGCGCGCCAGCTGACCCATCAGGGATATGTCCATATGGCGGGACACCACGACGCGGACAGGCTGATGCTCAACGCCAAGATCCCGAACGGTCAGCGAGGGGTCGTCGGCGCGCGCCGTCCCTGCCCCGACCATCACCGCATCGTGACGTGCGCGCATGGCATGGACCACACGACGTGCCTGCGGTCCGGTGATCCATTGGCTGTGCCCTGTCGAGGTTGCGATGCGCCCGTCGAAACTGCTGGCCATCTTCAGCGTCACAAAAGGTCGGCCTTGTTCAGTCTTGAGGAAGAAGCCTTCCAGATCCCGTTCTGCCTGTTCCGCAAGAACGCCGGTTACGACTTCAATCCCCGCCTCGCGCAACATGGCAAAACCCTGCCCGGCCACGCGCGGATCGCTATCTTCCACAGCGGCTACAACGCGGGATACCCCTGCCGCAATCAAGGCCTGGGCACAGGGCGGCGTCTTGCCGTGATGGGCACAGGGTTCCAGCGTTACATAGGCGGTCGCACCACGTGCGCCCTGCCCGGCCTGAGCCAACGCTTCGGTCTCGGCATGAGGGCGGCCACCCGGTTGCGTCCAGCCCCGCCCAATGATCCGGTCATCACGAACAATGACACACCCCACGGCGGGGTTCGGCCAGCACGTCCCCTGACCGCGCCGCCCCAAAGACAGGGCAAGCGCCATGAATCGCTTATCTGTTTCGTTCACTCGTCAGTCGAAGGCTGCGGCGGGCGCAGTTCGTGGACGAACTCCTCGAAATCATCGGCCGCCTGGAAATTCTTGTACACACTCGCAAAGCGAACATAGGCGACAGTGTCGATCCGCGCCAGAGCTTCCATAACGATCTCACCGATCTTGTTGGACGGGATATCCGTGTCGCCCATGCTTTCCAGACGGCGCACGATGCCCGAAATCATCTGATCGATCCGTTCGGGATCAACGGGGCGTTTCTGCATCGAGATGCGGATCGAACGCTCCAGCTTGTCGCGATCGAAATCTTCGCGTTTACCATTGGTCTTTATGACAACCAGATCACGCAGTTGCACACGTTCGTAGGTCGTGAACCGTCCGCCACAGGCCGGACAGAACCGGCGTCGGCGGATTGCCACGTGGTCCTCTGCCGGGCGTGAATCTTTCACCTGAGTGTCGATATTTCCGCAAAACGGGCAGCGCATCCGCCGTCTCCTCGTCCCATGTTCGGCCTCTTTTTGTAAGCGCTGCGGCTTACTTATCCACAACTATAGGGCAGCCGCTAGGGTTTGGGTAGTCGGAAATTCAAACCGCTAAATAGCGGGTCAGGCCAGATACGCCGCAACCTTCCTTTGATGCGGCGCAGTGCGGTGTTCAAACAGGTAAATCCCTTGCCATGTTCCCAGAACGGGTCGTCCCTGCGACACCGGGATCGTCAACGAAACCGGCAAGAGCGCGGCCTTGATATGCGCAGGCATATCGTCCGGGCCTTCGTAGGTGTGCCGCAGATACGACATGGCGGGGTTGTCTGACGGTGGAACCAGCCGTTCAAAGAACGCCTGAAGATCTGTTTGAACTTCGGGGTCCGCGTTTTCCTGGATCAGCAATGAGCAGGAAGTGTGGCGAACGAACAGGGTCAAGACCCCATCTTTCGCCACCCGTTCAAGCCATTGCAGAACGTCGGACGTGAATTCGTAAAGCCCCGGTCCATGGGTGTGCAAAACGAACTCGGTCTGCATCGTGACTATCCTGCGGGTTGGTCAGTCGTTGAAGAACGGTCGATAATTACACCGTGCATTCGCACCTTGTACAGATTCACTGTTGCCAGGCTGAAACCCGAACGAGACAAAGCTGCTTGGTTGTGCATCGACCGTTTGAGGTTGTTTGATGGAAAACTGAACCGCTGTTCTGCGACCGGTTGTGACACTAGGCCCGTATCCTCGCAACACGTAAATCCGGTCCGTCCAGCCCAATCCCAAGGTTCGACGTGCATAATCCGCGGCGGCGCACCAATAGCCTTCGGCGCGCATGTCGCCGCGGGGGATGACCTCGAAATCCGTGGCGTTTATGGGTTCAGTTCGAAACCCGTTCCGTGCAGCGTCTGCTGTCAATGGAACACTGAAGGCCAAGGCTGCCAACGCGGCGAAAGTGTATGACTGTTTCATGGTAATTTCTTCCCTGATTGCTTGTTCCAAATTGTGACCTCTGAATAGGTTAGTCGAACTTCACTGCGCGCACAGGGTGCCTCACGATCAATTCAGCCCGCCTGGTACATAGCGTGATCCGGCGTGAGCCAGCCTTGACAGCGGATCAGCAGGCCCAAGCCCGGCGTCGCAGAACAACGCGTCACTTGCAGAAAAAGAGCGTGCCGGGGAGCCCTGAGCAGAGATTGGTGATTTCTCCGAGGCTCTGACCTCATCCCCATGAAGGTCCCGACCCGGCAACAAAGCTGATTTGGACAGCCGCGCGCTACACTTCATGCGCGTTCCGGTCAAAACCTTTCGAGAACTTGCCAACAAGTAGTACTCAAGTGCAAAATCCTTTCTGCCAAAAGCCAAAGTCAACAAAGGGATTTCCCTGATAAACTGTTAATGTATTTGAGAACGTAAGGTGTTGTACCACGATGGATGTAGATATCGACCGACTACATTTTTTGATCCAGGCGCTGGATCGCCACGCCGGCAACAGCGAAGTATCCCAGCGGGTATTGCAACAGACCGGGCTGTGTCAGCAGGATATCGCGCCCCCTGCCGCAGTCTACAGCGCACATAAAGAGGCCCTGTTCATCCGGCACGCCTGTGACGCCGTTGGTGACATCACATTTGCGGCGCGCACTGGGCTCGAGGTCACGTCGGCCTCGACCGTAACAGGGTATATCAGTAAATACTCACGCGATTTGAGGCAGGTGATGGAAAACCTGTCCCGTTTTCATGGCATCATCGATCCGGCCATCGGGCTCAGCTTTCGTGTTGCCGGCAACTTCGCGGCCCTTGAGGCCGATTGGAAAGACGCCAGCTTTGCCCGCTATCATCGGCGCACGGAATTCCTGTTGTTCGCTGCGCTGGCCAGGATGAGAAACCTCACGCAGGTGAAGTTGCACCCGATCGAGATGCGCTTTCAGCACAAAGTTGGAAGCCACGCCAAAACCTACGAAAAGCTGGCAGGCTGCCCGGTGGTTTTCAACGCTGAAAAAATCGAGATCATTCTGCCGCTATCTGCGCTGGAATTGAAAGTGCCGACCTATGATCCAAAGCTGCGTGAGCATTTGCTGGAATACGGTGAACGTCTGCTGGCCGAAAAACCACCCCCCAAGCACAAGACCCGCGCCCGTGTCGAAGGTCTGATCACCCGATCCCTGCCCGGCGCAATCCTGCAAGCCGAAGATGCGGCGGCTGATCTGGGGATGAGCCTCAGAACCTTCAGTCGACGCCTCAAGGATGAAGGCACAAGCTATCGCGATATTGTGGACGATCTAAGATGTGATCTGGCCCAGACTTTCATCACAAATGGCATGACTCTGTCTGAAATCTCATACGCGCTGGGGTATGCCGATCAGGCTGCTTTTTCGACCGCCTTCAAACGGTGGACAGGTCAGCCGCCCAGCGCCTTCAAGACCCGAGTGGAACATCCCATTCGGACAGCTGGCCGGGGGTCATCAGCCTGAAAAACCTCGCCCCGGCCTGTCCCATGAGTGGACAAGACCGATATAGAAAGGCACACCGCCACGGCCTTGTGCTATCGCGCCAACGTGATGCGAGAATCAGCCAATGTGAACAAAAAAAGGCGCCTCTGACGGGGCGCCTTTGTTCTGATAGATCTTTTGTTCTGATAGATCTTTGTTCTTATTGATCCAGGAAAGACCGGAGTTTTCGTGAACGGCTGGGATGCTTCAGCTTCCGCAGCGCCTTGGCCTCGATCTGACGGATCCGTTCGCGGGTCACGCTGAACTGTTGGCCGACTTCTTCCAAAGTATGGTCGGTGTTCATACCGATGCCAAAACGCATCCGCAGAACCCGTTCTTCGCGCGGGGTGAGCGAGGCCAGAACCCTTGTGGTGGTTTCCTTGAGGTTTTCCTGAATGGCGCTGTCCAGGGGCAGCACGGCATTCTTGTCCTCGATGAAATCGCCCAGTTGGCTGTCTTCCTCGTCGCCGATGGGTGTTTCCAGAGAAATCGGCTCTTTGGCGATCTTCATCACCTTGCGCACCTTCTCGAGCGGCATCTGCAGCTTTTCGGCCAGTTCTTCCGGCGTCGGCTCACGGCCGATTTCATGCAGCATCTGACGGCCCGTGCGCACCAGCTTGTTGATCGTTTCGATCATGTGAACCGGAATACGGATCGTGCGGGCCTGATCCGCGATCGAGCGGGTGATCGCCTGGCGGATCCACCAGGTCGCATAGGTCGAGAACTTATAGCCACGACGGTATTCGAACTTGTCCACCGCCTTCATCAGGCCGATGTTGCCTTCCTGAATAAGATCAAGGAATTGCAGGCCACGGTTGGTGTACTTTTTGGCGATCGAGATCACCAGGCGCAGGTTGGCTTCGACCATTTCCTTCTTGGCCTGCCGCGCCTCTTTCTCGCCCTTCTGAACCTGCTGCACAATACGGCGGAATTCCGAGATATCCAGACCGACATACTGGCCGACCTGAGCCATGTCGTTGCGCAGCTCTTCGACCTTCGCGGTCGAGCGTTCGATGAACATCTGCCATCCCCGGCCCGGCTTTTCGGCCATCTCGGCCAGCCAGTTCGGATCCAGTTCACGGCCCCGATACGCTTCGATGAACTCACGGCGGTTGATGCGTGCCTGATCGGCCAGCTTGACCATCGCGCTGTCCAGAGACATGACGCGGCGGTTGATGCCATAAAGCTGGTCGATCAGCGCCTCGATCCGGTTGTTGTGCAGGTGAAGGCCATTCACCAGTTCGACGATCTCAGCCCGCAGTTTCTGATAGGTTTCTTCATCCTTTTCACTGAACGTACCGTCTTCGTTCAGCGTGGCCGAAATCCGGCTGTCCTGCATTTCAGACAGCATCGAGAAGTCGGTCGAGATACGCTCCAACGTGGTCAAGACCTGATCCTTCAGCGCCGCTTCCATCGCGGCCAGCGACATGTTGGCCTGATCGTCGTCATCGTCATCGTCATCGTTGTTCAGCGGGTTGCCATCCGCATCCAGCTCGGGGCCGGTATCCTTGGCTGGCTTGTTCGCCTGCACGGCCGAGGTATCGACGACCGGCTCTTCAACGTCACCGTCTTCGTCCAACTGGTTTCCGAACGTGGTTTCCAGATCAATGACGTCCCGCAAAAGAATGTCTTCGGACAACAATTCGTCATGCCAGATTGTGATCGCCTGAAAGGTCAGCGGGCTTTCACACAGGCCCGCAATCATCGTATTGCGACCGGCTTCGATCCGCTTGGCGATTGCGATCTCACCCTCGCGGCTCAGCAGTTCGACCGACCCCATCTCACGCAGATACATGCGCACAGGGTCGTCGGTGCGATCCAGCTTTTCTGTACCGGAACCGGCCAGTGCAACCTCACGGTTGCTTTCCGCGGCAACCAGTTCGGTCGAGCCTTTGTTCTCTTCTTCTTCGGCCTCTTCATCTTCGATGATGTTGATGCCCATCTCGGACAGCATCGACATTACGTCTTCGATCTGTTCAGAACTGACCTGATCAGGCGGCAAGACCTGATTGAGCTGGTCGTAGGTAATGTAACCTTTCTCGCGAGCCTCGGCGATCATCTTCTTGACGTTCGCTTGGCTCATGTCCAGCGAGATTTCCTGTTCCTGCTCGTCGGATTTGCGGTCTTCGTTCGTATCCTTGGCGGCCATTCAATGCTCCTGCAGGGATGGGTGATTCGTCTCAGCCGAATCATTAGCGCGTATAAGTGATTCGGCCACCCGTTTACCCGTTTTTCTTTTCCAGTGCCTTACGAAAACACCACTTATCGGCGTTTCCGCTCGAATTTGATGCCAGACATGATCGCCGCAAACGCGTCTTTCTCGTCACGATTGATTCGCGCCCCATTGTCAGCAATGTCGAAAACGGCCCTATCCTCGTTCTGGCTTCGACTCGTGCGGTTGCGCTCTTCGGCGGCTTGCGCCAGCCGGTAAGTCAGCGCCTCATCGGGCAGATCAGACAACTCTTCTGCCGCTTCGGCAATCTCGGCATCCAACCCCCGGAGCGCTTTGATCTTTGCGAGTTCCTCGGCCAGTGTCATCTCGGCCTTTTCAACGTCGCCTGGCTTGGACACACAGGGGATGACTGCCACATGGCGAAGGGTCAGCAGGTTTTCAAGGGCGTCAGGCCCCATTGATGCGATAATGTGGTCTTTCAGGTTGTCCGGGTCATCAATTGCGTGACGCAGGACAGCATCGCGCAATGCCGCATAGTCAGGATTGTGACATTCCATTTCTTCCAACTGTTGCTCAAATTGGACAACAACCTTGGGATTCAGAATTGAGATCGCCAGAATAGCGGCTTCGCGCAGCTGGATATCCGCGTTTTCCGATGAGGCCAGAAACGAACTGCGCGCGCCCGGCGTCGCGGTCTGCTGCGGCTGCCATTTTCCCCGCGGTTGCCACGGACGGTTTTGAGGTTGTCGTCGCGGGCGGAACAGTTGCCAGCGCAGGTCTTTGATTTCCTGACCGTAATGCAAGCGGATCGAGGGATCTTGGATCAGCTTGATCTTGTCCCGCAGTGCCTTGTCCAGTGCTGCCTTGCGTTCCGGGCTGTCGAATACCTTTCCTTCGGTTTCGCGCTGCCACAACAGTTTGACCATCGGTATGGCCCCTTCCAGAACGGCCTGAACGGCGCCCGGGCCTTCCGTGCGCAACAGATCGTCCGGGTCCTTGCCTTCGGGCATCAAGGCAAAACGCAAGGATTTTCCGGCCTCCAGCAGCGGCAGTGCCAGATCAACCGCCCGCATGGCCGCCCGCAGACCCGCGGCATCCCCGTCTAGTGCAATGATCGGTTCATCCGCGATCCGCCAGAGCAGGTGCAACTGATGTTCAGTAATGGCCGTTCCCAAAGGTGCAACCGACGCGCTAAACCCCGCCTCGGCCAGCGCGATCACGTCCATATACCCTTCGGCCACAATCAGCGGCTGCCCTTTGCCCGCCGCCTGCCGCGCCGGACCTTGATTGTAAAGGCTGCGCCCCTTGTCGAACAACTCGGTCTCGGGCGAGTTCAGGTATTTCGCGTTGTCATTCGGATCCATCGCGCGGCCACCGAATGCAATGCAGCGCCCACGCGGATCCCGGATCGGGAACAATATCCGGTTGCGGAAGGTGTCATAGGGTTTTTTGCCTTTGTTTGAAGGCTTGGCCAGCCCGGCGCCAAGGATCAGTTCCTCTGGGATGCTCTTGCCGCGCAGGTGATCCCAAAGCGCCTGCCAACTGTCCGGCGCAAACCCGATCTCCCACCGATCCAGCGCGCTTTGATCCAAACCCCGGCGCGACAGGTAATCCCGTGCCTCTGCCCCCGCCGCTGTTTTCAGCTGCAAGCGGAAAAACTGCACCGCCTGTTCCATCACATCGGCAAGCTGACTGCGGCGATCCTGCTTTTCCTGTGCTTTCGGATCCCGCGCAGGCATCGGCATGCCAGCCTCTCGGGCGAGGATTTCAACCGCTTCGATGAACGAAACATTTTCCGTTTCTTTCACAAAGCTGATCGCGTCGCCCTTGGCGTGACAGCCGAAGCAGTAATAAAACCCCTTCTGATCATCGACATGGAATGAGGCCGTCTTTTCGTGATGAAACGGGCAAGGCGCCCACATGTCACCTTTGCCTTGATTGGATTTGCGCTGATCCCACATCACCTTGCGCCCGACGACCTGAGACAGGCTCAGGCGGGTGCGCAGTTCATCCAGAAATCCGGGGGGCAGTGACATATGTCAAACCTGACAGAAACAGGAACGCGCGCCAAGGGGATGGCGCGCGTTTGTCCACAGGGAAATGTCCGGGCTGTGGATTATTGCTGCAAACACAACTCAAGCCAAGCAGCGCCCAGATCCTTTTTGCGCACATCGCGCATCTTTTGTTCATAGACCCACGGCGTGATCAACGGAATCGCGGCATTGTAGTTCTCGGGCCATGTCGGGCCACTATCCGCCACGGCTTGCGCCACATCGCGTTCTTTCACGCGGTCCAGCCGCGCCTTTTGGATCGCGGCCACCACATCCGCCTGATATTTGCAGCTTTGTTCCTTAGTTTCCTGAGCGGCCAAAGGGGTGGCCAGTAGAGCCGCGACAATGGCTATACGCAACATGGAGGTCTCCGGGATTCGTTTCTCTGAGTGTCTACTATCCGTCAAACTAACGGGCCGCCATCGACATTCAAGCCGCAGCGCGAACCGGCGGGGCGAAATGATCACCCCGCCCGCCTGATTTACAGCCCCTTGGCGCGATAGCTTTTGGCCACGCGGTCGATCGCCACGATATAGGCCGCAGTACGCAGGTCTTCGACATCGTCGCGGCTGTGCCACACTTCACGCATGGACTGGTAGGCGATCCGCATCGTGTCATCGAGGCCCGAGCGCACCAGTTCAAGCTCATCGGCACCCTTGAGGTATTTTGCTTTAAAGTCCGGAGACATCGACCACGCGTCACCCAGATACCTGTCCAGCCGCTCCAGTTCGCTGACGATCAGTTCATGTCGCGCCTCTTCCTGGCGGCGCTGCATCCGGCCGAAACGAATGTGGCTTAGATTCTTGACCCATTCAAAATAAGACACCGTCACACCACCCGCGTTGGCATACATATCCGGGATGATAACGGTGCCTTTCTTGCGAAGAATCTCATCCGCGCCAGCGGTGACCGGGCCATTCGCTGCCTCGATGATCAAAGGTGCCTTGATCCGCTCGGCGTTGGAAAGGTTGATGACACCCTCAAGGGCAGCCGGGATCAGAATGTCGCATTCAGCCTCCAGAACGCTTGCACCTTCCGCTGAATGAGTCGCGTCCGGATAATCCTTGACGCCGCCATGCTTGACGATCCACTGGCGGACGGCTTCGACGTCGATACCATCCGGGTTAAAAAGCGCTCCGTCCCATTCGATGATACCCACAATGCGCGAACCGTCTTCCTCGCTCAGAAACTTCGCGGCGTGATACCCCACGTTGCCGAGCCCCTGCACCACAACACGCTTGCCGTCCAGCTTGCCCGACAGGCCGGCCGTCTTGACGTCTTCGGGGTGACGGAAAAATTCACGCAGAGCGTATTGAATGCCGCGTCCGGTCGCTTCGACCCGCCCGGCGATGCCACCTGCGTTCAATGGCTTGCCGGTCACACAGGCCCGTGCATTGATGTCGGTGGTGTTCATCCGCGCGTATTGGTCCGCCATCCAGGCCATCTCGCGTTCGCCCGTTCCCATGTCGGGCGCCGGAACGTTCTGCGACGGGTTGATCAGATCCCGCTTGGCAAGTTCATAGGCAAAGCGGCGCGTGATCTGTTCCAGTTCGTGTTCTTCGTATTTCCGCGGATCAATGCAAAGACCGCCTTTCGATCCGCCAAAAGGCGTTTCGACGAGGGCGCATTTGTACGTCATCAACGCAGCCAGCGCTTCGACCTCATCCTGATTCACCGCAGTGGCATAGCGAATGCCGCCTTTGACCGGCTCCATATGTTCGGAATGGACAGACCTGTACCCGGTGAAGGTGTGGATCTCACCGCGCAGACGCACACCGAACCGAACTGTGTAGGTCGCGTTGCAAACCCGGATTTTCTGCTCCAGCCCCGGCGGCAGTTCCATCAGGGCGGCCGCCCTGTTGAACATCAGGTCAACACTCTGGCGAAAGCTTGGTTCTTGGATGCCGGTCATAAAATCCTCCGTACCGCTGGATGACGAAACGTCATGACGTTTTGTCGCACCACTCAAGTCTGGCTGCAATCAAACAATGCACTTTTTTTCATCACCTACCTAACACAGACTTGAGTTTCTGATGGTGAGTCGCCCAATCCGGTCAATCGCTTAACGGATTGTTTTCATTTCATCGACAGACCATGGGAAAACGTGAAAATTATACCCCCTGAGCGCCCAAAAAGGCCAAAACCAAGCCTTTTTCGCCCAATTCACGCCACGTTTGAAAATTAACTTTGTCCCAAATCTCTTTTTCTTTGACGCACGAATTCGACGTGTGAAGCGGAGTAACCAGAATGCTGAATTCCTTGCTTTGTAACGACGGCTCGAAACCGAAGCGCAAAACGTTCAAATTAGAGCAGTTCGCTCGCAACGAAGATGGCGCCTTCACTATTTTCGTATTGTTTATGGTGGTCTTGATGCTGGCGATTACCGGCATGGCCATGGATGTCATGAAATATGAACGCGACCGTGCCAGCCTGCAATCCACACTGGATCGCGCTGTGCTTGCCGCCGCGGACCTCGACCAGGACCTTCCCGCCAAGGCGGTCGTCGATTCTTACATGGACAAGGCCGGGCTGGGCAATTTGAACGCCATTACGACGGTTGTTGAAGGTTTCGGCTCCAAAAAAGTAAGTGCTACAGCCGAAGCCGTTGTTCCAACCCGCTATCTGAGGTTCGGCAAAGTCACCGAACTGGGTCTCGTTGCGACCAGTGCAGCTGAAGAATCCATTGGCGCCGTTGAAATCTCATTGATTCTCGACATCTCCGGCTCAATGTCGCGCTCGTCTGCCACACCATCGAAGACAAAAATCGCAGTTTTGAGAGAAGCTGCGTCAGAATTTGTCAGGCTCATGCTGGACAAACCGAACGAAACGCAGATTTCAATCTCGATTGTTCCTTACGCAACGCAGGTCAACGCAGGAGCATCGATTCTGGACAAGTTCACGAATGTCACCCAAGAACACAGCTATTCGCACTGCGTAAACTTCATTCCAGAACAGTACAGCGATTCTGATCTGGAACGGGATGACACCCTCGAACGCACCGCGCACTTCGATCCTTTCACCTATTCTGAAGGGACTATCGACCTGCCCGTTTGTCCGGTCCGCGCAGGAAGTGCGATCACCCCTGTCACCGACAATATGAACAAACTGCTTGCCCAGATTGCGTCCCTCACCCCAGGTGGGAACACATCAATCGACATCGGTATGAAGTGGGGTACTGCCCTGCTGGATCCGAGCATGCGCGGAATTGTTCGCGACCTGTCGCTGGAACAGGATCCGTCCCATGCAGGTACAACAATTGTGCCATCAAAATTCTCGGTCCGTCCTTCGGACTATGGCACCGACGTTCTGAAAATCGCCATTGTTATGACCGATGGTCAGAATACCAACCAATACATGCTTAATCCGTCGCTGCGCGAAGGCATGTCAGATGTTTGGTACAACTCGGAAGCCGGAGAATACACTGTGTATCATTCTCAGGGTCGTCCGAATTATTTCTGGCCTCAGCAAGATGTTTGGGCGGATCATCCCTACGGAAACCCGGAACCTGAGACGCAGCTGAACGAAGAACCTGGAACAGCCGTTAGGTTGTCATATCCTGAACTGTTTAACCGAGTATCTTTGGCATGGAACGCACGGTACAACTATTACTGGCAGTCCAGCGGTTGGGCGGAATGGTATTCAAAGGCCTACGCGAAAGTTGAAACGTCGGCCAAGAACCAGCGCACCAAGCATATTTGTGATGCGGCCAAAGACCAGGGTATCATTGTTTACGGCATCGCTTTCGAAGCGCCCAGAAGCGGGTACAGGACCCTCAAAGACTGTGCCAGCTCTGACAGCCACGTCTATGACGTAAGTGGCCTGAACCTTGAGAAAGCCTTTGAATCCATCGCATCGTCGATCCGCAAACTGAGGCTAACCCAATGATCAGCGGAAAGCTGTCGCAACTCCGCCTGTTTCGGCAATCCGAGGCAGGGAATGCGACAATCGAGTTCATCATGCTCGTACCCTTCTTCCTGGCGCTTCTCGTGGCAGGAGCCGAACTGTCCATCATCACAATGCGGCATGCTGCATTGGAGCGTGGGGTGGACCTGATCGTAAGGGATATTCGGCTGGGTACGGGTACGGACTGGAATCACGACGTGATCAGGGATCGGATTTGCGAAGTGTCCGGAATCAAGGATTGTACAGGGAATTTGCGACTACAAATGGTCAAGCAGGACGCGTTCGCTGGTATCGTGCTTTCAGACAGCATCCCCTGCACGGACAGTTCCGAAGATCCCAAGCCGGTTTTGGATTTCAAAAGCGGCCAATCCAATGAGTTGATGATCCTGCGAGCCTGCCTGCGCATAGATCCGGTTCTTGAGACCTCAGCCATTGCCAAGCTTGTCCCGGACGCTACCGGCCACTATGCGGTGACCGCAACAACGGCATTCGTACAGGAGCCAGAGTAAGATCATGTCTGTACTCCAATATCTGAAAAATCGCGTCAAAGTCTTCAAGAAAGACGAAAGCGGCATACTGACCGTTGAAGCCCTCATGATTTTTCCATTGATGTTATGGACGATCACGTTCACGTTCACTGCATTCGAGGGGTTTCGTCAAAGCGCCTCCAATCTAAAGGCAGCTTATACGATCAGCGATCTGATTTCGCGTGAAACGCGGGCCGTGACCGATGTGTATATCGACTCGCTGCACGATTTGGCAGGCAAGATGGTCAACAACCGGTCAGATGTGAAGATGCGTATTTCTCTGATTATTTACGATGAGGACGATGATCGCCACTACGTTCGCTGGTCGACCGTACGCGGCTTTGATCAGGAATGGGATGACAACAGGATCGATGAAATCGAAAACCGCCTGCCGCCAATGCCCAATCAGGACACCGTTATTCTGGTTGAAACGTCCAATGAATACATCCCCACATTCAGACCGGGCTGGGATTTTGCGACAGGTATCACCTTTGAGAACTTCATCTTTACCCGTCCCCGCTTTACAAACGAAGTTGCTTGTAACTTAACTCAGACCCCGTTCGTCTGCACAAATAGCGGATAGAATTTCGGACATGAACTTGGCCTCGGCGGCAGATGTCATGCCGCCCACGCCAACCCGGCGACCGATCCGCCACCACAAGCCGGGGGCCCATTGGTTCGTATCTTTGAGCTTGGTGCGAACCAGAAAACCGTTTGACGGCTTGAACGCAAACACACCGCGATCCACCGATTCAATATCAGCCACCTTTGCGATCAATCGGCCTGACCCGGTACGCAATTCCGACTGTGTCAGTTCAATATGGTCCTGGGTCGCGTGCCATACACGATAGGCCAGCCAAAGCGACGCGCCCCCTACAGCAAAAAGAAATACTTGCCACGCCGGTTCGGGCGGCGATGCCAAAGCGACGTATGTGACCAGCATCCCAACCGTCGACAACATCCCTACTCCAATCCACCGTCTGGGGGATGATGCCTGAATCGTTGCCAGCACTTCGTCCTGCATGGATGTCTCCTGTCCGTTTCGCTTCGACTTAGCGATTTTCCAGGGGAAACAACAGGGCTTTGGTTGCGCAGCAAATTTGCACAGCTCCGGTTAATTGACGCTGATTGACCGCAATCACGCAGGGGTTACATGCTGATCAAACGAACCGGAGGCGAATATGTCCCTTAGACCCACACTTGAAACACGCAGGGCCACCCCGACGATGGAAGGGGCTGGCGTGAAACTTCACCGCGCATTCGGGTTTCAGGACCCGTCCGAACTTGATCCATTCCTGCTGTTCGACGATTTCAGGAACGAACGCCCGCAGGACTATCAGGCCGGTTTTCCCTGGCATCCGCATCGCGGAATCGAGACGATTACCTATGTTCTGGCCGGATCGGTCGAGCACTCGGATTCGCTGGGCAACACCGGCACTTTGGGCGCGGGCGACGTGCAGTGGATGACGGCGGGGTCCGGAATCCTGCATCAGGAAATGCCGCAGGGAAACACCTCGGGGCAGATGCACGGGTTTCAGCTTTGGGGCAACCTGCCTTCGGATCAGAAGATGACTGCCCCGCGCTATCAGGATGTTCAAAGCAAGGATATCCCCGAAGTCACTGATGACGACGGCACCACCGTTCGGGTGATTGTCGGAGAGTTCTGGGGCAAAACCGGCCCCGTGGACGGCATCGCGGCAGATCCACAATATCTGGACATCTCGGTTCCCGCGGGTGTGAAGAAGACCTTCCGCATCGACACGTATCGCCGAGCCTTTGCCTATGTCTTTAAAGGTCAGGCAGCCTTTGCAGATGCGTCACGCCCGTCCGGTGTGCTGTTGGAAAAAGAGGTCGCCGGGCAAGAGGTGAATATCCGGGATATGTCGGGCGACCGCACGCTTGTACGTTTCGGGACGGGGGACGAAATCACCGTTCAGGCTGGCCCCGAAGGCGTGCGGTTTCTGTTGATCTCGGGGGCTCCGATCAATGAGCCCGTCGCATGGCACGGGCCTATTGTGATGAACACGCAGGCCGAACTGGAACAAGCCTTTCGGGAGTTGCGTAACGGGACCTTCATTCGCCCTGCGCACTGACACAGTGACGGTCTGGCCCTGTCAGGCCGTCACCGCCTTATGCACCATGTTCCAATAAATCTGTTCGACCTCGTCCAGTGACAGTCGCCCTCCGGACCTGTACCAGGTCATCACACCGTTCAACATGGCAATCACCGCCAGCGTGGCGATCTTGGTGTCCGGTATCGCAAACTGACCAGCCTTCTGGCCAGAGTGAAGGATGTCTTCCAACGCGTTTTCATACTGACGCCGAAGATCTTCGATTTCGGCGAAGTTCCCGGGTGAGAGGTTGCGCAGTTCCATATAGGCGATGAACACCTCGTCCGGGCGTTGCAGGTGGAAACGTATGTGAAAACCGACAAATCGGCGCAACGCTTGCTGGCAGTCATCGCAGCGCTCCAGCGCGTTGAGCGCCGAAAGCAGATCCTGCATATGCTCTCGCATCAACCGATACAGCAAACTCTGCTTGTCCGGCGTGTAATTGTATAGCGCCCCCGCCTGAACGCCGACCTCTTTCGCGATCTGCCGCATCGAAACCGCCGCATAACCGTGGCGGGCAAACAGGTTCAGGGCCGCCTTTCGAATGCGCGGGCCTGTGATATCAGAGTGGGAGCCTTGAGTACGTGCCATCCGCCCACAGTATCTGAACAAATGTTCATATAGAACCCCGCTTGATCGGCGCCGGCAAAAGGTGCATCACGAAAGGACGAACGAAACCGAAAAGCGTGCCACATGAAACTGCTGCCTGTTCTGCCTATTATTCTTGTGTTTGCCGGGTGTTCAGACTTTCCCGAACTTGAAGGCAGTGAACCGGCCTCGGTCAAATCGGCCCCCTACCCGCGTCTTATTCCGGTGCAGGAAACGTTGGGGCCTTCGATTGATCCCGTCAGCCAGGCCGCAGAGGTGGAAGAAGACCTGACGCAGCGCAGCGAGGCGCTGGCGAAAAAGGCTCAGGCGTTGCAAAACGCGCAAACCAACTAAAGCGTGACATTTGACCTCGACAATCCCCCGGTGACGGATTGCACCCTTGGCCTGAACCCGATAAGGCAGCGCTGATCGGGCAGGCGTCCGAATTCAGACAAGTTTCGAGCGGAAAGGAACCCACGACATGACACAGGCACTGCGGCTGGGAATTGCGGGCTTGGGAACTGTCGGCGTGGGTGTCGTCAAGATTGTTCGCCGCCATGCAGATTTGCTGAAGGCGCGCACGGGCCGGTCGATTGAAATCGTGGCCGTATCGGCGCGGGATCCGAACAAGGACCGCGGTGTGAACCTGTCGGATTATGCCTGGGAAACCGACCCGGTTGCGCTGGCGAAACGTGACGATATCGATGTCTATGTCGAACTGATGGGCGGTGAAAACGGTCCGGCCAAGGCCTCGGTCGAAGCCGCGCTGGCCAGCGGCAAAGACGTCGTGACCGCCAACAAGGCATTACTGGCCATTCACGGGCAGGAACTGGCCGAACAGGCCGAAGCTGCTGGCCGCGTCATCCGGTTTGAGGCCGCAGTCGCGGGCGGTATCCCCGTCATCAAATCCCTGACCGAGGGGCTGGCCGGAAACGAGATCACACGCGTGATGGGCGTGATGAACGGTACCTGCAACTACATTCTGACCCGGATGCAATCGCAGCGTCAGGGCTATAACGCCCTTTTCGATGAATGTGCAGAACTTGGGTATCTTGAGGCCGACCCCAATCTGGATGTCGGTGGCATCGACGCCGCGCACAAACTGGCTTTGCTGGCCTCGATCGCTTTTGGCACCAAGCCGAATTTTGACGGGATTGAGATCGAAGGCATTCAGCAAATCAGCCTCGACGATATCGACCAGGCCGAGGATATGGGCTTTCGCATCAAACTGCTGGGCGTGGCACAGCGCACCGCGCGCGGGCTGGAACAACGCATGCAGCCTTGCCTTGTGCCCAGCGACTCGCCCTTGGGGCAATTGGAAGGCGGCACCAACATGGTGGTGATCGAAGGCGACGCGGTTGAACAGGTTGTTCTGCGCGGCCCCGGTGCGGGTGAAGGCCCGACGGCCAGCGCCGTGATGGGCGACGTGTGCGATCTGGCACGCGGGCTGCAAATCCCGACCTTTGGCCGACCGGCCAAATCGCTTGAGGCTGCGGCCCCCGCCGTCACGGGCCTGCCAGCGCCTTATTATCTGCGGCTGGGTCTGCTGGATAAACCGGGCGCACTGGCCAAGGTTGCAGCCATTCTGGGCGATGCCGGTGTTTCCATAGACAGGATGCGCCAGTACGCCCATGCCGAAAGCACGGCGCCTGTGCTGATCGTCACCCACAAAACCACCCGCGCCGCGCTGGACGTTGCGCTGGACGGGTTCCAGGAAACGGATGTGGTTGCCGGTGCCCCCGTCGCGTTGCGGATTGAAGAGGTTTGAACTTGCGACCTGTATGAAACGCAAGCTATGCCGATAGAAACGGCTTAAATGACCAGAGGATACATGACAATGAGTGCTGCCAAAACCGATTTCAACGACCGCCTGCTGTCTCTGGGGCTGGCAAGGGTGGCGGAACAGGCTGCGCTGGCCTCGGCTTCGCTGGTGGGGCGTGGTGACGAGAAAGCCGCCGATCAGGCCGCCGTAAATGCGATGCGCGAACAGCTGAACCTGCTGGACATAGCTGGCGTCGTGGTGATCGGCGAAGGCGAACGCGACGAAGCTCCGATGCTTTATATCGGCGAAGAAGTCGGCACCGGAAACGGCCCCGGCGTGGACATCGCGCTGGACCCGCTGGAAGGTACAACGCTGACCGCAAAGGATATGCCCAACGCGCTGACCGTGATTGCCATGGGCCCGCGCGGCTCGATGCTGCATGCGCCCGACGTTTACATGGACAAGCTGGCTGTTGGTCCGGGCCTGCCCGAGGGTGTCGTCAATCTGGACATGTCTCCACGTGAACGGGTGGAAGCCTTGGCAAAGGCCAAGAACTGCAAGCCTGCGGACATCACCGTCTGCATTCTTGAACGCCCGCGTCACGAGGCGATGATCGCCGAAGTGCGCGAAACCGGAGCATCGATCCGCCTGATCACCGATGGTGACGTGGCGGGCGTCATGCATTGCGCAGAAAGCGAAGTGACCGGCATCGACATGTATATGGGCCAGGGTGGCGCCCCCGAAGGCGTGCTTGCCGCTGCCGCGCTGAAATGCATGGGCGGTCAGATCTTTGGTCGCCTGTTGTTCCGCAACGATGACGAGCGGGGCCGTGCTGCCAAGGCGGGCATCACCGATCTGGACCGGGTCTATTCGCGCGATGAAATGGTGACCGCGGATGTGATCTTTGCCGCAACGGGTGTAACCGGCGGCTCTCTGTTGCCGCGCATCAAGCGCGAGCCGGGTTGGGTGGAAACCACGACGTTGCTGATGCGTTCAAAGACCGGGTCCGTACGCCGCATGTCGTATCGCACCCCCACGTGGCCGCACGATAACGCCTAACGGCTTGCGCCGTTGCCTCCGGCGGGAGTATTTGGGAAAAGATGAAAAGGCCGGGTCCGAAAGGATCCGGCCTTGGTTCACAAGGGGCAGGCAATGGGTTTTCTTGGCGTAGAACAATCACTGACCGGGCGGCGCTGGGTTGGCCCGGAAGCCGAGCTGGAACGGGCTGCCGAGATGATGACACAACAGACCGACCTGCCGCGCGCGGTATGTCAGGTTCTGGCCCGTCGTGGCGTGCCGGTCATGGAGGCGCGCGGCTTTCTGGACCCCAAGCTCAAAGAGCTGCTGCCAGATCCCCGCGATATGAAGGACATGGAAACGGCGGCGGCGCGTTTTCTGGACGCCGTACGCCATTGCCAGAAAATCGCGGTGTTCGCGGATTACGATGTTGACGGCGGCTGTTCTGCCGCGCTGTTGCTGGTTTGGCTTCGGCAGATGGGGTTGCAGGCGACGCTTTATGTGCCGGATCGGATTGATGAGGGATATGGTCCGAATGTTCCGGCAATGCGGGAACTGGCAACCAGCCACGACCTGATCATTTGCGTCGATTGCGGCACGCTCAGCCATGAACCGATTGCCGCAGCCACGGGGGCGGACGTGATTGTTCTGGATCACCACCTCGGCGGCGAAACCCTGCCGGATTGCGTTGCAGTCGTGAATCCCAACCGGCAAGATGAAAGCGGTGATCTGGGCTATTTCTGCGCGGCGGGTGTCGTGTTTCTGATGCTGGTCGAAGCAGGCCGCCAGCTGCGCGCGGCAGGCGCAAAGGGGCCTGACCTGATATCGATGCTGGATCTGGTGGCCCTGGCAACCGTAGCTGACGTTGCGCCTTTGATCGGTGCCAATCGCGCCCTGGTTCGACAAGGCCTGAAAGTGATGGCGCAAAGGCAACGCCCCGGACTTGTCGCGTTGTCCGATGTCTCGCGCATGGACACGGCGCCCAACAGCTATCACCTGGGTTTTCTGCTTGGCCCCCGCGTGAACGCAGGTGGTCGCATCGGGCAGGCCGATCTGGGCGCCCGCCTGCTGAGCACGGATTCCCTGCACGAGGCACAGGCCCTGTCCGAACGTCTGGACGCGCTGAACACGGAACGCCGGGATATTGAAAACGCCGTGCGCGCCGCCGCGATGGAGCAGGCCGAGGGTCGCGGACTCGACGCGCCGCTGGTCTGGGCCGCCGGTGAAGGCTGGCATCCGGGTGTGGTGGGCATCGTGGCGTCTCGTTTGAAGGAAACCGCCAACCGTCCGGCCATCGTGATCGGCTTTGACGGTGATGAGGGTAAAGGCTCGGGGCGTTCGGTCTCGGGCGTGGATCTGGGGGCGTCGATCCAGCGGCTCGCGGCCGAAGGGTTGCTGGTCAAGGGTGGCGGTCACAAGATGGCCGCTGGACTTACCGTCATGCGCGACAAACTGGAACCCGCCATGGAGCGCCTCAGCGAGCTGCTGGCAAAACAAGGCGCAGGTCAGGGCGGCCCTGCCGATATGAAGCTGGAAGGCGCCCTTATGCCGGGTGCCGCGACAGTGGACCTTGTCGAACAGATCGAACAGGCCGGACCGTTTGGTGCCGGAGCCCCTGCCCCGCGATACGCACTTCCGGATCTTCAGGTGCGTTTTGCCAAACGTGTCGGGGAAACGCACCTGAAGTTGTCATTATCCGATGGCATGGGTGGTGGGCTGGATGCGATTGCCTTTGGTGCCTTTGACGGTCCGATGGGCGAGAGACTGTCAAATCATGGTGGCGCACGCTTTCATTTTGCGGGCCGGCTTGAGGTGAACACCTGGGGCGGGCGGCAATCCGTGCAGCTCAGGCTCGAGGACGCGGCAGAGGCAAATTGACGTCTCGCTCGGACGGCATAAAAAACTTTCTCATCCCTGCGTTTTTCGGCTTGCGGGGGTCACGGTGAAACCGTAAAAGGCCCTCCACAAGCCAGCGTGGCCCGTTCGTCTATCGGTTAGGACGCCAGGTTTTCAACCTGGAAAGAGGGGTTCGATTCCCCTACGGGCTACCACTTGTGCTTGCGTCACTACCATGTGGCCCGTTCGTCTATCGGTTAGGACGCCAGGTTTTCAACCTGGAAAGAGGGGTTCGATTCCCCTACGGGCTACCATTTCTCCTGATCAAACCCCGAACTTTTCTCGGCACAGGTTCTCGATCTTTTGCCAGGTGGATTTGTATTCGGGTGTGTTTTCTGCCGCGTAGTGAAAGTTTTTCATCAGCCCGGTCAGTTGCGTAAACACCTGCCTTACCTCGGCCTTGTCGACAAAGACCGCCTTGGATTGCGTCACATCATACACAAGCTTGAACGTCTTTATCTGCCGTTCAAGCGGCACTGTCGCATCGACTGTGTCAAATGCGTCCTGCTGCAAGTAGACCATATCGACGAACAAGGCTTTCTGTTGGGTTACAAAGTCGTCAATTGTGACGCCCTCTTCCCCAGTGACCTGCATCATCTGATCGACCTGTTCGCCTTTTTCGATCAGGGCCAACAGGGTGCGCACTTTGGCTGTCCACCCCGGTTCGGCGTTCCTGTCATACCAGTCGGACAATTGGTCAGTATACCGAGACCAGCTGAGCATCGGATCGACCGCTGGATAAAATCGCTTGTAGGCGCGTTCGGATGACAACCCGAGGAAACACTTGACCGTCGACAAGGTCGACTGGGTTACCGGCTCGTCAAAATTGCCTCCAGCAGGCGAAACCGTTCCGATCAGCGTCAGGCTGCCAAGATCGCCGTCATTCGTTTTCAGTGCCCCGGCGCGTTCGTACAAACCCTTGATCGAGCTTTCCAGATAGGCCGGGAACCCCTCTTCGCCCGGGATCTCTTCGAGCTTGCCCGAGGTCTCGCGCATGGCTTGCGCCCACCGGCTGGTGCTGTCGGCGATCAACAAGACATCATAGCCCATCTGGCGGTAGTATTCCCCCAACGTGATCCCGGTGAAGATCGACGCTTCGCGCGCGGCAACCGGCATGGATGACGTGTTGCAGATGATGATCGTCCGATCCATCAGGCTGCCACCGGTGGTTGGATCGGTCATCTTCGGAAATTCCTCGATGGTCTCGACCACCTCACCTGCACGTTCGCCGCAGGCCACGACGATCACGATATCAACTTTCGCGTTCCGTGCGATCAGGTTTTGCAGCACGGTCTTGCCCGCACCGAACGGCCCGGGAATACAGGCGGTGCCGCCGCGTGCAATCGGAAAGAACGTGTCGATCAGCCGTTGCGACGTCAGCACCGGTTCCGTGGGATACAACCGCTCGGACAGTGCGCGCTTCAGTATGTTTTCCGGCAATGGTCGCCGAACCGGCCATTTCTGCAAAAGCGTCAGCGTATGCTCGCCACCGTCTTCGTCTTCCAGGCGGGCCACGATGTCATGGATCGTGGCCGCGCCTTTTTGCACCCAGACCACCTTGTACGCGCCGGTCCAGTTGAACGGCAGCATGATCTTGTGGCTGAAATGGCCTTCGGGCACCGTTCCGATACTGTCCCCGGCAGTGACCGTGTCGCCCACCTTAACGGACGGCGTAAAGGACCATTTCGCGTTTTCATCCAAGGGCGCGACATCTTCGCCGCGCGGCAGGAAGGTACCAAATGCTGCCGCCACCTTGGGCAAAGGCGACTGCAACCCGTCAAACACCTGCCCCAGCAGCCCCGGACCCAGCTCTACCGACAAGAGCTGACCTGATTGCTCCACCGGGTCGTCGACCGCCACCCCATCAGTGCTTTCATAGACCTGAACGTCCGCCATATCCCCACGTACGCGCAGCACTTCGCCCTTGAGCCTTTCCTGACGCCCACCGGGACCGGAACGCGAAGGCAATATGTAAACCACTTCGTTTTTGACCAGTTGACCGGGGTGGCCGGTCGCGTCCGGATTGGCCTGTATCCGCACAAGCCCTTCCTGAACCAGGACGACGCGTGCGGTCGATGAATGTTTGGCTGAGATTGGGGCTGTCATGCTCTTGCTCCCTCAAGATCGACATCAGCGAAGTCGGCCATGGCCTGTTGTGCCAGTTTCTCAAATCTCTTGGCGGCTTCCGCAGCGCTGCTTTGCGCCCAGCGGTCGAAGATGTTCCAGATCAGAACGTAGATGGCGACCGCCTCGAAATCGAACATGTGACGAGCCGCGTGCCGCTTGAGCTGCTTGTGGCTTATCGACAAAAGCAGACGTTCCAGACCCAGCGGATCTTCGTTTTCCAGCAATTGGGTTGCCTCTTTGATCCAGGGCATGAGCCGTTCCAGCCGAAAGCTGGGATCACCCCAATTGGCGGGGATGTGGCGGCTCCATCGTCCGACTCCGAATGCGCCTGAAGGTGCTGGTTCTCCGCGTTTCCGCAATCGCAGCGCCGCGACCACAGAGCGTAGTTCCATGCGTTCCATGAGGAGTTTACGCAAGGTGGGCTGAGGGATGTCCACCATCGCTTGTTTGCAGCGCTGGATCGCCTGTACGTCGGTGACATCCATGTCGTAGGCGTTCCAGCTCAACGCGTGCTCGAGGATCTTTAGAACTTTGCTGTCCTCCGGTGTCAAAACCGTCAATCGACGGTCCAGCCTGATACGTGACAAGGGCGGCTGCCTGGCAACGAACAACCGTTCCGAACCCGGAAGGCTGCACATCAACGCGATATAGGCGTCCTGCTTTGACATCTCAGCGGATGACCCCTTCCAGAACGGCGCGGAACCGGGGCTGCAAATGCTCCATCAACAGCGACGCCACCGCCTTATCCGTCAGGTCCAGAACAACACCCTGATCTTCTGCGCGAACGCGGATGCCTTCCTGCACGTCATCGGCTGCGTGCAACTCGATATTCTCGCGCAGCATCTTCGCAGTCAGCCCAAGAACATATTTTGTCAGCTTGCCGGATTGAATGTCATCGGCGTTTTGCTTGATGTCTTCCTGCGTGGCGACCCGGGCAGGAAGAACGACGGAAACCCTGCCATTCAAATTTGCACCTTCCCCGGCCCGGCCTACCACCTCGAGGATCATCTGCCTCAGAAGCTCGGGATCGGACATCTCTTTGGTCACGAGGCGTTCGACGTCTGCCCTGAAGCGATCCGTCAGACCCGCCTTCATGGTCAGCACGGCATCCCGCATCGCCGTGTTCAATGCTTCTTCGCCGGCGGCCCTGTAATTATCTGTCTCCGTGCGGGCTTTCTTTTTCAACTCATCGGCTTCGCGCTTTGCCTCTGCCACGATGCGCGCGGCTTCGGCCTTGGCGTCTGCGCGCAATTTCTCGGCTTCGGCCTGACCAGCGGCAACCCCATCGTTGCGCAATTTGTCGATCAGCGCGTCAACCCCATGCGCAATCGTTCTGTCTTGTGCCATCAGCTGATCCCCGCACTGATGACCAACGCAAACACGAACGCAAAAACACCAAACCCTTCGATGATCGCGGCAGGGGCCAGAGCAAGGCCAAAAATCTCGGGCTTTTCCTTGGTCGCATTGATCGCAGCTGCACAGGCCCGACCCTGCCAGATGCCGCAATACATCAGCGCGATACCCGACAGGATGCCAATTCCGAACAGACCGCCCGCGTTTTCAGGTGTCACGTCGCGGTTCAGGGTGAACATGATGACGATCCCATAGATGACCATCGTTGAGGGAAACGCGGATACACCCACGAAACGGCCATAGCCGCCCTCGGTTTCGGTCATGGCCCCGATACTGGCCATACCGGCGATCGAACACCCTATGGCGCTGGCCGCAGCCCCCAACGCCATTGGCGCATAGATACCCAGCCAACCCAGTGTAAGAACAAGCTCATTCATTCCTGAACCTCCTTGCGGGCAAATGGACGAAAGATGACACCTTCATCCGGCAGACCCCATTTAAAGAATTCGATGTAATTGAGACGCAAGCCGTGCACGACGCCGCTCATCATCGCGAGCGCGAAGTTTAATACATGACCTATGATCAATATCAGCAACCCAAACAGAATGCCCGGCCCCCTAAGGGCCTGCATGACCGACACCGCCAGATCATTGAACGTGATCGCCAGCGAGGCCGAAGCAAGGCCCAACGCGAAAAGACGCATATAGCTGAGAACATCC
This sequence comes from Ruegeria sp. HKCCD7559, assembly GCF_013110575.1. Classification (NCBI taxonomy): domain Bacteria; kingdom Pseudomonadati; phylum Pseudomonadota; class Alphaproteobacteria; order Rhodobacterales; family Roseobacteraceae; genus Ruegeria; species Ruegeria sp. HKCCD7559. Next base: position 1,511,308 of record NZ_WVQU01000001.1, read on the forward strand.
CCAAACGCGCCCATCGCCCCGGCAAGGCTTTGAACCCCTTCGAGCAAACGCCAGATCCAGTCCATCGGCCTCTGGATGACCCGCTCGCTGGAAAACAGCACAATCGCCACGATGCCGGCGGCCAGAATAGCCGCGCCCGGCACCGGCGATTTGCCGTTCATGTAGCCGAGCCAAAGGACAAACCCGCCGATCAGGGCCGCAATCCAGCCCAGATTGGCAACCGCCTTGCGTTGCCCCCATGCCGCGCGGGCCGCAAGTGCGTTGGCCAGGACAAGGTGTATAATGCCAACGACGATCGAGACCATCATCATCGCGCCGAAATCGTTCAAATCCAGCACCTTGAGCCTTGCCCAAATCGAGCCGGCAGCCGGTGATACCCCAAAATAGCTGCCCACCATGACGCCGTAAAACATCGAAACAGCCGAGATGATCAGGCCGAACAGACGCCAGGATCTTTGACCTGCCGTGCCATCCATCCGTCTCCAAAAGGCCAGCACAGCCAGCAGGATGACAGCACCGTACCCGGCATCCGCCACGATCATGGCAAAGAAGATCGCAAAGGACGCCGAGACGATGACGCTGGGGTCCCAGTCCTGATATCCTGGCACCTGATAGAACAGCGCCAGATCGACAGCGGCCCTGCGGTTTTCAGGCTGCTCCAACAAGGTCGGGGGCGTGTCGCCCGGCCCCGGATCTTCAATCAGTACGGCCGAGCCCTTGGCGTTTGCCATGGCAAGAACAGTCTCCACCTGATCCACGGGAACCCACCCCTGCAAAGCAAACACTGCCTCTTCGTCGCGCACTTTCTGCGTTGCATGGGCAAGCTCAGCGGCACTTTCAGCGACGGACAGGTTCCGGCGCATCAATGTCAGATAGCGCGTCAGCGCAACGCGTTCGGCTTCCAACGCCTCGAGGGCGATCTCGGCCTCTTCCAACTGGGCCTCAAGCTCGTGCACAGGCAGCGAGCCAACATGCGTTCGCGGAACAGGAAGAACGCCATCATCGGGTTCGTCAGGTGAAATCAGAACGGCATACAGGTACCGGTGGTCTTCCGCCAATATTGCCCATGGGAATCTGACCTCGGACAGGGCATCCCGGTGCTTCAGCGGCAGCTGATAGAACCACAGCCTGTTGCCAGCCAGCGCATCGGTCGGCGGAAAATCCAAATCACCCCAGGGTCGCACCTGGGCGATGCGATGGGCCAGAAAGTCACGCCGGTCCATCGTATCCCGAATGCGCTGCATGAGGTCGGTCACCTCGCGCACGAAACGGTCCATGTCGAAATCCGGGGCGCGCGTGATCTGACGGCGTGGTTCAGGCACTTCTACAAGGAAACGCAACGCCTTATACGCCTCTCTTGCACCACGATCGCTGATCTTTTCCGGTTCGTTTGGCGGCGGTACAAGCGGCAAAACATGCATGCAGCCAAGGGTCTGAAGCGCCTCAAGCGTGTCCGCCTTTTTTGCAGCCGGCCCTATCAGGGACATCTTTTTCAAACGCGCAACGCTCATGTCACAGCTTCCTGCGCGTGCTTGCGTTTCGAGATCTTTGACCGCACGACAGCCTGCATCTGTTCGTCGCTCAGGTAGATGCGGATTTTTTTGATGTTGGCCTTGGCGCGCGGGATCAGAACCTTTTCGAACAAGTTGACCCGCTGGGTAATGGTGGCCACCGCCTTGTCAAAGATTCGAACGCGTTCTTCGGCAATCTTCACCCGCACCCGCGCTTCGATGACGTCGTGCAGCAAAAGCGCAGCGGCATCGACCCAATGGGGCTTGGCCAAAACGGAATACGGGCGCACCACCAACTCGATCCGATCAAGGTCAGGCAGTTTGACCCCTACCACATTGACCTCTTTGACCTTGTAGTCCTTGAGTTTGACCAGCCCATCGAGAGCGACACCCTGCTGGGCCAGCATCGGCAGCTTTTCGCCAACCTGCTGCACCAACGCCTGCACCATTTGCTCGAGGCGGTCGACCTCTTCCCGGGCCCGGGCCCGTTCAGCCATCAACTGTTGTCTCTTCAGGTCCAGCGACGGCAGGAACCGCTCATAGCTTTTCAGCTGCGTCTGCTCGCGCGCAAGCGACGATTTATTCAGCTGCAACCGCGCCATTGGCATCCTTCGGGAAATACTTGTCGATCAACGCCTGCTTCATCAGCAACTGTTCCGGCGCAAAACACTCTGCCAGCGTCTTCCAACCCAGATCCAGCGCCTCTTCCAGCGGGATCGAAACATTGATGTCCATGAACCGAGACCGGAACAGGCCGCCGAATTTCAGCAATTGGTGATCATAGTCTGACAGGTCGAAGGCCATCGCCTGTTTTTGCGAGGCATCGCGGCTTTCAGAATAGAAACGGATCATCGTGTTCATGATCTGCCCGTGATCTTCACGGGTGCTCTTGCCGATCACGTTCTGCTTGAGGCGCGACAGGCTGCCGAACGGATCGATCACGCCGGAATGCAGATAGAACTGCCCTTCGGTGATATAGCCGGTGTTGTCAGGCACCGGGTGGGTTACGTCGTTGCCGGGCATGGTCGTGACGGTCAGAACCGTGACCGACCCGCCTTTGGCATAGTCACAGGCTTTTTCGTATCGGCGCGCAAGCTGCGAATACAGGTCCCCCATATAGCCGCGCTGAGATGGCACCCTCTCCTGACTGATGCCTACCTCTTTCATCGCGTCAGCATAGGCGGTCATGTCCGTCAGCAGGACCAGCACGCGTTTGCCCTCTTCCACAGCGAATTTCTCGGCCACTGCCAATGCCATGTCCGGCACCAGCAGACGTTCGACCAAAGGATCCATCGCCTGATTGACGAACATGACGGTGCGCGAAAACACACCTGCATCTTCGAACGAGGTACGAAACGTGTGGTAGTCGTCAAAAATCAGCCCCAGCCCGCCAAAGATCACGATATCCGCGTCGGCCTGAATACCGATTCGGCTGAGGAACGCGTTGAATGGCTCGCCTGAAACCGAGAAGATCGGAATTTTCTGGCTCTCGACCAATGTGTTGAACACGTCGATCATCGGCACATCCGTGCGGATCATTCTGTTTGGAACCGCGCGTTCCGCCGGATTGACGGTCGGTCCGCCAATATCGATGTGCGGTTCCGCAGACAGGTCGGGGCCTCCATCAATGGCCACACCGGCGCCATCAAAAACGCGGCCCAGAATGTTGGCCGAATAAGGTGTCTGCATCGGGTGACCGAGAAAGGTTGCCGTTGCTTCGGTCGATATGCCCTTGGTGCCGGAAAACACTTGCAACGTGACGACATCGCGGTCGATGAAGATCGTCTGAGCCAGTGTTTTTCGGCCATCCACCGTCTCGATCACAGCGAGGTCGTTGAACCGGACAGCCGGTCCCCCCTTGCTCTGGATCGGAACCCGGACCTTGATTGTGTCCCCGACGATTTCCAGAACACGCGTGTACTTCAACAGACTTCGGGACATTGCTTATCCTCACTGTTCCAAGTCGTTTTTCGTAATTCGCGCCGCACGTCTCAGCGGTAATTTTTGTAATGACAATCCTAGCTTACAACGAATTCAAAAATTGGCAAACGAGTTCGGCCCCGCCCCTTTCGAAATTCCTGAACGTCAATTACTAAATTTTTAGTTTGACACATACGCAGGAAATCGCTGATGCTGTGCGTCATCCGGTTTCCGCCGGAGAACCATAAATTTTTGGGAGGAGACAGATGCGGAGACATCTACTTTCCGCAGTGGCGGCGGCTGCCGTCATTGCGGGGCACGGTCCTGCTTGGGCCGACGAAGCCGCAGCACAACGTTGGATCGACGACGAATTCCAGCCATCGACCTTGTCGAAAGACGAACAAATGGCCGAGATGCAGTGGTTCATCGAAGCTGCACAGCCTTACGCAGGTATGGAAATCAACGTCCTGTCCGAAGGTATCCCGACACATTCCTACGAATCCGAGGTGCTGACCAAGGCGTTCGAGGAAATCACCGGTATCAAGGTCAACCACCAGATTCTGGGTGAAGGTGAAGTGGTTCAGGCCGTTCAAACCCAAATGCAAACGGGTCGCAACCTGTATGACGGCTATGTCAACGACAGTGACCTGATCGGCACCCATTCGCGTTTGCAGCTGGCCTATCCGCTGACGGACATGATGGGCGGTGACTGGGCCGCGACGACTTCGCCGACGCTGGATCTGGATGACTTCATGGGCATTCAGTTCACCACCGGTCCTGACGGCAAGCTGTATCAGCTGCCGGACCAGCAGTTTGCGAACCTATACTGGTTCCGCAAGGACTGGTTCGATGATGAGGCGAACAAAGCCGCGTTCAAAGAAAAGTACGGCTATGATCTGGGCGTTCCGGTCAACTGGTCCGCGTATGAAGATATCGCCGAGTTCTTCACCAATGATGTGAAAGAAGTCGATGGTACCACGATCTACGGCCACATGGATTACGGCAAGCGCGCGCCCGACCTCGGATGGCGCATGACCGATGCCTGGCTGTCGATGGCCGGTGCCGGCGACAAGGGCGAACCGAACGGTGTGCCTGTCGACGAATGGGGCATCCGCATGGAAGCGGGCACCTGTAACCCTGTTGGCGCTTCGGTGTCGCGTGGTGGTGCTGCAAACGGTCCGGCTGCGGTCTATGCGATCCGGAAATGGGATGAATGGCTGCGGGCCTATGCGCCTCCGGGTGCCGCGTCTTATGACTTCTACCAGTCGCTGCCCGCACTCAGCCAGGGCAACGTGGCCCAGCAGATCTTCTGGTACACGGCCTTCACCGCCGACATGGTCAAGCCGAAGTCCGAAGGCAACAACACCGTGGATGACGAAGGCACGCCGCTGTGGCGGATGGCACCCAGCCCGCACGGCCCCTATTGGGAAGAAGGCCAGAAGGTTGGCTACCAAGACGTGGGGTCCTGGACGTTCCTCAAATCGACCCCCTCGGATCGTGCCCAGGCAGCCTGGCTTTATGCCCAGTTCGTGACCTCCAAAACTGTCGACGTGAAGAAGTCCCATGTGGGTCTGACCTTCATCCGCGACAGCTCGGTCAACCACGAGTCGTTCACCGAACGCGCACCCAAGCTGGGTGGTCTGGTCGAGTTCTACCGCTCGCCTGACCGCGTGGCATGGTCGCCGACTGGCATCAACGTGCCGGATTATCCGAAGCTGGCCCAGATCTGGTGGCAGCAGATCGGTGACGTGAACTCGGGCGCCTTCACCCCGCAAGAGGCGATGGATCGTCTGGCCGAAGAGATGGACATCACCATGGCCCGGATGCAGGCCGCGGATGAAAGCGCCGGTGTCTACGGCGGCTGCGGTCCACGCCTGAACGAGCCGCAGGATCCGTCCTTCTGGTTGGAAAAAGCAGGTTCGCCCAAGGCCAAGCTTGAGAACGAAAAGCCGCAAGGCCAGACTGTCAACTATGACGAACTGGTTCAGCGCTGGCAGTCTCAGTAAGCCGTTGAAACCCGGGGGTGCCGCATCAGGCACCCCCACTTCAAGACCAGTGCATTGCACTGAAGGACCGGAACCCACGGACATGATCGAACTTCAAGACGCGACCAAAAGGGTCGGCAACGTCATACATATCAAGCCCACAAACCTGACCCTTCAAACAGGCCACTTCAACGTGCTGCTGGGCGCGACGGGCTCGGGCAAGACCTCTCTGATCAAGATGATGGCCGGGCTGGACCCGATCGCCTCGGGCAAGGTCCTGATGGATGGGCAGGACGTCACACGGCTGAATACGCAGAAGCGAAAAATCAGCCTCGTGCACCAGTTCTTCGTGAACTACCCGCATATGACCGTATTCGACAACATCGCCTCGCCCCTGCGCGTGGCAGGCATGGCGCAATCCGAGGTCGAAGGTCGCGTGGAAGAGGCCGCCGACCTGCTGCAATTGCGACCGATGCTGCACCGCCGCCCGCACGAGCTGTCGGGTGGGCAACAACAACGCACAGCGCTGGCGCGTGCCATTGCCAAAGAAAGCCGCGCCGTGTTCCTTGACGAACCGCTGGCCAACCTTGACTACAAACTGCGTGAAGAACTGCGCGAGCAGCTGCCCGACCTGTTCGCAGGTCGCGGGGCCGTGGTGGTCTATGCCACGTCCGAGCCCGAAGAGGCGCTGCTGCTGGGCGGCTACACCGCCCTGATGGAAGATGGTCGCGTGACCCAGTTTGGGCCAACCGCTGACATCTATCGCAACCCCGAGAACATCGCCGCCGCGCGGGTCTTTTCGGACCCGCCGATCAATGTCGCACGCATCACCGTTTCCGCTGCGCAGGCGCAACTGGCTGGAGGAGGTGGCTGGGCCGTAACCGACATGGCCGACGGAGATTACATGGTCGCGGTGCGGCCGCATCGCGTGACGCCGTTCCGTACGTCTGACGCGGACGTGGAACTGACCGGCCGAGTGATCGTGACCGAGCTTTCGGGCTCGGATTCCAGCGCGCATTTCCAGCATGGCGAGGACGCCTGGGTGTCGCTGGCCGCCGGGGTCCACCCCTATCAGGTGGGCGAGGACCACACATTCTTCATGAACCCGGCCCATTGCCGGTATTTCGGCCAAGACGGCAAAAGGGTGGCCTGACATGGCACAGATCAAACTTTCGAACCTCCGCCACAGCTACATGCCGTCGCCAAAAGGCCCCGAGGATTATGCGCTGAAGGAAATCGACGTGACCTGGCGTGATGGCGGGGCCTATGCCCTGCTGGGCCCGTCGGGCTGCGGCAAGTCCACGCTGCTGAACATCATCTCGGGCCTGCTGACCCCGTCCGAAGGGCAGATCCTGTTCGACGACCGTGACGTGACCGCTCTGCCCCCTGATCAGCGCAACATCGCACAGGTGTTCCAGTTTCCGGTGATTTACGACACGATGACCGTGGGCGAGAACCTGGCCTTTCCGCTGAAGAATCGCGGCGTCGATCCGGCGTCGATCAAGCGCCGCGTCGATGCGATCGCTGAGATGCTGGATGTCACCGACATGCTAAACACCCGTGCCAGCGGCCTCAGCCCGGACAACAAGCAGAAAATCTCGATGGGTCGCGGCCTGGTCCGCGACGACGTGAACGCGGTGATGTTCGATGAACCTCTGACCGTGATCGACCCGCATCTGAAATGGAAGCTGCGGTCCAAGCTGAAAGAACTGCACCAGCGCGTCAAGGCGACGATGATTTATGTCACCCACGACCAGACCGAGGCCCTGACCTTCGCGGACGAGGTCGTGGTGATGCAAGAGGGCGAAGTGGTGCAGATCGGCACCCCGGTAGAATTGTTCGAGCGCCCGCAGCATACGTTCGTGGGCCATTTCATCGGCTCGCCCGGCATGAACGTGCTGCCTTGCGAAGCGCGCGGCGACCGCGCCCTGTTCGAAGGGCACGAAGTCATGCTGGAAGGTCCCATTCATGGTGATGGCGGCCGCACCGATCTGGGTATTCGCCCGGAATATGTCGGCTTCGGCGAGACCGGCATCCCGGCGCATGTGACCAAGGTTTCCGACATCGGTCGCCACTTTGTGGTCAGCGCGATGGTCGGCAATACCGCCCTAAAGGCCGTGACCGAACACAGCGCGCCCGAACCCGGATCACAGGTCTTCCTGCAATTCAAACCCGAACAATCCCGCGTCTACCGCGACGGCTGGATCGCAACCGAGGAGCGGGCCCAATGAGAACAGAAAATCAAAAAGCGTGGTTCTTTGTCCTACCCGTGCTGGCACTGGTCGCGTTCAACGCGTTGGTGCCGATGATGACAGTGGTCAACTATTCGGTGCAGGAAACCTTTGGCAATAACCAGTTTTTCTGGGAAGGCCTGGGTTGGTTCGAACAGATCCTGCGGTCGGACCGGTTTCAGGCAGCACTTGGACGACAGTTCCTGTTTACTTTCCTGATCCTGATCATCGAAGTGCCTCTTGGCATCATCGTGGCCCTGTCTATGCCGCGCAAAGGTTTCTGGGTGCCTGTCTGCCTGGTGCTGATGGCCCTGCCGATGCTGATCCCGTGGAACGTCGTTGGGTCCATGTGGAACATCTTCACCCTGCCCAAAATCGGTCTGTTGGGATATTTCCTGAATGACGTTCTGGGCATCAACTATGACATGACGCAACAGCCGCTTTCGGCCTGGATCACCGTCATCGTCATGGATGTCTGGCACTGGACGTCGCTGGTCGTGTTGCTGTGCTATGCAGGCCTCGTGTCGATCCCGGACGCCTACTATCAGGCGGCCAAGATCGACGGCGCAAGCCCATGGTCGGTGTTCCGCTACATCCAGCTGCCCAAGATGAAGACGGTTCTGACCATCGCGGTCCTGCTGCGGTTCATGGACAGTTTCAACATCTATACCGAGCCCTTCGTGCTGACCGGGGGTGGGCCCGGCAACTCGACCACCCTGCTGTCGATCGACCTTGTGAAGATCGCGCTGGGGCAGTTCGACCTTGGCCCTGCGGCTGCGATGAGCCTGATCTATTTCGCCATCACGCTGCTGGTTTCGTGGCTCTTCTACACCCTCATGACAAAGGATGACGCGCAATGAAGAAGCGGTCTCTCATCCCGATCCTCTATATCGCGTTCCTAATGCTGCCGATCTATTGGCTGGTGGCGATGTCCTTCAAGACTACGAACGAGATCCTGTCGGGCTTTTCCCTGTTCCCCCAGACCTTTACGCTGGAGAATTACATCACCATCTTCACGGACCCGACGTGGTACTGGGGCTATATCAACTCGATCACCTATGTGACGTTGAACACGGTGCTTTCGGTCAGCGTTGCCTTGCCCGCTGCCTATGCGTTTTCGCGGTATCGGTTTTTGGGCGACAAGCAGCTGTTCTTCTGGCTGCTGACCAACCGGATGGCCCCGGCAGCGGTCTTCGCCTTGCCGTTCTTCCAGCTCTATTCTTCGATCGGCCTGTTCGACACGCATCTGGCTGTGGCACTGGCGCATACATTGTTCAACGTGCCGCTGGCAGTTTGGATTTTGGAAGGCTTCATGCGGGGAATTCCAAAAGAGCTGGATGAAACCGCCTATGTCGACGGCTATTCCTTCCCGCGTTTCTTCGTGACGATCTTCCTGCCCAATATCAAAGCGGGCGTGGGCGTGGCGGCCTTCTTCTGCTTCATGTTCTCGTGGGTGGAAATGCTGCTGGCCAAGACCCTGACCGCGGTCGAGGCCAAACCCATCGCCGCCGTGATGACCCGCACCGCGTCCAGCGCGGGCTATGAATTGGGCCTGCTGGCCGCCGCCGGCACCCTGACCATCATCCCCGGCGCCATCGTCATCTGGTTTGTCCGCAACTACATCGCGCGTGGTTTCGCGATGGGACGTGTGTGAGGTTCGATATGCGTAAACTTCTTCTCACCCTTCTTTTTCTGCCTTCCGCGACCTTTGCCCAGCAGGCCGGATGGGGCAGCGTCGGCCAGCCAGAGGAAAAAGGCTTTTCCTGGACTGCGCCACTGTGGCCCGACTTCTGGATGGCCTGGACCCCGGCGACACTTGCCGTATTTGTCGGCATCTTTTCGGCCATCGCACTGATTGGCATTCTTGAGGGCTTCAAGTATCGCGATGGCATAGAACGGCGCGGTGTACTGGGGCTGACAACCACATTGGGCGATCGGCTCTTCATCACCCTTCTGGGGTCCGCCTATATCTTCCTCGCCTGGCTGGGCCTTGTCGGGCAGCCGGTATGGACACCTCTTTTCCTGTCTATCGGCTGGGGCGTTTTTGTGTTCTGGAAAGTTTAGACTTTGAGAAATCGCGAAAGGATGCTTGTCTGTCAGGCATACTAAACATGACAACACCGAGATCGATGCGAAAGAAAAAGACAACAAATCTGCTGACCGAGGTTGAACTGGAGTTCATGAACGAGCTCTGGGCCCTCGGGCAAGGCTCGGTGCGAGATGTCCTGGACCGCCTGCCTTCGGAGCGCAATCTGGCCTATACATCCGGTGCCACGATCCTGCGCATTCTGGACGAGAAAGGTTTTGTGGAAAGCCGCAAGACAGGAAAGACCCTGATCTATACGCCGCTTCTGGAAAAGGACAGATATCAGGCCCGGTCTTTGCAAAACCTGTCCCGCACTCTGTTCGACGACACACCCGCCACACTGGTGGCCCGGCTTGTCGATGATGCGGGGCTGAGCGAAGCCGACCTGGAGGAAATTCGAGCACTGGTAGAAAGGAGACTGCAAAATGACAGCGGTTAGACCGGTTCTCGACACGTTTATCGAACTCAACATCGTGCTGGCCTTGTCAGCCGTCATCTGGCTGGCGGCCCGCGCAGCCCTGACCCGAACAGCCCTGCGCCACAGCTATGTCGCGCAGTTGCGTGCGCTCAAGGCGCTGTGCGTGTGCGTCCTGATCAGCCCGTTTCTTGCGTTGGGCGTGTCATCATTCGCCTCTTACGCATGGCCGGGCAGCGCCATGGCGCTTGGCGACATCGCCGTTGCCGCCTATCTGCGCGGCGATATCGCCATGCCCGCCACCCAGTTCGAGGCCTTGCTGAACACCCGTGAACGGTGGGTGGACCTTGCATTGTCAGGGCAACAGCCGGTGATCACTGCCCTTGCAACGCTGCTTGTTTTGGTCGCCGCCCTGTTTGCGGCCCGCGCTCTGAGGGACGCGGCGATGATCCGTCAGACAGTCAAATCCAGCTTTCTTTGGCGGCAGTCGGCCAAGGTAGACATTCGTCTTTCGGATCGCATCACCGTACCGTTCGCTGTGCGCGGATTGCGCCGTCGCCATGTCGTTCTGCCAAGCCATCTGCTGGATACCCCGCACGAACTGCGCTTTGCTTTGGCGCACGAGCTTCAGCATGTTCGGGCCGGTGACGTGGAATGGGAACTGGGCTTTGAAATGCTGCGCCCGTTGTTGTTCTGGAACCCAGCCTATCTGATGCTCAAGTATCAGTTCGGCCGCTTGCGTGAACTGGCATGCGACCAGTCCGTGGTGGCCCGCAAACGGATCGATGCGCGCGAATACACTTCCTGCCTGCTGGATTATTGCGCGCGTACGATCTCGGCAAACAATCCTCGCGTTCTGAATGTTGCGTTTGTGACGGGCGGCAAGGCCAAGCGCGTGCTGCGTCAGCGCGTGCTTGCATTGACCGATGCACAGCCGGCGGTGCCCACCCTGCCCGCTCTGTTCTTGGGGATGGCATTGACCTTCGCCACCCTTCTTGCATTGGGGTCTGCGTCGATCCAGCAAACGCAGGACTGGAGCCATGACCGCCTGATGCTGTCAACCGTGGTCAATCTGGAACGGCTGGAAGCACGCAATCAGGGGAACTGATCCGACCTGATCACCAGCCGCGACGCCCGAACAGCGAATGAAGCCGACCCTGATCTGAAAAAGGCTCGAGCGCTTGCGAGCGCTCCAACCGCGCCACGACCCGCGCGACCATAACCCAGCCTATGACTGCAAAGATGACGCCTCCAAACGCCTGCCCCAGCAGAACGCCGGATGCGCCGGCGATCTGTGAACCAATCGTCGCGAAAACCCAAGTGCCGATAGTGTGACGACCCCAGTTTATCCATGTGGAATAGACCGGATGCCCCAGATTGTTGAAGCTGGCATTTGTCACGAAGATCACGCCATTGAAGAACGAAGCCAAAGCCAACGGACCGCAGAACAGATAGATCAGACTTCGGGTTTCGCCCTCGGCTGCGAACAAATCTGCAATCGGGGCGCGCAGCAAAAACAAAATGGCCGACATGCAAACGACATAAAGGGCCGTGAACTTGATCCCTGCCAGAAAGGCAGCGCGCACACGATCGAACTTTTCGGCCCCGAAATTCTGCCCGATGATTGGCCCTATCGCGCCTGACAGAGCGAAGATGACCGAAAACGCCACCGGCAAAAGGCGCCCGATCACGGCCATGCCCGCAACCGCATCCGTTCCATATTGCGCGATTTCCCGCACAACGATTGCATTGCCGATCGGCGTGGCGACATTTGTCAGCACCGCTGGAATTGCAATCGCCCGCACGGGTCGCAAATCCTTTGCAACCTGCTTCAGTGAAGGGTGCGCAAATCCCCGATGCACCCGAAGCGCTGGCCACAACGCCGCCCCCAACATGCACAGCCGCGCCAGGACCGAGGCGATAGCGGCCCCATCCAGCCCCAGCCCGACCGCAAAGATCAGTATCGGGTCCAGAACCGCATTCACCACTCCGCCGTAGATCGTGGCCATCATTGACCTCCGCGCATCGCCATGAGCGCGCAGCACGGCCATCGCCGTCATCGCAATGGACATCACGAACATGGTCGGAAGGATGATCGACACATAACGCGTCGCCAGCCTCAGAACCTCTCCTTCCGCGCCAAGCAAGGACAGCAGGTAGCTGAGGTTAAACAAGACCAGTCCCGAGGTCGTCAGCCCGGCAATCAGCCCGATAACGGCCACGCTGGACGCGTAATGCCTTGCTTGTTCAGCCCGCCCGGCCCCCAGTTCGCGCGCAACCAGCGCCCCGGCGGAAATCGACAATCCGATATTGATCGCGTTGGTGAAAAACAGCAGCGTCCCGGCATAGCCCACCGCCGCCGCCAGCGCATCGTTGCCCAACATCGAGATGAAGATCATATCGACAAAGTCGACGGCAAAAATGGCCATCAGGCCAATGCTGGTGGTCAATGACATGCGTGTCACATGCAGCATCAGACTGCCGCTCAGAAACACCGCTTTGCCTGCCGATTGATCCGCCAAAACCCTGCTCGCCCCACTTGTTCGACCCCGACGGGCCTTTGATGCCGTTGCGCCCAGCAAGGGAAAGCCCCGGGCAACGCTGAAGCAAACTCACGCGTTTCCGGGGCATTGTACACAAGTTATTTTAAGGACCGGCTGATCCCACGGGGATCAAACAAATCGGTTCACGTAGTTCTCGAGGATTTCCTGACGCCCCGAGCGCGGATCTGGATTGAGATCCTCGGCCAGCACCCGCGCTGCAATCTCGTCAAGACCAGAGGTCAGCATTGCCTGCGCCTCGGGCGTATTCCAGCCCGTGTACCGATCAGCCAGCGCTTGTTCCAATCCGCCATCTTCGATCATCGCTGCCGCTGCTTTCAGGCCCCGGGCACAGATATCCATCCCGCCCACATGCGCGGCGATCAGATCTTCGGCGTCGATCGACTGCCTGCGCAGCTTGGCATCGAAATTGGTACCGCCGGTGGTAAATCCACCCGCTTTCAGGATGTGGTAATAGGCCAGCGCAACCTCGGGAGTGTTGTTGGGGAACTGATCCGTATCCCACCCGGATTGATAATCGTTCCGGTTCATGTCGATGGAGCCCAGCATCCCTTCGGCTGCGGCTACGGCAATCTCATGTTCAAAACTGTGCCCCGCCAGAATCGCGTGACCCTGTTCGAGGTTCAGTTTGACCTCATTCTCAAGCCCGTATTTGCGCAGGAAACCGATGCAGGTCGCGGCATCGAAATCATATTGGTGCTTTGATGGCTCCTGCGGTTTGGGTTCGACAAGGATCGCACCTTTGAACCCGATCTTGTGCTTGTACTCGACCACCATGTTCAGGAACCGGCCCATATGATCCAGCTCGGTTTTCATGTCGGTGTTGAGCAGCGTCTCGTACCCTTCGCGCCCGCCCCACAGCACATAGTTTTCGCCGCCCAGTTTGTGGGTGGCATCCATGCAGGATTTCACCGTGGCGGCAGCAAAGGCAAAGACGTCGGGGTCGGGATTGGTGCTGGCACCGCCCATCCAGCGGCGATGGCTGAACATGTTGGCCGTACCCCACAACAGCTTGGTGCCGGACACTTGCATCTTTTCACCGATATAGTCGGTGATCTCGTTCAACGTGTGGAGATTTTCGGCGAAGTTCCCCTGTTCAGGTCGGATATCGGCATCATGCCAGCAGAAATAGGGCTGTCCCAGAATCTGGAACATCTCGAACGCGATATCGGCCTTCATCTTGGCGCGGCCCATGTCATCCTGTGGGTGCCAGGGGCGCTCGAAAGTGGGGCCGCCAAACGGATCTCCACCCTCCCACGCGAAGGAATGCCACCACGCCACGGCAAAACGCAGGTGATCCTCCATGCGCTTGTCCAAGATGATCTCGTCCGGGTTGTAGTGGCGGAATGCGAGCGGGTTCTTGCTGTCCTCGCCTTCAAATTGGACTTCTTCAATTCCCTGAAAGAAACCGCTCGTCATTTCGCTTACCTCATTCCGTCTTTTCGCCGGGCTTTTTGCCCAGAATGATCATCGACAACAGATCGTCATCGGTGACGTCTGCGATATCGACCGTTCCAACCAATTGCCCGTTCTTCATGACCGAGGCCCGGTCACACAGCTCCATCACCGCGTGTACATCATGGTCGATCAGGAAAATCCCGATCCCCTGCGCCTTAAGCTGTTGGATCAGGTCCGCCACCATCTGTGTTTCGTGCGGGCCAAGTGCGGCCGTGGGCTCGTCCATGATCAGGATACGCGCGTTGAAATACACCGCCCGTGCAATGGCCACCGATTGACGCTGACCGCCCGACAGGGCCGAGACCGGATCATTGAACTTCTGAAAGTTCGGGTTCAGCTGCGCCATGATCTTGCGGCATTCCGCCTCCATCGCGGCGTCGTTGACCAGGCCAAAGGGCGTGACCATTTCGCGGCCCAGAAACAGGTTTGAACTTGCATCAAGGTTGTCCGCCAGCGCCAGCGTCTGATAGATCGTCTCGATATTGTTGGCGCGCGCGTCGCGGGGGTTGTTGATCTCGACCTTCTTGCCGTCGATCAGGATTTCGCCATGGTCCATCTGATAGGCGCCCGAAAGAACCTTGATCAGGGTGGATTTACCGGCCCCGTTGTGGCCCAGAAGGCCCACGACCTCGCCCGGGTAGAGATCTACCGACACATGGTCTACCGCCTTGATACCCCCGAAGGAAATCGAGATATCGCGCATTTCCACCAGCGGAGGCTGGCCGGACCCACGGCCCGAAGCTTGGTTCTGTGTTTCTTGAGCTTGCATCATTTCGCCCCCAGACGTTTGCGATAGACGATGTCGATATAGACGGCCAGAACCAGGACGGTGCCGACGACAATGTTCTGGAACGGCGCGTCAACGCCAACCATGGCCATGCCCGATTGCAGCGCCTGCATGATCAACGCGCCAAGGATTGCGCCGTAGATCGTTCCGATGCCGCCGGACAGCGCCGTTCCACCAATCACGGCAGCGGCAATAACGCGAAGCTCATCCAGCGTTCCGATATCATTCGAGTGATTGGCCAGCCGGGCCGAGGCCACAACCGCCGACAGCGCGCACAGGAACCCCATCAGGGCAAAGATCTTGACGGTCATCAAACGGGTGTTGATACCCGACAACTCGGCCGCGTCCGGGTTGCCGCCGGTGGCAAAGATGTAGCGGCCAAAGCGGGTTTTGCGGGCCACGACGGTCAATGTCACCGCCACAATGATCAGGATCAGGACCGAGATCGGAATGCCGTATCCCACAACCAACCCTTCCGGCATGGTCTCGCCGCGCGCTTCGAACATGCGTTCAAGACGACGGGTCGGGATCGCATAGCTGTTGACGATCAACACGTACCCCATGATGGCAAGGCCGATGATCCCGGCCAGCGTTGTTTCAGCCCAGACCGGCTTAACAGGGAAACCATGAGCGGCTTTGGACCGGCGACCGCTCCACAACGCCCAGATCGCAACAGCCGTGGCGGCAAGGCCGAACAGGAGGCTGACGGTTGTTCCCAAGGTTCCGTTTGTCCCCCCGAACATCAGAAACGTGCTGTCCAGCGGGCCGATCGTCTGGCCGTCGGTCATGTACCAGGCGACGTTGCGCCAGACCAGAAAACCGCCAAGCGTCACGATAAAGGCTGGGATGGTCAGATACCCCACCATCCAACCGTGGAACGCGCCGATCAATGTGCCGACCACAAGGCCCACAACCAAAGTGATCGCCCAGGTCGCCGGGTGGTTCAAACCCATTCCCAATACGTTGGGCAACAGCTCGGTCTGGGTCATCGCCATCACGGCAGATGTGGTCGCCAGCAGCGCCCCAACCGACAGGTCAATGTGGCGCATGACTATGATGAACACCATGCCGCAGGCCATGATCGCAACCGAGACGGTCTGGATCGACAGATTGAACAGGTTTCTGGGCGTCAGAAAGCGGCCGTCCGTAAAGATGTTGAAGCCGATGCACAGGATGATGAAGGCGCCGATCATGCCCAATAGCCGCATATCCAGTTCCAGTTGCTGAAACAGGTTGGACTTTGCTTTTTGGGGTACCGGCTGAGACGAAGTTTCGGTCATATCCGATCTTTCATGTTCAGCTATGATCTCTGGCCCACCCTTGCGGGCCAGAGATATCATGGTTTGGAACTTGGATTAGTTACAGGGTGCAGGGCCGTTTTCGACGCCCTGACACAGGTCTTCCAACGGAATCCAGCCAGCATCGACCACGACGGACAGGTTGTCTTTGGTGATCGGTACAGGCGCAAGGAAGACCGAGTTCATTTCGGTCCCACCGGGCGAAGTCCAGCTGATCGCGCCTTCGACATCCGCAGGGCTTGTTCCGTTGCTCAACGCAACCGCGATTTCACCGGCAGCTTTGCCCAACTCGCGTGCGTCTTTCCAGACCGAGACGGTCTGCGTGCCCTTGGCAACACGATTCAGCGCCGCGTGGTCGCCATCCTGACCCGAGACCGGAATGCCGTCCATGCCTTGTGCGGTCAGGGCTGCAACAACGCCACCAGCAGTACCGTCATTCGAGGCGACCACGGCATCAACGTTGTTTTCATTCGCGGTTAGGATCTGTTCCATGTTGCGCTGTGCGTTCGCAGGCAGCCAACCGTCGGTGTAAGCTTCACCCACGATGACGATATCGCCGCTGTCAACGGCGGCCTGAATGATCTCTTGCTGACCGCCGCGCAGGAAATCCGCGTTCGGATCCGTGGGCGAGCCCTTGATCATCACATAGTTGCCTTTCGGCATCGCCTCGAACACCGCGCGGGCCTGCATCCGGCCAACTTCAACGTTATCGAATGTCAGATAGAAGGCACGATCATCTTCGATCAGACGGTCATACGCGATGACCGGAATGCCTTCGTCTGCCGCCGCCTGCACAGCCGGGCCGATGGCCTGGGAATCCTGCGCCAGAATGATCAGCGCATCAACGCCCTGGGCGATCAGACTTTCAATATCCGACAATTGCTTGGCAGAAGAAGATTGGGCATCAGACGAGATGTATTCCGCACCGCCCGCTTCCAGTGCAGCCTTGATCGCCGCTTCGTCGGTCTTCCAACGCTCTTCCTGGAAATTCGACCAGCTTACGCCGACCGTGGGCTCTGCGAATGCGGCTGTCCCCATCAGGACCGCCACGACAGAGGCGCTGAGAATTCGTTTCATGATTTCCTCCCGGTTTCATTGGGCCATCGTTTCATGATTCGTGGCCCCGATAATTCTGAGTAGCATATTTATTTCAGTCGGTAAAATATTTATGCTATCGGTAACTGAAAAAACCACCTAGGTTGAAACAGGGATCAGATTCGCGAGGGCAAGATGCTGAAAAGCAAAGCTTCTTCAAATGCCACGGACCAAAGGAACGTCACTCGCCTGCGCGTTCTGGAAAAAATCCGGGCCACAGGCACCATTTCGCGAATCGACATCGCCAGCGCGTTGGAGACCAGCCCAGCGACCATCACGACCGCCACTGCCGATCTGCTGTCTGCCGGTCTGATTGAGGAAATAGAAAGCGAAACATCTTCCAAATCAGCGCGCCGCGGCAGACCGCGGGTACAATTGAAACTGAATGGCGCGTCACATCTGATTGCGGGCGTGAAAGTCGCCCGCCAGCAGGTTTCAGTCATTCTCGTGGATTTCGAAGGAACCGAAATCACTTCGTACACGCATCCGCTGGACCAAGCCCGCATGGCCCCGAATGCGTTTGCCAAAAAGATCCGCGCCGTGCTTGATCAGGCCTGCGCCTCGGCAAACCGATCCCTTGCCGATTTGTCAGGTGTCTGCATCGGCATCGCTGGCCTTATCGATGCAAATCAGAACTTCGTGCATTGGTCATCTTCGCTGACGGAACGAAATGTGGATTTGAGCCCGCTGTTGTCCGAGGTGCTCCCCTGCCCTGCCTTCATCGAAAACGACGCCAATCTGGTCGCAAAGGCAGAACAGCTTTTCGGATTGGGAAAGGGGCTGAAGAATTTTTTGGTTGTTACGATCGAACACGGCATCGGCCTGGGCATCGTTCTTGATGGCAAGCTTTATCGCGGTGAACGCGGATGCGGCGCAGAATTCGGGCACCTCAAAGTTCAGTTGGACGGCGCCTTGTGTCAGTGCGGGCAGCGCGGATGCCTCGAGGCCTATGTGGGGGAATACGCCCTGATCCGCGAAGCCACGATCGCCAGTGAAGCAACGGATCCCCGCACTCTTGTCGATATACTCGCGGCAGCAAAAGCCGGCGACGCCCGATCCATTTCCGTTCTGGCCCGCGCGGGCCAAATGTTCGGGATGGGGGTTTCGAACCTGATCAATCTGTTCGACCCCGAATGCATTATCCTGTCCGGCGCCAGAGGTCGCTTTGATTACCTGCATTCGGACGAGGTGATGGCACGTGTCCAAAACGGCGTCGTCAGCGTCGACGCGCCGTTGCCGGAAATCAAGGTCAACCACTGGGGCGATTCAATGTGGGCAAAAGGGGCAGCGGCTTATGGGATTGAACAAGTCTCTATCCTGAAGGTCAGGGAACTGGCGGCTCATGCGAACTAAGATGGCAATCTTGCTTGCGGTAGGTTCCGCTGCCGCTGCGGACATCGCTCCACCCCGCTTTCAAAAGGTGGAAACCCCCGGCCATGTTTACGATGGCGGCTGGGAACATTTCGTCGGCGGGGGTGTCGCGGTCTTCGACTGCAATGATGACGACCGCCCTGAAATGTTCGTGGCTGGCGGATCAAACCCAGCACAATTGTTCATCAACACATCCGACACAGATGTCAGTTTTCTTCCGGATGCGCCAGGTCAGTTATCCTTGACCCGTGTGACCGGCGCATACCCGGTAGACATTGATGGCGATGGGATCCTGGACCTTGCGGTCTTACGCGTAGGCAAAGACCTGTTGCTGCGCGGCAAACCGAACTGCGCGTTCGAGCCGTTCACGGCACTGGGTTTTCAGCCTCAGGACCATTGGACCACCGGCTTTTCCGCCACTTGGGAACGCGGGCAAACCCTGCCAACGCTGGCCTTTGGAACCTATGTCGACCGAAGCAATCCGGACGGACCTTTTGAGGCTTGCGGGCCGACGCTTCTGTACCGACCCCAAGGCGAAAAGTATGGCGATCCTGTCCGTTTGGAACCCGGTCACTGTTCCCTTTCGATCCTGTTTTCCGATTGGGCGCGCACGGGCCGCGCGGATCTGCGTGTCAGCAATGACCGCCACTACTATGTGCGTGGCGGGCAAGAGCAATTGTGGGCTATGGAAGACACCCCGCGCCTGTACAGCAAGGCCGATGGATGGCTGCCCTATTCGATCTGGGGCATGGGGATCGCCTCGCGGGATCTGACCGGTGACGGTTTTTCCGATGTTTACCTGACGTCCATGGGGGACCAGAAATTCCAGGTTTTTGATCCTGCATCAGATGGGCCAACATGGCGGGATGCAACCTACGACCGTGGAACAACGGCACACAGGCCACATGCAGGAGAAGACGGCCGCCCCTCGACCGGCTGGCATGCACAGTTCGGGGACGTCAACAATGACGGGCTGGACGACATTTTCGTCGCCAAAGGCAATGTCGAGCAGATGCCCGACGCGGCGCAGAACGACCCCAACAACCTGTTGATGCAGACCGCCGACGGTCAGTTTGTCGAAACAGCATCACAAGCTGGTGTCGCGTCCATGGCAAAGTCCCGCGGCGGGGCACTGGCGGATTTCAACGGGGATGGGTGGTTGGATTTGGTGGTGGTCAATCGCGGCTCGGACCTTGAGGTTTTCCAGAATGAACCGACGACCGGCAACTGGCTCATGATTGATCTCGGCCAGAGCCACCCCAACAGACAGGCAGTCGGCGGTTTTATCGAGGTCAGGACGCCCGAGGGCATTCAAACCCGTGAAGTGACCATTGGCGGGGGGCACGCCAGCGGAATTGCCGGGTTCAACCACTTTGGTCTAGGAAACTTCGAAACTGCGGAAACAAGGGTGATTTGGCCTGATGGTGAACATGGAGATTGGCAGAAGGTAGATGCCAATCAGGTAATCCGCCTCGGCCGTTGATCATTGATCGACGGGCAATCCGCTGGGAACCGTTTGGGGAACACCCAGCCGCACAGCCGGATCTTCCAGCGTGCCCAGAAAACTCAAGATGGCATCGACCTCGTCATCACTCAGGTCGATGGGCGCCAGATCGTTCGACGCTGCTATGGCTTCGACATGCTGGGGGTCAAGCAAAGCCTTTTGATCCTCTGCCCCGAAAAACTCTGGCAGGTCAGCCATTTCGATGGCGTAGTTCCGCAACGCGGAAACCGGATCCAGATGATGGCGCACGACATCTTCAAGCCGTGCGTAGGCACCGCTGTGGCCATATGGCGCCGTCAGGGTCACGTTGCGCAGCGAAGGCGTGCGGAATGCGAAGGCATCATCCTTGTCGCCCGTGACGCGCAGTCGCCCGTCATCCCGCACATGATTTTCGAAACGGGCTGATTTTCCGGGGCCGATCTGAGGCATGGCGATGGAATGGAACCCGTGATCGGTCTGGAACCAGCCGGAATGGCAGGCACTGCATCCAGCCTTTCCGTAGAACAGCGCCATCCCCAGTTGCGCTTGTTCGGGCAGCCTGTCTTCGCCGCGCATCGCACGATCAAACAGGCTGTTGTCAGCCCGCCACTCAAACGCGATGAAATCGGCAATGACATTGGCGATTGCGGTAAAGGAGATGTCTTCTCCGGGCGCGATGTCATCAAATCGCCTTTGATACTCTGGTATCGCCGCCACGCGCGCGGCGATCAGATCCCAGGCGCCACCCTCTTGGGTCAGCAAGCCGAGTCGTACGGCCTTGCTCACCTCGTTTTCAGAATAATGCCCCGCCATTTCGTCAGGCGACAGCACCGGAAACATCGCCTGCGCTGCCAAAGCCGATTTGAACCCCGGCCTCATATGCGTCCCCAACGGCGTTCTAATGCCATTGGGCTGTGACGGATCCGCCTCGAGGCGACCGTCATGAAAAAACGTCGTGAATTCCAGCGCCCCGAGATTCCACATTGCGGGCGAGTTCCGGGGAATGCGCTGTTCGGGTCTGTTGTCTTGTGTGACCTTGCGCTGACCACCCAGCCCGACCCCACCTTCGCCGATACCCAGTGAAAACCCGTCGGACGTTCCCAGCTTCGGATGATGACAGGTTGCGCAGCTTATGTTCTTGTTGCCCGACAGGATCGGATCGTAGAACAGCAGTTGCCCCAACTCTGCGTTAGCAAAGTCAGGTTCGATGAATTCCGGTTTCGGACCAAAGTCTTGCGCCTGAGCAATTGAAAGCGACATCCAGATGCCTACGGCATTTGCTGCAATCTGAAGTCTCATGATCGTTCCTCGGAAATCTCAAGTGTCAGAGTTTGTCGATACGGGTTGTCCGGCGTATGGATGACGGACGGGAACGCAGGGACATTCACGGCGTTCGGATATCCTGACGGCTCAATGCACAGCCCCGCACACGGGCTAAATCGGCCTGACAGATGTGCCCCGGCATAGACCTGTGCGCCGGGTTGATCTGAATACAGGTTCATCCTCAATCCCGAAGGTGCCGTGACCTCTGCCACCGGATGGTCACGGTTTCCACTTTGATCAAACACAAAATAATGGTCCAGCTCGCGCCCCTCTGCCCCGACGGTGCGGGACAACGCGAAATCTGGCACATTATCGCCGACGGCGGAGATATCTCCGGAAGGAACGGAACGCGCGTCCAGCTCCAGCACCCGGTTCGATCTTAACCTGAGCCGACAGTCCATGATATCCTCTGGACAGCCCAGAGTGTAATAATTGTGCTGCGCGATGCTGATCGGCGTTGGGCGATCCGGACGCGCCCTGATTGTGTAGATCAGACGCGGACAGGTCAGTTCGACATGCACCTCGAAATTGACCGCTCCGGGAAAACCGCCTTCACCTTCAGGTGAAGTCAAGGACATAACCGACTGATTTGGAGAGGTTTTCACGATATCCCAGTATTTGCGTGACAGCCCGCTCGGACCACCATGCAGCGTGGTCGGCCCTTCGTTTGCTGTCAGGTGATGAACACGCCCCTGCAATGCAAACTGTGCCCCGCCGATGCGGTTGGCCACTCGCCCGACCATCGCGCCAAGGTAGAACGGGTCCGACAGGTAATCCTGCGGGTTTTCGTAGCCCAATATCAAAGGTGTTTCGCCAAGCCACCAGCCTTGCGTGATTGCGCCATAGTTCAACAGGGAAACGGACATGTTTCCGTCTTCCAGAAGGACCTGCTCGACAGGCATGCGTTTGGGATCAGCCATCAGCGCGCGGCCAAAGGGGACAAAGCAGCATAGTATTCGCGATACCGCTGATATTCCGCCTCATATGCGCCGGTCAGTTCGAGACGTGGTTCAACACGCTCAGCGACTTCCGGGGACAGCATGACTTCCTTGGGGTCGGCGCCGTCCACCGCACATGCAGCAAGACGCGCTGCGCCTATGGCTGCGCCAAACCCACTTCCATCGGGCACAGCAAGCGGCGTGTTCAGAACCGTGGCCAGCGTTTCCAGCCAAAACCGCGACCGCGCCCCGCCACCGACGACCAGCAGACTTTCGGGATTGGTGCCCGTGCTTTTGAGCGCCTCCAAACAATCGCGCATGGCAAAGGAAACCCCCTCGGTCACGGATTGCGTCAGATCAGCGGGTTCCGATGCGATATCCAGCCCCAGGAATGCCCCGCGTATGTCACTGTCGTTGTGAGGCGTCCGTTCACCGGACAGGTAAGGAAGGAATGTGATCTTTGACGGCCCCTTCACTGAATCCGGCAGGGTCGACGCCAGCGCACCGACGGGTTGACCGAGATGGCGCGACAGCCAGTTGAGACTGTTGGTGGCCGACAGGATCACACCCATTTGAATCCAGCGATCCGGAACCGCATGACAAAAGCAATGAACCGCTGTTTCCGGCGCGGGCGCATAGCTTTCCTTTGCGACCAGCAGCACACCCGAAGTGCCCAAGGAAAGAAATCCGCTGCCCTCGCCAATACTTCCGATACCGCAGGCCGCCGCCGCATTGTCACCGGCCCCGCCGGCAACCACGACGGGCCCGGTCAGGCCCCATTGCCCAAGGATATCTGACCGCAGCTCTCCGCCTGCCGAACTGCCTTCAACCAGCTCTGGCATTTGGTCCCGGCGCATGTGGCTTAGATCCAGCGCGGTATCCGACCATTCTCGCTTTCCAACGTCCAGCCACGCCGTACCGGCGCTGTCGGACATGTCGCTGACATAGGATCCGGTGAGCCAGAAACGCAGATAATCCTTCGGAAGCAACACTTTGGATGTCTTTTTATACACGTCGCGCTCGTGTCTGCGCACCCATTCCAGCTTGGGTGCGGTGAAACCCGGAAAAACGATGTTCCCGGTGATCGCGCGCATCGACGGCAGACCATCCAGCTCCGCAGCTTCCTGCGCTGATCTCGTGTCGTTCCAAAGGATACAGGGCCGCAGCACATTGCCATCCCGATCCAGCAACGTGGCACCGTGCATGTGGCCGCTCAGACCGACGCCGCGCACCGCAGAAAATGCAGCACCGTTCAACGCGCGCAATTGGGCAACGACGTTCTGGCAGGCTTCCACCCAATCGGACGGATCTTGTTCCGACCAGCCGGGATGCAACGTCGATGTCTCGACACCTGCTTCGGCTTCGGCGACGACTTTGCCCTCTTCGCTGACCACAATTCCCCGAAGACCTGACGTCCCCAAATCCAGACCGAGATACACGCGATTTCCCCCTTCGTATGCCGCACGGATCGCGGACGCAACAAAGCGCACCCCAAGCCGATGTCAGACCTTACCAGCACAGTTTGCGCTAACACAACAATTCCAAACAAGAGATGGCCGGTATTTTCGCGCACCGCCTCACAGAATGCGCGAGATCATCGGCAAACCCGATCATGGTTTAACTGAACTCAGCTGGAGCGGAAAATTTTTCGAATTGCCTGACACGGATTTCACGTAAACAGTTCAATCAGTTCTCGGCCCGCTGATTTCGTTTTGACTGACCCTCTGGAAACGAAAACAGCCTCAGGAAGGAATGCGTCGAATGCAGTCACATGCCAAGGTTGTCGTCGTTGGAGGCGGATGCGTTGGGGCTTCGGTTCTTTATGGTCTGACGCAGCATGGATGCACCGATGCAGTCATGCTGGAGAGAACGACGCTGACCTCCGGCTCTACCTGGCATGCGGCGGGTCTGCTGGTCACCTTCGTGCGATCCCACAACGTTTCGAAGATGACGATGGAGACCATCCGCATCTATTCCGAAGTCGAAAAGAAGATCGGCGCCTCGGTCGGACTGCGCCAGGTGGGCCAGTTGCGCGTTGCCAATACGCAGGAACGCTGGGACGAGTTCCTGTCCTATGTCTCGATTGCCGAAGCTGCCGGTGTGCCCTGCAAACTGCTGACGCCAGAAGAAATCGCCGAACTGCACCCTCTGCTCAACCAATCGGAACATATTCGCGGCGGCATCCTGCATACCGAGGACGGCTATGTGAACCCTGCTGACATCACCATGGCAATGGCCAGGCTGGCGCGCGAGAAAGGCGCCAAAGTGTTTCAGAACACCGAAGCGCTGGCTTATGAAAAACTGGAAAACGGTCATTGGAAGGTGACAACCAATCAAGGTGAGATCACTTGCGAACATCTTGTCTTCGCGACCGGAAACTATGCCCGCGAAAACGCGCGCCGTGTTGGTCTGGATCTGCCTTGCATTCCAATCGTTCACCAATATTGGACGACCGAAACCGTTCCGCTGCTGAAAGAACGCCGCGCGCAAGGGTTGCCCGAGTTCCCGATCCTGCGGGATGAAGATTACGGTGCCTATCTGCGCGAAGATGTGGGCGGCATTCAGTTCGGCCCATATGAGTTCACCAAAGACCTCAAGCTATTTGCCGAAGATCGCGTGCCGCCTGACTTTGGCGCCGACCTCTTGCCCGAAGATTTCGACGCGGTCCAAGCGCAGTGGGAACGTGCCATCGAGAGGGTTCCGACACTTGCAGAGGTAGGTATCAAGGCCAACACCCGAGGTCCGTTCCAGATGACACCGGACGAGTTGCCGCTTGCGGGACCCGCACCGGGGCATGAAAACCTGTGGCTGGCCGAAGGCATGCCCGGCGGCATATTGTGGGGTGGAACCGTTGGTGAACGTCTGGCCCGCTGGATTGTCGATGGGGATCCGGGCATGGACATGTCTGAACTCGACCCACGCCGTTTTTCGGATTACGCGTCCAAGCGGTGGACCATTGACAAGGTGCGCGAAACGTGGGGGACCCACATGAACGCGCACATCCCCGGAGAAGATTTTCCCGGCGCGCGCCCGATGAAAACGATGGGGTCCTACGATCTGCTGAGCGCGCATGGCGCCGTCTGGACCAGCTTCAACGGATATGAGTTTCCGCGCTGGTTCGCCAAATCGCGCGAGGACGCTGTTCCGGAACATTCCTTCCGACGCACCAACCACATGGAACGCGTTCAGGAAGAGGTGCGCACCACCCGTGACGTGGCCGGATTCATCGAGATGTCGCCGATGACCAAGTTCACCGTGGGCGGACCGGGGGCTGCCAAATGGCTGGATGGCGTTATGGCGAACAGGCTGCCCAAAGTGGGGCGAATGACCCTGTCGTTTTTGTTGAACCCAAAGGGCGGCATGGATGCGGAATATACGGTCGTCCGCTATGCCGAGAATGATTTTTACCTGGTTTCCACCCCGAACTGGCGCGCCTACAACTGGGATCAACTGCGACGTTTGCTGCCCAATGACAGCTCTATCCTTCTTGAGGATGTTTCAGAACAACTGGGCGTGATTGCACTGGCAGGCCCCAAGGCACGAGAGATCCTGCAACCATTGACCGACAATGATCTGTCGAACGAAACCTTCCCCTGGCTTTCTGCGCAAATGGGTGAAGTGGGGTACGCCAAGGGCGTTCATCTGCTTCGCGTGTCCTATACCGGCGAGCTGGGGTGGGAACTGCATCATCCGGTCGGTTACAACCGCCATCTTGTTGACCTGCTGCTGAAGGCCGGTGTGAAACCTTTCGGGCTTGAGGCACTGGAATCCATGCGTCTTGAAAAGTCTTATCGCGCCATCAATCGCGAAATCTGCAAGGACATGACGCCATACGAGGCCGGCCTTGATCGGTTCGTGGTAACAGATGGTCGCGACTTCATAGGCAAGGCCGCTCTTTTGAAACAGAAAAAGGATGGCGCGTACCGGCGGTTGGTCACGCTGAAACTGCCCTTCGGCGAAACATCGGTGATGTTTGACGAGGGTGTCTATGCTCAGGGCAAGCTGATCGGCCGTGTTACCTCGGGCGGGTTCTCTTATTATTGCAACCACGACATTGCGATGGCACTAGTGCCACAGAACATGACGGCGCCTGGAACGAAAATGCAGGTGCTGGTCCACAATGAGATGCGCGACGCCGTGGTCATCGACACATGTGCTGTCGATCCCGCAAACACACGCCCGCGCGCTTGAGTGCGAAACAGAAAGACGGGACTCGAACGGATGACCGAACAACCGACAAAAACGCTTTCTCTTGCCGAAGTTCGGGACTTGGCCAAATCGGTTCTTGTTTCTGCCGGAGCGGACACGCGCAGCAGTGATGTACTTGCCGATATCGTCACCCGGTCTGAACGGGACGGCCCGCGCAGCCACGGGTTGCGCATGTTGCCGGTCTATGTCCAAAGCTTCACGTCCGGCTATGCCAACGGGCACGCGAAGCCCAAAACCGAAAAGGTTGCCCCGGGCGTTTTGCGCTGTGATGCCGACAACGGGTACTATCAGGTTGCAGCGACAGCAGCCCGCGAGGATCTGATCGCGATGGCCCGGGAAAACGGGATTGCCGCGTTCACCTGCGCGAACTGCCACCATCTGGGTGCGTTACGGTTTGACACAGAACCTTTGGCCGAAGCCGGATTGGTGGCCTTTGCCGTGATCAACTCGTTGTCCATGGTGGTTCCGCAAGGTGGGGTTCGCCCGGTTTTTGGCACCAACCCCATGTCTTTTGCCTGCCCGCGTGATGGCGATGCGCCCGTGGTCTGGGATCAGGCCTCGTCCATGGTGGCCCTCATGGATATCCGCATGGCCGCCGCCGAGGGGCACGACCTGCCCCGCCCTGCCGGTCTTGATCCCCAAGGCGAGCCCTCGACAGACCCAAATGCCATCCTTGAAACCCGCAGCCTATTGCCGTTCGGAGAGCATAAAGGGGCCGCGATCGCCTTCATGGTAGAGGTGTTGGGCGCCGCGCTGGCGGGAGGAACCCTGTCCGTTGACAACAAAGAGCGCGAATCTTTCGGCGCCCTGAACATCAAAGGTGGAGCGACCCTGATTGCCATCGATCCCACCCGGTTCGGCAACGCGGCCTTCAACGAATATGTCGCCCGCATCTGCGCCGAGATTTCCGGCAACGGGTCCGCCCGGGTTCCGGGCGACGGTCGCCTTGCAAAACGGGCAGCCGCCGAAGCCCAAGGCATCGCCGTGAGTACCGAGGTTCTGGCCGCACTTGGCTGAAACTGAAATCACCCGCCATCGAATGGCCGGACGGCACCTGCCCGGCTTTCCAACCACGCCACTCAATGGCCGCCGAAATAGGCCTCGAGCAAGCGTTTGTCATTTCTCAGTTCGTCAGCCGTGCCCGACGTCTGCATCCGCCCGGACTCCAGCACATAGATGCGGCTGGCAAGCGACAGGGCAAAATTGGCATTCTGTTCCGTGATGACGACGGTCAGCCCGTATTCCTTGTTCAGCTGACGGACGACTTCGGCAATCTCGTGACAGATCTTCGGGGCAAGACCGATCGTCGGCTCATCGACAAGCAGCAGTTCCGGGCTGCTCATCAAGGCCCTGCCAAAGGACACCATCTGCCTTTCCCCGCCGGATTGGGTCGACGTCTCCTGCCCTTCCCGTTCTTGCAGACGCGGGAAAAGACTGTGCACCATCTCAAGGTTGTTTTCGATGTCGTCTCGTGCGGTGAAGGCCCCCACCATCAGGTTGTCGCGCACCGACATATAGGGGAACAGGTTGAACCGCTCGGGCGCATAGCCCACCCCGTGACGCACGATTTCCGAAGGGCTTCGACCGGCAAGGCTGTGCCCGCGCAACCGGATGTCGCCTTCGATTTTCACAAGGCCCATGATGCTGTCCAACAAGGTGGATTTACCTGCACCGTTCGGGCCGACCACGGCGACAATCTCACCGGGCTGCACCGTGATCGATATATCGGTCAACGCCTGGGCCTTGCCGTAAAACGCGGACAGGTTCTCGATTTCCAGATAGGACATCAGACGCTCCCCAGATACGAGGCTTGAACGGCCGTGTCGTTCATCACGTCGCTGAACGCGCCTTCGGCAATCATGGTGCCCCGCTCGATGGCGATGGCGCGGTCGATCAGCGGTTCCAGCGCCGGCAAATCATGGCTGACGATCAAAAAGGTCATCCCGTCCTTGCGCATGGATTGTATGAGATCGGAAATCTGCGCGATTTCACCGACTGTCAGACCTGCAAACACCTCGTCCAGCAACATGACACGCGGTGCGGTGGCCATGGTTCGGGCCATTTCAAGCTTGCGCAGATCACCCATGGCCAGTTCGGCGGGTGAGCGGCTCAGATCCGTTTCCGTGAACCCGACACTCAGCGCGAGCTCTTTTTCCCTGTCCGTATCCGGCGGCGAAACGATCATGCGCCAGATGTCGTCCGGCATCAGGCCCACCCTGATGTTTTCTGCAACACTCATGTCGCCGAACGGCCGAGGTATCTGATAGGTTCTACTGACCCCGGCCCGGATACGCTGAGGCGTCGACAGCGCCGAAATCTCATTGCCGAACAGCTCGATCGTACCGCTGTTCTGCCGCAATTCGCCCATGATCTGGCTGAATACCGTCGTCTTTCCCGCGCCATTCGGACCGATCAGGCCCAGCGACTCTCCTTCTTGCAGGGAAAAGGACAGATCATTCGTGGCCACCAGCCCGCCGAACCGTTTGACAAGACCGGAAACTTTCAGCGCAACGGTCATGCCAGCCCCCCTTTCCGCAGTCTTTGAAAGCCGCGTTGCACAAGTTCAACCAATCCTTTTGGCTGATACATGTAGAGAAGCAGTGCGATGGCACCGTAGACGAAATACCGTTCAGCCCCGGGAAGCACGGGGCGCAGGTATTCCAGAAGGAACGTCATGAAGAACGCACCGATCATGGGGCCGATGATGGTCGATGTTCCGCCCAGCAAGGCCGCCACGATGATGGTGAAAAGAAAGTTGATGTCAAACAGCGCGCGGGGCGCAAGTGAGCCCAGATAATGGACATAGAACGCTCCGCCCAGACCTGCGATGAACGCGCTGGTCAGAAACGCAAAGGCCTTCAACCGCGTGGTGCTGAGGCCCGAACCGCGCACGCTTTCTTCATTCATCCCGATGGCGGCCAGTGCAGTGCCCAGCCGGGTTTTCATCAGCAGCCACATGCTGACCGCCACGCTGAGCATCAAGGCCGTGGACAGGTAGTAGCCGTTTGCCGCGCCTCGTGTCAGGGTTTGAATTCCCGACATCCCGCGTGTGCCGCCGGTCAGATCCGGACGGATCACCTGAACCAGCTGATAGAGCAGCTCCATGAAAGCCAGTGTGACCAGCGCGAAGTAGCTGCCGCGAATGCGCAGAGCGGGCAACAACACAATCAGGCCTGCGATCATCGTAACCAACACGGCCACAGGGATTGAGATTTCGACTGGCACGTCAAACCGTTTGGTCAGGATGGCAGTCGTATAGGCCCCGATACCGATCAGGAAGGGATGCCCGAAACTCACATACCCGGTCCTGCCCGACAGCACATCCCAGCTGATGGCGAAGATGGCCAGATAGTTGGCAAAGATCATCGTGCGCAGCGTCCCGTTCGAGACGACCTGGGGCAACAGCAGCATCCCCGCAATCAGGCCGCCCCAAAGGACAAAGTGAAACCAGCGCAGACCCATGTTACAACTCCTCGCGGCCGAACAGGCCCTGCGGTCGCGTCACCAGCACGCCGATGATCAGCAGCATGGTGAAGACACCGCGCAGTTCCGGCGCTAGGGTGGCGACAACGATGACTTCGAGAAAGCCGACGATATGAGCAACGACCAGCGTGCCGATGATCGACCCGATGCCGCCCACAATGACGACGGCCACCGAGATGATCAGAGGTGCAACCCACATTGACGGCGAAAGCTGCGTATAGCTGGCGAAAAATACGCCGCCCAGCGCACCCAGTGCCCCTGAGATACCCCATGTGATCAGGTTGATCCGATCCGGGTCGATCCCTGAAATCGCGGCCCCCTTGGCGTCCATCGACACCGCCTGCATCGCCCGCCCCGTATGTGTCAGGCGGACAAAAGCATACAGGCCCAGCAAAATGGCCCAACTGATCATCGTTGCGATCAGGATATTATAGGTGACGGACGCTCCGGCCACGTTGATCACGCCCGGCACGATCGGCAGCAGGATCTTGCTGCTGTCGCCAAAGACAAGAACGATCCCGGCCTGAATCACGACCGCCAGGATCAGCGTCGATATTTCGACGGCCACGTGATCCCCTTTCAGGGTCTTGACGATCAGGCGGTATTTCAGCACCCCCATCAGAACGCCCAGAACCACGGCCACTGCGACGCCCATCAGCTTTGGCATTCCCAGCGTCTGGGACACCCAGAAATACATATACCCGCCGACCATCAGATAGGCACCGTAGGCCAGGTTCAGGACCCGACCGATGCTGAAGATCAGCGTGAAACCCATTGCGATAAGCGCATAGAGACCGCTGAGCAAAAGCCCCTGGATCAGTATCTGCAACATGTAAGGATCCCTGGCTGCGGGTGCGCGCGCCCGCGCACCCATTTCAAGCTAAGCGAACGGACAGGTTACTGTTTGACCCAGCTTGGCAAAGTGAATTCACCCGTCGCGTATTTCTCGGGATAGACAACGGCGGCGGTGCCGTCCTCGTACCACTGGACCACGACCATTGACGGCGCGGCATCGTCGAACGGCTCGGACAGATCAAAACGGATATTGTGCGGGTAAGTACGGCCAGTCACGGGCTCTACCTCGTCATCGCCCCAGAATGCGTAACGCAGCCACAACTGGCCATCCAGTTCTAGAACCAGATCCTGTTTCTTCATCGCATCGGCCCAGCCTTCGACATTGTCGAAACCGCCAGCCTCTTCGGCTGCGGCCATCGCCTGTTTCAGCCCATGATAGGCGTTGAACCCGTTGAAATGCGGCAGCAGCGGGCGGCTGTCATACTTCGCCTGATAGGTATCGACAAACTCCTGGCTGGCCGGATCGAGCCGAAACCCGACCGAAGGGATCGGAGACAGGGTCGAGATACCGCCACCGGCACCACCCGTATCTTCCCAATATTCCATACCCAGCGCAGCGACGTTCACGCCCGTCATCGCCATCGGCACCTGGAGTTTCACGTATTGCGATGACACAACCTGCGAATTCACCGACGAGACCTGATAGATGAAGTCCGCCCCGGTATCCTGCGCACGGCTGAAGATCGGAGCAAAATCGACGGTGGCGACGTCATACGTGATGATGTCCTTGACCTCGATACCCGCAACCGGTGCAAGCGCTTCGGTGACAAGGCCGGTGATCGCCTCGCCAAAGGCCGTATCTTCCGCCAGAATGACGACGGAATCCCACCCCATTTTTTCCTTCAGAACATCCGCGCCAAAGTTGATGTACAACGTGGCCAGCGCCTCATCCGAGGCGATGTTCATGAAATAGGGCGCCATGCTTTCAGGGTCTTCGACCACCATGTCGATGATGCCGATGTAGGATGTCCAGGTGTCCAGCGTCGGAATCCGGTATTCCTGCATGCGGGGCAGCCATCCCAGCGACACATCGTCAATCGAGCCCGAGATGATGAAATCAACCTCTTCCGTTTCCGCAAGGTATTCATAGGCCCGGATGCCCTCGGTCGGGTCCTGTCCGGTATCCGCCGAGACCAGGGTGATCAGTTCGCCCATCACGCCGCCATTTGCGTTGAGCTCTTCAATCGCAATCTCGGCCCCGCGCAGCGTCGACAATCCGGTGTCCGAGGAAAGCGACCCAATGAATCCTACCTTGATTTCCGCTCCGGCCGCCGAGGCCATGAGCGCGATGCATGTTCCGCTGAGCAGCGCTGTCTTGATCATCACATTAGCTCCCTGTGTCTCATTATGCCCTCTTGTATTCTGTATACAGTACACAAGAAGATGGTTCGATCAATTCCTTTCTTGAAGACTCATGTTCAGAATCCGCTGATTTCGCCGTTTTCATCGTGGATCACGGCATCCACGTCGATTTCCACCATCAGCCCCGGCTGAGTCAGCCCAGCCTGAACAGCCGTCAGAACCGGATCGATCCCCTTAAAAACTTCGCCATGCGCCTGCGCGAACGCGCTCGCTTGGGAGAGATCGGTCAGATAGGCGCGAACCCGCCCCACATGTCGCAGTTCGGCGCCAACCTCTTTCAGTGCGTCATCGATGCGAGACAGGATGTAAAAGGTCTGCGCACCAACGTCCCCGGGCGCGTGGATGCGGCCCGTCGGCTCGATGGCCGTTGTTCCGGCAACCCAGACAAAGGGGCCGATGCGCTTGGCCCGAGAGTACGAGGCCACCTCTTCAAACCGTCCGCCGGATTTCCAAAAACGCAGGGTCACAGGCCCAGCCTCACCCGGATCGCTTCGGCCGCGTTTTGCAATGCCGCGTTTTCTTCGGCAGTTAACCGCAACTCCTCGACCTCAACCAATCCGCCTGCACCCAGATGGGCTGGCACGCCCAGCACGACACCGTCGATGCCGTATTCCCCGTGCAGCATGACCGAAACCGGAACCGGGCCTGTACGCGCGCCCCGAATGTGATCAATCAATTCGATCGAGGCATGAGCCGGAGCTATCGTTGCAGAACCTGATTTCCGAAGCGCGACCACCTGACCGCCCCCGGTGATCGCATCCTGAACACAGGCTTCGATCTGTTCGCGGGACAGAAATACATCCAGCGGACGGCCTTTGATCCTGGCCCGGCTGGGGATCGGGGCCATTTCGTCCCCATGACTGCCAAGCGTGAAGGCTTCGACGTCCGCAGGCGTGACACCCGCAGCCATTGCCAGCGCGTTGCGAAACCGGCTGCTGTCCAGCGTTCCTGCCATACCCAAAACCTGTTCGCGGGGGAAACCTGTTGCACGCAGCATCTCGACCGTCATTTCGTCCAGCGGGTTGGTCACCACGATCACGATGGCATTTGGTGCGGCTGACCGGATCGCTTCGGCCGACTGACGGATCACGCGGGCATTCACATCGATCAGATTGGCACGTGTCATGCCCGGACGGCGGGCTCGTCCGGCCGTGACGACGACCACATCCGCCCCGGCCACCAGATCCATCGCTTCGCCACCGACACATCGGGCCCGCGCACCAGTGATCCCGGACGTATGATTTAGGTCCAGCGCAGTCGAAGCCGCCAAACCCGGAGTGATGTCGATCAGCGCGATTTCATCCGCCATGTCCGCCATCGCCGCCAGATGCGCGATATTGCCGCCAACACCCCCCGCCCCGATCAAGGCAAGTTTGCCCAGCCTGCGGGCTTTGCGCGGCGCACGCGAAGGGGCAACCCATTTGGGTGAACGGCGGTACAGCACCCGGCGCATGGAAACAGCACCATCCGTACGCGGCGGTTTCGGTCGCTCCAGCGGGCCATCCACCAAGGAGATACCAACACGCTCTGCGGTTTCACGCGCAAGGGCCGTCACGATGTCACCCGGCAAAACCTCGAATACGATCCTGCCCCGACGGCGCGCATTCTCGACCGCATCCGAGCCTATGACGCGTGGGGTTGCCATCAGCTGTCCTGCCCGTCCACCGCCTCGATTGCACGCGTCGCGGCCTCGACGGCGGTTTTGACCGAATTTTCAGACCCCGAGATGAACAAGCGACCAAACCGCCCCACCGCACGCACCTCGACGATGTCAATCTCGGCGGCCTTTTCGGCCTCATTCGCGGCAATCGAGATATAGGCGGCCGGCGCGCATTCCACGATCCCCAACGTCTGCCCCGGCACGATCAATGCGCCCTTGCGCCATTTGTTCAAAAGCTGCGCCTGATAGGGCTCGACACTTGTGATGATTTGCGTGGAACTGATGGCAGGCTTCAATCGATCCGTCATGGAAGCCCCAAGTTCGGCCAGCATCGCGTCCCGTGCAGCGGACACTTCGGCGTTTGAAGGCGAGCGGAGGATGAAGAATCCGAACTCGCGCTCGACCATCTGCGTCGTCGCTTCGACCGAGGACGCCTTGAGCGCCCGGTCGATCAGCGAGAATACACCATTGCCCGGCGCGAACTCTCCGATCAGCACGGTGTCACCGGACAAAGGCACTGACCCTTGCACCGTCGCGCCGTTGTAAGCGGCGAATTTCGGTTGCAGGTTGTCGATCTGCATCAGCGCCCGGATCGTGATCTCGCTCATGCGCCATACTCCTCGTAAATGTCGCGCCAGGGTCTGCTTTCATACGCGACCCGCTTGATGTTGATGAGATGCAGGGCGGTGACGTTGTCCGAGGTGATCGACCCCGACCACGTACCGGTACCCAGCATGAAGGATGGTTCAAGGTCGGTGGAATACCCCATGCCGCCCATGATCCCCGGCGTATTCACCAGGACCCGCCCCGTGGGCACGGTGGAAAACCGAGCGACCACCTCGGGGTCATCGGAATGGATGACCGAGGAATGTCCCCAACCTTCGAATTTGGCAATGGATTGCGCCAGTTCGATGCCGTGATCGGTGGAGTTCGCCTCGTAAAAGGCCAGCACCGGGTTCAGCTTTTCAGCCGAAAGCGGGCGTTGCCACCCCACTTCGGTCTCTTCCGACACCAGGCAGCGCGTGCGCGGCGGAATCGAGAACCCCGCAGCATCGGCCAGCGCCTGAGGGCTTTGGCCGACGCGTTCGGGATCCATTGCCTGAACACCCTTGAAGATGACCCGAGCCAGCCGATCAGCCTCGGCCGGGGTACAGAAATAAGCGCCTTTGAGTTTCAGTTCATGGCGCAGATCGCGTGCAATTTCAGGATCGGCGACCACGGCCTGTTCGCTGACACAAGCCGTGCCATAGTCAAAGCTTTTTGACGTCACGATCATCTCGGCAACTTCGGACAGATCGCGCGCCTTGGACTTGTGCACGTAACACGGCACGTTCCCCGCCCCGACCGCAAGCGTCGGTTTGCCGCTGGAATAGGCAGCCTTGACCATGGCAGGGCCACCTGTCGCCATGACAACCGACGTGCGGCGATGCTTCATCAACTCGGCGGTGCCCTGAATGGTCACGGCGTCCAGGCATTGTATCAACCCTTTGGGCGCGCCCATCTGTTCGGCAACGCGCGCCATGATGCGGACGGTTTCCTTCCCGCATTCCACGCCGCGCGGATGCGGGGCACAGACGACGGCATTTCCCGCCTTCACCGCAGACAGAACCTTGTAGATGATCGTGGAGGTCGGATTTGTCACCGGGATAAGCGCCGCGACCACACCCATCGGCTCTCCGAAAGCCGCGATCTTTGTCGCATCGTCCCGCCACAGCAGACCCAGCGTCGTGACATCCCGCAGGTAATCGGCGACCGACAAGGCGTTAAACAGATTCTTGACCCGCTTGTCTGCTACGTTGCCGTACCCGGTTTCCTCGACCGCCAATTGCCCCAAACGTTCGGCTTCAGGTTCGATCGCCCTAGCCATGGCATCGACGATGGCATCCACCTGTGTCGGGTCGGTACCGAGAAAGGCGCGATAGGCTTCGAAAGCCGTTTCAGCAGCGCGCCGTGCGGCGGCGATGGATTTCAGATCAGCGTCCATCACGAGGCTCCGGTGGCAATGGTGTCAAAGATACGGCGGGCCTGATCGACATCGCCTGCAGAAATTCCGATGGTTTCCAGCCTGCGCCCGGACGCGGCCACGTCAGCGCCCAGGATGCGATCCGTCATGCAGATCAGGCTTTCCGTCAGAGGCGCAGTCAAACCTGCGAGCTTTGCGGCGGAAACAAGGGGCACCAATGATCCCAAGACGCCGTCGCGCATCAATTGGCGCGCGGCCTGCCGATCCGGGACCGGACGCGCGCCCGCCCCCCGCTCGGCGCCGGCATAGGTCGCGATCCAGTCATCGGTCTCGGGCAGGTTTCGAACGCCAAAGGCCTTAGCGACCTGCCGCCTTTCGCCAGCCAACCCGTGGATCACCTCATGCTGTTCCGGCCCTATGAGCGCAGAGAATGTCCGGTTGCCTTCCAGCGGCATCCCGCCCATCGGCACATCCGGTCCACCGGCCCCCAGCCCCGCGCCACCAAGGATCAACGCCGGAATCTCGACCGCTGCGGAAAGATCGGCAAAGCCTGAGGCCAGAACCGAATCCAGCGGCTGGATGTTCGAAAGATAGGGTTGCAGCGCTTCAAGAACGTCCGCGCGGCCTCGGGGCAATGTCGCAGCAGCCATCGGTGCCGCCTGCGTCAGGGTCAGGCCCGCACCTTCGGCCTGGTACCAGTATGGCAGGCCCTGCGCCTCGACCAGAGTGACGTCGGCAGTGCAGCCGCCTATTCGCAGCATCCAGACCGCTTCGACCGCGCCCAAAGAGCGACCGGGCGCCAGAACAAGCACCTGCCCATCGTGCAGATGATCGGCCAGCACCATCGCATAGGTGCGCTGTTTGTGGATCGGTCCGGTCAGAAAGATCGCCTGTGCGTCCTGCACTGCTGCATCCAACTCTGCCGTGGTGCGGATTGAAGGCCCGTCGCGATCCACCTGATACGTGCCCACAGGCCCTTCGCCGCGAATGCCAATGCCCGAGGATTGGGCAAGCAATGACAGTTCCGCCCCATAGGCCGAAAACAGTGTAACCTCAGCCCCTTCCGCCAGACACAGCGCTGCCAGAAGACGGGCATCCGGGCCGCCACCCAATACTGCAATGCGCTCAAACCTTTGGGCAACAGGTGCATCCCGTGTCGCGCCACGTGTCACCGCGCGCGTGAAATCCTCGAAACCGGCTGACATGGTACCTCCTCAAAGGGGCTGATCAGGCCGACGACCCGGCACCCAGCCCGTCGATGATTGCCTCAAGCTCGTCATGCGGCCGCGCGATCACGTGAACCGAGACCACCTCGCCCACCTTGTTGGCCGCTGTCGCGCCTGCATCGGTGGCGGCTTTGACCGCGCCGACCTCGCCGCGCACAAGGGTCGTCACCAGCCCGCCGCCAGCTTTGGTCTGACCCACGATGGCAACGCTGGCTGCCTTGACCATCGCATCGGCGGCTTCAATCGCGCCGACCAGGCCGCGTGTTTCGATCATGCCCAGGGCCATCTGCCCCGCCACTGGTTTCGCCATTTTCTGTTCCTCCAAAAATAGATGTTTCGCGTATTGTGATTCAGGTCGTCGAGACGCGGTCGATCACCGCGATGATGGCCATGTCCACAGGGGCCGTGGACAACCCGGCCGCCATGCGGGCCGCAGACCCGCTGACAACCAGCACCGTATCCCCGACCCCAGCGCCGCAGGTATCGACCGCAACCCGCGCGGGATCGATCAGGCTGCCCTTGCTGTCGACCAGATCCGTCACCAGCAGCTTTGCTCCGACCAGCCTGGCGTCCTTGGCAGTTGCCGTGACAGTTCCAGCGACCTTGCCCAAGTGCATCAGAACGCCCTCAGGTAGCGGTCCAGTTCGACCTGTGTGACCTGTTGATTGAAGAATTCTAGCTCTCGCTCGGCCTGTTGCAGGACCAGTTCCCACTGCATTTCACCCATGACATCGCGCAGCCATTCCGACCCGCGCGCCAGATCGATGGCGGTTGGCAAATCGGTTGGAATTGGATCTCCGATCCCTTCTTCATACCCGTTGCCCGTCGTAGGCTCCGAAGGGGACAGCCCCTGTTCGATCCCGTCAAGCCCGGCGGCAATCTCGGCCGCAAGCAACAGATACGGGTTGGCGTCTGCACCGGCATCGCGCTTTTCCACCCGCACGGCACTGTCCGAGCCTTCGATGACCCGAATACCAACCGTACGGTTGTCATAGCCCCAGCTCGTGTTGATCGGGCAGAACGTATAGGGCTGGCGACGGCGGTATCCGTTGACCGTGCCGCTGCCGCAAATCGCCGTCTCGCACATGCGCTTTTGCAGACCTGCGATGAAGGACTTTCCGGTGCCGTTGATCTTGCCGTTGTCGGCAAAGGCGTTTTTGCCGTCTTTCCACAACGAGTAATGCGTATGAAACCCGTTGCCCGATTGATCAAAAAACGGCTTGGGCATGAAAGTCGCCAGATAGTCGTGCGCGATCCCCAACTGGCGGATCAGGGATTTGAACAGAACGACACGATCCGCAGCTGCCAAAGCTTCACCATAGCGAATGTTGACCTCGATCTGGCCGGCCGCATATTCCGGGTTCGACTGTTCGATGGGAATGCCACATTCGTTGATCTGCTGACGGATCGGGCCAACGATGTGTTCCATCCGGGCGGCGCGGCCCAGGCCATAGACCTGGATGCCCGTGTCGCGGGGCTGGCCGGTTTCTGGGTCCAGCAGATAGAACTCCAATTCCGTGCCGACATTCACCTCGAACCCCATGTCGCGGGCCCGGTCCACCTGCCGCACCAAAGCCTGACGCGGATCGATCGGCACCGGTTTGTGATCCATGCCCTCAGCGCGGCCAAAACAGACGGCCACGCCCGGTTCCCACGGGACAGCGACAGGCTTTGTCATCGGAAAGACATGCATGTCGGGATAGCCGTTGTCGAAATTGACGTAAGGCGTATCCCAGACGTCGCAGGTCATATCGATCGCCAGCAGTGCAATCGACAGAGCATTGCCGCTTTTGCAGACATGATCCCAATGGCTGGCCGGAATGCGCTTGCCACGCATGATGCCGTTGAGATCCCCGACACCAAGAATGACGGTATGTGTGCCCTCGGGCAGATCAAACCCCGAACTCATTTGCGCGTGCTCCCTGTTTTTAGCTTTATAATTGTTGTATTCTGTATACAGTATTCACAAAGCCAGTCAGGAAACAAGGAAAATCTGCGCCATGTCCAAAAGCTCGGTCATCGTTGTCGGAGGCGGCATAGTCGGCGTCATGACGGCGCTTACACTGCAACGGCGCGGCGAGGCCGTGACATTGATCGACAGGTGGGAGCCGGGACATTCCCGTGCATCTTCAACAGATTACAACCGGGTGATTCGCGCCATATCCGGGCGGGACGAGTTCTATACACGCTGGGCGCGCGAAAGCCGCCTGCGCTGGCTGGAGCTGCAAGCCGAAAGCGGCCAGAACCTGATGTATGAATGCGGCGCCTTGATTCTGGCGACGGCGGGGCATTGCGACTGGGAAGACGCAACCGCACAAACTTTCGACCGGGTCGGGGTGCCCTATTACAAATTCGGTCG
Organism: Ruegeria sp. HKCCD7559; assembly: GCF_013110575.1. Lineage (NCBI taxonomy): Bacteria > Pseudomonadati > Pseudomonadota > Alphaproteobacteria > Rhodobacterales > Roseobacteraceae > Ruegeria > Ruegeria sp. HKCCD7559. The sequence continues at coordinate 1,550,887 of NZ_WVQU01000001.1, forward strand.
GTCGGATATCGAATCGCGGTTCCCTCAGTTCAAGGTCACCGACATCGAATATGCGCTGTTCGAACCCGAAGCCGGAATGCTGATGGCGCATCGATGCGTTCTGACCGGTTTGGATCTGTTCCGAAAGGCAGGAGGCAAAGTACAACGTGGTCGCGTCACCACAGATGGATCGGAACGTCCGATGCTTGACGGCAAACCGCTCGAGGCTGATCTGATCATCATGGCGACTGGCCCATGGATGGCTGACATGTTTCCCAGATCGATCAAGCCGATCTCGACCGTGGTTGGCGTAAATGTCCTCTACACCTCAACACCCGACGGGTCGGAAGATTTCGACATGAGCCGGATGCCCTGCTGGATCGATCACGGGCAAGGGTCATTTGGTCTGCCGTCGTCCGAAGGCTCCGGCGTAAAGGCGGCGGTTGTCATCCCGGACAAGATCGATCTGGACAATGATGAACGGCTGATCCGCCAGGAAACACTGGGCCGCACACGCAGCTATATCCGCCACCGGCTTCCGGGTTTAGAGGGGCAAAGGGTCGTGGATTCCAAGTTCAACCAGATCATTCTGACCCCGGATACACATTTCATTGTCGACTGGCACCCCGAGCATGAAAACGTGCTGTTCGCCGGCGGATGCTCTGGTCATTTGTTCAAGCACGCCCCGGTGTTTGCAGAATTTGCAGCAGGCGTTGGGCTGAAGGATTTTGGAACCGCGGACCGGTTCAAGATCAGCGGCCGCAGAAAGCTGAGCCCGAAGGAAAGCCCCAGTGGACGCTAACCATCCAGGAGGGCGCGATAAATTCCAGCATTTGGGCATTTGCCCTGGGGAAGTCGCGCGCCCGCCCGGATCGCGTCACGGCAGGTTTCGGCCTGAAGGCAGTGCCCGCATTTTTCCGCCAGTTCCAACCCCAGCTCGGGGTGCGCGTTCAGGTCTGCCTCGGTCAGTCCGAATTGTCCGGCCATGGCGAGTATACGCTCTCGTGCCTGTGGTGCGCCCGATCGCAACATGGCCAGATCCGCGCGGGACAAGCCAAGGTCTGAAAGCTCTCTGTCACTCAGGTTTTCATCCCGAGGTGAGCTGACGATGCGCGCTATTTTCTGAAAGAAATCTGTGTATCCCGACATATCGCGGCCTCCTCCACCACGTTATGGATACAGTATACACAGTATTTCAAAGCCGGAATTGATCAGGATCAAGCGGGTTTTCAGGTTTTACGTCCGACCGCAGGAATTGCGAAACAAGTCAACCGCCTGCGCGGCGGCCAGATCCTTCGGCACATGTGCCATCTCAATCGAGGCCAGCCCCTCATCCGCCTTTTGCGGTGCAAGGAACACGTCGCGCCCGCGCACGAACAATTCACGCAGATGGCTTGCCCGGTATTCGGGATGGAATTGCACGGAACGGGCTGGGAAATCATAATCCAAGGCCCCTACCGGGCAGTGATCCGCCGACCCAGTCACCTGCGCCGAAGGCGGAACCTGCGTGACCTGATCCTGATGCCAGACAAAGGCATCTACGCTGGTTCCACCATAGTCGAAGCCTCGTGCGCCGACGACATTGCCGATCTCGGCTTTCTCGGCTTTGCCGCCATAGACATCCGCCATGATCTGATGACCAAAGCAGATGCCGAAGACCGGCTTGGCATGGTCCCGGCACAACTCCAGGAAATCGCGAAGGGGCCGCATCCACTTCGTGTCATCGTAGACGCCGAATTCGGACCCTCCGACAACAACCCCATCAAAATCCCCGAGCTGAGGCAATGCCTCGCCATCAACCACATCCACCGTGGAAAATCGGGCTTCGGGCAGATGTGGTTCAAGCCATGCGCGGATCTGCTGGGCCGTACGCGGCAGCCCCTCAAGCAGCGGCAATGGATGAAGGGTCAACTCAAGAAGCGCGATCCTCACCAGTCGAAGGCCCGGTCGATGCCCGCCATCTTGACGCCGGTAAAGGCCGAGGCCTGAAAACTGAGCGCGCGCAGATCTTCGGTTTCCAGATTGTGCACCGAAGATTTGCCGCAGGCCTTGGCAAGCGCCGTGATCTCCATTGTCATCGCGGTCAGATACCGCGCGACGCGCTCTGCACCTGCATGCGGGTTCATACGCGCCTCAAGGTCAGGATCCTGCGTTGCGATCCCAACCGGGCAACGGCCCGTATGGCAGTGATGGCACGCCCCCGGCGATGTTCCCAGCGCCTGGTAATCGTCCAGATATCTGGGAGTGTTGCATCCCAGCGCGACCATCGCGGCATTCCCGATCATGACCGCATCCGCCCCAAGCGCCAGACATTTGGCCGCGTCCACACCTGATCGAATCCCGCCCGCGGCGACAAGCGAGACCTTGCCGCTCATCCCGCACTCATCCAGCGCTTCGCGTGCCGCGCGTATGGCACTCATGGTCGGTATGCCCGTGTGATTCAGCAGCAACTCGGGTGACGCACCGGTGCCGCCCTCGGCCCCGTCCACCACGACGACATCCGCGCCCGCCTTTGCAGCCACGGCCACGTCGAACCGCGGCCGCGTGGCCCCCATCTTGATAAAGATCGGCACCTGATAGTTCGTGGCGATGCGCAATTCCTCGATTTTGACGGCCAGATCGTCAGCCCCAAGGAAATCGGGGTGCCGGATGGTGGATCGCTGATCGACCCCTTCGGGCAAAGTGCGCATTTCGCTGACCCGCGGGCTGACCTTCATTCCCAGCAGCAGACCGCCGGTGCCCGGTTTGGCCCCCTGCCCGACCACCAGTTCAAGCGCATCGGCGCGGCGCAGGTGATCCAGATCGACCCCATAGCGGGCAGGCGACATCTGGTAGAGCAGGCGTTGGGAGGCTTCGCGCTCCTCTTCCAGCATGCCGCCTTCGCCGGTGCAGGTCATGGTGCCCACCTTCGAGGCACCATAACCAAGCGACGCCTTGGCCGAGGCCGAGAGCGCGCCGAAAGACATCGATGCGATATAGATCGGGATTTTCAGTTCCAGTGGCCGTTCCACCAATCCGCGCCCGCCGCCAAGAACCGTCGTCGTATCGCAGCTCTCGCGGTATCCTTCCAGCGGAAGGCGGGTCATCGTCGCCGGGACAAATGTCAGATCGTCGAATGTCGGCAACTGCTTGTTGAACGTGTTGTAGCCACGCACCTGATACCGCCCAAGCTGCGCCAATGCGTGAACTTCCGATATCGCTTCGGGCGTCCAGCGGGTTGATCCCCCTTCATCATAAGACGAAGGCACACCAGCCGGTCGTCCATCGACCGCACCTGCGTCGCGGAACCGTATTTCTTCCTCTGACGCGACCTCGAACGGGTAGTCATAGGGTTTACTCAGATCATGAGCCATGCGCTTGCGTCCCTGCTTTCAAAATACCAAAGGCGCTGGCCAGAGACCATTTTGCGCCAGTTACGAGAGCTGTCGACAAGCCCCAGAGGGTCAAGGATCGCATCGACCTCGGCCACCTCTTCGGCAGTGGGTTCGATCACCGAGACGTCCACACCCAGGCTGTCAACTTCGCCTGCGACCCAAACCTCGCCTTGCCACAAAGCGTCCGCACAGGATTCACCCGCACCGCCCAGCGCAATGATGCGTCCCGCATGCGCCATGAAACCGGATTGGTATCCGATCTTGCCCTCGACCACGATGTTGCCGCCCTTCATGGCAACACCGACACGCGGCCCGGCATCACCTTTGACATGAATTGTGCCGCCAATCATCGCCGCCCCGCAGGACATGCCCGCATAGCCACCGACAGTGATGTGACCCTTGGCCATCCCTTCGCCCACGGCCCACCCGCAATTGCGTTCGATAGAGATGTTGGCGCCAGTGTTCAGACCGCCGCAATAGTACCCCACCGAACCTTCGAAAGTGATGTCCACATTGTCCGGCAGGCCCACGCCCAGATTGTGTCGCGACAGCGTATCGACAACCCGGATCGGCCGTCCTGATGCGCAGGCTGCCATGATATCCCGGTTCACCTCACGAATGTGCCGCTTGCCGACTTCGATGACGATTTCATCCATCTGTCTTGCTACCTCGCTCATGCTGCCAGGCTCCGGTTGCCGACACCCCAGATGCCGGTCAGCGACGGGCCATCATAGTTGATCACGTCGCATTCTTCGGCCATCACGCGACGCACCGCCTGTTCTTCGGTCGCGGCGGCCAGGTCCCCATTGCGATTGACCACAACTAACGGCTTCATCGCGAACCGATCCTTGGCAAATCCGATCCCGTCCGGCGTTGCGATCATGTAGGTGAATACTCCGTCGATAGAGGTAATCGACTTCTTCAGCGCCTGTTCCATCGTCAGACCCGCTTTCATCTGGTCACTGACCCAGACCGCAATCAACTCGCTGTCATTCTCGGTCAGAAAGCGATAGCCCTTTCGGCTCAACTTGTCGCGCCATGTGAAATAATCGGTGATCTGGCCGTTATGCACGATCGCCACATCCGAAAACGGCCGCGCCCAGAACGGGTGTGAAGCGTTGGGCAGAACCGAGCTTTCCGTCGCAAGCCGCGCGTGGCCAAGACCATGGGTGCCGATGATGTCGCGCACGCCATGCTTTTCGGCAACCGCTTCGGCGCCGCCGATGTCCTTGATGATCTCAAGACTGCGGCCGCAGGACTGCACTTCGAACCGGTCCGTCAGTTCATCTGCGTCCCGCACCCAGGCCTGCAAATCAGTCGGGTCCGAGATTTCCGCGCGAAAGCAATAATGCCGGTTCTCATCGGTTACGATCTTCGGATCGGACAGAAAGCAAGAGCCGTGATCCTTCAACACCGCCTCAAACGCATTCAGGTCAGCATCCTGCCGGGATTTGTCAAATCCCATCCCTCGTAAAACATATCCGGTGTCTCGTGGCGGCCCATAAACTGCAAACCCGGTGCTGTCTGCGCCACGGTGTTCCTGCGCATCCATCAGGTCTACCAGGTCCGCCCCGACCTGCCCGGGTGCGGTAAGAATCCTTCCAGCGATTCCACACATGAAGAGCTCCCTGTTCAACTGTGTTTGTATACTGTATACAGTACACGGACAATAGCAAGCCCATTCGCCTTGGCACCAGATGCTTTTTTGAATACAGAATTCACAAAACACGGAAAGAGAGGCTCCGAGTGGCTCTGAAACAGATAAAAACACAGCGCAGACGGCTGGCGGACGAGGTTTATGATCAGTTGGTCGAAGCCATAATGAGCCGCGAAATCTCTGCCGAAGACCGATTGGTTCAGGAAAAGCTGGCAGCGGAACTGAACATCAGCCGCACCCCGGTTCGCGAGGCTTTGATGCGGCTGGAAACCGAAGGTGTTCTGGAAGTCGCCGCAAGCGGTGGTTTCCGGCTGGCCCGCATGGATCAAGCCGAAGTCCGGCAGCTGTATCAGGCCCGCGCCGCAATCGAAGGTCAGGCCGCCCGGATTCTTGCGGCCCACGCAGACCCCGCGGTTCTGGAGGGTTTGCGCGCGCTGATTCGTCGTGAAGAAAACTTGACCAATCCTACGACGCGCGACTATTTCATTGCCAACCGGCGCATTCACCGCGCCTTCATGGTTGAAGCGGGAAACAAGTTCCTGCTGGACATGTTCGACATGATCTGGGGCAAGGCCATGGCCTTTCACCTGTTTTCCGCAATCGAAAATGTCGATATCTCACAGTCTCTGGGTGATCATCAGGCGCTTGTCGACGCGATTGAAACCGGAGACGTGACAGAAGCACTGGAAACCTTTACCGCCCATATTCAGGCCGGGTTCGATTTGCAGATCGAGGGGCTGAAAGAAGCGGACAACGGCTGACGCACGGAACCGTCGGCAGGGCGGACCGCGCCGGTTCGCCTGCCTGAAACCGGCTCATGCATCGCGGGCAATGCCACCAAGTATCCGCGCGCTGTTCTGACGGCTTCATGACAAAACGGTCATTTTCGTCTATTATTGAAATCTCTCATTACAAAGACCCTCCGATTCCATCGGAGTTGATATTTGGACGACACATTTTTCCACAGGCGGTCCCAAGTCGACTATTCGACCACCTCAGATTCCGGAGAGAGAAATGAGTGCTGACGAAAACGACAATCGCAAAGAACACGATTACACCGAAAGCGAAAAGACAGATCCGGAATGCCGGTCTGTCGATGACAGGCTGACCGCGATCGAGCAGCGCCTCGACCAGTTGATGCGCGTCATGGAACCAGGCCCGGAAGACAGGCTGGAAACCGTCGAACATCGCGTGGACGCGCTTTTGACGTCCATCGAATCCCTGGGCGAGTTGGGGGATCATTCTTCTGGCTTCAATCCCACGTCCACCGGTCCTGCCTTCGGCTTCGTTGACGCCGGCAGCGTTGGGGCCCCGACGCGCCGCACGTTCAGCTGGGCCAAAAATTGCTGCAAGAATTGGTGCAGCATCCGTGCCAGCAGCAAAGGGTGCCATCCAAACGCCTGCTGAATGGTAAATCTCGCGTGGCGGAGAATTTATTTTGTTCAATGTCTATTTCATCAACGCGGATTGAAGCGGCAATACAGTCCATTGCAGGGTCGATTGTGGCGGCCCCGATCAGAACTGATGCTATCGGACTGGGAAGCGCCGTCGCCGGAGAGGCGATGGCATTGCTGGCGGCAGACAAGTTTCTGAAGGATGATCGCGTGCGATCCGCCGCGTCACGTCGCCTTGCGACCATCTGGGCTTGCGACCGAGACCTGCGCGGAGCCCCTGTTTCTATGTTCGATGGCCGCGCCGGCCTTGGGTTGCTGGCCTGTCATGCTCTGGACGCCAATCCAAACGATCCCGAAGCGCAACTGGCGCTTGACCGTGCCCTGCGTTCGGTTGCGCAACGCCTTCTCGAAGCCCCCTGGATGGGGCATTTCGATCACGTGTCCGGTCTTGCGGGTATATCCGTATTTTTGTGCGAACCGAAATCCCGGACGGCCCGTCTTGGGGGAAAGTCGCTGTGCCTGCGTTTAGCCGAGGAGCTTTGGAGGCACTCGGCACGCACAGAACGGGGGCTTGCGTGGACAGAACCTTTTTCCTCTCCGGAAGACGAGACCGGCCCCCTGAAGACAACGCGGTACCTCGTCAACATGGGGCTGGCGCATGGTTCTCCTGGCGTCGTTCTGGCTCTGGCTCGCCTGGGTCGGCGGCACGCGTTCACACCGCGACACATCGAAGACCTCAAAGACGCGGTCCTGTTTCTCCTTTCGCACCGGGGCGCGTTTTCAGACAGCGGCCTGTCATCCTGCTTTCCCTGCATGTCAGCGCTCAGTCATGCGTGGGAGGTACCGTCACGTCTTGCGTGGTGTTATGGCGACCTAGGTATCATATACACCGCGCTCGCGGCGGCGAGGCTGGTGGGTATGGAGGACGAAATACGCGATGTCGCATCGCGGGTTCTGGTATCCTGCGTCGACAGACCTATTCGTGAGACAGGTATCAATGACGGCGGGCTGTGCCATGGCGATGCCGGAATTGTCGTGATGGCCCTTGCCATTCGATCGCTTTTTCCCAACGCGGACGTCGATCCCCTGATCGAAAAGCACGCCGAACGGCTTTTGTCCCTCGTTGAACGGGAATTGAGCCCGGACGGGCTTCCCGCGATCGGCGCAGGCTGGAAGACGTTTCAATCGACGGATCTTTTGACCGGGTCGAGCGGCGTTTTGTTGGCACTGCTTGCCCTAAGGGACACGGGTTACCTCGGATATCTGAAATTCATGGGGCTGGATGTTGAACAGAATGTCCACTGCCCGTCCCATCCGAAACCGCACAGCTCTCGTCCGTTCCTCGGAATTCGTGTTTGTACGCGTTCACCGCAGCACGATCTTGGCGGAGTCACAAAAAGCACCCGAAAAAAGGATCTGGAAAAGCGTGCATCAGATTTAATTCGCGATCCGGCCTTTGCCTTGTCGTTGTTCATTGCACGACCTGGTTTCTTTTCGAAGGTCATGCGGGAACTCGAGAAAGGCGAAGGCCTCTCCCCCGCAGTCCTCGGCACATTGTATCGGTTTGTTTACAGAATGTGTTTTCGCCCGACGCCGTTCGGCGCATTCGCGGCAGTGGGCACGGCAGTACCTGTTGCAGGCAAGGGCATCGTCACCGTGGCCGACCACCATCTGGATATGGATCTGGACTGTGGGTTTTTGTCCCATATTGCCGCCGGACTCGCCGAAACGCAAAGCACAAGGGTGCGGTGCAATCCATCGGCCTGGTGGGAACAGGACGTTCTGCACTGGATAACCAACGGGGATCTCGACGGCCCTTGGAACCACGAACAGATCGTTGCAGCGGCGGATTCCGATCTGGCAGAGTTCATCTTTGATGTCGATTCCGTCCCGATTTCCGATCTGGAAACGGCCCTTAGAGACCGATCTTTCAAATCTGCCGTGACGATCTCGGATCTCTGTCGGTCCGAGGCTCTGATACCACGGAAAGACCCAATACTTCTGGGACATGACGCAACCGCCAGAACCCTGAAGCGGCTGGAAAGAGATATGACCGCCCGCCAAAAGAGAGGTTTGGCGGCGCTCGGGCATGATCTTGATGCCGCGCGTGAAACCCCTTCGATGATCGCGTTAAAGCAACTGAGGCGAACAGCTGACTCTTTCGCCCCGGGTTGGAGAGGTGATTTTCTGCATGTCGATGCGCATTGCGTCGGCACGTTGGAAACACCACTGCGCGCGGTGCAGGCACTGACCGACGCATGGAACATTTTGGAGAAGATCGGCTTTCGCGTGCCAAAGCCAAACCGTTTTCTGGAATTTGAACGGCGTTTCCTTGACCGTTACGGTGACCGCGCCGTGTTGCTGGGTCAGGCCGTGGATGCCGAAAGCGGGCTTGCATATCTCGGCATGCCGCTGCGAATGGATTTCGTTACAGGTACGGGATCGTCAAGTGATGCCCCTAGGCAAAACCTTCAGGAATTTCCGCTGGAACCCGATTGGGACGCGCACAAGTGGGTGCTTTGCGCGCAGGATATCGAGATCCTGCATGCCCGCAACACGGACCAGACCCCTTTCGCCATCCAGGATGGCGTTCTTCTAAGCAAAGTAGGACGCAGTGTAGGGCACAACCCCGTCTGGACGGCCTATCCCGAAGGTATTTTCCCGGGCGGGCCCAAGGCGATTTTCGGCCGTTTCTCAAGGCGAAATCAGTTGATCGCAGACGCGTTGATGCAACACAGCCCCACGCGTGAAGAGGATTCGACAATTGTCGAAGCAGACATCCTGTGCGCCACGGACCCCCGGTCATCAAACATCCTCAGACGCGCCAGCCTTTCCCGGTATGTCATCGAGATCCTCGGCGACAGCGGGTTACCGCCCGAACTGAGGATTCCGCTGCACGATCTGTGGATTCGCCACGATGGCAGTCGGTTCCGACTGTTCTGGGGCAGCCAAGGCGTCGAGGTCATTCCACAACTGCACGCTGCCCACCAAAGCCCTCCCGGGGCGCCGGCTGTCTATCTTCTGCTCATCGACATCGCCATGCACATGCGGCAACCGTCGGTGATCTGGTCGTGGCAATCGCAAAGCAATCGGAACCGGCTGCCCAGGGTCTGTGCTGGAAATGTGGTCCTTGCGCCGCAACGGTGGCGTCTTTGCATCCCGACACAGGTGGTCAGGTCGGGCAAAGCGGAATTCTGGCTGGAAGCCAACCGACAAAAACTGGAATTGCCGCGATACGTGGCCCCTACGGATGAGGCCAGCGACATGGCCACGCCATGGGATCTGGACAACCCCTTTTCCACTGCGAACCTGATCAAGACGTTGAAAAAAGGGCCGCTTTCGATCTGCGAGTACCTTCCAACGCCCGAGGATTGGTGGATCGACTCGTCGCATGGTCGATTGGCCTCTGAACTGGTTTATGCCCCAGCAAAGCCAGTTGATACGCCCTTTGTCGAATACGATGCCAACCCGACCGCATGGCAACCGCTGGGGCACGGCACTGAAGAGGCCGGGTCATGGTTGTATCTGCGGCTTTTCGGGGATGCCATGAAGCTGGAACAGTTCCTGAAACTGCAATCGAACAGGTTGGTGCTGTGGCAGAAACGCAATCTGATCGAGAACTGGTTCTTCGTAAGATATGCAGACCCGGAGCTTGAACTGCGCCTCCGCATCAAGTTTTCAAACGATCATGACAGAGTTCTGAGGAACCGGGTGCTTGTTCACTTGCAGAAAACGGCCGGTGGATTGGTGGACAGGTTTCTTGTTGACGAATACCTGCCTGAAACGGCGCGCTACGGCGGAGAACTGGGGCTCGGCGCATGCGAGAGGATATTCGGCGCCGACTCGATCACTGCGCTTGATGTGCTCAACGATCCGAAGATCGGCCGGTCCAGACGGTGGATGGCGTCAGCCGCCAGTATCGACGCCCTGTTCGAAGATTTGGAATTGCCTACAGGTGTTCGGCTGGCGATCTCCGAGCGCTGTTCGCAAAACTACGGCGGCGGCCCGGCGTCGTGCCGGATTGCGCGTCGTGCTATTGGAAAGGAATGGAAAAGTGCGTGTGTTGTTCTGAGTGAGCTCGGGGTGGGCAAAGGCATTCATTCGCGGCCATCGCGCTGGAACGCACGTGCGGCCAGGCTTCATCCGGATCTTGGACGCCTTCAGCGAGAAGAACAGGATGGCCGGTTGGGAAGCAGCTTGGCCGACGTTCTGGGAAGCCTCGCTCATATGTCCATCAACCGGATCCTCCACTGGGGAACCGCCGCGGAAGAGGCGGTCATCCACGAGGCGCTGTGTCGACATTATCGAACCAAATTGAACCACGGGTGGAAATCGTCCTAAGCGGCATGCTCACGGCAGCGGGTTGGAACCTGAACCGTCCGCCCGAAACATGGGCTGTCCACACTTACCCCCTGCTCCCGAATGAAGCACCCGGCGCATGGGGCAAGGCAACGCGAACGGTTGCGCTTTTGACCTACAGCGGGACACCACTGAACCTGGATCGCACTTTTACAGCACGCGGCGTTTTGGGACGTGTCGACTTACCGCGTAACCTGCAAGCGCCGAAAGCGATTTTGCCACGCCGCCCCGTGGCACGGGGCTTAGCGCTGCTATTGCCTGATCGCGGTATTCTTCAGGCAATTTCTGCCTCTTGATATGGCGCGCGGCCGGAGAAAGCTCTGCCAAAAACCGCGCAGGGTCGCGGTGACTAAGGAAAGCACGGGCTGCCGCGCCCCCGGTTTGCCGCTGGGCTGCCTCGAGAACAGGCACGCTGAACAGGCCGCTCGAGAGGTCTGACGCAAATGGGGTGCTGCCCGGGGGGCGGTCCAGGGCCAGTTCATCCTCGGTCAGCAGGTAAGCCAGGCCAAGATTCTCGCCATAGTCGCGAAGGGCGTCTGACAGATCGTTTTGTTCGGCAAGCATCGCACCGAGTTCACAAGGCAGTCGGAAGAATGCAGCCATGCATTGCCGCATCTGCGCGATGCGCTTTTCGACCGCCAGATCCGGTTGCCATGCGGTCCGAAGCTCGGACACCCGGCCTTCACAGGCCGAGGCCATGGTACTCAGGATTGGTGGCACCAGATCCGGGCAGTCCTGTGCGCCGACTTCATGCGCCTTCGCCAGAAGATAATCACTTGTGAGTATCCCAAGCTTGTCGCCCCAGTTGGCCTTGGCGTCGGATGTTGCGGCCGCGGCCTCGACCCCTCGAATACCGCTTTGGGCAAGAAACCCCAGATACGCAAGTTCCAGCGCCGTGGCCGCGGCACGACGCCTTTTTGCCTCAACATCACCCAGATAGGACGTCAGCAAAAGCAACAGCGAAGGTCGAAACGCAACCATGTCAGCCCGCTTGCCCGCGAAGGACATGCGCGTCAGAAACGGCCAATCGGTGCGCACGATGTGATTGAGGCGTGCGCCCACATCGCGCAGGTCGTCCCCAAGCGGCATCTCGGGCACGCGTACAAGGGGCGACACGTCATCCAACATGGCGCGTTCCACATCACCGCCAGTGCCTTCAGGCACCAAAACGGCGCGGCGCAGCATGTTGTGGACCGGCTTTTCGCTTTCGAACGTATCGTCCAACACGCGCCAGATGAACTCGTATCTGCGGCTTGCGCGGTTCCCGAGCGTGAAGTACCCGGCAAAGCGATCCCCCAACAAAAGCGCATAGTCGTCTGCCGCCACCCAAGGGCCTGCCCCTGTGCGGAGACATCGATCAGTGGTTTGCGCCGCAAGCACACCGGATTCCAGCGCAAAGCTAATTCCTTCGCCTGTAAACGGGCTGATAAGACCGGCGGCGTCCCCTACCAGCAACAGACCTGAATGGGCGGCGCGTTCCGGTGCGAAATCGAACCTCAGCGGTGCCCCCAAGGTCGTACCGGACAACTGAATGCCCGAATATTCCGGATAATCCTTTCGGAGCGCGTCCAGAAATTGGTCGAACAATGTTCTGACATTGGTGTCAAACGCCCTGCAGAACAGCCCGACACCGACATTTGCAGTTCCCTTCCCCGTTGGGAATGCCCAGCCATAGGACGGCAACAAGTACCGGTCCGTAACATCAGTCAACGGCAGCATTATTTCCAGCAGTGGCGGAGTGTCTCCGCAGCCATCGACATAACCGCGAAGCGCGGTGCCATAGCCTTGTTCCGGTGTTTCCCGCAATCCCGCTGCTTTCGCCAATCGAGACGCGGCCCCGTCTGCGGCGATGACCATGTACCCGGTCAGAAACACTGTCGCGCCATCCTGCATCCGAGCGGTGACACCTGTGACAGTCCCGCTTTCATCCGTTACCAGATCGTCGGCACGGCATTTCGGCAAGAAAGCCGCTCCTTCCGCGCGGGCCTGACGCAAAAGACAGTCATCCAGTATCAAACGGGGTACAACCAGCCCATAGTCGTCTTCGCCCTCGTATCGAAAATCCCGGTGGCCCCTGTTGCGCATATGGACACGCACGCCTTCGACCTCCTGTTGATCTGTAAGCGCGGACAGGATGCCGAGGCGTTTCAGCTGAGAGATACCGGACCGGGTGATCCCGTCTCCACAGCTTTTGTCCCGAGGGAAATCCTCACGGTCGATCAGAATGACCTTTCGACCTCTCCGCGTCAGCTCGATGGCGGCAGCGCTGCCGCCGGGCCCCGCACCGACAATGATGGCGTCCCATGTCTCGGCGGCGGCTTCCGCAGGTGTCGCAAGCGGCAGATCCTCGGCAAGAGGGCCGAAACCGTCCATGTCAGGCCCTCCTTTCCACAGAGAGCCGGGCGAGGTTTGCCAGCGAGTCGCGTAGCACATGATCGTCCAGCCCCGAGATGACCTGTACGGCCGCTTCGGATTTGTCCCGCGCCAACTGTTCCGTAGCTTCGACCGCACCCGAATTGCGAATGATCTCTACAGCGCGCGAAATATCCGCATCCTGCATTTCAGCCAGCCTCAACCTGGCCCGCAATTCATCGGCGGCCTGACCGTTCTGACCCAGGCACAGGAGCACCGGCATCGTATAGGCCCCTTCGCGCAGATCAGAGGCGGACCCCTTTCCAAGCTCGGTGCTGCTTGCAATGTAGTCCAGAACATCGTCGCGCAGCTGAAATGCAAGGCCGAGGCACTTTGAATAGGTGATCAGTGCGTCTCGTTCCTGATCACTTACGTCTGCCAACATCGCCCCCAGCGATGCGGCGAGAACAAACAGCTCGGCCGTCTTGCCCTCGAGCATTTCAAGATGCTCTTCAATGGTCCAATCGGCGTTGTAGGCGTTTTCTGCTTCGCGCAACTGCCCCAGACACAGCGCGGAACAGTGTTTGCCAGCCAGCTCAGAGGCTTTGGGGCTGATGGAATCCAACAGGTTTAGTGCACGGGCCAGAATGAATGTTCCGGCGAAGCTGGCGATGGGCGAAGACCAGCGACGGTTCACGCTTTCCGCTCCACGCCGAAGTTCGGCCCGGTCCATGACGTCGTCATGATAGAGCGACGCCACATGGATCATTTCGACAGCCGCCGCCGCCTGAATTGCGCGCTTGCGGCCTTCTGTGTCGGCGAGGCTTCGCGCGGTAAGCAGCAGAAGAATTGGCCGCAACCGTTTCCCGCCAGCGCCGATAAGCCAGTGGGCTATCTCTTCGAAACCCGGCTGGTCCGAGGCGACAGCATCCAACATGGATGCTTCAACCTGGGGTATCGTGGCCCGGACCTGTTCGTCCTGCAACCAGTCAGACATCCGCAATCTTGCGGAACTGCGCCAGCGTCTTCTGCAAACGCTTCGACCTGAGCGCCGCTTCAGAGTTCCTGATGAAACTGTCGTAGCCCTCGTGCAGTGCTGCGGACTCGGCGCGAACAACAATCTCACCACGGTGGAAAGCGTCCATTACGGTCATCCTGCCTTCGGAAATGGCCACGAGAGCTTCCGGTGAGATCGCGCCGACGCCCCGGCCTTTCCCTTTGCGCTTTTGGCTCGGGTTGATGTGAACTTCACCGCTCATCACCGAAACTTCGACCGACCCCATACCAAAAACACCAACCGTTGCACTGGCGCCCTCGTACTGCTTGACCAGTTCAGCATATTCCTTCTTGGCGTCCGCCTTGAAACCCGCCAAAGCATCTTCGGCCAGTTTTTCGACTGCCTTTGCACCCTCTTCCGGCTGCATCCGCTGTTCATAGTCTGCCACGTTCGTATCCTCCGTTCCAGAATTTCCAAATCAGACCGAGCCGACCGCCGCCCGAGCATCCACACGCCCGGCGCCCTGCTGCGTGGTCGGTGCGCCGATATCGACGGCGGTGGCCATGAGAACTGCCTTGATGTCAGCCGGCAGCAGTGTCGGGTTTCGCTGCAACATCAGCGCCGCGACCCCGGCGACATGGGGGCAGGCCATCGAGGTGCCGCTGGCCTCGAGATGAAGCGGATCTATCACCGTCGCGCCGCCATTCATGTCATTGCCGGTCGCCGATCGCGATGCCACGATATCCACGCCGGGGGCGGTGACATCCGGTTTGTCGCGTCCATCCGGCGTTGGTCCGGGACTGGAGAAACCGGCCATGTTGTCGCTGTCATCGCTTGCGCCGACGGTGATCACGCTCTGCGCAATACCCGGACAGCGAATGCGCGTGTCATAGGTGCCGCAACTGTCATTGCCCTCGTTGCCCGCGGCCACCACAAAGGTCACCCCGGCGGTCGAAGCCGCATCAGCGGCGACACACAAAACGCATGTTCCGTCCGGATCGACCCAATTGCCGTTTCTGTGCGAAAAGCCCCAGGAATTGGAAAGAACATCCATCCCGTCCGCGACGGCCTGTTGGATTGCCGCAACGCAGTTTGGAGCGTTCCCACTGCCAAACTGATCCAGCAGCTTGTAGTCGTGGATAACCGCCCCCGTGGCGACACCACGGAACGTCGCGCCATTGCTGGCGACAACACCCGCACAATGAGTACCGTGCCCGTTCAGGTCGCCCAACCCCTCGCCGGTAAAATCCTGTTGGGTGCCGAAATTTCCGGCAAGTTCGGGATGTGTCTGGTCCACGCCCGTATCCAGAACGGCAACATCCACTTCGGCACCGTTGATCCCGCTGGCTTCCACGACATCGGCATTGATCAGCGGACGACTGTTATCCAGGTCGATCAGGATCTGGTTTTTGCAATGAACTATCTTCATGACATCGGCGCGCCCCGCGATATCCGTAAGGCGCTGATCATCGGCAAGGACAACCAGACTGTGAGTCAGCCAAAACGACCGTTCGACCTCAATCCCCCGCTCTTCAAAGCTTCGGGCGATTTTGCCCACCACGTCTTCACCATGGCGTCGGTGTTGCATGATCGAACGGCGGCGCTGGCGCCGGTCGAACGCACGGGGCGGGCGATCCGGCGATGCCCTGCCGCTGCGCAGCGAGACCAGCACGCGATGCCGGGGAAGCTGGGCGGTTTCGGTTTGGCCAAGCAGGGCGTTCAGGCGCGCCTCTTTTCGGTTGGCCAAGAGGTCGCGCAAGATAATGCTGTCCATCTTCAAGATGGACTCGCTGCCAAACTCGGCACGAAGCTTCTCGATTTCACGACGTTCCGCTCTTTCGAAGCGATCAACGTGTTCCCGGCTTAACTCGGACATTTCGTGCTCCTTTAGATCATGGTCTTATGGGGTTTTCAGGAATGGCCTGACGTTTGGTGGAATGGGTAATCATCACCACGGAAGGATCGTTGGCCATTGTCGCGATGGCCCCGGGCGAAAGTTCGACGGCAACACTGTCGATCAGCCACAGTTCGGTAATCCCGACACCGCCCAGGCTTTCCAGGGTGCCGACCAGGGGCCGTGTGCGTCGGCGGAAATAATCTTCGCGTGCCTTCGTTTCGGCGCGCCGGAAAGAGGGCGCATTGCCTTCGGTGTCTGGCGCCAAGCGCAATATGACCTGCACCGAGTTCCCATCATCGCCGTCTGTTGCGGCCTTCGCCAATTCCGATCGCAGCTGAGTGTCCAGCTTGCCCCAAGCCGCCTCGGACAGGCCGAACGGATGGGGGCTGTTGGTTTCGGTCAAGGTTCTGTCCTCCGTGGTCGTCCCTGCACTGAACATGGCCGGTGCGACGGCACGGTCGAAGCGCGGATTCACGACAATGCCGGGCCCCGGTTCAGGTTCTGCCGAGGGCGTACTGCGCGGGTGTTCCGGCAGGAAACACAGTTCGATCAACGCCGCTTCCTGCGCGCGCATAGCGAGGGTCACCATACCGCTCGCCTGCACTTCGATAATCTGTACCCCCTGCTGCTGCGTTCCTGTCTGGGTCGTCAGGACATTGCCCGCCGCATCAAGTGCGATGATCGTTATGGGCTTTCCGCCAGCAAAGCTCAGCTTGAGGCGGGCCCAATCAGCAACGACCGGCAGATGGGCAAAGACACCGGCGATGGAAAGCAACAGTTTGGGTGTGCCTTGCGGCTGGAACCCGCCAATGATCTGAAGAAGGCTGCCCTTGGTCGGCAGGAACCGCACACCGCCGACGTTCAATACCGGATGGCGGGAAGGCAGTTTCTGGCCGCGAAAATCAATGCAACGTTCACGCGGTGGAATTTCCGGATCGGGCTTCGGCTGCTCCGGACAATGCGGCTGAATCGCGATGAAAGCGCAATCATCAATATAGCCAAGCGCATCGTTGCGCGGATCATCTCCGCTGAACTCCAGAAACACCGTCACGGCCTCGGCTTCCGCCGTCACGCGGCCCCGCAATTGCCGCCAGGCACCGTCTAGATTGCCGGTCCACCATTCCACCCAGGGCGCCCGCGGATCATCACCACCGCGCGGATCCAACCCTAGAGCATAGCCGCCTGCGTCGCCGGCCTCCTTCGCGAACCAACACGAGAACTCATAATCCCACCCCGGATTCGAACCCAGCGATTGCCACAGGCCGACACGAAGGCCGCGCTGCGCGATGACCCTTTGGGACCTGTCCCCGGTCCGGACGATGCAACCTTCGCAGTCAAAGGCATCGGCGGGGATCGGGGCCAATTGCGGAACGGGATTTCCCTTTCCGGCATGAAAGGCTGCCAAGTCGGTCAGCCATGCATAGGGTGTCCAGAAGCGACCGACATTGCCCGCTGGAAGCGAACGGAAACCATCTTCGAAACCAGGGTTCAGCAAATGCACGACCCGGACGGTCAGGTCATCCTGACCAAAGGCGCCATCGTCATCCATGACGGTACAGATGGCCCGGAAGTCACCACAGTTTTCATAGATATGTGAGGCGGTCGCCGTGCCTTCGGCTGCCGGTGGTTCATTCGTTTCCTCGATCAGGGCCGTGCGGGGTTCACTGCAATCGCCGAAATCCCACTTGGCCGTATGCGTGTCGCACCAGCCGGGATCCCCGAAATCGGCGACAAGCGTGATCGGTGTGCAGACATATGCATAAAGGTCCGGGCCAGCTTCGACTTCGGGCGGAACATTGGTCACGGTGACACGCAAGGTGTCGATGGCCTCGCCCCCGTTGACGTCGCGAATACGCACCGTGACGGTGTATTCGCCATTGTCGCACCAGGCATGGGTCACGGTCGACGTGCCTGTCGCCGCAGGAGGAGCATTGGTTTCAGAAATAACGCCGGGTTTGGGCGCGTGGTGATCACCGAAATACCACATGGACTCGTGGGTGTCGGGGTATTCGACATCTCGGAACCGTGCGACCAGAGTGACCTCTTCGCCCTCCTGCACCGTCAGATCAGGGCCGGCATCCACTGTCGGCGGCACATTTTCGACGGTAACAAGCGAGAAACTGCGACTGCGCGCGCCGCCCGGCTGGTTGATCGTCAGCGCATGTTTTGCGGTGTAGACACCGCTTGCAGCATAGACATGCTGAATCGAGGGCAAGACCGCGGCCGGTGTTCCGTCACCCGGCAACCACTCGTACCCTGCGTCAGGATGTTCATTCGCAGCCGCAAGCGACATGGCCGATGCGGCCGCACCCGACCGTGCACCACCCGAATCCGCCGGGACGACATCCGTGGCTTCGCAACTGCTTATGACAGTGAAATCTCCGGCAATTTCAAGACCGTCGGTATCAATCACGATCGGGTCCGAAAATACCGCTTCGACCCGCCCGATCCTGGCAAGGTTCTCCGGCCAGCCGGTGATACCCGTGACCGTATTGGTAACTTCATCTGACAGGATTTCACTGCCCATGCTTTCGGCAATTCCCCGGACGACAAGGGCCACGATCACAACGACCAATGCGCCCAGAATTCCGAAAGCGCCGAATGACAATATCGCGGCGATTGCCGTCAGCACCCAAAGCAGCACGGATTCTTCGGGATCGACATCGCTGTCGATTTCAAAGTGATCCATTTGCTGCCCACCGGTTGGGCCCAGCGAACCGTTCGGCTGCCAGCGCAATCCGACATCATTGAAAAAGTCGGCATCCACATCAATACTGCCCAGGATCGCGTCTACGACCGTCACCTTGCCCGATATTCTGATCGCCCCGGCCCTGAGGCTCACGTCCAGATCGGTCAGCCGGACTTCGCGCCCGTCAGGTGTAAAGGTCTTCGGAAGGTCATCATCCGACAATTCGGCTTCGATGCGCGCCGTTTCAATCGATGCTTCAACCTGGGCCGCGCTGATGGCAATTGCAAAATCCCTGTCAGCAGGGATGAAATTGGCAAGCCCGCCTACGTCACCACCGCCATCATCGTTCAAGGCGATCGCCAGAAACTCGTTTGTCACGCCGACGGTGATACTGTCGACTTCAAACTCTTCGTCCGTTGCCTCTGGCCCCCAGATGTAAACGAAATCGCGGGCCTCAAGATCCTGATGAAAAAAGTCGCCGATGAATTTTTCGATCTCGGCTACTGTCGGGGCCGCAATTGAAATCTCGCCCAGCCCACTGGCCAATTCCTGCCCCCGCGACACCAGTTCGCTGGATATCTGGGCGTCGAGGTCAATCGCGACCAACGGGATCGCCGCCAGTTGATCACGGTTGTCGATGTAATTGTCACCCTCTGGCCCATATTCCGGACCGGCGGGGTTGATCGCGTCCACGGTAACGATGGCCGCGTTTAAATCCGTGCGGAATTCCGAACCGACCCGATTGAAAGGTGCCGTGATGTTGATCCGCGTTTCGATCCCCATGGGGTCCTGCGGATTGAAAAAAAGCTGTACCGTCGGCCCAACGACAATGTTGAACATGCGCAGATAGACCGGCAACGAAATTGTTATGTCACCGCCTGACACGATGGTTTCAATATCGTGCGCCGCGTCCGAGGCGTCGTTGAAGATTTCCGCATGGACATCCGTCGTCAACGCTCCCAAGGCAAATTCCAGCTCGGTCTCATCGATGACATGGGGGATGGAGGGAAAGGCCGGATCGATCGGTCCGCCGGGGCCACCGTTCTCATAGGCTTTGTCCACGAATTCACTTGCGAACAACTCGATATTGGACGCAATCGGATCGCCGCTGGTCAGCGTGGCGGACACCTGGTTGCGAGGCAGTCCATCCAACAGCCATCCCACATCCTGACGCCCGGGAATTAGACTGATCGGCGCAGCCGCAGCAAGATCGGCCGTCATCGTCAGCATTTGCGCCGATGGAACCGGGGGGTTTTCGATTTCGATCTGGATCAGGACACCAAGTCGAATTTCGGCACCGGTGATGTCCGGACGCAAGCTGGCGTCCAACTGGTCTTCGGGAATCTGAACAGACCCGTCAGCTACAACAAAACCGCCAAAGGTTTCACCTGCGGGAACATCCATGAATTCGGGAATGCGGCCTTCATCGCCGGGATCATCGTCGCATTCCGCGGACTTCCACGCCCCCCGAATGACCTTTCGCAGGACCTCTTCTGAGGCTTCGACGACAACTTGGTATCCTCTTGTATTTGCCATCCTGACGTCCTCGGTGTGACGGCGCGAGGAAATCGCGCCCGGGTGTCTTCAAGCAGTGCCGGTGACAACGGCGCGGGGCGTGATATTGACCAGCCTACGTTTCCCGGTTCGCACGGCACGATACAGCGCCTCAGTCGCAAAACGCGGTGTCGATGCATCAAGTTGCCGGTAGGCAAGTAACGGAGAGATGATTTTGTGCGCCTTACCCAGCGCTTCCAGCGGATCAGGAATCTTCACGGGCTCAATCAAACTTGGATCGATCCCGGCGACGGATTTGCCTTTGGCTTTCCCAGGAAACTGGCGCGCGATTTCTGATGCCTTGACCTTGGCCACCTTCACTTTGGAGGTGGAATAGCGCACTTTTCGCATCGGCAAGGACAAGGGAGACAGGTCAGGGCGTTTCGAAGTATCATCGACCAGCTTCAACTCGTCGAAAAGGACCACAGCCAGATCGTGTTCCTGCCCGGGGTCAAATTCATGCCCGGACGCGGCGAAAATCTTTTTTCGCAAACTTTTGCGTTCAACGATCTGTTTCTTGGAAAACCGCGCTCTGTCCTCCAGCTCAAGTCGGCCAGACAGGTCCAATTCGAACCCAAGCTCCTCAAGCGCCAACACGGGGTTAATCAGCGCAGCACGAGCAAGCTCTGGGGTGACATTCAAACGGGCAGCAATATCATGCACTGCTGCTTGAACGTCCTGAAACGTAGCCATAGCAGCCTTCCAATTACGAAATAAACGTAACTCTTGAACGCTTGGAACTGATAGATAGATACTTTGGGAGTCTGCCTTCACGATATATTTTTAAAGCGATTCCGTCAATGAGCCGGAGACGCAGCAAGGCTGACTTCAACCCGATCGCGTAACGTTATTTGTCGCGTCGCTGGTTTTATCGGACGGGTTTATCGTGAATTTTGCGGCCTGGAATACAGGCCCTGACCAACTATCGATAACAGCAGTGCGGAACCTTCCCGCGCCACGGCCAGGGGCGTTGGTTTCAAGCAAAACCGCCAATCGTGACGTTCGACGAATTGTCCAAGCATTCCGCGGCCCCGCGCCTTCTATCCGTCCACAACACCTCGCGCCCCTCTTCCCCCGGACCACATCACCTGCCATAATGGGGGAAACTCAAAAACAAGAGCAGCACCCATGCCCGACGATCTGTTGACGCCAGAAGCGACCACAACTTATGACGCCTCCTCGATCGAGGTGCTCGAAGGTTTGGAACCGGTCCGCAAGCGACCCGGCATGTATATCGGCGGCACGGATGAGCGCGCTTTGCACCATATGGTGGCCGAGATCCTCGACAACTCGATGGACGAGGCCGTGGCAGGCTATGCCAACCGGATCGAGGTGGAACTGCACGCCGATTACGCCCTGACCGTACGCGACAACGGGCGCGGCATCCCGATCGATCCGCACCCCAAGTTCCCGGACAAATCCGCGCTCGAGGTGATCCTGTGCACATTGCACGCGGGCGGCAAGTTCTCGGGCAAAGCGTATCAGACCTCGGGTGGTCTGCACGGCGTGGGCGCTTCGGTGGTGAACGCGCTGTCGGATTCGATGGTCGTACAGGTGGCGCGCGACAAGACGCTGTTCGAACAACGGTTCTCGCGCGGTGTTCCGCTGGGCCCTGTGGAAAAAGTCGGCGCCGCCCCCAACCGGCGCGGCACGACCGTAACCTTCCACGCGGATGAGGAAATATTTGGCCACCACCGGTTCAAACCGGCGCGCCTGTTCAAATCGATCCGGTCCAAGGCCTACCTGTTCTCGGGTGTGGAAATCCGTTGGAAATCAGCCATCGACGACGGTGAAACCCCGACCGAGGCCTCGTTCCACTTTCCCGGCGGCCTGTCGGATTACCTGAAAGAGACGATGAACGGCTCGTCCACCTACGCCGAGCAACCTTTTGCGGGCACCGTCGATTTCAACGAGAAATTCGGCACCCCCGGCAAGGTCGAATGGGCGATCAACTGGACACCGTCGCGTGACGGGTTCATCCAGTCCTATTGTAACACCGTTCCCACCCCCGAAGGCGGCACCCATGTGGCCGGTTTCTGGGCCGCGATCCTCAAGGGGATCAAGGCTTATGGCGAGTTGATCAACAACAAGAAGGCCGCCCAGATCACGCGCGACGACCTGCTGACCGGGGGCTGCGCGCTGGTCTCGTGCTTCATCCGCGAACCGGAATTCGTCGGCCAGACCAAAGACCGCCTTGCCACGGTCGAGGCGCAGCGGCTGGTGGAAAACGCGGTGCGCGACCATTTCGACAACTGGCTGGCCGCCGACACGAAATCCGCCGGCGCGATCCTCGACTTCCTGATCCTGCGGGCCGAAGAACGCCTGCGCCGACGGGCCGAGAAGGAAACACAACGCAAGTCCGCCACTAAAAAACTTCGTCTTCCCGGCAAGCTGGTGGACTGTTCCAGTTCAACACGCGAAGGCACCGAACTATTCATCGTCGAGGGCGACTCTGCCGGCGGCTCGGCCAAAATGGGGCGCGACCGCAAAACGCAGGCCCTGCTGCCCTTGCGCGGCAAGATCCTGAACGTGCTGGGCGCGGCCAGTTCGAAACTGGGCACCAATGCCGAGATCAACGACCTGACGCAGGCGCTGGGCGTGGGGCTGGGCAGCAAGTTCAACCTCGACGATCTGCGCTATGACAAGGTCATCATCATGACCGACGCGGATGTGGACGGGGCGCATATCGCGTCCTTGCTGATGACGTTCTTCTTCACCCAGATGCGCCCGATGATTGACGCGGGTCACCTGTACCTGGCCTGCCCGCCTTTGTACCGCCTGACCCAGGGTGCCAAACGCGTCTATTGTCTGGACGAGGCCGAGCGCGACGAGTGGCTGAAAAAAGGTCTGGGCGGCAAGGGCAAGATCGACGTGTCCCGCTTTAAGGGTCTGGGCGAGATGGACGCCAAGGACCTGAAAGAGACCACGATGGACCCGGCGTCCCGGAAATTGATCCGGGTCACCATCGACGAGGACGAACCCGGCGAGACCGGAGATCTGGTCGAGCGTCTGATGGGGAAAAAACCCGAGCTGCGGTTCCAGTACATTCAGGAGAACGCGCGGTTTGTGGAGGAGCTGGATGTTTGATGGAAAAGTCAAGGACGGAAAAGTTCGTTGGAAGAACCTTAGATGGGATAACTTCGTTTATCTGTTAGATGGCCCCATGACCAAAAGTTTCTTCTTAATACCGGTTTTTGGTTATCTTATTATTTTTAAAGACTATTTCATAGAGAGCGCTGATTTTTCCACACTTGTCGGCAACGAAAAAACTACCTTCGTAATTTCCCCCGGTTCACGGGTGCGTTTTGTTTACTTTGGAATGATTTTTGTCGGCATTGCATATGCTATCTATTTGCTGTGAAGACCAAGCGTCATGTCGCGCTCAACCAACCAAGCCGGGTACCTCGAGTTTGCAAAAAGAAACTTCACTTTTAGGAACTATGAGGACATCTATGACGAGATTTGCAAAGAAGGTGCCTATTCAATTTATGGGGAAGATCATTTGGACCAATGGGAAGACTTCAAAATACTCGTAGGAGGTAAGGAATTCGAAAGCTCAAAGAAGGTCTACGGCGATAAAGTGCACTTCACCGAAACACAATCTCGTTTTGAAGGTATGATCAGAGCATTGGTAATTGACTACTATATTAGGGGAGTTCGAAGCCGCAGAAGCTCTCTAATTCTTTGTATTTTTTTAGCCATGGTGGGATACCTTTTGATCATCATACCAAGTGGCGATCTTTTTGCACGTGTGGTCCAAATTACTTTCTTTTGAATGTCGAGGATGGGACTGAAGCCAAGTCCATCAAACGGCCACGTAACAAGGGTAGGATGGGGGGCTCTTACCCATCGAGTTTCCTGCGTTGAGATGGGAGCGAACACCTAGACTAGGTTATCACAAACCTCTCGTCCGGCCCGAGGGTGGGTGCGGAACGCGCCTGCCCTTGGGGGCGGGTCGGGCGCGTGCTTGATGCTTTGCATCAAGCATTGGATGGATGGGAAAACCCACCAACACCAAACACGCCCTCAAAAAACCAAAATCTACTGCAATTCAAATCCCTTCGGTTTACTAATCAGATCAAGACCCGGCTTCCCCGTGACAAGCTGGCTTGGATTTAACGATTAAGGATTTGCAATGGCCCGCCTTTATGACAGTCGAAAACGTGTTCTCGTAACCGGTGGGGCCGGGTTTCTGGGCTCGCATCTGTGTGACAGACTTCTGGATCAGGGGCATGAGGTTTTGTGCGTCGACAACCTGTTCACCGGCACCAAGCGCAATATCGACCATCTGCACAGCAACCCGCGGTTCGAGTTCATGCGCCATGATGTGACCTTCCCTCTGTTTGTGGAGGTCGACGAGATCTATAACCTCGCCTGCCCGGCCTCACCCGTGCATTATCAGCACGATCCGGTGCAGACGACCAAGACCAGCGTTCATGGCGCGATCAATATGCTGGGTCTGGCGAAACGGCTGAAATGCAAGATCTTTCAGGCCTCGACCTCCGAGGTCTATGGCGACCCGACGATCCATCCGCAGACCGAAGATTATTGGGGCAACGTCAACCCGGTTGGTCCGCGATCCTGCTATGACGAAGGCAAACGCTGCGCCGAGACCTTGTTCTTCGATTACCACCGGCAGATGGGGTTGGAGATCAAGGTCGCCCGAATCTTCAACACCTACGGGCCCAGAATGCACCCCGCCGATGGGCGCGTCGTGTCGAACTTCATCATGCAGGCCCTGACGGGTGATCCGATCACGATCTTTGGCGACGGTACGCAGACCCGGTCTTTCTGTTACGTGGATGATCTGATCGAAGGGTTCATCCGCCTGATGGAGACCGGCGCGGACGTGACCGGCCCTGTCAATCTGGGCAATCCCAACGAATTCTCGATGAACGAACTGGCCCGCGAAGTGCAGGCCCTTGTGGGGGCCGAGACTCCTGTCAGTTTCAAGGAGTTGCCAGAGGATGACCCGAAACAGCGCCAGCCCGATATCACACTGGCGCGCACCCTGCTAGGCTGGGAACCCAAAGTGCAACTGAAAGAAGGATTGCACGCAACCATCCGGTATTTCCGAGACCTTCAGGCCGAAGTCGAGACCTAGGGCCAAGGCCCGGTTTAAGATCCGGGCACGCCCCCAGCCCCTGTCCTGCCCCGGCGCTTGCAGAACCTTCGCAAAGCACCGCCTTATTCGAAATCTGCCTGATCCAGCAGCGTATAGGTGAACTTGTTGCCAAACGCGTCGCGCCCGGCTTCGCATTTCAGCAGAAACTCGGCAAAGTGACGCTGATCGGCGAATACCTGACACCCGGCGGAATAGATCGTATTCGCCGTGTCATCGTCACCGTTGTTTGGCCCCTTGTGCAGATTTATGCCGAACATCCCGCTTTGAGGATTAACAAGGTTCAGGTTTCCATCCCTGTTGTTGTCCCGAAACACGGTAACGTTTCCCAGCCTTTGACACAGCGCCTTGTGGCCTCCGGGCCGGCCTCGTTTATGAATATCGATCTTGTAGCAGGACCGATATTGCCCCGACGCCAGAATGGCCGTCCCATCCGGGTTTATCGGGTTCTTCAGGTAGTGATCGCTGGGATCGGCCGTCATCGGGTAATACGCTATATCCCAAACGCCAAGAAACCGGTGAAACACCGTCATGACATCATCGAATTTCTTGGGTGAAACCGGGTGGGCGCGAATGCCCACTATGTTCAGGTTCCAATCGACAGTTGGGGTGTCGAAAACTACGTAATCCTTTTGGGACATGACATCCATAATCGCTTCCACAGAGGGTCTGAACATCTCTCAATTCTCCTTAAACAATGCGGCCATGTTACCACAGAAGTGACCGACCGTAAAAATCGTCCCCTTGGCTTGTCGCTGAGCGCGTAGGATTTTCGTTGCCTAACCCGTTGATCTCGTTCAAACTTGCTGAAACAAGAAACCATGATTGAGGTCCAGGCGTCCAAACCCTTTTTGATCGACAACAGATTTGCAGGACGAGAGGACGACCTGAAAACACTGACCTATGGGCTGGCCTTTGCTATGCTGGCGACCCAGGCCCCGGCGCAAAAGACGCTCAGCCTGGCATCTCCGATCCCGGACGGAACGGAAACACGGTTTTGCTATTACAAGGGGCTGGCTTTTTCCCCGGATTCCTTCATCGTGATCTTTGGCCACAACACCGTCACAGAAACGATCAACACGCACGAGGAACGCCTGCTGCGATGCGTAAGCAGCGACAAAGGCACCATGCACTGCAAGCCACAATGCACGTTTCAGGTCGGCCGCTAAGCCAGAGGTATCACTGTCGCCCGAGGCTTTTCCGCCGGATCAGACCGTCATTCCGATCAGGGCGACACCCACGGCCATGAGCACCGCGGCACCCAACCGTCGCGCCCAGTTCCCTTCCTTGAGGAATACGAACCCGATCAGTGCGGCAAAGATGACCGAAGTTTCCCGCAGCGCCGAAACCGCGCCCAACGGTGCGAAATTCTTGGCGTACAGCACCAGACCATAAGCTGTCATCGATACCAGCCCGCCAAGAATGCCGATCATCCATACTTTGGCCGGCAGGTCTTTTAAGGTCGCACGTTTCCGAACTCCGACAAACCCGGCAATGAACAGGTGCAGAAACGCCCCCCATGCCCAATAGCTGAGCGTGTTGCCCGACAGCCGAACACCGATCCCGTCTACGACCGAATAGATCGAAATGCAGAACCCGGTGCCCAGCGCAAACATCAGTGCACTGCGCCCAACGCCCGAGCGCAGAGCTTTCCAACTGCTCAGCTGGATGCCCACGGCAATCAGGGCGATACCTGTCCAGGCCTGAAAAGGCAGCACTTCTCCGACCAGGACCATTGCCCAAAGCGAAACCAGCGCCGGGACAATCCCACGGGCGATGGGGTAGACCACACTCAGATCACCGTGCTGATAGGCTTTACCCAGCATGAAATAATAACCGAAATGCACAACGGTCGAGAGCAGGATGTAAATAAAGCTCTCTGGGTTTGGCAGCGGCAGCAGCATCACCATGACCGCCGCAGGCAGCACTTGACCCAGAGCGACCAAACCCAGCATCGTGGTTCGATCAGCCGCTGTCTTCACGATTGCATTCCACACCGCGTGCAGCAAAGCAGCCGAAAGAATAATAAGGACAACGAACAGGGTCATGTCCGGACCTTTCCCGCAGAGGTTTCGCGCCAAAAGGGTCAACTGCCCTATTCACTTGGCGCGATGTCTGCAAAGGGTGGATTGTTGTCAAGCCCGTTTCAGGTCACCTGGGTTGTCATCCAAGTCTCGATCATCGAGGCCGGCCCTTCCCAACCCGGCTCCATGAACAGGAAATGCGCATGGTCTTCGACCAGCAAAAAGGTTCCGCGATCCCCATAGCGCGCTGCCAGTGCGCGGCAGGTATCGGGGTTAACAGCCCTGTCTTCGGCACCCGTGACCACCAGAACCGGGCAGTCAACCTTGTCGAAATCAACCTTGATTGCGTGATGGTCATCAAACATCCAAAAGAACATTTCAAACATCACGCGCCCGCTTTCTGCGCCCAATCGGTCGAATACAGCGTGTTGTTGCGCCTCATCCATCTTGTTCAGAGCAAACGGGGCCATCAAATCGAACCCGACCCGCATCGGCTGCTTCCAGAATGGGCCGCCTTCCATCAAGGTGCGCGGTACAGCGCGTTCATCATCGGTTTCGGGCAAGGTGCCCCAAGGCGCATTGGGATTGATCAAAACGATGGCACTGGCCAAACCACAAGACGCCACTTGCTGTGCCACCACCCCAGCAATGGCATGCCCCAAAATGACAGGTTTGCGATCCAGTCCTTTTACAAAATCGGCGATGTCGTTGGTGTAGTCCATGACACTAGTATCGGTCAGACCCGGGTCGGGGTCCGCTTTCGGATCACCGTCGTGGTACCGCAAGGCAGGAACGTGAACCGTCCAACCTCGGTCCCGAAAGAAGTCCGCGTAATCCTGCATACACCAAGGTCCGGCAAATGCTCCGTGGATAAGAACGATTTCTTTGGTCATCGAAGTCCCCCCTGCGCTGTTTCCAGTATGGGGATATGGTAAGACGTTACAACTGCCCGTGATCCCTGTTGCAGGTCGAAGCACAGGTCCTAAGATTGGACCCATGAGTTTTGTGACCGACAATCAATTGCCCCTGCTGATCCTGTTCTTTATCATCGGCTCTATCGGCACTGCTTTTCTGTTTCGCAAACCGGCCGGGCACCGGGCGTGGAAACTGGCTGATCTGGTATGGGTTGTGCTGGGTGGCATCGGGGCATTGGTGGCTGTTTTGGCCGGGCTTTACACCTCGGACAGCTCGCGACTGGACCGACAGATCGACGTAGCCTATGCCGCGACGCTGGCATTTGACAGGGACGCGGCCCGGTTCCGCCTACGGTTCTGTGATCCGGCCTATGATCCGGATACCGCCGTTTTATGCGAAAAGGTTGAATTCCTTTCTGCTTCGACCGCCAGCAACTCGGAACTACCCCTGTTCATCGCGGTCACGAACGAAGTGGCCCCCCTACAGGGGCTTCACTTCCTGGTTGGGGGTCAGTCCAGGGACGAAATGGACGAAATACGTGACATGGCCGCCAAGGCCGATGCCTTTGACATCGACCAGTTCCTTGTCTTCACTTCACTGGACGAAAGCACACAGACCGCCATTGACAATATGCGTCGCAAGGTTCCCGCGATTGCGGGCGACTATCTGATACTTGCGCAGAGCTACGATGACCTGATCGCGCAGGTCGGGAAGCTGAAAGAAGAATGGGAATACCTACAGGACAATGCTCATATTCTTGTCCTGCAAATCGTGGCCCTATGCCTTGTCAGTTTTGCGGCACCGTTTCGGCTGGGGAAATCCGTGGTCGAACTGCGCACCACGCTCAGCGACGATACGTCTGCGCCAAAGCTTGCGGGTCAGCCCCAAGAAAGTAACGCAGAAGAGTCCACAGGTTCCGAGCTCCGCGCCGAATCCACCCCGCCCGCTCATACCGCTCCGCACTCGTAAAGGCGCGTGTGTTCAGAACAGTTACCTTTGGCAACGCGCGCACCAAAGCCACATCTTCCATCAACGGCTGGTCGGGAAACCCGCCTGCCGCTTGATAGGTGTGACGCGGAACCAGCAACCCCTGATCTCCGTAGGGCAATCCCAGCATCCTGCTGCGCAGATTGGCCCAGCCAGCCACCCAGGCCGGCGCGATCCCGCGCGCGCGGAACGCCAGCTGAAACGCGGCAGGTTTGGCTGATGGCAAGTGGGCGCTGACGGTCTCGCTCCACCCCTTTTGCAGCACTGTATCGGCATGAAGAATCAGCAGCCAATCCCCTTTGGCCTGCGCGCACCCTCGGCGCAACTGGCCGCCTCGGGATGGCGGGCCGGTCACGACCATCGCACCGGCCTCTTCCGCAATATCCGGCGTGTGATCGGTTGAGCAGGCATCGCTGATGATCAATTCCCGGATCAACCCGGCATGCACCCCTTCCATCAAAGCCCCGAGACATTCGGGCAAAGCGTCGGCAGCGTTGAGGGTCGGGATCACGACGGTAATAGGCGCGGGCACGTCTGATAACCTCTGGTCTTGGCATCGGAACTTCCTATATCACGAGGCCTGAGGAAATGACGAGGACCAAGCCATGCCCACCCGCCGCATTCTGTGCCTGTCCGGCTCGGATACCGAAAGCTTTTTGCAGGATCTGATTACCAACGACATTAAGGGGTTGGACAACGGGCTGGTCTATGCCGCTCTGCTTACTCCGCAGGGAAAGTACCTGGCGGATTTCTTCCTGAAACGAGATGACGACGGAGTTCTTCTGGATGTGGCCGAACACCTTGCGGATGATCTGGTCAAACGTCTGACGATGTACAAGCTGCGTGCGGATGTGACGATCGAGGGAACCGATCTGAACCTGCAACGCGGCACCAAGGCTGCGCCGGAAACCGCCCTGCCCGATCCCCGCCACCCGGAGATGGGCTGGCGCAACTACTCCCCCGAACCCGAGGGCGATGACGGAACCGACTGGGATGCACTGCGCGTCCGGCACTGCATTCCCGAGTCAGGCATTGAACTGACCCCGGACAGTTACATCCTGGAATCCGGGTTCGAAGCGCTGAATGGCGTGGATTTCAAAAAAGGATGTTATGTCGGGCAGGAAGTGACCGCGCGCATGAAGCACAAAACCGAATTGCGCAAAGGTCTGCGACGCGTCGTTGTCCAGGGCTCGGCCCCGGTGAGGACCGAGATCAGTGCAAATGGCAAACCTGTCGGAACATTGTACACACAGGCCGGCGGAAATGGGATCGCGTATCTGCGATTTGATCGCGCAGGCCCTGAGATGCAGGCCGCAGACGCCACGGTGCGGCTGGAGGACTGAGCCCACCTTGTTGCGAAATCGGCACGACCCGCGCATCAGCTTGTATCGAAAAGTTTGAACCCGTTGTCCTGCACTGCCAAAGTGCAGGACAACAGGACGAACCGGATACCCGCATGTTTCGACTTTATTCCGCGATCTGGCGCGCCAGTGCGGGGCGGCAGATCATCCTCATCATGCTGTCCGTCGCAATTGCGGGCCTTGCCGCCGTGCCGCTTGAGTTTCAGCGCGACATCGTCAACCACCTGACATCCGACGATGTCGGGACTGAAAAACTGATCCAGCTGGGCATCGGCATGATGGCCGTCATCCTGCTGAGCCTCGCCCTGAAATGGGTACTAAGCTATCGCGCCGGAACCTTGGGCGAAGACATGATCCGGCTGATCCGTCAACGCCTGCTTTGGCGTTCGACCGACCTGAAGGATTCAGACGAAGGCCTGCGCAAAGGCACCATGACCACCGCCATTTCGGCCGAAGCCGAAGAGTTGGGCAAGTTTGCCGGTGGAGCCTTTTCGGATCCGGTCGTTCAGATTGGAACGCTGATCAGTGTGATCGGCTATATCTCGTCCACGCAACCAGGTCTGGGGCTGATTGCGTTGTCAATGATCGTGCCGCAAATCATCATCGTTCTGGTCTCGCAGCGCAAAGTGAACACTTTCGTGGCGGAACGGGTTCGAATTCTGCGCGGTGCCACCGACCGGCTGACGACCGAGGATATCGAAGCCGTCGAGCGGGATATCAACACCATGTTCGATGACATTTACGACACGCGGCGGCGGATGTTCCTATGGAAACTGTCGGCAAAGTTCCTGCTGAGCGTGATCAACGGGGCCGGCACCGTCGGTATCCTGATGCTGGGGGGATATCTGGTCTTGCAGGGCAAAACGGATGTGGGCACCGTGGTGGCCGCCACCAGTGGGCTCAGCCGCATTCAAGGACCCACTGCCTTTTTGATCGCATTCTATCGTCAGGTCAGTGCCAATCGCATCAAATATGAACTGATGCTGGAATTGTTTGGCCCAGACCCAACACGGTATCGTTATCGCCCTAACGCATAAAAAAGACCGCGCGGCGAATGCCTGCCCGGTCTCTTATAAAAAGTGACGAAACGTCACGCGCGTTCGGAATATTCCATCGTTTCCGTGTTCACGACGATCATTTCGTCCTGGCCGATGAAGGGGGGAACCATGACTTTCACGCCATTGTCCAGCAGCGCGGGCTTGAACGAGTTTGCCGCCGTCTGGCCCTTTACGACCGGTTCGGTCTCGACGATCTTGCAGGTCACTTTCTGCGGCAGCGTCGCGTTCAGCGCCTCGCTTTCGTAGAATTCGACAACAATGGTCATGCCATCTTGCAGAAACGGACGACGGTCACCCAGCAATTCTGCTGGTAATTCAATCTGTTCGTAGGTTTCTGAATCCATGAACACCAGCATCCCGTCGGATTCGTACAGGAATTGCTGATCCTTCTGCTCCAGACGCACGCGTTCGACCTTGTCCGCCGAGCGGAAGCGTTCGTTCAATTTCGAGCCATTGCGCAGGTTGCGCAGTTCCACCTGTGCAAAAGCCCCACCTTTGCCCGGCTTTACATGGTCAACTTTGACCGCTGCCCACAGGCCACCGTTATGCTCAAGCACATTGCCGGGGCGAATTTCGTTCCCATTTATCTTGGGCATTACATAAATCCTTCACAAACGGTTGATGCATCAGTTGCGGTCCCTATATCTGGCGGGAACACACCTGACAAGACAACGACACCTAGTGCTGCAGGTGCAGCAAGCCATGCAAGTGACGCAACGCAACTATGCATTTTAGCTGTATCCGAATCGCACCTAATCGGTCATAAGGACCCTCACGCCGAAAATGCAAGAGCAAGAACAACAAGGAAGACGAGATGAGAGATTTCGTTGACGGCACTGCCTTTAACAATGAGCAAGGCAATCGTGCGCGCAAACTTTTCGCGGCCGTTGTCCTGGCTGCGCTTGATGATGCTATCGCCGATGACAAGAAATACGGCAATGGCCCCGAACAAATCGCCCGCTGGGCGCGTTCGCGCGATGGGCGCGAAGTTCTGTCCTGCGCAGGCATTGACCCGAACGAACGGGTTGTCAGCGGGCTGATGGAGTTCGTTGGCCGTGGCGTGCGCACCTCAGTCGCATTGTCACGCGAGGAAAGCGAGCGTCGCAACGCCGCACAGCAGGCTGAAGCTGCCTGAACCAAAGTAGATTTAATTTGAACAAACGCGCTCTGCCTATCAGAGCGCGTTTTTCTATGCCTGATCGTCAGGTAAGAAGCCAATGGCTCAAAAGAACAACAGCCATTGCCGCACCACCCAGAATTCAGCTGCCAGCATGGTCGCGAACAGGGCTTTGCCCCAGACCGGCAATCCACGCTGCCAAAGCAGAACATATGCTGCCAGACAGACAAAGGCTGACACCGGAGCCACCCACAAAGCATGATGGTCGCTGTCCCAATAGCTGACAGGGCTGCTGAACACCCAGTCGCTGATGGGCCAGAACTGTGGCCGTCCGTCGCCCGCATGAAGCAGGAAATCTGTCGCTAGATGCAACAGACCCGCCGCTGCACCGACAGCCAGAACGTGCCAACCTCTCCAGACTGCCAGCAGGAATGCCAGCCCCCAGAGGATAAAGGAATTGTCTATGGCGAATACGGTCTGCCACGCCGGGGAAAAGTAAAGCTGCCCGAAGACCACCTGCTCAGGGATGCTCAGAACAAACAGGGACACGCCCGCCATGACATACAGGGACAGATCCGGCATTAACGCTCCCAGCAGCGCAGCCCAGAGGATACATCCTTGCGGCGGCCGGGCAAACGCGGCAGCCCCGATCAAAAGATGCGCAGGCGTATTCATCCGGGGCTTTCCCTTTCGGCTCAAATCAGATCATCTGCGCCCAGACTTATAGGAGACAAGGCATGGTTCGCGCCATCATGATTCAAGGGACCGGCAGCAATGTCGGAAAATCGGTTCTGGTGGCGGGGCTGGCGCGCGCCTACACGCGCCGGGGCCTTCGGGTCGCGCCGTTCAAACCACAAAACATGTCGAACAATGCAGCCGTCACCGAAAACGGTGGCGAAATTGGCCGCGCACAAGCCCTTCAGGCCCGTGCGGCAAAGCGGGCAACACACACGGACATGAACCCTATTCTGCTCAAACCCGAGACGGATACCGGCGCGCAGATTATCGTTCAGGGGCAGCGCGCTGGCACGATGAAGGCCGGTGACTATCGCAAGGACAAATCCAAGCTACTGGGCGCAGCGCTGGAAAGCTTTGACAGGCTTTGCGCCGACGCTGATCTGGTTCTGATCGAGGGCGCTGGCAGCCCGGCTGAGACCAACCTGCGCAAAGGTGACATCGCCAATATGGGATTTGCCCGTGCAGCGGACATCCCTGTTGTACTGGTCGGGGACATTCATCGTGGCGGAGTGATTGCGCAGATCGTCGGTACTCAGGCCGTTCTGGACGAAGACGACGTGGCGCAGATCAGGGGTTTTGCCATCAACCGCTTCAAGGGCGACGTGTCCCTGTTTGACGAAGGCCGTGATGACATCTCGGCCCGAACAGGCTGGCCCTGCCTTGGGGTCGTGCCCTGGTTTCACGACGCCTGGAAACTGCCGGCCGAAGACATGATGGACATCCGTTCCCATACCGGCGGCGTGTGCAAGGTCGTTGTGCCCCAACTGGAGCGTATGGCCAATTTCGACGATCTCGATCCGTTGTCTGCAGAGCCCGGCGTGAGCGTCGAGGTCATTCCAGGCGGACGTCCCCTGCCCGGCGATGCGGATCTGGTTCTGCTTCCCGGCAGCAAGTCCACGATCGGAGATCTGAGCTATTTTCGTGCACAGGGCTGGGATATCGACCTGTATGCACATGTTCGCCGCGGTGGACATGTCCTTGGGTTGTGCGGCGGCTATCAGATGCTGGGCAAGACCATTTCCGATCCTGATGGCGTGGACGGCCGGCCGGGCAAAGTTGATGGATTGGGGTTGCTGAACGTCGATACCACAATGGGCGGGCAGAAACAGGTCATCTTGCGTTCCGCCCATGCCCTGCCAGACCGAGAACCGGTCAGCGGATACGAAATCCACATGGGCCATACCGACGGCCCGGACCGCGCCCGCGCATGGCTTGAGGTCGAAGGCAGACCAGAAGGCGCCGCCAGCAGCAACGGTCGGGTCAAGGGCAGCTATCTGCATGGAATTTTCTCGTCAGACGCATTTCGTGCCCGTTATTTGTCAACGCTGGGCGTGACGTCGGACATTGCCTACGAAGACGGTGTAGAGCAGGCGCTGGATGATCTGGCCGATCATCTGGAGCGCCACATGAATCTTGACCGGATGCTGAGCCTGGCCCAGCCACCACAGCGCGGTTGAATCTTATCCCAGATCTTTCGCGGCGAGCGCGCGCGCGATTTCCCGCCGCACCATTTTGCGCACGTTTCGCGTGATCCGCTCGCCCATCGCGCCTTGCAACTCCTGGCGGACAACTTCCGCGATCAGCTCACGCAATGTTTCTTCATCCAAATCCGTTGCCGAAACGTTTTCAACGACTTCAGTGGCACGATCGGATTCAGCCGGTCGTCCCGCCCGGATGAACTCTGCGTTTTGTACCGAAGCGGACTCGGGCTGCGGATCGTCCGTATCTTCCTGATCAGTCAGAACGACGGTCCTTGCGGCCGCAAACTCCTCTTCGACGTTCCACGGCAGGGAATGCGTCGGTGTGCCGGAATAGGCGTCTGCGCTGTCGCCATCCGGCTCCCATTGATCCTCGGTTTGCGCAATCGCCGCTTCCAGCGCTTCGATCTTGGCACTCAGACTGATCGCGGGATCATCGGTTGAGCCGGTTGCCGCGGAATGTCCCTCGGTCGCGTCATCCGCAGTGTTGGCAGGATCACCTGCCCTGACGATGTCGCAGGCACGCAGCAGCATCGGCTTGGCCGAGTCGGCAACATCAGCAGACGGCTTGGCGGGCATGATCTCGGGCTGAGCGGGTTTGCTGATGCGCAGCGCGTCCGTCAGCACCAAACGCCCCGGCTTTCGCGTAGCACCCTGTTGATCCGAGGAGGATTTACCGCGACTGTCTTCACTGACCAGACGTTTGACCGAAGACAGAACGTCTTCGATCCCTGCTTTCACGACATTATCAGACATTGTTCTCTACCGCTCTATCGTTGGATCGAGTGTAGCCAAACAATCCGAGCCCTACAACAAATAGTATTGCCGGTTAGTCCCGACGCAACGCTTTGAGGACTCGATCCAGATCCTTGCTCTGTTTGCTGACACGCGCGGGGGCTTTCTTGACCAGATTATAGTACAAAGTCGGGTCATAGATCTGAACCGCCAGGCCAAGACGTTCCGCCGTCAAAAGGCCCTGCGCCTGCAACAGCTGATACGCTGCGCGGGATCGTTCCGTTCGCGACGCCACTTCGGCCAGCTGCGCGTCCAGCAAATCCTGCTGAGCATTCAGAACGTCCAAAGTGGTCCGGGCACCCAAGGTCGCTTCTTCCCTGATGCCATCAAATGCAACCTGTGATGCGCGAACCCGTTCCGTCGACGCCCTGAGGCTGGCACTGGCTGCCTGGAACGCTGCATACCGGTCCGTAACGCCCTGTGTGATATTCTTTTGTACGTTCAGAAGATTCGCACGAGACGCATCCCGGTTTGCCATAGCGCGCCGCACGTTCGCGGCCAACCGGCCACCGGCGTAGATCGGCTGTGTAAAGTCCAGTGACACGGTCGCGTCATTCACATAGTCGTTGTTGTCATAGCTTTCACGCACACCCGCATCAGCATTCAAACTGACATTCGGCCCAAGGTTGGCCCGTTGCTGCTGTACAATCAGATCAAAAGCGCGGACCTGATGCTGCGCCGACAGAATCGCCGGGTGGTTGCGTTGCGCGAGGCTGATCGCTTCTGCCTCGCTCCGTGGAAGATTGGGCAGGCTGGGTTGACCGGCCGTCCTCCCTGGCGCCTTGCCGACCGCATTGACATACTCAGCCTGCGCGATGCTCAGTTCACCACGAGCGACAGCCAGATCAGCTTGAGAACTTGCCAACTGCGCTTCGGAAAGCGCCACGTCCGTGCGCGTCACTTCGCCAACCTCGAAGCGATCATTCGATGCGCGAAGCTCTTCCGCCGAAACATCCACGTTGTTCTGGCGAATTGCGACTGTCTCTTCCTGAAGCAGCACGCCCAGGTAAGCATTTGCAGCGCGGATAAGCACCTGTTGCTCAATGTCGATCAGGGTTTGTCTGGTCGACAGAACCGTTTCCTGCGCCGATTGTTTGCCCAGAACCGAGGCGCCACCATCATACAGAAGCTGGGAAAGCCTCAGCCCGGTGAAAAACCGGGACGGCTCGGTCGTTGTGACCACATTGTTGGTCCGAGACCGGGTATAATCTTGGCTGACCTGTACAGTCCAGTTGATGATTGGCCGCAATGCGGAAAGCGCGATTGCCACGTCTTCATCTGCCGCGCGCAGCAGCGCCCGGTTCTGCTCCAGCAAGCCGCTTGTATTATACGCGCCGATGAAGGCGTCTGTTATGTTGTCAGCCCACGCCGGACGCCCTGGCATAACGCTGATGGCAAGTCCCGCGGTCACTGCGAATGCCCTGACCAGCTTGCCTGTCGCTGAACCACGCATACCGAAATCCTCTCAAACGAAATTACACTGCCCTGAAGGCAGTTTGCGGTCTTCTTTTCAACTAATCAAGGCGCCAGCAGAATCTATCGGCGAACTATAGCGAAAATGCACACTCCGCCGAAAAGCTCTCTAGTATCGGTGCACTGGCGTTGAAGGCATCCCTCCAGCTGACCCGGCCTCCGGTCTTTCGACCGATCCGCACAGTTCCAAGATTGCCTTCAACAAACAGGCATGCAATCCGGCCATGTTCCTTGAGCTGATCCAACAGGGCGTCGGGAATCCGTTCAACACCGCCCTGCACCATGATCGCATCGTAAGGGCCGTGCTCAGCCGCACCCTGCTCCAAAGGACCGACGTGGATAATGGCATTGTCCACATCGGCCTCAGCCAATAGGCTTTGCGCCTCGGACGCCAGCGAGTCGTCGCTTTCCACACCAACAACCAACTGCGCCATACGCGCGGCAACCGCAGTGGAATACCCCGTCGCCGGACCGATATCGAGAATCATCTCGTCGTTCGAAATGTTGAGCGCATCCAGCATTTTAGCAAGCGTTCTCGGTTCGAGCATACAGCGCCCGTTGCCCAGATCGATCACACTGTCGGCATAGGCGGCCTCACGCTGTGCGTCAGGCACGAAGTTTTCGCGCGGGACGTTCAACATCGCCTCAATGATCGGGAACTTTGTAACATCCGAAGGCCGGATTTGCGTATCAACCATAGTGCGGCGCCGGGCAGCGAAATCTGTCATAGGATCTCTCGAGTCATTCCCAAAGTTACCCGGCTTTTGCCACATCCTGAAACGCCCAGCAACGGCCCTGTTGACGCAACCCCCTTGCACCTGTGCGTTTGCGGTTGCGGGCTTCGGCAAATTTCAATCTGGTCGTCAAAAATGCGCGCAATCCTCTGGACGCCCCTTGGGAAAGCTGCTAAAACCCCACGCACACCACGGCAAGTATTTGATTTTACTTGAAAAGGCGAGTTGGCGGAGTGGTGACGCAGCGGATTGCAAATCCGTGTACACCGGTTCGATTCCGGTACTCGCCTCCACTACCTCCAACGACTTGCGATACTTTTTCCCTCCTCGAGGTTCAATATCCAACCAACTATTGGATTTTTCGTGTTGCGATCTTCTTCTGTTCCATCCGACTGCGAGCATTCTGGGCATATGCCGCCAGCTTGCGTTTAGGCAACACCCCGCCGTACTTCCTTGGCATCTTCACCTCGAAATGATCAGAATTGGTGACCTGAATTATTTGTCCGGCCCGTTTAGGTGTAAACCATTCTTGTGGGCAGTTTGCGATCAGGGACGGCCAAGCCGGCCCTTTGCCCGGTTCAGGCGGCGGCAGAATGGTACTGCAAACAAAGCTGTCGGATTGTCTGTTGTTCGTGGCTGGAATTGACTTGCCATTACCTGTGCTGCTTCGACCTTGTTGGAACGGCATCGCGCCGGTACGAAACGTGCTGGTTTCTTCATGCAATTTGGTCAATCCTTCTTTCTGACGTGTTCGTCAAACGGGGTTCCCGAAAGCATTGCTCCCACAGCAACCATTGAGCAACATTATGTCTCAACATCGCCGAAAAACGAAACTTCATGACAAGTCGGGAAGGATGAACTAGGAATCTAACAAAGAAAAAGTTCTGGACGTATTGTGGAACATATTGCCTTTACCTTCGAGATGGGGGTCGTTTGCACCCTTCTGGCTTTCACCGTTTTTCTGTTCGTTTCCGAGATCATAAGGATCGACCTTTCCGCAATATTGGTTCTGGTTCTCATAGGCTTGCTCAGCTACGCGCCCGGGCTGGAAAATCTGGCGGATGTCACCCTTCTGTTCGACGGCTTCGCATCCAATGCCGTCATCTCGATCATTGCGGTCATGATCGTCGGGGCCGGTCTGGACAAGACGGGGATCATGAACAAGGTGGCTGCCGTCATACTCAAATACGGCGGCAAATCCGAAGGCAGGGTTGTACCAATCATTTCCGGCACCGTTGGCGTCATATCCTCGTTCATGCAGAATGTCGGCGCCGCTGCTCTGTTTCTGCCGGTTGTCAGCCGAATTTCCACACGGTCAGGCATACCGCTGTCGCGCCTGCTCATGCCAATGGGATTCTGCGCCATTTTGGGCGGCACAATGACGATGGTCGGGTCGTCTCCTCTTATCCTGCTGAACGATCTGATCCTGACGGCAAATGACAGTCTGCCGGCCTCTCAAAAAATGGAGCCCTTCGGCCTGTTCTCGGTCACGCCGATCGGTGCGGTTCTGATCCTGACGGGAATTGGTTACTTTCTGCTGTTGGGACGCTGGGTTTTGCCCGAGGCTGAAGGACCTGACAATACGGGTACCGGACAAGGGACACAGGAATACCTGCAAAGGGTCTATGGCCTCAAAGCTGATGTGTTCGAAGTCGTGGTGCCCGAGGACAGCCCCCTGGTCGGCGAGATTCTGGCCGACATCAACCACGAAAACCACCTGTACATCATTTCAACCTTCTATCGCGGCAAAACCTCGATGGTTCAGGTTTTGACAGCGGAAATTGCAGCGCCGTGTCGGCTGGCCATCGTCGGCCGCCGTTGGGAGGTCGAGAAGTTCGCCGAGAAATACGGGCTGAACGTTCTTCCGGACTTGGACATTTTCGTCGAAGAGTTCGCCCCAACCAATGCAGGCGTGGCCGAGGTGGTCATCACGCCTGACAGCAAGCTGATCGGCAAATGCCCCCGCGAGCTTTTGTTTCGCAAGACCTACGGGATGTCGCTGCTGGCCATTCACCGCGGCGAAGAGACGCTGAGCCATGTCGAGACCGAGGATCACGAATCCACTCAGATCGGGCTCGAAAAGTTTCAGGCGGGCGACATGCTTGTGGCCCATACCAGATGGGACAACCTGATGCGGATCAAACGAGATCCGGATTTCGTCGTTGTGACGACAGACTTTCCTCAGGACGAGCTGAGGCCGCAGAAAGTCGGCTGGGCCCTGGCATTCTTCGCCATTTCGCTGTCGTTGATCCTGTTCACGGACGTCCGGCTTTCACTCTGTCTTCTTACCGGCGCGGTGGGCATGATGCTGTCCCGTGTGCTCAGCGTGGACGAGGCGTACCGCGCGGTCGGATGGAACACCGTATTCCTGCTCGCCTGCCTCATACCTTTGGGACAAGCCGTGCAGAACACAGGCACGGCCGCGTGGATCGCCCAGCAGATCATGATAATTCTGGACGGCTGGCCGCTCTGGTCGCTGCAAACCGGCATCGCCATTCTGGCGACGGCCTTTTCCTTGGTCATGTCCAATGTGGGGGCCACAGTTCTGCTGGTGCCTCTGGCGGTATCGATTGCGGTGGCGGCGGGTGGAAACCCGGCCGTCTTTGCCCTGACGGTCGCCATATCGACCTCGAACAGCTTCATCATCCCAACCCATCAGGTAAACGCGTTGATCATGGGTCCGGCCGGATACAAGGTGATGGATTTCGTCCGCTCCGGCGGAATAATGACAGCGCTGTTTCTAGTCGTCTCGCTGCTCATGATAAACGTCATCTATTAGCGCAAGAGGATCCGCGGTGTTCGGTGGTCTTTTCCCATCATCGGGACAGGTTCAGTCAAGGCACCCGTTCACCATAGTCTACGCCCCTTGCTAACATACTGTTCGTCGCCCGGCCCATCTCAGGCTGGGTCCCGGCACGCCATGCCGCCCATCGACGCCCACAGGTCGCTTTCCATGCCTCTGCATCATTGTTGCGCGCGACTCGCTTGACAAGCAGGCCAGCGGTGCCGCATGTCCCTTTCGTTGGTGTCGGTGACAGCCGATGAAAAGGGAATGCGTCAACGGTCTTGCCGCCAAACGCAGCCGCCCCCGCGACCGTGAACGGAGAGGATGCCCAATGCCACTGGCCCGAAAGCCGGGAAGGCGGGACATCCGACAGAGGCCCGCCTCTGGCATCCGCAAGCCGGGAGACCTGCCAACAACCGAAGTTGAAACCGGGCGGGGTGTTCCGGTGTCGGGTCCATGACCATTCGTGGCCCGCATGAAACCCCGTCCCCCGCGAAGAGGATTTGGGGGGATGAGAGACATGACCGATACCGCACCAGTCGAGTTGCTGGTCTGTACCACCTGCCGTCGCGGCCTGCCTGTGGAAGATGACACGCAACGCCCGGGCGCTTTGTTACACAAGGCTCTGGAACAGGCGGACCTGCCCGACGGTGTCACCCTGAAAGCCGTTGAATGCCTGTCAAACTGTGATCAAGGCTGTTCGATCGTGTTGCGCGGGCCGGGCCGCTGGACCTTCGTGTATGAAAACCTGAACGAAACAGATCATGTCGACGTCATCGTCGACGGCGCGACCAAGTATCTGGCCACCGAAGATGGTTTGGTGAAATGGCGCGAACGCCCCGAACATTTTCGCAAGAACTGTGCCTCGCGCATTCCCCCCATTGGAGCCTGACATGTCGAACCTCGAAAAACTCCCCGTCACAGTAATCACCGGCTTTCTGGGCTCGGGCAAGACCACTTTGGTGCGTCACCTGATGCAGAACCCACAGGGCAAGCGCCTTGCTGTCGTGGTCAACGAGTTCGGCGATGTAGGCGTCGATGGGGACATCCTGAAATCCTGCGCCATTCCTGATTGCCCGGCGGAAAACATCATGGAACTGGCCAATGGCTGCATCTGCTGCACCGTGGCAGATGATTTCATTCCCACCATCGAGGCCCTGATGGCGTTGGAGCCACGCCCGGATCACATCCTGATCGAAACCAGCGGTCTGGCCCTGCCGAAACCGCTGCTCAAGGCATTCGACTGGCCTGACATCCGCTCGAAGATCACCGTCGACGGCGTGATCGCCCTGGCCGATGCCGAGGCCGTGGCCGCAGGCCGCTTCGCGCCCAATGTCGAAGCAGTGGATGCGCAGCGCATGGCCGATGACTCGATCGACCACGAAACGCCCCTGTCCGAGGTGTTCGAGGATCAGATCTCGTGCGCTGACATCATCCTGCTGACCAAGCCCGACCTCGCCGGCCCCGAAGGCGTGGCCAAAGCGCGCGAGATCATCGCCGCCGAGGCGCCGCGCCCCCTACCCGTCGTCGAAGTGGCCGAAGGTGCCGTGGACGTGCGCGTTGTGCTGGGTCTGGAAGCCGCCGCCGAAGATGACATGGACGCCCGACCCTCGCATCACGACGGCCATCACGATCACGAGCATGACGATTTCGAAAGCATCATCGTCGAGCTGCCCGAGCAGACCGATCCGGCCCAACTGGTCGCCAATATCGAACGCCTGGCCAATGAACTGAACATCCTGCGCGTCAAAGGGTATGCCGCCGTTCAGGGCAAACCCATGCGCCTGCTGGTCCAGGCAGTGGGTGCCCGCGTGCGTCACCAGTATGACCGCCCGTGGGAACCCGGTGAAGAACGCCGTTCGCGTCTGGTCGTCATCGCCGAGCATGACGATATCAAAGAGGCGGAAATCCGCGAAATCCTCGTGGGTGTGCGTGAGGCCGCCGAGTAAGCCATGCACGTCGTCTTTCGCGAAAGCCACGGGCTCGAGGAAACCGAGACCCCAACCGATCTGGGCCAGAGCCCAGCGGACCTGGTGGTGCTGTCCTTTTCGGACAGCGACCTAGGCGCTTTCGCGGCGGGCTGGCATCGTGGTGGCGGACCGGAAGGGCGAATGCCGACCCTGCGGCTGGCGAATTTGACGGCTCTGAAACACCCGCTGTCGGTCGATACCTATGTCGAACAGACGCTTCAAGGCGCCAAGGGCATTCTGATCCGTCTGATCGGCGGGGTGCCCTACTGGGCTTATGGGTTGCAGCAGGTTCTGGCGCTGGCGCAGGCCAAGGGCATCGCACTGGCGGTGCTGCCCGCCGACGGGCGCGCGGACACGCGGCTGGATGACTATTCCACCCTGCCGGTCTCGACCCTGCGGCGTCTGGCGCATCTGTGCGATACCGGCGGCGAGGTCGCGGCACAGGCCGCGCTGGCGCAGATGGCTTTGGCGGCGGGGCTTTATGCCGGTCCGGTGATGGGCGCCAAGACCTTGCCCGAATGTGGCGTGTGGTGTCCGGATCGCGGCGTAATCCCGGTGG
Source organism: Ruegeria sp. HKCCD7559 (assembly GCF_013110575.1). Lineage (NCBI taxonomy): Bacteria > Pseudomonadati > Pseudomonadota > Alphaproteobacteria > Rhodobacterales > Roseobacteraceae > Ruegeria > Ruegeria sp. HKCCD7559. The sequence goes on from NZ_WVQU01000001.1 coordinate 1,594,255, forward strand.
AAACCGCATTCGAAGGCAAGACCAAACGAATCCTCGTCACCTTTTACCGCGCTTACCTGACCTCGGCAGACACCGCCCCGATCGCAGCCCTGATCCGCAGCCTGCGCGCCCGTGGATACGCGGCGGTGGGCCTGTTTGCCCCGTCTCTCAAGGCGCCTGTAGCCGCCGAATGGTTGCGGGAACAGGTTGTTGCGCTGAACCCATCTGCCATTATCAACGCCACTTCGTTTTCGGGAAAAGGCGCGTCGGGAACGTCGCCTCTGGACGCTGCAGGCGTGCCGGTGTTTCAGGTCGCTCTCGCCACCTCGCGCCGCAAAGCCTGGGCCGAGGCGGAACGCGGTTTGTCCCCGGCCGATCTTGCCATGCATGTGGTACTGCCCGAGGTGGATGGACGGATCTCAGCAGGAGTTGCGTCTTTCAAGGAACCCGGAAAACGCGATCCGCATCTGGAATACGCGCGCTTTGCACACCGTCCCGAACCGGACCGGATCGAAGCGATCATCGACCGTGTATCGGGCTGGCTTGCACTGAACGACAAACCCAAGGCAGATCAGATTCCTGCGTTGGTCCTGTCCACCTATCCCGGCAAAGACTGGCAGATGGCCCATGCGGTTGGCCTCGACGCGCTGGCCTCGGCCCAGGCGATGCTGTCCGATCTTGACGAAGAAGGCTATGACATCGCGACTGGCGAGCCGATTGCCGACACTCTTCTGGACGCACGGATTTCGTGGTCGCTTGGGGATTATCAGGATGCGCTTGCGGAATTGCCCGAGACCCTGCGCGCTGATCTGCACACCGTTTGGGGCGCGCCCGAAGATGATCCGGCCTGTGCCGATGGGGCCTTCCATTTCACCGCGCTTCGGCGCGGCAAGGCGCTGGTCGCGCTGCAACCCGAACGCGGCACGCCCGAGCTGCGGGATGACGACTATCATGACCTCTTGCGCACCCCACGCCACGGTTATGTCGCCTTCTATCTGTGGCTGCGCAAAGGGTTGGGTGCCGATGCGCTGATCCATATCGGCGCGCATGGAACGCTGGAATGGTTGCCCGGAAAATCGGTCGCCTTGTCTGCTGATTGCTGGCCCGAGGCGCTGATCGGCGATCTGCCTGTAATCTACCCGTTCATCGTGAACGACCCGGGCGAGGCCGCGCAAGCCAAGCGCCGGATCGGAGCCGTCACGCTGGGCCACATCCCGCCCCCGATGAAGGAAAGTGGCACGCCGGATCGGATGGTGCGGCTTGAATCGCTGCTGGATGAGTTTTCGAACGCCGACGGGCTTGACCCCAAACGCCGCGACCGCTTGCAGGAAGATATCCGTGATGAGGCGCAGGCGATAGGGCTGGAAAGCGATCTCGGCCTCGATCAGGCTACCTGCACCGCCGAGGCTATCACCCGCATCGACCGCTTTGTCTGTGACATCAAGGAAAGCCAGTTTGGCGACGGGCTGCACATCTTTGGGCGCGTGCCCGAGGTGACGGGCAGTTTCGATCCGGCCCCTTCGGCCCACGCCGAACGCGACGCGTTGATTAAAACGCTCGAAGGCAAGCGGATTGATGCCGGGCCTTCGGGGTCCCCCTATCGTGGCCGGTCAGATGTTCTGCCCACCGGGCGGAACCTTTACACCACCGATCCGCGGTCGGTTCCGACCCGTGCGGCCTATGCTCAGGGTGTGAAACTGGCCGAGGAACTGGTGCGGCGCCATCTTCAGGAAGAAGGCGATTACCCGAAGGGGCTGATCATCGATCTGTGGGGGTCAGCCACCATGCGCACGGCGGGCGAGGAATTCGCCATGGCCTTGCACCTGCTGGGCGTCAAACCCGTGTGGGACAAAGGGTCCGAGAGGGTTTCCGGCATCGAGGTTCTGCCGATCACCGACCTGAGCCGCCCGCGCCTGGACGTGACCCTGCGGGTCTCGGGCCTGTTCCGGGATGTTTTCCCGACGCTGTCCGCTTTGTTTGGCCAAGCGGTTCGCGCATTGGCCGCGCGCGATGAAGCGACGGATTGGAACCCCTATGCCGGGCAGGCGCCGGCAGCGCGGGTCTATGGACCTGCGCCCGGAAGTTACGGCGTCAATATGACCGAACTTTCCGAAGTGTATACCGACGAGGCCCGTGCGCAGGCCGGTGAAGCGTGGCTAGAGGCCAGCTCTTTTGCATTGGAAGGCGAACACATCTCGCAGGACAAGGACGGCATCACCCAACGCGTTGCAAATGCGGACAGCTTTGTCCACTTGCAGGACCTGACCGAAACCGATCTTCTTCTGGCCAACGATTATGCCACGCACGAGGCAGGCTTTGCCGCCGCCAAGAAGATCGCCGGCGGAACCGCGCAGCTGTACCATCTGGACAACACCAACCCCGAAAACCCGCGTGCCCGAACTTTGCGTGAAGAAATCAGCCGAGTCGTCCACGCCCGTGCCGCCAACCCCGGCTGGATCGCCGGAATGCAACGCCATGGTTTCCGGGGGGCGGCCGAAATCGCGGCAACGCTGGATCATATGGCTTCTTTCGCGCATCTGTCTGGCACGGTCGCACCACATCTTTTTGACCTCTACCACGATGCCACTCTGGGCAACGAAGAGGTCGACGCGTTCCTGCAAGAGGCCAATCCCAAGGCGCGTCAGGCCATGCAGGACCGGTTTCGCGCGCTGCTTGAGGCCGGGCTTTGGAACACGCGCCGGAACTCTATCAGGGCTGATCTGGAGGGATTGAGATGAGTGCACCGATCGTTCAGGGCTGGTGCCCGGGCGCCCATCGTCCGATGATGTCCGGTGACGGTCTGGTCGTCAGGGTCAGGCCCCGGCTGGCGCGTCTGGACGCCGATCAGGCACTGGGACTGTGCAATCTGGCTGACCGCTTTGGCAACGGCTCGATCGATTTGACCAATCGCGCCAATCTGCAATTGCGGGGCGTGGAAGAGGAAGACCATCAGCCTCTGCTCAAAGAGCTTGCCGCGCTGAACCTGCTGGATGCGGAACCCGGTATCGAAATACGCCGCAATATTCTGGTTACACCGCTCTATCAGGCGGGCGATTTGACTGCTCGGCTGACCCATGAACTGATTGACCGGCTTGCGGAGCTGCCGGCCCTGCCGGCAAAGTTCGGTTTTGCAATCGACACGGGCCCCGAACGTCTGCTGGCGTCGGATTCGGCTGATATTCGTCTGGAAACCAGTGCAGGCGGCCTGATCCTGCGCGCCGATGGCTGCGAAACCGGGCGGAGCGTGACCGAGACCGACGCCATTGACCACGTGATCGCGCTGGCGATGTGGTTTGCCGAAACCTACACGCCCGAGACACGCCGCATGGCGCGCGTCATCGTCGCCCTGCCGCAGGAATGGCAAGGATGTGCGCCCGGTTCTGTTGGCGCAAAGCTTCAACCGGGCCCCTGTGAACTGGGTGCCCTTTACGGCGCGGCTTTTGGGTCGCTGCCTGCGCGCAAGCTGTATGACCTGATCGAGGACAGCGGCGCTTGCGCCCTGCGCGTCACCCCGTGGCGGCTGATCCTGCTGGAAGGCGGGGCGGCGATACCTGCCCCGGCCTTTGTCGAAAATGGAACCGATCCGTTGATGACCACCGACGCCTGCCCCGGCGCGCCGTTCTGCCCGCAGGCGCAGACCAAGACGCGCGACATCGCCCGGGCGTTGGCGTCGCGGGTGGCCGGACGCCTGCATGTTTCAGGCTGTAGCAAGGGATGCGCTCGCATGGGTCCTGCCGACATCACATTGGTGGGCGCAAACGGACGATTTGATCTTGTCAAACAGGGCCGCGCGGGGGATGAGCCCAGCCAACGCGGGCTCGACCCGGAAACACTCATGACTATGGACTTCACCTGATGCCCTATACATACGAAACCGATGGCGCGGCGATCTACAAGGAAAGCTTTGCCACCATCCGGTCAGAGGCTGATCTGGCCCGGTTTGATGCCGATGAAGAGCAGGTTGCCGTTCGCATGATCCACGCCGCGGGTATGGTCGGACTGGAAGAGTTCGTGCATTTCTCGCCCGGCTTCGTGCAGACGGCCCGCACTGCTTTGGAAAATGGCGCACCGATCCTGTGTGATGCGCGCATGGTCAGCGAAGGTGTCACCCGTTTTCGCCTGCCCGCCGACAACCAGGTGATCTGTACCCTGCATGACGAACGCGTACGCCCCCTGGCTGCCGAGATGAGCAACACCCGTTCCGCCGCTGCGCTGGAGCTGTGGCGGCCGCATCTGGAGGGCGCGCTGGTCGCCATAGGCAATGCGCCCACCGCACTGTTCCATTTGCTGAACATGCTGGAAGACCCGGATTGCCCGCGCCCTGCCGCGATCATCGGCTGCCCGGTTGGCTTCGTCGGCGCGGTGGAATCCAAGGATGCGCTGTGGCAGGCGCAACCGGTGCCATCCTGCATCGTCAAAGGTCGTCTGGGCGGCAGCGCCATCACGGTGGCGGCCATCAACGCCATCGCAAGCCGGGCGGAATGAAGATGGGCACCATATACGGTGTGGGCCTTGGCCCCGGCGACCCGGATTTGATGAGCGTCCGGGCTGATCGCCTGCTGCGCAATGCAAAGCATGTGGCGTATTTCCGCAAACCAGGTCGCAGTGGTCAGGCCCGCAAGATCGTCAACGGGATGATCCCTGAAGGCGCGGTCGAGTTTCCGATGGAATATCCCGTAACCACCGAGATCCCGGTGACAGACCCGCGCTACAACGAATTGCTGGCAGCTTTCTACGAAAACTGCACCGCCCATCTCAAGGCCCTGTCAGAACGGGGTGAGGACGTGGTTGTTCTGTGCGAGGGCGATCCTTTCTTCTATGGCTCGTTCATGCATCTATACAGCCGACTGCGCCAAGACGCGCCGGTTGAAGTTGTACCCGCCATTACCGGCATGTCCGGAGCCTGGACCGCGACCGGAGACCCGATCACCTGGGGTGATGACGTTCTGACCGTGCTGGTTGGCACCCTGCCGGAAGACACGCTGGCGGAACGCATGGCTCTGACCGATGCATTGGTCGTGATGAAAATCGGACGCAACATCGACAAGGTGAAACGCGCTCTGAAGACCGCTGGCCTGTATGACCGGGCGTGGATCGTGGAATATGCGCAGATGCCGAACCAGACGGTGACAAAGCTGTCTGAAGCCTGCGAGAAGATCACCCCGTATTTCTCGATCATCGTCGTGCACGGTCAGGGGCGGCGACCATGAGCGGCTGGGTCAAGATTGCCGGTCTGGGGCCGGGTGACGAGGCGCTTGTTACACCAGAAGTAACAGCCGCGCTGGCCGAAGCCACCGATGTTGTGGGCTATATCCCATATGTGGCGCGTATTGCCGAGCGCCCCGGCCTTACACTGCATGCCAGTGACAACCGGGTCGAAATCGACCGCTCGCAACACGCGCTGCAAATGGCTGCCGATGGCAAACGGGTGGTCGTTGTATCCTCGGGCGATCCCGGCGTGTTTGCCATGGCGGCGGCCGTCTTCGAAGCACTGGAAAACGGCCCTGCGGAATGGCGTGACCTTCAGATCGATGTGCTGCCGGGGATCACGGCGATGTTGGCTGCATCCGCGCGCGCGGGTGCCCCGATGGGACATGATTTCTGCGCCATCAACCTCAGCGACAACCTCAAACCATGGTCATTGATCGAAAAACGCCTGCGCCTTGCCGCACAGGCGGATTTCTCGATGGCCTTTTACAATCCCCGCTCGAAGTCTCGCCCGGAAGGCTTTGTAAAAACGCTGGAAATCCTGCGTGAAGAGTGTGAGCCCGAACGTTTGATCCTGTTCGCCCGCGCCGTATCGCGGGCCGATGAAGAGATGCGCATTTCGACACTGGCCGAAGCCACGCCCGACATGGCGGATATGCAGACTGTGGTGATCGTGGGGTCATCCCGAACGCGCGTCATCGAGCGCGATGGCGCACCCATCGTTTACACCCCTCGCTTCACCCCTGGTGAGGATCAGGGATGAGACAGCCAGTCCAGAACCTGTGCGACCTGCGAAAACTCGGTCCGCTTCGGCAGAACCGGGCGGTCGATCATCAGCACGGGCATGCCCAGCGCCCGCGCCGCGTCCAGCTTGGCGCGCGCGCCCGTGCCGCCTGCGTTCTTGGACACGACCAGCTGCGTCCCATGGCGCTGCATCAACGCCCGGTCGTCGGCTTCGGTAAACGGCCCTCGGGCGACGACCACCTCTGCGTTCGGCAAGGGCAGCTCATTGGGCGCATCCACCAGACGCAGCAAATAGCGATGCTGGGGCTGGGCCGAGAAGTCCTCAAGGTGCATGCGGCCAACGGCAAGGAAAACACGCTGAGCATCGCCGGACAATGCGTCGACGGCGGCAGCGATGTCGGGCACATGACGCCAGACATCGCCGGGCTGCGACACCCAGGCCGCGCGGGTCAACGCGGCCAATGGCGCCCGCGTCGCGGCGCATGCCTCGATCGCGTTCCGACTCATCCGGGCCGCAAAGGGATGGGTCGCGTCCACGACATGGGTGATGGCATTCTCATGGATATAGGCAGCCAGACCCTCCGGACCGCCGAAACCGCCGACCCTTACCGGCAAGGGCTGAGGACGCGGGTTTTTCACCCGTCCGGCGTAGGAATACACAGCCGCAATCCCTTGTTGCGAAACAGCTTTGGCCAGCGCGTTGGCCTCGGTTGTGCCACCAAGGATCAGGAGGGTTGTCATGTCTGAATCTCCGTGGCTGACCGTTCTGGGACTGGGCGAAGATGGGTTTGATGGCCTGTCGCCATCCGGCCGTCAAGTGCTGGACCGGGCCGAAGTGATCATGGGGCCGCCGCGCCACCTGTCATTGCTGCGCGAAACAGGGGCGGAGCGTGTCGAATGGCCTGTGCCGTTCTCGGAAGGTCTGCCGATCCTGAAAGGATTGCGTGGCCGGCAGACCGTTGTTCTGGCCTCGGGCGATCCGTTCTGGTTTGGCGCAGGCTCTGTCATTGCGCGCAATTTCGATGCCGGTGAATGGACCGCCCTGCCCGGCCAATCCACCTTTTCGCTGGCGGCTGCCCGGCTCGGCTGGCCTTTGGAAAGCACACTGACCTTCGGCCTGCACGCCGCGCCGCTGACCCGTTTGCGTCCTCATCTGGCACCGGGAGCGCACGCGATCCTGTTGCTGCGTGACGGAAAGTCCGTGGCGGAACTGGCACGGTATCTGACCGAGACAGGCTTTGCCGACTCGGCCCTGCATGTGATGCAGGCCCTAGGTGGCCCGCGCGAAAACACCCGAACAGTCACGCTGACCGAGGCGCTTTTGGGTACGTTCGACCATCCGGTCTGCGTCGGTCTGGAGGTTTCCGGTGCAGGACCTGCCCTTTCCAAGGCGTCTGGCAAACCGGACCACATCTTCGAGACGGACGGTCAGATCACCAAACGCCCGATCCGCGCCCTGACACTCTCGGCGCTTGCCCCGCAACGCGGCGAACATCTGTGGGATATAGGTGGAGGCACAGGTTCGATCAGCATCGAATGGCTGATGTGTGATCCGACCCTTTCCGCGACGTGTTTCGAGCCCCGTGCCGACCGGGCTGAGCGAATCCGCCGAAATGCAGATACGTTGGGGCAAGATCGATTGAATGTAGTACACGGAACCGCACCAGAAGCGCTGTCAGGTGTCGACCTGCCGGATGCCGTTTTCATCGGCGGAGGATTGAGCGCCAATCTGCTGGCGTGGCTGCGCGATGCGCTTCCTAAAGGCACACGCCTTGTCGCCAATGCAGTCACATTGGAAAGCGAGGCCCTGCTGGCACGTTGGCACGAAGACTTGGGCGGTGACCTGCTTCGGATAGAACTTGCACAATCAGCCCCGCTGGGACCAAGGCGCGGCTGGAAGTCCGCCTATCCGGTGGTACAGTGGAGCGTGACGCTATGATCGTTGCTGGCCTCGGTTTCTCCTCTTCTGCGACAGCCGACAGCTTGCGTGAAGCGTTTGACGCGGCAGCCGCAAACCACGACGTCGCCGCCTTGGCAACCGTGGCCGACAAGGAAGGTCATCCGGCCCTGACATCCTTTGCAGAAGAGGTGTCTCTGCCCTTACATTTCGTTGCCGCAGGCGATCTGGCCGGTCAACGTACACTCACCTGCTCAAACCGCAGCCGCGCAACCTATGGCACCGGAAGCGTGGCCGAAGCATCCGCATTGGCGGCCGCCGGAAAGCACTTTGGCCCGGGTGCGCGGCTGCTTTCACCCAGACAGATTTCAGACGACCGGCTGGCCACATGCGCCATAGCCATCGGAGGACAAACATGACCGTTCATTTCATCGGCGCCGGACCGGGCGCCGCCGACCTGTTAACGCTGCGCGGGCGCGACATCATCGCATCCTGCCCCGTTTGCCTTTATGCAGGTTCCCTGGTTCCGGAAGAAATTCTTGGCCACTGCCCGGAAGGCGCAAGAATCGTGAACACCGCGCCAATGGATCTGGATCAGATCATGGCCGAGATCGAGGCCGCACATCAGGCCGGCCAGGATGTGGCCCGTCTGCATTCCGGCGACCTGTCGGTCTGGTCGGCGATGGGGGAACAGATCCGCCGCCTCAAGGAAATGGGCATCCCGGTCAGCGTAACCCCAGGCGTTCCGTCCTTTGCGGCGGCTGCGGCGGCTTTGGGAACCGAGCTTACTCTGCCCGGGCTGGCGCAATCCGTGGTTCTGACCCGGACGCCGGGCCGTGCATCTTCCATGCCCGAAGGCGAGACGTTGGAGAATTTCGCACGCACGGGGGCGACACTTGCCATTCATCTGTCCATCGGCAATCTGGACAACGTCATTGCCGATCTGACCCCGGCCTATGGGGCCGACTGTCCGGTCGCCGTGGTCTATCGCGCAAGCTGGCCGGATGAACGGATCATCCGCGCGACGCTGGGAACGCTCAAAGAGGCGCTGGATGACAGCATCTCACGGACTGCGTTGATCATGGTCGGTCCGGCACTGGCGGGCGAAGGTTTCGACGAAAGCTGCCTGTATTCGAAAGATTACGACCGCCGCTATCGCCCGCAAAGCGCCGAGAGCCCCTGGTCAAGCTGGAGCCATGGTGATGATTAACCCTCCGGGCCTTCTGATTTCCGCCCCGTCTTCGGGCACGGGCAAGACAACGGTCATGCTGGGCCTGTTGCGCGCGTTGGCCGAGGATGGCCTGACCGTTCAACCGTTCAAGAGCGGACCGGACTATATCGACCCTGCCTTCCACCGAGCCGCGTCCGGGCGGGCTTCGTTCAATCTTGACAGCTGGGCGATGGGCGATCCTTTGTTGAACGCGATCTCTGCGCAGGCCGAAGGCGCCGACATCGTGGTGGCGGAAGGTTCGATGGGCCTGTTCGATGGCGTCGCCAAGCCGGGTGAGTTGGGTCATGGGTCCAGCGCCGAGACCGCTGCACGGATGGGTTGGCCGGTTGTGTTGGTGCTGGATGTCGGCGGCCAGGCGCAGTCTGCGGCGGCCACCGCGCTGGGGTTCAGGATGTACAACCCCGATCTGCCCTTTGCCGGCGTCATTCTGAACCGCTGTGCCAGCCCCCGGCACGAGCGTCTGACCCGGCTCGGGATGGAACGTGCAGGCCTGCCGGTTCTGGGTGTGCTTCCGCGCCGAGGCGATCTGACCCTACCCGAGCGGCATCTGGGGTTGATCCAGGCCGTCGAACACCCGGATCTGGAAAGCGCCATCGTGGGCTATGCCGCATTTCTGCGCGAACATGTGGATCTCGAGGCGATCAAACAGGCGGCTTCCTCAGGCCCCATTGGGCCATCGTCAGACGCGCTGCCGCGCCCTCCGGCCCAGCGGATTGCACTGGCACGGGACGCGGCTTTTTCTTTCACCTATCCACATTTGCTGGAAGGCTGGCGCACCGCCGGGGCCGAAATCCTACCCTTCTCGCCACTGGCTGACGAAGCCCCGGCGGCGGATGCCGACTTGGTCTGGCTTCCCGGCGGATATCCTGAACTGCATGCCGGGACGTTGGCTGCTGCAAAAACCTTCCTCGCGGGTCTGCGCAAGCACGCGGAAACAAGGCCTGTGCATGGCGAATGCGGTGGGTATATGGCGCTGGGTCATGCGCTGATCGACAAGGATGGCGTGCGGCATGAAATGGCTGGCCTGCTGGGGCTGGTGACGTCGTACCAAAAACGCAAATTCAACCTGGGCTATCGCAAAGCGGAACTCTTGGCCCCGATGCCGGGATTTGCACAGAATGCGGCGCTGCGCGGGCATGAGTTCCACTATTCCTCGATCGTGGATCAGCCTGACGCGCCACTCGCCCGTGTGTTCGATGCCGAAGGCGCAGAAGGACCTCAGACCGGCTCTGTTCGCGGCAATGTCACAGGTACGTTCTTTCACCTGATTGCGGAGGCAACTGCATGAGCGGATTTGTGTCTTTCATCGGCTCGGGCCCCGGCGATCCGGAGTTGCTGACGTTGAAGGCCGTCAACAGGATGCAAAAGGCCGATGCGATTTTGTTCGATGACCTCAGCAGCGGGCCGATTCTGAGCCACGCGCGCGAAGACGCCGATCTTGTGGGCGTGGGCAAACGGGCCGGTCGCCCCTCGCCCAAACAGGACCATGTCAGCCGGTTGCTAGTGGACTACGCCCGGACCGGCCAACATGTCGTGCGGTTGAAATCCGGCGATGGCGGCATGTTCGGGCGGCTTGAAGAAGAGCTTGTTGCCCTTCGTGATGCGGGCATTGAATTCGAGATCATCCCCGGCATCCCGTCTGCGGTGGCTGCCGCAGCTGCCGCAGGTATCCCGCTGACGCGCCGTCTGACCGCACGGCGCGTGCAGTTCGTGACGGGACATGACGTCAGCGGCGCGCTGCCGGACGATCTGAACCTGACCGCACTGGCCGATTCTCAGGCCACCACCGTTGTATTCATGGGCAAACGTACTTTCCCGCTTCTGGCAGAAGCGCTGCATTCACACGGCCTGTCATTGGACACGCCTGCCCTGATGGCTGAATCTGTTTCGACCCCGGATCAAAAGCTGACGCGCAACACCATCGGTGCTTTGGCCGAACAGCTAAAATCCGAGATCGGCACGGCTCCGGCCCTGATCTTTTACGGGCCGCTGGCGGAGTTCGAAGATGATTGATCTGAGCCTGATTGGCATCGGCACCGGCAACCCGGATCACGTGACCTTTCAGGGCGCGCAGGCGATCCGGTCGGCCGATCTGATCCTGATTCCCCGCAAGGGCGAAAACAAGGCCGATCTGGCCGGGCTGCGTGAGGACATCATCGACCGGGTAACCGAGACACCGCCAAGGTTAGCCTATTTTGACATCCCAAGGCGCCGGGCGGACGATGGCTATCTGCGCGGCGTGGACGAATGGCACGACGCCATTGCGCTGCGCTGGCACGAGGCGATCGAGGCTCACCCGGGGGCGCAGCACATTGCTCTGCTGATTTGGGGCGACCCGTCCCTGTATGACAGTTCGCTGCGCATTGCGGCGCGGCTGGACCCCAAGCCCAACACCAGGGTGATTCCGGGCATCACGGCCTTGCAGGCTTTGACCGCGGCTCATGCGATCCCGATCAATGATCTGGGCGCACCCTATGTCGTGACCACCGGGCGTCGTATCCGGGATGAAGGCTGGCCTGAAACCGCTTCGAAAGTCGCCGTCATGCTGGACGGGGAATGCTCGTTCCAGTCCCTCAGGATGGCAGAGTATGACATCTGGTGGGGGGCCTATGTGGGCATGAAAGAAGAGCTGCTGATCAGCGGCCCTTTGGATCAGGTCGCGCAGCGGATCCTTGACACGCGCGCCCGCGCCCGAGCCGACCATGGCTGGATCATGGATATCTACGTGCTGAAGAAACGCGACGTGCAGCAGCGCGCGGCGAACACGGATTCGTGACTGCGCAGAACTCTCAAGTCTGGCACACAGGTCAGAGCAAGATACCGGAGACGCGTTGATGAAAGCCTTCATTCCCCTGCTCTGCCTGATCGCGTTGCCCCTGTGGGCTCAGAATGCGCCCGAGGGCTGGGCCGTATACCCAACCCAGAAACCGTATGCGGAACTGGTTGACGCAACCAAAGCCGCGATCAAGGAAAACGGGCTGATCGTCGTGACTCAGGCGGGCCCGACCAAAGCGGCGGCAGCACGTGGGATATCGATTCCCGGAAATCGCGTGATCGGCGCTTTCAACAATGACTACGCCGTGCGGGTTCTGGAAACCTCGGTCCACGCGATGATCGAGGCCCCGATCCGGTTTTACGTTACCGAGAACAAAGACGGGACGGCGAACCTGTCGTATAAAACCCCCAGTTTCGTCTTTGCGCCCTACGCCTCGGAAGGCGGTCAGAACCTGATGGATATTGCAGCAGAGCTTGACTCGACGTTTCAATCGATCGCTGAACGCGCAGTCAAATAGTCACACTGGCGTGAACCGCCTTGCGTCCGGGAACGTCCTCCGCAATCTGCTTGAAACGGTTCTATCGGAGCATGACTGATGCAAGACCCCTCGCCCCGCGCTGCGGATATTCTGGCCCAACGCTTATATGAAGCGGGGTGCCGACACGCATTTGGGATGCCGGGGGGCGAGGTTCTGACGCTGGTCGATGCGCTGGAAAAGGCTGGGATCACCTTTCATCTGACCAAGCACGAAAACTCTGCCGGGTTCATGGCCGAGGCCGTTCATCATCGCGACGGTGCACCTGCGATTCTGGTGGCCACTCTGGGTCCGGGCGCAATGAACGGGATCAATGTGGTAGCGAACGCTTTGCAGGATCGTGTGCCGATGGTCGTTCTGACCGGATGCGTCGATGCGGACGAAGCGTTGACCTATACCCATCAGGTCATGGATCACAGCCGGGTTTATCGCTCGATCACCAAAGGCACTTTTACACTGACAGCCAAAGGCGCAGATATCATAGCCGACAAGGCGGTGTCATTGGCCATGCAGCCACGACCGGGCCCGGTTCATATCGATGTCCCGATCTCGGTTGCCGACACGCCTGTTACCGGCGTGAAATGCCGCCGGCTGGCCAAGGTTGCGCCGGTCAGCCCCGGTGGCGAATGCCTGGAAAAGGCCCGCCGCTGGGTGGCCGAGGCCGAACGCCCCATTGCCATCATCGGCCTGGATGTCCTTTATGACGACTCGCGCAGTGTGGTACAGGCGTTCCTGGAACACTTTGGTATTCCTTTCGTGACGACCTACAAGGCCAAAGGCGTCGTGCCCGAGGATCACCCACTGTGTCTGGGTGGCGCGGGGCTGTCGCCGCTGGCTGACAAGCATCTTGTGCCTCTGATCGAACAATCGGATCTGGTATTGTGTCTGGGATATGACCCGATCGAAATGCGCCCCGGCTGGCGTGAGATCTGGGATCCGGAAGAAAAGCGCGTCATCGATATCTCTGCCGTGGTCAACGACCACTACATGCATCAGGCTGGATTGAATCTTGTCGCCGACACGGGCGAGACATTGGAGGCAATTGCCAAAGGCAACCCGGCCCATGAAACATGGCCGGGCAACGAACCCGCGCAGGTCAAAGCCGCGCTGGCAAAGGCCTTCGCCACCGATGAAAACTGGGGCCCCGCTGCCGTCATTGCCGAAACCCGTGCCGTCCTGCCGCCTGAAACGTTGGCCACGGCCGACAGTGGCGCGCATCGCATTCTGCTGAGCCAGATGTGGGCGTGCAACGAAGAACGCGGGTTGATCCAATCCTCGGCGCTCTGCACCATGGGCTGCGCTGTTCCGATGGCCATTGGCCTGAAACTGGCCGAACCGGACCGCCCGGTGATCAGCTTCTCGGGCGATGCCGGGTTCCTTATGGTTGCGGGCGAGTTGTCGACAGCGGCTGAAATGGGCGGCAACCCGATCTTTCTGGTCTTCGTGGATGCCAGCCTTGCCCTGATCGAATTGAAACAGCGCCAGCGGCAGATGGGCAACACGGGCGTCGATTTCGGCCATCATGACTTTGCCGCCATGGGCCGGGCCTTTGGCGGCAATGGCCATACGGTTCATAACAGGACAGAGTTGCGCACCGCACTGGAAGCTGCTGTAAAGGCTGAGACATTTACGGTGATTGCTGCAGAAGTTGAGCGTGGAGGCTATGATGGCCGCATCTGAAGGCCCGTTGAAGGGTGTCAAGGTTCTGGACCTTAGCCGGATTCTGGCAGGCCCCACCTGCACGCAACTGCTGGGCGATCTGGGTGCAAGCGTCATCAAGATCGAAAACCCGGCAACCGGGGGCGATGACACGAGGCAATGGGGGCCGCCCTACGTGAGCGATGCCGAGGGCAACCGCTCGGACCTGAGCGCCTATTTCATGTCGGCCAACCGCAACAAGAAATCCGTCGCGCTGAATATCTCCTCGACCGAGGGTCAGGCGGAAATCAGACGGTTGGCGTCACATGCGGACATTCTGATCGAGAACTTCAAACCGGGCGGCTTGGCCAAGTATGGGCTGGACTACGCCACCCTGTCGCAAGAGTTTCCAAGCCTCGTGTACTGTTCAATCTCGGGCTACGGTCAAACCGGCCCGAATGCCAGCAAGCCCGGCTATGACCTGATGGCGCAAGGCTATGGCGGGATCATGTCGCTGACCGGAGACCCCGAGGGCGCCCCCATGAAAGTGGGTGTTGGCATCGCCGACGTGATGTGCGGGATGTATGCGACTGTTGGAATCCTGGCCGCGCTGCGCCACCGCGACCTGACCGGCGAAGGCCAACAGATCGATCTGGCGCTGGTGGATTCTCAGATTGCCTGGCTGATCAATGAAGGCGTCAACTATCTGACGTCAGGCGATGTTCCGCAAAGACGCGGCAACGGGCACCCGAATATCGTCCCCTATGACGTCTACGAAACCGCTGATGGGCACGTGATTCTCGCGGTTGGAAATGACGGCCAGTTCAGAAAGCTCTGCGACTTCATCAATGCTCCTGAACTGGCAGGCGATCCGAGATTCGCGACCAACCCGGCCCGTCTGGAACATCGTGATGCACTGAATTCCATCCTTCGCCCCGCAGTGAAGGCGCTGGACACCCAGACCGTCATTTCCGGCCTCGAAGCTGTCAAAGTGCCCGTCGGCCCGGTTCAGACGCTGGATCAGGTGTTCAACACGGAACAGGTGGCCGCAAGACGAATGCAGATTACCATGCAGGCCCAGCCGGGTCAGGTCAACCTGATCGGGAATCCTCTGAACCTGTCTCGCACGCCTGTAACATATCGAAACGCTCCACCGGTCTGTGGAGCCGATACCGCGGCCGTTCTGAGCGCAAAAAACCCGTTCGAGGATTGAAATACTTGCACAATTAGGCGGCAAGTCGCTGAAACATGCCCTTGAATCGGCGGTTTTTTTCGCCTTTTTCGCACACGTCATTTCACCAATTCGAGAGCAGCGTCGATACTGTTACGCCGCTCTTGCACACTCTGTTACATCGAACAGTGTCAAATATCGCAATCAGATTGGACCCAAGCATGAAACAAGACGTTTTCGGACAGATGAACACCCTGACCCAGCCGGCGGCCGTCGAAGCGTGGAATGGTGTTCTGCTTGGGTTCATGGCTCATGCCGCTGTCACGCCTCAGCATTTGGGCAAAGTGCTTGAACTCGAGCCCGACTTCGCGCTGGGTCATGCGATCAAAGGTCTGTTCATGGCGCTGCTTGGACGGCGAGAGATGATGGCGGTTGCCGTCGAAGCGCTGGCTGCCGCCAATGCGGCGATGGAACGTCAGCCCGTAACTGAGCGCGAACGTCTGTATGTGGAGTCGCTGGCCCTGTATCTGGCCGGCCAACAGGCGCAGGCGGTTCAGACATTCGAAACAATCCTGCGTGACCATCCGCAGGACACTCTGGCGATGAAACTAAGCCACGCAACCCGCTTCGTTCTGGGTGATGCGGGCGGAATGCGCCGCTCGATCGAGCGGGTGT
The DNA here is from genome assembly GCF_013110575.1 of Ruegeria sp. HKCCD7559. NCBI lineage: Bacteria > Pseudomonadati > Pseudomonadota > Alphaproteobacteria > Rhodobacterales > Roseobacteraceae > Ruegeria > Ruegeria sp. HKCCD7559. Next base: position 1,610,109 of record NZ_WVQU01000001.1, read on the forward strand.
TGCCCGCTTATGAACCCGATCATCCGGGGCGCGGCTATCTGCTGGGCTGTCATTCCTTCGCACTGGAAGAAACAGGCGCTTACGAAAAGGCCGAAATCGCGGGCCGTCAGGCGCTGTGGATGGTGTCCGATGATGCCTGGGGCCTGCACGCGGTGGCCCATGTCCACGAAATGACGGGCAATGCGCAGCTGGGCCTTGACTGGCTGGCCGGTCGCGAGGCGGCCTGGGCCCACTGCAACAACTTCCGTTACCACGTGTGGTGGCACAAGGCACTGATGCATCTGGATCTGGGTCAGGTCGATCAGGTGATCGAACTGTATGACAACCATATCCGCAAGGACAAAACCGACGATTATCGTGACATTTCAAACGGCACTTCGCTGTTGATGCGGCTTGAACTTGAGGGGGTAAATGTCGGAAATCGCTGGGAAGAGCTGGCTGATCTGAGTGCCGCACGAACGGAAGACGGCTGCCTGATCTTTGCGGATCTGCATTATCTGCTGGCGCTTACCGGTGACAATCGCGCTGATGCCACGGCCAAGATGCTAAACCGCATGAACAAGGATGCGGCCCGCGCCGACGACGACACCACCCGCCGCATGGCAGACCCCGGTATCGCTGCGGCCATGGGCCTGGAGGCCTTTGGCGACGGCCACTATGGAACCGCCTTTGATCATCTGCTCGCGGCGCGCGATTCCATGCAACTGGCCGGTGGCAGCCACGCGCAACGTGATGTATTTGAACGCATTACCATTGATTCCGGCCTGCGCGCAGGTCGCCTGGACGCGGTGGAACGCATTCTGGATGACCGTCGCGCCAAGCGCGCCGGGGGCGAAGACAATTATGCCATCGCGCGTCGCGCTCTGATCGACGCGGCCCGCGACAGCGGTGACGTCCAAAGCGTCCCCGCCGAATAACAAGAAGACCAAGAAGGACAGAAAACGTATGGCGACCATATCGCCCGCTTCTGATTTTGTACCCGCTGCGGCCCCGGCCGCAGCCCCCGCCAGTGCGCGTGATCCGCGTCTGGATTTCTATCGCGGCATCGCGATGTTCATCATCCTGATCGCCCATATTCCCAACGACCCCTGGGCAAAGTGGATTCCTGCCCGCTTTGGGTACTCGGACGCTACCGAGATTTTTGTGTTCTGCTCGGGCATGGCCTCGGCCATTGCGTTTGGCGGGGCATTTCTGCGCAAGGGATGGTGGATGGGCACCGCCCGAGTGGCCTACCGCATCTGGCAGGTCTATTGGGCGCATATTGCCCTGTTCTTCTTTGTTGCAATGACAATGGCCGCGTTGGATCAGACCGGCGCGTTCGAGAAAACCTATGTCTCGTCGTTGAACCTTCAGCATTTCTTCAATGACCCGGCCCCGCAAATGGTCGGGATTTTCACACTGACCTATGTGCCGAACTACTTCGATATCCTGCCGATGTATCTGGTCGTACTGGCGCTTATGCCGCTTTACATGGCGCTCTATCGAGTCAGTTTCTGGCTGATGGCGGCAGTTTGCGTGGCCATCTGGTTCGTCGCGCAAACCGGCGCGCTTGCCCTTCCCGCTGAACCCTGGTCCCAGCGCCAGTGGTTCTTCAACCCCTTCGGATGGCAATTGCTGTTTTTCACCGGCTTCGCCTTCATGCGCGGTTGGATTCCGGCCCCGCCCGTGTCGAAATCCTTGATCTGGGTGGCGATTGCCTTTGTCGTGTTGTCAGCCCCGTTCGGGTCATGGAAAGTCTTCACCTGGATCAACACGGCTGCACCCGAGCTTGGCGCAGTGATCCGCAAGGGCTGGCCCCTGACCGAAGAGCTGCGTGGCAAAACCGAGTTCGGCCTTCTTCGATATGTCCACTTTCTGTCGCTGGCCTATCTGGGATGGGTTGCAGCGGGCGAACAAGGCCACCGCCTGATCGCGACGGGTCATGGTGTGGGCGCACGTATCTGGCAATTCCTGCTGGCCGTCGTCACCAAGGTCGGCCAGCAATCCCTTGCCGTATTTGTGTTTTCCATGGCTGCGGCACGGCTGATCGGTGTCGCGCTGGATCAGGCTGGGCGGGATGTCGCCACTGTCTTTGTCGCCAACATTATTGGGTTTGCGATGATCATCGGCGTTGCCTATCTGGCAGCTTGGTTCAAGTCACAACCCTGGAAGTCGAAGAAATGAATTTTACCCGTCGCGCATTCCTCGTCTCGACGACTGCTTTGGCCTTCGCTCCATCCGCTTATGCGACGAGCGGTGAGACGCCTTTTGACCGCGACTATGTAATCGAGGTGGCCCGCGATCTGGCCAGCCGCCCCTATGTGGAACGCGAGATGGTACCGCAGGAATGGCAGGATCTGACCTATCAGCAGTACCGTTCCATCCGGTTCCGGCTTGACCGGGCGCTGTGGTATGAAACCGAGACGCCCTTCAACGTGGATTTCTTCACCCCCGGCCTTTATTTCCCGCGCACCGTCAAGGTGGAAACGGTCGAGAACGGCATGACCAAGCCGGTCGCCTTCGATCTGGAAATGTTCGACAAGTCCGAAGACGTGCCGCAACTGCCGATCGATGACACGCTGGGCTTCTCGGGCCTGCGCCTGCGCACTGAAATGCACCGCCCCGGCAAGACAGATGAATTCTGCGTCTGGCAGGGGGCCAGCTATTTCCGCGCCATTGGCCTGCACGAGGTTTACGGACTGTCGGCGCGGGGTCTGGCGTTGAAAACCGGCGATCCGGATGGCGAGGAATTTCCCGAATTCATCCGTTTCTGGCTGGAACGTCCCGAACCGGGCCAACGCAACATGGTCGTGCATGCATTGTTGGACAGCCCCAGCGTGACCGGCGCCTATCGTTTCAACGTCACGGCGGGCGCGGATTGCATTATGGATGTCGAGGCAACGCTGTTCCCGCGCGAAGACCTGCCCCATGTAGGGATCGCTCCGGGAACTTCGATGTTCCTGTTCGACCAGACCAACCACAGCCGGTTCGACGATTTCCGCCCTGCTGTGCACGACAGCGACGGGTTGATGATCCGCAATGGCGCGGGCGAGGTCCTGTGGCGTCCGTTGGCCAATCCGACCCGATTGCAGGTCTCATCCTTCGTCGATACAAACCCACGCGGGTTTGGTCTGATGCAGCGCAAACGAGAGTTTTCGGACTACGCCGATCTCGAGGCCAATTACCACAAGCGCCCGGGCCTGTGGGTCGAGCCCCAAGAAGACTGGGGCAAAGGCTCGGTCACGCTGGTCGAGATCCCGGCAGATCAGGAAATCTATGACAACATCGTCGCCTATTGGAGGCCCGCTGAACCCTATGCGGCAGGCAGTCAGGTTGATCTGTCCTATCGCCTGATCTGGGGGGAAGAACCCCAGCGCACACCGATGCCGCGCGTGATCAACACCGCGATGGGCGAGAACACCTTTGGCGAAGGCCGGCTGGCCATCATCGATTTTGAAGACAGCGAACTGTTCGAGGACCTGGGCGCAATCACGGTCTTTGTGGATTCGCCACATGCGGAAACTTCGGAAGGCGTCTTGCAGCGCAACCCGGATACCGGCGGTCCACGGCTGGCGTTTTCATTCCAGCCCGGCGAACGCAACCATGTCGAGTTGCGCGCACAATTGTTGAAAGACAAACAGCCTGCCTCAGAGGTCTGGCTGTACCGTTGGACCACATGAGCCGCGATCTGCATATCATGCCGCCCGAGGCCCCTCTGGCGATGCCTGCGCAGAACTTCAGCGCACGGTTCCGGGATGCCGATGCGCCTTCCGGTCAGCACAAATCCGCTGCCGGTTTCTGGCGCGCGCTGGCTTTTTCGCCCGCGATGGCCGCCACTCTGGCCTTGCTGTGGGTCATGAGCGACTGGTTCGGCGCGGAAGGCATCAACGTGGTCGAAGCCATCCTTTTGACCTTGATTTCGTTCAACTTCTTCTGGATTTCCTTCACCGTCTGCACTGTTTTGCTGGGCATGGTGTCGCTGGCGAAACAGGAACGGCCTGAGCGTCGGACCGCGGCGCAACCCCTGCGGGTGGCCCTGCTGACCCCGGTCTACAATGAAGTCCCCTGGAACGTGTTGGGCAATGCCCGCACCATGCTGGAGGATCTTCAGGCGCGCGGCGGTAAACACCACTATGCCATGTTCATTCTGTCGGACACGCGCGATCCCGAGATTGCGGCGCAGGAACAGGCCAGCGTCGAAGCACTGCGCACCACCCTGGCACCCGGGCTTGAGCTGTATTATCGCCGCCGCGAACAGAATACCGACCGCAAAGTTGGCAACATCGCCGATTGGGTCAGCCGTTGGGGCGCGGATTGGGATGCCATGCTGGTGCTGGATGCTGACAGCCTGATGACCGGGCGCGCAATCCATCGCCTGACTGATGCACTGGCATGCGATCCGGGTGCGGGCTTGATTCAAAGCTATCCGCAGTTGATAGGCGCACAGTCAGTCTTTGCCCGGATGCAGCAATTTGCAAATGGTGTCTATGGCATCGCCTTTGCCGAAGGTCTGGCCCGTTGGTGCGGGCAAGAAGGCAACTATTGGGGCCATAACGCGATTATCCGCACCAAGGCCTTTGCCACCAGCGCCGGCCTGCCCAAGCTGCGTTCGTTCAGCGGTCAGGACAAGCTGATCATGAGCCACGATTTCGTCGAGGCCGGCCTGCTGCGCCGCGCCGGATGGGCCGTGCGATTTCTGCCGCGTATTCGCGGGTCATATGAAGAAACACCGCCGACCCTCATCGATCACGCCATGCGGGACCGCCGCTGGTGTCAGGGTAACTTGCAACACCTGAAATTGCTGGGTTCTTCCGGATTCCGTGCCGTATCGCGATTCCACATGTTCCACGGCGCGGTCGGCTATCTGATGTCCCCGTTGTGGTTTGCACTATTGTTGATGTGGGCGCTGATCGGTCAGGGTCAGGATGCCTCTGTCCTGCATTATTTCAGCCCCGACAATCCTCTGTTCCCACAATGGCCCGAGATGTCGGAAACCCGTCACGTGCTGATCATTCTGGTCATGTACGCGATGCTGTTGGCCCCCAAGGTTCTGGGCGTTCTGGCCCTGCCGTTGAGCGGTGTACGCTACGCGGATTTCGGTGGCGGGCGCAAATTCCTTGCCTCTTTCCTGGCCGAGGTTCTGTTGTCGATCCTTTACGCTCCGATCCTGATGGTGCAACAGATGATCGCTGTGTTCCGTACGGCTTTTGGCATTCAGCGCGGCTGGTCGCCTCAGGCCCGCGACGGTGGCACCTATGGTCTGCGAACGCTGATCCTGTGCCATGCGCTGGAAACCGTAAGCGGAGTGGCGCTGAGCGTCGGTATCCTGTCCGGTCTGGTGTCGGTCTGGCTGGCCCCGATCGCCATCAGCCTTGCGCTGGCTATCCCGTTGTCCGCGCTCAGCGGTGTCTCGGCAGGTGCCGCGCGCAAGATGGTCGGAATGCGGGAAGACTTCAGCGAACCCGCCATTACCCGGTCAGCGCGCCGATATCGCGATGAACTGAAGCGACTGGTCGAAGGCAAAGGCAACATGACCCCGGCCGAGTGATCAACTGCCGGGAAGCCCTTCGTACCAATCGATTATCATGTCGGCCCAGCCCGCGGGAACGGTGTGCCCTCCGGGGAACAGAGCAAATTCCAGCGCACTGCCTTCGGCACAGGTGGTCCAGCGGCGGCGCATGAAATCACCCGTCGCGCTGAACCCGGTCGGTTTGTGATCGACACAACCGTTCGCATCGCGCCAGATTTCGAGACCCGCATAGATATCACCCTGCTGAAAGCGTCCTCCGCCCAGCAAGCGCCCTTCCAGCGGCACCACATTGTCGGTCCAGCCATGCGTGTGGAACATACGGATCGGACCTTTGCAGGTTTCGGGGTGCGGGCGCCAGAAACCACCGGACACCGGGACATAGGCCGAGAACGTATCGGGGCTCTCGCAGGCCAGATAGTTGACCATGAAAGCTCCGGCGGAAAACCCGCCCAGCAGGACACGGTCAGTGTCGATGCCAAACCGCCGTGCCGCGTCTTGCACCGCTTCGGTCAGAAAGGCGGCTTCGTCCCGCTCACCAAAACCGGGATAGAAATTCCAGCTTTTGGTGCCGCCCCGGTCGGGCCTTTCCAACCCCTCAGGGGCCATCACCGCATAGCCGCGCTCCAACAGCGGTTCGACCATCCCGCGATTGCGCATCGTGCCCGACCCGCTGCCGCCATACCCATGCAGGAACACCACCATGGGCGCATTGTCCGCGTCGGGCAGTTCGATGTGATAGGCACCCATGGGTGTCTCACAGGTATCCTCTTGACCGGCACACCCCGCGAAAGCGGTCTGCCCGGTCACTGCCAAGGCCAACGCCAGACTGAATTCCCGGATCATCCTGCATCCTCATCATATTTGCGCACCGGCAATCCGGCCCGAACCCATCCCGGCCCTGCGGCCGAACCCAACATACCCTCGGGCACGTCGATCACATTGGTGAATCCAGCTTCGATCAGGCGGTTGCTCAGGCGTGCCGAGCGAACGCCGCGCGCGCAAATCAAGGCCACCGGGGTCGCCGGATCGCCGCCAGCCAATTCCGTCAGTGCTTTGACAAAATCCTCGCGCCGCATGTCCAGCGGCACGGCACCTTCGCCTATGCCCGATGCGCGCCATTCACGCGGCGTGCGGATATCGATCAACAGAACGTTTCCCTTCGAGGCCTGCTCATGGGCCTCGGCAACCGTTATCCGGCCGCCGTCGTGGTCTTCGGGGATCAAACGGTATTCCCTGATCGCAAACCCGCCTGCAATCGCCGCGCATGCGCCGATCAACATCCATCTTCGCGCTCGGTTCACTTTCTCGGCCAAGCTTCAGCCTCCTGTTCGCTGACAAGTGTTCTATCACAGATGGTCTGAAACGGGGGCGTTGAAAAACCCGGCCCGCATCAAGATCACGTCATTTTTTCGAATCCTTGCAGAGTTTCTGATGGGGCCAATAGGACTCTGTAAAAAAGTTACAATATCTGGACAGTCGGGAAAATATCCTTACAAAATTGGCTTCACACTGACCGCCCAGACCGGAGTATCGCACTTGTCCCTATTCCTTATCGCGGCCCTTCCCTTCCTCGGCGCTGTTTTTCCTGCCCTGCTGATCCGGGCAGGTCGGAACGCAGCCGCCTCCGCCGCCGGGTTAACCACATTCCTGGCCCTGATGGGACTGTTGATCCATGTCCCTGCGGTGATGCGCGGAGACGTCGTGACCGCCCGGTTCGACTGGATACCGGGGCTGGGGCTGAACGCGAACTTCATGCTGGACGGCCTGGGATTTTTGTTCGCGTTGCTGATCCTCGTCATTGGATTGCTCATCATTCTCTACGCACGGTTCTACCTGTCGCGCGAAGATCCGATGGGGCAGTTCTATACCTACCTGCTGCTGTTTCAGGGGGCGATGGTTGGTATTGTCCTGTCCGACAATATCCTGCTTTTGATTGTTTTCTGGGAGCTTACATCGCTCAGCTCATTCCTGCTGATCGGCTATTGGAAGCACCTTCCCGAAGGTCGGCAGGGCGCGCGCATGGCCTTGGCCGTCACCGGCTCTGGCGGCTTGGCGATGATCGCCGGGATGCTGATCCTCGGCAATATCGTGGGGTCTTACGATCTCAGCGTCATTTTGCAGAACAAAGAACTGATCCAGGCCTCACCCTACTACATGCCTGCGCTGATCCTGATCCTGCTGGGCTGTTTTACCAAGTCGGCGCAGTTCCCGTTTCATTTCTGGCTGCCGCACGCCATGGCCGCGCCGACACCGGTTTCAGCCTATCTGCACTCTGCCACCATGGTGAAAGCGGGCCTGTTCCTGATGGCACGGATGTGGCCGGTTCTGGCAGGCACGGATGCGTGGTTCTATATCGTCGCCACGACGGGGCTGGTCACCATGCTGATTGGCGCGTCTATCGCGTTGTTCAAGGACGACCTTAAGGCGCTGCTGGCGTTTTCGACCGTTTCGCATTTGGGCCTCATCACCATGCTGCTGGGCTTTGGCACAAAGATTGCAGCCGTCGCTGCCGTGTTTCACATCATCAACCATGCAACGTTCAAAGCCGCCTTGTTCATGACCGCCGGGATCGTGGATCACGAAACCGGCACGCGCGATATCAAAAGACTGGGTGGCTTGCGCCACCTGATGCCGATCACCTTCACAATCGGCACGATTGCCGCCCTCTCGATGGCCGGGCTGCCGCCTCTGAACGGTTTCCTGTCCAAAGAAATGATGCTTGAGGAAACCGTGCACACCACATGGATGCACTCTCATTACCTGGTGCCGGGGCTGGCGCTGTTGGCTGCGTTGTTCTCGGCCGCGTATTCCTTCCGCTTCGTCAGCCACGTCTTTCTTGGACCTCAGCGGGAAGATTATCCGGCACATCCGCATGATCCGCCCGTAGGGTTGTGGATTGCGCCCGCTTTCCTGGTCGTACTTGTCATTCTGATCGGCCTTTATTCCGCGACCATTGTCGGCCCATTGGTCGCAGTAGTGTCCAGCGCGGTGATCGGCGGCGAGAAGCTTCCGTATTACTCGCTGAAACTCTGGCATGGCTTCACACCGGCGCTTTACATGTCGGTCGTGGCCACGCTGGGCGGTCTATTCCTACTGGCGTTGCACAGACGAGGTGAGCGGATCTGGAACGCCCTGCCCCGCCCCGAAGCCAAGCAGATCTTTGAAGCAATCATAGAAGCGCTGACCCGGCTGAGCCGCTGGATCACCGATGAGATGCACAACGGGGTCCTCAGCCGCTATGCGATCATCTTTGTCGCCTTTACCGTTGGCCTGGGCTATTACGCGTATTCGACCGGAACCATCGGCATTGAAACCCGCGTTCCGCTGCCGGCTCAGATCATTCCGATCATTGGCTGGATCTGCCTTGTGGGTGCGACGCTGGGCATTATGTGGTTCCACCGGAATCGTCTTTTGTCACTGGTATTGATCGGTGTCGTCGGCCTGATCGTTTCGATTGCCTTCAACTATCTCTCGGCCCCGGACCTTGCCTTGACGCAAATCTCGGTCGAGGTGGTGACAATGATCCTTTTGTTGCTGTCGCTGAACTTCCTGCCGACCGAAACGCCCTGGGACAGTTCAGCGGCGCGGCGCTGGCGGGACGCGGCGATTTCCGTGGTCGCGGGCCTTGGCACCGGTGCGTTGATCTACGCGATGATGATGCGCGATTTCGCGTTCCCGACGATTTCAGAGTTCCATCTGGCCAATTCCTACAAAGGCGGCGGCGGCACCAATGTGGTCAATGTGATCCTCGTCGACTTCCGGGGTTTTGATACCTTTGGCGAGATCATCGTTCTGGGCATCGCCGCGCTGATCATCTTTGCGCTGACGGAATCCGTTCTCGGTACAAATGTCCGCAGTTACCTGCTGAACCGCAAACCGCATTGGCCGCAATCCGGGGATTCGCATCCGCTGATGATGGTTGTGGTCACCCGCGTCATGATGCCGATCGCACTGATGGTCGGGGCGTATATCTTTTTCCGCGGGCACAACCAGCCCGGCGGAGGCTTTATTGCCGGCCTGATCGTCGCCATCGCTTATCTGATGCAATACATGGCCAGCGGTTATACCTGGGCCATCGAGCGGCAGAGGTTCTATTACCACGGCACCATCGGCTGGGGTGTTCTGATCGCTGCGGCAACCGGGTTGGGCGCGTGGTTCAACGAACGCCCCTTCCTGACCAGCGATTTCGGCTACATCAACTGGCCTCCGCTTGAGGAATTCGAATGGGCCACCGCCATGCTGTTTGATACAGGCGTATTCCTGGCAGTTCTGGGTGCGGTCATGCTGGCATTGGACAGCCTGTCCCGCTTTGCGTGGCAACCGGGGATGGCACAGGAATTCCCGATGGATATCAATCCCCTGCGAGACAACCCACCGGAAGAGCAACAAGAGAAGGAGCAGGCCTGATGGAAGCGCTCGTAGCCTCTGCCGTCGGTATCATGACCGCTGCCGGGATCTTCCTGATCCTGCGCCGCCGGACGTTTCCGGTCATTCTGGGCCTGTCTCTGATCACATACGCGGTGAACGTTTTCCTGTTCGCGACCGGACGACTGGCGCTGAACGCGCCTGCGGTTCTGAACAAGTACAAGGACGTGCCCTATACCGACCCACTTCCACAGGCGTTGGTCCTGACGGCCATCGTGATCTCGTTCGGGATGACCGCCGTGATCGTGATGATCTCGCTCAGCGCATACCTGTCCGCCAAGAATGACCATATCGACATGACCGCCCAGGACAGTGTTGACGCGCCGGGAGATGACGCATGAACCACTGGATCGTTGCGCCGATCGTCCTGCCCGCGATTCTGGCCCCTTTCATCATCATGGTCCTGCGATACCATCTGGACTTGCAACGTATCTTCTCGGTCGCGGGTGTCGTGGCTTTGCTTGGGATTGCGCTGACAATCACGGCTCAGGCCTCGGGCGGGGACATTCAGGTGTACGAGCTTGGCGACTGGCCCGCCCCCTTTGGCATCGTTATGGTGCTGGATCGCATGTCCGCAATGATGGTTCTGCTGACCGCCCTGCTGGCCCTGCCGATCGTGCTTTATGCCATCGCCTCGGGCTGGGATGACCGGGGCAAGCATTTCCACGCGCTGTTTCATTTCCAGCTCATGGGCGTCTGTGGCGCCTTCCTGACCGGCGACGCCTTCAACCTTTTCGTGTTCTTCGAGGTGCTGCTGATCGCGTCTTACGGCCTTATGACCCATGGCGGTGGCGCGGTACGGTTGAAAGCGGGTGTGCAGTATGTGGCGTATAACCTGTTGGGGTCGACCCTCTTTCTGTTTGCCCTTGGCACGATCTATGGCGTGACCGGAACGCTGAACATGGCGGACATCGCCGTGCGCGTTGCGGAGATCCCAGCCGAAGATACCGCATTGTTGCGGGTTGGTGCGGTGTTGTTGCTGCTGGTCTTCTGCATCAAGGCTGCCGTTCTGCCGCTGCACTTCTGGCTGCCCGCCAGCTATGCCAACGCCCCGCTGCCGGTTGCGGCCCTGTTTGCAATCATGACCAAGGTAGGAGCCTATTCGATCCTGCGAATGTACACTCTGGCCTTCGGTCCCGACGTCGAAGTCACGCAGGGTCTGGTTGGCGATTGGTTGCAACCCGCGGCGCTGCTGACGCTTGCTGTCGGCGCCGTCGGCATTTTGGGATCGCAGCATATTGCCCGCATGGTTGCCTTTTGCGCCATCGCGTCCATGGGTACTTTGCTGATCGCGATTTCACAGTTCACGCCCGGCGCGACGGCAGCCGCCCTTTATTACGTGTTCCATTCGACACTTGCGACCGCGTTGCTGTTCCTCATTGCTGACCTGATCATGGAACGGCAGGGAGGGGCCATAGCCCCCAAGCCGCCGATGCCGCAAAACGGGTTGATTGCCGCCCTGTTCTTTGTCGGCGCCATCGCGATGGCTGGAATGCCGCCGTTGTCCGGCTTTGTTGGCAAGCTTTTGGTTCTGGACGCTTCGCGCGATGCATCCGATGCCACCTCGGTCTGGGCCGTTATCCTGATTGGATCATTCGTCACCATCGTCGGGCTGGCCCGTGCCGGGACGCTGATCTTCTGGAAAAGCTACGACGCTGAGGTTGTCACAACCGATGAAACCGCCGAAGGCGAAAACGCGTCTGCCGCCGCCGCCCCCGAACCGCAACCCGGCGTTGCTTTTACGGCTGTGTTCGGGGCCGTGGCAGGTCTGATCCTGCTGACCCTGTTCGCGGGTCCGGCCCTGGAGTACACGAGCAAAACCGCAGAGCAGTTGTTTACCCCTGAAAACTACATCTCTGCCGTCTTGGGAAGGGAAGAGTGATGAAACTGCTGCGCCGAATTTTCCCGCACCCTCACCTGACGATTTTGCTGACGCTTGTCTGGATTCTGCTGGCGAACAAGCCTTCGCTGAATTCTTTGATCTTTGGCCTGATCCTCGGGATCATCATTCCATTCGTCACACAACCCTACTGGCCGGATCGTCCCAAACTTCGCAACTGGCCAATGGTTGTGGAATACATGCTGGTGGTGCTTTGGGATATCGTGGTTGCGAACGTGACGGTGGCCCGGATCATCCTGTTCAAACGCAATGACAACCGCCAGCCCAACTGGGTCTGTGTCCCGCTTGAGCTGCGCACACCCGAAGCGATCACGGTTCTTGCGGGCACCATCACGATGACTCCGGGCACCGTCAGTTGTGATTTGTCAGCTCAGGGGCATAATCTGCTGGTGCACTGTCTTGATGCCCCCGACCCCGAGGCCGTGCGGGACCAGATCAAACAGCGCTATGAACGTCGCCTGAAGGAGATTTTCGAATGATCGACTACGCGATTTATTTTGCATTTGCCTGTTTCGGTGCGGCGATCATGATGTGTCTGTGGCGTATCATCACCGCTGACGGGGTCGGCACCCGGGTTCTGGCCTTGGACACTATGGTAATCAACACAATCGCCCTGATGATCCTATATGGGTTGGATCAGGGGACCGAGATCTTTTTCGAGGCCGCCATGATCATTGCCATGCTCGGTTTTGTTTCCACCGTGGCCTATGCGCGCTTCATGTTGCGCGGCAACATTATCGAATGAGGGCGGGATGACATTCATCGTGGAACTGCTGATCGCCTTTTTCCTGATCGTCTCGGGTATCTTCGGCTTTGTCGGGTCTTTTGGCATGATCAAGCTGAATGACCCAATGTCCCGCCTGCACGCCCCGACCAAGGCAACGACCTTGGGGGTGGGCGGCGTGCTTCTGGCTTCGATCGTGCATTCTGTTCTTCTGGAAGGAAAGCTGTCCCTGCACGAGCTGCTGATCACTCTGTTCCTGTTCCTGACCGCTCCGATCACGGCCCTGTTCATTGCAAAATGGCACATACACCGGCATGAAAAACCCGAAGACCTGCCGGATGCCGGCGAGGATGAACTTTGGGCCACCCACGCCGTCGAGCAGGTCGAAGACGTTCCGGATCATAGCGCGAATTGAAACCGATGCATATTCCTCCGCTGCCCCTGACCCGCGATCTGGTTCTTGTTGGCGGAGGCCACACCCACGCGCTGCTGCTGCGCAAATGGGGGATGGACCCGTTGCCCGGGGCGCGTGTGACCGTGATAAACCCCGGCCCGACGGCCCCGTATTCCGGAATGCTGCCAGGCTATGTCGCCGGGCATTATGACCGGTGGCGGCTGGACATCGATCTGGTCAGACTGGCCCGCTTCGCAGGCGCACGCGTCATTCTGGGCGCGGTCGATGGAATCGATACCGAACGTCAGGAAATCCATGTTCCCGGGCGTCCTCCGGTGGGTTTCGATGTGGCATCGATCAATGTTGGGATCACTTCGGACATGCCCGCAATGCCCGGCTTTGCGGAACATGCTGTACCGGCCAAACCACTTGGACCATTCGCGGCAGAATGGGCTGCTTATCTGGCGGGCAACGGCCCTGCCTCGGTCGTCGTGATCGGCGGTGGAATCGCCGGGGTTGAACTGGTCATGGCGATGGCTCATGCGCTCAGGGCCAAGGGTCGGTCAGCGCAGGTTACGCTGATCGACAATGCCATTGCCTTGACGGCCACCAAACCCAAAGCGGCAGAGACGATCCGCCGTGCGATGCAGGATCTTGGTGTAGAGGTGATCGAAAACGCCGCGATCAGCCGGATCGCTTCGGATCACGTCGCTTTGCAGGATGGGCGCAAGATCCCGGCCGGTTTCGTGACAGGTGCGGCCGGAGCCCGCCCCTATGGCTGGATCGAAAAGACCGGGCTGGACCTTGAGGATGGCTTCATCCGGGTAAACAGCTACCTGCAATCCAGCGATCCCGTGGTTTTTGCCGCCGGTGATTGCGCCTATCTGACGGACAATCCCAGACCCAAAGCCGGTGTTTATGCAGTGCGCGAAGCACCGGTTCTGTTCGACAATCTGCGCGCGGCGCTGGGGGCTGGACGAATGCGCAAGTACATCCCGCAGAAAGATTACCTGAAGCTGATTTCGCTGGGCGGCAAGTCAGCGCTGGGCGAGCGGTTGGGGTTGTCCCACAGCGGAGCGATGATGTGGAAATGGAAAAACCACATCGACCAGACTTTCATGAACAAGTTCCGGGACCTGCCGCAGATGAAACCCCCTGCGCTGCCGCGCGCACATGCCGCCGGGCTTGTCGAAGCGCTGGGCGAAAAACCGATGTGTGGCGGATGCGGTGCCAAGGTCGGGCGCGGAGCATTGCAGGTGGCGCTGAAATCGCAGCCCGATCCCGTTCGCCCGGATATCATCCCCCTGCTCGGCGACGACGCGGCTCTGCTTCAGACGGGCGGGGTTCGGCAGGTCATGACATCAGATCACCTGCGGGCTTTTACCAATGATCCCGCACTTATGGCGCGCATCGCCGCTGTACATGCCCTGGGGGATGTGTGGGCCATGGGGGCCGCACCTCAGGCGGCCACGGCAACGATCATCCTTCCGCGCATGTCTGCTGCCCTGCAACGCCGTACCATGTCGGAAATCATGTCGATCGCAGGAGACGTCATGCGGGACGCCGGTGCCGATATCGTGGGCGGGCACAGTTCCATGAGTGACGAGATGACAATCGGATTCACACTGACCGGCCTGTGCGACGGCGACCCGATAACACTGGCCGGCGGGCAACCGGGCGACTGTCTAATCCTGACCAAACCCATAGGAAGCGGCGTTCTTATGGCGGCCGAGATGGCAGGCCAGGCCAATGGTGCCTGGGTCGCCGCAGCCTACCGGCACATGGCGCAGCCGCAGGGAAAGGCGGCCCGCATATTGGCCGGGGCCCATGCGATGACCGACGTGACCGGGTTTGGTCTGGCCGGACATCTGCAAGGTATCTGCGACGCTTCCGGATGCGGGGCCACGATGGATCTGGATGCCGTGGAGTTGATGGATGGCGCGCAGGAACTGACGGACCGGGGTGTTCGATCAACCCTTTTTGCAGACAACCGGGCAATAGCACCTGCCCTGCCCGCCGAGGGCAAAGCCGCCCTGATATTCGACCCGCAGACAGCAGGCGGCCTGCTGGCCGCAGTGGCGGCAAAGGATGCCGATACCGTCCTGGAAGACCTCAGGAACGCCGGATATCCGGCCATGGCAATCGGCGAGCTCACCGATGCACCGGGACTGCGCCTTCAGGACTGATCCAGCAGGGTTTCGATCCGGGTGGCCGCCTCGCTCAGGCCGGCATCGTTCAAAAGGGCGATCTCAATATCGGCCAGAACCTTGACGGAACGGGATCGCCGCGCCTTTGCGTATGCCGGGTCGTAATGCTGCTCCATCAGGGCCTGGGTCAGCACCTGTTTTTGACCTGCTTCGATCAGCTGCATCCAACCATCCACGACCTCGTGCCCGCGATGAAAGCGCAGCGGCGACAACCGGTCCCGCAAACGGTCGCCGTCAGACAGGATGTCGTCGTAGGCCTGAACGAGATAGGCGGCGCGCGCCTCGAGCGGAGCCGTGATGTTCACCCGTGGGGCTGAACACAAAGCGTTCCACAGGCTGGGCGGCAATATCAGGCTGCCGATCTTGGACGATTCCGCTTCGATGACGACCGGGCGCGCCGTATCCATCGCACAAAGCGCCCCTGCCAGGGCCGATTCAAAAGCTTTCTGGCTGGGCTGGCCGCCCGGTCTTTCCCCCAGCAGGGAACCCCGGTGATTGGCCAGTGCTTCGAGGTCAAGAACCTGCACTCCGCGTGACTGCAAACGTGCCAGCAATTCTGTCTTGGCCGTTCCGGTATAGCCATCCAGCGCCACCAACCGATGCGGCAACGGATCATCGTACAAATACGCATTCACCAGCCTGCGGTAGGTGCGATAGCCGCCCTCGATTACATCCGCGCGCCAGCCGATTTGTTGCAGCATCCATGTGAACGACCCGGAACGCTGTCCGCCGCGCCAGCAATAGACCAGAGGGCGCCAGCTTCCTTCGTGGTGGCTTAGATGTTGCTCGATGTGGTTGGCCGCATTGCGGAACACCAGAGCGGCCCCGAGTTTACGCGCCAGAAACGGGCTCTCCTGTACATACATGCTCCCGACACGGGCGCGTTCCTCGTTGTTCAGAACCGGCAGGTTGATCGCGCCTGGCAGATGATCTTCAGCGAACTCTGCCGGGCTGCGCACATCGATGACCGTGTCAAAACCATGCGCATAAAGCTGTGTCAGATCAGAAAAGGTCAGGGCCATGCCGAAGGTCTAGCTTGCCGCGTTTGCAAAGAAAAGGCCGCACGCCCTCACTCGTGCAAAGGCTTGATCAGATCAGGTCCGCTGGCCCGGTTCGAGTTCACGACCGGATCAACGCGATGAAACGTCAGCACATCCTCTGCCCCCGGCTGCATCAGACGAGCAGCGCCCTTTCCCGCTTCTCCCAACCACAATGACCAATGCTCGGGTTCGAGGATCAGGGGCATCCGGTGATGGATGGTGCCAAGGTTTTCGTTGGCCGCCGTCGTCACGATGGCACAGGTGCTCTGACGGTTTTCATCCACCCCCCAGTCCTGCCAGATCCCCGCAAAGGCAATGGGGGCGCCGTCCCTGCGATGGATGTACCAGGGCAAGCGCTTTCCCTCGTCCGTCTTGGTCCATTCGTAGAACCCTGTTGCGACAATCAGACAGCGACGCGACCGGCAGGCATCACGAAAGGCAGGCTTTTCCGCCAAAGTCTCGGCACGGGCGTTGATCAGCAAAGGCCCGGCGGTTTCCGTCTTGTACCAATGCGGCAAAAACCCCCAGCGCAGCGCATCCAGACGCCGACCTGAGTCACCACCCCGAACCACATGCACCTGATTTGTCGGACAAACATTGAAGTTCGGCACGGTTGGCAACGCGTTCGCCGGGCGCGCGGAAAACAGCTGCGCCATCGCGTCATTGGGAAGAGTTATTGCAAACCGTCCGCACATGGGTAATCAACCGACGATACAATCTTGATACTGGCACAGGATCTTACGGGGTCATATGGATAACCAAATAACGCAATCCCTCAAGAGCAAAGCAATGGCCCTTTTGGATGCGGGCAAGCTGCCACAGGCGCTGAAATAGGCCCAGCTGGGTATCAAGAAATTCCCAAAGGACGCTGACTACCAAGCCATCGCCGGTTTCGTTTTGACCGAAATGAAGCAGTACAGGAAATCCATTCCGCATTTCATTGAAGCCTCGCGGATGAAGCCCGATGATCCACAATTTGCCGAGAATCTGGCTAACGCCTTGATGCAAACAGGGCAAATTGTGCAGGCATTGACCTACGCAGAGAAAAAGATTGAACGATTTCCAAACAATCGGGAACTCACCAGAGTCATCGACGAAATTCAGCGCCAAGGGGAAAACTGGCGATCCATCATCCAGTTCACAACACACAAACTGGCGTCAGATCCGGACAACGCGGAGTTGCTTTCAAAGCGTGCCCGCGCCTTCCAAAGCATCGGTTTTGTCGAGGAAAGCACGCGGGATATCCAACGCGCGTACGAGTTGGCACCAAAGAACACAACGATTGCATTGCAAACGGCCATCAATCTGCATCAGGCCGGTGACAGAGCCCAAGCGATCAAAGTTCTGCAAAACATACTGGAAACCGATCCCCACAACCCGAATGCCCTGTTGCAATCCGCAATATTGACCGCATCGGAAAACGTGCCGCAGATGATCCCTGCGTTGAACGAAGCCATCGCTCAGACAGATCAACCATTGCAAGAGCTCGAGTTTGCCAAAGCACATCTGATCGAAAAAAGCGAAGGCTTGGCCAAGGCTTTGCCGCAATTTGCAAAGGCAAACGCAATCCAACAGAGTATTCTGCCCTACGACCCCGAAATCGAAGAGAACAAAATATCCGATATTCTGAACCTGTTCCCTGAAGGGTCGCCTGGGGTCAGTGCAGAGCAAAACAGTATGCCGGTACCAATTTTTGTTATCGGTCAGCCGCGATCCGGAACCACTTTGATGGAGATGATGCTGAGCTCTGCGCCCGGTATCGCCGGTTGCGGCGAGCTAATGCTGATGACCGACCTTTCCGCCAAGTTTTATTCGTCTGGCACGTCGCTCGATTCAGAAGCCGCGAAGGCGATTGCCCAAAGCTACCTGGACCAGATGCCTGGGATTCCGGCGGATTCAATCGCCTTTGTCGACAAGATGCCGCACAACTATCAAAATGTCGGCTTCATTCTTGCAGCCTTCCCGAATGCCCGGATCATCAACATGTTGCGGGATCCACGCGATGTCGGTTTGTCAAAATGGATCCAGCGGTTCCTAGCAGATGGCATGAACGACACATCCAACCTTGAAGCGATCGCGCATACCGCAAATCTGTATCGCCGTTACATGTCTCATTGGGATAAGCTGTTCGGAAACCGCATTCTGACAATGCCCTATGAAGAACTGGTGGCGGACCCCCTGACCCACAGCCAGCGCGTTGCCGAGTTTTGCGGTATTGAGTGGTGCCAATCCATGGTACATCCCGAAAAGAACACCAGACAGGTGCGAACGGCCAGCGTGGATCAGGTGCGCAACAAGATCTCGACCAAGTCAATCGGACGCTGGCGCGAGGTCGCGGATCAGATCAAACCGATGCTGGATGGCTTTGACCCGGAACTTTGGCCGGAATACGATTTCAGTTGATCCGCAAAAGCAGAAAAGCCGCATCATGATGACGCGGCTTTTGTTCTTTTCAAAAACAAAGTCACTTCTGCTGGATGCGTCCGTCGACATAAGGCTGGTACGGCGCGTTTTCAGCCAGATATTCCGCGGTTACATCCGCAAGATCCGGACCGAAGTCATAGGCGTTCTTGTTATCGCCTTCGAACATTGAATACCCATCGCCGCCATTGCGGACGTAGTTGTTGGTTACGGCCAGGTAAGTTTTGTTCGGGTCGATCGGAACGAACCCATCACCCTCGGCGACCATCACATCAATGATACGCCCTTCGTTCGGCGCTACGCTGGGATCCCAGGTAAAGCGCAGGCCTGCCACTTGCGGGAACCGGCCCTTGACCTCTTCCACCTGGCTTACGCCGTTTTCCAGCGCGTCAATAACGGTCTGCCCGGTGATCTCAAAAGTGGACAGCGTGTTCTGGAACGGCAGCACGGTCAGCACTTCGCCCATGGTCACGTCTCCGGGGTCGATAGACGCCCGCAAACCACCCGAGTTCGCGATGGCAATCTGAACGCCCTGATCGGCAACCCGCGCCAGCATCGCATCGGCAACAAGATTGCCCATCTGGCATTCCTGTACGCGACATACAGAGCGATCCCCCTCGATGGCCTCGGCCGCGCTGGCGACAACCTTGTTTCGGATTTCATCCAGAGGCTGAGCAAGTTCCGCGATCCGATCCAATGCGGCCTGATCCTCGGTCACGGTGTTGTCCATGATCAAGGGTTCACCAACCGCTTCGACCACATTGCCGTCATCATCAAACGTGACGTTCAGTTCGCCCAGAAACTTGCCGTAGGCATAGGCTTGAACGATCTGCACACCGTTGACCACCGTCGGATAAGGGCCCACGGCCTTGTCCGATGCATTCGAAAGATAGGTGTTCGAATGGCCGCCAACGATCACGTCGACGCCGCTTGTCTCAGCCGCGACACGCTGATCGACGCCATAGCCCGAATGGCTGAGTACGATGATCTTGTTGACGCCTTCGCCCGTCAGCTTGTCGACCTCGGCCTGAACCGCGGGCACCGGGTCTGAAAAGGTCACGTTGGGACCGGGCGACGCAAGTTCATGCGTATCGATCGGCGTCAGCCCGATCAGGCCAATCTTTTCGCCCCCCACCTCGATCACGGTGGATTTCTTGATGTGGTCAGTCAGAAGTTCTTCGTCGCGAATATCGGCATTGGACATCAGGACCGGGAAATCAACCGCGTCGATAAAGCCACGCAACACTTCCGGGCCGTCGTCAAACTCGTGATTGCCCACGGTCATGGCATCATAGCCCAGCTTGTTCATGAACTCGGCAGCGACCTTGCCCTTGTAGTACGTGTAGAAAAGGGACCCCTGAAACTGATCGCCGCCATCCACCAAAATCGAATTGTCGGCACGTTCACGTGCGTCTTTCACGGCTGTGACCAGGCGCGCCGATCCACCAAAGCACTTCCCTTCGGCATTGTCTTCCGCATCGCATCCGCTGTCGTATTTGTTGATCGGCTCGAAACGAGCATGAAAATCGTTGGTGTGCAAAATTGTCAACTTGTAGTCGGCTGCCGCAACTCCGGCGGTCAGGCTCAGAACCGCGACTGAAGTCAAAATTCGGGTCTGCATTATGGTACTCCCAGTTATTATTTGTGGTGATCGTGCGCGCATGACGGCAGAGAGTCAAAGAAGAAATCCGACTTGATTCCATCTTCCGCGCGGGGCATCAGGTCCGTATGCTGATTTACAAGATTTTCCGAGCCGAAGAGTGGGCCACCTTGCAGGACCAAGGTGCCTCGAACGGTGCTCCGATCGACGTCGCTGACGGGTTTGTCCACTTTTCCACCGCTGAACAAGCCGCTGAAACAGCAGCCAAACATTTTGCCGGTGTTGATGGTCTGGTTTTGCTGGCCTGTGACGCAGATGCGATGGGCGACGACCTGAAATGGGAGGTCTCGCGCGGCGGTGCCCTGTTCCCGCATCTCTATCGCCAAATCCGGATGAGCGATGTTGTCTGGTCACGCCCTCTGCCGTTTGACGGCACCGCGCACCAGTTCCCAAAGGATATGTCATGACATCCTATATTGACCCGGACCGCGACCAGTTCGAGGCCTTCAAGGCATTGGATCGGGACAAGCCGATCGAAATGCTCAACCTGGTGAACTTTCGGGCCAAGGCGCAGTACCCACCCGCGCATGAACTGGCGGATGCAGACCTGACCGGAGCGCAAGCCTATCAGAACTACGGGGCTGAAACCGCTGCGATCATTGAACGTATCGGGGCGCGCATCCTCTGGCGTGGGGTGTTTGAAGCAACCCTGATTGGCCCGGCGGACGAGGTGTGGGATGCCGTTTTCATTGCCCGCTATCCAACGGCACATGCATTTTTGGAAATGGTCACCGACCCGGCCTATCAGGCGGCGGTGATCCACCGTCAGGCGGCGGTGGAAACGTCGCGCCTGATCCGATGCGGTTCTGGTGAAGCCAAGGCGACATTCGGATGAAACTGATAGAAAAACTGGGCCTTGCCGCCCTGCACCGCATGGACCCCGAGACCGCCCACGGGATGTCGATCAGGGCGTTGAAGTCAGGGCTTGCTCCTGCACCCGGGCCGGTAACGACGCCGCGCCTGAAAACGGTCGTTGCCGGGCTGACCTTGCCGAACCCGGTTGGGCTGGCCGCCGGGTTCGACAAGAATGGTGAGGTTTTGGCCCCGCTGTCCCGCGCCGGGTTCGGTTTTGTCGAGGTCGGGGCGGTCACGCCGCGCCCGCAACCGGGAAACCCCAAACCCCGCCTGTTTCGCCTGACCGAGGACAAGGCAGCCATCAACCGCTTTGGCTTCAACAATGAAGGCATGGAGGTGATGGCCAAACGGCTGGCAGACCGCCCCAAAGACGCGGTCATCGGCCTGAATCTGGGGGCCAACAAGGACAGCGAAGACCGTGCCGGAGATTTTGTCAAAGTGCTGGCCCATTGTGCCGAACACCTGGATTTTGCAACCGTCAACGTGTCATCCCCGAATACGGAGAAGCTGCGGGATTTGCAGGGCAAAGCCGCTCTCACCGCGTTGTTGAGCGGTGTGATCGAGACACGTGACGCGCTGCCGCGCCCGCTGCCGATCTTCCTGAAAATCGCTCCGGATCTCACCGAGGCGGAATTGCAGGACATCGCCGAGGTCGCACGCGAAACCGGGGTGGACGCTGTGATCGCCACCAATACCACCTTGTCCCGCGACGGGTTGCGCAGCGCGCAGAAAAACGAAAGTGGTGGTTTGTCGGGCGCCCCGCTGTTTGAAAAGTCGACCCGCGTACTGGCTCGGCTGAGCAAACTGACGGACGGGGATATCCCCCTGATCGGCGTGGGCGGCATCGGCACTGCCGAGCAAGCCTATGCCAAGATCTGTGCCGGGGCATCGGCCGTGCAGTTCTATACCGCAATGGTGTATGGCGGCATTTCCCTGGCGGCCGACATCGCCAAAGGGCTGGATGACTTGCTGGCGCGTGACGGTTTTGACACTGTATCGCAAGCCGTCGGCAGCAAACGAGAGGATTGGCTGTGATCGAATACTGGCACAACCCCCGCTGTTCCAAATCCCGCGTCGGTCTGGCGCTTTTGGAAGAAAACGGTGCACAGGTCTGCGTTCGAAAGTACCTGGAAGACGCGCCGTCAATCGACGAGTTGCGCGCTGCGCAATCCGCCCTTGGGCTGTCGCCCATCGAAATGATGCGCACAGGAGAAAAACGGTTCAAGGAACTGGGGCTGGCCAAAACCTCGCCCGACGAAGATCTGATCCGTGCCATGGCCGAAGACCCGATCCTGATCGAGCGCCCTCTTGCAATTGCCGGAGACAAAGCCGCCATCGGGCGTCCGCCGGAAAACCTGTTGACGTTGCTCTAGGCCACCTGGGCCTCAAGCTTGGGATAGCGCCAGCCCATCGTCACACCACGCGCGATATTGAGAACCATCAGCGCAGCCCACAGGCCGTGGTTGCCGAAGACAGGCACCAGCATGAACAAAGCGACCACATAGATCGCCACCGACTGAATCATCGCGTTTCGCATGGCGCGGGTCCAGGTGGCGCCGATGTAGATACCATCGAACATCCAGCTTGCCACCCCGATCACCGGGGCGATCGCGGCCCAGAACAGGTATTCGCGCCCGGCTTCACGCACCTGTGGTGAAGTTGACATCAGGTCGATCAGTGCCGGTCCGGCAACGAAGAAAACCGCCGCCAGCAACAGCGCCCCCCCGACACCCCATTGCGAGGCCATGACAGAGGCGCGACGCACCTGATACCTGTCTCTGGCACCGACTGCGCCTCCGACCAGCGCTTCGGCGGAAAAGGCAAACCCATCAAGCGCAAAGGCGGTGATTTCAAGAAATTGCAGCAAAACTTGATTGGCCGCCAGATTCACGTCACCCAGATCCGAGCCAACAAAAAGGAATGTCGTGAACGATCCGGTCAACAGAACCGATCGCAGCATGATATCACCGTTGACCTGCAACATACGCCGCAGCCGGGCGGCATCGAAAACCCGAGCCCAATCGCGCCAGATTCCATCTGCGAACCCATCCCGGCAAAGCCACAACCCCAAAGCCAATCCGGTCCATTCTGCAATCAGGGTGGCAATGGCAACCCCCTCGACCCCCCAGCCAAGGCCCAAAACGAACCACAGGTCTAGACCGATATTCAACCCGTTCATCCAGACCTGAAGGATGAACACGCCGCGCGTACGTTCGACGGCGATCAGCCAGCCGGTAACGGCATATAACGCGATGGTGGCGGGCGCCCCCCAGATGCGGATTTCCAGATAGGATCGGGTCAGAGCTTCAACTTCGGGGCTTGCCGGGGAAAGCGCGAACGCACCCGCAAACACGGCCACCTGCGCAAGGATAAAGAACAGCCCTGCCGCGCCTCCCAGGATCAGGCCGCGCATCAGCAGCGCCCGGGTTTCGACGGTATCGCCTGCCCCGCGTGCCTGCGCCGCCATCCCGGTCGTGCCCATCCGCAGGAAACCGAAGATCCAATAGACTGTGGACAGGATCACAGCCCCGATGCCGACCGCCCCGATCGGGGCCGCCTCGCCCATCTGACCGACAACGCCCGTATCCACCGCACCCAGTATCGGCACGGTGGCATTCGACAGAACTATGGGCACCGCGATCTTCAGCACCCGCCTGTGCGTGATGGGCGCCGAGGTGTCCTGCACGGTCAGCTCTTATCTCTGGGAGGTTGCGGCATCAGGAAATGTCCGGAAGCCTGCGCAAACAGTTTCGCATGGTTATCCTGCCAGGCTTCGACCCGGACCGAGGCATACCGCCGCCCGGATCTGCTGATGAAGGCCCGTGCATATGCGTCCCGTGGAAGGCCCGAGCGCAGATAGTCGACGGTAAAGTCGATGGTCTTGGGAAAGCGGATATTCGGGTCGGTCACAATCGCCTCTCCGTCGATCTCGCCACTTTCGATACGTGGGAACATATGTTCCCAACTGAGGGTGATGACAGCGGTCACTTCGAGGAATGCCGCGGTTACACCGCCGTGAATCGCAGGCAGAAACGGGTTGCCGATCAACTTGTCGTCGAAGTTCAGAACACCGGTCAGTTCGTCCCCGCGCCGGTCGAAGCTGATATTGAGAAAGCGGATATACGGGACGCCGTCAACCAGCGCTCGCAACGCTGCATCGCGTCGCTGCTTGACCACCTGCATTGGTTCGGGACGAGGTCTTGCCATGTTATTTCCCCTCAACCGTAAAGGACCCCGAGGCCGTGGCCACCGGCAGGTCTTTGTCCTGGTCCATAGCCGTCGCTCGTACAAACGCCACGTTCCGCGTGATGTGATAGCAGACGGCGTGCGCTGTAACCGTCTGACCCGGTGTCGCCGCGCGCATGTAGTCAATGCGCAGATCAATCGTGGCTGTCCCGCCGGGGGCCGACGGGTGGCTCATCACGGCAGCACCGCAGCACGTGTCCAGAATTGTGGAAATCGCCCCACCGTGAATTACCCCAGTGCGCGGATCACCGATCAGATCCTCATTGTAGGGCAACGTGATCTCTGCCTCGCCCTCGCCGATCTGCGTGAGCTTGAGGTTCAATGCCCGCGCATGGGGGATCGCCTCGATAAACTGGCGGGCTAAAACTGTCTTGTCGACCATAGGTTTGCGTCCTGTTCTCTGCCCGTCCTTTATGAGCCGCTGTTTCCGCAAAGGGCAAGCCCACCTGTTGCGCTTGGGATCGGGACCGCCTAGGTTGCTGACAAGGAGATCGGGAATGTCCAACAACCGTTTGTCATTCAAAGAGATGTGCGCCGAGTTCGACGTGACCCCGCGCACTCTGCGCTATTACGAATACATCGAGCTTTTGCAACCGGACCGTGAAGGTCGGTCTCGGTTTTACGGCCCGCGCGAATGCGCGCGGATGAAGCTGATCATGCGCGGCCGCAAGTTCGGATTCCCCCTGGAAGAGATCCGCCAATGGCTTTTGATCTACGAAGATCAGGGCAATGAGGCGCAAATGGCCACCTTCGTCGAGATGGCGGATCGCCAGATGAGCGAGCTTCAGCAGCAGCGCCAGCAACTGGACGAAGCCATGGACGAGCTCAAGCGTCTGCGCGACCAGACGGCCAAGTCCTTGGGATAGCCGCCCCCAATCCGAAAATTCGAATTGATCACCCTGAATCTGCGCAAACAGATGCGCGGTGTTTCCGCAATTGCGACAGCTTTGGCGGGAAATTCCGCATGACGCTACGGAAAGAAAATTGCGTCAGACCGTGCTTACGTGACCGGATGTTACGTCAACTTTAAAATGACGCAGCGTCTGGATTACGTAAACGTCACTCTCGTGTTGTAAAGCGCGTACCAACTGCGCAACTCATATCTCATGACGCCAGTGACGAGAGTATGACGAATGACCGAAGATGTGATGACCATCCGTGAGATGTGCGAGACCTATGATGTCACGCCACGCACCTTGCGGTTCTATGAGGCCAAGGAACTTCTGTTCCCGATCCGTGAAGGCCAGAAACGTCTGTTCACCAAGCGTGATCGGGCGCGGCTCAAACTGATCCTGCGCGGCAAACGATTTGGGTTCAGCCTGGAAGAAATTCGGCAATTGCTGGATTTGTACCATGTCGGCGACCAGCAGGTCACACAGATGACCCGCACCTATGAAATCGCGTGCGAGCGTCTGGAGGACATGGAAGCGCGCCGCGAAGAGCTGACGCAGGCCATCGACGATCTGAAAGAGCAGTTGCGCTGGGGCGAGAAAGTCATCGCCTCGATGAAACAGGAAAAGAAGGCAGCCGAGTAACCTCGACCTGTCATCCGGACATATGAATTAAGGGAGCTTCACATGCCCGTTTACAACGCGCCAACCAAAGACATGCAGTTCATCCTGCACGACGTACTGAATGTCTCGCAGTCGGACATACCCGGCTATAACGAACTGGAAGCCGAGTTTACCGGCGCGGTTCTGGAAGAAGCTGGCAAAGTTGCCACCAATGTTCTGCATCCGCTGAACGTGGTTGGCGACACCGAAGGGTGCCGGTTGGAAAACGGTATTGTGTACACCCCGACCGGGTTCAAGGAAGCCTTCGAGCAGATGAAGGAAGGCGGCTGGACTGGCCTCGACATGCCGGAAGAGTATGGCGGCCAAAACATGCCCTATGTGCTGGGCACTGCTGTGGGTGAGATGTTCTCGGGCTCTAACCAGGCCTTCACCATGTACCAGGGCCTGACGCACGGCGCGGCCTCGGCGATTCTGGCGCACGGAACGGACGAGCAGAAGAACAAGTACCTGCCCAAAATGGTCAGCTGTGAATGGACCGGTACCATGAACCTGACTGAACCGCATTGCGGCACCGATCTGGGCCTGATGCGCACCAAAGCGGAACCGCAGGGCGACGGCAGCTACAAAATCTCGGGCCAGAAGATCTTTATCTCGGCTGGCGATCACGACATGGCCGACAACATCATCCATCTGGTGTTGGCAAAAATCCCCGGCGGCCCCGAGGGTATCAAAGGCGTATCGCTGTTCATCGTCCCCAAGTTCATCGTCAACGAAGACGGCTCTTTGGGCGAACGCAACGGCGTCTCGGTCGGCAAGATCGAAGAGAAAATGGGCATCCACGGCAACTCGACCTGCGTCATGAACTATGACGAAGCCACCGGCTGGCTGCTGGGCGAAGAGCACAAGGGCATGCGCGCCATGTTCACCATGATGAACGAAGCGCGTCTGGGTGTGGGTATGCAGGGCCTGTCGCAGGCCGAAGCGGCGTACCAGAACGCTCTGGAATATGCCAAGGATCGTTTGCAGGGGCGCGATGTGACCGGTGTCAAAAATCCGGATGGTCCGGCCGATCCTCTGATCGTGCATCCTGATATCCGTCGCAACCTGATGGATCAGAAAAGCTTTACCGAAGGCGCGCGCGCGTTCATCCTTTGGGGCGCGACCATGATCGACAAGGCGCACCGCGCAGGAGACAAGGATGCGGACGGGCTCATCTCGCTGCTGACCCCGGTCATCAAAGGCTTCCTAACCGACGAAGGCTACGACATGACCGTTCAGGCGCAGCAGGTCTATGGGGGCCATGGTTACATCGAAGAATGGGGCATGTCGCAATACACCCGCGATGCCCGGATCGCCATGATCTATGAAGGCGCCAACGGCGTACAGGCGTTGGACCTTGTTGGCCGCAAACTGGCGCAGGATGGCGGTAAGCACGTCATGGCCTTCTTCGACATGGTCAAAACCTTCTGCAAGGAAAACTCAGGCCAGAACGAGGCTTATGACAAAGCCTTCATCGAACCGCTGAAGGCTGCGTCCAAGGATCTGCAGGCGGCTGGTATGTATTTCATGCAGGAAGGCATGAAAAATCCGAACAACGCGCTGTCCGGTTCCTATGACTTCATGCACATGTTCGGTCATGTCTGCCTGGGCCTGATGTGGGCCCGTATGGCCAAGGCCGCACAAGAAGCGCTGGACAGTGGCACGTCGGACAAAGAGTTCTACGAGACCAAGATCGACACCGGCCGCTTCTACATGGCCCGCCGTCTGCCCGCCACGGCGTTGCATCTGTCGCGCATTCAAACTGGCGCAGATACGGTCATGGCGCTGGAGGCTGCGAACTTCTGATCTTTCTCCGGTTCCGGGGCCCCGCCCCGGAGCCGGTTTTCGGAGGAGATACAATGCCAAAACGATTTCGCCTGACCCGCCGATTCCCGGTCGCCATGACCGAGGACGGCTATCGAAAGCTCAGGGCTTTTGCCCGTGAGGCAGGATTAGATGAAGGCGAAGCGCTGTCTTTTCTGTTCGAAAATTTCAACAGCGTCATTGATGAAGACAACCTTACCCATCGATTGCGTCTTTTCAATTCCGAGTTGGAGGCGCGCAAGCGCTAGGCACCAGAACCGCCAAGCTAGGATGAAAGATGCACTAAACGCCACGGGAGGGGCGATTGCATGACCATAAAACTGCACTGCTTCGGAGAAAGCGGCAATTCCTACAAGGCCGCTCTGGCGCTGGAAATGTCTGGCCTCGATTGGGAACCGGTCTTTGTCGATTTCTTCAACGGCGTCACCCGAAGCCCCGAGTTCCGTTCGGAAATCAACGTGATGGGCGAAGCGCCCTTCATGGTCGATGACGATTTCCAAACCTCCCAATCCGGTGCCATTCAGGCCTATGTGACTGAAAAATCAGGCAAGTTCGGAGGCAAAAACCGGGAAGAGAACTATGACATCCTGCGCTGGGTGCTGTGGGACAATCACAAGCTTAGCTCGATGGCGGGCCTGACCCGGTTCCTGATCAACTTTCTGCCCGAACAGCATCGCAACCCGGATGTGATCGCCTTCAACCAGGGCCGCCTGAAGGCCGCTTATCAGGTGCTGAACGCGCATCTGGAAGGCCGTGACTGGATCGTCGGCGACGGCGTGACCAACGCCGATCTCAGCTGCTGCGGCTATCTGTATTACCCCGAACCATTCGGCTTTGACCGTGCCGACTGGCCCAACATCGACGCCTGGCTGACTCGCCTGTCCGAACAGCCCGGCTGGAAACACCCCTATGACCTGATGCCCGGCAACCCGTCGGATCGAGCTTGAGGAGAAGACCCATGACCGAAGCTTATATTTATGACGCCCTGCGCACCCCGCGCGGCAAGGGCCGCAAGGATGGCAGCCTGCACGAGGTAACCTCGGTACGCCTGTCCGCCCTGACCCTGAACGCGATGAAGGAACGCAACAACCTGGAAGGCCACGCCGTCGAGGACGTGATCTGGGGCAACGTCACGCAAGTGATGGAGCAAGGCGGCTGTCTGGCACGTTCGGCGGTTCTGGCCTCGGATCTGGACCAGTCGATCCCCGGCCTGGCGATCAACCGCTTCTGCGCGAGCGGGATGGAAGCCGTGAACCTGGCCGCAAACCAGGTCAAGGGCGGCGCGGGCGACGCTTATATCGCCGGTGGCGTCGAGATGATGGGCCGTGTTCCCATGGGCAGCGACGGGGCGGCGATTGCCGTTGACCCCTCTCTGGCGATGGAGACCTACTTTGTGCCGCAGGGCATCTCGGCCGACATCATTGCCACAGAGTACGGGTTCAGCCGCGATGACGCAGACGCTCTGGCGGTTGAATCGCAAAAGCGCGCGGCCGAAGCTTGGGCCGACAACCGGTTCGAAAAGTCGATCATCACGGTCAAAGACCAGAACGGCCTGCCCATTCTGGACCGCGACGAATACATGCGCCCGGGCACCGACATGCAAAGCCTTGGCGCGCTGAACCCGTCCTTCCAGATGATGGGCGAGCAGATGCCCGGCTTCGACAAAGTGGCGATGCTGAAATACCCACATCTTGAGCGGATCAATCACATCCACCATGCGGGCAACAGCTCGGGCATCGTGGATGGGGCTGCGGCCGTGCTGATCGGCAACAAGGAATTCGGCGAGAAATACGGCCTGAAACCGCGCGCCCGCATCAAGGCCACCGCCAAAATCGGTACCGACCCGACCATCATGCTGACCGGCCCAGTTCCAGTGACCGAGAAAATTCTGGCCGACAACGGCATGAAGATCAGCGATCTGGACCTGTTCGAAGTGAACGAAGCCTTCGCCTCGGTCGTACTGCGGTTCCAACAGGCGTTTGATGTCGACCCGGCGTTGGTGAACGTCAACGGCGGGTCAATCGCGATGGGTCACCCGCTGGGCGCAACCGGTGCGATCATCATCGGCACCTTGCTGGATGAACTGGAGCGTCAGGACAAGGAAACCGGTCTGGCCACGCTTTGCATTGCGTCCGGCATGGGTGCGGCAACGATTATCGAGCGGGTCTGATGCCCAAGCTGGATCTCTCTCAGATCCCGTTCAAGGGGGGCTCGTCCTATCCGGGCAAGCTGGCCGAGGCGACCGCTGGTCGTTTCGTGCAGCGCGTCGGGGATGCGGGCGGGTTGACCCAATACGGGGTCAACATCGTGCGGCTGGAGCCTCAGGGCCTCTCGTCGCTGCGCCACTACCATATGGAGCAGGACGAGTTTGCCATCATGCTCAGCGGCAAATGCGTGCTGATCGATGACGATGGTGAGCATGAGATGCTGCCCGGTGACTGCGCCGCTTGGCCCGCTGGTGAGGCCAATGGCCACCACCTTGTGAACAAGACCGATGCGCCCGCGACCTTTCTGGTGGTGGGCACACGGACCCCGACCGAGACTGGCTATTACAGCGACATAGACATGATGGTGAAGGATGATGAAAACGGATTCTCTTTCACCCGGAAAGACGGCAGCCCGCTGACGGCTGACCAGATTGGAGATGACAATGACTGATTTCACTCTGACCAAAGACGCGGACGGCGTCGCCTTTGTGACCTGGGACGCCCAGGGAAAATCCATGAACGTGCTGACCCGCGAGGCTTTTCAAGAAGTCAGCCAACTGATTGATCAGGCCCTGAGCGACGACGAGATCAAAGGTGTTGTCATTACCTCGGGCAAGGAAGGCTCGTTTGCCGGCGGAATGGACCTGAACACATTGGCCACTATCCGTCAGGAAGCGGGGGACGAACCTGCGCAGGCGTTGTTTGATTTCGTCATGGGCGGGCATCACATCCTGCGCAAACTGGAATTGGCGGGCATGGACCCCAAGACCAAGAAAGGTGGCAAGCCCATCGCCTGCGCGATCAACGGAACCTGCGCCGGGATCGGGACCGAGATCGCACTGGCCTGCCATCACCGCGTCATGACAAGCAACCCAAAATCCAAGATCGGGCTGCCCGAAATCCTGCTGGGCATCTTCCCCGGCGGCGGCGGCACCATCCGTTACAGCCGCATGGTGGGCGCCATGGCGGCGGCCCCGGCACTGCTTGAAGGCAAGATGATGGACCCGGCCAAGGCCAAGGGCGCGCAGTTGATCGACGCAGTTGCCGACGATCCGGTCGCTGCGGCCAAGGAATGGGTTCTGAATGCCAAGGACGCCGACCTGGTGAAACCCTGGGACGCGAAGGGCTACAAGATGCCCGGTGGTGCGCCCTACCACCCTGCCGGTTTCATGACTTTCGTGGGCGCGAGCGCCATGGTTCATGGGAAAACGCAAGGCGCCTTCCCCGCGGCCAAAGCCCTTCTGAGCGCAATCTATGAAGGCGCGCTGGTCGACTTTGACACCGCTTTGAAAATTGAAGCCCGCTGGTTCACCAACGTTCTGATGAACCCGTCCTCGTCGGCGATGATCCGGTCACTGTTCCTCAACAAGGAAGCGCTTGAAAAAGGCGCGGTCCGTCCGAAAGGTGTGCCCGATCAGCGTGTTAAGAAGATCGGCGTTCTGGGCGCTGGGATGATGGGGGCCGGTATCGCGCTGGTTTCGGCCCAAGCTGGCATGGAAGTCGTTCTGGTCGACCGCGATCAAGAGGCGGCCGACAAAGGCAAAGCTTACACCGAAACCTATCTGGACAAGGGTATCAAGCGCGGCAAGGTCACGGCCGAAAAGAAAGAGGCCATGCTGGCCCGCATCACGTCGACACCGGATCTGGACCATCTGAATGGGTGTGACCTGATCATCGAAGCCGTGTTTGAAGACATGGGCGTAAAGGCCGAGATGACCAAAAAGGTCGAGGCAATCATCCCCGAGGACTGCATCTTTGCCTCGAACACCTCGACCCTGCCGATCACCGATCTGGCCAAGGCAAGCGTGCGTCCCGACCAATTCATCGGCATCCACTTCTTCTCACCGGTCGAGAAGATGTTGCTGGTCGAGATCATAAAGGGCAAGGAAACCGGTGATCGCGCCGTTGCCAAGGCGCTAGACTACGTGCGCCAGATCCGCAAGACGCCGATCGTGGTCAACGATGCGCGCTTCTTCTACGCCAATCGCTGCATCATTCCGTACATCAACGAAGGCGCACGGATGATCACCGAAGGCGTGAGCCCCGTGCTGATCGACAACGCTGCGCGTCAGTTGGGCTTTCCGGTTGGTCCGATCCAACTGACCGATGAAACCTCGATTGATCTGGGGGCCAAGATCGCTCGGGCGACCAAGGCAGCCATGGGCAATGCCTATCCGGAAAGCCCCTCGGACGATCTGATCTTCTGGATGGAAGAACAGGGCCGCCTGGGCCGCAAGGCGAATGCCGGTTTCTTCGACTATGACGAGAAGGGCAAGCGCGTCGAATACTGGAAGGGCCTGCAAGACAAGTATCCGCTTGCCGATGACCAGCCTGACCTGATCGAAGTGCAGGAACGTCTGATGTTTGCTCAGGTTCTGGAAGCTGTCCGCGCGCTGGAAGAGGGTGTTCTGGAAGACATCCGTGAAGGCGACGTGGGCGCCATTCTGGGCTGGGGCTTTGCGCCGTGGTCCGGTGGTCCGCTCAGCTGGCTCGACATAATCGGTACGCCCTACGCAGCCGAAAGATGTGATCAGCTGGCCGAGAAATATGGCGAACGCTTTGCCTGCCCGCCGCTGCTGCGTGAGATGGCAGAAAAGGGTCAAACCTTCTACGGGCGTTTCAACCCCGAAGCAAAGGCTGCCTGAATCAGTGACGCAGGCGCGTGAGATCACGCGCCTGCATCGTTTTTGTCAGTGTTTGGTTAGATCTGCCATTCGGGCCGCAGAAACAGCACCGGCGCGTTTGGACGCCCCGGTCGACCCGGCCGCCTGACCCCAGAGGGCGGACGGATTGGAAATATCGGTTCCTGCGGAATGGGTGCAGGCAGGGCACCCAATGGGTTGGCAAGGGCTGACATATCTCCCCTGCTTGCAATCAGGTTGACCAGCTTTGGGCCGGTCTCTTCATCGGCGACATCGTAACCAGCCCCGCTGACCCTGCCGCGCATGTTAAACAGGCCGGAAGGGCAGTAAGCTTGCAGGCCGCCCTCGATAAAGATCACCTGATCTTCGTCGAAAAACAGGGAACGGACCTCGAACGACGATCCCGGTGCCTGCGACATAAGCCGACCCACGCCATTCAGCAGTCTTGCGGATACGACGGAACATCCGCTGACATTGGCATCAAACTGCGACAGGTTCAGAGCGATGCCCTGCTCGGGCATCAGCCAAACGGGGCGCCCGTTATACGCGGCGCGTGCCGGCACGAAAACCGGCAAATACTCGGAACGGCGCTCTTCGGCAGGAATGACCACGACGCTGGTCGAGATGCGGCGCACCTCTTTGAACCCGTGATCCAGAGTTCGGACGAGATCGCCGACTGCAATGCGCTCAACCGGTTTCCATCCGCTGGTTGTCGCAACCTTCGTGTCGCTCAAAAAACCACCACGGCGCGCGTTCACGGCATGGTTCAAACTGGTTGGATCAGTGTCGGACGACTGATCAAGATAAACAGAAATACTCGTAACTTCAGACACGTGCCTAACCCCCTTTGGCACAAACTCACTATGCCAAACAGCTAACATCAAAAATCGGGGCTGTCTTATTTCAGACATATTTTTGCCCATTTTGGGCCGTCACAGCGCATTTCCGGGGCGATTTGGTAAACACTTGCAAGACATAAACAGGCTTTTGTGCAATTTCCGAAACGGTCAGCATGAATGGATCTTACGAATCCATTTGCACCTGTTCCGTTGAAATGAACCTGCTTGTTGAGGTTGCAGCGTGCAAAAAACGTTGGCAGAGCGCTATTGTACGTGTCAGGCAAAATCTTGCTGGGTGGATGACCGCCTGGCCCGCCAGCCCAGCAAAACCCCTGCCGTCGCGATCAGGACAATCCCGGACACTTGCATCAAATCGAGGGTCTGACCCAGTGCGACGAATGCAAAGAGCGGCCCGAAAATCATCACCGAGTACTCGAACACGGCCACGTAAGAGGTCTCGCCTATCTGATAGGCTTTGATGAGCATGAAGACCGCAATCGTCGACCCGACCGCCTGAATAACAATCCATTGCAGCGCGGGCCCCACTTCCCAGACCCAACCCCGTGTAACAAAGCCGTCCGGCCCGTCCAGCGTGGCAACGGGTGCAAGCGTGAACAAGGCGGCGCCCACGGCCCCCGACAGCCCAAGGGTAATGACCATCGCAGCCAGCATCGCAACCGTGCTTTCACGCGCGCAATATGTCCGCGTCATGATCGAACTCAAGGCATAGAAAAAACCTGCCGCAACTGGAAAAACCGAACGCATGTCAAATTCGACAGGGTTTGGCTGCAAAACCAGAAGAGTGCCCGAAAAACCGACCAACACAGCCAGAATGCGCCACGGCCCGATCTTTTGCCCAAGCGCAATGGACGAAATCAACAGCACGAAAATCGGCGAGGTGAACAACCCTGCCAGAGCTTGCGCAATCGGCATCATCGACAGCGATGCAAAATAGAAAAACATGGCCGTCGTAATCAGAAGACTGCGTAAGATGACCGCCCTCCACCGTTGCGGCCTCAGCCCGCCCAGCCCCAATAGGGACAGCCCGACAATCAGCGGCAGCATCAGCAATGCCCGCATAAAATGGAACTGCCACAGCCCGACCGTCTCGGCCAGCAGGATCACAACATTGTCGATCACGCCGATAATTGCCATTGCTGCTACCATAAGGGCTGAAGCCAGCACCGGAGAGGTGGTCGTATCTGCCTGCATGTTCGCGCCCTTGTTGCGATCAAAGATCGGCGATCTTTTTCCTGACGGGTATCCAGCACAAATCGGAATACCTGCGCAACAGGTTTGCGTACGGCGTTTTCACCATGCTAAGCTGCGGCAAAACAATTTCGAGCAGACCCCAACCAGATGACGGCCCTGAAACAGTACCAGCGGATCGAAGCCACCGGTCTGTGGCGCCCTTCGCCCGATGAACAGCGGCGCGAAGTTGTGGTATCGATTGGCAAGGCGACCCTGACCATCTCCGATTTCAATGACAGGGCTTTGACGCATTGGTCTTTGGCGGCGCTTGAAAGACAGAACCCCGGTGTCTTTCCGGCTGTTTTTTGCCCCGACGGTGATCCGGATGAGACACTGGAACTGGGAGAATCCGAAACCACGATGCTTGAAGCGATCGATCGGCTGCAACATGCCATCGAACGTTCGCGCCCCCATCCCGGCCGTTTGCGCTGGATGAGCGTCGGAGGCGTTGTGGCCGCGGTTCTGGCCGTATTGTTGTTTTGGCTGCCCGGTGCGTTGCAAAACCATGTTGTCTCGGTCGTGCCCGAAATCAAACGACAGGAAATCGGAGACACGATACTGCGTCGGATCGAGCGCGTCTCGGGACAGGCCTGCTCGTCTGTGGATGCGCAGGCGTCACTGGATCGGTTGGCCAGTCGTACGGGCGTACGGCAGATCATTATTCTGCCCGCCGGCGTTCAGGACAGTCTCAGCTTGCCGGGTGGCACCGTTCTGTTGAACCGGGCGCTGGTTGAAGACCACGAAGACCCTGCTGTCGCAGCAGGTTATGTTATTGCAGAACGCGCGCGGGCGGCGCTCAACGACCCGCTGGATGATCTGCTGGACAGAACCGGAGCGGCCTCGGCCTTTCGGCTGTTGACGACCGGGGAACTGACACCTGAGATCATCGACACCTATACCGAACAGGTCCTTTCGCAGCCCCGACCTTCCCTTCCGGACGATGACTTGCTGGCGATGTTCTCGCAAAGCGCCCTGCCCTCTACCCCTTACGCCTATGCTCAGGACATTACCGGTGAATCAGTACTGGGTCTGATCGAGGCCGATCCCATGGCCGGCCGGACACTGGAACAGGTGTTGCCGGACCGTGATTGGGTCCGGCTACAAAACATATGCGGTGAATAAGCCGGGTTACTTGGTTCCGAACATCCGGTCGCCCGCGTCACCCAGACCCGGCATGATATAGCCTTTCGAGTTCAGCTCGCGGTCCAATGCGGCAGTGACGATGTGCACATCCGGGTGCGCCTCTTTCATACGCGCCACACCTTCCGGCGCGGCCAACAGGCACAGAAACCGGATATCCGTCGCCCCCGCCTCTTTCAGCAGGTCAATCGCCGCGGCCGAGCTGTTGCCGGTGGCCAGCATCGGATCCACCGCGATAACCAAACGGTCTTTCAGGCTCTCGGGTGCCTTGAAGTAATACTGCACGGGCTTCAGCGTTTCTTCGTCGCGATACAGACCGACAAAGCCGACACGCGCAGAGGGAACAAGCTCCAGCACCCCATCCAGCATTCCGTTTCCGGCACGCAGGATCGACACCAGCGCCATTTTCTTGCCCGCCAGTATGGGAGCGTCCATCTCTTCCATCGGCGTTTCGATATTACGCGTGGTCAGGGGAATGTCGCGCGTGACCTCATAGGCCAGCAGCAGCGTTATTTCGCGCAGCAACTGCCGGAACACGGCGGTCGAAGTGCCCTTGTCCCGCATGAGCGTCAGTTTGTGTTGCACCAGAGGGTGATCGACGATGGTCAGATGTTCGCTCATGTTTTCTCCAGTCTTTTCTTGACCCGCGCACGGGTAGCGTCATCGCAAAAGGCCGCTTCCAGGGCGGTTTCGTTCAGGGCCGCAAAATCTTCGGCCTCCCAGCCGAAAGCTGCGTTCAGCATTTCATATTCCCGCCGCATGGTCGTGTGAAAAAATGGCGGGTCATCCGTTGAGACGGTGACCTTCACGCCCGCATCACGCAAGGCCGCGATTGGATGTGTCGCAAAATCCGGGAAAAGCCCCAAAACCACATTCGATCCCGGACAGACCTCAAGAGTGATGTCCCGGTCGACCAATTCGCGAACAAGGTCCGGATCCTCGATGGCGCGAACACCGTGCCCGATGCGCTCGACCCCCAGATCGCGGACGGCATCGCGCACGCTTTGAGGGCCTCCAAACTCACCGGCATGTGTCGTCAGCCGCAGGCCGGCCTCGCGCGCGCAGTCAAACGCCCATTTGAAATCGCCCTGAGTGCCAACGGATTCATTGCCACCCATGCCAAAACCGGTGATCCAGTCGCCCGCAGTCTCTGCCGCGCAATAGGCGCTGCGCTTGGCTTGATCGGGGCCGAAATGGCGAACACAAGTAATGACGCCGCGCAGGGTGATGTCAAACTTGCGCTCGGCCTCGTCCGCCGCGTCCTGAATGGCGTTCAGATAGTCCCGCCAGGCGTGCAGGTCGCCGCCGCCACAAAAATCGGGGCTCAGAAAAGTCTCAGAATAGACGACACCGTTTTTGGCGCTTTCTTCAAGAATGGCCAATGTCAGCCGCCGGAAGTCTTCGGGCGTCTTCAGGACTTCGCAAGCAGCTTCATACACATTCAGGAAATGCGCGAAATCTCGGAAATCATAGGATCCGTCCGGCTTGAAGATACCGCTCAGATCCACTCGTTTTTCATGCGCAAGCTGACGTATGAATGCCGGTGGCGCGGCGCCTTCGTGATGCAGGTGCAGTTCTATTTTCGGCAGATCGGCGACGCTCATAGAAAGTTCCTTCCCGGCCCTTGCGCCGGAATGTTCAGGTGGTGGGCGATGCTGGCGGCAATATCGGCAAAGTCCACCTGGCCGATCTGCCCCGTGCCCGACCCGGAAATCAGAACCGGCACTTGTTCACGTGTGTGATCTGTCCCGGTCCAGCTGGGATCATTGCCATGATCGGCGGTCAACAACAACAGGTCGTCGGGGCGCAGCCTGGCCAGAATCTTGCCGATCTCGTGATCGAACCATTCCAATGCTCGGGCATAACCGCTGATATCGCGGCGGTGGCCGTAAAGACTATCGAATTCAACAAAGTTGGCAAAAGTCAGGCTGCCCTGTTCGGCGTCATCCACCAGCTCTGAAAGGTGCCGCATGAGTTCAGCGTCCGACCCTTTGCGCAGCGTGTCGATACCCTGCATGGAAAAGATGTCGCCGATCTTGCCCACCGCGTGCACCTTCCGCCCGGCATCCTGCACCCAATTGGTCAGAACCGGTGCGGGCGGCAGAATGGCGAAATCCTTGCGGTTGGCAGTCCGTTCGAATCCCGCCTCTGGCGAGCCGACAAAGGGGCGCGCAATGACACGGCCCACTTTCATCTTGTGCAAGCGCGGTGCAAGTGCGCGGCACATACCCAGCAAACGGTCCAGTCCGAAACTCTCTT
Organism: Ruegeria sp. HKCCD7559; assembly: GCF_013110575.1. Taxonomy (NCBI): domain Bacteria; kingdom Pseudomonadati; phylum Pseudomonadota; class Alphaproteobacteria; order Rhodobacterales; family Roseobacteraceae; genus Ruegeria; species Ruegeria sp. HKCCD7559. The sequence continues at coordinate 1,648,205 of NZ_WVQU01000001.1, forward strand.
CATGGGCTGCGATCTGAAACACACTGTCGGCTGAGGTGTAGCAGATCGGCCAGCCGGTTCGCATATGCTCGGCACCCAGTTCGGCGATGATCGCCGTGCCCGAGGCATGGCAATCGCCAAGGATGCCTTCGGTCCCGGCGGCCTGGGCCGCTGCGCGGCTCAGGCCCGCGGGAAAAGCCGGAACAGTATCGGGGAAATAGTGCCAATCCCACGGCACCGGCAGACCTGCCAGTTCCCAGTGGCCCGAGGGCGTGTCTTTGCCGGGCGAATGCTCGCGCGCGCAGCCCCACAGCCCATTGGGTTTCGCGTTCAATCCGGGGGTTGCGTCCCCAGACGCCAGTCGCGCAGCCGCACCCAAACCCAGCGCATCGAGGGTCGGCAGGATCAAAGGGCCCGAGCGCCCGTCTTCGGCCCGCCCTAAGGCACAGGCCTGCGCGATATGGGCCAGCGTATTTGCCCCACTATCCGGGACGTCGCCATTGAAAAAACGATCGGCATCAGGCGCACCGCCTATTCCAACGGAGTCCATGACGACGAGAAATGCACGGCTCATACGCTGATCCTTTCGTGGATCAGATCCGGAAACGTCGGAGCCATACCGCTGATCTCAATCGCGCTCAGCACGGTTTCAGCTGCTCGGCGCGCGGCATCTTCCCGAGCAGCATGGATCACTGCAATCGGCGCGCCTTTTGACACGCGATCCCCAAGCCGAAGAACACTGGATATTCCGACGGCGGGGTCGATCTCATCACTTTCGACCTGACGGCCACCGCCCAGCGCAACCACGGCAAGACCCAGAGCTTCTCCGTCAACGGCCGAGATGAAGCCGTCCTGCGGGGCCGGAACCTCTTGGATGACATTCGCCTCAGGCAGGAAGCGGGCCCAGGTATCGACAAACTGAACCGGGCCACCAACCGCTGCCATCATACGCCCGAACCGTTCGGCAGCGCGGCCGTCACGGATGGTTTCAAAGATCTTCTCACGCCCTTCCTCAACCGTTCCGCACATTCCTGCATCGGTCAGCAGGACCCCCCCCAGCTCGGCGGAAATGTCTGCCAAAGGGGACGCATTCGACGTGGTCAGCACCTTCATCACTTCCGCGATTTCCAAGGCATTCCCCAACGCCGGGGCCAATGGTTGGTTCATATCCGTGATCACCGCCGACGTGCGGCAGCCTGCTGCGTTTGCTGTCTCGGTCAATGCGGTGGCCAATTTGCGGGCATCTTCCATCGTTTTCATGAAAGCACCGCTGCCGGTTTTGACATCCAGAACCAGCGCGTCCGGGCTGGCGGCCAGTTTTTTGGACAGGATCGACGCCGTGATCAGATCCAGGCTCTCGACCGTCGCGGTCACATCCCGCACCGCATAAAGGCGCTTGTCTGCCGGCGCGATCTGGCCGGTCGCCCCGACGATGGCCGCGCCGGTATCGCGTAAAATCTGCGCAAGGCGGTCTTGCCCGATCTGAGTGCTGACTCCCGGTATCGCCTCTAGCTTGTCCAGCGTTCCGCCGGTATGCCCAAGACCCCGGCCCGAGATCATTGGGACATACGCCCCACATTCCGCCAGCGCCGGAGCAAGAACCAGACTGACGCTATCCCCGACCCCTCCGGTCGAGTGCTTGTCGATCACCGGCCCGTCCACGTCCCACGTCAGAACGTCACCGCTGTCGCGCATCGCAATCGTCAGATCCGCACGCCCCCGAGGGCCCAATCCGCCCATGCAGACAGCCATGGCGAATGCCCCGGCCTGCGCGTCGCTGACGCTTCCATCCGCAAGCCCCTGCGCAAACCAGGTCAGCTCCTCGCGACCGGGCACCTCCTGCCTGCGCAGTTTTGCTATGATCGAGCGGGCATCCATGCGTTCAGACATCCTCCATATGAGACGCGTCGAATGCGCCCGGCAACAAATCCCCGATGGTTGTCTTAAATTCAGCACCGTCCACGGTTGCCAGAGTAACCTTAACGTCGCGCTTGCCAAACTCGGCCAGTTTCTGGCGACACCCACCGCAAGGCGGCACAGGCTGAGGGCTGGAGGCGACCACATAGACCTCGGTCAGTTCCTGCTCACCTGCGGCGACCATCGCGGCAATTGCGCCGGCCTCGGCACAAGTGCCTTCGGGATAGGCCACGTTTTCAACGTTGCACCCGGAAAAGATCTGACCCGTCGAAGTCCGAAGCGCTGCGCCAACCTTGAAATTCGAATAAGGCGCATAGGCGTTTTCGCGGACTGACAAGGCAGCGTCTTTGAGCGACATGGCGATTCCCCGTTTTTTGATCATCTGGTCAGAAATTTGGATCGTTACGTAAAAAGGCCGAGGAATTGAAGCCCCCAGCCAGTGTTTTTCAGTCAGCCCAGTGTTGTCGTGAACGTACCGGGCAAGGTTACTTCCAGCAACTCGATGTTGTCCGAGGGCGAGGACAAGCGCGTGCGCATCCCGGGCGGGATGACAAAGGCATCTCCTTGCTCCAGCCGGTAGGGCTCGCGCCCCTCGCCTTCCAGTGTTACCGCCCCGTCCATCACGAAGGTAAAGTGAATGTCCGTATCGTGACTGGCCCATTCGGTATCGCCCTGCCCTTTGCGTACGACCTGGACGCCAGCGACCCCTTTGGTGTTCTCGGCAATTGTCGTATCGCGGCAGATGTAACCTGGAAGACGGAATGGCACCCATTCAGCATCCTTGGCCTGGTTGTAGACAAAGCGCTGCCCCTGCCATTCACGGTCCGGGCGAAAATGCGGCGTGGGAAGCTGCATATCATGGTCGATTTCCGTGACATGTTCCGCTGGCACACCTATCTCGATGACCTGAACATTGTCTGACGCCTCGAGCACGCGGTGACGAATTTCCGGCGGCTGGATAAAGCAATCCCCTGCGGTCAGGCGCATTTTCTCTCCCTGATCCTCGTAGACGACATCCACCCAGCCATGAATGCAGAATATCAGCTGGAACCCGACTTTGTGAAAATGCACCATATCGGGCACCGGGCCCCCGTCCGGGATGCGGATATGGCTGGCGATGATCGATCCACCCAGACGATCCGGCACCAGATCGCGATAGTGCATCCCCGCCCGACCGATGATCCATGGCGCCTGATCCTTGAGCCTGCGCACCACAAAGGAATGAACTGTTTCAGGCATCACCAGCGGCGGATTACGCTCTTCGATTTCGATCCGGGTCCCATTCGGCGCGACAAGAACGCGTTGGCCATCTGCAAAGCTTTCCGGGTCATCTGTCAGGATGCGCAATGTTCCCGGAGCTTCGGGCGCGTCTTTTTCAATCCGCAGCCGCAGACCGTGCCCCGAAAACACTGCGACGCGCGGATCGTCCGCGGGATAGATCATGTCCATCTGCATCCCCAACACCTTGGTATAAAAGGGGATGTCGTTTCGAATTTCCTGGGTAGGCAACCGGAATTCAGCTTGGGTCCGGGAAGGCACGTATGTCTTTGTCATGAGATGTCTCGTCAGAATTCGATTTTGACCATCCGATCAGAACAGAGGCCAAAATGCCAATCGAAAAGAACATCTCGAGCGTTTCTTCCATCACAAAAAGGCGCGTCTTCACAACTGACGACAAAGCTTGGCCGTGCAGACCGGTGAATTCTTCAAGAAGCTGAGCGATGACGGCAAGACAGCCGGCCGCAATGAACACGATCAGAAAAGACGCGCGCTGTTTGACAGCACACCATCCCGTCGGGATCCCATGCCAGATGACACCGCCCAGAACAACGCAGGCCAGAACGACCCTGACCAGAGTGACGTCCAGCACCACATCCAGACCGTCAAGGATCAGGAACGGCAAACTGCCTTCAGGATAAACGCCTGCTTCCAGCTCACGCTCGGCCAACAACAGGAATGTCAGCCCGATATACAGCCGGGTGACACCTGGATATCGCCACAAAGCCGCCACACCTGCTGCAAACAAACACGCGGCGGAAATTGTTTCAAACAACCCGCCTTCCTGATTGAAAACCAGTGCCTGTTCTGGCCAGATGCCAACAGCACCAAGAAGCACAACACCTGACAGCACCGCAAACCAAAGGATTAGCCGCACAACTCCGGTATCCGACACAGAACCGGAAAACAGGCCATCGACCTGATCATTTGCCTTGAAAGTCATTACTGCTTCGTCTTGCCTGAGTGTTTGTTCGTTTCGCAAAGTTGCCTAGATGTAAAAAAAATATGTCAAAATTCAACCCATTTCGGGTGTGCAACTGCGCCACGTCGGCAAAATTACGCAACGTAGCCAAGCTTGGACGAATAGTTTAATGTTAAATCAAATTCTAAGAGGGAACTGAAACTTCAATGTCTGACACCCCCAGCCTGCGACAGGCCGCGCTTGACTATCACGCCCATCCGAAACCCGGAAAACTTGAGATCAAGGCCACGAAACCGATGGCCAACGGTCGCGATCTGGCGCGCGCCTATTCGCCCGGCGTGGCCGAGGCCAGCCTTGAAATCAAAGCCGACGCCGCAAACGCGGAAAAGTACACGGCGCGCGGCAACCTTGTCGCCGTGGTATCCAACGGCACCGCGGTTCTTGGTCTGGGCAATATCGGGGCGCTGGCCTCGAAACCAGTGATGGAGGGCAAAGCCGTCCTGTTCAAAAAATTCGCTGGTATTGACTGTTTTGATATCGAAGTAGACCAGCCTGATCCGGAAAAGCTGGCGGATATCGTCTGCGCACTAGAACCGACATTCGGGGCCATCAACCTGGAAGACATCAAGGCACCGGATTGTTTCATTGTCGAAAAGCTGTGCCGCGAGCGCATGAACATTCCCGTTTTTCACGACGATCAGCACGGAACCGCAATTGTCGTCGGGGCTGCGGCCAAGAACGCTTTGCATGTGGCGGGGAAATCCTTTGCGGACATCAAAGTCGTATCAACCGGCGGCGGGGCTGCGGGGATTGCCTGCCTGAACATGCTGGTGAAACTGGGTGTGAAACAGGAAAACATCTGGCTGTGCGATATTCACGGGCTCGTCTACGAGGGGCGCGCCGAGGATATGAACCCGCACAAGTCGCAGTTTGCGCAGAAAACGGAATTGCGGACTCTGGATGATGTAATCGGCGATGCGGATCTGTTTCTGGGCCTGAGTGGCCCGAATGTCCTGAAGCCTGAAATGGTTCAGAAAATGGCCGATCGTCCGATCATCTTCGCACTGGCCAACCCAACGCCAGAAATTCTGCCTCAGGCCGCGCGTGAGGTTGCACCGGACGCGATCATCGCCACGGGGCGCAGCGATTTTCCCAATCAGGTCAACAACGTATTGTGCTTTCCGTTTATCTTCCGGGGCGCTCTGGATGTGGGCGCCACCGAGATCAATGACGCAATGCAGATCGCCTGCGTTGACGGCATTGCGGAAATGGCCCGCGCGACGACAAGCGCCGAGGCCGCAGCCGCCTACAAGGGCGAGCAACTGACCTTTGGGCCGGATTACCTGATTCCGAAACCTTTTGATCCGCGTTTGGTGGGTGTCGTCTCGTCTTCCGTTGCCAAGGCAGCCATGGAAAGCGGCGTCGCAAAGCGCCCCATCAAGGATCTTGAGGCCTATAAGGAAAAACTCAACCAGTCTGTTTTCAAGTCGGCGCTTTTGATGCGCCCCGTATTCGAGGCCGCGGCCGTCGCATCCCGTCGCATCGTATTTGCCGAAGGCGAAGATGAAAGGGTGCTGCGGGCTGCACAGGCCATTCTTGAGGAAACAACGGAAACACCGATCCTGATCGGACGCCCCGAAGTCATCGAATCCCGATGCGAAAAACTGGGCCTGACCATTCGCCCGGGCACAGACTGCCAGATCGTGAACCCGGAAAACGATCCGCGTTATTACGATTACTGGAACTCGTATCATCAGATCATGCAGCGCCGAGGTGTGACCCCGGATCTGGCCAAGGCGATCATGCGCACAAATACAACCGCCATCGGCGCGATTATGGTGCATCGGGGCGAGGCTGACAGCCTGATCTGCGGCACGTTCGGCGAGTATCGCTGGCATCTGAATTATGTTGAACAGGTGCTTGACGATGGAAACCTGCGTCCGCACGGCGCGTTGTCGCTGATGATTTTGGAAGACGGCCCCCTGTTCATCGCCGATACGCATGTCCGGCAATTGCCGACACCCGAAGAACTGGCGGAATCCACCATTGGCGCCGCGCGGCATGTTCGCCGATTTGGGATCGAACCCAAGATCGCATTCTGTTCGCAATCACAATTCGGCAATCAGGCAGAAGGATCGGGAAAGCGCCTGCGCGCTGCATTGGACATCCTGGACCAGAAACCGCGCGACTTTGTCTATGAAGGCGAAATGAACCTGGATGCGGCCCTTGATTCGGATCTTCGGGCACGGATTTTTCCGGGTTCTCGCCTACAGGGCGCGGCAAATGTGCTGATCTTTGCTCATGCGGATGCGGCCAGCGGCGTGCGCAATATCCTGAAAATGAAAGCGGACGGGATCGAAGTTGGCCCCATTCTGATGGGAATGGGCAACAAGGCGCACATCGTCACCCCGTCCATTACCGCACGCGGTTTGCTGAACATGGCTGCCATCGCGGGGACACCGGTGGCGCATTACGGGTAAGCCGGCCGCCCCACGCCCTGCACCGCATCCCCACAGGGGTGCGGTTAACACAATTCTCACCTTTTGACTGCTATATGTGGTTGCTTCTCCTTGGGAGCCATGGGGCACACGAAAGAATGGTGAATTGGCTTTGCGCCGAGTCGCCTCGGACGTGATCTTTTGCACAGTCGAATTTGCAAGTTTGCAAAATGGCCTTTTTGGCGCAGAAAATCCAATGCTGGAAAAGATGTTTGCAAAAATTTGCAAGCTGTTGCGCGAATTACTGCAAATATTTTGCGATAAACTGACGCGTCGTCATTTGACGCGCTTGCCCGATAGTTTTCTGGGTCCTAACACAAAGACCAAGTCGTTGTGAGGAGGACGAGATGGCGTATCAGGACGTTTATGACAGTTGGAAGAAAGACCCCGAGGCGTTCTGGATGGACGCCGCCAAGGGGATCGATTGGGTCAAAGAACCCAGCAAAGCTCTGTTCGACGACAACGCGCCTTTGTATGAATGGTTCAGCGACGCACGGGTCAATACCTGCTGGAACGCCGTGGACCGCCACGTGGAAAACGGGCGCGGCGAGCAGACAGCCATCATCTATGACAGCCCGATCACCCATACCAAGCGCGAGATTTCCTATGTCGAGCTGCGCAACCGCGTGGCCAATCTTGCCGGCGCGCTGCGGGCGAAAGGTATCGAGAAAGGTGACCGCGTCATCATCTACATGCCGATGATCCCCGAGGCGCTTGAGGCGATGCTGGCCTGCGCACGTCTGGGCGCTGTGCATTCCGTTGTGTTCGGCGGATTTGCCAGCAACGAACTGGCGGTCCGTATCGACGACGCCAAACCCAAAGCCGTCATTGCAGCGTCCTGCGGTATGGAACCTGGCCGGGTCGTACACTACAAGCCGCTTCTGGACGGTGCCATCGAACTTGCCAAGCACAAGCCGGATTTCTGCGTCATCTTTCAGCGCGAACAGGAAGTTGCGCAGCTGATCGAAGGGCGCGACTACAACTGGCACGGGTTCCAGTACGGTGTCGAACCGGCGGAATGTGTTCCCGTCGACGGCAATGATCCGGCCTACATCCTGTACACATCGGGCACCACGGGGGCACCCAAGGGTGTCGTGCGTCCCACTGCCGGACATCTGGTGGCACTGAACTGGACCATGAAGAACATCTATGACGTTGATCCCGGTGATGTATTCTGGGCGGCCTCCGATGTGGGTTGGGTCGTTGGACATTCCTATATCTGCTATGCCCCCCTGATCCACGGCAACACGACGATTGTGTTCGAAGGCAAACCGGTCGGCACCCCTGATGCGGGAACCTTCTGGCGCGTGATCTCGGAACACAAGGTTAAAAGCTTCTTCACCGCCCCTACGGCGATCCGTGCCGTGAAACGAGAAGACCCCAAAGGCGAATTGATCGCCAAGTACGATCTGTCTCATCTGCGGGCACTGTATCTTGCGGGGGAACGGGCTGACCCCGACACCATCATCTGGGCGCAGGATGCGCTGAAGGTTCCGGTGATCGACCATTGGTGGCAGACCGAAACCGGATGGGCCATCGCAGGAAATCCGCTGGGTATCGAAGAGCTTCCGATTAAGCTGGGTTCGCCCGCGAAACCGATGCCCGGCTATGATGTGCAAATTCTCGACGAAGGCGGCCACCCAATGAAAGCCGGCGAACTGGGGGCCATCGCGGTCAAACTGCCATTGCCTCCGGGCACCCTGCCGACCTTGTGGAACGCCGAAGAACGGTTCCGGAAGTCATATCTGGAGCATTTCCCCGGGTATTATGAAACCGGCGATGCCGGCATGATCGACGAGGACGGATATCTTTACATTATGGCCCGCACCGATGATGTCATCAACGTCGCGGGTCACCGCCTGTCGACCGGGGGGATGGAGGAAGTGCTTGCCGCTCACCCGGACGTCGCGGAATGCGCGGTGATCGGCGTATCGGATCAGCTTAAAGGTCAGATGCCCGTTGGGTTCCTGTGCCTGAATGCCGGCGCTGATCGGGATCATGGCGACGTGGTTCAGGAGGTCGTCAAGATGGTGCGGGAAAAGATCGGCCCGGTGGCGGCCTTTAAACTGGCCGTCGTCGTCGACAGGTTGCCCAAGACACGTTCGGGTAAAATCCTGCGGGGTACGATGGTGTCGATTGCAGACGGTCAGGATTACAAAATGCCTGCAACGATCGATGATCCAGCCATTCTTGACGAGATCAAAGAGGCCTTGCAGACAATCGGTTACGCCAAGTAACCCGAGGGGCGGCATTAGCCGCCCATTTTTTGTCTTCTCTTGCAACCGGAAGCAGCCCCTCTACTGTCACGTTAAGACAGTGAGGACCCATGACACACACCGATATCTGGCGTCTCAGCGCCACAGACCTGACCACCCTGACAAGACGCGGCGACCTGAGTGCAACCGAGGCGGTTCGGGCCTCGATCGAGCGAATGGATGAGGTCAACCCCGGTTTGAATGCGGTGGTGGAAGACCTGCGCGAGCAAGCGTTGGAACGTGCCGAAGCGCTGGACAATGCGCGGGCTGGCGGCAAACCCACGGGTCCGCTGCATGGCGTGCCGGTCACGATCAAGGTGAACGTTGACCAAAAAGGCCATGCCACAACCAACGGTGTCGTCGCATTGAAAGATGTGATTGCACCGGATGACGCCCCGGTTGTGAGCAATCTGCTAAAGGCAGGGGCTGTTGTTGTCGGGCGAACCAACACGCCCGAGTTCTCTTTCCGCGCCGACACGGACAATCCGCTGTATGGGCGTACGCACAACCCCTGGGGGCGGCATATCTCGCCCGGCGGCTCTTCCGGTGGCGCTGGCGTCGCGGTCATGGCCGGAATCGGCGCGCTGGCCCACGGCAACGATATCGGCGGCAGCCTGCGCTTTCCCGCGGCGGCCAACGGAGCCGTGACCGTGAAACCCGGGCTGGGGCGTGTCCCGGCGTGGAACCCAAGCCAGAAAGTCGAACGCGGTTTGCTGGCGCAGTCGATGTCAGTTCAGGGTCTGATAACCCGGTCGGCTGCTGACCTGCATCTGTCCATGCCCAGCCTGATCGCCGCCGACGCGCGTGACCCGTTTCACGTGCCGATGCCCTGGCGTGGTCCTGATCCCGACGCGCCCATCAAGGTAGCCTTCACCAAGAACACATTCGGCTATGCCCTGCACCCCGAGGTGGAAAAAGCGCTCGACACGGCACGGGACGCACTGACCGATGCGGGTTATGTGGTGCAAGAGATTGACCCGCCTGATGTATTTGAATGCGGTCGGATCGGTTACCGTACGCTGATGGGTGAAGTGCTCACGCTCATGCAATCAGATATCGAAACGGCCGGTTCGAAAACCATTCAGAATATCTTTGCGGTCTATTTCCAGGAGTTCCCGCCAATTGTCGAAACCGAGATTGTTCAGATGCTGGCCAAACGAAGCCACTATGCGCGGGAATGGTCCCTGTTTTTACAAGATTACCCTTTGGTGCTGTCGCCTTTCCTGCCACAGCCGTTCTTCAAACCTGACCGGGACACCGAAGGCGCCGACGGAGTGCATGAGGTTCTGGGGTGCGCCGTTTATTCCTATGCGATGAACTTTCTGGGCCTGCCTGCGGCATGTGTCCCGGCCCGGCTGGCTGAATTGCCAAAGGGCCCACAGCCGATCAATGTTCAGATTGCAGCACAGCGCTGGCGCGAAGATCTGGCGGTGGATGCGGCCTCGGCAATCGAGGCACGCGTGGGCCAAATGTGCCTGCCGCTTTGGGAGAAGTCAGAGTTGCAGGGCGGCTGCAAAAAATAGACCCCGGGACATTGTACCCGGGGTCCGACTGCTAAAATAAGCCCGGATTTCTGATGACGAGCGTAGCACCACCCACCCTCGCCAGCGCAAAATCTGCGCAATCATTCGAATACGCCGTTCAGGTGGCCACTCACTCCCACCTTGGCGTGTTCTCCGGGCAATTTCACATTAGCCAATCGTTAAGGGAATTCCTGTGAACTGCTTCACATAGGCGTGAGAAAAAATTCGGAGATGGCCGATTTTACGTGAATTGTTCGGATATTAGACGCTCTTCCAACCCATGGCCGGGGTCGAAAAGGATACGGTGCGCAATGGCTGGTTCCGACCTGATCTCGACCCAGTCTATATCCGGGAAAGAAACGGAATCAGCAGCCACGATGACGGGTCGCTTGTCAGCTTCGACCACATCGAACCTGACTTTCGCCATTTTCGGCAACAAGGCACCGCGCCACCGCCGTGGGCGAAACGCCGCGATGGGTGTCAGGGCCAGAACGTCAGCGCCAATCGGAACAATCGGCCCATGCGCGGAATAGTTATAGGCGGTCGATCCCGCAGGAGTGGCAAGTAATGCCCCGTCACAGACCAATTCGGCCATGCGCACCCGGTCGTCTACGCTGATCTTGAGCCTTGCTGCCTGAGGACCGGCGCGTAGCAATGACACTTCGTTGATCGCCAAGGCTTGGTGCAGTTTTCCTGATTGGTCCATCGCCTGCATGGCCAACGGGTTGATAACCTCTTCTTCGGCATCCTCCAACCGCGCCATCAGATCGTCTTCGTGATACTCATTCATCAGAAAGCCGATCGTGCCGCGATTCATCCCGTAAACCGGAGTATCGAGATGCTGCACATTGTACAAAGTGTGCAACATGAAGCCATCACCCCCAAGAGCAACCACAACATCTGCGTCGCGGGGCGCCACATTACCGTGTTTGGACACCAGAATATCCCGGGCCGTTTGCGCCACTTTGACCTCACTGGCAAGAAAGGCGATTCTTTTTTTCATGTTTTCCGGTTTCCGGTGCTGCACATTTGGTTCCGAAACAAACATACCTTTCCCCGATAGGCCAGTCTTGACGCCGCAGCGGGCCAAATCGTCGCTTTAAGCCTTTTGCGAATGTGGCGTTTCCGATAGGAAATCCGCAAGATTTTTACCCAGCCATGTGGAGCGCCCATGAACGCCAATCTTCGTGATACCGGATTTTTCACCCAGTCCCTTTCTGATCGTGATCCCGAGCTTTTTGGCTCGATC